>NZ_JBHSRJ010000011.1:0-5315 GCF_042658885.1 Nocardioides hankookensis | reverse complement strand
CGAGCGGAAAGGCCCTTCGGGGTACTCGAGCGGCGAACGGGTGAGTAACACGTGAGTAATCTGCCCTTGGCTTTGGGATAACTACCGGAAACGGTGGCTAATACCGGATACGACCGATCTCTGCATGGAGTGTTGGTGGAAAGTTTTTTCGGCCAGGGATGTGCTCGCGGCCTATCAGCTTGTTGGTGGGGTAATGGCCTACCAAGGCTTCGACGGGTAGCCGGCCTGAGAGGGTGACCGGCCACACTGGGACTGAGACACGGCCCAGACTCCTACGGGAGGCAGCAGTGGGGAATATTGGACAATGGGCGGAAGCCTGATCCAGCAACGCCGCGTGAGGGATGACGGCCTTCGGGTTGTAAACCTCTTTCAGTACCGACGAAGCGCCGATGATGGTGGTGACGGTAGGTACAGAAGAAGCACCGGCCAACTACGTGCCAGCAGCCGCGGTAATACGTAGGGTGCGAGCGTTGTCCGGAATTATTGGGCGTAAAGGGCTCGTAGGCGGTTTGTCGCGTCGGGAGTGAAAACCCAGGGCTTAACTCTGGGCTTGCTTTCGATACGGGCAGACTAGAGGCATGCAGGGGAGAACGGAATTCCTGGTGTAGCGGTGAAATGCGCAGATATCAGGAGGAACACCGGTGGCGAAGGCGGTTCTCTGGGCATGTCCTGACGCTGAGGAGCGAAAGTGTGGGGAGCGAACAGGATTAGATACCCTGGTAGTCCACACCGTAAACGTTGGGCGCTAGGTGTGGGGCCTATTCCATGGGTTCCGTGCCGCAGCTAACGCATTAAGCGCCCCGCCTGGGGAGTACGGCCGCAAGGCTAAAACTCAAAGGAATTGACGGGGGCCCGCACAAGCGGCGGAGCATGCGGATTAATTCGATGCAACGCGAAGAACCTTACCTGGGTTTGACATACACCGGAAAGCTGCAGAGATGTAGCCCCTTTTTGTCGGTGTACAGGTGGTGCATGGCTGTCGTCAGCTCGTGTCGTGAGATGTTGGGTTAAGTCCCGCAACGAGCGCAACCCTCGTCCTATGTTGCCAGCACGTCGTGGTGGGGACTCATAGGAGACTGCCGGGGTCAACTCGGAGGAAGGTGGGGATGACGTCAAGTCATCATGCCCCTTATGTCCAGGGCTTCACGCATGCTACAATGGCCGGTACAAAGGGCTGCGATACCGCAAGGTGGAGCGAATCCCAAAAAGCCGGTCTCAGTTCGGATTGGGGTCTGCAACTCGACCCCATGAAGTCGGAGTCGCTAGTAATCGCAGATCAGCAACGCTGCGGTGAATACGTTCCCGGGCCTTGTACACACCGCCCGTCACGTCACGAAAGTCGGCAACACCCGAAGCCGGTGGCCTAACCCTTGTGGAAGGAGCCGTCGAAGGTGGGGCTGGCGATTGGGACGAAGTCGTAACAAGGTAGCCGTACCGGAAGGTGCGGCTGGATCACCTCCTTTCTAAGGAGCACACGCCCCGCACGCCTGGCATCCGTTCAGGTGGCATTGGTGGTGTTCACTAGTGGAATCGTCGATGAATGGTCCTCGAGCTTGCTCGTGGTCGGTCTCAGTACTACCTGCCGTTCGCGGTGGGTGTGGAACCTGGCTGGTCGTGGGTGGGTGAGATGGGTCGAGACACACTGTTGAGTCCTGAGGCATCAGCCGTCAGGCAGAGCTTCTCTGGCCCTCCAGGACCGGTCTACCGCGAGTGCTCTCTTCGGGGAGTGTGGTGGGTGGCTTGGGTGGGTGTGTTTCTTGTGAACTGGATAGTGGACGCGAGCATCTTCCGCGGTGGCCTCCCTGTGATGGGGTGGGTGGCCGTGGAGTTTTGAGCGCCAGCCCTGCGACGGGTTCCCGTGAGTCCATGGGGTCTTCGTTGCTGTAAACAGGGGGTTGGTGTTCGTCTGTTTTGTAGTTGTACTTTGTAGTTGTACTTTGTAGTTTTTGTTGAGTGTTTGTGCGACAAGCTATGAAGGGCACATGGTGGATGCCTTGGCATCAAGAGCCGATGAAGGACGTAGGAGCCTGCGATAAGCCCTGGGGAGTTGGCAACCGAGCTGTGATCCGGGGGTGTCCGAATGGGGGAACCCAGCACGAGTCATGTCGTGTTACCCGCGCCTGAATATATAGGGCGTGTGGAGGGAACGCGGGGAAGTGAAACATCTCAGTACCCGTAGGAAGAGAAAACAATAGTGATTCCGAGAGTAGTGGCGAGCGAAATCGGAAGAGGCTAAACCTTATCTGTGTGATACCCGGCAGGGGTTGCAGGTAGGGGGTTGTGGGACCACTCGTAGGAGTCTGCCGGCTCCTGAGACAGTAAGAAAAGCTGGTTGAAGTTGAAGTCCATTGGAAAGTGGCGCCGTAGAGGGTGATAGCCCCGTAAGCGTAAGGCCTGCTCTGTTGAGTGGTATCCCAAGTAACACGGAACCCCTGAAATTCCGTGTGAATCTGGCGGGACCACCCGTTAAGCCTAAATACTCCTTGATGACCGATAGCGGACAAGTACCGTGAGGGAAAGGTGAAAAGTACCCCTGGCGGGGAGTGAAATAGTACCTGAAACCGTGTGCCTACAATCCGTCAGAGCCCGGCTGCCCTCCTCTTTGCAATGGGGGTGTTGGGGTGATGGCGTGCCTTTTGAAGAATGAGCCTGCGAGTTTGCGGTGTGTTGCGAGGTTAACCCGTGTGGGGAAGCCGTAGCGAAAGCGAGTCCTAATAGGGCGTTTGAGTAGCACGCTCAAGACCCGAAGCGAAGTGATCTATCCATGGGCAGGTTGAAGCGCGGGTAAGACCGCGTGGAGGACCGAACCCACTTAGGTTGAAAACTGAGGGGATGACCTGTGGATAGGGGTGAAAGGCCAATCAAACTTCGTGATAGCTGGTTCTCCCCGAAATGCATTTAGGTGCAGCGTTGTGTGTTTCTTGCCGGAGGTAGAGCACTGGATAGCCGATGGGCCCTACCAGGTTACTGACGTTAGCCAAACTCCGAATGCCGGTAAGTGAGAGCGCAGCAGTGAGACAGTGGGGGATAAGCTCCATTGTCGAGAGGGAAACAGCCCAGACCATCAGCTAAGGCCCCTAAGCGGTGACTAAGTGGAAAAGGATGTGGAGTCGCAGTGACAACCAGGAGGTTGGCTTGGAAGCAGCCACCCTTGAAAGAGTGCGTAATAGCTCACTGGTCAAGTGATTCCGCGCCGACAATGTAGCGGGGCTCAAGTCATCCGCCGAAGCTATGGCATTCATGCGTTAACTCGGCCACGAACGTGGTCCAGGTGTGTGGATGGGTAGGGGAGCGTCGTGTCGCGAGTGAAGCCTCGGAGTGATCCAGGGGTGGACGCGACACGAGTGAGAATGCAGGCATGAGTAGCGAATCACGGGTGAGAAACCCGTGCGCCGAATGATCAAGGGTTCCAGGGTCAAGCTAATCTGCCCTGGGTAAGTCGGGACCTAAGGCGAGGCCGACAGGCGTAGTCGATGGACAACGGGTTGATATTCCCGTACCGGCAAAGTAGCGCCCATGACGAACCCGGTGATGCTAACCACCCGAAACCCAGCTGACCGATCCCTTCGGGGTGAGGCGGCTGGGCGGAGCGTGGGACCCGATCCGGTAGTAGTCAAGCGATGGGGTGACGCAGGAAGGTAGCCCAACCGTAGCGATGGTTGTCTACGGGTAAGCATGTAGGGGACGGTCTAGGCAAATCCGGACTGTTGTGTTCGATCACGACCCTGAGATGTGATGCCGAGCCCTGATGGGTGAAGTGGGTGATCCTATGCTGTCGAGAAAAACCTCTAGCGAGCTACGCGCCGCCCGTACCCCAAACCGACTCAGGTGATCAGGTAGAGAATACTAAGGCGATCGAGAGAACCATGGTTAAGGAACTCGGCAAAATGCCCCCGTAACTTCGGGAGAAGGGGGGCCGGATACGTGAACCACCTTGCGTGGGGAAGCGTTGAAGGCCGCAGAGACCAGGCCCAAGCGACTGTTTACTAAAAACACAGGTCCGTGCGAAGTTGTAAGACGATGTATACGGACTGACTCCTGCCCGGTGCTGGAAGGTTAAGGGGACCGGTAAGAGGACTTGTTCCTCGAAGCTGAGAACTTAAGCCCCAGTAAACGGCGGTGGTAACTATAACCATCCTAAGGTAGCGAAATTCCTTGTCGGGTAAGTTCCGACCTGCACGAATGGAGTAACGACTTGGGCGCTGTCTCAACCATGGACTCGGCGAAATTGCACTACGAGTAAAGATGCTCGTTACGCGCGGCAGGACGGAAAGACCCCGGGACCTTTACTATAGTTTGGTATTGGTGTTTGGTTCGGCTTGTGTAGGATAGGTGGGAGACTGTGAAACCTCGACGCCAGTTGGGGTGGAGTCAACGTTGAAATACCACTCTGGTCGTACTAGATGTCTAACCTAGGACCATTATCTGGTTCAGGGACAGTGCCTGATGGGTAGTTTAACTGGGGCGGTTGCCTCCTAAAATGTAACGGAGGCGCTCAAAGGTTCCCTCAGCCTGGTTGGCAATCAGGTTTCGAGTGTAAGTGCACAAGGGAGCTTGACTGTGAGACAGACATGTCGAGCAGGGACGAAAGTCGGAACTAGTGATCCGGCGTCGGCATGTGGAAGCGACGTCGCTCAACGGATAAAAGGTACCCCGGGGATAACAGGCTGATCTTCCCCAAGAGTCCATATCGACGGGATGGTTTGGCACCTCGATGTCGGCTCGTCGCATCCTGGGGCTGGAGTAGGTCCCAAGGGTTGGGCTGTTCGCCCATTAAAGCGGCACGCGAGCTGGGTTTAGAACGTCGTGAGACAGTTCGGTCCCTATCCGCCGCGCGCGCAGGAAACTTGAGAAAGGCTGTCCCTAGTACGAGAGGACCGGGATGGACGAACCTCTGGTGTGCCAGTTGTCCCGCCAGGGGCACGGCTGGTTGGCTACGTTCGGAAGTGATAACCGCTGAATGCATCTAAGCGGGAAGCACGTTTCAAGATGAGGTTTCCCACCGGGTAACCGGGTAAGGCCCCCAGCAGAACACTGGGTTGATAGGCCGGAGGTGTACAGCAGCAATGCCCAGCCGACCGGTACTAATAGGCCGAGGGCTTGTCACACAAACCCTCAACAAAAACTGACAAACACAACATTGTCAAACCAGCAACGCGCAGACGAACACCATGTTCGCGTCCACAACCAGACACACAAGACAAACTCCATAAAGAGCTTGGTCGACACGTGCAGCACACCCGCTCCGTGTCCACCACCAGAGTTACGGCGGCCATAGCGAAAGGGAAACACCCGGTCCCATCCCGAACCCGGAA
>NZ_JBHSRJ010000010.1:0-625 GCF_042658885.1 Nocardioides hankookensis | reverse complement strand
CCGGGAACTCACCCAGCTCATCAGCCGAGAGCTCCAGAGCCGCCGTGGCGTCCTCGAGAGCAACGACCTTGAACCAGTCACCGACCATGAACACGACCTTGCCGGCAGCAGTCTCACCCTCAGGCACCGTCACCGTCGCCGTCGCGAGCACCTTCTGGCCCTGCACCGGCGTCGACGTGCGATCCAGCGACAGAACAGTCGACGTCACACCCGTCCCACCGGTCTGCTTCACGACCACCGTCACGACAGCAGACGACGGGTTGGTCCGCCGGTCACCGGCATAGGCGAACGTCAGCTCGTGCTCACCCGGCACCAGACCAGCCAGCTCGAAGACACCCTCACCAGCAGCATCCAGGACAACCGTGCCGTCAACGCCCTCGCCGCTCACACGCACGTCACCCGACGGAACCACCGACGAGTCGATCGCGTCGACACGCACCGTCAGGTGCTCATCGGTCCCCACCGGACCAGACGGCTCAGTCACCGTGGTCTCGGTGTCGGCCTTGATGACTTCGTCGCCCTTGACGGTGATCGTGACCGTGACCGCGGATTCGTTCGTGTTGTCGTCACCGGCATAGGCGAACGTCAGCTCGTGCTCACCCGGCACCAGACCAGCCAGCTCGAA
>NZ_JBHSRJ010000009.1:0-955879 GCF_042658885.1 Nocardioides hankookensis | reverse complement strand
GCTGCGAGGTGTGCCCCAGGTAGGAGAGGTGTGCCCCAGGTAGGAGTCGAACCTACGACCTTTCGCTTAGGAGGCGGCTGCTCTATCCACTGAGCTACTGGGGCATCGTGGTCGAGCGGAGGCCGCCGACCGGGCGCCAAGGATAGCCGCAGCAAATCCGGTGCTCGTCGCCGGTTTGGTCGAACCGGCTGGTCACAGGGACAATTCAGGATCGCCCCGTACCCTCGGCGAGGCCGCTGAGCGGCTCCCGAGTCTCCGATCCCGAGGTTGAACACATGCCCGACGCTGAACTCGACGGTACCCCGTCCGAGCCCAGCGACGCGACCCCGAAGGCGGAGGTCGCGGGCGGCCCCAAGCGGCGCGCGAAGGTGCGCAAGCGGCACACGGTCGGCAAGGTCGTGCTCGCCACGGTGCTCGTGCTCGGGCTCACCACCGGCCTCGGCGTGGTCTTCCTCTACCGGCACCTCAACGGCAACCTCAACGTCGTCGACGTCACCGACCAGCTCACGGACCGTCCGACCAAGGTCGAGGTGGCCGGTCCGAAGGAGCCGCTCAACGTGCTCGTCATGGGCTCCGACACCCGCGACGGCGAGGGCAACAACATCGACGGTCTGACGGGCGACGGCGAGCGGTCGGACACCACGATCCTGCTCCACGTCTCCGCCGACCGGACCCGCGCCTACGGCATCAGCATCCCGCGCGACCTCCTCGTCGACCGTCCGGACTGCAAGTCCGAGGACGGCGACACCATCACGGGTGCCACGCAGGTGATGTGGAACGAGGCCTTCTCGTACGGCGGCCCGGCCTGCACGATCCAGCAGTTCGAGCACGTCACCGGGATCCGGGTCGACCACTACGTCAAGGTCGACTTCGGGGGCTTCCGGGGCATGGTCGACGCCATCGGCGGCGTGCAGGTGTGCATCCCGGAAGACATCGAGGACCCGGCGCACCACATCAACATCGAGGCCGGCACCCGCAAGCTGAAGGGCTACGAAGCCCTCAACTACGTGCGTGAGCGGTACGTCGTCGGCAACGGCTCGGACGTGGGCCGGATGAAGCGCCAGCAGGCGTTCATCGCGTCGATGGCCCACCAGGTCGTCACGGCCGGCACCCTGGCCCGCCCCGACCGGCTGGTGCGCTTCCTGGACTCGGCCACCAAGTCGCTGACGGTGGACCCCGGCCTGAAGAGCGTCGTCAAGCTCGCCGAGCTCGGCAACGAGTTCAAGGGCATCGGCCTCGACAACATCCAGTTCCTCACGATCCCGATCATCACCGCGCCGAGCGACCCCAACCGGCTCGCCTTCCAGCAGCCCCAGGCGGACCAGGTGTGGGCCAAGGTGCGCAAGGACCAGCCCCTGACGAAGCGGCTGAGCTCCGACGTCATCAGTGCCGGCAACGTGCCCGGCAACCCGTCGAGCAGCCCCTCGACCACCCCGTCGTCCAGCCCCTCCGGCTCCCCGAGCTCGTCGCCGTCGAGCACGCCCGAGGACGAGGCCAGCAAGGCCGCGCTCGCCGACGCCGGCCTCTGCGTGTGAGCCTGCTCCGATGAGCGAGGGTCGACCGGAGACGGACTGGGAGCGGCGCAAGCGGCTCGCGGAGGTCTTCGGCGACGCGATGCCCGAGACGACCAGCGACGAGCGCGAGCCGGAGTCCCCGGAGACCCGGGAGAGCGGCACCGACGCCTGGCTGCGTGCGCAGGTGCCGCCCCACCACGGGAGCTAGCGCGGGTTCTGCTGCTGGGTGGCCAGCAGGTCGCGGATCTCCTGGAGCAGCTTGATGTCCTCCGGCGTACCGGGAGGCGCCGGCGGGAAGTACCGGTCGCGCGCCTTCGTGTAGGGCAGGACCACGCCGAAGTAGACCACCGTCGCCAGGATCAGGAACGAGATCAGGGCGTTCACGAAGAAGCCGCCGTCGCCGAGCTTCGTGCCCTCGAAGAAGTCGTTGGCGGACGGGATCTGCGCGGTCAGCCATGCTGTGAATGCGGTGACGACCGCACCGAACGAGGTCGCGATGATCACCGCGACGGCGAGCTCGATGAGGTTGCCGCGGAGGATGAAGTTCTTGAATCCGGTCATGACACAGGACGCTAGTCGGCGAACGCGATCGTGACGAAGGTCCGCACCGAGGCGTCCGCGATCCGGGCGACGTCGCCGGGTGCCGCCCCGACGACGACCAGTCGGCCGCTCAGGCCCGTGGCTCCGACCTCGGTGGGGGTGTCCGGCAGGGCCAGCACCGGTACGCCGTCGGCGACCGTCTCGGCGGAGCGCCCCTGCGGGTCGGCCGAGACCAGGTCGATCCGGTCGCCCACCCGCAGCAGCCCGGCCATGCCGGCGTCGGGCAGGCGGACCGGTACGGCGACCAGCCCGGGGTAGCCGTCGGTCAGGGCCGGCCCGACCAGGCGGACGTCGGTCAGCGGCTCGCCGGCCCGCATCGGCGCCGCGAGCGTGCGCCCCGCAGGGTCGTGCGCCAGTCCGGTCGGCACCGAGCCCGGCGCGAACCCGACCCGGCGTACGTCGTCCGCCCCGACCACCGCGCCGGCGGGCAGGTCGTGGGCTGCCACCAGGACGGCGACGTCGGGCGGTGGCTCGGCGCTCGCGGCGTGCAGGCCGGCGGCGACCGCGACCGCGGTCAGGAGAGCGGCGAGCAGCCGGCGGCGGGCGAGCACGACGCGCCGCAGCGAGCGACGGGTGGAGGTCAGACGGTCCGGGAGGCGCATCCCGCGACGCTAGGAGAGAAGGCCGGAGGTTCGCTCCGGCTCTCCACAGGGCTCAGTCCGAGGAGCTGCTGGCGGCCGCCGGGGCCGGCTTCGACTCGCTCTTCGACTCGGTCTTGGTCTCCGACTTGGTCTCGGTCTTCGTCTCCGAGGACGACGACGAGGAGGCACCATCGGTCGCCGACGAGCCGGACCGGGAGTCGGTGCGGTAGAAGCCGGAGCCCTTGAAGACGACGCCCACGGCGTTGAAGACCTTGCGCAGGCGGCCCTGGCACTCCGGGCACACGGTGAGGGCGTCGTCGGAGAAGCTCTGGACCTGCTCGAAGGCGTGGCCGCACTCGGTGCAGGCGTACTGGTAGGTGGGCACGGTTCTCCTTCGACGTCACGGTCCGCTCTGGCACTCGGCGCGGACGAGTGCCAATGCTATCTCAGGACCCCAGGCGACGAAGACCTGACGGCGAGGCTGCCCAGCCGACCGGCCGGTCGTGCGGCTCGACGGGGACCGCGACGCCGACCTCGCTGTCGTAGAGCAGCACGCACGTGAACGTCCCGACCGGCACCCGGCCGAGCGCCCGGTCGTAGGAGCCACCCCCGCGCCCCAGCCGCACGCCCGCCGCGTCGACGGCCAGCCCGGGCACCAGTACGGCGTCGGCCGTCGACACCGCCTCCGGTCCGAGCCGCTCGCCGGCGGGCTCGAGCAGCCCGAGGCTCGCGGGCAGCAGCCCGTCGGGGCCGAGGTAGGTCGCCCAGTCGAGGTCGCCGTCCGGCATCAGCGCCGGGAGGATCACCCGCTTCCCCATCGCGGCGAGGGCCTCGAGCAGCGGGCCGGTGCCGGGCTCGCCGCTCATGGAGACGTACGCCGCGACGGTGGCCGCCCGGCGTACCTCCTGCATCTCGAGCAGGTGGCCCGCGATCGCGCCCGCCGCCGTCACGACCTCCGTCAGCGGCCGACCCCGGCGCTCGGCGAGGAGCTGGTCGCGGAGGGCCAGTTTGGCGGGTGATTGCGTGCGCGCCACGGGGGAAGCCTACGATCGTGAACATGGGTAGTGCTGGCCTTCAGAAGGCACGCGACAAGATGGCTGCCGCCGGGGTGGACGGGGTCGCTGTCGACACCTTCGCCCACTACTACCGGCTGCTCGAGCACGGCGAGACCGGGATGATCCCCGAGTCGTCGATCGACCCCGTCGACATGGAGTCGCTCTCCGACGTCCAGGTCGCCGACGACGACGCCGCCGCGGCGGTGCGCGCGACCGCGGTCATCAAGCTCAACGGCGGCCTCGGCACCTCGATGGGCATGGACCGCGCCAAGTCGCTGCTCTGCGTGCGCCGCGGCCTCTCCTTCCTCGACATCATCGCCCGCCAGGTGCTGCACCTGCGCAGCGTGTACGGCGCCCCGCTGCCGCTGATCTTCATGAACAGCTTCCGCACCTCGGCCGACACGATGGCCGCGCTGGCGCGCTACGAGGACCTGCCGGTCGAGGGTCTGCCGCTGGAGTTCCTGCAGAACAAGGAGCCCAAGCTGCTGGCGAAGGACCTGAGCCCCGCCACCTACCCCAAGGACCCCGACCTCGAGTGGTGCCCGCCGGGCCACGGTGACCTCTACACGGCGCTGCGGGGCACCGGTCTGCTGGACCAGCTGATCGAGGCCGGCTTCCGCTACGCCTTCGTCTCCAACTCCGACAACCTGGGCGCCGTCCCGGACCCGAAGGTCGCGGGTTGGTTCGCCTCGAGCGGTGCACCCTTCGCGATCGAGGCGACGCGGCGTACGCCGTCCGACAAGAAGGGCGGGCACTTCGCGCGCCGCAAGTCCGACGGCCGGCTCGTGCTCCGCGAGACAGCCCAGACGCTGCCCGAGGACCAGGCGGCGCTCGCCGACCTCGAGCGGCACCGGTTCTGCTCGACCAACAACCTGTGGTTCGACCTCGTGGCGATGCAGAACGAGCTCGACCGCCGCGACGGCATCCTCGGCCTGCCGCTGATCCGCAACGTGAAGACGCTGGACCCCGCCGACAAGTCCACGCCCGAGGTGATCCAGATCGAGACGGCCATGGGCGCGGCGATCGAGGTCTTCGAGGGCTCCCAGCTGATCGAGGTCGGCCGCGACCGGTTCGTGCCCGTGAAGACCACCAACGACCTGCTGGTGCTGCGCTCCGACGTCTACGACATCGGCAAGGACTTCGTGCTCGACCAGGTCGCCGTGGAGATCCCGTACGTCGACCTCGACGCCCACTACTACAAGCTCGTCGGCGACTTCGACAAGCGCTTCCCCGAGGGGGCACCGTCGATGCGCAAGGCGCAGTCGCTCAAGGTCGCCGGGGACTGGACCTTCGGTCACGGTGTCCAGGTCGTCGGTGACGTCGAGCTCGACGCGACGACCGCCAAGCGCGTCCCCGCCGACTCCGTCCTCTCGACGGGCTCGGATGCCTGACCTGCGATCCGTCGCCGAGCACCGGGCCCGCATCCTCGAGGCGATCGAGCCGCTGACGGACTTCCCGCAGCCGCTGATGGAGGCCCTCGGGCTCGCGGCCGCAGAGGACGTCGTGGCCGCGGTGGACCTGCCGTCCTTCGACAACTCGGGGATGGACGGGTACGCCGTCCGCGCCGAGGACGTCGCGACCGCGACCGACGAGTCGCCGGTGCACCTGCCGGTGGTGGGGGAGATCGGCGCCGGCCAGGGCGGCCTGATGGCACTGGCACCCGGCACCGCCGCCAAGATCATGACCGGGGCTCCGGTCCCGGCCGGCGCGGACAGCGTCGTGCCCTACGAGTGGACCGACCGCGGTGTCGCGCAGGTGCGCATCGGCCGCGCGCCCTCGCCCGGTCAGCACGTCCGGCTCGCGGGGCAGGACGTCTCCGTCGGCGACGTGCTGGTCTCGCACGGCACGGTCCTCGGGCCGCGCCACATCGGGCTGCTCGCGGCGGCCGGCCGGGCCACGGTGCGGTCGCGCCCGCGTCCGCGGGTCGTGGTGATCTCGACCGGCTCGGAGCTCCGCGACCCGGGTTCGCAGCTGGGCCGCGACTCGATCTACGACGGCAACTCGTTCCTGCTGGCCGCTGCCGCCCGACGGGCCGGCGCCATCACCTACCGGGTCGGGATCGTGCCCGACGAGCCCCGCGCCTTCCTCGACGCGCTGCACGACCAGCTGGTGCGCGCCGACGTCGTGGTGACGAGCGGCGGTGTCTCGCAGGGCGACTACGACGTGGTCAAGGAGGCCCTGTCACCGCTCGGCACGGTCTGGTTCGGGCCGGTGGCGATGCAGCCCGGCAAGCCACAGGGCTTCGGCCACATCGGCGAGGACCGGACGCCGATCTTCACGCTGCCGGGCAACCCGGTCTCGTCGTACGTCTCCTTCGAGCAGTTCGTGCTGCCCGCCCTCCGCAAGCTGATGGGCCTGACGCCGTACGTCCGGCCGACGGTGGCGGCCCGGCTCACGCACGCGATCTCGTCGCCCGACGGGCGCGAGCAGCTGGTGCGTGCCGAGTACGGCGTCGGGGCCGGTGGCGCCTACGCGACTCCGGTCGGTGGACACGGTTCCCACCTGATCGGCGATCTGGCATCGTCCAACGCGCTGGTCGTGGTGCCCGCCGACGTCACCGCCGTCGCGGCGGGCGAGCAGGTGCAGGTGCTGAGGCTCGACGAGGAGTTCTGATGGCTGAGCGGTTGACCCACGTCGACGAGACGGGTGCCGCGCGCATGGTCGACGTCTCCGAGAAGGCGGTCACCGCGCGGACGGCGACGGCGTCGGGCCGGGTGCTCGTCTCGGCGGAGGTCGTCGCCCTGCTCCGCGGCGAGGGCGTGCCGAAGGGCGACGCGCTCGCGGTCGCCCGGATCGCCGGGATCATGGGCGCCAAGCAGACCCCGGCGCTGATCCCGCTCTGCCATCCGCTGGCGATCTCCGGCGTCACCGTCGACCTCGCGGTCGCCGACGACGCCGTGGAGATCAGCGCGACCGTGCGCACCAGCGACCGCACCGGTGTCGAGATGGAGGCGCTGACGGCGGTCTCGGTCGCGGCCCTGACGGTCGTCGACATGGTGAAGGCGGTCGACAAGGGCGCCGTGATCAGCGACGTGCGGGTCGAGACCAAGACCGGCGGCAAGTCCGGGGACTGGGCTCGCTCATGAGCTCGCTCCGCGGTGAGGTGGTCGTCGCGTCCAACCGCGCGGCGGCGGGTGTCTACGAGGACGAGACCGGTCCCGTGATCGTCGACTTCCTGACGGAGCTGGGCTTCGTGGTCGACGCACCCCTCGTCGTACCGGACGGCGAACCCGTCGGCGAGGCGATCGCCGCCGCGATCACCGGCGGCGCCCGCGTCGTGCTCACCACCGGCGGCACCGGTCTCACCCCGACCGACCGAACCCCCGAGGTCACCCGGCCGCTGCTCGACTTCGAGGTGCCGGGCATCGCCGACGCCATCCGCACGTACGGCGTCACGCACGGCATCCCCACCGCCGTCCTGTCCCGGGGCCTCGCGGGCGTCGCGGGCAGCTGCCTGGTGGTCAACCTGCCCGGCTCGAAGGGCGGGGTGAAGGACGGCCTCGCGGTCCTCCGGCCGATCCTCGTGCACGCCGTCGAGCAGGTCGTGGGGAGCGATCATTGAGCCGCGGCTGGCCGGCCCGTCTCCAGTCGGGTGACGTGACGGTCCGGCCGCTGGCCGCGTCCGACGCGAAGGCGTGGCGCGACGCGCGCCGTCGCAACGGCGCCTGGCTGACCCCCTGGGACGCGACCGTGCCCCCCGGTGCCGACGGCCGGCCGTCGACGTTCGGCAGCCTGGTGCGCCGGCTGCACCGGCAGGCGCGCGCGGGCACGACGTACCCCTTCGCGATCGAGGTCGACGGCCGCTTCGCGGGCCAGGTGACGGTCAACAACATCGTGCGCGGCTCGGCGCAGTTCGCGTCCGTGGGCTACTGGATCGACCAGCAGTACGCCGGGCGCGGGGTGATGCCGCGCGCCGTGGCGATGGTGATCGACCACTGCTTCACGCAGGCGCGGCTGCACCGCATCGAGGTCGCGATCCGGCCCGAGAACTCCAACTCCCTGCGGGTGGTGGAGAAGCTCGGGCTGCGGGAGGTCGGCTACGCGCCGAGGTTCCTGCACATCGACGGCGCGTGGCGCGACCACCGCCTCTACGCCGTCACCGTGGAGGAGTGTCCACACGGGCTGCTCGCCCGCCTGGAGTCCCAGCAGTCACATGAGTGAATTTGCGACACACCTGTGGACATCCGAAGGTCCATGAGGTAGTCCTCATAACCTCGTCCTCGTGGACCTGAGCGCACTGATCTTCGTCGCCGTCGCCGTGGCGTGGGCGATTTACCTCGTCCCGATGGCGCTCAAGCACCACACCGAGGTCAGTCGGAGCCGGTCGGTGGACCGCTTCTCCGACAAGCTCCGGGTGCTCGCCCGCCGTGAGCCCGTCGACAAGAACACGGCTCGCCTGGTCACCGAGAGCAAGGTCGAGAGCAAGGTCCAGATCAAGACCGAGCTCACCGTCGAGGTGCCGGCCCCGGTCGCGGCACCCGAGCTGACCCCCGCGCAGCTGCGGGCCCGCCGGGCCGCCGCGAAGCGCGCGACCAAGCGCCGCCGCAACGTGCTCGCCGTGCTGCTCGTCGCCAACCTCGTCGTCATCGGCGTCGCCGCGTTCTCCGTGATCGCCTGGCCGTACGTCGCGATCCCCGCGGGCCTGCTCGTCGCGTGGCTGGTGGCCTGCCGCCTGATGGTCAAGGGCGAGCGCAAGGTCCTCGCGCCGACGACCCGGATGCCGGTCGAGACGCCCGCGAAGGAGGAGCAGGTCGAGGCCACCGAGCCCGCCGCCGAGGTCGCTGGCCAGGTCGCGGCGGAGGTCTCCGACGAGATCGACCCGATGCAGGACACCTCCGCCGGCATCGCCGCGATCGTCGACCCGGCGATGTGGGACCCGGTGCCGGTCACCCTCCCGACGTACGTCACCAAGCCGGCGGCCACGCGCCGTACGGTCCGCACCATCGACCTCGACTCCACCGGCGTGTGGACCTCCGGTCGCACCGACGCCGACGCCCAGCTGGCGCGGGAGGCGGACAAGGCGGCGCGCAAGACGCGTCGCGACGGTGACGACCAGCAGGCGGTCGGCTCCTGACGGACGCGCTGCGGCTCTCCCGGTCCCGGACGTTCCCGGTCGGGGTGGCCCGTGCGTTCGACGCGGTGCTGCCGCTGCCGCTGCCCCAGCTCTTCGACCGGCGCTACGCCGCGCTGCCCGCGATCCGCGAGGTGCGCGACCAGGACGGCGAGTGGGGCACCGTCGGCCAGACCCGCACCATCGTGCTCGCCGACCGCAGCACGATGCGCGAGACCCTGGTCTCCGTCGAGCGGCCGGCGTCGTTCGGCTACCGGATCGACCAGGTGCACGGCCCGCTGCGGCCGCTGGCGGCGTCGATCGACGGACTCTGGGCCTTCGAGAAGGCCGGCACGGGCGTCCGGATCACGTGGTCCTGGACGGTCCACCCGTCGTCCACCGCGACCTCGTTGCTGATGCCCGCCCTGGGCCGGATGTGGCAGGGCTACGCCCGTCAGGCACTCGAGCGGCTCGAGGAACTGCTGGTCACCTGACGCACCGGCGGGCCGATTCGGTGACGCCAGAATGTGGGTGCTAACGTTTCCGACGCACTGGGGCTGTGGCGCAGTTGGTAGCGCGTCTCGTTCGCAATGAGAAGGTCAGGGGTTCGAATCCCCTCAGCTCCACCAAACATGCAGGTCAGGCGGTAACTCCAGGCTCCTCCCAGAGGAGACTGAGTGAAAAGTCGGCACAAACTCGGCACTTCAGCCAGCCCCGACCCGGCGTCTCGGCGCCGCCGGGGGTGGTCTCGGAGGCTCTTGGTGCGCGTTGCGCACCTGAGAGTCATGGAGACCACCAATGTGCACCCCGCCACCCTCAACGCCGTGGTGTCGATCTCGGAGCTGGCCGCTGATCTCGGCGTGAGCGTCCAGACGCTCTACGACCTGCGGAGCCAGGGCCGCGGACCGCGCGGGTTCCGGGTGGGCCGCGAGCTGCGGTTCCGGGTCACCGAGGTCGAGGCCTGGCTTGCCGGCCTCGAGGAGGCCGACGAGCGGCGACACCCGCGCCGGGGCGCGCCATGAGTGGCGGCCGGCCGCGGACCTCGATCGGCACCTACGGCGAGATCTACGTCATGACCCGCCACGGCCGGTGTGTGGCCGAGACCCGCATCCGCGATGCGGACGGGCGGCTTCGCAAGGTCACTGCCACGGCTGGCTCTCAGCGGGCCGCCACGACCCGGCTGAAGGAGCGGCTGCTGGACCGTCCTGACCGCGGCGTGAACGGCACGCTGAGCCCGTCCACGCCGTTTCCTGCGCTCGCGCAGCTGTGGCTGGCTGACCTGGACCGGCGGGACCTGACCGAGACCACCAAGAACGGCTACCGCGACCACCTGCGCCTGCACGTCGGCCCGGCGCTTGAGCACTTCACCCTCGGTGAGATCACCACCGGCCGGGTCGAGTGGTTCCTGAAGTCCCAGGCCGCCGTGTCCACCTCCATGGCCCGGCGATCGCGGACGCTGCTGAACCTGCTCTTCGGGTTCGCGCTGCGCCACGATGCCGTGGGCCGCAATCCGGTCGAGGGCACCTCCCCGCTCCCGGCGCCCAAGCGCTCACCCCAGGCGCTCACCCTGGAACAGGTCGCCGCTATCCGCGCCGCAGCCGCGTCCTGGCGCACGGAGCCGGGCCTGCCCGGCCCGAAGAGCGACGGCAACGTCCGCGACATCATCGAGGTCCTGCTCGGCACCGCAATGCGCCCCGGCGAGGCGCTCGCGCTGCGTCCCTGCGACATCACCGATGACGAGCGCGGGATGGTCTTACACGTGACCGGCACGGTCGTCTATACGCGTGCCTCCGGCACCTACCGCCAGTCCCATCCCAAGACCCACGCCTCCGCGCGCCGCATCCCGGTCCCGGACTTCGCGGCCCAGGTGCTGCGCCGACGGCTGGCCGCCCTGCGCCCTGAGGACTCGGAGCGGACGATCTTCGCCAACCGGACCGGCGGACCGCTGAGCCCCTACAACGTGCGCCGCACCTTTCGCGACTTCCTCCAGCTCGCCGGCCTGGAGGAGACCGGCATCAGCCTGCGCTGGTACCGCCGCACCGGCGCGACCGTGGTCGCCCGGGGCATGGGCAGCGACGCCGCAGCCACCTTCCTCGGCCACACCTCGAGCGCGATCACCGAGGGCCACTACATCGAGAAAGACCTCAGCGTCGACCTCACCCCTGCCGCGCACCTTCAGCGGACGCTGCGCCCAGTTGGACCCGACGGAACCCTGCTCGACCGCCCCGCTGCACGCGGGGAAGAAACCCTTCTCCGCGCTGTCGACCAGGAGGCAGACGATGCCGTCGGTTAGCGATCCCTACGGCTGTGCACCCGGTGCACAGCCGATCCCTCCGCCGCGATCACCGGCTCCGGACCGGGTCCGGAACCGTAGCCACCCGATCGTCAGCTCCGGTCCCGCACCCGGTGCGGAGCCGTAGCCTCCGGCAGTGCGTCCGACGCACCGCCGTACGGTCCCGCGTCCGACGCGGAACCGGAGACTCGGTAGTGGACCGGGTCCACGACCGCGACCTCGGGCTGCAGCCCGACGACGCTCCCGTGAGCGGGATCTGTGGGCTCGCGCATGGGTGGAGGCTAGAGAAGGGTTGTTACCGGATCCCGGGAACAACGAGGGGGAACGTTGGGGGAACGCTGTGGATAACTTCGCGTTTGCGCAGGTCAGACTGCGTACCCCCGAAAGTTCGAACGTTTTCGCTCCAGAGTCTTGTCAGAGCCCGATTTCGGGGCCGGTCGGTGCTGGCGGGAGGTGCTCGGTCACCGGGGGAACGTTGGGAACAGTGCTGCGGCGGGGACCGGCGACCGTCCCGTAGCGGTCGATGGCGTCGACCGCTTGTCGTCGGGCGTGTGCGGGTCCGAGGTCGGCGCGGTCGCGGGCGAAGACGTCGATCCATTGGCGGCGGGCGTCGTCGAGGTCGTCGGCGACCAGGTGTGCGGTGTTGTGGCGGCGGCCGCGGGTCATGGCGACGTAGGCGGAGGCGGCTCCGGTGTGCTCACCGATCACGACGTGGGCTGTGTCGACGGTCTCGCCTTGCGCGCCGTGGACGGTGGTGGCGTAGGCGAGCTCGACGTGCCGGGCCGCGTATTGGGCCGGCACGTTCCGGTCGCGGCCATGACCGTGGAGAATCAGGCTGCCGTCGTTGCCGATGCCGGTGACGGTCCAGGTCTGTCGGTTGGCGACCTGGAGGTCGGGGTCGTTGCGACGGGTCGCGATCCGGTCCCCGAGACCGATCCGCTCGCCGGACGCCGTGGTGACGGTGGCCGCGGTCTCGTCGTTGGGCGAGCGGCGGTCACGGATGCTGGCGTTGAGATCGGCGACCTGCTCACGGGTGCCGGCGATGACCAAGTCCCCCCGGGCGCCGGCCTTGGCGAGCGCGGCGAGGCGCTCGACTTCCGTCTGATGGAGCACGATCTGCCCGCGCCGGACGAGCGTGTCGAACACGGCGGCCGGGTCGTTTCCGGCCCGCATGCGCAGGGACAGGGCGGCGTAGGCGGGGTCGGTGAACCGGTGCACGGTCTCGATGGTGACCACGCCCGTAGGGTGCGCGAACGCGATGGCATGGTCGAGGACCCCGCCGCGCCCGACGGCGGGGAGCTGGTGCCGGTCCCCGACCAGCGCGACCCGGGCGCCAGCCTCGTCCGCGAGCGTCAGGAGCGCGAGGGCGACGTCCTGGTCGAGCATCCCCGCCTCGTCGACCAACAGCAGATCCCCGGGCCGCAGCCGTGCGGCCCGGCTGGGCGTGGGGTCGGGGTCGCGGCGCCAACGGCCGTCGTCGTCCCAGCGCCACCCGTGCTGGTGAATCAACCAGGACGCGGAGCGTCCCTCGGCGCCGGTCTCGGCGGCGGCGACCTCGGCCGCCTTCAAGGTGGGTGTGACGACGACGAGACGGCGTCCTCGTCGTGCGAGCCGCTGCTGTGCGGCCCGCAGTGCGGTCGTCTTCCCGGCACCAGCGGCCCCTTCGACCACGACCAGACTCCCGTCACCGGCCAGCGTGCCGACCATGGCTGCTTGGGTCGGCTCGACCCGTCCGTTGAACCAGGCCTGGCGCGCAGGTCTGGTTCCGCGTCGGGCCAGTCGGGTGATCAGGTCGGCCTCGACATCCAGTACGCGCGCCGCGGTGAGGGACCGCACGTGCTCCGGCACCTCGGTCCGCTCGAGCAACCGGGTACAGCGCTCCGTGGCCCGTGCGGCGATGTCCTCGGCGAGCTCGCGTCTCGCGGCTCGCTCCGCGACCAGCCCGGTCTGGGCGAGCAGGACCTCGGTCCTGCCGCGGATGTCGGCGGTGTTCCACGCTGAGCGCTTCGACCCGAGGCGCGAGACGACCAGGTCGGCGGCGCCGTCGCGGTCGACCCATCCCGGCTGAGTTCCCTCGAGCGGCACGGAGGAGGCAGGGTCCTGGTAGCCGAGGTCGCGCAATTGGCTGTTCCAGCGAGCGATCAGCTCGGATCCGTCCTGTGGGACGACCTTGTCTGGGCGGGCCTGCGCCCACGCGCGCCGGTCCCATCCGTCCCGTAATCGCGGCCCCGGCTCCTCGTCGGGATGCTCGGCACGCCACTCGACTTCGTAGCGATCGACGTTGCGGCGGATCTGAGCCGCCCGGGCGCTGAAGGCGCCTACATATGGCTTGAGCTGCCGGATCTCGCCGGTCTCGGGGTCGATCGTGTACCCGTGCGCAGCCAGGACGCGTCGGAACTGCGGGTCGGTGGCGACCGCGGCGTGTCCGATCCCGTTGATCGCCTCTATCGAGTCGCGGATCCCCACCGAGTGGATCCCACGCCACCTCCCGGCGGCCCAGACCCGGGCGTTGACCTGCAGGTGGAGGTGACGGTGCGGGTCACCGGCACGCGAGGTGTAGTGCCGGATCACCGCCGCCTCGACCTGCTCGACCGGGACCTGCACCTGCCGGCCCCGCGGACCCACCCGCGTCGTCGCATGCGCGGCGACCCAGCCCACGATCTCCACCGCCGCACGATCCTGGGCCGCGTCCAGCGCATCGGAGATCTCCGGGTGCAGCGCGGCCGCGAGCGACCAGGTCTTGGGACCGTTCACGACGACCTCGACGAACCGCAGCCCGTCCGCGTTCGTGCGGAGCCGACCCTTCCTCGAGCCGGTGTCGACGTCGATCCCGCCGACCCACTGCTCGTAGGTGTCGCCGTCCATCGAACCCACCACGTCGACGTCGCCGGGTGTGGCGACCAAGCGGGTCGCGACGCCGGCGCCCTCGGCGAGGTAGTAGTCATCGGCGCGCGAGCGGTCTCGCTCCACGTACGCCCGCGCCGCCTTCGCAGCGCCGCGGTAGAACTTCACCCCGCCATGCACCCGACCACCCCCGAGACCCTGTGATCTCAAGGTGCGCATCGCCGACCTACGGGACTCCGTAGCATGTGTGCCGCCTGAAATGAAGCGGCTGCGGCGACAGTTCGAGTGCGGAGAGGACGCGATTCTGGCAGCCGAGAACGGTCGGTACTAACCAACGATCAGAGGGCAATGCGGGAAAGGAGAAGATGGGCCTGGGGTGGGTCCCGGCAGAGCTACGTGCGAACCCTCCAGCGTGTGATCGGCCACCTCTCGCCGACGTCGGCACCGAAGCGAATCGCTAACCGTGAGTCCACAAACGGTTGAATCCGGTCAGTACACGAGCATCCGGTTCACCGAACACCTAGAGATCGAAGGGATCCGCCCCTCGATCGGCTCAGTCGGCGACGCCTTCGACAACGCCCTAGTGGAGTCCATCAACGGCCTGTACAAGACCGAGTGCATCCGCACCACGGTCTTCCACCCCGGGCCGTACAAGACGCTCGCCGACGTCGAGTACGCGACAGCCGGCTGGGTCGACTGGTACAACAACCGCAGGCTCCACGGCTCTCTCGGGATGATCACCCGGAGCGAGCACGAGACGGCCTACTACGAGGCCCCAACCGAGAGCCGCAACCCGCATAGCAGCGGCAGAGAACCTGGGGCGCTTCAGTCCCTGATTGCCGTCATGTGGTCCATGCGGCTACGGCGATTTCCTGCAGGGCCTCGACAAACTGGGCGTCGTCAACCGGGGTTGGAGTGGCGAAGTCGGCGCCGAATCCAGTCCGAAGGACGAGCGCCCCAAATACCATCTGGAAGACCGCGGCGCGACGTGCGTGCATGCCTGGCGTCGTCACCGGATCCGTGAGGCGATCGAACGTCGCAGCCAGGGCGTTGCTCGCGTCGACACCTCGATTCCGAACCGCTTCGTTCGTCGCGGAGATGATGATGACTGCACGCAGAAAATCGCGGTGCGTGAAGAAGATCGAGACGATGGTCCCGACGGCCTGCCCGACCAAAGTCATCTCATCGGGGTCTCCCCAGGGCTGGCTCGCGAGCTCGGTCTCGGTTGCGCGGATTCCGGCGATCCCGTGCTCGTAGACGGCGAGAAAGAGGGCGTCCTTGTTAGGCGTCCTCCGGTAGATCGTCGGCGGGGTCACCCCCGCCCGTTCGCAGACCGCCGCGATGGTGAATCCTTCGCTGCCCTTCTCGGTCAGGACGGCAACCCCGGCATCAAGGACTCGGCTCCATGCCTCGCGGCTCCGTCGCTGCTGGGCGGGGCGCACTGACAGATCCATGCGTGAAGTCTCTCCGATCGGCGGCTCGGTCTCGGTCCGCGCAACGCACTGCGCTTGACAGGCAGTGACGGCAGTCACACACTACCGTAACGTTAGCAATCGTTACTGTTAGGGAGAGCAATGAACGACAGTCGCCCCGATGGGTTGCGGAAGAAGGGAAGGGTCGCGGTCATCGGCTCTGGCCCCGCGGGTATGGCGACCGCGCTGTCGGTCGCCCAAAGTGGTCACGAAGTTCAAATCTTCGAGCGCTACCGCGAGGCGCGCCCTGCCGGGAACATCCTCAACCTGTGGCCGCCGCCGCTGAAGGCCCTGCGCGCGATGGGTGTCGACACCGACGACCTGGGTGCCCCCTGCCACGTTCAATTCCGCAACCTCAAGGGGAAGGTGCGCGTCGACGTGAAGCTCGCTCCAGAGGTCCAGGAGGAGTACCACGGCAGTTTCATCGGACTTCTCAGGCCTGACCTCTACGAGCGCATGCTCGCAGCTGTTCCGCCCGGAGTTCTCCAGTTCAACCGGAACGTCACCGGCTTCTCCCAAGACGAGCGTTCCGTGAAGCTCTCCTTCGATGACGGCGGCACGGAGGACTTCGACGTCCTCATCGGCGCCGACGGCATCGACTCCCTCGTGCGCCGCACGCTGTGGGGCGATGAGCCCAAGCGTGAGCACCGGCTGCACATCTTCGGCGGCTACACCTTCGCCTCACCTCCGGGTGCCGAGGCCGGCCAGGCGGTGCTCACCCACTCCCGCACCGTTCAGGGCAGCTGGACCGCGATCCGATCCAAGGGGCGTGACGGGTTCCAGTGGTGGGTCCTCGAGGCCACCGACCCCGACGCGCCGGCACCGGCCGACGCCCACGCGGCGGCGACCCAACTCGCCCAGGGCTTCCCAGTCCCTTTGGGCGACCTGATCGCTGGGACCGACCCGGCCAATGTGCAGCGCTGGATCCTGCGCGACCGGCCAGCACTTCCGCAGTGGTCGAAGGGACGCGCCACCCTCGTGGGCGACGCCGCCCACCCGACCTCCCCCTACGCCGCGTACGGCGCCGGGATGGCGATCGAGGACGGCTTCTTCGTCGGCCGAGCCCTCCGCGGCATCGACCTGACGGATGCAGCGGCGGTGGGCAACGCCTTGCAGACGTACGAAGACCCGCGCAAGCCGCACACCGCCCAGCAGGTCAAGCTCGCCTGGATGAACGGAAAGATCTTCCACCACACCCCTGCCCCGCTGCGTCCGGTTCGTGACTTCGTCATGGACCGCACGCCGTTCCTGCAGAAAGTCGTGGGCGACGCGAGCCCCGGCGAGATCATGAAGCAGCTCGCACTTATCGACGAGCAACTCTGACGCCGAGCAAACTTGCCAACCCTGTGTGGGTGCGGCGCTGTGAACGACTATCGATGTCGTTCGCGCCGCCGCCCTGCTCGCGAGAGCCCTAGGGTGACACCGTGGAGCACGACAGCCTCAGGAACCTGGACCTGAACCTGCTCCGGACGCTCGACGCACTCCTACAGGAGCGACACGTCACCCGAGCCGCCGAGCGCCTCGGGCTCAGCCAACCGGCTGTCAGTGCCGCGCTCAGCCGGCTACGCCGCCACTTCGGTGACGAGCTCCTGGTCCGCTCGGGCAACCGCCTCGAACTGACGGCGCTCGCTGAACAACTCCTCGGGAACGCCGAGGCCGCGCTTGCCGGGGTACGCCGCGTCTTCGACGCCACGCCGCTGTTCGACCCCGAGACCTCCCGACGCGAGTTCACCCTCGTCACCTCCGACTACGCCACCGCCATCCTCGGCGAACCCCTGACCGCGATGGTCGACGAACAGGCGCCAGGCGTCCGGCTTCGGTTCCAGGCCCAGACCGTCGGCTCGGTCGACCACCCCATGGAGACCCTGCGCGCCGTCGACGGCATGGTCCTTCCGCACGGATTCCTAGCCGACATCCCCGTACTCGACCTCTACGAGGACCAGTGGGTCTGCATCGTGTCGGCCGACAACGACACAGTCGGTGACGAACTGACACGCGAGGACCTCGAACGACTTCCCTGGGTCGACGTCTTCCACCGCCCCACTGCGTTCACACCAGCGCTGCGCCAGCTCCAGGTACTCGGTGTCGAACCGCGCGTCGACGTCGTGGTCGAACAGTTCCTCGCTCTGCCGTTCATGGTCGGAGGCACGAGCCGGATCGCCGTCATCCAGGCGCAGCTCGCCCGGCGGATGGCTGGCCCCGCCAACGTACGAGTCCTGCCTTGCCCCTGGGACGTCGTGCCCCTCAAGGAAGCCTTCTGGTACCACCCCAGCCACCGGGCAGATCCAGCCCACGCGTGGCTCCGACAGATCCTCAGTCTCGCTGCCGAAACCATCGAACGCCCCGCCCCTGGACCTCGAGAAGCACCCAAGTGAACGGCAACACTTCTGCCGCCGAACGGTGAAAGTGGGCTAACCTAGCCCTCCCACACACCCTCCTCAGGGTCCACGAACGGAAGCCACGCGTGTCCCAAGAGCGCCTCGCAAGCCTGGTCGCGGTTCTGAACGCGATCCGCCACTCGGACGGTGTCACCCAGCCCGAGCTGGTCAACGAGGTGCGCCTGGGGCGCAGCGTCGTGGCCCAGCGAGTCTCCGAACTCGAAGAACTCGGACTCGTCTCCACCGGCGGCCTGGCACCGTCAACAGGCGGCCGCGCCCCGCGACGGCTCCAACTGCGCGCCGACGCCGGCATTGTCGTCAGCGTCGACATCGCAGCCCGCGAACTCCTCGTCGCCACCGCAGACCTGTCGGGAGCGATCATCGACGTCTCCGGCGAGCCCATCGACGTCGTCGACGCCCCCGAGACCGTGCTAGCCGCCGCAGAGCGGCACATCGACAAGCTGCTGGACGGCAACGACAGCCCCCTGCTCGGCATCGGGGTCGCGATCCCCGGCCCCGTCGAGTTCAAGACCGGGCTACCGGTCATGCCGCCGATCATGCCGGCCTGGAACCGCTGGCCCCTGCGAGACCAACTGAGCCAGCGGTACGGCGTGCCCACGTGGGTCGACAACGACGTCAACGTCTTGACCCTCGGCGAGCTCCGCGCAAACCCGGACGCCAAGAGCGCCGGCAACGTCGTCTTCATGTTCGTCGACGTCGGCATCGGCGCCGGAATCGCAGTCGCGGGCCAGATCTACCGCGGTGCAAACGGCTCCGCGGGCGACATCGGACATGTCGCCATTCCCGAAGGCGGTAACGCGATCTGTCGGTGCGGGAACATCGGCTGCCTCGAGGCCGTGGCCGGTGCAGCAGCCCTCGAGCGGGAGGGGCAGGTTCTCGCGCAGACCCGTCAGAGCGCCGCGCTCGCCAAGATCCTCGACGAGACCGGAGCGGTCCGCGCCCTCGACATCACAATCGCGGCCGAAGCCGGCGACCCGACCGCGCGCGCGATGCTGCAGCGCTCAGCAACGCTGGTGGGCGGAACCCTCGCCACCCTGGTCAGCTTCTTCAACCCCAACCTCGTGATCATCGGCGGCGGTATCGCCCGCGCCCGAGACTTCGTCGTGAACGGCATCCGCGAGGGGGTCTTCCGTCGCTCCCTGCCGCTCTCGACCCAGGACCTGCGCATCGAGATGTCCGCCCTCGGTGAGCGTGGCGGCATCATCGGCGCCGCCCACCTCGTCCTCGATGAGATATTCACCGTCGACCACGTCGAGCGCCTCGTCGAAGCCGCCGGGGGCCGACAGTAGCCGACGGCATCGCGCCCGAAGCGGCACTCGCCTCCCGAGGCGGCCAGGCCGGAGCCTCAGCCGCTCCGCCGCCCGTGTGTCGCACCGCGGCTCGGGGTACCCGCGTAGCGCTCTCGCGCCGACATTCATCCGGCGAATGACGGCTATCAGCCAAGAGGCGGTCGTCGTACGTTGACTTCTTCCGTCGAGAGGAAGAAGTATGTGGTTGCTGTCACGTGACGGCGGTCACCAGCCTTGGCGGCCACCTACTCGGGGCAGGGAGTCCGGCAAAGGCCGGCCGACTTGCGATCACCCATCCGGGACGAACCAGCTTCACCGCCGGGACGCAGCGGATGGAACACCACACTCACGACAACGAGGTTCACATGAAGCGACACAAGGTTCGCTCGGCGATGGGTGCGGCCGCCGTTCTGGCGGTACTGCTCACCGGCTGCTCCGAGGAGGCCCCGAACTCCAGCAACGACGACTCGTCGACGGACTCGACCTCCGAGATCGACCAGTCGATCGGCTCCGAGTTCACCGGTGGTACCGAGGGCAAGGCGGACGACTCCGCTGAGCCGATCAAGGTCGGCTTGATCAACCAGGAGGGTGGCCAGATCTCCAACCCGGAGGCTGCCGTCGCCGTCCAGGCCGCGTTCGACTACATCAACGCCGAGCAGGGAGGCATCGGCGGACGCCCCCTCGAGGTCGAGGTCTGCAAGGTCACCGCGACCGAGGAGTCGGCACAGCAGTGCGCGCAGAAGTTCCTCAACGACGACAGCATCCCGGTCGTCATGCAAGGCGGACTCAACGTCGGCACCGACGCCGTCCACAACACCCTGGACGGCGCGAAGCCTGACGTCGTCTCCATGGCGAACCCGGGCTCGGACACGACTGCCGAGAACACCTTCGCGGTGAACCCGAGCGTGCTCGCCTCGCTGCCCGGTGTCGGCGGCTATGCGCTCTCGCAGGGCTTCAAGGACCTGGCCACCGTCGTCGCCAGCGACCCCGGCAGCCTCGCCATCGGCCAAACCGCCGAGGGCATCTACAAGTCCATGGGCCTCTCGTCGACCATCACGACCTACCCGCCGGGCAGCACCGACCTGACCAGCACCTACACCTCGGCCCTGTCGAAGAAGCCGGACGCGCTCGCCCCGGCCGTAGTCACCGCGGGCGACTGCCTCGCATCCGCCAAGGCGCTGGACTCGATCGGCTCGGACACACCCGTCCTCGGGTCGGCGCTGTGCGCCACCGAGAGCCTCCGCGACGCCTTCGGGGACTTCCCGAAGTGGTCCTACGAGTCCAGCAACCTGCTGCTCTTCGCGCCCGATGAGACCGGCCAGGTCGACTTCTACAAGGCCGTCATGTCCAAGTACGCCGGTGAGGACGCCGAGATCGGCATCGACGCCCCGCAGGCCTTCGGCGCAGCGTTCCTGCTCGCGAACGTCCTGAACACCGTTGGGCCGGACGACATCAGCTCTGACTCGATCTCCAAGGGTCTCGCCGCCTACACCGGCGGCGTCATCCTCGGCACGCCGAAGGTCGCCTTCGGCTCGGCAGCGAGCATGGGCATGCCGACGCTGTCGGGCATGGCGGACCGGTTCTACACCTATGAGGGTGACGGCAACTGGACCGCGAGCGACTGGCAGAACCTGCCCCAGTGATCTGTTGGCGCCGGCCCAACGTGGTGCTGGGTCGGCGCCAACACGCTCAAGTCACTGAGCCGCAGCAGCGGCACACACCTGGGAACCACGCACCCATCTGAATCGCCACAAACTCGACCTCGACGGGCTCTGGCCGCAGACGTCCAGCACGGCCATCGTCGAGACACACGCACAACGGATTGGAGGTAGCCGTGCAGCAGATCCTGCTCTTCGCAGTCCTCGGCCTGGGCACCGGCGCCTTGATAGCCGGACTCGGCCTCAGTCTGGTCGCCACCTACCGCGGTACCGGGATGATCAACGTCGCCACCGGCGCCATTGCGATGTTCGGCGCCTACGTCTTCTACGGGCTCCGCTCCGGCGGTTACCTCCTCTTCGACGGCCTGTACGTCGCGGGCGGAGAAGGATTCGTCCTGCCGCTCGCGCCGGCCGTCGTCCTCACACTCGTCGTGTGCGCCGTCTTGGGTATCGCCCTGCACTTCCTCGTCCTTCGGCCACTGCGCCGCCAGTCGCCCCTGGCCAAGCTCGTCGCCTCGGTTGGTGTGCTGCTGGTGCTCCAGGCTTACGTCCTGCTCGAGTTCGGAACTCAGGGCCTCCCCGCCCCTGACGTCCTTCCGACCGAACCGGTCAAGGTCTTCGGCGGCAACGTGCCCAGCAACCGGCTGCACCTGCTGGCCATCGTCATCGTGCTCGCCGTCGCCCTCGCGCTCGTCTACCGGTTCACTCGCTTCGGCGTCGCGACCCGCGCGGCTCAGGAGAGCGAGACCGAGGCGGCGCTCTCCGGCCTCTCGGCCTCACGTCTGGGGTTGGCGAACACCGTCATCGCCTGCGTCATCGCCGGCGGCCTCGGCATCTTCGTCGCTCCGCTGACCCAGCTCGACCCAGGCACCATCGCACTCGCTGTGGTCCCGGCGCTCGGCGCCGCCCTGCTCGCGAGGTTCACCTCGTTCGCTGGGGTCGCGATCGCCGGCATCGGCATGGGCATCCTCGCCTCACTAGTGACGTTCGCTCAGACGAAGACCTGGTACCCCACCACCGAAGGCGTGCCCTGGCCCGGGGTCACCGACTTCCTGTACTTCCTCATCATCGTCGTCGCCCTGCTGTGGCGCGGGCAGAGCCTCCCCGACCGGGGCGCGCTGGTCGAGCCGCGGCTTCCGCAGGCGCCGGCACCGGACAAGATCCTGCGACCTGCGCTCACCTGGGGCGTTGTCACGACGATCGGCCTGTTCGTCCTGCCCTACGACCTTCGCCAGGCACTCATCCTCTCGCTCATCGGCGCGATCGCCTGCCTGTCGCTGGTTCTGCTCGCCGGGTACGTCGGCCAGGTCTCGCTCTTCCAGTTCGGGCTCGCCGGCGTAGCCGGAGTCATCCTGTCCAAGCTGACCACCGACGCGGGCGTGCCCTGGTTCATCGCCGCCCTCGCCGGCATCGTCGGCGCCTGCGTCCTCGGACTGCTGATGGCACTGCCCGCCCTGAGAGTTCGCGGAGTCCAGCTCGCCATTCTCACCCTCGCCGGCGCTGTCGCCCTCAGCAGCTTCGGGTTCGGCAACACCCGCTGGGGAGTGCCCGCGTCCGGCGCCCACGTCCCGCAGCCGTCGGTGCTCGGCTTCTCGATCGGTACCGACTCGTCTGTCCAGGGACTCGACGGCGCCCGACCAAGCCCACTCTTCGGAGTCATCGTGCTGCTGGTGCTCATCGGCTGCGCCGTCGTCGTCGCCAACGTCCGCCGGGGCAACCTCGGCAAGCAGATGCTCGCCGTCCGGTCCAACGAGCGTGCTGCCGCCGGCGTCGGAATCTCCCCGGCCCGGGTCAAGCTCCTCGCCTTCACGATCGCCACCGTCATCATGGCGCTCGCCGGCATCTGCTACAGCTTCAACTTCAGCGCCCTGGACCCCAGCCGGTTCACCGCCTTCAACACCCTCAGTCTGGTGGCATTCGCCTACCTCGGCGGCATCACCACTATCCGCGGCGCCGTCCTCGGCGGCCTGCTCATCACCCAGGGACTGCTTAGCTACGCGCTGAACAACTTCTTCGGCGTCTCGGTCACCTTCCAGCTCATCCTCGCCGGCGTCCTGCTGATCTTCACCGTGATCACCAACCCCGACGGCATCGCCCTCGCCCCACCGCCCCGGTGGCCCGGACGGCTCATGCGACGCCTGCGCGGTGACACACCGACCGACGCGACGTCTGCGGTCGCCCCCGCAGACGGCGCAGACAGCGCAGGCGGCGCAGGCGGCGCCGGCGCGCTGCCCGTGACCGAGAACAACGGCGACAGCAACGGTGGACTCATGACGGCGAAGGGGGTGCAGCGATGACCGACCGACTACGCACCGATGGGCTCAGCGTCCGCTACGGCGGCAACCTCGCCCTCGACTCCGTCGACCTGCGCATCGGCGAAGGTGAGCTGGTTGGGCTCATCGGCCCGAATGGGGCCGGCAAGACCACCTACATCGACGCCGTGACCGGCTTCACCAAGAGCACCGGCCAGGTCTGGGTCGACGAAGAGGAGCTCACCTCCTCCAAGCCACACCAGCGGGTCAACCGCGGACTCGGCCGCACCTGGCAAGGCGCCGAGCTCTACGCCGACCTGACCGTCCGAGAGAACCTGGAGGTCGGCGGCGGCAGCCACTCATTGTTCAGTCTCCTGCGCGAAGTCGTCACCGGCCGTCAGTCGCCGCCGCGGGCCGTCGACGACGTCAGCGACCTCCTCGGCATCACCGACATCCTCGACCGTCAACCCGAGGACCTGTCCCAGGGACAGCGCAAGTCCGTCGACGTCGGCCGCGCCCTCGCCGCCGGCTCCCGGGTCCTGTGCCTGGACGAGCCAGCTGCCGGACTCGACTCGGCGGAGAGCCAACAGCTCGGCGCCACCCTTCGACAGGTCGTCGCCGACGGCACCTCGCTGCTCCTCGTCGATCACGACATGGGCCTGGTGCTCAGCGTGTGCGACCGCATCTACGTCCTCGACCTCGGCCGCGTCATCGCAGAAGGCACCCCGGACGAGATCCGCAACTCACCAGCGGTCATCGAGGCCTACCTCGGAGCCGACGACACCGCCACCGTGGGCGGCCCCGACACCAACGTGGAAGGAGCCGAACGTTGAGCACTCCACTGCTCGAGCTCGACCGACTCACCCTCGGCTACACGAGCTCTCCCGTCGTACGCGACCTGTCACTCCAGGTCGGCGCCGGCCAGGTGATCTCGCTGCTAGGACCCAACGGAGCCGGCAAGTCCACGACGTTGCGCGCCTGCTCGCGACTGCTCGACCCGATGAGCGGACGCGTGTTGTTCCGTGGCGTGGACACCGCTGACCTCAGTGCAGTCCAGGTCGCCCGCCAGGGCCTGGTACAGATGTCTGACGAGCGCAGCGTGTTCCGTGCGCTCACCGTCGAAGAACACTTCAAGCTCCGCCACCGGGGACAGCGTCTCGACAAGACCGTCGCGTACGACTACTTCCCGGCGCTCGCCAAGCTCGCCAAGCGCCGCACGGGTCTGTTGTCCGGAGGCGAACAGCAGATGCTGGGCCTCGGCCGTGCCCTCGCGCGCCGACCCGAAGTGCTCATGGTCGACGAACTCAGCCTGGGGCTGGCGCCCGTCATCGTGCAGCGCCTACTGCCGATCCTGCGGCGCTACGCCGACGAGACCAGCAGCGGAGTCCTGCTTATCGAGCAGCACGTCCAGATGGCGCTCTCCATCTCCGACCACGCCTACGTGCTGGTCCACGGCGACCTCATCCTCGACGGTCCCGCCGACCAGCTCGCACGCGACCGACACCTCCTCACCGCCAGCTACATGGGCGAAAGCGGCGGCCAGCACGCCGCCAGCGAACCCACCAACCTCCAGGACGCGAACAAGCCATGACCCGACACATCCCCGCCGATGTCGACGTCGCGATCGTCGGCAGCGGCCCTACCGGTGCTGCCTACGCACGGATCCTCAGCGAAGAGTGCCCGACCGCACGGATCGCCCTCTTCGAGGTCGGCCCCCTTATCTCCGACCCCCCGGGCACCCACGTCAAGAACATCGCAAACGCCGACGAACGCGCCCGAGCCCAGCGACTCTCCGAAGGCCCGTCCCCGCTCGGCGACGACACCTCGACCAACACCATGGACGGCTACGCCGACGCCGCGCCACGGCTCGTCCGTCCCGGCACCTTCCTTCTGCGCGACGGCTACCAGCAGCCCGGCGAGGACGGACTGCCCGGAGCGGCCATGTCAGCCAACGTCGGCGGCATGGGCGCCCACTGGACCGGCGCCTGCCCGCGTCCCGGCGACAGCGAGCGCATCTCCTACCTCAACAACCTCGACGACCTCCTCGCCGAGGCCGAACGACTCCTCGCCGTCGACGCCCACGCCTTCGACGACGCCCCCTTCGCCAGCGAGGTCCGCAAGCGGCTCGCCGACGCCCTCGACAACGGCCGCGACCCGACCCGCCGCGTCGCGTCGATGCCGCTCGCGGTGGTGCGGCACGACGACGGTCGTGTGACCTGGTCCGGGTCCGATGTCGTCTTCGGCGATGTCACCCGAGCCAACCCCAACTTCACGCTGGTCTCCGACGCCCTCGTGACACGGGTCCTCCACGCGAACGGACGCGCCGCCGGCCTCCTGATCAAGGACATGGCAGACGGGACCGAGCTCACCGTGTCGGCGCGCCAAGTGGTCGTCGCAGGCGACAGCCTGCGTACCCCTCAACTGCTCTGGGCATCCAACATCCGCCCCGCCGCGCTGGGCCGCTACCTCAACGACCAGCCCCAGACGGTGTACGCGGTCCGGTTGCGTGACGTCGACAGCGAGGCCGACAACCCCGACGTCGACGGCGACACCGCCATCGTCGCCCACTCCGGCGTGAACTGGGTTCCCTTCACCGACGATGAGCCGTTCCACGGGCAGGTCATGCAGCTCGACGCATCCCCGGTGCCGCTCGCAGACGACGACATCCCCACCCCTGGCACCATCGTCGGGCTCGGCTGGTTCTGCGCGAAGGACGTCCAGGCCAGCGACCGCGTCGAGTTCAGCGACACCGACGTCGACGACTACGGCATGCCGGCCATGTCGATCCACTACCGGCTCACCGACAACGACCACGCCTCGATCGCTGCCGCCCGAGCCGCCGTCGTGCGAGTAGGAGCAGCGCTCGGCGAAGCGTTGGACCCCGAGCCGCTCACCTTCGGCCCCGGAGCATCCCTGCACTACCAGGGCACGGTCCGCATGGGAGAGACCAACGACGGGACCTCGGTCTGCTCGCCGACCTCGGAGGTCTGGGACATCGACGGCCTCTACGTCGCCGGCAACGGCGTCATCCCCACCCCGACAGCCTGCAACCCCACCTTGACTGCAGTCGCCCTCGCCGTCGCCGGCGCCCGCGACATCGCCACCCACATTCTCGTCGAGAGGAACTGACGCCATGCTCGAACTCAGCCTGATCCAGACCCGAGGCTTCACCAACGTCACCGAGAACGGAACCGTCACCGGATTCCAGTTCCTGCTCCGCATGCCCAACTACCGCGGAGTGTGGGGCAGCCTGGTCGACGGAATCGAGATCACCGTCGACGGCCAGTCCTTCCCCGCCAACGCCGCGAGGTGGACCCTCGGCGGCCGCGCCTACACCCTCGACGAGCTACAGCGCACCGAAGGACTCCACTGGCAACTCGACGAGCTCGCGACCATCACTGTGCCGGTCCAGGGTGGCCTCAAGCCGGGCGTCCACGACCTCGCGGTCAGCGTGCTGCTCCGCTCGCCCTACATCCCTGCCTTCGTCCTGCCGCTCCGCTTCGACGACCGCCGGCAGGCGACCCTGGTCCCGGAGACCACCGACATCCCGGGCGGCTTCAAGTACGGCGTCTCCACCTACAGCTTCACCGGTGACCTCCACACACTGATGACCCTCGAGGACGCCATGGCCGACATCGCCGACCTGGGCGCAACCGGCATCGAACTCCTCACGCAGACCAACATCCCCGGCTACCCCGACCCCAGCGCCGCGTGGATCGACGAATGGCACCGCCTCACCAAGACCTACGGCCTCACCCCGACCAACATCTCATCCTGGGTCGACAACCAGATGTGGCTCGACCGCGACCTGACCGTCGAGGAGGCCACCGCGCAGCTGCAGCGCGACATGCGCCTGGCCCACGAGCTCGGGTTCACCTCGATCCGGCCGAAGTTCGGCGTCACCTCGCCCGAGCTCGACCCGCACCCGACCTGGGAGGAGACCGTGCTGCGCAGCCTCGACCTCGCCCAGGAGCTCGACGTGCTGATCCTCCCGGAGATCCACAGCCCTACCCCAATCAAGCACCCGGTCACCCAGGGCTACATCGAGTTCATCGACCGCACCGGCACCGACCACTTCAAGCTGATGATCGACACCGGCATCTTCCAAACCGTCGTCGTCGACGACGGCCACCCCGGCTTCGATCCAGACGAGGTCCCGCCGTTCCTGCAGCCCCTCAAGGTTCCCGCCTCGGAGCTGACCGAGATCCTTCCCTACGTCGGGTTCGTCCAGGCGAAGTTCTTCGAGGTCGACGAGACCGTCACCGATCTCCACGTCCCGTGGCGCGACGTCCTCACCGCCCTCCACGCCGGCGGCTACAGCGGCTGGCTCTCCAGCGAGTACGAAGGTCGTCGCGATCCCTACCGCGCCCGCGACCAGATCCGCCGCCAGCACCTCCTCATGCGCTCCATCGAAGCGGATCTCCACCGTCATGCCTGACCCGGCGAACCAAGCCGTCCGTCCCGCGACGGAAGGCAGACCGACCCTCCGCGTGGCCATGATCGGGCACGCCTTCATGGGCAAGGCGCACTCGCAGGCATGGCGGACCGCGGCCCGCATGTTCGAGCTACCCGTCGAGCCCGTCATGGCCGTGCTCTGCGGACAAGACATCGGCCGCGCCACCGCGGCAGCAGTACAGCTGGGATGGGCCGAGGCCGCCGACGACTGGCGCAGCGTCATCGCGCGCGACGACATCGACCTCGTCGACATCTGCACGCCGGGCGACAGCCACGCCGAGATCGCGATCGCAGCTCTCGAAGCATGCAAGCATGTGATCTGCGAGAAGCCCTTGGCCAACAGCACCCTGGAAGCCGAAGCCATGGCCAACGCCGCGGCCCAGGCGCACGCCACAGGAGCGCGCGCCATGGTCGGCTTCACCTACCGTCGAGTCCCCGCCGTCGCGCTCGCCCGCCAGCTCATCGCCAACGGCCGAGTCGGAGACGTCCGGCATGTCCGCGCCCAGTACCTCCAAGACTGGATCGCCGACCCCGAAGCCCCCATGAACTGGCGCCTGGAGAAAGACCGAGCCGGAAGCGGTGCGCTGGGCGACATCGGTGCCCACATCGTCGACCTCACCCAGTACCTCCTCGACGACCAGATCGCGCAAGTCACCGCCGATCTTCGTACCTTCGTGAAGGACCGACCCATCGCCGGCACCGGTGACGCACTGATACCGGATCGCCGCGGCCTGGTGACAGTCGACGACGCTGCCGCGTTCATCGCGACCTTCGCCGGCGGCGCCCTGGGCGTGTTCGAGGCCACCCGGTTCGCCACCGGCCGCAAGAACGCGATCCGCATCGAGATCAATGGCTCCTGCGGCAGCCTCGCCTTCGACTTCGAGGACATGAACGTCCTGCACTTCTACGACGCCACCGAGCCGGCGGCCACTGCAGGGTTTCGCCGCATCCTCGCGACCGAACCCGAGCACCCGTACGTCGAGGCATGGTGGCCCGCCGGGCACGGGCTCGGCTACGAGCACGGGTTCACCCACCAGATCGTCGACTTCGTCAACGCCGTCGCTGCCGGCACGGACCCGACACCCACGTTCGTGGACGGACTTCACGTTCAACACGTCCTCGACACGATCGAACGCAGCGCCGAGGCCCGTTCGTGGCAACCCGTCGCGCCATAGGCGACGTCGCGTCACCAACCAGCACTTCCAGGTCTAACTCCACTCCTGTCCACCCACCACTGATTCATCTGATGGATGAAGCAGATAGCGAAACGAGGGCTTCCTGATGACGTCAGGACAACGGACAGTTGCAGTCGCCACGTCAACTCGGAACGGAGCGCACTAGTCGTGCCCGCAGTAGAACACGTCCTCATCATTGGGGCCGGTGCCGCCGGCACCGCGGCCGCGATCCTCCTCGCCGAGGCTGGCGTGTCCGTCGACCTGATCGACAACAAGCCCGACGTCAACGCGCTCGGTTCGGGAATCACGCTGCAGGGCAACGCCCTGCGCGCCCTGCGCGATCTGGGCGTCTGGGACGCCGTCTCGAACCGCGGCTACGCCTTCGACACGCTCGGGTTGCGGGCGCCCGACCCGGACGGGACGCTCCTCGTCGAGCTGACCGACGTGCGCACCGGCGGTGACGACCTGCCCGCCACCCTCGGGATGTATCGCCCCGATCTCGCCCGCATTCTCGTCGAGCGTGCCGTCGATGCTGGCGCCAAGGTCCGCTTCGGAACGAGCTGCACCGCCCTCGACCAGGACGACGCCGGGGTCAATGTCGCCTTCGCCGACGGCTCCTCCGCCCGCTACGATCTCGTCGTCGGCGCCGACGGCGTGCGGTCGTGGACGCGTGACGCGATCGGCATCGAGCTCGAGACTCGAAGCACCGGTATGGGCATCTGGCGCATCTTCGCGCCACGTCCGGCGTCGGTGACGCGCACTGACCTCGTCTACGGCGGGCCTTGCTACATCGCCGGCTACTGCCCGACCGGCGAGGACAGCCTCTACGCCTACCTCGTGGAGGACGCGCAGGACCGGTTCGACCTCACCCCCGAGGAGTCCCTCGAGGTGATGCGCGGGCTGGCAGAGGCCTACCACGGTCCCTGGGACGAGATCCGGGCGTCGATGACGGACCCGTCCCGCGTCAACTACACCTGGTTCGAGACGCACCTCCTCGAGGGCGCGTGGAACCGCGGTCGCGTCGTGGTGATCGGCGACGCCGCCCACATGTGTCCGCCGACCCTCGCCCAGGGTGCCGCCCAGGCACTGGAGGACGCGACCGTGCTAGCGGAGCTCCTGCTCGCCCATGACGACGTCATCGACGAGCTGTGGGTCGCCTTCACCGATCGACGCCAGGCGCGAGCCGGTGAGGTCGTGGCCGCGTCGGTCCAGCTCGGCCAGTGGCTGCTGGACCACGAGCAGGGCGACGTACCCGGCCTGATGGCCCACGTCGCCCACCTCCTCGCCGAACGCCCCTGACCCCTGCATGCCGAAGGAGAATCACGTGACCGAGCAGACCATCAACGCACCCGTCGACGACCAGGGCGACCGACTCATCACCCACCTGCGCCACGTCGACCTGGCGGTGCCGGACTACGACAAGCAGTTCGCCTTCTACACAGAGATGTGGGGGCTGACGCCGGAGACAACTGACGACGGCATCGCCTTCCTCGCCGCCGAGGGGTCACCCGAGCAGTACTCCGTCCGGTTGCGCAGGGCCGACGAGAAGCGCCTCGACCTCATCTCCTTCGGCGCCGCCACCCCCGCCGACGTCGACCAGATGGCCCAACGGCTCGGCTCCGACGGTGTTCAGCTCGTCACCGAACCCGGCGCCATGGACACCCCGGGTAGCGGCTACGGGTTCCGCTTCTTCGACATCGACGGCCGCACCATCGAGATCTCCGCCGACGTCGCCGTCCGCCAGCACCGCAAGATCGAGGGGGGCGAGTCCATCCCGGTCAAGCTGTCGCATGTCGTCATCAACTCGCCGAACCCCGAGACGACCGTCGGGTTCTACGAGAGGCACATGAAGTTCGCGCTCTCCGACACCCTGTTCTCTCCGCACATGGGCGAGGTCATGTGGTTCATGCGGACCAACCCGGCGCACCACAGCTTGGCTATCGCCCGCGGCCCCCACGTGGCGCTGCACCACGCCTCCTTCGAGATGCGTGGCATCGACGAGTACATGCGCGGCACCGGCCGGCTTCTGCGCGCCGGCGTGGAGAAGGTCTGGGGCCCCGGCCGGCACATGGCCGGCAACAACACCTTCAGCTACTTCCTCGACCCGCACGGCAACACCATCGAGTACACCACCGAGCTCGTGGAGCTCGACGAGGACACCTGGCACCCCCACCTCTACGACTTCTCCGACCCCGAAGTCACCGACCAGTGGGGCACTGCCAACCCGATGAACGAGCTCGTCGCCAAGCAGTCGTTCAACGACCCGGATCGCGGTGTCTTCATCGCACCCCCCGTCTGAGCGAGCACCGGATGAAGCTCGCCACCTACCTGGACCACGCCGACACATCCTCGACCTCTGTCGGCGTGGTCCAGAACCACCGCGTTCACCGCATCGCTGACGTGCGTTCCATGCGAGACCTGATCGCCCTCGGTCTCGACGCTGCGCTCGCGGCCGGCGAACGGGCGCTCGTCCAGCCCGGCACCGACCTCGACCAGGTCCGCCTGCTCCCGCCGCTCGAGCCGGCGAGCATCCGCGACTTCGTCGCGTTCGAGGAGCATGTCGAAGGCGTTCGGCGCAGCATCGACGGCGCTGCTGGCGTGGTTGACGCCTGGTACGACGCGCCCACGTTCTACTTCACCAACCCTCACGCCATCGTCGGGCCTGACGCCGAGGTCGCGTTTCCTGCTCGCAGCCTCGCGCGCGACTTCGAGCTCGAGGTCGCCGTGATCGTCGGCGGCGAAGGCCGCTCCCTGAACTCCGACGAAGCCAGCCAGGCGATCTTCGGCTACACCATCCTCAACGACTGGTCCGCCCGCGACCTCCAGAGCCGCGAGATGCAGGTCGGCCTGGGGCCGGCGAAAGGCAAGGACTTCGCCACCAGCCTCGGCCCGTGGATCGTCACGGCAGACCAGCTGAAGCCCTATCGCGACCCCGACGGGTTCCTGGCCCTGGAATGCGTCGTCGACGTCAACGGAGCCAGGGTGGGACATGACCTGCTGTCCAACATGGGCTGGACCTTTGAGTCGATGATCGCCTACGCCTCCCGTGACAGCCGCGTCGTCGCCGGCGACGTACTCGGCTCAGGGACCACCGGGAACGGAGGCTGCCTCGCCGAGCTGTGGGGGCTCAACGGACGCCAAGACCCGCCCCCGCTCCGCGACGGCGACACCGTGACCATCACCGTGCAGGGCATCGGCACCCTCACCAACACGATCACCACCGCGCCGCCCGCTCCAGAACTACCGACGTTTCGGCGGCCAGCACGCCAACGCAATCTCCGAACGACCGCCTGAGACCCACAACGCAGCAGAGGAATCCCGATGTACGAGTACTTCGCCGGCAACTACGTATGGAACCTGGGCGTCGTCGCGACCCTCAACAGCGGCGGCATGATCGACGAAGTCGACCGCGCATGTCGCCCGCTTCGAGAACTCGCGGCGCAGGGATCCGACGTCGGGACTGAGCAGTTCATGACCGCGTGGCGCACGGTCGCAGACCAACTGGACGCCCAGGCCGTGGACGCGGAGAAGGACGGCCACCTGCGAACCGCCGGACAGAAGTACTTCCGCGCCTCCGTCTACGTCTCCCAGGCCGAACGCATGCAGAGCGCGAGGTCGATAACGCGCAACGAGGAGTACCAGCGCAGCGTCGACCTCCTCGTCAAGGCACTCGAGCTGACCGACCCCAAGACGACCCCTGTCGAGATCCCGTACACCGCCGACGGCACGACCAGCAGCCTGCCCGCGTACTTCACCGACGCGTCCACCGGAGGCCTGAAGGCCCCTGTGCTGATCATGTGGAACGGCCTGGACTCGACCAAGGAGATGATGGTCGGCTCCGGCATCCACACCGAACTCGCCGCCCGTGGGATCTCCACCCTCATGGTCGACTGCCCCGGCAGCGGCGCCGCCCTGCGGCTGCGCGGTCTCACTGCCCGCGTCGACACCGAAGTCTGGGCTGCCGCATGCGTCGACTGGCTCGAGCAGCGCGCCGGCGTACGCACCGACCGTATCGGTCTTGCCGGCTGGTCCCTCGGCGGCTACTACGCACCCCGCGCGGCGGCGTTCGAAAAGCGACTCGCGCTCTGCGTCGCGTGGGGGGCCAACCACGACTGGGGCGCCGTCCAGAAGCGACGCCTCGACCGGGAAGGCGAGAACCCCGTCCCGCACTACTGGGACCACGTCATGTGGGTGTGGGGTGAGACCGACCTCGACATGTTCATTAAGAAGGCAGAGGCCGTGAACCTCGACGGCGTCGTCGAGCACATCACCGTGCCGTTCCTGATCGCGCACGGGGGGAACGACCGCCAGATCCCCCTTGCCTACGCTCACCGCTCCTACGAACAGGCCGTCAACAGCCCGAAGCGGGAACTGCGCATCTTCACGCCAGAAGAGGGAGCAACCGAGCACATCGGCCTCGACCACCTTCCCCACGTCGCGACCTTCATCGCGGACTGGGTCACCGACACCTTCACCGAGCTCGACGCATGACGCTAGACCCGGCAAGGCACGACCCCGCCGACCCGGAGGGCGCCATCAAGGCGGCCGCCCAGCGGGTCTCCAACTGGGGGCGATGGGGGAGTGAGGACGTACACGGCACCCTCAACTTCCTCGACGATGACAAGCGTCGAGCTGCTGCGGCGCTGGTTCACGCCGGTACGCCGTATTCACTGTCCCAGTCCTTCGACATGGACGGTCCGCAGAAGGGCTGGCGCCGCCGGACCAACCCGATTCACACGATGCTCGACACCGGCACGGACCACGTAGCTGGCGTTCAAGGCTTTCCGCACGGGATCGGCGGCGCGGACGACGTCATCACCATGCCGCTGCAGTGCTCGACGCAGTGGGACGGTCTCGGGCACATCTTCTCGCACGGCAGGGCTTGGAACGACCGCCCTGCCGACCAAGTGGTCTCCGGCCTCGGAGACGCGGTCACCGGCATCGAGACCGTCGGCGCCTTGATGTGTGGACGCGGAGTCCTGCTGGATGTCGGCCGAGCAGTGCGTTCCGACGGCGAGCTCCCGGACGGCTATGCCATCTCAGAACGCGACCTCGAGGAGACCATCCGGGTCCAAGGTCCGACGTCGAACGTGGGTGCCGGCGACATCGTCATCGTGCGCACCGGCCAGCTCACGCGAGTCCGTCGGAGCCTGGCAGCCGGTGACGGCTGGGGCGACTACGCCGGCGGACCTGCCCCCGGACTCTCGTTTGGCACCGTCGACTGGCTCCATCGAACCCAGATAGCAGCCATCGCGACCGATACGTGGGGATTCGAGGTTCGACCCAACGAGTTCCACGACGCGTTTCAACCGCTCCACCAGGTCGCCATCCCTCACTTAGGCCTCTTCATCGGTGAGATGTGGGATGCAGACGAGCTTGCTGCCGCCTGTGCTACCGATGGACGGTACGAGTTCCTGCTCACTGCTGCTCCGCTGATGGTGACCGGGGCAGTTGGAGCTCCGGTGCACCCGATCGCACTTCGTTAGTTCTCGCCCCCGACGCGTACCCTCAGCGGAAGAGCCCCGCGACGGCAAGAGTCCCATCGACGTGCCACTCAGCAGGAGCTTCACCGCATCGCGAAGGCATGCTCCTCGCGCAGTGCCGGTACCTGTGCCGACGCGGAACGAAGCCTCGCGCATGCAACTGATGTGGGTAGCGGCCCCGCCCGGCGACGCTACCGCGCCCCGGCTAGGTCGTAGTGAAACGGTCGTCGCTGGATCCGACAGGTTGCTCGTCGCGCGTGATGGCGATTGCTTTGCCCCCGAATTGCCCCCGTCAGAACCGAGGACTACCAACGACGGTCAACGTCGTGAAACGCATAACCGCAGGTCAGGCGGCTAGTGTCAACGATCGCTGCCCACCACCGTTCACGGGGACAGGTTCCGCTTTATCGATTGAAATCGGCCGCTGCGCAGATCGGAGGGTCTGACTGCTCGGTTCGCGCACTACCTCAGCGACGCCGACCCGCCCGCCGGGCTCAGACCACCTGTGTCGGATTCATGCTCAAGACCACAAGAAGTCGGCACAAACTCGGCACTTCAGATGCGCCAAGGCGACGCGAGAGCGCGACGGCCGAAACGAGTTGTGCGGTACTCTGAGATTGCGAAAGCCCAATCCTGCTTGGAGATTGACGCCAGATCAGCGAGTTTGTAGGAGCTTCTCCGAAGAACGCGGCGGTGCACCTGCACCCCTGCTGGGAAGAGAAGGTCAGGGGTTCGAATCCCCTCAGCTCCACCATGTGATCTCGCAGGAGATCCCGGACAGGCCGGACCGAGATCTTGGGTCCGGCCTTCGGTTTTGTCCCGGTTCTAGGTCAAACCCCGAGCATCAGCATCGCAGCCGAGTACGGTGCAATCTCCCGTCGAACAGCCGACGCCCCGAGAGCCAGCCTGAGCGACCCAGCGGCCAGCAGTGCTGATCGCATGGCTGGGTCGCGCTCCGGTGGGAAGGCCGCTACCCCGGGTCGACCCCTTCGAGCGCACTGTTCAGAGCACTCATGGACCGCACGACTGCGCTTATCTCGCCCGGTGGAAGTCTGGTCAGTGCAGCACGGATGTCGCCTCGGCGGGCGGTCGAGACCTCGGCCAGCAGTGCACGGCCTGCTGGGGTAAGGACCACCTCTACTCGTCGACGATCGGACTCTGCACGAACCCGGTCCACGAGTCCGTTGCGGTGCAGCCGCTGACAATGTCGGCCGGCATTCGACTGGTCGACTCCGAGACGATCGGCGATCTGGTTCACCGCCAGCGCACCGTGATCGGAGAGGATGACGAGAACTCGGTGTTGGGCGACGGTGATCTCGATGGAGGCGTTGAGCACGGCGCGTACCGAGATCGCGACCAGTGCCCTGCTGGTCACGAGCAGCGCGTCGGCCGCGCCGTCGATCTCGTCGGTCTCGGTCGCGCGATGACTCCGCGGCATCGAGGTCTCCATTCTTTCGACGATGTTGTCGAACATTACATGCGGGTGCGCATGCAATTCGTTGAACTGGTCACTGTCTTTAGTGAGAGATCCAACCCGGGGTTGGGCGGGAGGGCCTCCGTGGCGCCGCGACCAGCGACGTGACTCAGCGCAACATAGAGGATCGGCAGGAGTTCGATCATGGCGCAGATGCCGGATCACGACGAAGGAGCACGGGGGCACCGCGTACGTCCTCGTTGGACCTGGGGCGCGCTGGTCGTCATGCTCGTCGGCGCCGCCGTGGTGGGCTGGGGTGTCTGGGTGGTGTCGTGGGCGTGGTCGATCGCCGGCGCGCTCGTTCTCGTCGCGGGGGCAGCTCTCGCCTGGTTCGGCGGTCTGTTCTACGACATACACTCTCGTGCTGGCGTCGGAGCAGAGATGAAGGATCTGATCGCCGGTGAGTCCCACCTAGGGCCGGATCCCCGTGCGAGGGTCGACGACGCCAAGGCTCGCGAGATCGCTCGCAGCGATGCTGAGGCGCTGCGCGAGCGTCAGGAAGCTACGGCGGCGAGCAAGCCGCAGCTGTTCGGTCGTCGGCACCGCCGAGCCCGATGAGTGGCGACGGCCAGGGGCTGTCGATCGTCCCGGAGACCCTTCGACAGTACGCGTTGATCGCCGACGGAGAGCGAGGCGCTCTGGTCGGCCCCCGCGGTGACATCGCCTTCTTGTGCGCGCCCCGGTGGCATGACGACGCTGTGTTCAGCCATCTCCTGGGGGGAGCAGGGGTCTACGCGGTCCAGCCGAGCGACCCGCGCTTCGTCTGGGGCGGCGGCTATGAGGCGGGCACCCTGATCTGGCGCAGTCGGTGGCTGGTCGGCGATTCCGTGGTCGAGTGCCGCGACGCGCTGGCCTTTCCGGGTGATCCGGATCGCGTGGTCCTGCTGCGGCGCGTGGAGGCGGTGCACGGCGACGCGTTTTTGAACATCGTCCTGGACTGCCGTGCAGCATTCGGGGCAGCGCCGATGCACCTGCGCGCCGCTGGCGACGACACCTGGGTCGGCCGGAGCGGCGAGCTTCACCTGCGATGGTCCGGTGCACCTGTACGTCTCGCGCGCGGTCGTCCACTCGACGAGACGGTGCAGCTCGAGCTGACGATCGCCACCGGGGAGTCACACGACCTGGTCCTCGAGCTCTCGCGACGGCCCTTCGAGGATGCTCCCGCGGATCCGGTCGGCCTGTGGGCGCGAACCGAGCAGTCCTGGCGCGACCAGGTCGGGCCCGACACCGGCTCGTTGGCGCCCCGCGACGCCACCCACGCCCGCGCAGTGCTCCGGGGCCTGACCAGTCGCAGCGGCGCGCTGGTCGCCGCAGCGACGACCAGCCTGCCGGAGCGCGCCGACGAGGGCCGCGACTACGACTACCGATTCGCCTGGATCCGCGACCAGTGCATCGCGGGCCAGGCGGCCGCCGTCGCGGGAGACGACTTTCTGGTGCGCAGCGCCGTGGAGTTCGTGGGCGCACGGCTTCGCGCGGACAAGGACCAGCTGGTGCCCGCCTACACGGTCGACGGCGAACCGGTGGCGAGTCAGCGCACGCTCGACCTCCCCGGTTATCCCGGAGCGCCACGCGTGCGGGCCGGCAACCGTGTCCGTGGTCAGTTCCAGCTGGACGCCTTCGGGGAGGCTCTGCTGCTGTTCGCCGCCGCCGACCGAGCCGACCTGCTCGACGCAGACGGCTGGCGGGCAGTCGAGGAGGCCGTTGCCGCGATCATGGGCCGCCACCACGAACCCGGCGCCGGCATCTGGGAGGTCGAACCGCGACGTTGGGCCCACTCGCGCCTGATCTGCGCGGGTGGTCTACGAGCAGTCGCCGACAGGAGGGGTCACGGCGCGGACGACTGGCGCCGGTTGGCCGACCACCTGGTGGCCGAGACCGAGCGCGAGTGTCTGCACGAGAGCGGACGCTGGCAGCGTTCTCCCTGCGATCCGGGCGTGGACGCCGCACTGCTGCTACCGGGCCTGCGGGGCGCCGTGCCGCCGGACCACCCGGCGTACGTCGCCACCTGGAACGCCGTCGGTGACGAGCTGGCCGAGGACGGCTACGTCTACCGGTTCCGGCAGCAGCCCGGCCCGCTGCACGACGCCGAAGGCGCGTTCCTCCTGTGCGGGTTCCTGATGGCGCAGGCCACTCACCAACAGGGGCGGCCGGTCGACGCCGTGCGGTGGTTCGAGAGGTCCCGCGCCGCGGTGGGCCCACCGGGTCTCTTCACCGAGGAGTTCGACGTCGAACGACGCCAGCTGCGCGGCAACCTGCCCCAGGCCTTCGTCCATGCCGCGTTCCTGGAGACCGCCCACACCCTCGCCCACTGAAACCGACCGAAGGAGAGCACGATGAACAGTTCCACGTCCGCCCGTCGGACCAGGGTGGTCGCCATCACCGGGGCGTCCGGAGGCATTGGCCGGGCCACCGCCCGCGCCTTTGCCGAACGCGGCGATGCCGTGGCTCTGATCGCGCGCGGCGAGCGCGGCCTGGACGGCGCGCGCCACGATGTGGAGGAGCTCGGTGGGACGGCGGCTACCTATGCGGTCGACGTGGCCGACGCGGCCGCGCTCGACGCGGTTGCTGAACGCGTCGAGGACGACCTGGGTCCGATCGACGTCTGGGTCAACGTGGCCTTCACCTCCGTCTTCGCCAGGTTCGTCGACATCGAACCGGAGGAGTTCCGCCGGGTGACCGAGGTGAACTACCTCGGGTACGTCAACGGGACCCGCTCCGCCCTGCGCCGCATGTCTGTTCGCAACCAGGGCACGATCGTGCAGGTGGGGTCGACCCTGGCCTATCGGGGGATCCCGTTGCAGAGTGCCTACTGCGGCTCCAAGCACGCCCTCCAGGGGTTTCACGAGTCGCTGCGCACCGAGCTGCTCCACGACAAGAGTGGCGTGCGCACCACGATGGTCCAGATGCCGGCCGTCAACACGCCGCAGTTCTCATGGGTCCTCTCGCGGCTGCCCGACCAGGCGCAGCCGGTGCCGCCGATCTACCAGCCCGAGGTCGCCGCGCGAGCCGTGGTGTACGCCGCCGACCACCCGCGCCGGCGCGAGTACTGGGTCGGGGAGAGCACGATGCTCACGCTGCTCGCCAATGCTGTCGCACCAGGCGTCCTCGATCGCTATCTCGCGTGGGCCGGGTTCGCCTCTCAGCAGACGGGCGATCCCAAGCCGGCGGACCAGCCCGCCAACCTGTGGGAGCCGGCCGACGGGCCGGACGGGCGGGACTTCGGCCCGCACGGCGTCTTCGACGACCGAGCGGTCGCCGCCTCGCCGCAGGTCTGGGCGTCCCAGCACCATGCGGCGGTCATCGGTACCGCCGCCGGCGCCGCGCTGGCGGGTCTCGCTCTCGCCGTACGCCGGAGGCAACGATGACTCCGGCTCGAGGGGCTCGACTGGTACTGGGGTGTGTCCTCGTCATTGCGCCCCACCGACTGCTCGGCCTGGTCGGCGCCGAAGACGCAGACGAGCGCACGACTCGTGAGGTCGCCCGCGTCCTGGGTGCCCGTTACCTCCTCCAGGGCGTCACCGGGCGCCCCACCGGAAGGGCGGCGGCAGCGGTCGAGGCGGCCCACGCCGCGAGCATGCTGCCGCTGGCCGTCCGCAGTCCGCGTCACCGAGGAGCGGCCCTGGTCAGCGCGGGTGTCGCCGCCGCTCTCGGACTGGCTGACCTGGTCGAGCAGCATCGATGAGGGTCGTGCACGCCGTCGTCGACGCCCTCGTGACCTCCGGCACGATGGCCTGGCAGATCGCCTGGTCACTGGTGCTCGGCTTCACCCTGTCGGCGGTGGTCCAGGCACTGGTGCGTCGCGAGACCGTCAGCCGCCTGCTCGGCGACGACCGGCCGGCGACGCTCGCCAAGGCGACCGGCCTGGGGGCCGCGTCCTCCTCGTGCTCCTACGCGGCAGTCGCGCTGGCGCGCTCACTCTTCCGCAAGGGGGCCAGCTTCACCGCCGCGATGGTCTTCGAGATCGCCAGCACCAACCTCGTCCTGGAGCTCGGCATCATCCTGGTCCTGCTGCTCGGCTGGCCCTTCGCGCTCGCCGAGTTCGTCGGCGGCCCGATCATCATCGTCCTGGTGGCCCTCGCCTTCCGCGTCGTCGTACGCCGCCGGATCGTCGACGCGGCACGCGAGCAGGCTCAGAAGGGGATCGCCGGCACGATGGAGGGGCACGCCAGCATGGACATGTCGATCGACGCCGACGGTGGGCTGCTCAGCCGCCTGTTCAGCCGCGCGGGCTACACCTCCGTCAGCCACATCTTCGTGATGGAGTGGGCCGCCGTCCTCCGTGACATCGTCATCGGCCTGCTCGTCGCCGGAGCCGTCGCCACGTGGGTGCCGGACTCGTTCTGGCAGACGCTCTTCCTGACCGATCAGCCCACCCTGTCGAAGCTCTGGGGTCCCATCGTCGGGCCGGTGATCTCGGTGCTGAGCTTCGTCTGCTCGGTCGGCAACGTCCCCCTCGCCGCCGTCCTGTGGAACAGCGGCCTCAGCTTCGGTGGCGTGGTCGCGTTCCTCTACGCCGACCTCATCATCATCCCGATCCTGCTGATCTACCGGAAGTACTACGGCACGCGGATGATGTTCGTCCTGCTCGGCGTCTTCTACACGTCCATGGTGATCGCGGGCTACGCCGTCGAGGTCCTCTTCGGACTCACTGGGCTCGTGCCCGAGCACGGCGGCGCTGAGGTCGGCGAGTCCGGGATCTCGTGGAACTACACGACCTGGCTCAACCTCGCCTTCGGGGTGCTTGCGTTCGCACTCGTGAGCCGCTTCTTCGCCACAGGTGGCAAGAAGATGCTGGCCATGATGGGCGGCGCACCCGGTGAGGAGACGTCGTGAGCCTCGCGACGCGCAGCCGGCCGCACGCTGTCGTCGTCGGATCAGGACCCAACGGGCTGGTCGCAGCCAACGTGCTGCTCGACGCCGGCTGGACGGTGCTGGTCCTGGAAGCGCAGGCCACACCGGGCGGCGCCGTCAGGAGCGACACGGACGTCCATCCCGACTACGTCCACGACACCATGAGCTCCTTCTACCCCCTGGCCGCGGGCTCTCCTGTCATGCAACGGCTTCAGCTGGAGGAGCACGGCCTCACGTGGCGGCACGCGCCCGCAGTTCTCGGCCACTTCCACCCGGCGTCCGGCCACTGGGCCATCCTTCATCGCGACCGTGACGAGACCGCTCGCATGCTCGAGGAGCAACAGCCGGGCGACGGCGAAGCCTGGCACCAGCTCTGCGAGACGTGGGACGTCATCGGCGCAGACCTGGCCGGCGCGCTCCTCTCACCGTTTCCGCCCGTGCGGAACACGCTCGGCGGGCTCAGGCGCGTGCGTCGAGCGGGGGGACTCGACCTGGTCCGCCAGCTGCTCACACCCGCGGCCGAGCTCGGACGTCAGCTCTTCGACGGGCCGAGCTCACGGCTGCTTCTCGCCGGCAACGCAAGCCACTCCGACATCCCCCTGGACGCACCAGGCTCCGGGCTGATGGCGCTCCTTCTCGCCATGCTCGGTCAGACCAGCGGCTGGCCGGTCCCCGAAGGCGGCGCCGGGAATCTCACCCGTGCGTTGGCCCGCCGAGCCGAGTCCCTCGGTGGCACGATCCGGTGCGACGCCGAAGTCGTCCGCATCGAGACGGACCGAGGACGCGTGATCGGCATGCTCCTCGCCAGTGGTGAGCGAATCGACGCTCGAGTGGTTGTTGCCGACGTCGCGGCCCCACATCTGTATGGCACCCTCCTGTCTCGGGAGGCCCTGCCGCAACGAACCGTGCGCAGGATGAGCCGGTTCCAGCTCGACCCCGGCACCGTCAAGATCGATTGGGCACTGTCGGGCCCGGTGCCCTGGGCTGTTCCGCCGCCGTACGCCCCAGGCACGATCCACGTTGCCGACTCGGTCGACGAGCTGACCGCGTCCACCGCCCAGATCGCCGCTCATGCCGTCCCGGCCCGGCCGTTCTTGCTCGCCGGCCAGATGACAACGGCTGATCCGACTCGGTCGCCCTCGGGAACCGAGTCGATGTGGGCCTATACGCACGTTCCGCAGGAGACCCGTGCCGATGCCGGGGGAGGAGGAATCCGGGGAACCTGGGACGACAGCGACCTGCAGCGTCTCGCCGATCGGATGCAGGGACGGCTCGAGGAGCTGGCGCCGGGCTTCGGCGACCTCGTCGTCGCACGTCGGGCGCTCGGGCCTCGTGAGCTCGAGTCCCGCGACGCGAACCTGATCGGGGGCGCCATCAACGGCGGCACCGCCCAGCTGCAGCAACAGCTCGTCTTCCGCCCGATCGCGGGGTCGGGGCGTCCCGAGACCCCGGTGCGGGGCCTGTACCTGGGGTCGGCGTCGGCGCACCCCGGCGGTGGCGTCCATGGCGCCGCTGGCAACAACGCTGCCCGTGCAGCCATCGCGCACCGGCGACTGCGCGTGCGCTGATGCACGCGTTGCCACGTCGAGAGATGGGTGAGTCGCGACGAGGGGTGAGCGCCAGGCAGAGCTTGGACCAGGCGGTCCGCAGCGCTGGGGTGGGTGGCGTTCACCGAATGTCCAGGTTGCGCTGGATCTTGCTGTCCATCGCGTCGAGCTTCGCCCTCTCGAAGGCATCGAACGGCTGGGCTGCGACCGTCGCGCGCAGTCGCTCCAGCTCGTCGCGGACAACGGGCCGCTGGTCGGGGTCCGCCCGGGAGCTGAGGTCCAGCAGTACCTGGTGAAGCTTCTGCAGCACCTGCGGATCCTGGGCGCCGTACCGCCGCGGCTGCGACACGCCGAGGTCGACGTAGCTGGCGAGGTCGGGTCGGTGCAACACGACCCTGACCCGGTCATCGGCGTCCCGCATCAGCCCAGGACCCAGGTCGCGGTCGCTCAACGCGCACAGGAACGACGAGATGTGTCCGAGAGCATGGATGGCCGTCGTCGGGTCGTTGATGCCGGGCGAGAGCGCCTTGTTCGCGACGTCGGTCAACTGGCGCAAGCCGTAACCGACGTCCTGGGTCGAGGTCCGCTCGAACCCGAGATGGACGCAGTCGCCCGCACGGGCTCGGATCCTTTCGCCGGCTTCGACCGAGAGTGGGGATCCTGTGGTCGACCACACCCTTCCCAGACGTGTTCCACGCACCAGGAAGACGCCCGGGTGCGCCTCGAGGCTCAACGTCACCCCCTCGTCGACCGCGACGTCGAGCAACCCCCGTTCGTCGACCCAGGTCAAGAAGCCGTCGTCGGTGGCGAGCAGCTCCTCCGAACCCGCGGGCGGTGTGGGGACAGTTCCGCGGTCGCCTCGCTCGTCACGGCGCTCGCCGGCAGGGGCACGTTCGTCGAGCACGGTGTTCATCGTGCTCATGGCCTCACGATGCACGTTGCGAAGCATCGTCTCCACGCGGATCTGCTCGGTCAGGTGGGCCAGGAACAGCACCAGACCCAGCACGCTGGCGACGGCGAGCACGAACGCCACGGTCACTGCCACCTGTGGCACCAGCTCGACATCCCCAACCTCATCCGAGCCTCGGACGGCCCGAAGGACGGTGAGCGCATAGGTGAAGGTCGCCAGGAACAGGGCGAGCGTCACCTGGACGAACTGGTCACGGGTGAACGTTCGAAGCAACCGCGGAGAGAACTGGCTGCTCGCGAGCTGCAGGGTGACCACTGTCAGCGAGAACGTCAGCGCGGTCACCGTGATCATCGACGAGGCGATCGCACCCAACAGCGATCGCGCAGCGTCCGCATCACCGCCGAAGAGCCACGCCGTCACCCGACTCGGCAGGTCGTCGTCGATCACCGAGTCCACCTCAGGAAGGCCCAGCCCGAGCGCGAGCGCACAGAGCACCGCGATCGTTGGGAGTGGCCACAACCGGGTACGAAAGCCGTCGCGGATGGTTGCGTACCAGGTGCCCATGACGGTGAGCCTGCCACCGGACGCACAACCCACACCTGCGACAGAGAGGTGGCCATGACGTGTTGATGACCATCGCAGTGATCGTCGTCGTCTCGGCGGCACTCGTCGCCGGCGCGGCCTGGGGCATCTACGGGGCGTTGCCTGATCGGCTCGAGGGGTTCATCATCGCGCTCGCCGGCGGCGCTCTCATCGTCTCGAGCGTGCTCGAGCTCATCGACCCCGCCACGGACGTCGCTCCCCTGTGGACCGTCGCCGTCTGAGGGCTGCTGGCCGCCATCACTCTCGACGGGATCCCGAGAACCTCGCACTCGGTGTCGCGCTGATCGGGGCGGGGCCACTGCAGGTCGCGTCCCTGTCGGGCTCGATCTTCCTCTCCAACCTGCCGGAGGCCGCAGGCGGCGCTCAGGAGATGGCGCAAGGTCGGTCGAAACCGAAGGTTCTCGGCCTCTGGACCGCGACGGCGCTGTTGCTCTCGGCCGCCGCCCTGGCCGGCAATCTCCTTTTCACCGGACTGCCTCAGGAGGCTCTGGACCTCATCCGCTGTGTGGCCGGTGGTGCCGCCGTGGCCTCCTTGGCCACCGAGGTCTTTCCCAAAGCCTTCAAGGAGGAGAGCTGTCTGACCGGGATCGCCACCGCCATCGGACTGGTCCTCGCCATCGGACTCGCCCACCTCGGCTGACGATCCAGCCGGTCAGCGACAGATGCCCGGCAGCTGGAGCGACGTGCTCAGGCGGTGCTCACTGCCGCCAGGAACGCCCCCACCATCGGTTCGACCAGGTCCGGGCGGTCGCTCGCGACCAGGTGACCGGCGGCCGGCACGATCGCCAGCTGGGCGCCCGGAATGCTCTGCGAGATCAGGAGCGTGTGGTCGGCCCGGACCATGTCGTGGTCGCCGGCGACGACCAGCGTCGGCGCCCGGATCGTCGCCAGCATCTCGAGGGTGATCTGGGGCTCGCTGAGCCACATCCTGCTCAGCTTCTCGATCACCACCGGCCCGTGGTCGGCGCCGTCGGGGGAGAGGTCGGCGTACTCGCGGTCCAGCAGCGCTGCGGCCTCCGCGGTCATCGTGTGCTCGGCCTCCTCGTCGGACACGAACCCGCCGGGGTCGAGGTTCGCGCTGATCGCCACCAGCGACCGCACCCGGGCCGGGTGGTCGATGGCCAGCATCAGGCCGAGGATCGCGCCATCGCTGAAGCCGACCACGTGGACGGCGTCGAGGCCGAGCGCGTCGAGGTAGGCGACCGCCTCCGCGAGCGAGGCGGCGTAGCTGAACGGGCCCTCGCGGTCCGCCGTGCGCCCGTGCCCGGTCCCTTCGGGAGCGTGCACCTGATGGGTGGCGGCCAGCGCGTCCCCGAGCGGGCGCAGGTTCTCGAGCGTCGCGTAGCCGCCGTGCAGAAGCAGCAACGGCTCCCCGGCGCCCTGGATCTCGTGGTACGTCGGGTGGCCGAGGAGGTGGAGGTAGGGCACGGCGAGAACCCTAGAGCGACCACCGTCCGGGCAGGATCGACACGTGCTCGAACGACCCGTCGTCCACCGTCCGCCGCCCGGCCCGATCCCCGGCGCGGTGCTGGGCGCTGCGGCGGGGCTGCTGCTGGCGGTCGTCTGGAGGTACGGCGCCTCGGACCTGGCCCTCGCGGTCAGCCTGGTCTTCGCCGGACTGGTCGCTGTCCTGCTGGCGGGCTCGCCGGGCTGGCGGCCGTTCGGGACGGCGCTGCTCGCCGCAGCCGCGATCACGCTCGGCGTGCTGGTGGTGGTCGCCTGACGGGCGGGCGCCCGCCGAGACGTCGGTCTGACGCGCACGTGGGAGGATGAGCGCCGTGGAGACCCGGATCGACGCGTGCGTGCTGTGGATGCGCGCGCTCCTGATGGGCTCCCTGGCGTTCTTCCTGGGCGTCGTCGGCCACGTGAGCGCCGACGGTCTCCTGCCCGGACCCGCCCTCCTTGCGGTCATGCTCGCGATGTCGGTGCTGCTCAGCGCCCCGATGCTGAGCAGGCCGGCCTCGACCACGCGGATCGTGGCGATGCTCGTCGGCGGCCAGACCCTGCTCCACCTCGTCCTGTCGGTGACCGCCGGCCACGCCGGTGACCGTACGACGACGGCGGTGGCGACCCGCACCGCCGCCGTGGGCAGCCTGCCGATCGTCGACGGCCGCCGCCTCGGCTCGCTCCAGGACGCCTACACCGGCGCGAGCGACCAGCCCGGCGCGCTCGCGCCGACGCTGCCCGTCGGCCACCTGATCAGCGACCTGTCGGCGCACGCGCCGATGATGGTCGCCCACCTCGTCGTCGCCGCGCTCGTCGGCCTCTGGCTCGCGTACGGCGAGCGCTGCCTCTGGACGATCCTGGCCCTGACCGGCCGTCGCATCCTCGCCGCTGCCTGGGCGATCCAGCCGGTCGTCGCCGCTCCTCGGCTCACCCTCCTCGACTCCGTGCTCGCCCCCGCTGGACCGCGCTCGGTCTGGCTGGTCCGCCCCGACTCCCGTCGCGGGCCTCCTCTCCTCGCCGCCTGACCAGCGACCCACGCCGTACCCGACCGAGGGTGACGGCGCACTCGCGCGTTCCCACGCGCGCCCACTCTTCGAGGAGACCCATGACCGACGTCCTCGCGCCCCGGCGCGAACCCGACGACCCAGCCCGACCACCCCGACCCTCACGACCGACCAGCTCCGGAGGATGGTTCCGCGCCGTCTGGCGCTGGCACTTCTTCGCCAGCTTCCTGGTCGTCCCGGTGCTGCTGCTCCTGGCGACCACCGGCCTGATCTACCTCTTCCGCTTCCAGCTCGAACCCCTGATGCACCCCGACCTGATGAAGGTCGACCCGCCGGCCGGGGCCGTGGCACAGCCCTACCTCCAGCAGCTGGCGGTGGTCGAGAAGGCCTACCCCGGCTCGACGGCGGTGTCGCTGACTGAGCCCAAGAACGCCGAGAGCCCGACCGTCGTGTCGGTCACAACCGCCGACGGCGAAGGCCGTGACGTCTACGTGAGCCCGTACGGCCCGGAGGTGCTCGGCTCGCTGAACCCGGACACCACGCTCTCGGGCACCGCGATCCGCCTGCACGCCGACCTGATGACCGGGAGCAGGTGGGGCGGCTACGTCCTCGAGCTCGGGGCGTGCTGGGCGATCGTGATGGCGCTGACCGGCTACTACCTCTTCGTGCGCGGCTTCCGGGCTCGGAGGCGGGCCCGCAAGGCGGACCGGACCGGCGCGCGGCTGCGCTGGCGGCACGGCCTGGTGGGGGCCGTCGCCGGGGTCGGGCTGCTGACGCTGCTGGTCAGCGGCCTGCCGTGGACCGACTTCTGGGGTGCCAAGGTGCAGACCCTCGCGACCGAGCGTGGCACCTCGATGTGGAGCCTCGACCACGGCGCCGTCAGCAACCCGTCCTCGACGCTCGACGAGTCGCTGCCGCACTCCCACGCGAAGGACATCCCGTGGGCGCAGCAGGAGTCCGAGGTCCCGTCGTCGACCCCACCCGCGAGCGGTGAGCGCAGCGTGGCCAACGTCGACACGGCGATCGCGGTCGCCGACCAGGCCGGGCTGCGGCACCCGATGACCGTCGCCGTGCCGGCCGCCGACGACGCGTCCGGCGTCTACTCGGTGATCGGCTACGCCTTCGACGCGCCGTCGGACGAGAAGACCGTGCACGTGGACCGGTACGGCGGCGAGGTGGTCTCGACGTACGGCTTCGACGACTACCCGGCGCTGGCCAAGGTGGTGTCGCAGGGCATCGGGCTCCACGAGGGCCGCAGCCTCGGGCTGTGGTCGTTCTGGGGCTCCGCGCTGATGTGCATGGGCATCATCTTCATGTGCCTGAGCGGGCCCCTGATGTGGTGGCGCCGGCGACCGAAGGGTGGCGCGACGGTCGGGGCGCCGCGCGGCCGGATGCCGATCCGGGCCACGCCGCTGCTGGCGGTCGGCCTGGTCGCGCTCGGCGTCTTCCTGCCGTTCTTCGGGCTGTCGCTGCTCGTCGTGCTGCTGCTCGACCAGCTGGTGCTGCGGCGGGTCCCGGCGTTGGGCAGGTGGTTCGCGACGACCTAGGTCGGGTCGGTCAGGTGGCGGACCGCCGGGCGCTGCGCTCCTCGTGGCGGGCGGTCCGCCGCCGGCGCAGGCGACGGACGAGCCGGGGCGCGTGCGCCTCGGCGGCCGGGAGGTCGATCAGCCGGTTGAGCAGCTGGTGGTAGCCGGTCGGGGTGAGGTCGAACCGCTCGCGGACCGCCTCGTCCTTCGTCCCGGCGTGGGCGACCCAGTCCTGCTCGAACGCGAGGATCTCGCGGTCGAGGTCGCTGAGCTGGTCGCCTTCGTGGTGCATGGGGAAATCCTCACACGAGGCCGGAGGAGACGAGGAATCGGTCCACCTCGATCCGCAGCGCCACCCGGAGCGGGTTCGGCCTCGGGGCGCGGTAGCGCGCGGCGTACCGCTCCATCGCCCGCGTGACCGACTCCTCGTCGGAGCGGACCTCGGCCACGCCCTCGAGGGTCGACCACCGGCGGCCCTCGACCTGGCACGCCGCGACCCGCCCGTCGGCCGCGGCCTGGTGGGCCTTGCGGGAGGAGCCGTTGGTGATCACCCAGGCGCAGCGCTGCTCCGCGTCGAGCGCGACCCCGACCGGCACGACGTGCGGGCTGCCGTCCGCCCGCAGCGTGGTCAGCGTGCACAGGTGTCGCTCGGTCCAGAACTCCAGGAGGGTCGGGGGAAAGTCGGCCCAGCCGGGCTGCCATGACGTCACGCGCACATGCTGGCACGGCTGCCTGGATACGTTCGGGGCATGCCCTCCTTCGCCTCGGTCGTCGACACCCTGATGGACCGCACGGTCGCGCCCGGCTACACCCGGCTCGGCCCCGCCGTACGCCGGCACCTGTCGACCTGGCCGGCCGACCCGCCTCCCGACGCGCTCGCGGGCAAGCGGGCGCTGGTGACCGGTGCCAGCAGTGGCCTGGGGATCGCGACCGCCGAGGGGCTGGCGGCGCTGGGCGCCGAGGTCGTGCTCGTCGTCCGCGACACCGACAAGGGCGCCGCGGTGGTGCGCGAGGTCCAGGGCCGGCTGCCGCTCGCCCGGCTGGACGTGCAGCGCTGCGACCTGGCGGACCTGGGCGACGTACGCCGGTTCGTCGCGACCGCCGACGACCACGTCGACGTGCTCGTGCACAACGCCGGCGCGATGCCGCCCACCCGCACCGAGTCGCCGCAGGGCCACGAGATGACGATGGCGCTGCACGTGCTCGCGCCGGTGCTGATGACCGAGCTGATGGGGGAGCGGCTCCGGGACGGCCGGGTGGTCCTGGTGACCTCGGGCGGCATGTACGGCCAGCGGCTGCGCGCCGACGACCCGGAGTACCTCGACGGCGACTACTCGCCGACGACCGCCTACGCCCGCAGCAAGCGCGCCCAGGTCGAGCTGCTGCCGGTCCTCCAGCGGCGGTGGGCCGGGCTCGGTCTGGACGTGCACGCCACCCACCCGGGCTGGGCGGACACCCCCGGCGTCGCCGAGTCGCTGCCGACCTTCCGCAAGCTCACCGGGCCGCTGCTGCGCGACGCCGCCGGCGGTGCCGACACGACCGTCTGGCTCTCGGCCGTCGCCCCGGCGCCGGAGGGCGGTCGGCTCTGGCACGACCGTCGGCCGCGCCCGACCCACCTGCTCCGTCGTACCCGCATCGGGGTCGAGGAGCGTGACCGGATGTGGGCATGGGTGGCCGCGCAGCTCGGGCTGTGACGTCGGGGTGGTTTCGAGGCTCGCTCCGCTCGCACCTCAACCACCGACACGGTGGTTGAGGTGCGAGGCGCGCCAGCGCCGAGCCTCGAAACCACCAGCCGCTGGGTCTCGATACGCCGGTCGCGAGCTCGTCCCTCGCTCGCGCGGCTACTCGACCTGGCTGCTGCGTCCGAGCCTTCGCAAGCTCAGGCTCGGGCAGCTCAGATCCACCTGGTGAACCAGATCCGGTCCAGCCACTCGCCGTGGGTGAGCAGCTGGTTGGTCCAGATCGGCCAGAACCAGGCGAAGTTCAGGAGCACCAGCACCAGGTAGGCGCCGACCACGACGACGCCGGCCGTACGCCGCGGGCTGGGCGCCGTCGAGCGCCCCAGGATCCGCCCGATCGCCAACGTCAGGGCGAGCACGATGAACGGCAGGGTGATGATCGCGTAGAACGAGAAGATCGGCCGGTCGTCGTACTGGAGCCACGGCAGCCAGGTGGAGGCGGCACCGACGACGGCGACGCCGTAGCGCCAGTCCCGCGCGCCGACCCACATCACCAGCGCGAAGAGCAGCGCGAGGCACCCGGCCCACCAGATCGCGGGCGAGCCGAGCAGCAGCACCTGGCGCAGGCAGTCGCTGCCCGCGGGCGCGTCGCAGCCCTGGGTGCCGGGCTGGATGTCGGTGTCGGCGGCGACCCCGACGGGGCGGTTGAGCAGCAGCCAGCCGCCGGGGTTGGAGGCGTAGTCGTGGGTGCTGTCGTTGAGGAAGTGGGTGTGGAAGTCGTAGACGTCCTGGTGGTAGTACCAGAGCGACCGCAGCGACTGGGTCACCTCGCCCGGGCCGGAGGCGTCGGGCTCGGTGCGCGTCGGCCAGTCCTGGCCCCCGGCGTAGTGGGTGTACTGGGTCGCCGAGAGGTTCTGCTCGTAGGTGTGGGCGTTCATCAGCCAGCCGGTCCAGCTCGCGACGTACACGATGAAGCCGACCAGCACGATCTGGACGAACGCCGGGATGCCGTCGGCGAGCACCGACTTCGGCACCGACCAGCGGACGCCGAACGAGCGGCGTGCGCCGGCCGACCAGATCCAGGCCAGCAGCCCGAAGGCGGCCATCGGGTAGAGCGCCTCCCACTTGCTGCCGCACGCGAGGCCCCAGCAGATGCCGGCGAGGAGCAGCCAGGGCCGGAACAGCAGGCGGCGTACGGGTCCCCAGGCCTGCGCGTCGTTGATCTGCTCGGGCACGAGGCGGGCCATCCGGGCGCGGTACCAGTCGCGGTCGGCCACGATGCAGTGCACGCCGCAGAGGATGAAGAACGCGACGAAGATGTCGAGCAGCGCGAGCCGGGAGAGCACGAAGTGCAGGCCGTCGAAGGCCAGCAGCAGGCCGGCGATGCAGCCCAGCAATGTCGACCCGGTGAGGCGCCGGGCGAAGCGGCACATGACCAGGACCATCAGTGCGCCGACGACGGCCGCGGAGACCCGCCAGCCGAAGGGGTCCATGCCGAAGGCCTTCTCGCCGAGGGCGATCAGCCACTTGCCGACGTCGGGGTGGACGGCCATCTCCGGCGTCGTCTTCCACTGCCCGGTCGTCTGGCCCGCGAGGATGTGGTCGTTGGCCTTCTCGACGTAGTCGCGGGCGTAGCCGTAGTGCAGCAGCGACCAGGCGTCCTTGGCGTAGTAGGTCTCGTCGAACTCGAACTCGTGCGGCTTGCCGAGGTTCCACATCCGCAGGAAGAGCGCGAGCAGGGCGACGGAGATGCTGCTCGCCCAGCCGACGAACGGGTCCTCCGCGCGCATCCGGCCCCGGGCCCGCTGCCACGCGGACGGTACGGCGTGACCGGCCGCGTTGGTGGAGAGCCCGACACGCTCCTGCGGAGGCTCAGGCGGCGCGGCGGTCGTCACGGTGGAAGACTCTAGGACGTGACTCCTGACGCCGGCGTGCTCGTCCTCGCAGCCACGCCGATCGGACGGGTCGCCGATGCGCCGCCCCGGCTCGCCGAGGAGCTGGCGACGGCCGACGTGGTCGCGGCCGAGGACACCCGGCGGCTGCGCCGTCTCACCGGCGACCTGGGCGTGACGGTCACCGGGCGGGTCGTCTCCTACTTCGAGGGCAACGAGTCGGCGCGCACCCCGGTGCTGCTCGAAGCGCTGCTCGCCGGCGAGCGGGTGCTGCTGGTGACCGACGCCGGGATGCCGAGCGTCTCGGACCCCGGCTACCGGCTGGTCGCCGCTGCCGTCGAGCACGACGTGCAGGTCACCGCCGTGCCCGGTCCGTCGGCGGTCCTCACCGCGTTGGCCGTCAGCGGGCTGCCGGTCGACCGGTTCTGCTTCGAGGGGTTCCTGCCGCGCAAGGCGGGGGAGCGGTCGCGCCGCCTGGACTCGCTGGCGACGGAGGAGCGGACGATGGTCTTCTTCGAGGCGCCGCACCGCACCGAGGCCGCCCTGGCCGCGATGGCCGAGGCCTGGGGCGTCGACCGTGCCGCGGCGGTCTGCCGCGAGCTCACCAAGACCCATGAGGAGGTACGCCGCGGTCCGCTCGGCGAGCTGGTCGGCTGGGCCGCCGAGGGAGTGCGCGGCGAGGTCACGATCGTGGTCTCGGGTGCCGAGCCGCACGCCGAGGTCGGCTCCGACCCGGCCAGCCTGCTGGCGGCGGTCGCGGAGCTCGAGGCGGACGGGGTACGCCGCAAGGAGGCGATCGTCGAGGTCGCCCGGCGCGCCGGCGTACCGAAGCGTGAGGTCTACAACCTGGTGCACGGGGGAGAACCACAGTCATGACGACTCAGCGCATCCACGCCCTGCGCCACGACGACCTCAGCTTCGACGTGTACGACGAGGGGCCGCTGGAGGGCAAGCCGGTGGTGCTGCTGCACGGCTTCCCCGAGCGCAGCTCGACGTGGCGGCTGGTCGCGCCGGTGCTGCACGACGCGGGGATGCGCACCTTCGCGATCGACCAGCGCGGCTACTCGCCGGGCGCGCGACCGCCGCGGCGCCGCGACTACCGGATGCACCTCCTGGTCGGCGACGTCGTCGCGCTGATCGAGCGGATCGGCGGTCCGGTCCACCTCGCCGGCCACGACTGGGGCGCCGCGGTCGGCTGGGCGGTCACGATGCGGCGGCCCGACCTGGTGCGCAGCTGGACCGCGGTGTCGGTGCCGCACCCGGCGGCGTTCGCGCGGGCGATGAAGACGAAGAGCCAGCGTCGGCGCTCGCGCTACATGGCGATGTTCAACATCCCGCTGCTGCCCGAGCTGACCGCCCGCAAGGCCGGCGGCCGCTTCGACCAGAGCATGGCCAAGGCCGGGATGACCGCGGACGAGGTGGCGCGCTTCCGCCAGGAGATCGTGGAGTACGGCGCGCTCCCGCACGCGCTCGGCTGGTATCGCGCGCTGCCGCTCCTCAAGCCCGGCTCGACCGACCACAAGACCACGGTGCCGACGACGTTCCTGTGGAGCGACCGCGACATCGCGATCACCCGCGGCGGCGCCGAGGCGACCCGCGCGTGGGTGGATGCGCCGTACCAGTTCATCGAGCTCAGCGGCGTCAGCCACTGGATCCCGACCCAGGCGTCCGACGACTGCGCCGCGGCGATCATCGAGCGGGTGCTGGCCTCCGAGGTCGGTGCATGAAGCCTCCGGCACCCGAGCCGCTGCCGCACCCCGTCGTCGACAACCACTGCCACCTCGACATCGCGCGGGGTGACGACGACGCCGTACCCGTCGACGAGGCGCTGGCCGCCGCGGCGGCCGTCGGCGTGACCCGGATCGTGCAGATCGGCTGCGACCTGCGCGGTGCGCGCTGGGCGGTCGAGGCGGCGGCGACCCACTCCTCGCTCGTCGCCGGGGTGGCGCTGCACCCCAACGACGCCCCGCGGGTGCCGTCGCTCGACGACGCGATGGCCGAGATCGAGGCGCTCGCCGCCGCGCACGACAAGGTGCGGGCGGTGGGGGAGACCGGCCTGGACTTCTTCCGCACCGGCGAGGACGGGCGGGCCGTGCAGGAGGAGTCGTTCCGCCGCCACATCGACCTCGCGAAGCGCCTCGACAAGACCCTGGTCATCCACGACCGCGACGCCCACGACGAGGTGCTCCGGGTGCTCGACTCCGAGGGCATCCCCGAGCGCTGGGTGATGCACTGCTTCTCCGGCGACGCGGCGTTCGCCCGGGAGTGCCTCGACCGAGGGGCGCACCTCTCGTTCGCCGGGACGGTCACCTTCAAGAACGCCGCACCCCTCCGCGACGCGCTCGCCGTCGCGCCTCCCGACCGGGTCCTGGTCGAGACCGACGCCCCGTACCTCACCCCGGTGCCGCACCGCGGCCAGGTCAACGGCTCCTACCTGGTGCCGCTCACGGTCCGCGCCATGGCCGACGTCCGCGGCGACGACCTCGGCGACCTGTGCGCCGCGATCGAGGCGAACACGTTCGCGGCGTTCGGCGGGGGCTGGTAGCTACCGCCAGCTACCGCGCCTCGGCGAGCACGGCGTCGCGGTCCTCGGCCAGCACGAAGCCGGCCTCGATCGCAGCATCGGTCGCAACGGCGTACGCCGCCAGGTAGTCCTCGTGCGACGCCCAGACCGGGTGCGGCAGGGGGAGGGTGCGCCCGAAGAGCGCGCAGATCGGCGAGGCGCCCGGGGCGGCGTACCCGGACAGCACGTCGGCCGGCGCGTCGACGACCGGCGTCCGCACCCCGCCCACCACGTTGCCCACGGCGTCGAGCTCGAAGGCGCCGTCGACCACCGACAGCCGCGGCGCCGACGGTGCGGGCGCACCACCCCGCGCCCACGACTCGAGCCACCGCAGGGCCGCGCGGACGACGTACGCCTGCTGGCCGCGGTTGACCGGGTCCGGGCACCCGAGGAACGTCTCGAAGTCGCCGATCTGGAAGTGGTCCGCGTGGGCGGCGCCGGCGACCTCCCACAGCCGCAGCTGCGCGGCGTCGGGCTGCCGAGCACGCAGGTAGGCGATCCGGCCGAAGAGGTCGCCCTCGGTCTGCACGATGATCACCGGCACGTCGGTGTCGTCGCGGATCGGCGTCGGTGCCAGATCGATCCGGACGGCGAGGTCGATGCCCTGCCCCGGCTCCCCGAGCGGCATCGCGGACCCGGGCCGGCTGTGCACCAGGAACCCGTCGAAGACACGCGTCCGGTCGTGCACGTCGTTGACGTAGGTCGTGAGCGCGAACGCCGACTGCGACTCCCCGACCGCCAGCACGCAGGTGGCGCCGAGGTCGGCGGCCAGCCCGCGCGCGACCTGCGTGTAGATGTCGTAGGCGTAGGCGTCGCCGGGGTGCGACAGGGCGCCGTACCGCTCCGGGTCGACGGCCTTCAGCCCCGACGTCCCGGCGCCGGAGTCGACCGCGGCCGCGCCGCCCTCGACGCCGATGAGCTGTGCGGACACCCCCGCCCACGCGTGCCCGCGGCGCACCAGCTCCTCGGCGAGGTAGGTCCAGTCGGGCGCGGCGTCGGAGCCGCTGCTGACGTTGAGCCACTCGACGACCAGCGTGCCCGAGAAGGCCGCGTCGTCGGCGGGTCGCCGCACCACCACCCGGGTCGCGTACGGCGCCGGCGGGTGCGGCGGCTCGGCGTACGAGACGGCCGTCCCGGCCGCCGTGGTCTCGCTCTGGACCCATTCGACGGCGTCGAGGTCTGGACCGGCGTTCGCGGCCATCAGGGAGACGCCGTTTCCGCTGGTCAGGGCGGTGAAAGAGGCGCGCGCGGGGTCGGTCACGCGTGGACTTTACCCACGAGATCCCGGTCACGACGGGCTGAAATATGACAAGTTCGGTTTGCAATCACCGGCGAAGGCTGGTGGTCTGAACCACTGATGGCCGGGATCGGGACCGATTCTGACTCACCTGCCGCAGCTGCAACCGGGCTGCCGGCACCCGAGGCCCGGAGAGCACGACGTTCGGAGAAGCGTGCCCGACAACGGACACACCACCTGGCTGCGCAGCGCAACCCGCAAGGCCACCACCAGCCGTCCCCTGATGATCGCCCTCGCAGCGGTGGCCGTCCTCGCGGTCGCCGGCAGCACGTGGGGCTACACCGCACTCAGCAAGACCGTGACCCTCACTCTCGACGGCAAGTCGGAGCAGGTGTCCGCCTTCGGCGGCACGGTCGGTGACGTCCTCGACGCCCAGGGCGTCGAGCTCACCGGCAAGGACGAGGTCCTGCCCGCGGTCGACCAGCCGATCACGGACGGCACCCGCATCTCGGTGCACTTCGCCCGCCCGTTCGAGGTCAGCGTCGACGGCAAGCCGACGACGTACTGGGTCACCTCCACCACCGTCTCCCGCGCCCTCGACGAGATCGGCCAGCGGTACGCCGGCGCCGACCTGTCGACCAGCCGCGGCGGCGCGATCGACCGCAAGGGCATGACGCTCGACGTCGTCACCCCCAAGGACCTGGTCGTCCAGATCGGCGACAAGAAGCCGGTCCACCGCACGCTCACCGCGCTGACCGTCGAGGACGCCCTCGACGAGATGGGCGTCGACCTCGGCAAGTACGACGAGACCAAGCCCGCCGCCGACCACGTGCTCGAGGACGGCGACAAGCTGGTCTTCACCAACGTGAAGGTCGTCCGCAAGCACGTCGACGGCGAGGTCATGGACTTCGGCACCGTCGAGCGCGACGACGACTCGATGTACGAGGGTGAGACCTCCGTCGTCCGCGACGGCCGGACCGGCCTGCGCGACGTCACCTACCGGATCGTCTACCGCAACGGCGAGATCTCGGTGAAGAAGGTGCTGCAGCAGGACGTGCAGCGCCAGCCCGTCGACGAGATCGTCGAGGTCGGCACCAAGGCACCGAGCACCAACTACGCCGGCGGCAACACCGTCTGGGACCGGCTCGCGCAGTGCGAGTCCGGCGGCAACTGGGCCATCAACACCGGCAACGGCTACTACGGCGGCCTCCAGTTCAACCTCGGCACCTGGCAGGCGAACGGCGGCTCCGGCCTGCCGAGCAACGCCAGCCGCGAGACCCAGATCGCGATCGCGACCAAGGTCCGCGACGCGTCGGGTGGGTACGGCGCCTGGCCGGCCTGCGCCGCGTCGCTCGGCCTGCCGCGCTGACGCTGTCCGACGACCCGTGGAGGGTGCGGGTCAGCGCACGCTGACCCGCACCGTCCGCTTCGCGGCCGCGAACCCCGGCGCACCGAGGTAGCGGACCACCAGCACGTGGCGCCCGCGTGCCCGGGCGGGCAGCCGGAGCCGCGCCGCACCCCGCTTCAGCGTGACGCGGCCGAGCGACCGGCCGTCGTACGACACCTGGATCCGGCCCGGAGCGGCGAGGTGGCCGGCGACGACACCGACCCGGACGCGGACCGGCCTGCCGGGACGCGCCGTGCCGGCGCCGACGTCGATCCGCACGTCACCGCGCAGGACCCGCCCGGTCGCGGCCGAGGTCGTCGTGGTCGACCGGTAGCCGCTGCGGGCGCCGGTGACCGACACCGACAGCCGGTGCCCGAGGTCCGCCGGCCGGATCAGGTAGGCCAATCCCTGAGCGCCCCGGATGACCTTGCCGTCGCGCAGCCAGCGCACGGACCGGGTGACGCCGTCCTGGAACCACGCCGGCGGGGTCGCCCGCACCGTGGCGCCGACCCGGACCTTCGCGGGCACGCGCGGCGGGGCCGTCGCGGCCACGAACCGCTTGCCGACCAGCAGCACCATCCGACCGGTCGACTCGTCGGACGAGACGACCTGGACCATCGTCCCGGTGCCGCCGACCCGGGTGCCGACCTGGAGGCCCGCCGGCCCGCCGGAGTCGTCGAGGTACGCCGTGCGGTCGCTGTCGTCGAACACCGGGACGCTCGACGCGGCCGGCACCCGGAGGCGGAGACCGCTGCTCGCGGTCATGTCGATGCCGGTGGTCCGGTCGACGTCGAAGGTGGCGTCGAACGTCTGCAGCCGGCCCGCTGCCAGCGGGCCGACGGCGCCCGCGGGGGTGCGCCAGACCTGGTTCGTCGGGCGGGCGTCGACCGGGAGGTTGGCGCCGCCGCCGGGGTGCGCGCTCGTGTCGTTGTCGCTGAAGTAGCCGTCGGCGTACCAGACGAGCAGGCCGTCCTGGTAGGCGAAGTGGTCGACCCGGTTCGGGTCGGCCTGGTCGTTGGCGCTGTAGGGCCCGCTCTTGAGCGTCGTGTCGTAGCCGCGGTACTGGCGGTTCTCCGCGAGGTAGTACTGCGGGAAGGTCACCTCGAACTCGTCGTCGAGCACGGTGTGGAAGCCCTCGGCGGTCCACGGGTGGCTCGCGCCGTACGTCGTGGTGTGGTCGCCGAGCGCGACGTCGTCGACGGCGATCCCGAAGCCGTGGGTCCGTCCGTCGGTGAGGTACTCCCAGCGCATCCGGACCGTCTCGCCCTCGAACGCGCTGAGGTCCGCAGTGAGGTCGACCCAGCTCGGGGTGGCTGCGCGGAAGTCCGCGTCCGGGTCCAGCACGGCGCCGCTCACGCCGGTGATCCCGAAGTTCGCGGGGTCGGGGCTGTCGGGGTCCACGGACGCGCTGGTGGGGACGTCGGTCCAGGTGGCGCCGTCGTCGTCGGAGACGCGCAGGTAGGCGTAGTCGAAGCCCGGCTCGATCTGGTAGGCCACCCGCGCCGAGAGCTCCGAGGCGCCCGGGGAGACGTGGATCGGCGGGCTGCTCGACGCCGCGAAGTACCGGTCGCCGGTGCCCGAGTAGAGGTAGGCGTCGTCCTCGCTGCCCGACATCGGGCCGGGATCGACCTGGTGACCGTCGGGCAGCTGCACGAGGACGGCCTGGGCGCCCGTCGAGGTGGCGTGGTTGGACGGGCCGAGCACGACCCGCTGCGGCGTGTCGGCCTGGCCGTCGACGGTCGCGAGCTGGTCGCCGTACCACCCGAGGAAGAGCTTCTCGGTCGCGCCCATGTGGTTGGGGGTCGTCCCGGTCGGTGCGCCCTGCTGGCTCATCCAGGATCCCGAGCTCATCAGGTTCCAGAAGCCGGTGCCGTTGTCGGGGTCGGCGCTCGCGGTGTCGTAGTAGTCGGGCAGGCCCAGGTCGTGGCCGAACTCGTGGGCGAAGACGCCGAGGCCGCCGTTCTCCGGCTCGGTCGTGAAGTCCAGCACGTAGTAACCGGTGTCGCCGATCTCGACACCGCCCTGGTGGGTGCACGCGGAGCAGCCGGCGGACGGGGTCGGGCCGCTGTCGGTCCACCAGCTCGCGCCGAAGCGCTGCGACCAGATCGCGTCGGGCCCGGCGCCGGCCTCTTCGCCGGCACCCGCGTGGATCGCCTGGAAGTGGTCGATGTAGCCGTCGGGCTCGTTGTAGTTGCCGTCGTGGTCGGCGTCGTAGCGGTCCCAGACGTCGAACTGGGCGAGGTAGTCCTTGGCCTGCTGGTCGGTCGTGCCGGCGGGCAGCGCGTCGTACCAGGCGTCGACGGTGTCGTCGACGTACTCGGCCAGCCGGTCGGCGCTCTCCTGCCCCTGGTCGACGTTGGCGCCGTAGTAGGACTCGGGGCGGTCGACCCGGACCCAGTCGGAGACGTCGCCCTCGACGTCGAAGCGGCCGCTCGACATCTCGTCGTACACGTCCTTGAACGACTCGCCGTCCTGCTCGGGAAGGCCGTTGAAGAACATGTCGAGGTAGTGCTGGCGGTTGAAGTCGGCGCGCCAGTAGTTGGCGTTGTCCTCGACCGGGGGAGCCGGGATCTGGTTGTGCTGGGGGCTTGCGTCGCCGAACTCGACCAGGAAGGTCAGCAGCTGCGCCTGCTGGGTGGCGGGGTAGCTGATGTCCGTGCCGTCCGCGAGCCGGATCCGCCGGTTGCTGCCGCGCCCGGCAAGGCGGGCGTCTCCGGTCGCCAACGCGTCGACGGCCTGCTGGCGGCGGGCGTTGTCGCGCTGGGCGAGGGGGTGCAGACGGTTGTCCTCGCGGGCATGATCCGGCGCGACCTGTGTGGCCGCCCGACCGGTCGGCTCCGCGGGAGCGGGCGCGGCGGCGACGAAAGGCAGCAGGCTGGCGGCCGCGAGCGCGCTCACGGACGCGATGGCACGTCGGTTCATGGTTCCCTCCGAGTCGGCACGGCCCGAGACCCGCGGGGTGTGCTCGGACCCTATCGATTGCGAACCCTGCAACGTCCGGAAATCGGGTTCCACCACGCCGCTGACTACGCTGGCGACCATGTCCGAGACCCCCGCCGTGCCGCGCCTTCTCGGCCCGGCGGAGGTGCGCACCCTCGCGGCCCGGCTGGACCTGCGCCCGACCAAGCAGCGCGGCCAGAACTTCGTGATCGACCCCAACACCGTGCGCCGCATCGTGCGCGAGTCCGGGATCACCGCCGAGGACGTCGTCCTCGAGGTCGGTCCGGGGCTCGGCTCGCTGACGCTGGCCCTCCTGGAGGTCGCCGGCCGGGTGGTGGCGATCGAGCTGGACGACAAGCTCGCGAACCTGCTGCCGGAGACGATCGCGACGTACGCCCCCGACCAGGCCGCGCACGTCGAGGTGGTCCTCGCGGACGCGCTGCGCGTCGACGCGGTGCCCGGGCCGCCCCCGACCGCGCTGGTCGCCAACCTGCCCTACAACGTGTCGGTGCCCGTCCTCCTGCACCTGATGGCGCTGCTGCCGTCGCTGCGGCACGGGCTCGTCATGGTGCAGGCGGAGGTCGCCGACCGGCTCGCGGCCGAGCCCGGCTCCAAGGTGTACGGCGTGCCGTCGGTGAAGGCCGCCTGGTACGCCGACGTACGCCGGGCCGGCGCCGTCGGTCGCAACGTCTTCTGGCCGGCCCCCAACGTCGACTCCGGGCTGGTCGCCTGGACGCACCGCGAGCCGCCGACCACCTCGGTGTCGCGGGAGCGGGTCTTCGAGGTCGTCGACGCGGCGTTCGCGCACCGCCGCAAGGCCCTGCGCGGTGCGTTGCGCACCATCGCTCCCGGGGAGGCGGTCGACGCCGCCCTGGAGCAGGCGGGCATCGAGCCGTTGACCCGCGGCGAGACCCTGACCATCCACGACTTCGTCCGCATCGCAGAAGGACTTGCCCCCGAGGTGACACAGTGAGCATCACGGTGCGCGCGCCCGCCAAGATCAACCTCCACCTCGGCGTCGGCGCCCCGCGCGAGGACGGCTTCCACCCGCTCACGAGCGTCTACCAGGCCGTGGGGGTCTACGACGACCTCACGGTCGTCGACGCCGACGGCTGGCTCGTCGACGTCGCCGTGTCCGACTGGATGGACCGCAGCCACGTGCCGCTCGCCGGCGACAACATCGTCGACCGGGCCGCCGCGCTGCTCGCCGCGCACCACGGGCTCGCCGTCAGCGGCGACGTGCACATCGAGAAGGCGATCCCGGTCGCCGGTGGCATGGCCGGCGGGTCGGCCGACGCCGCCGCCGCGCTCGTCGGCCTCGACCGGCTCTGGGGCGCGAACACCTCCGACGACGACATGCTCGCGCTGGCCGCCCAGCTCGGCAGCGACGTCCCCTTCGCCCTCGTGGGTGGCACCGCGCTCGGCACCGGCCGCGGCGAGCTGGTCGAGCCGGTGGCCGACGCCGGCACCTGGTGGTGGGTCCTGGTGCCGTCGCCGATCGGGCTGTCGACGCCGGAGATCTACCGGCACTTCGACCGGCTCTTCCCGGACGCCCCCGCCGTACCCCCGATGCCCGAGCCGCTGCTCGCCGCCCTCGCCGCCGGCGACCCGCACGCGCTCGCGGCCGCCCTCCACAACGACCTCCAGCCGGCGGCGCTCGACCTGCGCCCCGACCTCGAGCGGCTGATCGCCGCCGGGGAGTCGGCCGGCGCGCTCCGCGGCGTCGTCACCGGCTCCGGTCCGACCTGCGTCTTCCTCTGCGAGTCGTCCGACCAGGCCCGCGCCACGGCCGCCGAGCTGCGCGAGGCGCACGACGTCGTCCTGGTCACGAACGGCGCGGTCGCGGGCGCGCACACGGTGACCTATGTCTAACCTCCTCAACCTCGAGCGCGTCTCCAAGTCGTACGGCGTCCGCCCCCTGCTCACCGAGGTCTCGCTCGGCATCGGGGTCGGTGAGCGGATCGGCATCGTCGGGCGCAACGGCGACGGCAAGACCACGCTGCTCGAGGTGATGACCGGGCTCGAGGAACCCGACTCCGGCCGGGTCTCGCAGCAGCGCGGCCTGCTGATCGGCTACCTGCACCAGGGCGACGAGCTCGACGACACCCACACCGTGCGGGAGGCCGTGCTCGGTGGGCGGTCCGACCACGAGTGGGCGGCCGACGTCCGGATGCGCGAGATCGTGGAGGTGCTGCTCGCCGGCGTCGCCCTGGACCGGGCCGTCGACGGTCTCTCGGGCGGCGAGCGCCGGCGCTGCTCGCTGGCCGCGCTGCTGCTCGGCGACCACGACCTGGTCGTGCTCGACGAGCCGACCAACCACCTCGACGTCGAGGCCGTCGCCTGGCTGGCCCAGCACCTGGTGAAGCGCTCGTCGGCCCTGGTGGTCGTCACCCACGACCGGTGGTTCCTCGACGAGGTCTGCCAGTGGACCTGGGAGGTCCACGACGGAGCGGTCGACGCGTACGAGGGCGGCTATGCGGCGTACGTGCTGGCCAAGGCGGAGCGGTCCCGGCAGGCGTCGGCCTCCGAGATGCGCCGGCAGAACCTCGCCCGCAAGGAGCTCGCCTGGCTGCGGCGCGGTCCGCCGGCGCGGACGTCGAAGCCGAAGTTCCGCATCGACGCCGCCAACGCGCTGATCGAGGACGTGCCGCCCCCGCGGGACCGCCTCGAGCTCCAGAGGTTCGCGACCCAGCGGCTCGGCAAGGACGTCATCGACATCGAGGACGCCGACCTGGTCCGCGGCGAGCGCACCCTGCTCTCGCACGCCACCTGGCGGCTCGGTCCCGGCGACCGGGTCGGCATCGTCGGCGTCAACGGCGCCGGCAAGAGCTCGGTGCTCAACCTGATCTCGGGCGGGCTGGCTCCGCAGGCCGGCCGGGTGAAGCACGGCCGGACGGTCGCGCTGCGCCACCTCACCCAGCAGCTCGACGACCTCGACCCCGACGGTCGCGTGCTGCCGATGGTCGAGTCGGCCCGTCGGGTCACCCGGACCGCCGACGGCGCCGAGATCACGGCGAGCGCGATGCTGGAGCGCTTCGGCTTCACCGGCGACAAGCTGACCGCCCGGATCGGCGACCTGTCCGGCGGTGAGCGGCGCCGCTTCCAGCTGCTGATGCTGCTCCTCGACGAGCCCAACGTGCTGCTGCTCGACGAGCCCACCAACGACCTCGACATCGACACCCTCAACGTCCTCGAGGACTTCCTCGACGGCTGGCCGGGCACGTTGGTCGTGGTCTCCCACGACCGCTACTTCCTCGAGCGGGTCACCGACTCCGTCTGGGCCCTGCTCGGCGACGGCCAGATCTCGATGCTGCCTCGTGGGGTGGACGAGTACCTGGAGCGTCGTTCCCGCGCAATGGCGCTGGAACAGCAGGCACTCGAGCCCGCCGACCGCCGTCCCGACGCAATGGCGCCGGAACGACAGTCGGAGCCCCGCATCAAGCCGGGCAGCGCGGAGGAGCGGGCTGCCCGCAAGGTGATCGCCCGGATCGACCGGCAGCTGGAGCGCATCGCCGAGCAGGAGGAGAAGCTCAACCTCGAGATCGCCGAGCACGCGCAGGACTACGACCGCCTCGCCACGCTCAGCGCCCAGCTCGAGGTGCTCGCCAACGAGAAGGGCGAGCTCGAGCTGGAGTGGCTCGAGGCCGCCGAGGGGTTGGACTAGCCCGCACCGGGCAGGCTGTGGGCAAGCCAACCTCGGGAGGTACGTGTGGTGTGGGTAGCGGTCGTCTTCGGCGTCATCGCCCTGGTGATGCTGGTGTCCTGGAGCGGGCGTCGGGGGCGCGGCGTCGACCGCGACAGGTTGCGCGACACGCGGGTGCGTGATGCCCGCAAGGTGTCGGGCTACCGGATCCCACGGGCCACGCCGCCGCGACGCGACGACCGGTACTAGCGAGCGATCAGTCGGCGAACGGCGCCAGCAGGGTCCGCAGCAGTGCGGCGAGCCGGAGCCGGTCCTTCTCGGGCAGCCCGGCCAGGAACGTCTGCTCGGCGTCGAGCAGCTTCTCGAACGCGCTGTCCACCGAGACCTTGCCCTCCGGCGTGAGCCGCACCAGCACGCCGCGCCGGTCCTTCGGGTCGGGAAGCCGCTCCACGAGGCCGCGGTCGACCAGCCGGTCGACGCGGTTGGTCATGGTCCCGCTGGTCACCAGCGTCTCGCGCAGCAGGCGACCGGGGGAGAGCTCGTACGGCGCGCCCGCGCGGCGCAGCGCGGCCAGCACGTCGAACTCCCACGACTCCACCTGGCCGGCCGTGAACGCCTCCCGGCGGGCCAGGTCGAGGTGGCGGCCCAGCCGGCTGATCCGGCTGAAGACCTCGACGGGGGCAAGATCGAGGTCGGGACGCTCGCGCGCCCACGCCTCGACCAGCTCGTCGACCTCGTCCCGCATGGGGCGAGCGTAGCGGATGCGTCGAGAATCTTGACATCAAGACAAAGGTCGAGGAAAGTGTCTTGACGTCAAGACAATTCGGACATCGGAGGGCACATGCCGCACACCTGGGACCCCGACCGCTACCTCACGTACGCCGACGAGCGCGGCCGCCCGTTCGTCGACCTGGTCGCCCGCATCGCCGCGACCGCTCCCCGCACCGTCGTCGACCTCGGCTGCGGGCCCGGCAACCTGACCGCCCTGCTCGCCGAGCGTTGGCCGGGCGCCGACGTGCTCGGCCTGGACTCCAGCCCCGAGATGATCGGCAAGGCGCGTGAGCTCGGCGGCGGCTTGCGGTTCCAGGTCGCCGATCTGCGCTCGTGGGCGCCGGCCGAGCCGGTCGACGTGCTCGTCTCCAACGCCACGCTCCAGTGGGTGCCCGGCCACCTCGACCTGCTGCCGCGACTGGTGGACGCGGTCGCGCCCGGCGGCTGGTTCGCGTTCCAGGTGCCCGGCAACTTCGGCGAGCCGAGCCACACGATCCGCGACGAGCTCGCCGCGGAGGCGCCGTACGCCGAGCACGCCGCGGGCGTCGCGGTGCCGAGCAGCCACGACCCGGCGGTCTACCTGGACGTGCTGGCCGGGCTCGGCTGCACGGTCGACGCCTGGGAGACGACGTACCTCCACCTGCTCACCGGCCCCGACCCGGTCTTCACCTGGGTCTCCGGCACCGGTGCGCGCCCGACGCTCCAGGCGCTGCCCGACGACCTGCGGCCCGGCTTCGAGGCCGAGTTCAAGCAGCGGCTGGCGGCGGCGTACCCGGAGCACGCGTACGGCGTCGTGCTGCCGTTCCGGCGCATCTTCGTCGTCGCCCGGGTGCCGGCATGAGGCTGCACCACGTGCAGGTGGCCTGCCCGCCCGGTGGCGAGGAGGCGGCCCGTCGGTTCTACGGCGAGGGTCTCGGGATGGCCGAGGTCGAGAAGCCGGACGACCTGAAGGCGCGTGGCGGCGCGTGGTTCCGCGGCGGCGACGCCGAGATCCACGTCGGCGTCGAGGAGCCCTTCACGCCCGCCCGCAAGGCGCATCCCGCGTTGGTGGTCGACGATGTCGCCGAGCTCGAGGCCGTCGCCGCCCGGCTCATCGGCCTCGGCTTCGACGTCGACTGGAGCCAGCGGCACACGTTCCCGGGTCACCAGCGCTTCCACGCCCACGACGGGCACGGCAACCGGGTCGAGGTGCTGGCGGCCGGCTGAGAGTTTCATCGGTCGGCCGATGAAACTCACGCCGGGACGATGAAACTTTGTCGTCCAAGCATGAGAAACGTCGGCCGACCGATGAAACTCCCGCCCCGGCCGACCAGCGCCCTACTTCCCGGTCAGCGCCTTGCGGCCGAGCACGACCGTGCCGGCGCCGAAGAAGCCGATCAGTCCCCAGCCGAGCGCCGCGCCGCCGTCGTACGTGAGCAGCGCGATGCCGAGGCCGACCGGCACCAGGCAGAGCAGGGCGACGACGAGGAGTGACCAGCTGACCCGTCGCTCGCTCACGACCAGATCTCCTGCGCCAGTGGAGCGACCACCGACGCCTGCGCCCAGCCGGCGCGGGCCGAGGCGGCCCGGCGAGCGGGGTCGAGCACGTTCTTGCCGATCGCGGCGACGGACGCGGTGTCCGGCGAGACGACGAGGTGCGGGGTCGAGCCCAGGAGCTGGCCGGCGGTGCGCATCGGGCCGACCGAGCGGTCCACCGGGGTGAAGCCGAGGACCCGGTCGCAGTCGGCGACCAGGTCGGCGTTGGAGCCCGAGCGGGCGCCGCCGTCGATGTACTGGACACCCTCGATCGGGACGGGCGGGTAGACGCCCGGCACGGCGCAGCTCGCGGCCACGGCCTCGACCAGGGAGACGCCGTCCGAGCCGTCGAAGGTCCGCAGTGCGCCGGTGCCGGCGTCGACCGCGGTGACCCGGAGGCGCTGGCCGGGACCCCACTCCTGGATCGGCAGCCGCTCGCGGATCGCGTCGAAGCGCTCCTCGAGGCTCGGCAGCCTGCCGGCCTCGGCGCGGCGTACGGACCACTGCCCGACGTTGCGGCCGAAGGCCTCCAGGTCGCCACGGGCGCGCAGCATCGCCAGCGCGAAGCCGGCCAGGACGTTGGGTCCGATGGACGCCAGCCGCGCCGGCTTCGGCGGGGAGATCTGGTAGGCGAAGAGGTCCTCGAGGGTGATGCCGGTGGTGATCTGGGCGCCGACGACCGAGCCCGCGGACGTGCCCACGATCGCGTCGGCGGTCGTCACGTCGACCCCGAGCTCCTGGAGCCCGAAGAGCAGCCCGGTCTCCCAGGCGATCCCGGTGATCCCGCCGCCGCCCAGCACCAACCCGCGTCGAAGCGTCATGCCAGGGGACGTTACTGGGCCGCTGCCAGCGCCAGCGTGTCGAGGTCGCGGATCGCCGCGCACGACCGGGCGATCATCACCGCGAACATGCGGTCCCCGCGCTCGGTCCGGGTGCCGTAGGCGCAGCCGAAGATCGACACCAGCGGCCCCTGGATCATCGCGAGCCGGTAGTCGTCCCAGCAGTCGTCGAGGGAGTAGCCGTCGACGCCGTACGACGTGAGCGCCTGGTGGTAGGCGGCCACCAGGTCGTGCTCGTGGGCCCGGCGGTCGTCGACGGAGAGGCTGGTGCCGAGGAAGTAGGCCAGGTCGCGCGCGGGGAGGGCGAGGCTGAGGGTCTGGAAGTCGACGGCGACGACGCCGGGTCCGCCGTCGGGCGGGAAGAGCAGGTTGTCGAGCCGGTAGTCGCCGTGCACGAGGCCGAAGCGGTCCGAGCGGGCCAGCAGCCAGCGCTCGACGACGGTGCCGCAGGCGCGGATGGTGGCCGCGTCATCGTCAGGGATCAGGTCGCCGAGCCCGTCGAGGAAGAGGTCGGCGGTCGGGTCCCACATCGCCAGCAGCAGCTCGATGGACTCCGGATCGTTGACCGACAGCGTGTCGACCTCGAGCAGGGTGGGGTCGCACCACCGCGGGCCGTGCAGGCCGGCGAGGTTGACCACCGCGTCGCGTGCCTGGTCGACCGTGCAGCCGGCGATCTGGTCGCCCTGCTCGGCCGGCGCCAGGTCCTCCAGGACGATCACGAAGTCGCCGGAGTCCTCGGCGATCTCGGCGAGGTGGCAGGCGGGCGTGCGTACGGCGACGGTCGACGCGACCTGCTGGTAGAACCGCACCTCGCCGCGGTAGGCGCCCGCCATCATGTCCCGCGCGGAGGTGTCGGGCGGCGGCAGCTTGACGAGCACGGTCTCGTCGGCGCCGAACCGGAGCCGGAAGCAGGTCCCGATCTGGCCGGTCCCGACCTGCTCGACCACGAGCTCGCCGACGTCGCGGCCGAGGACGCCTGCCAGCCAGTCGGCGGTGAGGTCCTCGAGCATCATCGGGACCACCCCGGGTTGGTGGGGAGACCGGCGAGCGCGTCGGCCGGCCGGACCTCGCGCCAGGCGTCGAGCACCGGCGCGAGCTCGGTGGGCGTCGCACCGTGCAGGATGACGCTGTCCGCCCCGGCGTCGAGCTGGTCCTGGATCCGCGCCGCGCAGTGGGCGGCGGTGCCGGTCGCCGACGCCGCGAGCCACTCCGCGGGCAGCACGTCGTCGCGCAGGTGCCGGAGCTCCTCGACCGTGCCGATCGCGTCGAACGCACCCGGGTAGCCCTGCACCAGGTCGTCGCCGCGGAAGCGCTCGAGCGCCGCGAGGTCCCAGCCGTTGGCGCGCACGAGGACCTCGCCGTACCCCTGGAGGTACGTCGCGAGGCGCCCGACCAGCTTGCGCAGCCGGACCTCCTCGGGGATCGACTCCTCGACAGTCGCGAGCACCGCCCAGACCCGGACGGACGCGGGGTCGCGGCCGGCCTCCTCGGCGGAGCGGCGGATCGTGGCGACCGAGCGGGCCAGCGTCTCGTCGGAGAGGAACGTGTGCAGGACGACGCCGTCGGCGACCCGGCCCGCGAGCTCGAGCGACTTCGGCCCGATCGCCATCATCAGCACCGGGATGTCCTCGTCGAAGGAGCTGTCCTGGGAGAGGTACGGGTAGCTGCCGGCCGGTCCCTCGTGGCCCATCACGGCCTGGCCGTGCCACAGCGAGCGGTAGATATCGATCGCGTCCTCGAGCTGGGCGCCGGTCACCCGCGGGACGCCCATGACGTCGAAGAGCAGGTCGAAGCCGCGTCCGAGGCCGAAGGCGTAGCGGCCCCCGGTCAGCCGGTGCATCGACGTCGCGAACGTCGCGGTCACCAGCGGGTGCCGGGTGTTGTGGTTGGTGGCCGCCGTCGCGATGCCGATCGTCTCGCTGACCGCGCCTGCGGCCCCCGCCAGCACGGCCGCGTCCTTGACGTTGAAGCGCTCGGAGAGGAAGACCGAGCCGATGCCGAGCCGCTCGGCGAGACGCACCTCGGCGAGGAGGTCGCGCGGGTTGGCCGAGTGGCCGGCCAGCCCGTAGCAGCCGATCTCGGGCAGCTCCTGGCCGTCCGGTGGCGGGGTGGTGTCCATCACAGGCCGCGACGCTAGCAGCCGAATTGACACGCGTCAGGCAGTGAGGAAGATCGGGTTCGTGAGCGCGAGCATCGTGCTGCCGCGCTTGACCTCGGCCCGCACGAACGCCGTACCTCCGGCCACCGCGCTGTCGAGCGTGAGCGTGCCGTCGGTGGCGACCGCCGTACCCAGGACGCCGTTCGGCCCGATCAGGGTCGCGGTGTCGCCCGCGGTGACGCCGGCGACGCTGAGGTGCACGGCGACGGTGTCGCCGGAGCCGCTGGGCACCCGGTCCCCGCACTGGCCGCTGACGGCGCCGAGGGTCGCGGTGAAGTCGAGGTCGATGCCGGAGGAGGCCGTCACCCACGAGTGTCCGCCGCGGTAGCCGGCGATGATCGCGTCGACCGAGAGGGTCGCGGCGCGCACGACCGTGTGGGCGACCCCGATCTGCTGCTCGGCCTTGTGGGAGTCGGAGTTGCCGACCGCGGGCAGGAACCTGCCCGCGACCAGGAGCTGGTGCCAGGTGCTGACCGCGTTCGCGTTGGTGACCGCGTTGAGCCCCGACCAGGGTCCGTTCCAGACCTCGATCGCGTCCATGTCGTCGTACCCGAAGTCCCAGCGGATCGAGTCGACCGGGGTGGCCGGGTGGGCCGCGATCGCGAGGCCGCCGAGGTCGCGCACCTGCCGGGTGAAGCGGGCGAGCTTGCCGTCGTCCGGCCGGTAGCGCCAGTCGATCCAGCTGCCCCGCGGGCCGCGGCCGGGGAGCCCGGCGGCGAGCCAGTGGCCGGCGCGGGTGGTGACCTCCTCGCCGGGGATGACCAGGAAGTCGTCGGGCACGTGCCTGCCCCACGTCAGCTGCGCCGAGCTGGTGTTGTGCTCGGAGCTGCCGAGGAAGTCGAGGCCGGCCGCCTTGGCCGCGACGTACGCCTGCCGCTGCGTCTGTGAGCCGTCGGAGTGGACGGTGTGGACGTGCAGGTCGCCGCGGTACCAGCCCGGCCCGGTGCCCGGGACGGACCGCGGAGCGGGAGTCCGCCGGAACTTCGGGCCCGGCTTGCCGTGGTGCAGCGTCACGCGCACCTCGTACGGCGTCCCCGCGCCGTTGATCTGGTAGGGCCCGAGCGCGACCCGCCACCGGCCCTTGCTGATCGGGCCGGGGAGGTAGCCCGGCGTCGCGGAGGTGCGGCTCAGCCGGAAGGACTTCCGCGCGCCGCCCGACCAGCCGCGGAAGCCGGCGGCATTGCCGAGTCCGGCCCCGGACGGGTCGAAGATGCCGATGTCGACGACGTTCGTGGTGATCACGCCGGGAGTCGGGGTGTAGTCGTAGCTGACCTCGATCGCGCGGACCCCGGCCGGCACGTGGAACGGCAGGTAGACCCAGTCCGGGACCTTCGACCCCCGGAAGTGTCCCCGGAACACCTTGGTCGTCGTGGTGCCGGCCGCCGCCGGCTCGAAGGTCATCAGGGCGGCGGTGGTCACGGTGCCCGCCCCGGCGAGGAAGAGGGCGCGGCGGTCGAGGTTGATCGTCATGGTGCGCGCAGCGTAGCCCCTGGGTTTCGGTGCGTGGACGAGACCGCCGTACCCTTTTCGGGCCATGTCTTCCACGTCTTCTGCGCCGCCGCGCACGTACGAGGTCCGCACCTACGGGTGCCAGATGAACGTCCACGACTCCGAGCGCCTCACCGGGCTGCTGGAGGGCGCTGGGTACCTGCCCTTCGATCGGAAGAGCGCGCCGGCGGACGAGCAGGCCGACGTGGTCGTCTTCAACACCTGCGCGGTGCGCGAGAACGCCGACAACAAGCTCTACGGCAACCTGTCGCACCTGGCGCCGGTGAAGGCCGCCAACCCCGGCATGCAGATCGCCGTCGGCGGCTGCCTCGCGCAGAAGGACCGCTCGACGATCACCGCGAAGGCGCCGTACGTCGACGTCGTCTTCGGCACCCACAACATCGGCTCGCTGCCCGCGCTCCTCGAACGCGCGCGGGTGATGGAGGAGGCGCAGGTCGAGATCCTCGAGTCGCTCGAGGTCTTCCCGTCGACGCTGCCGACCAAGCGCGACTCGGCGTACGCCGCCTGGGTGTCGGTGTCGGTCGGCTGCAACAACACCTGCACGTTCTGCATCGTCCCGGCGCTGCGTGGCAAGGAGAAGGACCGTCGGCCCGGCGAGATCCTGGCCGAGGTCGAGGCGCTGGTCGCCGAGGGCGTCTCCGAGATCACGCTGCTGGGCCAGAACGTCAACGCGTACGGCGTGGAGTTCGGCGACCGGCAGGCCTTCTCCAAGCTGCTGCGCGCGTGCGGCGACATCGAGGGTCTGGAGCGGGTCCGCTTCACCAGCCCGCACCCGGCGGAGTTCACCGACGACGTCATCGAGGCGATGGCCGAGACCCCGAACGTGATGCCGCAGCTGCACATGCCGCTCCAGTCCGGCTCCGACAAGGTGCTGAAGGACATGCGCCGGTCCTACCGGCAGGCGAAGTTCCTCGGGATCATCGAGCGGGTCCGCGCGGCCATGCCGGACGCGGCGATCACCGCCGACATCATCGTTGGCTTCCCGGGCGAGACCGAGGACGACTTCCAGGCGACGCTCGACGTCGTCCGGGAGGCGCGCTTCGCGAACGCCTTCACGTTCCAGTACTCCAAGCGCCCCGGCACCCCCGCGGCGACGCTCGAGGGCCAGATCCCGCCCGAGGTCGTGAAGGACCGCTACGAGCGGCTGGCCGCGCTGGTCAACGAGGTCGCCTGGGAGGAGAACAAGCGCCTCGTCGGCCGCCGTGTCGAGCTGATGGTCGCCGAGGGCGAGGGGCGCAAGGACAAGGAGACGCTCCGTCTCTCCGGCCGCGGCCCCGACAACCGGCTCGTGCACTTCACCCCGCCCGAGGGCGTCGACGTGCGACCGGGCGACATGGTCACCGTCGAGATCACGTACGCCGCGCCGCACCACCTGGTCGCGGACGGTCCGGCCACCGACGTACGGCGCACGCGCTCCGGGGACGCCTGGGCCCTTCGACAGGCTCAGGAACCGTCTGGGCCCGGTGTCTCGCTCGGGATGCCGAGCATCGGCGTGCCCGCGCCGCTCCCGGACGCCCCCGCCTGCCGCTGACACCCGGCGCGGGTGGTTTCGAGGCTCGTTGCTAGCGCTCCTCGCACCTCAACCACCGTGGCGGTGGTTGAGGTGCGAGCGGAGCGAGCCTCGAAACCACCTGTGCGTCCGCGTCAGTCGGAGCGCGGATCCGTCTCGGAGTAGCCCGCTTTTGGCGGGATCCCGTCCGGGTTGTCCTCGGGGTTGCCTGGCGCCTGCTCGGGCAGCGTCTCCTCGTCGGGGTCGCGCTCCTGCTCGGAGACGTCACGCAGCCCGTCGGTGGCAACCTGACCGGGTCCGGTCGGACCGACGCGCTCGCTGCTGACGCCCATCTCGCCGCTGGCCCGCGCCGGACCGCTGGAGCCGGGCGTCGACGACTGGAGCTCCTCGTCGCTGTCGTCGCGGCCGGTCATGCCGGGGACTCCTTGTCGGCCTCCTGGCCGGTCGTGTCGTCGTCCCCGTCCTCGGTCGCCTCGGTCGAGGTGTCCTCGCTGTCCGACACCTCCTCCTTGACGGTGTCGGGCGCCTTCTCGTCGAGGGCCGGGTTCTCGTCGGGCGTGAGGTCCGGGATCGCGATCGGCCCGCTGTCGTCGCCGAGCGCGTCCACACCGCCGGGGTTGGGCTCGCCGGGCTCGATGACGGGATCGGGCATCGGGCCCAGGTCGGTGTCGTCAGACGTCACGGTCGTCTCCTCAGAAGCCGAAGGTGGAGTACGCCGTCGTCGTACCCGTTCGCAGCGCGTCCAACACGGAGCGCTCGTGCGGCACGACCGGCTCGGGCAGGGCGTCGAGCGGGCACCAGCGCAGCTCGGCCGCCTTCTCGGGCTCGACGATCCGGGGCTCGCCCGACCACGACCGCGCGGTGAAGAAGAAGTCGATGCGCTGGTCGATCGGCAGCTCGCTGCCGTTGCGCTGCATCGACGTCACGAACGCCAGGTCCAGGTCCGCGACGCCCAGCTCCTCCTGCGCCTCGCGGTGCGCGGCGTCGTACGCCGTCTCGCCCTGCTCGACGTGGCCGGCCGCGGCGGCGGCCCAGTGGTCGTCCATGTAGCCGGTGTTCTGGCGCAGCTGGAGCAGCACCTCGGTGCCGGACGCACCCTCCCGCAGCAGGAAGACGTACGACGCCGGCACGACCACGAAGCGGCCGTGCGTGGGGCTCTGCGTCACTCGTCGTCCTCGTCGTCCTCGACGTCGTGCGGGGTCAGCTCCGCCTCGCCCTCGTTGCCGTAGACGGTGCCGGTGTCGTCCGAGACGGGCGACTCCTCCTCCTCGGGCAGGGGGTCCTCGTGGAAGTCGAACTCACTCATCACTCACCTCCAGAGCCGTCCGACGGTTCGTCGAGCGACGACTCCGCATTCTCCTCCTGCTCGCCGCGCGGCCTCGTGTCGGTGCCGTCCGTCATCTCGCTCGGGTGCTCGCCGGGCGGCGTGCCGGACCCGTCGGTGGCGGTGGGCTCGTCGTTCTCCTCGGGCACTGGGGCAGTCATGTTTGCCAGACTAGCCACGTGCAGCCAAGCCCGACGGTCCCGATCGTGGCCGTCGTGGGGGCGACGGCGTCGGGCAAGACCAACCTGTCGCTCGACCTCGCCGAGAGGCTCGACGGCGAGGTCGTCAACACCGACGCGATGCAGGTCTACCGCGGCATGGACATCGGTACGGCGAAGCTGCCGGTCGCCGAGCGGCGCGGCATCCCGCACCACCTGCTCGACACCCGCGACGTGCGCGAGCCCTCGACCGTCGCCGAGTTCCAGGGCTGGGCGCGTGCCGTCGTCACGCAATTGCGCGGCAACGGCAGGACGCCGGTGCTCGTCGGCGGCTCGGCGCTCTACACCCGGGCGATCGTGGACCGCTTCGAGTTCCCCGCGACCGACGACGCCGTCCGCACCCGGCTCGAGGCCGAGCTCGCCGAGGTCGGACCCGCCGCGATGTACGACCGGCTGCGCGAGCTCGACCCGGAGGCCGCCGCCCGGATGCTGGTCGAGAACGGTCGCCGCACGGTCCGCGCCCTCGAGGTCATCGAGCTGACCGGGCGTCCCTACAGCGCGTCGCTGCCGCGGCTCGAGTACGCCGACCCGCACACCGTCCAGATCGGCGTCGACATCGACCGGCCGACCCTCGACGACCGGATCGCGCAGCGTGTGGACCTGATGTTCGAGGCCGGCTTCGTCGCGGAGGTCGAGCGGCTGCTCGCCGAGGGCCTCGCCTACGGTCGCACCGCGTCGGTCGCGATCGGCTACCGCGAGGTGATGGCGCACCTGCGCGGTGAGATCAGCCTCGACGAGGCCCGCGACCGCACGGTCTTCGCGACCCGGCGGTTCGCCCGGCGCCAGGACGGCTGGTTCCGCAAGGACCCGCGGATCGCGTGGCTCCGGTACGACGACCCGGAGCTGGTCGAGCACGCACTGAGCAAGATCGGTCGGGTGCTCGAGGACGGTTCGCCGCCAGACTGAGGACATGACCGGACGCGACCGCCTCCGCGAGCTGCTCGACGCGGTGCTCGACGAGGAGCACCGCAGCCTCGGCGACATGGCCGGCGGCGTGTTCACGACGCCGTACCACTTCAGCCGCCAGCTCTCCGCGGGCGCCGGCGAGCCGCCGGTCGCGATGCGTCGGCGGGTGATGCTCGAGCGCGCCTCGTGGCAGCTGCGCCAGGGCGCCAGCGTCACCGACGCGGCGTTCGCCGCGGGCTACGAGTCGGTCGAGGGCTTCTCGCGCGCCTTCGCCCGGGCGTACGGCGTGCCGCCCAGCCAGGCGCAGGGCGAGCCCACCACCGGCAGCCACTGGCTGCCGGCGCCCAACGGCATCCACTTCCACCCACCCACGTCGCTGTGGGTGCACACCGGGGAGCGCACCATGGCCCAGCCGCTCGACCTGATGGTCCACCACGACCTCGACGACACCCGCGACCTGCTCGTGCTGGCCAAGCAGCTGCCCGACGACGCCTACCGGCGCGAGCTGTCCGCCGGCAGCCGGGTGCACAGCTGGGAGGGCGAGGAGGCGTCGGTCGCGGCCGTGCTGACCAGCCTCGTGTTCACCAAGGAGGTGTGGCTCGCGGCCGTCCTCGGCGAGGAGTTCCCGGCCGACCGGCCCGACGACGTGGCCGCCCTGCTGGACCGGCACGACGACGCCGCCGCCCGGTGGCTCGAGATGGTGCGCGACGTCGAGCGGCGGCGGGCCTGGGACGACCGGATCGTCGACGCCCTCTGCGAGCCACCCGAGAGCTTCGTGCTCGGCAGCATCGTCGCGCACGTGCTGACGTACGCCGCGCACCGTCGGCTCGGGGTCCGCGCGATGCTGCGCGAGCACGGCGTCGATGCCGACGAGGGGGACCCCATCAACTGGCTGCGACGGACGGAGTCGGCATGAGGACGATCTACTACACCGCCAGCTCGCTCGACGGCTTCATCGCCGACTCGGACAACTCGCTGTCCTGGCTGCTCAGTCGCGACATCGACCAGGACGGACTGATGAGCTTCGGGGGCTTCCGGGCCGCGGTGGGCGCGGCCGCGGTCGGCGCGACGACGTACCAGTGGGTGCTCGACCAGGAGGGTGACGCCTGGGACTCGACGTTGCCGACGTGGGTCTTCACCCACCGCGCGTTCGCGCCGCGTGACGGCGTCACGCTCACGACGGACGACGTGCGCGTCGTGCACGCTGCGATGACCGAGGCAGCGGGTGGCAAGGACATCTGGCTGATGGGTGGCGGCGGGCTCGTCGGCCAGTTCGCGGAGGCGGGCCTGCTCGACGAGGTCTGGGTGCAGTACGCGCCCCTGACTCTCGGCGGTGGGGCGCCGATGCTGCCGAACCGGATCGAGATGCGACTCGAGGAGCACGGACAGAATCGTGAGTTCCTCTGCGCCCGCTACCGGGTCCTCGGGCCGCGTTTACCAACGTCGTGAACGGGCACGGGACGAGGTATGCGCCGTCTCGGGATCGCCGTACCACTCGCCCTGCTCACCACCGTGCTGGTGGCCGCACCCGGCCACGCGGCCCCGGCAGCGGAGCCTGACAAGCGGCCGACGGCCCGGGGGTTCGGCGGCGCGGTGACGTCGGTCGACCCGTACGCCACCCGCGTCGGACTCCGGGTCCTGCGCGCCGGCGGCAATGCCACGGACGCGGCGGTGGCGACCGCGGCGGCACTCGGCGTGACCGAGCCGTTCAGCGCCGGCATCGGCGGAGGCGGGTACTTCGTGCACTACTCGGCGAGGACCGGCAAGGTGCAGACGATCGACGGCCGCGAGACCGCGCCGGCGAGCATGCCGCACGACGCGTTCATCGACCCGAAGACCGCGGAGCCCTACAACTTCTCGCCCGAGCTCGTGACGAGCGGCGTCTCCGTCGGCGTGCCCGGCACCCTCGCCACCTGGCAGCGTGCCCTCGACCGCTGGGGCACCCGCTCGCTGGCCGAGTCGCTGCGGCCAGCGGCCGACCTGGCCGACCGCGGCTTCACGGTCGACCAGACGTTCCGCGGCCAGGTGCTCCAGAACAAGCAGCGCTTCAACGCGTTCGTCCCGACCAAGAAGCTCTACTGGAAGGGCGGGCACGCGCCGCGCGTCGGCAGCACCTTCCGCAACCGCGACCTCGCCGCGACCTACCGGCTGCTCGCGCGGAAGGGCCCTGACGCGTTCTACCGCGGCGTCCTGTCCGGCGAGATCGTCCGGGCGGTGCGCAAGCCGCCGACCACGAAGTCGACGACGCTGCCGGTCCCGAAGGGGTTCATGGTCAAGCGCGACCTCCAGCGCTACCGCGCACTGGACCGCAAGCCGACCCGGGTCGGCTACCGCGGGCTCGGCGTCTACGGCATGGGTGGCTCGTCGTCCGGCGGCTCGACCGTGGGCGAGGCCCTCAACATCCTCGAGCGCTCCGACCTCGCGTCGATGCCGCGGGCGCAGGCGCTGCACCGCTACCTGGAGGCGAGCGCGCTGGCGTTCGCCGACCGGGGGAAGTACGTCGGCGACCCCGCCCAGGTGAAGGTCCCGCTGCGGCGGCTGCTCTCCGACAAGTACGCCGCCGAGCGGGCCTGCGAGATCTCGCCGGCCACGACGCTGGCCAAGCCGGTCGCGGCCGGGGACGTCACGTCGTACGACGGCAAGTGCAGCACCACGCGCACGAGCGCGACGCGGACCAACGACACCGAGAACACCCAGACCACCAACCTGACCGTCACCGACCGCTGGGGCAACGTGGTCGAGTACACGCTGACCATCGAGCAGACCGGCGGCTCGGGCATCGTCGTGCCGGGCCGCGGCTTCCTGCTCAACAACGAGCTGACCGACTTCACCGCGGCGTACGACCCGGCCGACCCCAACCGGATCGAGCCGCTGAAGCGGCCGCGCTCGTCGATGTCGCCGACGATCGTGCTGAAGAAGGGCAAGCCGTTCCTCGCAGTCGGCTCGCCCGGCGGGTCGACGATCATCACGACCGTGCTCCAGGTGCTGCTGAACCGCCTCGACCTCGGCATGAGCCTGCCCCACGCCATCGCCGCGCCGCGGGCCACGCAGCGCAACACCGGGACCGACCAGGCGGAGCCCGCCTTCGTGAAGCGCTACGGCGCCGCGCTGCGCGCCCTCGGGCACGACGTCGCGACGTACGAGGACATGTTCACGGGCACCCACGAGATCGGGGCGGCCACCGGCATCGAGTTCGGCCCGCACGGACGCCTGACCGTGGCCGCCGAGCCGGCGCGTCGTGGCGGGGGATCGGCCGCCGTGGTCTCGCCGAAACGGAGATGACACCCCCGGTACCTTGGTGGGGTGACCAGCACCCCGACCTGGACCGAGATCACGACCGTCGACGACCTCGTCGACCTGCTCGGTGAGCCGCACGCCCGCGCCCGTGACAAGGGACGTACGGCGCTGGTCGACCTCGACCGCGACTGGCTCGCGGCCACGCCGTTCTGCGTGCTGGCCACGGCGTCCGCGGCCGGCGAGTGCGACGCGTCGCCCAAGGGCGACCCGGCCGGGCAACTCGTCCACGTCATCGACGACCACACGATCGCGATCGCCGAGCGCCCCGGCAACAAGCGTGCCGACGGCTACAAGAACATCCTCCAGAACCCGCACGTCGGGCTGAACTTCTTCATCCCCGGCCGCGGCGACACGCTCCGCATCAACGGCCGGGCCCGCTTGGTCGTCGACGCGCCGTTCTTCGACGAGATGGTGGTCAAGGGGCACCGGCCGATCCTGGCCGTGGTCGTCGAGATCGAGGAGATCTTCTTCCACTGCGCCAAGGCGTTCATGCGCTCGGGCCTGTGGCAGCCGGAGACCTGGGACCCGGAGGCGGCCGTCCCGAAGCGGGCCGTGATCGCCCAGCGGCTCGAGCCCGGCGGGATGACCGACGCGGAGGTCGAGGCCTACTACCGGCCCGACAACTACGCGAAGGGGCTCTACGCGTGAGCCACCTCCCCCAGAGATATGACTTCCTCAAGGGCCACGGCACCGAGAACGACTTCGTGCTGCTGCCCGACCACGACGGCTCCGTCCACGGTGGCCTCTCCGACGAGCAGATGGCGGCGCGCGTGCGCGCGCTCTGCGACCGGCGGGCCGGCATCGGTGGCGACGGCGTGCTGCGCGTCGTGCGCGAGGGCGAACGGTGGTTCATGGACTACCGCAACGCCGACGGCTCGGTCTCCGAGATGTGCGGCAACGGCATCCGCGTCTTCGCGCGGCACCTGGTCGAGGAGGGCCTGGCCGACCCGTCGCAGCCGATCCCGATCGGGACGCGCGACGGCGTGAAGACGCTCACCGTCGAGGGCGACCTGATCACCGCCGACATGGGCTCCCCGCGGGTGCTCGGCGAGTCGAAGGTCGCCGTCCCCGGGCACGCCTGGGTGGCGCGGCACGTCGACATGGGCAACCCGCACGCGGTCGCGTTCGTCGACTCGCTCGACGACGCCGGCCACCTGCTCGAGGCTCCGGAGCACGACGAGGCGACGTACCCGCACGGCGTCAACGTCGAGTTCGTCGTACGCCGAGGAGAGCGCCACGTCGCGATGCGGGTCCACGAGCGCGGCTCCGGCGAGACCCGCTCCTGCGGCACCGGCGCCTGCGCCGTGATGGTGGCCGCCGCTGTCGCCGATGGGCTCGGCCCCGGCTCGGCGTACCGGGTCGACGTCCCCGGCGGCACGCTCACCGTCACCTGGACCGAGGACGACCGGGTGCTGCTCACCGGCCCGGCGGTCGTCGTGGCCCGGGGGACCACGTCGCTCTGACCGCACGACCGTGACAGTCGCGCTGTGAGCATGGCTATGCTCCGAGCCATGGACATCAACGGAGCAAGTGCCATCGTCACGGGCGGCGCGTCGGGCATCGGTGCCGCGGCCGCCCGCCAGCTGGCCGCCAAGGGCGCGATCGTCGTGGTCGCCGACCTCCAGGCCGACAAGGGTGAAGCCCTCGCCGAGGAGATCGGCGGCGTCTTCGCCCAGGTCGACGTGACCGACACCGACCAGATCAAGGCCGCGGTCGACGCCGCCGCCGCGATCGCGCCGCTGCGCGCGGTCGTCAACTCCGCCGGCATCGGCTGGGCCCAGCGCACCATCGGCCGCGACGGCGAGTACGACTCGGCGCACGACCTCGACGCCTTCCGCAAGGTGATCGCGATCAACCTGATCGGCACCTTCGACATGACCCGCCTCGCGGCGACGGCGATGAGTCGCAACGAGCCCGACGCCGACGGCTGCCGCGGCGCCATCGTCAACCTCGCCTCGGTCGCGGCCTTCGACGGCCAGATCGGGCAGGCGTCGTACTCCGCCTCGAAGGGCGGCGTCGTCGGCATGACCCTCCCGGTCGCCCGCGACCTGTCCGCCTCCGGCATCCGGCTCAACACCGTCGCACCCGGCCTGATCGACACCCCGATCTACGGTGAGGGCCCGGACTCCGAGGCTTTCAAGGCCAACCTGGGCTCCAACGTGCTCTTCCCCAAGCGTCTCGGCGTCCCGGACGAGCTCGCCAGCATGGTCGTCGAGTGCATCACCAACAGCTACATGAACGCCGAGGTGATCCGCGTCGACGGCGGCATCCGGATGCCCCCGAAGTGAGCGCCCTCGCCGGGAGCGACGCAGTCGCTCCCGGCGAGACCAGGCGCCAGATCGAGTAGCCCCGCGACCGAGGAACGAGGTCGCGACGGGCGTATCGAGATCTGCTAGGTCTCGATACGCTCGCTGGCGCTCGCTACTCGACCACCGAGTGAAGCCTGGCGCTCGCTACTCGACCACCGAGTGAAGCCTGGCGCTCGCTACTCGACCACCGAGTGAAGCCTGGCGCTCGCTACTCGACCACCGAGTGAAGCCTGGCGCTCGCTACTCGACCACCGAGGAGCGGCCCATCCGGGCCAGGAGCTTGGTCTGCCGGTCGGCGTCCTCCGGGACGTCGACCGGCTGCCTGAAGACGCCCTCGTCGTACGCGTGCTCGCCGAAGCCCTCGAACGCGGTGTCCATCGTGTCCATCTCGTCGTCGGTGAAGGTCGTCGGCCGGCCGTTGGACGCGCCGAGGTCCCAGCCGTGCACGACCAGGTCGAACCCGTAGAAGTTGTCCAGCGTCGTGCCGATCGTCGTGCGGCCGAAGAACCCGTCGAACTCGCGGGCCAGGAATGCGTCGTCCTCGACGACCGGACGTACGGCGGCCAGGTGCGCCGCCCACACCTCCGCCGGCTCACCGGAGGGCCGCTCGCCGAGGTCGACGTCGTGGCGACCCAGGAAGTCGCGCTCGGCGTCGACGACGTGGTCGACCACCTCGGCGGCCGTCCAGTCCGCGCAGGGGCTGGCCGCTGACCAGTCCGTGGTCGCGGAGACGGTGTCGGTGAAGCGGTCGGCGGCGTCCAGGAAGAAGTTCATGTGTCCACGATGGCGTTTCGCTGTCGGTGGTTCTTGAAAGAATCCGACACATGGAGGAGCCGCGCGCGATCGACCCCGAGGAGCGCGCGCACCTGCTCGACGAGACCGGCTACACCCCGCCGATCCACCGCTACGCGCCGCGGCCGGAGCTGACGGACGTCGTACGCCGCTACTGGATGCCGGTCTGGTCGCTGCCCGACGGGGCGTCGTCGGTGCAGCGGGTGCTGCAGTACCCCGTCTGCCTGGTCGTCGTGGCGGAGGACTACGCCTTGCTCGTCGGGCCGACCAGCGGCCTGTCGACCCAGGAGCTCTCCGGGTCCGGCTGGGCGCTCGGCACGATGCTCCAGCCCGCGGCCGGGATCGCGCTGCTCGGCGAGCCGGTCGGCAACCTGACCGACCGCGCCGTCCCGTTGGGCGACACCGCGCTCGAGGAGCGGATCCGCGAGGCCGTCGACGACCGGCCCGACGACCCCGACCGGCGCGCGCTCGCGGTCACCGCCGTCGAGGAGAGCCTCGTGCGGCTGCTGCCGGTCGACGAGGAGGGACTGCTCGTCAACGCGATCGTCGAGTACGTCGAGGGCGACCCCGAGGTCCACCGGGTCGGTCAGGTCTGCGACAAGTTCGCGATCACCGAGCGCACCCTCCAGCGCCTGACCGCCCGCCGCATCGGCCTCTCCCCGAAGTGGCTGATCCAGCGCCGACGGCTGCACGAGGCCGCCGAGCGGCTCCGTGGCTCCGACCGGGACCTCGCCCGCATCGCCGCCGACCTCGGGTACGCCGACCAGGCCCACTTCGGCCGCGACTTCCGCACCGTCACCGGGCTGACGCCGGGGGAGTTCGCCACCGAGCGTTGACCGACACGTCACGTCGGCGTACCTGTCCCGTCGGACGACCTCGCCAGCGTCGTGGCCATGGTCCTCCTCGGGAGACGAACCGCCCTGCTGGCCGGGGTGGCCATCGGGGGAACGCCGGGGCTGCTCGCCGCCGGCCTGCGCAGCGCACCACCCAGCCTGGCGAGATCTAGGGTCGAGCTGACCTCGGGCGTCCGGGCCGGCGAGGTGACGACCAGCTCGGCCGTGCTGTGGGGCCGCGCCTCCGGCGACGGCCGTCTCTCCGTCCGCCTGTCCAGCAACGGCCGCGTGGTCCGCGAGGTCACCGGTGCCTGGGCCGACGAGCGCACCGACCACACCGCGCGTCTGATCCTCGACGGCCTCGCGCCCGGACGCCGGTACGACGCCGACCTGTCCTTCACCTCGCCCGACGGGGCGGTCGGCCGGACCGAGCGGGTCACCTTCGCGACTGCCGCGATCCAGCCCGCGGCGCAGTCCTTCGTCTGGTCGGGCGACACCTGCGGCCAGGGCTGGGGGATCAACCCGGACGTCGACGGCCTGACGACGTACCGGGCGATCCTCCAGACCCGTCCCGACTTCCTCATCCACTCCGGCGACACCATCTACGCCGACTGCGAGATCTACGAGACGCAGACCGAGGAGGACACCGGTTCGACCTGGCGCAACGTGGTCCAGTACGGCGTCGACAAGGTGGCCGAGACGCTGACCGAGTTCCGTGGACGGCACCGCTACCCGCTGCTCGACGAGCACGTGCGGGCGCTGTACGCCGAGGTGCCGACGATCAGCCAGTGGGACGACCACGAGACCTGCAACAACTGGTACCCGGGCGAGGTCATCGACGACGACCGCTACACCGAGCGCCGGTGCGACGTGCTGTCCGCGCGCGGTCGCCGGGCCTGGCAGGAGTACCAGCCGGTGCCGGTGCGCCACCTGGTCGACCGTGGCGGCGACGGGTTCGCGTCCGGCCGGATCTACCGCCGGGTCCCGCGCGGTCCGCACCTCGACGTCTTCTGCCTGGACATGCGTTCGTACCGCGGTCCGAACCCGACCTCCGCCGGCCCGGACCAGCGCGGCCTCCTCGGCCCCGAGCAGGAGCGCTGGCTGGTCGAGCAGGTCACGGCGTCGACGGCGACCTGGAAGGTGATCTCCGCCGACCTGCCGATCTCGGCGCCGTCCAACCACAGCGACGACCTGGACAGCATCCCCAACTACGACTCCGGGCCGCCGACCGGCCGCGAGCCCGAGCTGGCCCGGATCCTCGCCGCCTTCAAGCGCAACGGCGTCCGCAACGTCGTCTGGATCACCGCCGACGTCCACTACACGGCCGCCCACCACTACAGCCCGGAGCAAGCGGCCTTCACCGACTTCGACCCCTTCTGGGAGTTCGTCTCCGGACCGATGGCGGCCGGCACCTTCGCCACCAAGGACGGCGTCCTCGACGGCACCTTCGGCCCGGAGGTCCACTACTCGAAGGGCAACGAGACCGACGCGTGGAGCCAGTCGCCGCGCGCCGGCAACCAGTTCTTCGGCCACGTCGCGATCGCCGTCGACGGCCTGCTCACCGTCACGCTGCACGACGGGTCGGGGGCGGCCCTCTGGTCGCAGGACCTGGAGCCCGAGCCGCTCAGGTCGTGAGGTCGACGACCACGTCGGCCCGGTCGGCCGCGGCCTCGACCAGGGCCGCGTTGGCGTCGTCCACCCGGGCGACCCAGGCGCGCGCCTCGTCCGGCGTCTTGCCGAACTCTATGTGCCGCGCGACCAGCCGCTCGCGGCGTACGCCGTCGTCGAGGTGCAGGTGCCACACGACGTCGAGCTGCGCGCGCACCGCCCGCCAGCGCGGTTCGTCGAGCAGCAGGTAGTTGCCCTCGGTCACGACGGTCCCGGTCGCGGGCACCGCGATCGCCCCCGCGATCGGCTGCTCCAGACCGCGCTCGAACATCGGCGCCACCACCTCCTCCCCGGCCCGGACCCGCGCCAGCAGCGCGGCGTACCCCTCCGCGTCGAAGGTCTCCGGTGCCCCCTTGCGGTCGCGCAGGCCACGGCGGACGAGCTCGACATCGGCGTAGTGGAACCCGTCCATCGGCACGACCGGGAGCGCCAGGGCCGCGGCGGCCGTGGTCTTTCCGACCCCGGGCGCGCCCGTGATGCCGAGCAGCCTGATGTCGGCGGGCACCTCGGGAATCATGTGCCGAAGGTTAAGCGTTGGTGTCCACAGATGACTGAAACGTACGCTGAACCAGTAATGAGCAACGCACACGAGATCGACCCCGCCTTCAACCTCGACGACGAGCTCGAGGACACCGAGGGCTGGGACGACGACGACTTCGAGTCGGGCTACTCCGGGGCGGACCCGGAGGAGGACCCGACGACGGGCGCGATGGAGCTCGCCGAGCGCCACCAGCTCCGGCGGGTCGCCGGCTTGCGCACCGAGCTCGAGGACATCACCGAGGTCGAGTACCGCCAGCTCCGGCTCGAGCGCGTCGTGCTCGTCGGGGTGTGGACCGAGGGCACGACCCAGGACGCCGAGAACTCGATGGCCGAGCTCGCCCTACTCGCCGAGACCGCCGGCTCCGAGGTGCTCGAGGCGATCTACCAGCGCCGCCAGAGCCCCGACCCCGCGACGTACGTCGGTCGCGGCAAGGTCGAGGGGATCGCGGAGATCGTGCAGGCGACCGGCGCCGACACCGTCATCTGCGACGGCGAGCTCGCGCCCAGCCAGCTGAGGAACCTCGAGGACAAGCTCAAGGTCAAGGTCGTCGACCGGACCGCGCTGATCCTCGACATCTTCGCCCAGCACGCGAAGTCCGGTGAAGCCCAGGCGCAGACCGAGCTCGCCCAGCTCAACTACATGAAGCAGCGCCTGCGCGGCTGGGGCGGCAACCTCTCCCGCCAGGCCGGTGGCCGGGTCGCCGGTGGCGCCGGTATCGGTAGCCGTGGCCCTGGTGAGACCAAGATCGAGAACGACCGGCGCCGGATCAACACCAAGATCGCCAAGCTGCGTCGCGACCTGCGCGAGATGAAGGGCACCCGCGACACCAAGCGCCAGGAGCGGCAGCGCAACCACATCCCGAGCGTGACGATCGCGGGCTACACCAACGCGGGCAAGTCGACCCTGCTCAACCGGCTGACGGGTGCCGGTGTGCTCGTCGAGGATGCGCTCTTCGCGACGCTCGACCCGACGACGCGGCGTACGACGACGGCGGACGGCCGCGTCTACACGATGAGCGACACCGTCGGCTTCGTGCGGCACCTGCCGCACCAGCTCGTCGAGGCCTTCCGCAGCACGCTCGAGGAGGTCGCCGAGTCCGACCTGGTCCTGCACGTGGTCGACGGGTCGCACCCCGACCCCGAGGGCCAGATCTCGGCCGTCCGTGAGGTCTTCGCGGAGATCGGCGCGACCAAGGTGCCCGAGCTCATCGTGATCAACAAGGGCGACCTCGCCGACCCGATGGCCCTGGCCCGGCTCCAGCGCAACGAGCCGCACTCGGTCGTCGTCTCCGCCAAGACCGGCGAGGGCATCGCCGAGGCGCTCGCGCGGATCGAGGGCGAGCTGCCCCGGCCCGGCGTGGAGTTCAAGGCGCTGCTGCCCTACGACCGCGGCGACCTGATCAACCGGCTGCACCAGCAGGGCGAGATCGCCTCGATGGAGCACACCGGCGACGGCACGATCGTGGTCGGCCGGGCGAACGCCGACCTGGCCGGCGAGCTCGCGGCCTACGCGATGGGCTGAGCGTCGTCAGCTGACGACGAAGTCGCGGAACCTCGCGGCTGCCGGGGAGAGCTCTCGGTCGGTGCGCCAGACCAGGCCGATCGAGCGCCGTACCCGGGCTCCCGCCAGCGTGATGCCAACGGTGCCGGACGCGCCGGCGAGATGGTCCGGCACGATCGCCACACCCAGACCGGCGGCCACCAGGCCCTCGATGGTGCCCAGGTCCGCGCTCTCGAAGGAGATGGCCGGCGCGATGCCGGCCGAGCGCAGCAGGTCGTCGACGAGCTGGCGGTAGCCGAAGCCGGGTGGCACCGTCACCAGCTCCTCGTCGGCCAGCTCGTCCAGGGCCACCCGCTTGCGGCCCGCGAGCCGGTGCCCGGCGGGCACGACGAGCACCGGGCGCTCCGCGAGGAGGGGTCGCCAGCCCAGCCCGTCCTGCTGGGTCGTGATCGCGAGGTCCGCGGCGCCGCTGGTCAGGTCGACGTTGATCTCGTGCGCGGGCTCCTGCCGCAGCACCAGCCGCACCCGGGGCGCCACCTGGTGGAAGCCGCGCAGCAGGCGGGGGACGAGCAGTCCTGCCATCGAGTCCAGGAAGGCGAGTCGGACGACACCGGCGTCCGGGTCGAGCAGCGAGGCCAGGTCGTCGACCAGCTGCGTGTGCCGCGCGCCGAGCTCGCGCGCCGCGGTCACCACCAGCTCGCCTGCCGGCGTCACCCGGACGCCGTCCGGCACGCGCTCGAAGACGCGGGTGCCGAGCTCGGCCTCGATCCGCGCGACGGCGCGCGACAACGTCGGCTGGGGGATGCCGAGGACGGCCGCCGCGTCGGTGACGTGCTCGAGGTCGGCGACGGTGACCAGCCACTCCAGGTCCCTGACCAGCATGGGAACCATCATGCACCAAACGCATGATCCAGCGTCGGTCCAGACATTGGCAGTATGAGGCTGAGCGGCGCACAGTCGTGGTGTGGACATCGAAGGACACCGGCCGGGGAGCGCCGACTACCGCCGTGTCGTCGCCGCACTCTTCGTGGCCGGGCTGGCGACCTTCGCCCTGCTCTACAGCACGCAGGCGCTGCTGCCCGAGCTGGCCGCCGACTTCGGCGTCTCCACCTCGGCGAGCACGCTGACCCTGTCGCTCACGACCCTCGGCCTCGGGTTCGCGCTGCTGGTGGCGGGCCCGACGTCGGAGCTCGTCGGGCGGACCCGGCTGATCCACGGCTCGCTGATCGCCTCCGCCCTGGTCGCGCTCGCCTCGGCTGTCGCGCCGACCTGGTCGAGCATGCTGGTCCTGCGCTGCTTGGAGGGCGTCGCCCTGGCCGGGCTGCCGGCCGTTGCGACGGCGTACCTCCGCGAGGAGCTCCACGTCTCGGCGCACGCCCGCGCCGCCGGCCTCTACATCGGGGGCACGGCGCTGGGCGGGATGTCCGGCCGCCTGCTCACCGGCGCGGTGGGCGAGCTCGCGGGCTGGCGCTGGGCGCTCGCCGCGTCCGGACTTCTCGCCCTCGCCTGCGCGGCCACGGTGCGGGTGCTGCTGCCTCCGTCGGCCCACTTCGTCCCGTCGCCGCCCGGACTGCGGCAGGTGCTGCACCGCGCCGTACGCGCTGTCTCCGACCCGGCCCTGCTCGCCCTCTACGGCATCGGCGGCTGCTCGATGGGCATGCTGGTCGCGGTCTTCAACACCCTCGGCTTCCGGCTCGAGGCGGCGCCCTTCCACCTCGGCCTGGGGGCCGCGAGCCTGGTCTTCCTCGTCTACCCGCTGGGCACCGTCAGCTCTGCTGTGTCCGGGCGGATGGCCGACCGGCTCGGGCGGCGGGCGGTGCTGCCGTTCGGCTGCGTCCTCGCCCTGGCCGGGCTGCTGCTCACGCTCGCCCAGTCGCTGACGGCGATCGTCGTCGGGCTCGGCCTGCTCGTGGCGGGGTTCTTCGTCGTGCACGGCATCGCGAGTGGCTGGGTCCCGGCGAGGGCCCACGCCGGCGGGGTCTCCGCGGCCCAGGCGGCCTCGCTCTACCTCTTCGCCTACTACCTGGGTTCCTCGGTCTTCGGCAGCATCGCCGGACCCGCGTGGTCGGGCGCCGGGTGGTCGGGCGTGGTGGCGCTCGCGACGGTCCTGCTCGCCGCCACCGCCCTGCTCGCCGCGGTGCTGCGTCGTACGCCGGTGCTGGTCCCCGCGCCTACAGCCCCGCGAGCCGCTTGAGGTCGGCGAGGATCTCGTCCAGCCGCGCGGTCACCAGGGTCAGGTGGCCTTCGTCGTCGAAAAGGTGCGCCTGCGCGCCGGGGACGTGCTCGGAGAGCCAGACGCCGTGGGCGTAGGGCACCATCGCGTCCTGGCGTCCCTGCCACACGGCCACCGGCACCCGGATCCCGCCGAGATCGAAGCCCCACGGTGAGAACGCCGCGAGCCCGTCGTCGCGGACACCGATCACGCCCTGCGCCCCGGCGTGGTTGAAGGTGCGGCTCATCCACTCGGCGAAGTCGGCGGTGATCACCGCCTTGTCGACCGGGGTCACCAGGCCGCCCATCGCGTCGGCGATCTCGTCGGGTGTGGCCGCCAGGATGCCGGTCATGTGCTCCTCGAGGAAGGCGCCGTAGACCTCGGGCCCCTTGCCGGCGGCGTCGTACTCAGCCTGGTTCTCCTCTGCCATCCCGTCGAACCAGTCGAGGCCTTCGGCGTCGTACGGCGCCACCCCGGCCAGCGAGGCGGCCGCCCGGCACCGCGTGGGGAGCAGGGCGGCGCAGGCCAGCGCCCGCGGCCCGCCGCCCGACCAGCCGGCGGTGACGAACTCGCCGACGCCCAGGTGGTCGAGCACCGCGACGGACTCGACGACGTCGTCGACGAAGCGGCCCGGCGCGGGGCGAGGCGTTGAGGCGCCGTACCCGGGCCGCGAGAACGTGATGTGCCGGAGCCCGGCAGCGGCGACCTGCTCGTCGAAGCCGGCGGAGGGCGCCACGGCGGACGGCGAGCCGTTGTGGAAGAGGAGCGGGAAGCCGTCCGGGTCGCCGCCGGTGAGCACCTCGAGGGTGCGGCCGTCGGGTCCGGGGATCTCGAAGACGTCGGGCACGAACCCCACCAGATCACGATTTGGTAGACGGAGCGGGTTTTCTGCGTCATTCCGGAACATCTGACGCGTCATTTCGCTGAGTCTTGTGGTGGAGCACTCGGGGAGCGGGAAGAAACGCATGATCTGGTCGGTACGACGTCCGTGGCTGGTGGGCGCACTCGTGGTCCTCGTGCTGGCGACGGCACTGACCGTCGCGATCGGCGTCCGGGCGCAGAGCGCGGACGTCACCCGCTGTGAGCGGTTCGCGTCCGACTCCCGCGAGCGCGCCGCGACCGTGACCGGCTCGGGCCAGCGCGTCGTCGTGATCGGTGACTCGTGGTCGGCCGGGCTCGGGCTGGACCGGTCGGCCGGCTCCTGGGCGTCCCGCCTCGGCGGCGCCGTGCACGTCGCCGGCTTCTCAGGGTCCGGCTTCAGCGCCGACGCCAGCCCCTGCGGCCGGGTCTCCTTCGCCGACCGTGCCCCCCGCGCCCTGCGCGGCGGCGCCGACCTGGTCGTCGTCGAGGGCGGCCTCAACGACTACGACCAGCCCGACGCCGCGATCCGATCCGGCTTCGCCCGCCTGGTGCGCGAGCTCCGCGGCCAGCGCGTGGTGATCGTCGGCCCCGCGACCGCACCGTCCCGGGCCGGCGCGGTGCCGCACGTCGACGCCCTGCTCGCCTCGCTCGCCGCGCACTACGACCTCGCCTACGTCAGCACGACCGGTCTCGACCTCCCCTACCTCCCGGACCGCCTCCACCTGACCCCCGCCGGCCACGCCGAGTTCGGTGACTACGTCGCGGCGCGGATCGGAGACCTCCTCGGCTGATCAGCCGGGAAGTTCTGACGCACCCCGTGCACCGGATCTTCCCCGCTATCCGCCGACCAGCACCGGGCGCGCCTCCACGACCCGCAGCTTCTGTGGGCTGCCCGGGACGGTCACGGTGCCGGCGACGTCGCGCCACGGCCCGCCGTCGACGCGGAACCGCGCGGCGTACGTCGTGTCCACGCTCGGGCTGACCCGTCCCTTGCGGGTGTAGCTGTGGGTGATGTCGAGGTCCGGGTACGCCGAGCCCGGTGACGTCGACTCCTGCGACTCCCCGTCCCCGAACCGCCACCCGAACGACGCCGGCCAGATCCGCAGCTCGACCTGTCGCCCCAGCAGCGTCACGGTCCGGGTGAGCTCGCCCTGCTCGGTGTAGAAGTTCGTGTCGAAGTTGACCAGGGTCCGGCCGTTCGGGGGCTGGATGACCAGGTCGGCTGCCGGGAGCGGGAGGCGGCGGAAGGCGGTCGCGACGAGGCCGGGGGTTACGTCCGGCGCGGCTGCCGTGGGGTCAACCGGCAGATCGCAGAACTCGAACGGCTCCTGCCCAGTAGTGATCGCCGCTTGGACGCAGATCGCATCCAGGTCGGAGTCACGAGGCTCCAAGACCACGTTCGTAGCCGTGCCGTCAGCCGACTGAGCTGCAACTGCGTCAGACGCAGCAACGACAAACCCTGAAAGTCCAGGCCCAACCTTGGGGTTGTCCGCAAATGCCGGGGCGGCGCACGCGAGCGTGAGCACGCACGCCAAGGCCATCGCGCGCATCACTGCTGGATGCCCCAACTCGTCATGATCCAACTGCCGCCGGCAGGCTCCACAAGAGCGTTGACTGTCTTTGTACCTCCGGGATAGCTCTCGTCCTTGGATGTTCCCTCGAAGTCGACCCGCTGAGGCGTGGTGGTCAGGACGAACTTCACGACCCCGCTCAATTGGCCGTCGCCCTCCACCAGGCTCGACTTCTGCACACTGAGACTTCCAACCCCGCCGACGACATGTCCTCCGGCATCAAAGACCTGTTCGAGGTACGAAACCCCGGCGTTGCACGCGGTGCAAGATGGACTCCCCAGTCCTCGAAGCAGCCTGAGATCTCCACTCGACTGGGCGTAGTTGACAGCCTCCCAGTAGAACTTCACGAACGCCTCGGCCGACGCCGCAGTCGAACCCTGCGCTGCCGAAGGCAGCGTTGGCGCGACCGTTCCAGCCGCAGAACTCGTGCTCGGGGACGTCGGCGAAGCAGGTGACGTCGACTCGGTCGGCCCGAACTTGGGCTCGGGGTCGTCGTCGGTGCACCCGCCGAGGGCGAGTGCCGACAGGAGGACGGCGGCGGTGAGGACCGCCCGAGTACGGCTCACGACGCCGATCATTCCCCGACCGGCGTCGCGGCGAAACGGACCGGACGGCCGCCTGTGGACAACCGTGGGAGACTCCCGGCGTGCGTCATTCCCTCGCGGGCCGTGCCGAGAACGCGATGCAGGCCCGGATCCTCGCCCAGCTCCGCGACGAGGGGCCGCTGTCCAAGGCCCAGCTCGCCGACCGGCTCCTGGTCTCGCGTACGACGGTGTCGGCCGAGGTCTTGCGCCTCGCCGAGCTCGGGCTGGCCCAGGAGGCCGGCCCGGCGGCCTCACGTGGTGGTCGTCGCTCGACGCTGGTCGACCTGTCGCCCGACATCCGGTTCGTCGGCATCTCGATCGGGGCGACGGGCATGTCCGTCGGCGTCACCGACGGTCGGCTCAGCGTGCTGGCGACCCGCGAGAGCGCGAGCGACATCCGGCAGGGTCCGGAGGTGGTCCTCGCAGCCGCCCTGAAGCTGGTGCGCGAGGTCATGGCCGAGGTCGGCGTCGAGCAGGTGATGGGCGCCGGCATCGGCGTACCGGGACCGGTCGACTTCAACCGCGGTGTCTCGGTGTCGCCGCCGATCATGCCCGGCTGGGACGGCTACCCGGTCCGCGACGCGGTCTCGCGCGAGCTCGGCTGCCCGGTCGTCCTCGACAACGACGTGAACGTGCTGGCCGTGGGGGAGCAGCACGCGGGGGTCGCCAAGGGTGCCCAGGACTTCCTCTTCGTGAAGATCGGCACCGGCATCGGCTGCGGGATCGTCATCGACGGCGAGCTCTACCGCGGCGTCAACGGTTGCGCCGGCGACATCGGCCACATCCGCGTCGAGGACTTCGGGCCGACCTGCGCGTGCGGCAACACCGGCTGCCTCGAGGCCTTCTCCGGCGGCGCCGCCCTTGCCCGGGACGCGGTGTCCGCGGCCCGGAGCGGCCGGTCCCCGGCGCTCGCGACCCTGCTCGCCGAGAAGGGCGAGCTCACGGCCGCCGACGTCGGCATCGCGGTCTCCCAGGGCGACGCGCAGGCGGTCCAGCTGATCCGCGAGAGCGGTCGGCACATCGGCCAGGTGCTCGCCGGGCTGGTGTCCTTCTTCAACCCGGGCCTGATCGTCATCGGCGGCCGCGTCACCGGGCTCGGGCACGCCCTGCTCGCCGAGATCCGCGGCGTCACCTACCGGCGGAGCCTGCCGCTGGCCACCGGCAACCTGCCGATCGTGCTCAGCGAGCTCGGCGACGAGGGTGGCGTGGTCGGCGCCGCCCGGATGATCAGCGCGTCGGTCTACGCCCCGTAGAGCGTCACCTTGGTCCCGACTTTCGCAGATTACTTTGCAAAGTTTGTGCAGCACTTTGAGTTCTTTCGCCTGAAACGCTTGCATCCACCCGACGTCGCCCCCTACTTTGTGCGGCATCTCAACAAATGAGTGATCGCTGTCACAAGGACTGCGACGCTCGTCGAGGGTCGGGAGGTCGCGGGTGCGCAGCGCCAAGCTCTCCCTCGTCCTGCGCCAGCTGCGCGACCACGGTCCGCGCTCGCGGGCCCGGCTCGCGACCGAGCTCGGCCTGACCCGCTCGGCCGCCTCCGCGCTGGTCGCGGAGCTCGCCGACCTCGGCCTGGTCCGTGCGGCCGGCGTCGAGCGCGGCGGCATGGGCCGCCCGGGCACCTCCGTCGAGCTGGACGGCGCCGCCGTCTGCGGCATCGGCGCCGAGATCAACGTCAACCACGTCGCCGCCATCGCGCTCGACCTCGCCGGCAACGCCGTCTCCGAGCAACGGCTCGCGATCGACGCCCACCGGCTCGCCGTCGACGAGGTGCTCGACCGGCTCGTCGAGCTGGTCCGGCTCGCCGAGGCCGAGGTCGTCGCCCGGGGCGGCCTCGTCGTCGGCGTCACGGTCGGGGTCGCCGGCCTCCTCGACCGCCCCCGCGAGCTGCTGACGGTCGGCCCCAACCTGGGCTGGCGCGACGTCCCGGTCGGCTCGGAGGTGCGGGCTCGCCTCGGCGCGGCGTACCCGGTCTCGATCGAGAACGAGGGCAACCTGGCCGCGATCGCCGAGGCCGTGCCCGGCGACCCCAACCGCCAGGACGTCCTGGTGATCTTCGGCGAGGTCGGCGTCGGCGGCGGGATCGTCGCGGGCGGCCGGCTGCTGCGCGGGCACCAGGGGTACGCCGGGGAGTTCGGCCACATGATCGTCGAGCCGGGCGGCCGTCGGTGCGGCTGCGGGCGGATCGGCTGCTGGGAGACCGTGAGCGGCCTGCGCGCCCTCCTGGACGCGGCTGCCGACCCCGACGACCCGGTGCGCGACCCGGCTCTCTCGCTCGACGACCGGCTCGCCGAGCTCAACCGTCGTGCCGACCTCGGCGACACCCGCACCATCGCCGCGCTGGACCGGGTCGGCAACTGGATCGGCATCGGCGCGGCCATGCTCACCAACGCGCTCAACCCCTCCGCGATCGTGCTCAGCGGCTACTTCGCCGAGATCGGCCAGCACCTGCGGCCGTCCATCGAGGAGCACCTGCTCGCCGGCGTGCTCGCGCCGCAGGCCGGCGGCACCCGCGTCGAGTTCTCGACCCTCGGCTTCACCGCCGCGGTGCGAGGCGGGGCGGCCGTCGCCCTGGAGACCGTCTTCGACGACCCGACCGTCGTCGCACCGCCGCACCCCGACGTGCTCGTGGGAGGAGCCCGATGACACAGCCGCTGCTCCAGATGACCGGGATCGTCAAGGAGTTCCCGGGCGTCCGCGCGCTCGACGGTGTCGACCTCGACGTACGCGCCGGCGAGGTGCACTGCCTGCTCGGCCAGAACGGCGCCGGCAAGTCGACGCTGATCAAGGTGCTCTCCGGCTTCCACCAGCCGGACGAGGGGACCATCGCCTGGGACGGCGCGGAGACGTCGTTCTCCTCGCCCGCCAAGGCGATCGAGCACGGCGTGGCCACGATCTACCAGGAGCTCGACCTGGTGCCGCACCTCGACGTCACCGAGAACGTCTTCCTCGGTCACGAGGTGTCGCGGGCCGGGTTCACGCACCGGAGCAAGGCCCATCAGCTGGTGCGCGACCTGCTGGCCCGGCTCGGGCACCCCGAGATCTCGCCGACCCGGATCGTGGGTGAGCTCCCACCGGCGTCGCAGCAGATCGTCAGCATGGCGCGCGCCCTCTCTCACCAGACCCGCCTGCTCGTGCTCGACGAGCCGTCCGCCGTGCTCGACCAGGAGGGGGTCAAGAACCTCTTCCGGGTGATCCGCGGGCTCACCGAGGAGGGCGTCGCGGTCGTCTACATCTCCCACCGACTGGAGGAGATCCGCGAGATCGGCGACCGGATCACCGTCCTCAAGGATGGCCGCACCGTCTCGACCGGCCTGGCCGTCGCGGACACCCCGACCGCCGAGCTGATCCGGCTGATGACCGGTCGGTCGATCGAGTACGTCTTCCCGCCCCGCACCGAGATGCCGCGCGAGAGCCGCGTGCCGGTGCTGGAGGTGCGGGACCTCCGCCTCGCCGGCGTGTTCACGGGAGTCGACCTCACCGTGCACGCCGGCGAGATCATCGGGCTCGCCGGGCTCGTGGGCGCCGGGCGCTCCGAGATCGTCGAGACGCTGTACGGCGCCCGCCGCGCCTCGACCGGGTCGGTCAGCGTCGACGGCAAGCGGCTCCGGCGTGGGTCGGTGACGTCCTCGGTCCGCGCCGGCATGGGCCTGTGCCCGGAGGAGCGCAAGAGCCAGGGCCTCCTGCTCGACGAAGCCGTCTTCAAGAACATCACCGTCTCGTCCATGAGCCGTTTTGCCCGGCTCGGCTTCCTCAACCGGGGCGAGGAGCGACGCCGCGCCGCGGAGCTGACCGCCAGCCTCGACGTACGCCCGGACGGGGTGACCCGAGCGGTCCGAACGCTATCCGGCGGCAACCAGCAGAAGGTCGTGCTGGCCCGCTGGCTGCTGCGCGACTGCCGGGTGCTGCTGCTCGACGAGCCCACCCGCGGTGTCGACGTCGGTGCCCGCAGCGAGATCTACCAGCTCATCCGGTCGCTGGCCGACCGCGGCGTCGCCGTCGTGGTCGTGTCCAGCGAGATCGAGGAGGTGCTCGGTCTCGCCGACCGGGTGCTCGTCGTCCGCGAGGGCGAGGTCGTGCACGAGTCCGATGCCAGCCAGATCGACGAGTCCCGGGTCCTCGACCTGGTCATGGAAGAAAGGGTCTCGGCATGAGCCAAGACAGTGCCCGGGTGGAGATGGCGGCCCTCGAGACCGCACGCGAGCCCAACAAGGTCCTCGCCGTGCTGCGCACCAGCGTGGGCCGCAACGCGGGGCTGGTCGTCGCACTGCTGCTGATCTGCATCGTCGGCGCGATCACGGCCGGGAGCCGGTTCACCGACTGGGACAACGCCCTGACGATCCTGAGGCTGGCCGCGGTGGTCGGCGTCGTGAGCATCGGGATGACGTTCGTGATCATCGGCGGCGGCATCGACCTCTCCGTCGGCGCGATCGTCGCGCTGTCGTCGGTCTGGTGCACCACCGTCGCCACCCAGGAGCTCGCCCAGGACACCCACTGGCTCTGGATGGTCGTCGTCGCGCTGCTGGTCGGAGCGGGTTGCGGTCTCGTCAACGGCCTCTTGATCGCGTACGGCGGGATCGTGCCGTTCATCATGACGCTGGCCATGCTCGCCAGCGCGCGCGGCCTCGCCGAGATCATCAGCGACAAGAAGACGCAGATCGTCAACGTCCCGGGCTTCGACGACTTCTTCGACCGGGACGTCCTCGGCATCGACGTCCAGATCTGGCTCTTCGCGCTGGTCTCGGTCGCGGGCTGGATCCTGCTCAACCGCACGACGTTCGGTCGCCGTACCGTCGCGGTCGGTGGCAACCCCGAGGCGGCCCGGCTGGCCGGCATCAACGTGAAGCGGCACACCGTCTACCTCTACGTGCTGATCGGCGTCTGCTGCGGCATCGCAGCGCTGATGCTCGTCGCCAAGACCACGACCGGCAGCTCCACGCACGGCAACCTGCTCGAGCTCGACGCGATCGCGGCGGTCGTCATCGGCGGCACGCTGCTGACGGGTGGCCGCGGCACGATCGTCGGCACTGTCCTGGGCGTCCTGATCTTCACGACGATCACGAACATCTTCATCCTCAACAACCGCTCCTTCTCCGAGCAGTCGCTCTTCAAGGGAGCCATCATCGTCGCCGCCGTGCTCCTGCAGCAGCGGTTGGCGTCTCGGAGCAATACCTAGCACCACCCACCACCGCACCACCTCCACATCCGCACCACACCTCCGCACCACTCAAGGAGCATCACCATGTCCCTGCGGTCCACCACCCTGAAGTCCCGGAAGGGGCTCGCCACCGGCCTGGTCGCCGGGCTTGCGGTCCTGTCGCTCGCCGCCTGCACCAGCAACGACTCCAGCGGCGACGACGACACGAGCGCCGACGCCACCACCGTCGCCGCCGCCGGGTCCAACGACGAGGCCGGCGACAAGGTCGTCATCGGCTTCTCCGCACCCGCGGCCGACCACGGCTGGATGGGCTCGATCACCGAGTCCGCCAAGAAGGAGGCGGCCAAGTACGACGACGTCGAGCTCAAGGTCGCCGAGGGCACCAACGACGTCAACGTCCAGATCAGCCAGATCGAGACGTTCATCAACGACGGTGTCGACGCGATCGTGCTGCTGCCCTTCGACGGTGCGGCCATGACGCCGATCGCGCTCGAGGCGATGTCCAAGGGCATCCCGGTGATCAACGTCGACCGCGAGTTCGACGACCCGAACGCGGCCCGCGTCACCGTCCTCGGTGACAACTACGGCATGGGCGTCTCCGCCGGCGCCTGGGTCTGCGAGGAGGCGGACGGCAACAAGGACGCCGTCGTCGCCGAGATCGCCGGCATCGACTCGCTGCCGCTGACCCAGGACCGCAGCCAGGGCTTCAAGGACGCGCTGGCCGAGTGCGGCCTGGACGTCGACAACCGGGTCGCCGCCGACTTCACGGTCGAGGGTGGCGAGGAGGCCGCGACGAACCTGCTCCAGGCCGCCCCGAAGATCGACTACCTCTGGAACCACGACGACGACCAGGGCGTCGGCGTGCTGGCGGCGATCAAGAACGCCGACCGCGACGAGTTCGAGATGATCGGCGGCGCCGGCTCGGCCAACGCGATGCGGGACATCCAGTCCGGCGACAGCGTCCTCAAGGCGACGGTCATCTACCCGTCGACGCAGGCCGCCGACGGCATCAAGCTCGCCCGCCTGCTGGTCCAGGGCAAGGCGATGTCGGACCTGGTCGAGGTCGAGGTGCCGCGCAAGGTCCAGCTCTACGCGCCGGTCGTGACCGCGGACAACGTCGACCAGTACATCGACTCCGCCTTCGAGTCCTGACCGACACCTGCTCACCCCCGGGCCCCCTCTCCGTCAGGGCCCGGGGGTGGGCACCCTCCACCCGGGAGTCCGCATGACCGACCAGAGCTCGTCCCTGCGCGTCGCCATGATCGGCCACGCGTTCATGGGCAACGCCCACTCGCAGGCCTGGCGCACCGCGCCCCACTTCTTCGCGCTGCCCCTGCACCCCGAGATGACCGTGGTGGTCGGCCGCGACGCCGACCGCGCCGCCGAGGCCGCTGCCCGTCTGGGCTGGGCCGAGAGCTCGACGGACTGGCGTGCCGTGATCGCGCGCGACGACATCGACGTCGTCGACATCTGCACGCCGGGCGACACGCACGCAGAGATCGCCATCGCCGCCCTCGAGGCCGGCAAGCACGTGCTCTGCGAGAAGCCGCTGGCCAACACCGTGGCCGAGGCCGAGGCGATGACCGCTGCCGCCGACCAGGCTCGCTCTCATGGGGTGCGCGCGATGGTCGGGTTCACCTACCGTCGGGTGCCCGCGATCGGGCTGGCCCGTCGGCTCGTCGACGAGGGCCGGATCGGCGAGGTCCGGCACGTCCGCGCCCAGTACCTCCAGGACTGGATCGCCGACCCCGAGGCCCCGCTGTCGTGGCGGCTCGACAAGGAGAAGGCCGGCTCCGGCGCGCTGGGTGACATCGGCGCGCACGTCGTCGACCTGACGCAGTTCATCACCGGCAGCCGCATCACCGAGCTCACCGGCCGCCTCGAGACCTTCGTCAAGGAGCGGCCGTACGCCGCGGGCGACACCTCGGGCAGCCTCGGGAGCGGTGGCACGACCACCGAGCGCGGGCCGGTCACGGTCGACGACGCCGCGTCGTTCCTGGCCACCTTCGCCGGTGGCGCGATGGGCGTCTTCGAGGCGACCCGCTTCGCGACCGGTCGCAAGAACGCGATCCGGATCGAGGTCAACGGCTCGCTCGGCAGCCTCGCCTTCGACTTCGAGGACATGAACGTGCTCGAGTACTTCGACGCCCGCGAGGACGCCGACGTCGCCGGCTTCCGGCGGATCATCGCCACCGAGGCCACGCACCCGTACGTCGCGGCCTGGTGGCCGCCCGGTCACGGGCTCGGCTACGAGCACGGCTTCACCCACCAGGTCGTCGACCTCGTCACCGCGATCGCCGACGGCACCGACCCGAGCCCGTCCTTCGCCGACGGCCTCAACGTCCAGCGGGTGCTGGACGCGGTCGAGACCAGCTCCCTCACCCGCACCTGGCAGGAGATCCAGTGACCGACCGCTTCACCCCCGCCCCCGAGGACAAGTTCTCGTTCGGACTCTGGACGGTCGGCTGGCAGGGCACCGACGTCTTCGGTCCGGCCTCGCGCGACCTGCTCGACCCGGTCGAGGCGACGTACAAGCTCGCCGAGCTCGGCGCCGCGGCCGTCACCTTCCACGACGACGACCTGCTGCCCGACGAGGCGACCCGGCAGGACACGCTCGACCGCTTCCAGAAGGCGCTGGCGGACACCGGGCTGGTCGTGGAGATGGTCACGACCAACACGTTCTCCGACCCGGTCTTCAAGGAGGGCGCGATCACGGCCAACAACCGGGAGGTGCGCCGCTACGCGCTGGCCAAGGTGCTGCGCAACATCGACCTCGCGGCCTCGCTCGGCGCGAAGACGTTCGTGATGTGGGGTGGCCGTGAGGGCGCCGAGCACGGCGCGAGCAAGAACGTGCCGGCCGCGATGGACCGCTTCCGCGACGCGCTCGACATCGCCTGCGGCTACGTGCGGGAGCAGGGCTACGACCTGCGCTTCGCGCTCGAGCCCAAGCCCAACGAGCCGCGCGGCGACATCCTGCTGCCGACGATCGGGCACGCGATCGCGCTGATCTCCGAGCTCGAGCACCCGGAGATGGTCGGCCTCAACCCGGAGGTCGGGCACGAGGAGATGGCCGGGCTCAACTTCGCGCACGGCATCAGCCAGGCGCTGTGGCACGACAAGCTCTTCCACATCGACCTCAACGGTCAGCACGGTCCCCGCTTCGACCAGGACCTGCGGTTCGGTGCGGGCAGCCTGCGCGGCGCGTTCTGGACCGTCGACGCCATGCTCGGCGCCGGCACCGACCGTCGCTACGACGGCTACGTGCACTTCGACTACAAGCCGCCACGGGCCGAGGCGATCGACGGGGTCTGGGAGTCGGCCCGCGCCTGCATGCGCAACTACCTGATCCTGCGCGAGAAGGTGCAGGCCTTCCGCGCCGACCCCGACGTCGCGGTGGCGCTCGAGGCGGCGGGGGTCATGGAGCTCGAGCAGCCCACGGTCGCCCCGGGGGAGTCGCTCGACGACGTACGCAACGCCACCTACGACCTCGACGCGCTGCGCGCCCGCAGCGTCGCGATGGAAGCCCTCGACCAGCTCGCCATGGAGCACCTGCTCGGTGTCCGCTGACCCGACCTCCGAAAGGTTCTGACATGCCTCGACCGATCACGCTCTTCACCGGCCAGTGGGCCGACCTGCCCTTCGAGGAGGTCGCGAAGCTCGCCTCCGGCTGGGGGTACGACGGGCTCGAGATCGCCTGCTGGGGCGACCACCTCGACCCCTGGCAGGCCGACGACGACGCCTACGTCCAGGGCAAGCTCGACCTGCTGGAGAGGCACGGCCTGAGCGTCTACGCGATCTCCAACCACCTCAAGGGCCAGGCCGTCTGCGACGACCCGATCGACGGCCGTCACGAGGCGATCCTGTCGGCGAAGGTCTGGGGCGACGGCGACCCCGAGGGCGTCCGGCAGCGCGCGGCCGAGGAGATGAAGATGACGGCCCGCCTCGCGCAGAAGCTCGGCGTGAAGACGGTCGTCGGCTTCACCGGCTCCGCGATCTGGAAGTACGTCGCGATGTTCCCGCCGGCGACCGAGGAGATGGTGGCCGCGGGCTACCGCGACTTCGCCGACCGCTGGAACCCGATCCTCGACGTCTTCGACGAGTGCGGCGTCCGGTTCGCCCACGAGGTGCACCCGTCCGAGATCGCCTACGACTACTGGACGACGGTGGCGACGATGGAGGCGATCGGTCACCGGGAGGCGTTCGGCCTCAACTGGGACCCGTCGCACTTCGTGTGGCAGGACCTCGACCCGGCCGGATTCCTGTGGGACTTCAAGGACCGGATCTACCACGTCGACTGCAAGGACGCGAAGCGCCAGACGGGCAACGGCCGCAACGGCCGGATGGGCTCGCACCTGCCCTGGGCCGACCCGCGCCGCGGCTGGGACTTCGTGTCCACCGGCCACGGCGACGTCCCGTGGGAGCAGTGCTTCCGGATGCTCAACACGATCGGGTACGACGGGCCGATCTCCGTCGAGTGGGAGGACGCCGGCATGGACCGGCTCGTCGGCGCCCCGGAGGCGCTGGAGTTCGTCCGCCGGCTCGCCTTCGACGCCCCGGAGGCCGCGTTCGACGCGGCGTTCTCCACGAAGGAGTAGCACCGATCGGTGGTTGAGGTGCGAGGGCCGCTAGGCCCGAGCCTCGAAACCACAGCACCACCGCACCGCACACATGTCCATCTCGGGAAAGGAACCACCTCATGTGTTTCGGCTTTGACGGCGAGGGCGCGCTGCGCGACTCGCTGGACCGCAAGGGCGCCAGTCGCCGCACGTTGTTCCGTGGAGCGGCGGCCGGTGTCGCCGGTGCCGCCGTACTCGCCACGGCGGCGCCCGCCGTGGCGCACGGGGGTCGTCACGGCGGGTCGTCCGGCCGCCGACGTTCGGTGCCGCACGACGAGATCAGCATCCAGCTCTACACGCTGCGCGCGGCGATGAGCACGCCCGAGGGCGTGGACCTGGTGCTGACCCGGCTCGCACAGTACGGCTACGAGAAGGTCGAGCTGGCGGGCCTCTACGGGCGTACGGCGAGCGCGATGCGTGCCCAGCTGAACGACCTCGGCATCCGGGCGTCGTCGAGCCACGACGGCATCAGTGCAGACTCGGCCGCGCTGCGCACCAAGCTCGAGAACGCACTGATCCTGGGCCAGAAGTACGTCAACGTGCCCTACCTGAACTCGACGTCGCTCTCGGACTGGCAGCAGTGGGCCGACCAGATGAACGCGGAGGCTGCGGTCGCGAAGAGGTACGGGCTGCGGTACGGCTACCACAACCACGCCCACGAGTTCACGATCGACCTCGGCGGCGGGCTGACCCCGTGGGAGGTGCTGACCTCGCGGCTGGACCGCAAGCTGGTGCACCTCGAGGTCGACCTCTACTGGGCCTACACCGGTGGCGTGAACACCGGTGCCGCCGACCCCGACCGGTTCGCGATCGACGTGATCCGGGAGGCGCCGCAGACGGTCCGGCAGTTCCACGTGAAGGACCGCGACGCCACCACGGGGGACATGTGCGACCTGGGCACGGGGGTCGTCGACTTCCCCCGGATCTTCCGGAGTCACACGGTCGAGGAGTACATCGTCGAGAACGACACCCCCGACGTCACCCCCCTCACCACCGCCGCCGTCGGCCACCTCTACCTCGACCACCTGGAGTACTGAGGGACCAGGTGGTTTCGAGGCTCGCTGCGCTCGCACCTCAACCACCGACACGGTGGTTGAGCTGCGAGGGCCGCTAGGCCGAGCCTCGAAACCACCACCCTGGGGATGGCGACACACGCCCGTCGTACGCCGCGGCTAGGGTTCTCCAGTGCCTGAGAAACCCACCGTGACTGAGCTGCTGGCGACTGCCGTGACGGCACTCGGCGGGCAGGAGCGGGCCGGCCAGGTGCAGATGGCCGAGGCCGTCACCGAGGCGATGGAGAGCGAGCAGCACCTGCTCGTCCAGGCCGGCACCGGCACCGGCAAGTCGCTGGCCTACCTGGTCCCGAGCCTGCTCCACGGTGACCGGGTCGTGGTCGCGACCGCGACCCTGGCGCTCCAGCACCAGCTGGTCGAGCGCGACCTCCCGCGGCTGGTCGACGCCGTGAAGGACAGTGGGGTCGACACGTCGTACGCCGTGCTCAAGGGGCGCTCCAACTACGCGTGCCTGCACCGCATCCGCGAGGGTGTGCCCGACGACCAGGGCGCCCTCGACGTGGTGCTGCCCGAGGGCTCGCTCGGCAAGAAGGTGCTCGAGCTGCGCACCTGGGCGGAGGCCGAGGTCGAGGGCAAGGGCAGCGGCGAGCGCGACCGCGCGCCCCGGCACACCGACCGGGAGTGGCGCCAGGTCAGCGTCAACCACCGCGAGTGCCTGGGCGCGGCCAAGTGCCCCTTCGGCCAGGAGTGCTTCGCCGAGCTGGCCCGGGAGAAGGCGCACCGCTCGCACCTCGTCGTCACCAACCACTCCCTGCTCGCGATCGACGCGATCGAGGGCGTGCCGATGATCCCGGAGTACGACGTCGTCGTGATCGACGAGGCCCACGAGCTGACGACCCGGGTGACCCAGGCGGCCACCGACGAGCTGTGGGCGGCCGAGGTCGAGCGCGCCGCCCGTCGCAGCCAGCGCCACGTGGAGGGCGACCAGGCCGACGACCTCGCCGACGCCGCCGACGCGCTGCGCGACGCCATCTCCGACGCCAGCCCCGGCCGCTTCGACCGGATCCCCGAGCAGCTCTCCGACGCGCTGGTGCTGGTGCGCGACGCGGCCCGCGCGTGCGTGTCGGCGTACCCGAAGAACACGGGCGGCGACGACGCCGACGCCGGGCTCACCCAGGCCAAGGGTGCGGTGCAGGAGGTCTTCGCGACGGCCGAGCGGATGGCCGCCGACCTGGAGAGCGACGTGCTCTGGATGTCGGAGGGCACCGAGCGGATGCCGCCGCGCCTCTGCGTCGCCCCGCTCCAGGTGTGGGGCCCGATGCGCGACAAGCTGCTGGCCGACAAGACCGTCGTCTTCACGTCGGCGACCCTCATGCTCGGCGGTGACTTCTCCTCGGTAGCGACCAGCGTCGGGCTCAAGCCCTCGGAGCGGGTCGACGGCCCGGCAGAGCGCACCGGCGACGCGATGCCGTGGCGCGGGCTCGACGTCGGGAGCCCGTTCGACTACGGCCGCCAGGGCATCCTGTACGTCGCGCGCCACCTGCCGCCGCCCGGTCGCGACGGCATGAGCACGGCGATGCTCGACGAGATCGTCGAGCTCGTCGACGCCGCGGAGGGACGCACCCTCGGGCTCTTCTCGTCACGGCGGGCGGCCGAGGCCGCGGCCGAGGTGGTCCGGGAGCGGCTGCCCCACCTGACGACGCTCGCGCAGGGCGACGCCCAGCTGCCCGAGCTGGCGGCGCAGTTCGTCGGCGACCCGCACACCTGCCTCTTCGGCACCCTCAGCCTCTGGCAGGGGCTCGACGTCCCGGGTGACACCTGCCAGCTGGTCCTGATCGACCGGATCCCGTTCCCGCGCCCGGACGACCCGCTCCTGAGCGCGCGCCAGAAGGCCGCCGACCAGGCCGGCGGCAACGGGTTCATGCAGGTGGCCGCCACCCATGCCGCGCTGCTCCTGGCCCAGGGCGCTGGGCGGCTGATCCGCACGCACACCGACCGCGGGGTCGTCGCGGTGCTCGACCCGCGGCTCGCGACCGCGAGGTACGGCTCGTTCCTGAAGGCGAGCCTGCCGCCGATGTGGACGACGACCGACCCCGCCGTCGTACGACAGGCGTTGAAGCGGTTGTCAGCCGACCGTTGAGAGCCGGTAGCTCATCGGCGCGTTGTTGTCCTTGGACCGTCCGCTGCATGAGTACAGCACCGGGTCGTCGCGCTGAGCGGTCCAGCAGTGGTAGGCGATCCCCGCGTTGGACAGGGTCACGTCGACCCGGATGGTGCTGCGACCGTCGAACGGGACCGTGACGCGTGCGTTGCCGGCCTTCGAGAGCCGCACGAAGGTCGACTTCGTCCGGCCCTTCCTGTCGTAGCGCGTGACCACCGCGCCCGCGCCGGTGGTCGGAGCTGGCAGGTTGAGGTCGATGCGCAGCCGCTTGCCGTGCAGCGAGCGGCTGGGCTTCGCCTGGACGGTCGCGGTCGAGAGGTGGTCGACGAGCACCTTCTGCACGCCGCTGTTGTGCTTGCGCGGGGTCAAGGCCCACGTCTTCGCCGCGCCGGCGGCGCGGTAGGCGCTGCCCTCCTCGTAGGTGCGCGCGGGCCGCCGGTTGGCGTCACCGAACTGGGCGTAGACGTGGCGCAGGTCGGTCTTGCGCGAGGCGAGCTCGCGGGCCACGGCCTGGATCGAGTAGTTGTCCGGGCCGCCGCGCGACGCGTCGATCCGCTGCATCAGCCGGCGCATGATCACCGGCAGGCCACCCTGCGACTGGGGGAACCGCTCGGTGAGGTAGCGGAAGAAGATCCACTCGCCGTACTGACGCGGCGCGCACGAGTAGCAGTTGAGGAACTGGTCCAGGGGCTTGCGCGGCTGGCGCATCGGGCTCTCGGAGAGGTACTGACGGTTGTCGTTGATGTTGTCGTAGACCTCGTCCTCCGCCCACGTCGCGGTCGCCTCGAGGAACCACGCGTCCTCCTCGTAGTCGTAGGCGAACTGGGTGGCGTGGAAGAGCTCGTGCGCGGCGGTCACCTTGAGGTTGTCGAGCGGCGTCTGGCCGCCCGCCCAGGAGTAGTCGCTGCTGAACGAGCAGTACGCCGGGGTGTCGTAGGGCCCCTTGGCCGGCGGTGCGTGGTCGGTGTTGCAGTAGCCGTAGAGGCCGTCGCCGAGGTCGCTGATGTAGACGTCGAGCTTGGCGTCGCCGCCCTTGGTGCCGTCCGGCTCCGGCGCCCGGTAGCCGGCCGCCTGGTAGGTGCCGAGGACGTGGGTCGCGACCGCACCGACCTGGTCGATGTAGTCCGGGTTGACCGTGCCGTTGTCCCAGTGCACGCGCACCGTCCCGTAGTCGCGCCACACCTCGGCGGCCCAGCCCTCCGAGCCGGGTGGCCGGTTGAGCAGGGCGGCCGCGCGGGCTCGCTCGCTGCGCGGGAGGTCGTTCTGGCGCAGCCGGAGGTCGCGCATCGCGAGGGTCAGGTCGCGGCCGTCGTCGGTGGTCCTCTCGGGGACGACGGACTCCGTCGAGCGCTCGTCGGACCCCTCGTCGGACGAGGCCGGCTCGAGCAGCTCCTCCACGTCGTCGAGCGCGTCGACGGCGGCGTCGGCGGCGTCGCCCGTGGTGCCGGTCGTCGTGCCGGTCGCCGTGGACGTGTCGGCGGGGTCGGGGTCCGTGCCGTCGGCGTACCCGGGGGCGGCCACGGCCCCGAGGGCCAGGACAGCCACCAGCAGGCCGGTCGTGGGCATGGTCAGTCGACCGAGAGGAGTTCGCACCCCCCTACTGTCCCTGACCGGGGCAAGAATCGCCCAACCACGGCGCGCCGAGGTTGCTACCTCCGCAGGAGGTCGCGGCCGTCGTAGCCGCGGCGGGGGCCGCCGACGCCGAAGAAGCCCGCCACGGTGGGTGCGACGTCGACGGTGCGGGCCACCCGCGTGTCGGCACGGCGGCGTACGACGGGGTGGCCGCCGGAGATGAAGAACGGGATCGCCCGCGTCGCGGGATGGCCGTGGTTGCCGGGGATCGGGTTCGAGGTCGCGGGGTCCGGGTCGCTGAAGCGCCAGCCGGCCTTGCAGAAGGCGACGACGTCGCCGGCCTCCGGGCCGAGGCGCAGCCCCGTGGCGCGCCGGTCGTACGCCGCGAGCACGCCCTCCTGGGCCCGGGCGATCGCCCGCATCCGGCGCACGGCCTGCTCGTGCTGGGAGCGCGGCCCGGTCCAGTAGAGGAGGTCGGCGCCACCGTTGTCGGCGATCTCGACCCGGCCGGCGAGCAGCGGGTCCGCGGCGAGCGGAGCCGTCAGGCTGATCACCTTGTCGGGCGTCGACCAGTCCATCGAGTGGTCGGCCAGCACGACCAGCACCGAGTCGTCCCACTTCTCCTGCTCGTGCAGGGCATCGACGAACATGCCGACCTGCCGGTCGGTGTCGGCGAGCGCGAGGCGGCGGGTGAGCCGGAGCGAGGTGCCGGAGACGTCGGCGTGCCCGAAGCGGTCGATGTCGCCGAGGTTGACGAACATCAGGTTCGGGTCGAGGTCCTCGAGCATCGCCAGCGCGGCCCTCATCGTGAAGACGTCGGGGGCGTGCTCGGTGATCGGCAGCGTCGGCTCGGGCTCCCAGCGGTGCGTGGCGCGTCCGCCGAAGACGCCGTACAGGTACTCCTTCGAGAGCACCGTGCCGGTCGTCGCACCGTGCCGGTTGAGTCGCTCGATCAGGGTGTCGCTCTTGATGTCGGTGGGCCGGTCCATGTCGCGCACGGTCTTCGCGGCCCGGTCATAGATCGAGTTGGCCGGCACGCCGGTGCGGTCCGGCCGGAGCCCGGTCATCATCATCACGTGGTTGGGGATCGTCTCCATCACCGGCATCGACGAGGCGCGCGGGAACCGCAGCCCCGCGTCGCGCAGCGCGGCGAGCCTCGGGGTCAGGCCGCTGTCGAGCTCGTCGGGGCGGCAGCCGTCGATGACCAGCACGTAGGCGCGCTTGCGCGGCCGGGCGGCGTACGCCGCGGCACCGGGCAGGCTCGAGAAGACCAGGCCGGCGGCCCCGGCCTTGAGGAAGGTGCGGCGCTCGAGGCTCATAGGGGCGTCGTCACCTGCTCGATGCGGCCCGTGCCGGTCTTGGTGGCGTACGACGTCGACCAGATGATCGGCGTCCTCCGGTCGGCGCGGTCGCCGATGACGTACCAGTCCATCTGCGCGCGGGTCGCGGTGATGTCGAGCACCGAGAACCCGTGGCTGTCGAAGTCGAGGTACTTGACGTGCCGGTTGTTGGCCTTGATCGCCTGCTCGACCACGACGCTCGTCGTGCGTGGCGGCGTACCGGTGATGTCCTTGAGGTTGCTGGAGGTCACCGACGAGCAGACGAACTCGACGCCGGCCGTGTCGCCCACGGGGTACGACGCGGCGTCGTAGGGAAGCTCGCACGCCCAGCCGGAGTGGATGTCGCCGGTGATGAAGAGCGCGTCGGTGACCTGGTGGTCGCGGATGTGCTCGAAGACCTCGCGCCGGTCGTGGGTGTAGCCGTCCCACTGGTCGAGGTTGTAGGCGACGCCGTCGCGGGGGAGCAGGCCGGTCACGTCGTTGACCGGGTCGATCAGGTCGTGCGGCACGGAGCCGAACTCGACCGGGGCGATCATCACCGGGTTGCCCACGATCTTCCACTGGGCGCCGGTGCGCTTGAGCCCGGCCTTGAGCCAGTCCATCTGCTGGCGACCGGTGATGGTGCGGTCGGCGGCGTCGACCTCGGGGCCGGGCACCTCCAGCTGGCCGTCGCGGTAGCTGCGCAGGTCGAGCATGCTCAGCTCTGCGAGCGTGCCGAAGCGGAACCGCCGGAAGAGCCGGTCGCCGTCGCCGAGCCGGGCGGTGCCGTCGAGGCGCACCGGCATCCACTCGTCGTACGCACGGTGCGCACGAGCACGGCGGCGGTGGTAGTCGCCCTCGCCGAGGTCGGGGTTGTGGTTCTCGGCCCCGTCCTTCCACTGGTCGTTGGCGACCTCGTGGTCGTCCCAGGTGATGATCCAGGGGTACTTCGCGTGCAGGTCCTGGAGGTCGGGGTCCTGCTTGTACTGCGCGTGCCGCTGGCGGTAGTCGGGCAGCGAGACCATCTCGTGCGCGGGCACGTGGGAGCGGATGTCGCGGTCGTCGGACCCGTAGCCGTACTGGCCGGGGCCGTACTCGTAGAGGTAGTCGCCGAGGTGGATGACGGCGTGCAGGTCGTCGCGGTCGGCCAGCCCGCGGTAGGCGCTGAACCACCCCGCCTGGAGGTTGGCGCACGAGACGACGCCGAACCGCAGGTGCCGGGGAGTGGCCTCGGGCGCCGGCGCCGTACGGGTGCGGCCGACCCGGCTGGTCTGGCCGGCCAGGTGGAAGCGGTAGTGGTACCAGGTCGCCGGGTCGAGCCCGGTCACGTCGACCTTGACCGTGTGGTCGCGGCTCGGGCCGGTGGCGAACGTCCCGCGGCGTACGACGTGGCGGAAGCGGCGGTCGGTGGCGACCTCCCAGGTGACCTTGACCCGCGGGCCCTTGCCGGATCCGGGGGTGCTGGCCGGGGTCGGGGTGACCCGGGTCCAGATCAGCACGGCGCGGGGGAGCGGGTCGCCCGAGGCGACCCCGTGCCGGAAGCGGCGGTGGCCGGGGCGCGCGGGGGCCGCCTCGGCGTCGGTGGTGCTGACGGCGGCAGCACCGGCGGCACCCACGGTGCCGGACGCGAGCACGGTGCGTCGGCGCAGCGAGAGGCGGTCTGGGGTGATCGGCATGGTCACGACCTACCCAACGACCGGCGGCTCCTCACGTGACGCGGGCGCGAGCGCCGAGAGTTCATCCGACGTTCGTCTGAGTCGTGCCGGCCACAGCGACGGCAGCGGGATCCGGCCGATCGCGCGGGCGGCCGCCCAGCCGACCAGGATGACCAGCCAGCCGACCAGGGCGTCGATCACCCAGTGGTTGCCGGTGCCGACGATGACGATCGCGGTGCCGACGGCGTACGCCCAGCCCAGCACGCGCACCCACTTGCGGGTCGCGTAGACCTGCAGCGCCAGCGCCACCCACAGCGACCAGCCGGCATGCAGGGAGGGGAACGCCGCCAGCTCGTTGGTCAGCCCGCCGAGCCCGCGCGGTGCCGAGGCGTCGCCGCCCCACCAGCCGTCGGCCGCGTGCAGGCTGAGCACGTCGACGTACCCGCTGATGAAGCGCGGCGGCGCCGTCGGCATCATCAGGTACGCCGCCAGGCCGAGCAGCGTGCCGATCACCAGCGCACGCCGGGCCGGCCCGTAGCGGTCGGCGCCCAGGCGCCAGAGCCAGATCAGCACGGCCGCGGTGACGACGTAGTGCAGCGACGCGTACCAGTAGCTGCCGATGAGGCCGACCACGCGGTGGTCGGTGAAGAGCTGGTTGAGCGGGACCTCCCAGCTGATCCCGAGGAGGTCCTCGATGTGCAGCAGGTCGTTGGCCCGGTCGAGAGCCGGCTGCATGCTGGTGTTGGCCAGCAGTCGGGCCAGGCTGTAGAAGACCCAGAGCGCGAGGATCAGCAGCAGCTCCAGAAGGGCGCGGGCCCAGCCGGGGACCGTCCGTTCGCGTGCAAGCGCAGGTGCCGTCGTCACAGCACCAGCGTCTTCCATCGGCCCTCCCGTGCCATCAGGGATCCTCCCCTGTTACCAACGTCAGGGTCGGATCAGGGGATTCCCAGGGGAAGCCAGAAATTCACGAGCGATCAAACCCTGCGCAGCACCGCCGTCACCTTTCCCAAGATGGTGGCGTGGGTGCCGTCGATGGGATCGTAGTTCGGGTTGTGCGGCAGGAGCCACACCTTTCCGTCCTTGCGCTGCAGGGTCTTGACCGTGGCCTCGCCGTCGAGGAGCGCCGCGACGATCTCGCCGTTCTCGGCGGTCTGCTCCTTGCGGATGACCACGTAGTCGCCGTCGCAGATGGCCGCCTCGACCATCGAGTCGCCGGAGACCTCGAGCAGGAACAGCTCGCCCTCGCCGACCAGCTGCCGCGGCAGCGGGAAGACCTCGTCGTACGTCTCCTCGGCCAGGATGGGCCCGCCGGCGGCGATCCGGCCGACCAGGGGGACGTACGACGCGGCCGGGACGGTGTCGCCGATCCCGGTCTCGTCGGTGGTCGACTCGTCGGCGCTGCCGAGCGAGCGCCGGGCCGCCATCACCTCGGGGAGGAACACCTCGAGGGCGCGCGGCCGGTTGGGGTCGCGCTTGAGGTAGCCCTTCTCCTCGAGCACCTTCAGCTGGTGGGCGACGCTCGAGGAGCTGGTGAGCCCCACCGCTTCGCCGATCTCGCGCATGCTGGGCGGGTAGCCCCGCTTCTCGATCGAGTCCTTGATCGTCTGCAGGACGCGCTGCTGGCGCGGGGTGAGCCCGGTGGCATCGGCCGGCCCGTCGGGCAGCTCGCGCACCGTATCCATCTTCTTGGCCATGGGCCCACGCTAGCCATCCCGGCCGCCGGGTTCAAACATTTGTTCGAACGGGCGTGTCGGGCTCCGCCGCCTCGGAACGGCTCGAACAAATGTTCGCCCGGGGCCTTGCGTCGTTCGAACAGGTGCTCTAACGTCGTACACACGTTCGATCGAACACCTGATCGAGACGGCGGTCCAGACAGCTGCGGAGCGACTGTCGGTGGCTCCCTCTAGAACTGGTGTCATCGAGAAGGCCACTTCCCCCAGGAGCCAAGCACATGAGCACCATGACGATCGACCAGATGTTCCACTCGAAGCCCGCCGCCCGGCCGCGCAGCACTGTCCGGCTGACCCGCCGCGGCCGCGTCGTGGTCGTGCTCCTCGGTCTGCTGGTGGCCCTCGCCGTCGGCATCGTCGTCGCCTCCGGCTCCGTGGCCACCGACCACGCCGGCACACCCGAGCCCACCGCGGTGGTGCTCGTCGGCACCGGCGACACCCTGTGGGACATCGCCTCCGCGGCCGCCGACGACGGCGACGTCGACGCGATGATCGACCGCATCCAGAAGCTCAACGCGCTCGACTCCGGCATGCTCATCGCCGGCCAGCGCCTGCTGATCCCGGTCGACTGACTCGGACGACCACACAGATCTCGTCGAGCGATTCGACCCCGCTCGACGGACCGGGGAAGACGAGGGGCGGAGCCGACAGGCTCCGCCCCTCGCGGCATTTCGACCCCTACGCTTCCGGCATGGCCGGCTACTCGGGCACCCCGCTGGTGCGCAAGCTGGGGATCAAGGACGAGCACCTCGTCCTGCTCGACCGTGCACCGGAGGGCTTCGAGCTCGGCGAGACCGCGGCGCGCGTCGTAGGCCGGCTGCCAGCCTCCGGCCTCGACGTCACCCTCACCTTCCAGACCCGGCTGGCCGATCTCGAGGCCCGGTTGCCAGCGGTGTTCGAGCGGACCGTGACCGCCGGGATGGTGTGGACCTGCTGGCCGAAGAAGGCGGCCCGACGCCAGCTCGGCATCGCGAGCGACCTCGACGACAACGCCGTGCGCGAGCTCGGGCTGCGCCTCGGGTGGGTCGACGTGAAGGTCGCGGCGATCGACGACACCTGGTCGGGCCTGAAGTTCGTGCGCCGCCTCGCGGACCGTGAGCGCCCGGACTAGCGCGCCGCGCGCCGCCCGCCGATCGGCCGGGGTCCATCCGGCTCGTCGGGAGCCTCGGTCGATGTCGGGGGCTTGGTGATGCCGAGACGGCGCAGCAGCCGGGCGACGAGCATCAGACCGAAGAAGAGGCATGCGACCGCGCCGATCGAGGCGATCGCCAGGAAGATCCACGCCTGGGAGTCGCCGCCGCGTGCCGTGGAGCCGAAGTCGACGGCGGCGTACACGAGGTAGCCCCACGCCACCACCGACAACGTGATGCCGAGCGCCAGCGCGAGCAGGGCCGGGCGGGACGTGGTCTTCTTGCGCGGTCCGCGGCGCGACCCCGCCCGCTTGCCCCCGGTCGCACCCGTCACTGACCCCGCCTCACGGGGCCATTGTGGCCGATCGACCCTGACCGGTCGCGACGCCCCACGGTACCCGGAGGCTTGATCTACGCTGTCGAGCGTGGGGGACTACCGCGAGGGTTCGGTTCCCGTCGGTCTTGCCAGCGCGGCCGACGTCGATGCGGTCGCGCGGTCGCTCGTGCGCGAGCTGCTCGCCCTGCCCGACGTACGCGCGGTCGGGGTCGCCCTGGTCGAGGGCGGCGGTCGCCGGCTCCGCTTCCTGCCGGCCTCCCCGGCCGGGGCTCGTGCCGACTGGTGCCACATCGACGCCTACGACGACGTCCCGCTGACCGGGGTGGTGCGCTCCGGCACGGCGGTCTTCGGCGACCTCGACTCCTTCGCCGGTCGGTACGCCGGTCTCGTCGCCGCCCAGGTCGATGCCGGCACGCAGGCGCTGGCGGCGTACCCGCTGCCGGGCGTGACGACGCCGCTCGGTGGCCTGCTCGTCTACTACGACCGCCGGCAGGACTTCGGCGGCGAGCAGCGCGAGGTGCTGACCACGCTCGCGCGGCAGGCCGGCGACGCCGTACGACGGGTGCGGGCGCGCGGCGTCGCGACCCCGGTGGCCACGGGTCGGGCCGAGGTCGACGCCTCGGTGCGATCGGCCTCGCTCGCGCTCGAGAGCGATCCCCGGGCCGCCAGTGCCGCCCGGAGGTTCCTGCGGGCCACGCTCGCGGGGTGGGGGGTCGAGGACGACCCGGTCGACACCGCGGAGCTCTGCCTCTCGGAGATCGTCACCAACGCCGTCATCCACGCCGACGCCACCAGCGAGCTCACGATCAGCCTCGACGACGGCATGCTGACGGTGTCCGTGCGCGACCACGGCGGAGCCGGCTCGGCCGCCGAGCCGGTCGAGGACGACGACCCGATGCGGGTCTTCGGCCGCGGCCTGGTGCTGGTGGACGCGCTCGCCGACAGCTGGGGCTCCGAGCGCGACGACGTGGGGACGACCTCGTGGTTCGTGCTCGACCTGCCCGACGGGGCCCGGTCGGCCGCGTCCTAGCTGTGCCCGGCGTGGCGTCAGGCGGCGTGCGCGACGGTCAGCTCCTCGCGCATCCGGGCCATCAGCCGGGTCAGCAGGCGGGACACCTGCATCTGGGTCACGCCGATCTCGCGGCCGATCTCCGACTGGGTGCGGCCCTGGAAGAAGCGCAGCTCCACGATCGTGCGCTCCCGCGGGGTGAGCCGGGCCAGCAGCGGGGCCAGCACGGCGCGGGCCTCGGCGACGTCGAAGCCGTGGTCGTCGCCGCCGAGCCGCTGGGTCAGCGTCTCCTCGTCGGCGCCCACGGGCGCGTCGAGCGAGGCCGGGGCGAAGCAGCCGCTCGCCCCGAGCGCCTCGACCACCGCCTCGACCTCGATGCCGAGGTGCCGGGCGATCTCCGAGGGCCGCGGCGCGCGGCCGTGCTCCTGGAAGAGCTCGCTCTCGCAGCCGATGATCTTGCTCTGCGTCTCCTGGATCGACCGCGGCGGGCGCACCATCCAGCCCAGGTCGCGGAAGTGGCGGCGCACCTCGCCGCGGATGGTCGGGATCGCGAAGCTGAGGAAGTCGTGCCCGCGCTCGGGGTCGAAACCACGGACCGCCTTGACCAGCCCGACGTACGCGACCTGCTGGAGGTCGTCGGTCGGGATGCCACGACCTCGGAAGCGGCGGGTGGCGTCGACCGCCATCCGCATGTTCAGCCGGACCAGCTCGTCATCGAGGCGGGACCGTTCGGTGGTGTCCGCGTCGCGCCGTGCGGCGAAGAGGCGGGCGGTCGTCTCAGACCGGGTTTCGTCCATGCCTGTCATCTGCCGTCGGTGGTGCACCGACAAACCACCCGCGCGGGTGAGTCGGAGGTGCCGACGCGGCCCGCGACACGCCCCCCGAGGAGGCGATTTTCGGAGCCGGGACGGGCCCTGACCTGCGGCTTTACCGAACGGCGCCGGAGCCGCCGAGGAACTTCTCCGCGCTACTTGCGCGGTCTCCCGAGCGGGCGTACGGTTACCACTACATCTAGTACTTACACCGGTGTAGTTATCCACATCTAGTTCACAGAAGGTCGTGGAAGACCCACAGGTGTGCGCTCGTTGTACACAGCGGGACCCCGTTTATCCACAGGCCAGAGAGGAGCCCCCGGTGCACTGTCCGTACTGCCGCAACACCGACACCCGGGTGCTTGACTCACGCGTGGCCGACGACGGCGGCTCGATCCGCCGCCGGCGTACCTGCTCGGCCTGCGAGCGCCGCTTCACGACCGTGGAGCTGATGCAGCTGACCGTGCTCAAGCGCTCCGGCGCGAGCGAGCCGTTCACCCGCGACAAGGCGGTCTCGGGCGTCCGGAAGGCATGCAAGGGCCGTCCGGTGACCGAGGACCAGCTGGCCTGCCTGGGCCAGGCGGTCGAGGACGCGCTCCGGCTCGCCGGGGCCGCCGAGATCCCGGCCCACGAGGTCGGCCTCGCGATCCTCGGCCCGCTGCGCGAGCTCGACGAGGTCGCCTACCTGCGCTTCGCGAGCGTCTACCGGGCCTTCGAGTCCGCGGACGACTTCGAGGACGAGATCGCGATGCTGCGCGCCGAGCGCACCGCGGTCGACACCCCTCAGCCCGTTCCGACGGGCTGACCCCAGACGGCCCGGCGTGCGCAGTGGGGAAGCTACGCGCGCCGGGCCCACCAACGTCGGCACCGAGGTCCGTCCGGACTGTCGGTGCCAGCAGCAATGATCGAACCAACACCTCGACAGACGGGACACAAGAGGGATGACCGAGACGGTGAGCGGCAAGACCGCCAAGGCGGGCGCCGGGCTGAAGCTGGAGCGCATCTTCAGCACGGAGGGTGTGCACCCGTACGACGAGCTGACGTGGGAGCGTCGCGACGTCGTGCAGACCAACTGGAAGACCGGCGTCACGGTCTTCGAGCAGCGCGGGGTCGAGTACCCCGACTTCTGGTCGGTCAACGCCTCGACCATCGTCACGACCAAGTACTTCCGCGGTGCCGTCGGCACCGACGCCCGGGAGTGGAGCCTCAAGCAGCTCATCGACCGCATCGTGAAGACGTACACGAAGGCCGGTGTCGACCACGGCTACTTCGCGTCTGCCGCCGACGCCGAGGTCTTCGAGCACGAGCTCACCTGGCTGCTCGTGCACCAGTACTTCTCGTTCAACAGCCCCGTCTGGTTCAACGTCGGCACCCCGTCGCCGCAGCAGGTCTCGGCCTGCTTCATCCTCTCCGTCGACGACTCCATGGACTCGATCCTGAACTGGTACAAGGAAGAGGGCTTCATCTTCAAGGGCGGCTCCGGCGCCGGCCTCAACCTCTCCCGCATCCGCTCCTCCAAGGAGCTGCTCTCCTCCGGCGGCACCGCGTCGGGCCCCGTCTCCTTCATGCGCGGCGCCGACGCGTCCGCCGGCACCATCAAGTCGGGTGGCGCCACGCGCCGCGCGGCCAAGATGGTCGTCCTCGACGTCGACCACCCCGACATCGAGGAGTTCGTGATGACGAAGGCCCGGGAGGAGGACAAGATCCGGGCCCTGCGCGACGCCGGCTTCGACATGGACCTCGGCGGCGCCGACATCACCTCGGTGCAGTACCAGAACGCCAACAACTCGGTCCGCGTCAACGACGCGTTCATGCGTGCCGTCGAGGACGGCACCGAGTTCGGGCTGCGCTCGCGCGGCACCGGTGAGGTCATCGAGACCGTCGACGCCCGCGACCTGTTCCGCAAGATCAGCCAGGCCGCCTGGGAGTGCGCCGACCCGGGCCTGCAGTACGACGACACGATCAACGACTGGCACACCAACCCGGAGACGGGCCGGATCACCGCGTCCAACCCGTGCTCGGAGTACATGTCGCTCGACAACTCCTCGTGCAACCTGGCGTCGCTCAACCTCCTGAAGTTCCTCAAGGACGACGACACCTTCGACGCCGAGCTGTTCGCCAAGGCGGTCGAGTTCATCATCACCGCGATGGACATCTCGATCTGCTTCGCCGACTTCCCGACCGAGGCGATCGGCCAGACCACGGTCGACTACCGCCAGCTCGGCATCGGCTACGCCAACCTGGGAGCCCTGCTGATGGCGATGGGCCTCGGCTACGACTCCGACGGTGGCCGCGCGATGGCTGCCACCATCACGTCGCTGATGACGGGCACGTCGTACAAGCGCTCGGCGGAGCTCGCCGGGATCGTCGGCCCCTACAACGGCTACGCCCGCAACGCGGAGGCCCACAAGCGGGTCATGCGCAAGCACCAGGCCGCCAACGACACGGTCCGCACGCTCGGCATCGCCGACCGCCAGGTCCACCAGCTCGCCACCCAGGCGTGGGCGGACGTGCAGGAGATCGGTGCCGCCAACGGCTTCCGCAACGCGCAGGCCTCGGTGCTGGCGCCGACCGGCACCATCGGCTTCATGATGGACTGCGACACGACCGGCATCGAGCCGGACTTCTCGCTGGTCAAGTTCAAGAAGCTGGTCGGCGGCGGCTCCATGCAGATCGTCAACCAGACGATCCCGCGGGCGCTGCGCAAGCTCGGCTACGTCGACGAGCAGGTCGAGGCGATCGTCGCCTACATCGCCGAGCACGGGCACGTCATCGACGCCCCGAGCCTGAAGACCGAGCACTACGAGGTCTTCGACACCGCGATGGGCGCCCGTGCGCTGGCCCCGATGGGCCACGTCCGGATGATGGCGGCGGCCCAGCCGTTCCTGTCCGGCGCGATCAGCAAGACGGTCAACCTGCCGGAGTCGGCGACCGTCGAGGAGATCGAGGACATCTACCTGCAGTCGTGGAAGCTGGGCCTCAAGGCGACGGCCGTCTACCGCGACAACTGCAAGGTCGGCCAGCCGCTGGCCACCGGCAAGGGCGACAACAAGGGCGAGGACTCCAACGCCTCCGCCGCCGCGGTCGTCACCGAGGCCGAGCCGAAGGTGATCGAGAAGATCGTCTACGCCCCGACCCGCAACCGGCTGCCGAAGTCGCGCATCGCCCGCACCACCTCCTTCACCGTGGGTGGCGCCGAGGGCTACATGACCTCGGGTGCGCACGAGGACGGCTCGCTCGGCGAGATCTTCCTCAAGCTCGGCAAGCAGGGCTCGACCCTGGCCGGCGTGATGGACGCCTTCTCGATCGCGATCTCGATCGGCCTGCAGTACGGCGTGCCGCTGGAGACCTTCGTCTCGAAGTACACCAACCAGCGCTTCGAGCCCGCCGGCCTCACCGACGACGCGGACATCCGGATGGCGCAGTCCGTCATGGACTACGTCTTCCGCCGCCTGGCCCTCGACTACCTGCCGTTCGAGACCCGCGAGGGCCTCGGCATCTACTCGGCCGACGAGCGCCAGCGCTACCTCGAGACCGGCTCCTACGAGCCCGTCCCGGAGACCGGCAACAACGCGGGCGAGCTCATCGAGATCGACCTCGCCCCCGTCGCCGAGACGGCGTCGGTCGTCGAGACCGTCGAGGCACCGGACGCCGAGGAGGTCGCGGTCGCCAAGCCCGCCCCCGCCACGGCCCACACCTCCGCCGAGCTCCTCGAGCAGATCACCGGCACCGCCGTCGACTCGCCGCTCTGCTTCACCTGCGGCACCAAGATGCGCCCCGCCGGCTCCTGCTACGTCTGCGAGGGCTGCGGCAGCACCTCCGGCTGCAGCTGATCCACCTGCGTCGACAACGAGGCCCCAGGCAATCGCCTGGGGCCTCGTTGCGTGTGCGGCGGGTCGTCACAACGTCATACGGATGGAGCAAGCGGATGCCCTGCCTGTATGACCTTGTTCAGGAGCTGAGGTCAGGTCATCCCGCTGCCAGGAACTCCGCGTAGCGCTCCTCCAGTCGCTCCTTGCTGGGCCGAGCAGCCCGCGCCGACGGAACGACGGCGAGCTCCGTGTTGTGCACACCTTGGATGCCGCCCTTCAGCATCCAGCCGTCGATCTCCTCGAGGATGTCCTGTCGCACGTGCAGGGTCCGATCTGGCCTAATGCCGAGGATCGAGTTGTCGAAGGCTGCATGGTGGATCTTGCAGAGGCACAAGCCATTCGGCACGACCGCGTCTCCGTGCGGCTTGCCGTCGGCGATGATGTGGGCCGCATCGAGCAGTTCCACATGCCTGATCTTGCAGATCGCACATCGTCCGTCGTACGCGAGCAGCACCTTGCTGCGGAAGACTCGTTGATGGAGACGCTGCTTGGTCAGTCGTTCGACGTAACGTCGAGAGTCGGAATCCATCGCAGCCCCCGGGCTGACGAATCTCTGTCCCTCGTCGAGCGCCAACGCGAACTCGAGACGCGAGGGATCGTCGCCGACGATCCACACGGGATAGATGGGCTCATAGGAGCCGGGGGCAACGCCGACGAACCAGATGAGCGGCAGTCGCTGTTCGTACGCGCGCCTGAGCGCAACGTTCTCGGGATGCTGCGGATCGTCGCCGCGGTACTTGTATCGCTGTAGACCGTCATCCCCGATGGTGTCGTTGTAGGGAGGAAGCTGATTCGGTGGCGTGAAGGTCGTGCGGATCGCGAGCGCGGCCGTCATGGAGGCCGGCTTGCGGATCCCGCGCTGCAGATCCATCAGCGGGATGTTCACGCCGTGGTACTCGAACTGCCTGACCCATGCGTAGTCGACCTCTTGCTTCGGCCGGCCATCCAGCCACCGCATGGCAGCCTCTCGAACGGCGGCCTCGGCCTGCGAACTCGTCACTGACTACTTCTAGCAGCTGCGAGGTGCTGTCGAGACGAATCTGACCTGGGCGGCCCTGCGATCGTGTCGGCCAAATGGTCAGATCTGCGTCATTCTCCGCACGGGTCTCGCGCAACGGCCATACCGTCCGCGATCGGAGGTTGTGCCGTGGCGGGCGAATCAGCGCGGGAGGTTGCCCGCAGACAACGCGAAAAGGCTGCTCGACTCGAACAGGCAGCAGCGAGGTGGGAGCGCGGGGCTGCCGGGGAGGAAGCGGTGGCTACTGCGCTGGCGGCGCTCCCGCGGACGGAATGGACTGTCGTCAGCGACGTCCAATGGCCCGGGCGGCGGTTCGCCAACATCGATCACGTTGTCATCGGACCGGGCGGAGTGTTCGTGATTGATGCCAAGAACTGGTCGGGCAAGGTGGAGGTGGTCGACAGCGTCCTCAGACAGAACGGTCGTCACCGGGAGCCGGCTGTGGCCGGGGGTAGCGACGCCGCATTGGCTGTAGCCCAGCTGGCGTCGTTGGATCCGTCCCTCGTCCACCCCGTGCTCTGCTTCGTTCGCGACGATTGGCTTTCGGGATGGGCACGGGACGTAATGGTCTGCTCGACCTTCAACCTCGTCACGATGTTGGTGAGTCGACCGACCGCCCTTGCCGGAGACGCCCTGGTCTCGACGAGATCTCGGGTGGTCACCAGCCTGCGACCGGTAGCGGGGCGGTCCGGTTCTGGCGCGAGCGGTGTGCGGAGGACGACAGGCAAGCCGACGACGAAGCCGACGCCGAAGCGCGGGCGAAGTCCGGAAGAGCGGAAGAGCGGGTGGCGTCTCGTCGCCGCAATTTCGGCTATCGCCTTCCTGTTGTTCGGTCTGCCGACTCTGGCGCCCAAAGTCGGCGAGCTCCTTGCTGGCGTAGCGACGGCCGGATTGGTGCCGAAGACGGCAGACATCGGAGAAGCCGTCATCGTGCCGGCCGGCTCGACTCGACCAGAACTGCGGGTGACGACGATCGACGTGCGGTCGCGGGCTATGCGACATGCAAGCGCCGTGGTTGTGCAGCTGAAGATCGAGAACGCTGGATCGGGGCCGTATGAGAGCGGCCCTGAGTTACGGATCGCGGTGCGAGATGACCGAGGTGCGACGTACCGGCCACGGGCTGGGTGGTCCGCATTTGGTCGACACATTGCAGCGGGTCTGAGCCTGACGTCCGGGGAGTCGACTGAGGGGAAGCTCCGGTTCGACCTGCCGGCCGACGCACGTCCGGCGGAGGTGCGCCTGGTGTTGGGAGCCGCAGGTGACGAGACCGTGGACTGGAGAGTGTTGGACTAGGCGTACAGGTCGACCGGGTTCTTCGGGTCGCTGGCGGATGAGGTGGCCGCAGTCGGGGCTGTCGTTGTTGGCTTCTGCTCGGCCGCCTTCTGCTGCTGGGCGTCGGCGTTCGCCTTGGCGATGGCGGCAGCGGCCGCAGCGACGGCGGCCTGGGCGAGCTGGACGGCGAGCTGGTCGGCCTTGATGGTGTCCTCGCTGGCCTTGGCCGCGGAGTCCTTGGTCAGCTGGCGCTGGGCGTCCTGGAGGTCCTTGGTGGCCGCCTGGTAGGCGCGCTGGAGGTCGGTGCCGCCGGACGGGCCGGTCGATGCCACCGCCTGGGTGCCCGCGCGGATGCTGATGCTCACCCAGTCTTGATCGGCAGGCACAGCGAGCGCCTGAGGGGGTGCTGCCGAGGCTCCACCGACACCGGCAAGATGGGTCCATGGACCTCGACGTGGACCGCATCCGCAAGGACTTCCCGGCGCTCGACGGCGGGACGGCGTACTTCGACGGGCCGGGTGGCAGCCAGGTGCCGCGGCAGGTGGCGGAGGCCATCGCGACGACGATGACCGCCGGGCTGTCCAACCGCGGGACGGTCACGGCCACCGAGCGGCGAGCCGAGGACGTGGTCGTCGGCGCCCGGAGCGCGGTGGCCGACCTGCTCGGCTGCGACCCGGGTGGCGTCGTGTTCTCGAGGTCGGCGACCCAGGCGGCGTACGACGTGTCCCGCGCGCTCGCCCGCGAGTGGGTGGCCGGCGACCAGGTGGTGGTGACCCGGCTCGACCACGACTCGAACATCCGGCCCTGGGTGCAGGCGGCCGAGCGGGCCGGTGCCGAGGTCCGGTGGGTCGGCTTCGACCGGGAGACCGGCGAGCTCACGGTCGACGACCTCCGCGCCGAGCTGACGGAACGCACCAGGCTCGTCGCGGTCACCGGTGCCTCGAACGTGCTCGGGACCCGGCCCGACCTCCCGGCGATCGCCGAGGCGGTGCACGCCGTCGGGGCGCTGCTCTACGTCGACGGCGTGCACCTCACGCCGCACGCGCCGGTCGACGTGACTGCCCTCGGCGCGGACTTCTTCAGCTGCTCGCCGTACAAGTTCTTCGGCCCGCACCACGGCATCGTGGTCGCCGCCCCCGGGCTGCTGGAGCGGCTGCGGCCCGACAAGCTGCTGCCCTCGCCGGATCGGGTGCCCGAGCGGTTCGAGCTGGGCACGTTGCCCTACGAGATCCTCGCCGGCACGACCGCGGCGGTCGACTACATCGCCGGCATCGCGTCGGACGCCTCGGACCGCCGGGCCGGGGTGCTGGAGTCGATGGCGGCGGTCGAGGAGTACGAGGACCGGCTGCTCTCCCGGCTGACTGACGGGCTGCGCGGCACCGACCGGGTCCGGGTCTTCGGCGCGCCCGCACGGCGTACGCCGACGGTGTTCTTCACCGTCGAGGGCCGCGCCGACCGCGAGGTCTACGAGCACCTGGCCGGCCTCGGCGTGAACGCCCCCGCCAGCACCTTCTACGCGCTGGAGGCGTCGCGGTGGCTCGGCCTCGGCGACACCGGTGCGCTGCGCGCGGGCCTGGCGCCGTACTCCAGCGAGAGCGACGTCGACCGGCTGCTCGAAGGCATCGCGAGCGTCTGACTCTCGGTGCCTGCGGCCGACGTGGGCAGAGGCTCAGCGCAGCTGCGCGGCCACGTGGCGGAGCCAGCCGGTGTAGCCGCCCTCCTCGGCCGGCAGCAGGGGCGCGAGCGCGCGGAACTCCGCTGCGAACCTCTCGACGACGCGGTCGCAATCGCCGAGGTCCTCGGACCAGTCCTGGTGGAAGTACGCGCCGGCGAGGTGCTCGAGTGCCGGCGTCTCGATCGCTGTTGATCGCTCCTCCCGCGGGATCGCAGGGGTGGGATATCCGGTGAGCAACCACCAGCCATCGGGTGCGGCTCGGTCCTGGGTCAGCACGGCGTGGACCCACGTCGACTCCCAGACCTGCTCGAACTTGTTCATCACCCGCCCGGCGGGCCGCCCGATGTCGCCCGACCCGCGAACGCTCATCCACAGGCAGCGGGGTACGCCGAGGGTTCTCCACAGATCGCGGACGGGGGCTGGCGGCGAGGGGTCGATGCGACGTTGGCTGCAGGCATGTCGAAGTCGCGAGGACGCCGCGTGCTACGCGTGCTACGGTCGGGAAGGTGGAGACCGTGACCCATCGCGAGCTGCGCAACCGCAGCGGCGAGGTCCTGCGCGCCGTCGAGGCGGGTGAGTCGTTCACGATCACCAACGGCGGGGTGCCGGTGGCCCGCCTGGTCCCGATCGCCGATCCGTCGCCGGGTCTGCGCCGGGTCCGTCCGGTGCGCCGACGGGGTGGCTTCGCCGACCTGGCGCGCGTCGACCGGGACGAGCGGACCCAGGATGCGCTGGACGCCGTGCGCGACGAGCGCCGGTGACCCGCTGCTACCTCGACACCTCGGCAGCCGCCAAGCTGCTCGTGGCCGAGTCCGGGTCCGCTGCTGTCGCTGCCTGGCTCGACCAGCCCGACGTGCAGCCGATGGCGACGCTCCTGCTCGAGACCGAGCTGCGGCGGCTCGCCGTACGCCTCGAGGTGAGCCAGCAGTCCGTGAGTGGTGTGCTGGAGGGTGTCGAGCTCTTCGCGCTGCCCGACACCGCCTTCCGTGAGGCCGGCCTGATGTCCGGGCGGGACCTGCGGTCGCTCGATGCCCTGCACCTCGTCGGCGCCCTCCGTCTCGACGTCGACGTCCTCGTCACCTACGACCAGCGACTGGCGGTCGCGGCGGCCGATGTCGGCCTGATCGTCGTCGCGCCGGCCTGACGTCAGGCGAAGTGCGCGCGGATGCCGGCGAGCATCGCCTCGTGCGCCTTGACCGCCTCGCGGACGGTGTAGCCGGCCAGGGGACGGGGTGCCGCGATGGTGATGCGCTCGGTGACCCGGGTGCCGCCCTCGGTCTCGTCGAACGACACCGTGCCGCGCAGGCGTACGCCGGGGGACTGGTCGGCCTCGGTGTGCACGTCACCGGTCGTCGGGACGTGCAGCCGGGTGACGTAGGCGATCCGCATCCGGAACGGTCCGAGCCGGACGACGTCGACGACACGTGAGGTCTGCCGGTAGCCGTTGGCCTCCTCGGTGCGCGACAGCTCCTCCACGGACACGATCAGCGGGTGCACGACCTTGAGGCTGTCGAGGTCGACGTAGAACGCGCGGACGTCCTCCGGCGCCGCGGGCACCTCCGCGGTGACCGTGCGCTCGGTCCGGGCGATCCACCAGCTCATGGGCGGCAACCTAGCGGCCCGGTCGGGCCACCGCGCGAGGGTCGGCCAGATGGCCATTTCGGCGCGGAACCGATGACCGTGCGGCCGAGGAGCCCCTAGCGTCCGTCCGACGCGAAGGGAGGACACGATGACGGGTCTCGGGGTGCGGCTGGTCGGCATCGTCGTGGTCGCGCTCGCCGGGTTCCTGGTCCTGCCGAGAGTGGCTCCGATGGTCGGCGACGTGCTGAACGACCGCGTGCGGGCGGAGGTGGCACCCCCGACCCCCTCGCGCGCCGAGTCCGTGCGGATCCGGGGGATCGCGAAGCGACCGGCACTGAAGGTCACGGCCGAGATCGGCGAGTCGCCGAGGGACGCCACCCGAGGCGGTGACCTGCGGGTCCGGCTCACCGTCGCCAACGTCGGCAGGTCGGTCTACGAGAGCGGCCGGTCCTTCCGGGTCGTGCTCGTGACCGAGGACGGCCGACGGCTGCGGCCGCGGTCCGCAGGTGGCCTGGGTCGCGGCCTCGCCCAGGGTCTCCGGGTCCGGCCGGGTGCGTCGGCGGCAGGGGTGCTCCGGTTCGAGGTGCCCCCGGGCGCCGAGCCGGTGGAGCTGCGGGCCGTGCTCGGCACCGATCGGCGGGGCCGAGCCGTGTGGACCCTCCCGTAGCCGGCGACGGTGCTGGGCGTCCGACGTACGGTGGCCACATGAGCGACTACCAGGTGGTCAACCCGGCGACGGGCGAGGTCGAGCGCGAGTTCGAGACGGCGACGGACGCGGAGGTGCAGGACGTCCTCGCACGCTCGCACGCGGCGTACGGCGCGTGGAAGCAGACCGACAAGGGCGAGCGCACGAAGGTGCTGCTGCGCGTCGCCGAGCTGTACGACGAGCGCCGCGACGAGCTGGCCGGGATCATCGCCCGCGAGATGGGCAAGCGGGTCGCCGAGGCCAAGGGCGAGATCCGGCTGGTGAGCTCGATCTACCGCTACTACGCCGAGCAGGGCCCCGGGCTGCTGGCGGACACCCCGCTCAACCCGGCGATGGGCGGTGACGCACTGGTCCGCAAGGAGCCGGTCGGCGCGCTCCTCGGGATCATGCCGTGGAACTTCCCCTACTACCAGGTCGCCCGGTTCGCGGCCCCCAACCTGATGATCGGCAACACGATCATCCTCAAGCACGCACCGCAGTGCCCCGAGTCGGCGCTGGCGATGGAGCAGATCTTCCACGACGCCGGGCTGCCGGCGGACGCCTACATCAACGTCTTCGCGACCAACGACCAGGCGGCCGACATGATCGCCGACCCGCGCCTCGTGGGCGTCTCGGTCACCGGCAGTGAGCGCGCCGGCGCCGCGGTCGCCGAGGTGGCCGGCCGCAACCTCAAGAAGGTCGTGCTCGAGCTGGGCGGCTCCGACCCCTTCATCGTGCTCGGCGCGGACGACCTCGGCGCGGCCGTGAAGGCCGCGGTGGTGGGCCGGATGGGCAACGCGGGCCAGGCGTGCAACGCGGCCAAGCGGATGATCGTCGTCGACGAGCTGTACGACGAGTTCGTCGAGATGTTCACCGGCGCGATGGCGGGCCTGACGCCGGGCGACCCGACCGACCCCAGCTCGGCGTACGGCCCGCTCTCGAGCGAGGGCGCGCTCACCAACCTCCTCGAGCAGATCGACGACGCCGTGGAGAAGGGCGCCACCGTGAAGACGGGCGGCAAGCGGGTCGACCGGCCGGGCTCGTTCATGGAGGCCACCGTGCTCACCGACGTGACGCCCGAGATGCGCGCCTACTCCGAGGAGCTCTTCGGTCCGGCGGCCGTGATCTACAAGGTCTCCGACGCCGACGAGGCGGTCGAGCTCGCCAACAGCTCGCCGTTCGGTCTCGGCGGTGTCGTCTGGAGCCAGGACCCGGCGTACGCCGAGGAGATCGCCGACCGCCTCGACACCGGCATGGTCTGGATCAACACCGCCCAGGGCTCCGCGGCCGACCTCCCGTTCGGCGGCACCAAGCGCTCCGGCGTGGGCCGCGAGCTCGGGGCCTACGGCATCGAGGAGTTCGTCAACAAGAAGCTGATCTACCGCCCGAAGACCGGCTGACCCGTGCGCCGCAGGCTCCTGGCCGGCGCCCTCACCGCAGCCGCGGCGGGCGTCGGCTTCCTCGGCACCAGGCCCGACAGCGACTGGTACCGCGCGCTCGACAAGCCGGCCTGGCAGCCGCCCAACGTGGCGTTCCCCCTCGTCTGGACGCCGCTCTACGGGCTGATCGGCTGGGGGACCGGGCGCGCGCTGGAGAAGGCGGCACCGGACGACCGCCGGCTGCTCGCGCTCACCACGGCGGACCTGGCGGCCAACGCCGGCTGGTGCTGGGTGTTCTTCGCGAAGCAGTCGCCGGCGACCGGGCTCGGCGTGATCCTCGCCCTCGACGTCCTCAACATCGCGCTGCTCCGGGAGGCCGCGAAGCACGACACCGCCGCGACGCTCGCCCTGAAGCCGTACGTCGTGTGGTCCGGCTTCGCGACCGCGCTGAACGCCTCGATCTGGTGGCGCAACCGGCGCTAGTGCGTCTCGCACCTCAGCCGGCGCGGGCTGCGCTTCGCGGCCGGGAACCTCCGCGGGCGTTTGCACGCACGTGCGTTCAAAGCGGATGGTCGTCCTGGCAGGAGTGGACCGGACTGCCGGGCGGCAGCCTCGTCCCGAGGTCGCGTACCCGGCGTAGCTGCCCTGTCGGCGGCCGACCCGATGTCTCCCGCAGGGCAAGGGAGGAGTGTCGGTATCGAGGCGCGGGCGTCAGGGCTTGTCCAGGGACTCCTGCTCCCTGGACAACCACGGCCTTCATCCGCCGCCCGGACGCGGGCACCGTGGAGGCATGGACACACAGACGAACCAGAAGATCGCGATCGTGACCGGCGGCAACCGCGGGCTCGGCCGCAGCGAGGTGCTCGCGCTGGCGAGGAGCGGCGTGGACGTGCTGCTGACCTACCGCAGCAACGCCGACGAGGCGACCGCGGTGGTCGGCGAGGTCGAGGCCCTCGGGCGCCGGGGCGTCGCGCTGCGGCTGGACACGACGGAGACCGGGACGTTCGCGGCGTTCGCCGACGACGTACGGCGTGAGCTCGCGGACCGCTGGGGCCGGGAGACGTTCGACGTCCTGGTCAACAACGCCGGCGCCGTGGTGAACACCCCGGTCGGCGAGACCACCCTCGAGCAGGTGCAGCCGATGGTCGACGTGCACTTCGTCGGGCCGGTGCTGCTGACCGAGGCGCTGCTGCCGCTGGTCGCCGACGGCGGACGGATCGTCAACACCTCGACCGGGCTGGCCCGCTTCACCGGCGACCCGTCGTACTCGGTCTACGCGTCGATGAAGGGCGCGATCGAGGTCTACACGCGCTACCTCGCCAAGGCGCTCGGCCCGCGCCGGATCGCCGTCAACGCGATCGCTCCGGGCGCGACCGGGACCGACTTCGGTGGTGGCTACCTGCGCGACAGCGACCAGGTGCGCGACCACCTCTCCGGCCTGATCGCGATGGGTCGGGTCGGAGAGCCCGACGACATCGGGGCCGCGGTCGCCGCTCTCGCCTCCGACGGGATGGCCTGGGTGACCGGCCAGCGGATCGAGGCCTCCGGCGGCATGAACCTGTGAGGATGGTCGGCATGGACCGCGCGCAGCTCGCCGACTTCCTCCGCACGCGTCGCGAGGCGCTGCAGCCGGAGGACGTCGGGCTGCCGCGCGGTCCGCGCCGGCGCGCGGGCGGACTGCGCCGCGAGGAGGTCGCCGCGCTCAGCGAGATGTCGGTGGACTACTACACGCGCATCGAGCAGGAGCGCAGCACCAACCTGTCGGAGCAGATGCTGGCCGCGCTCGCCCGCGGGCTGCGGCTGTCGCTCGACGAGCGCGACCACCTCTTCCGGCTCGGCGGCCACCCGGTGCCCACGCGCGCGCTGCGGACCGACCACGTCGACGCCGGCATCATGCGCATCCTCGACCGGCTCGCGGACACCCCCGCGATGGTTGTCAACGGGCTCGGGGAGACCCTGCTCCAGACGGCGCCGGCCGTCGCGCTGGTCGGTGACGAGACGTCGTACGACGGCCTGCGCCGCTACGTCGTCTACCGGTAGTTCACGGACCCCGACGCCCGGCGGATCTACCCCGACGACGACCACGACTTCCACGGCCGCGCGTTCACCGCCGACCTGCGTGCGGCGTACACCCGCGACGGCGGGGCAGGCTCGCCGGCCGCCGCGATCGTCGACGCGCTGCTCGCGGAGAGCGAGGAGTTCACCCGGGTCTGGGCCGAGCACGAGGTCGGCATCAAGCACACCAAGGTCAAGCGCTTCCGGCACTCGGAGGTCGGCGACCTGGAGCTGCACTGCCAGAGCCTGTACGACGTCGATCAGTCGCAGGCGCTGCTCGTCTTCACGGCGGTGCCCGGAACCGAGAGCCACGAGAAGCTGGCGTTGCTGACCGTGCTCGGCACCCAGCGCCTCGCCGGGGGCTGAGACGGGTGCGTGTCGGCCATTCGGCCATTTCTGGGCCAGAGGCGTAGCACGGAGCGGAGCGCGCGCCCTAGCGTCCGAACCGACCGGGGAGGTCGCCATGCCGGACGCGGAGACTCACGAGGCGACGGCGCGCGCCCTGCTGGCGCTGTCGTCGGAGTGGACCGTGCTCGACGACGTGGTCTGGCCGGGTCGCAAGCCCGCGGACATCGACCAGGTCGTGGTCGGCCCGGGCGGTGTCTTCGTGATCGTCGCCGGTCGCACCGGGAGGTCGGCCGTCGCGGCCGCCCGGACCGCGGCCAGTGTGTTGGAGCGCGGCGCCCACCTCCGCCGGCGCACCGTGCACCCCGTGCTCTGCTCGACCGAGCCGCACCCCGACGGCCTGGGCGACGACGTCCTCCTCTGCGCGCCGGACACCATCGTCGCGACGCTGCTGGCGCAGCCGCGCGCCCTGGAGCGCGACGAGCTCCACTCGGCCAGCACGACCGTCACCACCCAGGTGCGGCGTCATCGGCGGCTCCGCCGCAGCCTGACCGGCGGCGGCAGCCGGCGCGACCGGAGCACCGGGTCGACCGGGCGCCTCGCGATCTTCCTGCTCGTCGTCGCGGCCACGGTCGCCGCCTCGCCCTGGGCCGCGGCCCGGCTCGATGCCGCCCGGGCCGGCGACCCGCCGCCGGTGCCGAGGCTGGGGGAGACGGTCCGGCTGGCCGGCACGGCCGGCCGGTCGCCCGTCGAGATGACGGCCGAGGAGGTCGAGGCCCCCGGTCGGGCGTACGTCGTCCGCCTCACCGTGCGCAACGACGGCGGCCGTCCGTTCGCGATGGGAGCCCTCGAGGTGGGTCTCACCCTCGACGACCTGCAACCGGCCGACGCGATCGGCCGGCCCCGCGCCGAGCTCGCGGGCGCCGAGCTCCAGCCCGGCAAGGAGCGCGCCCTGACCTACCGGTTCACGGTCCCGGCGGACCGGCGCCCGCAGGTGGTCGTGGTCGTCGTCGGCGATCGGCGCGCGGACCGGGCGAGCTGGCAGGTCTCGTAGGCGCGTTGCGAGCACGTGCTGCCTGGCCGTGGCCAGAGGTACGACGAGTGATCACCGGGACGTCACCCGGCTGCTGCCTGGCGGGAGCAGCGTGGCGCGCATGACTTCTCTCGGGCAGCACCTCCATCGACGTACCCTCTTCCGCGCCGGAGCCCTGGGCGCCGGCGCCGCCGTCGCCCCCGTGGCGGCCGGTCGGGCGGCCGGCCTCGTGTCCCGCCGGCTCGAGCTCCCGTACGGCGTGCAGAGCGGTGACGTGACCTCGCGTGACGCCGTGCTCTGGGCGCGGTCCTCGGGTCCCGGCCGCCTGATCGCCGAGATCGGCAGCGGCCGGCACCGGTCCCGGGTCCGCGGCCCGTGGGCCGACGCCGACAGCGACTTCACCGCCAAGATCGCCCTCGACCACCTCTCGCCCGGACGCGAGTACGCCGTCCGCCTGTCCTTCGAGGACGAGCGCGGTCGGCGCGGCGAGCACCAGGTGGTCCGCTTCGCGACCGCCTCCGACCGCCGGGTGGGGACCAGCTTCGTGTGGACCGGCGACAGCTGCGGGCAGGGCTGGGGGATCAACCCCGAGCTCGGCGGCCTGGTCGGTTACCGCCGGATGCTCGAGACCCGTCCGGACTTCTTCCTGCACTCCGGCGACACCATCTACGCCGACGGCCCGATCACGGAGACCGTCACCGAGCCCGACGGCCAGGTGTGGCGCAACGTCGTCGCCGAGGGCGTCGGGAAGGTCGCGGAGTCGCTGGACGAGTACCGCGGCCGGCACCGCTACACGCGCCTCGACGACAACGTCCGGGCGATGGCCGCCGAGGTGCCGACCCTGGCGCAGTGGGACGACCACGAGACGCACAACAACTGGTACCCCGGCCAGATCCTCGCCGACGACCGCTACACCGAGCGGCGCGTCGACGTGCTCGCCGTACGTGCCCGCCGGGCCTGGCAGGAGTACCAGCCGATCGCCGACCCGCGTGCGCACCGCCGCGGCGACGGCTTCGCGCCGGCCCGGATCTACCGCAAGGTCGAGCGCGGTCGCCACCTCGACGTCTTCTGCCTCGACATGCGGACCTACAAGGACCCCAACACCTCCGGCCTGGAGACCGAGCGCACCCACATCCTGGGCGCCGAGCAGACCGACTGGCTGATCCGGGAGGTACGCCGTTCGACCGCGACCTGGAAGGTGATCGCCGCCGACCTGCCGCTCGGCCTTGTCGTCCCCGACGGCGCGGTCAACCAGGAGAGCCTCTCCAACCGCGACCCGGGCGCGCCGCTGGGCAAGGAGCTGGAGATCGCCGCCGTCCTGTCGGCGTTCAAGCGGCACGGCGTGCGCAACGTCGTCTGGATGACCGCCGACGTGCACTACTGCGCGGCCCACCACTACGACCCGTCACGGGCGGCGTTCACCGACTTCGACCCGTTCTGGGAGTTCGTCGCCGGGCCGATCGCAGCGGGCACGTTCGGGCCCAACGAGCTGGACGCGACGTTCGGTCCCGAGGTGGTCTTCAGCAAGTACGCCGCCACCGCGAACGAGTCGCCGCGGACCGGCAACCAGTTCTTCGGGCACGCCGACATCGCGGACGACGGGCGGCTGACGGTCAGCCTGCGGGACCTCACGGGGACGGTTCTCCACAGCCAGGACCTGGAGCCGGATGCGTAGCCGGTCTATCCGGAGACATCCGCAACTTAGGTAGCCCTTGCCAGGGGGAGCACACTGAGGGGCATGACGGCCACGCTCGAGCGCCCGACGACCACCCCCGGAGGACTCAGCCTGGACGAGGTCGAGCGCCTGGGAGCGGAGCTCGACGCGATCCGCCAGGACGTCCTCGACAGTCGCGGGGCCCGCGACGCGGCGTACATCCGACGCCTCGTGCGGGCCCAGCGCATCATCGAGCTGGGCAGTCGCGCGGTGCTGATGCGCAGCCGCAGCAAGAGCATGTGGGTGCTGGGCACAGCCGGGCTGTCGCTGGCCAAGATCCTCGACAACATGGAGATCGGCCACAACGTCCTGCACGGCCAGTGGGACTGGATGCACGACCCGAAGATCCACTCGTCGACGTGGGAGTGGGACCACGTCTCGCCGGCCGCGCAGTGGAAGAAGGCCCACAACGAGACCCACCACACCTACACGAACATCATCGGCCAGGACAACGACCTCGGCTACGGCATCATGCGCGTGGACGAGGAGCAGGAGTGGAAACGCCGCTACCTCGTGCAGCCCGCCTGGAACTTCGTCACTGCCTGCATCTTCGAGTACGGCATCGCGATGTTCGACCTCGACCTCGGAGACCACATCCGCGACAAGCGGAACATGTCGCCCGAGAAGAGGGCCGAGGTGCGGCTGACGCTCGCGAAGGCGCGCCGCCAGCTCGGCAAGGACTTCGTCGTCTACCCGGCGCTCTCCGGGCCGGCGTGGCGCTCGACGTTCGCCGCCAACGCGACGGCCAACCTGGTGCGCAACCTGTGGAGCCACTCGGTGATCATGTGCGGCCACTTCCCCGAGGGCGTGTCGACCTTCGAGCAGCCGGAGCTGGACGAGCAGGAGACCAAGGGGGAGTGGTACGTCCGCCAGATGCTCGGCTCGGCCAACATCTCCGGGTCCCGGCTGCTGCACCTGATGACGGGCAACCTCTCCCACCAGATCGAGCACCACATCTACCCGGACCTGCCGAGCAACCGCTACTACGAGATCGCGCCGAAGGTGCGGGCGGTCTTCGACCGGTTCGGCCTCGACTACAACGCCCGACCGCTGGTCAAGCAGGTCGGGAGCGCCTGGCACAAGGTGGTCCGGCTGTCGCTGCCCAACGGCTGGCTCGCCGAGACCAACCGCCGCAACCTGGTGCCGCAGCTGCGGCAGCTGGTCAGGCGTCCCGCCTGACGCCGCCGTAGATCCCGCGGCGGACGATCCAGGGCTGGAGCACGGTCTCGATCGACCAGGCGGGGAAGCGGAAGGCCTGGCCGGAGGGGGCGAAGACCTCGAGGCCGTTCGGCTGGAAGCCGAGCACCGAGCCCCACCGGCGTCGGGGCGCCTTGAACTCGTCGAGCGGCTTGCCGGCGAGGTGGGCGCGGATGTTCTTCGCGAGCAGCTTGTCGGCCCGGTTGCGCGCGGTCGACCGCAACGGGTCGGTGGCGGCGACGTCGCCGATCGCGAACACACCGTCCTGGCCCTCGACCCGGAGGTCGGGCGAGACCCGGACGAACCCGTCGTCGTCGAGGACGGAGTCCGGCAGCCACCCGGTGTTGGGCCGGACCCGCCCGATGGCCCACACGGTCGCGTCCGCGGGCGACGCGGGCTGGCCGGTGCTCCACTCGACAGGCTCGTCGGTGATCCGGTCGCAGTCGAAGCCGGGGGGTACGACGGCGCGGTGGCCGGGGTGCAGCCGCACCCCTCGCTCCGTGAGGCGCGCCTCGACCTTCTGCCACACCTTCCCGTGGTGCTGGGGGAGCGCGCGCTCGCCGGGGAAGTAGAGGTCGACCTGCTTGTCGGGCCAGGTGCCGGCGAGGTTGGCTGCGGTGTTGACGGCCGCGGCGCCGCCGCCGACGACGTTGATCGACCGGGCGGCCGCGAGGCGTTCGTGGGCCGACCGGATCCCGGCCTCCACCTCGGCGGCGGACTGGAGCTCGGGCCGGCGCCAGAAGCCGTTGGTGACGCCGGTCGAGATGACGAGGACGTCGTACGACTCGGTGGTCGCCGTGCCGTCGGGCAGCAGGACGGCGACGGACCGGGCCTCGAGGTCCAGCCCGGTGAGCGTGCCGTGGACCGTGCGCGCGCCGGCCAGGCGGCGGTAGCGGTCGAAGCCGACGTGGTAGTCGCGGGCCCATGCGTCCGGCCGGGCCAGGCGGGTCCCGAGCTCCTGCCCGCTGACCAGGGCGGGCTTGGTCGAGATGCCGACGACGTCGAGCCTCGGCGCGAGGTGGATCGCGGTGAGCAGGCCGCTGTCGCCGAGGCCGGCGACGACGAGGCGAGGACGACTCATGCGTGGCGGGGTGGGCGCGGGAGGAGCTTCGGGACCCGGTCGATGACGTCCTGGTACGTCGGGCGGCGCTCGAGGCTGCGCTGCTCCATCATCGGGATGCTCGCGCCGAGGAAGAGCGCCACCATGGCGATCGCACCGATGAAGAGCCACCACCAGTCGGAGGGTGACGTCGCGAGGCCGAAGAGTGCGAGGGAGAACCAGAAGCCGATCTCGCCGAGGTAGTTGGGGTGCCGCGACCAGGCCCAGAGTCCCTGGTCCATGACCTGGCCGGGCTGCTTGGTCCGGGCGAAGCGGTACATCTGCAGGTCGGCGGTGAACGACAGCAGGACCGCACCGAGGCCGACGACCACGGCCACCACGTCGAGCCAGTCCACGTCGCGACCCGTGCGGGTGAGGGCGACGTACGCCGGCACCATGCCGAGGAAGACCTGGAGCGTCGGGATCAGGTGGATCGCGAACAGGTCGACCACCGGCTCCATGCCGCCCTTGCCCTCCTTCAGCATCGGGTAGCGCCAGTCCTCGTGGGGGAAGCCGGGGAAGGCGTAGATCCAGTTGCCGGTGAGCCGCACCGCCCAGACCACGATCACGCCGATCACCAGCCACGAGCGCACGTCGTTGACGTCGGGGGTGCTCTCGCTCCACCAGTAGACCGCCAGCAGCGGCGGCAGCACGCTCCACCAGGCGTCGTAGAAGCTCGAGTTGTGGTGCGCGCGGCTGAAGCCGAAGATCACCAGCGTGGCGAGCACGTCGGCGACCAGGCCGTCCAGCCACAGGTGGCCCGTGTCGGGCCCGAGGTAGAGCCACGCGGCGCCGACCGCGACGGCGACGACGTACGCCAGGAGGACACGCGTCAGGGACGCCGCTTTGCTCACCCGGCAGACGGTACTAGAACAAGTTCTTGTTTTGGCCCACTCGGGCGGACGGGTTCAGGCGAGGTCGAGCTCGCACCAGACGGTCTTGCCGTCCTGGCGCGGCTGCACCCCCCAGCGCGACGCGAGAGCGTCGATGAGCAGGAGGCCGCGACCGCGCTCGTCGAGGTCGCTGACGCCGGTGTTCGGTCGGGGTACGACGGTGCTCGAGTCGGTCACCTCGAGGCGGATCACGTCGTCCTGGACCGCCGCGTCCAGCTGGGCGTCGCCCCGGCCGTGCTCGACGGCGTTGGTGACGAGCTCGGTGGCCAGCAGCACGGCGGTGTCGCTGGCGTCGCGGTCGATCCGCGCCGACTCGAAGAGCTGGCGGAGAGCGCGCCGGGCCAGCGAGCCCGTCTGTGCGGACTGCGCCAACGCCAGTCGCGTGGCCATCCGCGCCGACGGCCCCGACATCGGGCCCCCGCTGGTGTTCATGATCCCCCTCGTTTCCGGACTCCGGCTGGTCACGGTCACAGTTGGTCTGCCCGTTACGGCAGCCCGGAAACGGTTGACGAGCGAACAATCCTGGTTTGTGCGGGAACTCACCCGGGGGCGCTCTCGCGAGGTTTGACGGCTGCCAGCGGGTGCCATCATCTGGGCGTGAAGAACTCTCGGCTCCTCTCACCCGTGGTCCTGGTCGTCGCGATGTTCGCCCTCGCGAGCTGCGGCGACTCGACGCCGACCGTCAAGCAGTCCGACGTCGAGAAGGAGGTCTCGAGCCAGCTGGAGCAGCAGGTCGGCCAGGCCCCGGACGACATCTCGTGCCCCGGCGACCTCGAGGGCAAGGTCGGCACGGAGATGAAGTGCACCCTGACGGCCGGCGAGGACGAGCTCGGCGTCTCGGTCAAGGTCACCTCGGTCGACGGCGACAACGTGAAGTTCGACATCCAGGTCGACCAGGAGCCTTCGTGAGCGCTGCGGCGTACGAGTTCCAGCGCGCGGTCGAGGAGGCCACCGCCGGCACGCCGTACGTCGTCCGCGGGACCGACGACGGCTTCGACGTCACGCTCGACATCGTCGACGCCCAGTGGTTCGGGATCCTCAACAAGGCCGGGCTCCAGAAGGTCTACACGCACCACGTCTCGGTGCCGGAGGCCGGCGTCTACACGGTGACCGACGAGTCGCAGACGATCGAGTGGGTCGCCGGGGTGCCGCGCACCTCCGGCTCCGCCGAGCGCACCTACGGGCGCGTCAAGGAGTTCGGTGTGCAGAAGGTCTGGGCCTTCGACGAGCACGGCCGGTTCGGCGTGCAGGCGGAGTACCGGTTCAACTCCGAGGAGGGTCGCGACCTGATCACCGGCGTCGCCGGCCAGCTCGGCCTGAAGTCCCAGCGTGGCGGGGCGGAGAAGACCGGCCTCGTCTTCGCGGTGATCGGTGGCGTGGGCGCCCTGGTGACCGCGGTCGTGCTCATCGTCGCGGCCCTGATGGGCAAGTTCTAGCCGGCAGTGCCGTCGGCGGCAGCCACGACCTCGACCGACGCCATGAACTGCTGGAACTCCGGCACCATCTCGTCGAACTGCTTGAACGTGCAGGTGAGCGTGTAGGTCACGACCACCCGCTTCTGCGGGTCGTGGACGTCGACGATGCCCTGCACCACCTGGGCCTGGCGCAGGTCCAGGGTGCGGCCGTCGTAGACCGCCATGGCGCCGAGCGCCTGGGTGATGGCGGGGGCGTGGTCGGAGTCGATCTCGCGGCGCTTCACCAGCTCGACCTCGGTGGCGCCCTGGCCGCGCAGGACCGCCAGCGACTCGTCGGCGATCTGCTCCAGCGTCGCGTCGTCGGTGCGCCAGTCGCCCGCGATCGACAGCGTCGGGGTGAAGTCACCCTCGGCACCCCGGCGTACGGCGAGGAAGGCGGCGTTCTCGACGCCGAGGGACTCGGGGGTGACCGGCTCCCAGTGGTCGCCCGGCAGGTCGAAGCGCACGGGGATGGGCAGCGTGCTGGTCATGAGAGGAAGTCTCCGATCCCGCCGATGATGTCGCCACCGGTGTCGATGATCTCGCCCGGGTCGATGGTGATGTGGCCGCCGATCTTGCCGCCGAGACCCAGCGCGGCGCCACCGGAGCCGCCGATCTCGAACTTGCCGTCCTTGAACCCGAAGTCGACGTCGCCGCCGATCCCGACCCCGGCCCAGCCCTCGGCCTCGACCTCGCCGCCGACGCCGCCGACCTCTGCCTGCGCGGAGCCCTCGGCCTTGGCGCCGGCGAAGAGCTCGCCGTTGGCGTGCGCCCCGGTCGGGCCGACCAGTACCTCGCCCTCGCCGCTGGCCCCGACGAACACCTCGCCGTCGGCGCCGACCGAGGCGTGCTCCCACTCGGCGCCGACCGAGCCCTCGGCGCCGACGAGCACGAGCTTGCCGTCCGCGCCGATGACCAGGCCGTCGTCGCCGATGTGGGCGGTCGCCGAGCCCTCGGCCCCGAGCACGGTGACGGAGCCGTCGGCGGTGACCTTCGCGCCGCCCCAGTAGTCCTCCCAGGAGCCCTCGGCCCCCCAGACGTGGGCGTCGCCCTCGACCTTGCCGAGGTTGATCTTGAACGGGCTCTCGGACGCGCCGTTGTCGTACTTGCCGTCCTTGCCCTTGGTCGGGTCCTTGCCGAAGGTGTCCTTCCAGTCGCCCCAGTCGATGCTGGGGCCCTCGACGGAGCCGTCGGCGGAGAAGGGCGTCGTCTTGCCCTCGGTCTTGGAGCCCTCGAGGCCGCCGAGCTCCTTGACGCAGGTCGCGCCGGCGCTGTCGAGCGCGGTGCGGGCGTCCTCGAGGATCTTCTCGGCCTCGTCGCGCAGCGCCTGGCCGGGGTCGACGAACGGTCCGGGCTTGCCGGGCCCGATCGACGGGGTGACCGGGCCGCCGCCGTACGACGGCACGCAGACCTGGCGGTTGACGTAGCTGTTGTAGGCGTCGACCGAGGCGTTGTAGTCCGACACCGCCTGCTTGGTCGCGTCCTCACCCTGCTGCCACTTGGCGATCGCGTCGGCGGCCTTGCTCTGGGCCGTCGTCAGCGCTCCTGCGTAGGTCGACAGCGACGTGGAGGCCTGGTCGAGCAGGTCGGCGTACGCCGACCACTTGTCCTGCTCGGCCGAGCGCGCCGCGGCGTACGCCGCCTCGCCGTACCCGCCGCTCCAGCCGGGGATCGAGATCCCGTCGATGTCGTCGGCGAGCCCGGAGATGCGGGTCGACTCGGACGACAGGCGGGTGGCGTTGGCCCGGACCTGGCCGGGCTCGCCCTTGATCAGGGCCTTCGGGTCGGTGGTGGTGCCGAGCGCGGCGCCGTCGGGCAGCGTCACGGCGTGCCCGCCGGCGGCGTGGTGGAGAACGGCGTCGAGAAGGGCGTCGAGAACGGACTGGAGAAGGACGGCGTGAAGCTGCTCGCGACGTCCTGGTCGGTCGACTCGTAGTAGTGCGCCGACGCCTCCAGGCTGTCGGCGAGGCCGGTGGCGCCGTCGTGCAGCGCGGTGGTGGCCTTGTCGCACTGGTCGGCGACCGCCTTGACCCAGGCCGCGAGCTCGACGTGCCCGAACGATGTCGGGTCGAGGTGGGTGATCTCCACCGCGTCGGTGCCCAGGCTGTCGGCGACGGCGGTGTAGTCACCGGCGGCGGCCTGCAGCTCACTGACGAGTACGTCGTACGTCATGTCTCTCCCCCGAGATGGTGTGCGCGTGCACCTACCCGCTCGCCGTCCGCTGAAACCGGGACGGCGGAAGTGGCCGCGGACAGATGATTAACCGTGGTTAAGTGTCGCCATGACGGCGTACCTGACCGTGCTCGCCACGGACATCGACCAGCTGGACCTGAAGCTCGCCGACGGCTTCCAGCTGGCCGTGAAGGCGATCGTCGCGCTCTTCCTCTTCGGCATCGCGCTGGACACCAAGATCGGCGACTTCCGCGACGTCGCGCGCCGGCCGTGGGTGATCGTCGCCGGCCTGGTCGCGCAGTACGCCGTGATGCCGGGCCTGACCGTGCTGCTGACGCTGGCGCTCGACGTGCGGGGCTCGGTCGCGATCGGCATGATCCTGGTGGTCTGCTGCCCGGCCGGCAACCTGTCCAACATCCTCACCCACCGGGCGCGGGGCGACGTGGCGCTGTCGGTGTCGCTGACCGCGGTCTCGACGATCGTCGCGGTGGTCGTCACGCCGGTCGCGCTGGCGTTCTGGTGCGGGCTCAACCCGGCGGCGGACGACCTGCTGCGCGACGTGCACATCGACCCGTGGGACATGGTGGCCGAGGCGGTCTTCCTGATCGCGGTCCCGTTCGCGCTCGGCCTCCTGATCGCGTGGCAGCGGCCGTCGGTGTCGGCGCGGGCCCGCACGATCGTCGAGCCGGCCGCGCTGACGCTGCTGCTGCTCATCGTCGTCGGGGGCCTGGCCGGCCAGTTCGGCACGTTCCTCGACTACATCGGCGTGGTCGCGGTCGCCATCGTGCTCCAGAACGCACTGTCCCTGCTGGTCGGCTACGGGACCGCCCGGGCGACCGGGCTGCCGGAGTCGGGTCGACGTGCGATGACGCTGGAGCTGGGGCTCCGCAACACCGGCCTCGCTCTCGTGCTGGCGCTGAGCTTCTTCGACGAGCTCGGCGGGGTGGCGTTCGTGGCGGCGATGTGGGGGCTGTGGGACGTCATCACCGGCCTGAGCCTCTCCACCTGGTGGCGGCGCCGGCCGCCGGCCGACCGGGTCAGTGCGGCGCCGTCGACCGACGCAGCACCTGCGGGATGACCTCGGTGGCCTGACCGGCGAGCGCCTCCAGTCCACGTCGTACGGCGGCGGCGTCGTCGGCACCGACCGCGTCGACGAGCTCCCGCTCGACGGAGGCGTGGAAGGCCCGGGCCGCGGCGAGCGCTGCGTGGCCGCGCTCGGTCGCCCGGACGGTGCGGACCCGGCGGTCGTCGGGGGCGGGGGTACGCTCGACGTAGCCGTCGCGCACCATCGCGTCGATCACCTTGAGCGCGGCCGGGCTGGACATCTCGAGCCGGTCGGCGAGCTCGCGCAGGCTGAGCGCCTCGTCGTCGAGCACCCGGAGCACGAAGCCGGTGCGGGTCGTGAAGCCGACGTAGCCCGCCTCCACCATGTGCCCGTGCTGGCGGTCGAAGAAGGTGCCGTGCGCGACGGCGAGCAGCACGCCGAAGTCGACCTGGTCAGCTGCGGGGTCCGCCACAGGGTCAGCGTAGGGCGCGGCGGTCCCGCCAGGCGCCGGTCGCCCAGAGCGCCCACAGCACCAGCACGGGCTGGAAGAAGAGCCGGACGAAGCGCTTCTGGTCGGTGTCGAGACCGAAGGCGTCGGTGCCCTCGACGTACTGGGCGATGTTGCCCGGGAAGATCGCGACGAAGAACGCCGCGACGAGGAGGCCGACCCCGACCCGGCCGCGCGCGAACCCGATGAGCGCGGCGCCCAGGCTGATCTCGACGAACCCCGAGACGAGGACGACCGGGTCGTCGTCGACGGGGAACCAGTCGGGGACCTGCGCCTCGAACTCCTGGCGCGCGAAGGTCAGGTGGCTGACCCCTGCGAAGACCAGGATCGCGCCGAGCAGGACCCGGGCCAGCGAGCGCGGACGGGAGGTCGGTGGCGCGTCCAGGAGGCTCATGTCTACAACCGTAGTGGACCGGTCGCCGGGCCGGGCGCTGTCGACTTCCGCAGTTCTTCGCACCGCAGAATGTTGCAGCGAGGGGGCCTTTACACGAGAGGAATCGTCGTGATGAGGTGCCAAACGTGGACATCGGGGTCCACACGGCGTCCACTCGGGGACGCTGCCAACCTCTCGGAGGAAATACGTTGAAGCGACGCATCTCGGGCGTCCTTGCTGCGGCCGCGAGCCTTTCGCTCGCGGCCGTCGTCATGCCCGGTCAGGCCACGGCGACCCCGTCGGCCGACTCGGTCCCAGGCGCCCAGCAGCCAGGTCACCACAAGAAGGACGACCGCAACGACCCGCGCGAGACCAAGCGCCGGGAGCTCAAGCAGAAGGGTGTCGACCTCGTCGCCACCGGCAAGCGCGACGTGCAGACCCGTGGCGGGTCGAAGGCCGTCAAGGTCGGCGACAACCAGTGGGTCGAGTACGGCACCCAGGAGACGGCCCAGCTGCTCACCTTCCTGGTCGGCTTCGGCAACACCGTCGACCCGCGCTTCCCGACCGCGCCTGCCGGCCCCTCGGCCGGTCAGATCCCGCAGCCGGGACCTGACGACAACAGCACGTACTGGAAGCCGACCTTCGACCGCCAGCACTACCTCGACATGTTCTTCAACGGCATGCCCGAGCAGGACGGCGAGTCGTTCAAGGGCATCTACAAGGAGATGTCCAGCGGTCGCTTCGACCTCGAGGGCGACGTCAGCAACTGGGTGACGGTCCCCAACAACGAGGCCAGCTACGGCCAGACCGAGTCCAACCAGGACATGACGCGCTTCATCACCGACAGCGCGACCGCCTGGTACAACGCCCAGAAGGCGGCCGGCAAGAGCGACGCCGAGATCAAGGCCTACCTCAAGTCCTTCGACATCTGGGACCGCTTCGACTACGACAACGACGGCAACTTCAACGAGCCCGACGGCTACATCGACCACTTCCAGGCGATCCACGCCGGTGAGGGCGAGGAGGCCGGCGCTCCGGAGTGGGCGATCTGGTCGCACCGGTGGTCGGTCAACCCCAACGCCAACACCGGCCCGGTCGGAGGCGCCAAGAAGGGCGGCATCCAGATCGCCAACACCGGCATCTGGATCCGCGACTACACGACCGAGCCCGAGAACGGCGGCCTGGGCGTCTTCGCCCACGAGTTCGGCCACGACCTCGGTCTGCCGGACTACTACGACACCTCCGGCGGCGAGAACGGCACCGGCTTCTGGAACCTGATGAGCTCCGGCTCCTGGATGAGCGACCCGGGCAACGCGATCGGCACCACCCCCAACCACATGGGTGCGACCGAGAAGCTGTTCCTGGGCTGGCTCGACTACGCCCAGGTGGCCGCCGGCCGTCGTGCCGAGGTCAAGATGGGCCCGTCGTACCACGCGACCAAGAACGCCCAGGCCGTGCTGGTGAACCTGCCCCCGGGGCAGGAGAAGATCGACATGGGTGACGCGGCGTCGGGGTCGAAGTACTTCTACTCCGGCCAGGGCGACGACCGCAACGCGACCGTGACGAGCCCGAGCTTCACCGTCCCCGCGGGCGGCCAGCTCACCGCGAAGGTCAACTACAACATCGAGACCGACTGGGACTACGCGTACGCCGAGGTCTCGACCAATGGTGGCACCAGCTTCACCCCGGTGCACACCAACCTGTCGACCAACACCGACCCCAACAACCAGAACGACGGCGAGGGCATCACCGGTGACAGCGGCGACGCCTGGGTCGACCTGACCGCCGACCTGTCGGCGTACTCCGGCCAGGCCGTGAAGCTGCGGTTCCGGATGTTCAACGACGCCGCGTTCCACGAGTTCGGCTTCAAGGTCGACGACATCGCGGTCGGCTCGGCGCTGACGACCGGTGTCGAGGACGACGCGCCCACCTGGACCAAGGACGGGTTCGTCGTGGTCACGAACGGCAGCTACACCGTGCCGTACGAGCACTACTACCTGGCCGAGAACCGGCAGTACGCCGGCTACGACAGCACCCTCAAGAAGGGCCCGTACAACTTCGGCTGGCTCGTCACGAAGCCCGACAAGGTCGAGCACTTCCCGTACCAGAACGGCCTGCTGGTCTGGTACGCGAACTCGCTCTACTCCGACAACAACACCAGCCAGCACCCGGGCGGCGGCGAGGCCCTGCCCGTCGACGCCCACGGCGACGCGCTGACCTGGAGTGACGGCACCGTCGCCCGCAACCGCATCCAGTCGTACGACGCGACGTTCGGTCTCGAGAAGACCCCGGCGCTGAGCCTGCACCGGGAGGTCGCCACGTCCGGCGGCACCCAGCGCACGACGCTGGTGCAGAAGGCGCAGGCGCCGAAGAAGGTGTTCGACGACACCGATCCCTACGCGTACTACGACGAGGACAACCCCCTCGGCAGCGTGATCGTCGGTGGCACGGGCACCACCATCCGGGTGCTCTCCACCAACGACAAGAAGGGGATCATGACGATCCGGGTCAACTGATCGTCCCGCTCCAACGCTCCACCGGGGCCCGACGCGACCGCGTCGGGCCCCGGCCACGTCTCGGGAAGGAACCTCGATGAGGAAGCTGACCAGCGCGCTCGCCGCCGTTGCCCTCGTGGGCCTCGGTCTGAGCGCCGGCGGTGCCACGGCTGCACCGCAGCACCACCCGAAGGGCCACCACGCGAAGGCGCACCACGCGAAGGGCCATCACCACGGCACGCCTGCCTACACCCCGCCGCCGATCCAGTGGGGCGACTGCCCGACCGCCAGCCTGCGCAACGCCGGCGCCACCTGCGGGATGCTCACCGTCCCGCTCGACTACGCCAGGCCGGGCGGGCAGAAGATCCAGCTGGCGGTCTCGAAGATCGCCCACAAGACCTCTGATGCTGCCGCCCAGGGCCCGATGCTCGTCAACCCCGGCGGCCCCGGCGGCTCCGGCCTCGGGCTCGCCCGGCTCGGCGCGGCCGTGCCGAACGGCGGCGGCGACCCCTACGACTGGATCGGCTTCGACCCGCGCGGAGTCGGCCGGAGCGTGCCGTCGCTCAGCTGCGACCCCGACTACTTCGCGCCCGGTCGCCCGGCGTACGTCCCGGACCACCGCGGCGTGCGCGAGTACTGGTGGGCCAAGTCGACGTCGTACGCCGACGACTGTGCGGCCGCGGGCGGCGCGCTGCTGCGGCACACCCACACCACCGACTGGGTCCGCGACATGGACACGATCCGCAAGGCGCTGGGGGCCTCGAAGATCAACTTCTACGGCTTCTCCTACGGCACCTACCTCGCCCAGGTCTACGCGACCACCTACCCCGAGCGGGTGCGCCGGTTCGTGCTCGACGGCGTGGTCAACCCGACGGACGTCTGGTACGACGCGAACCTCGAGCAGGAGAAGCAGTTCGACAAGAACATCGACACGTTCTTCGACTGGATCGCCGACAACGACGCGGCGTACGGCCTCGGCACCGACGGAGAGGCCGTGCGCGACGTCTACTACGACACGCTCGACCAGCTGACGGCGCACCCGGAGCCCGACTTCGGCGCCGCGGACTGGAACGACGTGTTCGTGGGTGCCGCCTACTACGTCTACGACTGGGACTCCGTCGCCCACGTGCTGGTGGCGGCCGCCGACGGCGACCTCGGACCGGCGAAGGACTACTACGGCGACCCGACCGGGGCCGGCTCGGACAACACCTACGCCAACTACCTCGCCGTGCAGTGCTCCGACGCACCCTGGCCGTCGAAGTGGAAGACGTGGGAGAGGGACGCCTGGCGGATCGACTCCTACGCACCCTTCCTGGCCTGGAACAACACCTGGTACAACACGCCGTGCCTGGACTGGGCGGCGCCGTCGGCGCGGCCGGTGGACGTGACCGGCAAGCACGCCCCGTCGATGCTGCTGATCTCGGAGACCGAGGACGCGGCGACGCCGTACGCCGGAGCGCTGGAGGTGCGCAAGCGGTTCCCGCGCTCCGTCCTGATCGAGGGCGTGGGCGGGACGACGCACGCCGGGTCGCTCTCGGGCGTGGCCTGCACCGACGACCGGATCGCCGACTACCTGCTGACCGGCGCGCTGCCGGACCGGGTGCGCGGCAACCGCTCCGACGTGCAGTGCGAGCCGGTGCCGCCGCCGGACGCGACGGCACCCGCCGCCGCGGCGCGCAGGTCCGTCACCGGTCAGGACCGGTTGGGCACGCTCCGTGACCTGATCACGGACGCACAGCTCAAGCGGTAGTCGTCGCCACCGCGTCGTGCTCGGCCTCCGCCTGGGGGCCGGGCACGACGTGCGTCGCGGCCTTGACGACCGGCACCAGCACGGAGACCACGGCAGCGGCCGTCGAGGTGATCGCGAGCAGCAGGAAGCCGTGGGTGTAGCCGGACTCGGTCGGCACGCCGATCGGGAGCAGGTTGCTGGTGACGACCGTGGCGATGACCGCCGACCCGATGGCGCCGCCGACGGTGCGGATGTTGGTGTTCATGCCGCTGGCGACGCCGGTCTGGCTCTGCGGAACCGCCGCGACGACCAGGTTGGACATCGCGGCGAACGCGAGGCCGAAGGCGAGGCCGAGGATCGAGGTCTCGATGATCACCATCCAGAGCTCGCTGTGCGCGAACGCCATCCCGAAGGTGCCGACAGCGGTCAGGGTGGCGCCCACGACGAGCAGGGCCTTGGAGCCGAAGCGGGCGGCGAGCCGGCCCGCCGCGATGCCGCCGATGAAGGTCGCGACCGTCTGCGGCAGCAGCAGCAGACCGGATTCGCTCACGCTGACACCGAAGCCGTAGCCCGCCACCTCGGGGGTCTGGAGGAACTGCGGCACGAAGGCGAACATCGCGTACATGCCCATGCCGAAGAGCAGGGCGACCAGGTTGACGGTCCAGACGGTGGGGATCCGCATCATCTGCATGTCGATCAGCGGCTCCTTGCTGCGGGCCTCGGCGATCACCCAGACGGGCAGCATGACTGCGGCGATCACGAACAGCCCGATGACCTTGCCCGACGTCCAGCCCCAGTGGTGGCCCTGGCTGACGCCGACCAGCAGGGCGACCAGCCAGGTCGACATGAGGAACGCCGTGGCGACGTTGATCCGGCCCGGCGTGCGCTCCGGGGACTCGGGGACCCAGACGGCCGCGGCGATCGCTGCGACGACGGTCATCGCCATCGGGATCCAGAACAGCCAGTGGTAGCTGAGTGCGTCGACCAGGGGGCCGGCGATCACGAGGCCGACGCCGCCGCCGACGGCGAGCAGCGCGGCCGCCATGCCGATCGCCGAGGCGACCTTCTCGCGGGGGAACTCGTCGCGGATGATGCCGAAGGTCAGCGGCAGCACGCCGCCGCCGATGCCCTGGATGACCCGCGCGGCGATCAGCACGCCGATCGTGCCGGCGACCGCAGCCAGCAGCGAGCCGACGGCGAGCGCGCCGAGCGCGACGACGAGCATCCGCTCCTTACCGACCTTGTCGCCGACCCGGCCGATGATCGGGGTGAAGATCGAGGCGGACACGAGGTAGGCCGTCAGCACCCACGTGACGGTCGCCTGGTCGGTGTGGAGCGCGGCCTGGATGGTCGGCAGCACCGGGTTGACCATCGACTGGAGCAAGGAGAAGGACGCGACACCGACGCACAGCACCAGGAAGGTGAGGCGGTAGTCGGTACGGCGTTCGAGGGCGGACGTCATGCCGTAGGCAACCCCACGCCGGACTGGTTGATTCCGACAACCGTCGACGGATCGGTGTGACCTGGCTCGCGGTCGTAGCCTGGGCGGGCCATGACCGCGACCCTCTGCCACCACTTCGACGCCGGTCGGTGCCGCTCGTGCAGCTGGCTGGGTCTGCCGTACGACGCGCAGCTGGACGACAAGCAGCGCCAGGTCGCGGCGCTCGTGGGCACGGACCTGGCCTGGGAAGCGCCGGTCGCGAGCGCCCAGCTGGGCTTCCGCAACAAGGCCAAGATGGTCGTGACGGGGACGGTCGACGAGCCGACGCTGGGGATCCTCGACGCGGCGGGCAGCGGGGTCGACCTGCGGGACTGCCCGCTGCACACCCCGGGCATCCGGGCGGCCCTCCCGCTGCTGGCCGACTTCGTGCGCACGGCCGCGCTCACGCCGTACGACGTGCCGGCGCGACGCGGCGAGCTCAAGCACCTGCTGGTGACGGAGTCGCCGGACGGCGGGCTGATGGTGCGCTTCGTGCTGCGCTCGCAGGAGCCGGGCGCCCGGATCCGCAAGCACCTGCCGGCGTTGCAGGCGGCGCTGCCCGCGATGGTCGTCGCGTCGGTCAACCTCCAGCCGGAGCACAAGGCGGTGCTCGAGGGCGAGCGCGAGATCGTGCTGACCGAGCAGGAGACGCTGCTGATGCGGGTCGCCGGTCTCGACCTGCACCTGCGGCCGCAGAGCTTCTTCCAGACGAACACCGTGATGGCCGCCGAGCTGTACGAGCGGGCCCGCGCCTGGACCGGTGACCTGGCGGCGGCGTCGATCTGGGACCTCTACTGCGGCGTCGGCGGCTTCGCACTGTCGCTGGCGCGGCCGGGCGTCGCCGTGACCGGCATCGAGGTCAGTCGCGAGGCGGTGGCGAGCGCGTCGCTGACCGCGGCCGAGCTAGGTCTGTCGGACGTGCGCTTCGAGGCCGGCGACGCGACGGCGTACGCCGTCCGGGCCGCGGCGCCGCCCGACCTGGTGGTGGTGAACCCGCCGCGCCGGGGGATCGGGCCGGAGCTGAGCGGCTGGCTCGAGTCCTCGGGCGTCGAGCACGTCCTCTACTCCAGCTGCAACGCCACGACGCTGGCCGCCGACCTGGCGGCGATGCCGTCACTGCGACCGGTGCGCGGGCAGCTGCTCGACATGTTCCCCAACACGGGTCACTACGAGGTGCTGACGCTGCTGGAGCGCCGGTGACCGCCCAGGAACGGCTGGAGCAGGAGCGCCGACGCACCGAGCGACGGCTGGTCGACCTCCGGGGCGACTACCGCGGCTTCGTGGAGGCGTCGAAGGACACGAACGCCGACGACGAGCACGACCCGGAGGGCGCGACGATCGCGTTCGAGCGCTCGCAGGCGGGCGCCCTGGTGCACCAGGCCGAGGAGCAGCTGCGCGAGGTCGACGCGGCGCTGGAGCGGGTCGCGCAGGGCACGTACGGCGTGTGTGCGGTCTGCGGCGAGGAGATCCCTCCCGGCCGGCTGGAGGTGCGGCCGACGGCGACGACCTGCGTCGGGTGCGCTACGTCGGGCCCGGCTGCTTCGGGGGCAGCGACGCGGCGTGGCTGAGGCCGATCTGCGCCCACCGATCGATGTCGGCCGGCGTCGCGAGGCCGGGCGGATCGATCCGTAGCCAGCCGGCCATCGTGCGCTCCCGCATCACGAACTCGTCCGTGTGCGGCTCGGCGAGCAGCTCCTCGGTGCGCTCGGGCGGCACCCGGAGCAGCAGCCCGCCCGTGCTGCTGGCCGCGACGGCCATGTTGCCGTGCACGAGGAAGGCCAGGCCGCCGAACATCTTCTTCTCGCTGATGCCCGGCAGGCCGGTCGTGATCTCGCGGAGCTCGTCGGCCAGCGCCTCGTCGTACGCCATGGACCGAGTGTGCCCTCGGTGTCGGGGTTGCGGCTACGGGCCGGTGCCGCGGAAGACGTACGTCGGATGGTCGAGGTCGAACCATTCCTCGCTGATGTGGATGCGCGACACCCGCTCCATGAACGCCCACGCCGTGGCCCAGATGTTCTGGTGGCGGGCGCCCCAGTCGAGGCCCTCCTCTTCGGGGAGAGCGCCGTTGCGGGGAGGTCGGAACCCGGCGTCGAACCAGCGAACGATCGTTCCCCGGCGAGCGACCGTGAGGTAGGTGTCCAGCTCGACCGTGGTGGTGAAGTGGACGGCGAGGCCGCCACGGGAGAGCTTCTTGATCGTCTTGTCGGACTGCCCCCAGTACGGGACGTAGACGATGACGGCCGGCCCGCGCCGGGCCACCTGGGCCACGGCCGGTGCCGTGTAGAACCGGTCGTCGGTGTGGTCGTCCACCCACGACTCCGCCTCCGACGGTGTGAGGTCGGTCAGCCGACGCTTCACGGTGCCCAACCGGTGCCGCACCTGGCCGGCCGTCAGGCCGCGGATCACGAGGAGGTCGTAGTCGACCTCCGGGGTGTAGTCGTTGAGCCAGGCGTACGCCGACGGCATGACCGTCTTCGAACCGTGCCAGTCGTCCGGAGGTGCCGGAGCCGCGCTGGCCGACGACGCCGCGAGCGCGGACAGCACGAGAACGAGGGTGATGAGGCCCGAGGCACGGAGACGCACGACTGGATGCTCGCATGCACCCCACCTCGGCGTTCACCGAATCGCTGGCGCCGACAGCGGGGGAGGAGGAACCTCGAAGGATGAGCATGGGCGAGGTGAGCGGCACGTCCTTCACGCTCGGGACCGCGTTCCGTCCCGGGACCGTCGACGCGGACGCCGTGCACGCCATGGTGAGCGTGCTCGACGCCCAGGACGCAGCCCCGTCGATCGAGCGGCTGCGAGCCTGGGCGCTGGCCGCGGCCGACGTACGGCGCGGGGACAGCTGCGTCGACGTCGGGAGCGGGACCGGCACGATGACGCGGCGGCTCGCCCGGGTGGCCGGTCCGGACGGGCGGGTGCTCGGCATCGAGCCCAACGGGATGCTGCGCCGGGTCGCGGAGGAGCGCTGTGCGGCGGCCGGCATCGAGGTGGAGTTCTGCCAGGGGCTCGCGACCGAGCTGCCGCTGCCCGACGCGAGCGTCGACGTCGTGTGGTGCGAGCGGGTCCTCCAGCACGTGCCCGACGCGCAGGCCGCGGTCACCGAGATCGCCCGGGTGCTGCGGCCCGGGGGCCGGGCCCTGCTGCTCGACTCCGACCACGCGTCGCGGGTCGAGTCCGACATCGACCCGGCGGTCAGCCGAGCGATGCTCGACGCGTTCATGTCCCAGATCGCGAACCCGATGGCCGCGCGTCACCTGCCGCGGCAGGCGCTCACGGCGGGGCTCGAGGTCGACCCCGACGTCGGCTCGTCGGCGCTGGTCTACCCCCAGGACGTGCTGATGGGCTCGCACATGTCGCGGCTCGCCGCCGAGCAGGCCGTCGCCGACGGGACTCTCGCCCGCGAGCAGGCCGAGGAGGCGCTCCGCAGCCAGGCCGCGGCGGCCGAGGCCGGCTGGGCGTTCTCGGCGATCACCGTCTTCGGGTTCGTCTGCCGCAAACCCTGACCGGGAGAGGCAACCGATGGCGGGGTCCAGCCGGTTCTAGTCTCTGACACCCAGAGGAGGACGTGTGGCAGAGCCGGTCGGGTTCCGGGACTTCGTCGAGGCACGCTCGGCGTCGTTGCTGCGTACGGCGTGGATGCTCACCGGCGAGACCGCCGCCGCCGAGGACCTGCTGCAGACCGCCCTGGCCCGCACCTGGCCGCACTGGGCCAAGGTCGGCGCCGGCCGGCCGGACGCCTACGTGCGCACGGTCATGGTCCGCACCCATGCCAGCTGGCGGTCGCGGCGGTGGCACGGCGAGCTCCCGACCGACGACGTCGTCACCCTGGCCGGCTCCGGGGACGACGAGCACGCCAGGGTCGAGGAGCGGGTGGTGCTGGCGTCGGCCCTGGCCACCCTCCCGGTCCGTCAGCGCCAGGCCGTGGTGCTGCGCTACTTCGACGACCTCTCCGTGGAGGACGTCGCCGAGATCATGAACAGCTCGACGGGCACCGTGAAGAGCCAGAGCGCCAAGGGACTGGCGAAGCTGCGCGACGCCCTGGGCCACCTGGAGGAGGTCGAACGCCGATGAACCCGAGCGCCGACCCGGTCGTCGACCGGCTCCGTTCCCTCCCACCCGACCTGCCCGACCGCGGCGATCGGTTCGAGCAGGTGCGCGCCAGGGTCACGCGGCGTCGTCGTCGCCGGATCGCCGTCGCGGCCGGGACGGGCGTCGTGCTCGTCGCCGCGGCCGGCGCCCTCCTGCGACCCACCGGCGACGGCACGTTCGGCGGTCGAGGGGTGGACCCGGTCGCACCCTCGGCGACCTCCGAGCCGGCCCGGACCGTCGATCCGGTCCACACCGGCACCGGCGCCCAGACCATCGACCTGGGACCGCGCCCGGACGGGATGCACGCGGTGACCACCTCGGTCGCCTGCTTCACGCCCGGCCGGATCCGCTGGCCCGACGGCTCGGCCCTCTACTGCTACGACGATGACGTGAGCTCCCCGGACGAGCCGCGCACCATCGGGTGGTACGACATGGCGCTGGCTCCCGGCCAGGACACGCTGAGGATCCGGGCCACCCCGGGCATGCGGTGGCAGATGACGACCGGCTACGTCCGCGAGGCGAGGTGAGCGCGGGGTGAGCCCGAGGTATCTGGGTGCGGACGGGCCGCTCCTCGGGGACATGCAGACCACCACGGACCGGCGTCGTGCCTGGCGCACCCTGTCGCTCGCCGAGAAGCAGCACCGGCTGGCCGGGCTGCGGCAGCGTCAGCAGCAGCAGGTCGCTCGCGACGTGCGGGTGCTGACAGACTTGGCGCATGGAGCAACGACGCCTCGGTAGGACTGACCACGACGTCTCGGTGATCGGGCTCGGCACCTGGCAGCTCGGCGCGGACTGGGGTGATGTCTCCGAGGGGGACGCCCTCGCGGTGCTCGAGGCCTCGGTCGAGGCCGGCGTGACGTTCTTCGACACCGCCGACGTGTACGGCGACGGGCGCAGCGAGCAGGTCATCGGGACGTTCCTCAAGGAGCACGACGGCATCACGGTCGCCACCAAGATGGGCCGCCGGATGGACCAGGTGCCCCAGAACTACTCGCTCGACAACTTCCGCGCGTGGACCGACCGGTCGCGGCGCAACCTCGGCGTCGACACCCTCGACCTGGTGCAGCTGCACTGCCCGCCGAGCGCGACCGTCGACGCGGACGCGACGTACGACGCCCTCGACACGCTGGTGGAGGAGGGCGCGATCGCGGCGTACGGGCTCAGCGTCGAGACCTGCGACCAGGCGCTGTCGGCGATCGCGCGACCGCACGTCGCGTCGATCCAGATCATCCTCAACGCGTTCCGGCTCAAGCCGCTCGACGCGGTGCTGCCGGCGGCGCAGGAGGCCGGGGTCGCGATCATCGCGCGGGTGCCGCTGGCCTCCGGCCTGCTGTCGGGGAAGTACGACGAGCGCACCACCTTCGCCGCCGACGACCACCGCACCTACAACCGCGACGGCAGCGCGTTCGACGTGGGGGAGACCTTCTCGGGGGTGGACTACGCGACCGGGGTGCAGGCGGCTCGCGAGTTCGTGGAGCTCATCGACGAGGTCGGTCCGACCGGGCTCAGCCCGGCCGAGGTGGCGCTCGCGTGGGCCTGGCAGCAGCCGGGCGTCACCACGGTGATCCCGGGTGCCCGCAACGCCGGCCAGGCGCGGGCCAACGCCGCCTCCGGCGACGCCGACCCGCTGCCCAAGCCGCTGTTCAAGGGCGTCCGCCGCATCTACGACGAGCACTTCCGGGCAGCGGTCCACGGCCGCTGGTAGGCGTCAGACCAGGGATCAGGCCAGCTGCTTGCGGAGCCGCGCGTGCCGCTGGAACCGGCGCTGACGGCGACGCAGGCCGCTGCGTGCGCTGCGCACCGCGCCGTACTGGTCGACGTCGAGGGCGGCGAGCATCAGGGCGGTGGTCGGGTCGGCGATCGAGATCGAGGCGATCATCGTCATCACTTCCTGGGTAGGTCTGGGATCAGTGGTCCCAAGGTGCTCGTCTGAGGAACCCCGTCACATCGGGCGTACGGCGTAGATCGCGTCGGCGTACGTCGTCCCAGGTACCTCAGACCGTCTGAGGGGGTTGAGGCATATACCCCTGGGGGGTACCTTGGAGGCGTGACCGAGACACTGACCGAGTCCACCCTCGACATCGAGGGGATGACCTGCGCGTCCTGCGTCAACCGCGTCGCCAAGGCGTTGACGAGGGTGGACGGCGTCGTCGACGCGTCGGTCAACCTGGCCACGGAGAGCGCCGCGGTGACCTACGACCCGCGCGCCGTCGACGCCGCAGCGCTCACCGCCGCCGTCGAGAAGGCGGGGTACGCCGGCACCCTGCGGCGCCCGTCGATGCCCGAGGTCTACACCGACGAGCCACGACCGGGCCGCGCGCCCGACCCGGGCGCCGACCACCTGGCCGCCCTCGACGCGCGCCGGGACACCGAGATCGCGCGGCTGCGCCGGCGCTGGCAGGTCGCGCTCGTGACCGGCCTGGCGTTCATGGCGGTGATGTACCTGCCGCTCTACGTCGACACCATGGACTGGCTGATGCCGCTGCTGCTCGTGGTGGCGACGGTCGTGCAGTTCTGGGCCGGACAGGACATCTACCGCCAGGCCTGGGTCAACCTGAAGCACCGCACGACGAGCATGGACACACTGGTCGCGCTCGGCACCGGCGTCGCCTACGGGTACGGCGCGTTCGTCACCCTCTGGCCCGGGTTGGCCGAGCGGTGGGGGCTGCCGCTGCACCTCTACTTCGAGAGCGCCCTGATCGTGGTCGCGCTGATCCTGATGGGGCGCTGGCTGGAGCTGAAGGCGAAGAAGCGCACCGCGTCGTCGCTGCGCGCGCTCGTCGACCTCGCCCCCGCGACCGCGCGGGTCCTCATCGGCGGCTCGGAGGTCGACGTACCCCTCGAGCAGGTCGTGGTCGGCGACCTCGTGCGGGTGCGGCCCGGCGAGAAGGTGCCGGTCGACGGCGTCGTCACCGACGGCCGGTCGGCGGTCGACGAGTCGATGCTGACCGGCGAGAGCGTGCCCGTCGACAAGACGGTCGGCGCCGCCGTCATCGGTGCGACCGTCAACACCACGGGCTCCCTCGTCGTCCGCACCACCGCCGTCGGCGGCGACAGCACGCTTGCGCAGATCGTCCGCCTCGTGGAGGAGGCCCAGGCGTCGGCGCCGCCGATGCAGCGGCTCGCCGACCGGGTCTCGGCGTGGTTCGTGCCGGCCGTGCTGCTGGTCGCGCTCGTGACGTTCCTGGGCTGGCTGGCGTTCGGGCCCGAAGGCGACCGCCTGACGCTGGCGATCGGTACGACGGTCGCCGTGCTGATCATCGCCTGCCCGTGCGCGCTCGGCCTGGCGACCCCGACCGCGGTCATGGTCGGGACGGGGCGAGCCGCCGAGCTGGGCATCCTGATCGGCGACGGGCTGGCGCTGGAGACGGCCCGTCGCACCACGGCGGTCGTGCTCGACAAGACGGGCACCATCACCCGCGGCCGTCCTGCGCTGGTGGGTGTCACCGCTGTCGGCGGCTGGCACCCGGACGACCTGCTCGCGCTGGTGGCAGCGGCCGAGGTCGGCAGCGAGCACCCCGTCGGCGAGGCGATCGTCCGCGGCGCCCACGAGCGCGGCCTCGACCTGCCGACCGTCTCCACCTTCGACTCCGCCCCCGGCTACGGCGTGCTGGCCGAGGTCGGCGGGCGCGCCGTCCTCGTCGGCAACGCGGCCCACCTGGCCGCCCACGACGTCGACGCCGACGGCACCAGCGTCCTGGTCGCGGTCGACGGTGCGTACGCCGGCAGCGTCGAGGTCGCCGACACCGTGAAGGCCACCTCGGCCGGTGCGGTCGCCGCCCTGAAGGATCTCGGCCTCGAGGTCTGGATGGTCACCGGGGACCACGAGGCGACGGCCCGCGCCGTCGCGGCCGAGGTCGGGATCGACCACGTGCTGGCCGACGTACGCCCCGCCGACAAGGCCGACCGCGTCGCGGAGCTCCAGGCCGCCGGGCACGTCGTGGCGATGGTGGGCGACGGGGTCAACGACGCCCCGGCGCTGGCGCGCGCCGACCTGGGCATCGCGATCGGCACCGGCACCGACGTGGCGGTCGCCGCCTCCGACGTCACCCTGGTGGGTGGTGACCTGGGTGGCGTCGTCTCCGCCATCGAGCTCTCCCGGCGCACGGTCACGACGATCAAGCAGGGGTTGGTCTGGGCGTTCGCCTACAACGTGCTGCTGATCCCGGTCGCGGCCGGCGCCCTCTACTGGTGGGACGGCCTGCTCCTCGACCCGGTGCTCGCGGGCGCCGCGATGGCGATGAGCTCGGTCAGCGTCGTGACCAACGCGTTGCGGCTCCGCAAGCCCTCCCGGGGGCGGCTGGCGGACGGGGCCTACCTGGCCGGGATCGCCGTGCTCGCGGTCGCGATCGGCGTCGGGTTCACCTGGCTCAGCCGCACCGACCAGGCCGAGCGCGGCATGAACGGTGTCCTCGCCTTTCAGGAGGGCATGGGCATGCCGATGCACCCGCAGATGAGCGTCCTCGAGGAGACCGACATCCCGCCGGTGAGCGCGCGCGACGCCGGCCTCGAGATCGCGTACGACGTGCCCGACGACCTACGCCCGGGGGTGCCGGCGACGATCCGCGTCACGGTGACCGGCGGCGAGCTGGTGCGCACCCACCAGGTGTGGATGCACCTGATCGTCACGCGGTCCGACCTCGGCACGTTCGCGCACCTGCACCCGGAGCCGACGGGGGAGCCGGGCGTCTTCGAGGTCCGGGCGACCTTCCCGACGGCGGGCACCTACGCGCTGCGCACCGAGGTGCGCGAGCAGGGCCAGCTGGCCGACGTGCTCGACGAGCACGACGTCACGGTGGCCGGCACGCCGCCGCCCGCGGTGGCCGTCCCCGCCGGTGACGTGCGCAGCGCGACGGTCGACGGCGTGACCGTCACCCTCGAGGGCGACGCGCGGGTCGGCGAGACCAGTGACCTCACCCTGCACGGGCCCGACGACCTCCAGCCCTACCTGGGCGCGGCCGGGCACGTCGTGGTGATGCGCGCGGACGGGAGCCGCTTCCAGCACCGGCACGCGGAGACGTTCGACGGCCGCGGCCGACCGGTGCAGGCGCTGCCGGGTACGACGTTCGGGCCCGACCTGGACCTGCACGTGCGCTTCGACGTGCCCGGTGCCTACCGGTTGTGGGCCCAGCTGCGGCTGGCCGACGGGACCGTGGTGACGGCACCGTTCGTGGTGCACGCGCACTGAGTGGGTCAGAGCCGGTCGAGCAGCTTGCGCTTCGCCTCGGCGAACTCGTCGTCGGTGAGCACGCCCGAGTCGTGCAGTCGCCCCAGCCGCTCGAGCTCCTCGATCGCGGTCGGCGCGTGGCCCGCGGCCGGGGGCTCGTCGGGGGCCGGCCCGGCGTGCGCGACCAGGGTGCGCAGCGCGGCGGCCATCGGCCGGACGTCGGCCTTGGGGACCCGGGAGAACACCAGCCGGTCCTCGCCGACCCAGACGGTCAGGTAGCCGGTCACCATCCCGACCTGCTCCTCGACCTGGGTGATCCGGTGGAACGGCACGTCGTGGCGCGGCACCGCCTCGTCGCCGATCCGGACGACGAGCCGCTCGTCGGTGAGCTCGAGATGGGCCGGCATGCCGTCCAGGGTGCCGGTCGCCGTACGACTCTCCTCGTCCACGTCCGAAGCCTACGGCTACTCTGGGAGACGATGAGCGAGCCGGAGTACTGCGACCTGTGTGACCTCCCGCGGAGCACCTGCATCCACGGCAACCCCCCGCCCCCGCCGCCCCCGGCTGCGTCCCGCGCGAGCACGCCGCGGGCGACGCCGGTGACGCGCCGCAAGGTGGCCCCGACGGCCGAGCCGGCCCGCGCCGTACCCCGGAAGTGGACACCGCCGGACGCCTTCCGGCTCGACATCCTCGAGGTGCTGCGCGAGCACGGCGGCAGCCTCGACCAGGACGACCTCTTCGACGCGCTCGAGGCGGCGATGGCCGAGCGGCTGACCCCGGCCGACCACGACAAGACTCCCGAGGGCGAGCTGCGGTGGCGCTACGCCGCCCGCCGCGCCCGCCAGGCCCTGGTCTCCGAGGGCGTGATGACCAAGGGCCAGCCCGGCGTCTGGTCCCTCGCCTGACGGTCGAATCGGGACTTCTGGTCACCCGAGTCGGTAGTTCTGGTCACCGGCGCTGACCAGAACTCCCGATTCGACTGACCAAGAGTCCGGACTCGGCGGGGGTCAGGGGACGACCGAGGAGCCCTCGGGCAGCGGCTGGCGGCCGGTGAGCGCGAGCAGCACCTCGACGCCCAGTCCCTGGCGCAGCGCGCTGGCGCTGGCCAGGGCGAGCGTGTCGGCGAGCGCCTCGGCCGGCGGCTCGAAGTCGAGGCCGGTGGCGCGGGCGATGTCGAGGCAGTGCACGGTCAGCTCGAAGATCCGCGTCGGCAGGTAGTCGCTGACCCGCATCCCGCCGCCCGCGGTCGTGACCACGGCGTCCTCGCCCTCGAGCATGTCGAGCGCCAGCTCGGCGTCCTCGCGCTGGGCGTGCAGGGTCGCGACCGGGTCGTCACCCAGGGCCACGCCGGCCTCGATCCCGCGCTGGTGGATCGCGTCGCGGTTGGCGCCGTGGGCGAGCCGGTTGACGACGGCGAAGTAGTCGGCGGCGTCCTCGGTGTCGACCGCCTCGGCTCGCGTGGCCAGGTACGTCGCCACGGTGACCAGCGAGCGACCGGTGTGCCCGATCAGCGCCCGCAGGTCCCAGTTGCCGAGCCCGGGCCCGGCGTACCTCTCGAGCGGCACCTGGGCCACCAGGTCGAGGAACGCCCCGACCGCCACCTCGTACGTCGCGCGGGCCTCGTCCAACCGGGTCATGCCTCCATCGTCGGGGTAGTCCCTGACGGAACGGCTGGGTTTCTCGCTCGGCGAGAACCGTTCCGTCAGGGAGTACCCCGCCACGACGACCGACGAGGGGTCGAAGGTAAAGGATGGAAGTGGGAGGTGTGACCGTGGTAACACCCGGGTAGGGACTCTCTGTAACCGGTTTCATCACTCGGGAGGTGACGGACGGATGCGGGCCACGATCCGCGACGTAGCACGTGAGGCGGGCGTCTCCATCGCCACGGTCTCGCGGGTGATGCGTGACTCCGACGCCGTCCGCCCGGCCACCCGCGACCGCGTCCGGGCCGCGGCCAGCGCCCTCGAGTTCGTGCCCAGCCAGCTCGGTCGCCAGCTCGCGGAGCGGCGGCACGCCGCCAACGGCATCGTCTTCCCGGACCTCTCCGGCCCCTACTACGCCGAGGTCGTGCTCGGCTACGAGACGGTGGCCGCCGAGCTCGGCCGGTCCGTGCTGATCCTCTCGACCCGCGGCCGCGACGACGCGGACGACGCCGTGCAGGCCATGGCCGAGCGCTGCGACGGGCTGGTCATCCTCGGCCGGACCGTCTCCGACGAGAGCGTCGAGCGGCTCGCCGCCCGCGGCGCCAACGTCGTGCTCGTCGCCCGTCCGCCCGTCGGCGGCGTGGACTCCGTCAACGCGGAGAGCCGCACCAGCGCTCGCGCGCTCACCCAGCACCTCCTGGACCTCGGCGCCCACCGCCTGGTCTTCGTCGGGGACCCCTCGACCTCCCCCGACGTGGCCGAGCGCTTCGCCGGGGTCCAGGAGGTATCAACCAATGTCGAGCTCCACCACGTCGACGACCTCGACGAGACCGCTGGCGCGCACCTCGTCGGGGACTACCTCACCCGCGCCCTGCCCGACGCCTTCGTCTGCGCCAACGACGAGCTCGCGCTCGGCATGCTCGGCCGGCTACAGGCGGCCGGCGTCGACATCCCCGGCCGGGTCAAGGTGACCGGCTGGGACGACGTGATGGCCGCTCGGTACGCCGGCCTCACGACCGTGCGCCAGCCGATGCGCCAGCTCGGTGCCACCGCCGCCCGGCTCCTCGACGAGCTCATCTCGGGCAGCCGCACCCAGCCACGTCACGACGAGCTCCCCACGGAGCTCGTGATCCGCCGCACCACCACCCTCGGGAAGGACCCTTCATGAAGCGCACCACCGCCACCATCGCCGGGCTCGCCGTCGCCGGCCTGCTCCTCACCTCCTGCGGACGCAGCGACGACGCGGGCGCCGGGGGCGAGGCGCAGAGCGATGCGATCTCCGACGGCAAGGCCACCGGGACGATCGAGGTCTGGGCGATGGGCACCGAGGGGGAGAAGCTCGGCGACTTCGTCGACGCCTTCGAGGAGGCCAACCCCGACGCCGACGTCGAGGTCACCGCGGTCCCGTGGGAGTCCGCGCACGACAAGATCTCCACCGCCATCGCGGCCGGCAAGGGTCCCGACGTGAGCCTGGTCGGCACCACCTGGACGGCCGAGTTCGCCGAGGCCGGCGGCCTGATGCCGACGCCCGAGGGTCTCGTCGACGACGCCGACTTCTTCCCCGGTGCCAAGTCGTCGACCGAGGTGGGCGGGACGGCGTACGGCGTGCCCTGGTACGTCGAGACGCGGGTGCTCTTCTACCGCAAGGATCTCGCCCAGAAGGCCGGCTGGTCCGAGCCTCCGACGAGCTGGGACGACCTCAAGCAGTTCGCCCGGGACCTCGAGTCCAAGGGCGGCGCGAAGTACGGCCTGAACCTGCAGCCCGGCCAGACCGGCTCCTGGCAGAGCTACCTGCCGTTCGCCTGGACCGACGGCGCAGCCCTGACCAACGACGAGGGGACCGAGTACACGATCGACTCGCCACAGATGGCCGAGGCGCTCGACTACTACACGTCCTACTTCGACGACGGGCTCTCGATGACGCGCACCCTCGACCCGGGCGAGCTGGAGAGCGGCTTCGCCGACGGCACGTTCGGTGCGTTCATCTCCGGGCCGTGGCACACCGGCCTGGTCGAGGACGCCGGCCTCGACGACAGCCAGTACGCCGTGGCACCGCTGCCCGGCAAGGACGACGGCATCGGCACGTCGTTCGTCGGTGGCGGCAACCTCGCCGTCTTCAAGGACACCGACAACGCCGACGGCGCCTGGAAGCTCGTGCAGTGGCTGAGCGAGCCCGACGTCCAGCAGGACTTCTACGACGAGGTCGGCGACCTGCCGTCCGTCCAGTCCGCCTGGGACACCGGCGAGCTCTCGAGCGACCCGCAGCTCAAGGTCTTCGGCGAGCAGCTCCAGGAGGCGCAGTCGCCGCCGGCCGTGCCGACCTGGGAGCAGGTCGCGGCCTCGATCGACGGGCTCGTCGAGCAGGCCTCGCGCGGTGACGTCTCCGGCGAGGACGCCGTGAAGCAGATGCAGTCGGACGCGCAGTCGATCGGCACCGGTCTCTGACATGTCCGCCACCACTGGGGCATCCACCGGGGTCGTGGATCCCACCCGGCGCGGCCAGGCCGTCGCCGGGTGGATCCTCGCGTCGCCGTTCGTGGTCCTCTTCCTGGTGTTCACCGCGGGCCCGGTGCTCGCGAGCCTCGGGATGAGCTTCACCGACATGCGCAGCACCGACCTGCGGACGCCGTTCGCGGTGCAGTTCGTCGGGCTCGACAACTACATCGACCTGGTGCAGGACCCGCTCTTCCGCAAGGTCACGCTCAACACCCTGCTCTACCTGCTGCTCGGCGTCCCGCTCACGATGGGGGTCGCTCTCGCCGTTGCCGTCGGGCTCAACGGGCTGAGCCGGTCCCGCGGCTTCTTCCGCGTCGGCTTCTACCTGCCCGTCGTCACGAGCATCGTCGCGGTATCGGTGGTGTGGAAGTACATCCTGCGCGACGAGGGCGGACTGCTGAACGCCGCGCTCGCCTGGGTCGGCATCAACGGCCCCGCCTGGCTCGACTCCACCTCGACCGCGCTGCCGTCGCTGGTGGTGATGGCCACCTGGCGCAACTTCGGCACCCTGATGGTGATCTTCCTGGCCGGCCTCCAGACGGTGCCGCGCGAGCAGGTCGAGGCCGCCGAGGTCGACGGTGCCGCGGCCTGGAGCCGCTTCCGCTTCATCACCCTCCCGGCACTGCGTCCGGTGCTGCTCTTCGGTGCCGTCATCACCGGCATCGGCTACCTCCAGTTCTTCGAGGAGGCGTTCGTGATGACGAAGGGCGGACCGCTCGACTCCACCCGGTCGGTCACGTTCTTCACGTTCGACCAGTTCGGCTACGGCAACTACGGGTACGCCGCGGCCGCCAGCTACCTGCTGTTCCTGGCGATCGTGCTCCTCACCTTCTTCCAGTTCCGCCTGCTGCGGACCAAGGACTGATCGACATGACCCAGCTTCTCGACAAGCCCACTGCGGCAACGCCGCCCGCCGACGTACGACCGCCGAAGCAGCGGCGCAACGCCGACGGCATCCGCACGCCGGGCTGGCTCTACGTCGTGATGGCGGTCGGCCTCTTCGTCGTGGTCGTCCCGTTCCTCTGGATGATCGTGTCGTCCTTCAAGCCGGAGTCCGAGGTGCGCGCGATCCCGCCGACCTGGTGGCCGCACGACGTGACGACGGAGAACTACGACCAGCTCTTCACCCGGCTCGACTTCCCGACGTACTTCCTGAACTCGGCGATCGTCGCGCTGGCGGTGACGCTCGGCAACGTCGTCTTCTGCTCGATGCTCGGCTACGCCCTGGCCAAGCTGGAGTTCCCGGGCAAGCGGGTGCTCTTCATCCTGGTGCTCGGCACCCTGATGGTGCCGGGCGTCGTGACCTTCGTGCCGCTCTTCGTGCTGACCACCAACCTCGGGCTCACCAACACGCTGCCCGGCATGATCCTGCCGTTCCTGGCGGGGCCGTTCGGTGTCTTCCTGATGCGGCAGTACATCCTCGGCCTGCCCGACGAGCTGATCCAGGCCGCGCGCGTCGACGGCGCCGGCGAGCTGACGATCTTCGCGCGGGTGATCATGCCGCTCTGCGGCCCGGCCGTCGCGACCCTCGGCGTGCTGACCTTCCTCACGTCCTGGAACAACTTCCTCTGGCCGCTCGTGGTCGCCACCTCGGAGGACAAGTACACGCTGCCCGTCGCGCTCGCCCTCTACGCCGTCGGCCAGAACGCCACCCAGTACGGCCTGCTGCTCGCCGGCTCGGTCGTCGTCGTCATCCCCGTGCTCGTCGTCTTCCTGCTCCTGCAGCGCTTCATCATGCAGGGCGTCGCCATGACCGGCATCAAGTGACCCACCCCGTCAAGGAGATCCCCATGCGCAACTCGGTGCGCACGATCGTCATCGCCCTCGGCCTCGTCCTGGGGCTCAACCTGCCGACCCCCGGTCAGGCCATGGATCCGCCTGGGCGGCACGGGCTGGAGACCGAGCGTCGCGCCGATGTGCTCGGGCAGTACGCCACCGACACCTGGCGCTCGGTGAAGGCGATGGTCGTACGCCGCACCGGCCTGCCCGCCGACAACGTGGGAGGCGGCCTGAAGCCCGGCAGCCGGGCGGCGTTCACCTCGCCGACCAACATCGGCGCCTACCTGTGGAGCACCGTCGTCGCTCGCGACACCGGCCTGATCAGCGCGCGCGACGCGCACCGCCGGCTGGCCCGGACCGTGCACACGGTCGCCGGCCTGGAGCGGCACGAGGCGTCCGGCATGTTCTACAACTGGTACAGCCCGACGACGGGGGAGAAGCTGCTGACCTTCCCCACCGACGGCAGCACCATCAAGCCCTTCCTCTCCAGCGTCGACAACGGCTGGCTCGCCACCGCCCTGCTGCTGGTCTCGCGCGCCGAGCCGAGCCTGCGGTCGCAGGCCGACGCGATCCGCGGCGACATGGACTTCGGCTGCTACTACAACCCCGCCGAGGGCAACGGCGGCACGACCCCGGGCGGCCAGATCCGTGGCGGGTTCTGGGACCAGGACCCGCAGGACCCGGCCGCCGTCACCGGCGACTACTGCGGGATGGGCGCCGACGTCTGGTACACCGGCCACCACTACGGCGCCTTCAACACCGAGCCGCGGATGGCGTCCTACCTGGGCATCGCGAGCGGACAGATCCCGGCGAAGCACTACTTCGGGACGTTCCGGACCTTCCCCAACGACACGTGCGACTGGTCGTGGACCGAGACCAAGCCGGTCGGTCACTGGCGCACCTACCAGGTCGGCGGCGAGGACATGGACGTCTTCGAGGGGGCGCTGCCCTACCGCGGCAAGCACATCGTGCCGACCTGGGGCGGCAGCATGTTCGAGGCGCTGATGGTGCCGCTCTTCGTGCCCGAGGAGACCTGGGGCCCGCGGTCCTGGGGTCGCAACCACCCGGCCTACGTGCGCGGCCAGATCGAGCACGGGCTGAGTGAGGCGAAGTACGGCTACTGGGGCTTCTCGCCCTCCAACAACCCGGCCGGTGGTTACCGCGAGTACGGCGTCGACCAGCTCGGCCTGGACGGCCCCGGCTACACCTCCGACCAGGAGCGGACCACCGTCGACCAGCCCTTCGACGGCTGTCGTGAGGGCTCGCCTGCGCCGACGGCGTACGGCGACGGCGTGGTGACCCCGCACGCGTCGTTCCTCGCGCTGCGCTACGCGCCGAAGGCGGCGCTCAAGAACCTGGCCAAGCTGTCCCGACACTTCGACGCCTACGGCAAGGGCGGCTTCTACGACGCGGTCGCCGTACGCAGCGGGCAGGTGTCCAAGCACTACCTGTCGCTGGACCAGGGCATGGTGATGGCCGCGCTGGGGAACGCGCTGGCCGACGACGACATGCGGCGCTACGTCGCTCGAGGGGCGATGCAGACGTCGCTCCGTCCGCTGATGAAGCAGGAGGTCTTCGCCCGATGACTGAGCACCCGATGACCGACGCACGAGCTGACTGGGAGTCCCGGATCGGCATCCGCACCGGCGTCTCGTTCGTGGGCAACGCCCCGGAGCTCGACGCCCCCGACGGCCTGGTCGCCGTCGCCGGCGGGTCGCAGGTGACGCTCGACTGGAAGCCGGTCGACGGCGCGGTGGGCTACCAGGTCCACGTCGCCGACGGCGCGGACGGCCCCTGGGTCGAGCTCGACCACGCCGGTCGCGACGTGCTGGCGGTCCCGCACCCGCCGTACGTCGACACGACGGGGACGCCGGGTGAGGAGCGGTGGTACGCCGTCGCCTCGCTCTCCGACGTCCACGTCGAGGGCCCGCTGTCGGCGCCGGTCTCGGCCGTGCCGCTCCATGCCGCCGGGACCGTGACGGTGTCGGTGGACACGGACTCCGACCTCGGCGAGCTGGACCGTCCGTGGCGCCCGATGATCGGCTCGGAGCACCTCTCGCACGCGCTCTCGACGGACACCACCGGCGGCCGGGTCGTCGGCGAGGAGCTGTCGTCGGCGCTGCGTGCGGCGCACGAGGAGCTCGGCGTCACCCACGTGCGGGCGCACGCGATCCTCTGCGACGACCTCGGCGTCTACCGTGAGGTGGAGGGGGACCCGGTCCACGACTTCTCGGGGGTGGACCGGGTCTACGACCACATCCGGTCGCTGGGGCTCTACCCGGTGGTCGAGGTGTCCTTCATGCCGCACGACCTGGCGAGCGACCCGGCGAAGACCGTCTTCGACTACGACGCGATCATCTCGCCGCCCAAGGACTGGGGTCGCTGGCACGACCTGGTGCGCGACCTGACCGCGCACCTCCTCGAGAGGTACGGCGACGAGGTCGTCGAGCACTGGTCCTTCGAGGTCTGGAACGAGGCCAACCTGGAGGTCTTCTGGTCGGGCACGCCCGAGGAGTACCTCCGCCTGTACGACGTGACCGTGGCGGCGGTCCGCTCCGTCGACGACCGCCTGGTCGTCGGCGGCCCGTCGTCGGCCGCCGCCGGCTGGGTCGAGGAGCTGCTCGCCCACGCCGAGGAGACCGGCGTACCCGTCGACTTCGTCTCGACCCACACCTACGGCTCGCCGCCGCTGGACTTCCGCCCGACCCTGGCGCGCTACGGCCGGGTGGGGACGCCGATCTGGTGGACCGAGTGGGGCGTGACGCCGACGCACTTCAACGAGGTGAGCGACGCCGTCTTCGCCGGCACCTTCCTGCTGCGCGGGATGGCGTCGTCGATGGGGCGGATCGAGGCGCTGTCCTACTGGGTCGTCTCCGACCACTTCGAGGAGCTCGGCCGCCCGCCGGCCCTGCTGCACGGCGGCTTCGGGCTGCGCACGGTCGGGGAGCTGCGCAAGCCCCGGTGGTGGGCCCTGGCCATGCTCGAGCGGCTCGGTCCGCGGCGGCTGGCGACGTCGCTGACCGGCGACGGTGCCGGCTCGCTGGTCGAGGTGATCTCGACCCGCGGCGACACCGGGATCACCACGCTGCTCTGGAACCTGACGCTCGACCAGACCAAGGCGGCGGGCTCCGACGAGCTGGCCCGCGACGTCCGGGTGGAGGTCACCGGCCTCGAGCCGGGGGCGACGTACCAGCTGGTGCACGAGCGCGTCGACCAGCTGCACTCCAACGTCGCGGCGGCGTGGGGACGGCTCCGCGAGGACGGTCAGGACTGGCCGGACGACGAGCAGTGGGCCCAGCTGCGGGCGGCCGACCGGCTGGAGGAGGCGGAGCCCGCGGGGGTCGTCGTCGCGGACGCAGCGGGCACGGTCAGCATCGAGCTGACGCTGCCGATGCCGGCGATGAGCCTGCTGACCCTGTACTGACCAGTGGCGGGGGTTTTGTCCGAAATGCACGACGGGGCATGGCCCCGGTCCTAGCCTCAGGTGTCTGTCCCAACCAATCCTGAGGACGTGTCATGACCGAGAGCAACGAACCGATCGCTTCGGCACCCGACCCGGCGGCCGCCCCGCCGCCGTACGGCACCCCCGCCCCCGGCGCCGGTGTCCCCGCGCCCGCCGCTGCCGCGCCGCTGGCCCCGATGGCCGGGCCGGCCGACGGACCGATCGGCAAGGTGCGCAGCACCGGCACCTGCGTGCTGCTGACGATCGTCACGCTCGGCTTCTACACCTGGTACTGGTACTACAAGACCCACGACGAGATGAAGCAGCACACGGGCAACGGTGTCGGCGGCCCGATCGCCCTGATCCTCGCCATCCTGATCGGCATCGTGAACCCGTTCCTCAGCTCCAACGAGGTCGGCGGGCTCTACGAGCGCAAGGGCCAGCCGAAGCCGGTCAGCGCGGTCACCGGCCTCTGGTACCTGCTGCTCGGCTGGTTCTTCTTCATCGGTGCGATCGTCTGGTTCGTGAAGACCAACGGCGCGCTCAACGAGTACTGGAAGTCGCAGGGCGCCACCGCCTGAGGCTCTGTTTGTGACGCAGGTCACCGGGTACGGGACCTGCATGCACAAGCGCCTGTGTGCCGCGGCCGCGGTGTTGAGCACCGCGGCCGCCGGCACCGTCCTCGTCCCCGCGACCGCCGCCGCCCGGTCGGCGCCTCCGGGATCGGCGCCTGCGGCCGCGGGTGCCAGGTCGACGTGGACCGAGGCCGACAAGTCCGGCTTCGGTACGTCGCGCTCGCGAGGCAGCGACGTCTGGTTCACGCTGCAGGGCGGCCGGGTGAGCGAGGTGTTCTACCCGGACCTCTCGACGCCGAGCGTGCGCACCCTCGAGCTGGTCGTCGTGGGGGACGACTTCGTCGACCGCCCGTCCGGCCCGGCGACGACGGTGAGCCGGCCCGATGCGCGCAGCCTCCGGTTCGCGCAGTCCGGCAACCGACACCCGGGCCGCTACCGCCTGACCCAGCAGGTGGTCACCGACCCCGACCACGACAGCCTGGTGGTCCGCGCGCACCTCGAGCCCCTCGACGGTGGCCGCTACCGGCTGTTCGCGCTCTACGACCCGGCGCTGGGCAACAACGGCATGGACGACCGGGCGCGCAGCAACCGGCACTCGCTGGTCGCCGCCGACGGCGACGTCGCGACCGCGCTGGTGTCCAGGCCGGCGCTGCGTGCGACGACGAGTGGGCTCGCGGGGACCGCCACCGACCCACGCCGCGACCTCGGCGGCCGGCACCTCGCGGCTGGTCCCGGCAACGTCGTGCAGGCGGCGCGGCTACCCGACCGGGTCACGCTGGCGCTCGGGTTCGGTCGCTCCGTGTCGGCCGCGTCCGGGCAGGCTCGCGGCTCGCTGCACCGGGGGTTCGACCGCGTGCGGGCGTCGTACGACCGTGGGTGGCACCGCTACCTCGCCGGCCTCAGGAAGGTGCCGGCCAGCGCCGCCGCGGTGCGTGACCAGTACCTCGCGTCCGCCCTGGTCCTCGCCGCCGCCGAGGACAAGGTGCACCGGGGCGCGTTCATCGCCTCGCCGTCCGCGCCGTGGGTGTGGGGCGACGAGGTGCCGGACCTGTCCTCGCCGTCCGGTGCCTACCACCTGGTGTGGTCGCGCGACGCCTACCAGTTCGGCAGTGCCCTGTGGGCGATGGGCGACCGGGCAGCCGCCCGACGGATGGTCGACTGGCTCTTCGGCACCCAGCAGAAGAAGGACGGCTCCTTCCCGCAGAACTCCGACGTCTCCGGCACGCCGGTCTGGGGGGACCTCCAGCTCGACGAGGTCGCGCTCCCGATCGTGCTCGCCCACCTCGTCGGCAAGCACGACGCCGCCACCTGGCGCGGGGTGCGCAAGGCCGCCCACTTCCTGGTGACCTTCCGCGACGACGAGACCGGTCGCCGTGCGCCGTACACCCCCCAGGAGCGTTGGGAGAACCAGTCGGGCTACTCGCCCAACTCGATCGCCGCGCAGATCGCCGGGCTGGTCTCCGCGGCCGACCTGGCCCGCACGAAGGGTCGACCGGAGCTGGCTCGACGGTGGCTGGCGGTTGCCGACCGGTGGCAGTCCGCGGTCAAGCGCCTGACGGTGACCAGCAACGGGCCGCTGTCGAAGGGCCCCTACTTCCTGCGGCTGACCAAGGACGGGCGGCCCGACCGCGGCACGACGTACGAGATGGGTGACGGCGGGCCGAAGAAGATCGACCAACGGAGGGTCGTCGACCCCAGCTTCCTGGACCTGGTGCGGCTCGGGATCCTGTCGCCCGCGGACCGCGCGGTCCGCAACACCCTCGCCGTGGTGGACGACCAGCTGAAGGTGGACACCCCGCTGGGCCCGTTCTGGCACCGGTTCACGCGCGACGGGTACGGCGAGACGCGCTCCGGCGGCGAGTGGGTCATCACCGACCCGGGCGCACACCAGACGCTCGGCCGAGGGTGGCCGATCCTCACCGGCGAGCGGGGGGAGTACGCCGTCGCCGCGGGCGAGGACGCGACCCAGTACCTCGCCACCATGGCGCAGGCCGCCGGCCCCAGCGACATGCTCGCGGAGCAGGTCTGGGACGGCCGGCCACCGAGCGGGCGGGCGTGCTGCGAGGTCGGCGAGGGGACCCGGTCGGCGACGCCGCTCGTGTGGTCGCACGCCCAGCTGGTGCGGCTGGCGTGGTCGATCCAGCGTGGTCGTCCCGTCGACCAGCCGGCGGTCGTCGCCGACCGCTACGTGCGCTGAGTCTCGACGGCGACCTCGACCCCGAGGCGGGCTCCGCCGAGGAGCTCGAGGTCGTCGCCGGACCAGAACCGGCCCGGGTCGTAGTAGTTCGTCGGGCGGTCGGTGCCGAGGAGGCCCATCGCCTCGTACGTCGCCGCGACCACCTCGGCGCAGTAGGTCAGCTCCGCCGAGGCGGCGCGGCGTACCCGCCCGCGCGCCCAGCGGCCGACCAGCTTGGCGGTCGAGGGGAACGGCGTGCCGTCGAGCCGGGCGATCGTCTTGAGGACCGCGTCCTCCATCTCGCGGGTGACCGTCACGTCGAGCTGGCGCAACCAGGCCCGTTGCTCGTAGCGCCCGGTCCACTGGACCACCGCCTCGCGCAGGTCGTGCAGCTGGACGCCGCGGTGGTGGCTGTCGGTCCACACGTCGCGCAGGCCCTTGCCGAGCTCGGCGTGCCACATCAGCGGGGGCAGGTCGTCGAGGACGACGGCCATCCCCACGTGGTTGACGGGCGCGTTGGTCACGACCCGGATAGCGTGGTCGGCAGCCGAGGTGCCGCGGAAGAGCCAGAGGTCCCCGGTGCGCGTCAGGTCGACGGCCTGGTCGAGATCCAGTGTCATGAAGGAGTCCTCGTGAAGCTGTGGAAGGTGCTTGGCCTGGCCGGGCTGGCCGGAGTCGCCGCGTCGGGAGCCATCATCGCGCGAGACCAGCGGAAACGGACGCAGCTCTCGCCGGAGCAGGTCCGCGACCGGCTGCACGAGCGGCTCGCCGAGAGCGAGTCCAGCTGACCCGGCGTCTGCTGGGGCTCTGCCTGCTGCTGTCGCTGGTCGGGTGCAGCTCGGGCTCCGACCCGTCGCCGGCGCCCACACCGGAGCTGCTGCCGGAGGCATGGGTGACGTCGCCGACGGACCCGGGTCGGCGGCTCCTGGCGGTCGAGCCCTCCGTCGACGACGGACCGGCGAACGTCGTGCTCGACCCGTCCGAGCGGCACCAGACGTGGTGGGGGACCGGGGCGGCGCTGACGGACGCGTCCGTCTCGCTGCTGGCGGGGCGCGACGACCTGCTCGACCTGCTCTTCTCGCCGACCTCGCCCGACGGCGCCCGGCTCTCGATGCTCCGGCTGCCGCTCTCGGCGACCGACTTCTCGCCGTCGCTGTGGACCTGGGACTGGGACGGTGCCGTCGCGACCCCTCCGGACGAGGCGCTCGCCGCCGCCGACCTGGTGCGCGACGAGATCCTGCCGCGCCAGCCCGACCTGCAGGTCGTGGGTGCTCCCTGGACCGCGCCGTCGTCCATGAAGGACGGCGGCTCGCTGCGCGGTGGCGCCCTGACCGATGCCGCGGAGACGTCGTACGCCGACCTCCTGGTCGCGCAGGCTGCCTGGCTGCGCGACCACGGCGTACCTCTCGCGGCGACGACGCTGGTGAACGAGCCGGGGTTGAGCCTGGACTACCCGTCGATGACGATGACCGACGACCAGCTGGCGCGGCTGGGCAACGAGGTCGGGCCGCGCCTCGACGAGCTCGGCACCCAGCTGTGGGCGCTGGACCACAACTGGTCCGACCGGCCGCGCGTCGACGCCGTACGGGCCCTGTCGGGCGGCTTCGACGCGGCAGCCTTCCACTGCTACCAGGGCTCGCCGTCCTCGATGGCGAGCCTGTCGGCGCCGCACCTGGTCACGGAGTGCAGCGGCACGACCGACGACCCGACGGCCACCTTCGCGTACGACGCGAAGGTGCTGGTCGCCGACTCGGTCGCGGCGGGCTCGTCGGGCCTGATGATGTGGAACCTCGCGCTCGACGACTCCCACGGGCCGGTGGACGCCGGCTCGCAGTGGGGCTGCAAGGACTGCCGCGGGCTGCTCACCGTGACCCCGACGTCGGCGGTGGCGGAGCCGGAGTTCTGGACGCTCGCCCACCTGTCCCGGGCCGCCTCGCCGGGTGCTCAGGTGATCTCGGTGCAGGCGCCGCCAGGCGTCTCTGCGGCCGCCTTCGCGAACCCCGACGGCACGCTCGGCCTCTTCGCCCACAACGACACCGACGCGCCGGTCACGCTGCGGATCGGGTCGGGGTCCGGCCCGGTGCGTGCGTACGTCGTTCGCCCCGGCGAGCTGTTCACCTTCCGGGGGCTCCAAGCCGACTCCCAGTGACCTCCAAGAGCGGGCGCGCAGGATGAGCGTGCTCGCCAGGGTGGCGGGCGACCACCACGAGAGGAACTGCCATGAAGGTCATGAAGAACGAGCGGCGCCAGGCCTGGCGCGCGCTCTCCAGCGAGGACAAGCACGTGCGACTCCAGGCGATGCGTGAGCGTCAGCAGAGCCAGGTCCAGTTCGAGATGCTGCGCCTGCACTCGCACGCGCGATGACGGCGCTGTGTCGCGTGCGGACCCCGGGTCCGGGACGTCATACGAGTTGGTTGCCCCAGCAGCCGATTCGTATGACGTCCCGGGCCCGGCTTGGTTTCAGGTGGTCGCCGCGCGCACGTGGTCGGCGATCCGGGTGAGCCACTCGCGGTGACCGTCGCCGCCTGGGGGAAGGTAATCGCTGCCCTGTGACTCGAGATACGCCGCCAGTTCTTTCTCGCTCGAGAAGTTCTCGAAGATCCAGTCGATCTCGTCGATCACCTTGGGTGCGTCCGGGTCATCGGCGACGAATGCGTCGAGGGCTGCGGCCTCTGAACCGTAGTCGAGGCTCATGTCTTGGTTGAAATAGATCCCGACGAGGTCCCACAGCACTGGCGTCCTAGTCATCACTCACCTCACGGACTGCGGAAACGCAGTCTTGATCCAGTAACCCTCGGGCATCGAACGATCCCGTACAAGCACCATGCGCAGTCCCTTGACCAGGCGTACGTATCCGGACGAGTCCACCACGATGCCCGTTGCGTCCGTGAACACGTCGTCGATTAGTCGTTGGGGCCTCGTGCCCGCAAGCCAGCCACTGATCTCGGGCTCCTTGCGGCCGAGTGTTTCACTGATGAGTCGAGCAGCAGTGGCCTCGTCGTGGAAGGACGACGCCCGGTTCGTGAATGGGTCATTCAACGCCCTCCAGTACAGCTCACTCGGCGACTTTCCAACGTGGTCGCGCAGGACGTGCCCGCGTCTTGGACCCTCGTGCCTCCCAAGGAACGTGACGGTGCGATCGATGCTGCGAGGGGCAGCGGCTCGCTCGCCGGCATCCGTGAACATCACGCGGGCTCCATTGATCCACTGAGCACGAGCGCCCACCCCGCCGGCAACGGCAGCGGCATCCCGCGTCGCCAGCGCCGGTCCGGCGGTGAGCACGCGCAGGCTGTCGAGGATGCCGCGGGCCTTGGCGCCCGCAGAGGCGACGCGGGCGGCGCCGAGGCTGCCGGCGGCGCCGGCTGCGGCGCCGCCGGAGATCAGGGAGATGCCGCCGGCGAGGATGGCGCCGATGGCGAGCTCCTCGACGAGGTCCTCGAGGAGCGAGCGGAGCTCGGAGCGCTTGGCGTCGACGTGGGCGGCGTAGTCGTAGCAGGCGGAGCCCAGGGCGCCGAGCTGGTCGGCGAGGTCGAGGACGCGGTCGCGGACGTCGCCGACCACGGCGAGGGCGACCGGGACCTCGGGGGAGCGCTCGTCCTCGAGGGCCGCCAGGGCGGAGCCACAGTGCGCCTCGAGCAGGCCGACGGCCTCCCCGGCGGCGGTCCAGGCGGCGCCCGCGGACCGCACCCGGTCGGTGTCGGCGTTGGGCCAGAAGACGTCGGCCAGCAGGTCGAGCACCATGCCGGCCGGACCGCCCGGGCCACCGTCGTCGGCGCCGAGGGAGGAGGGCGGGGGAGCGAGGTGTACGCCGACGGTGCGGTCGGCCACGGTGGGCGGCCCGACCACGGCCCGCGCCCAGCCCGGCAACGTGGAGCGAGCGTCGGCGTGGGCGTGGTTGGTGAGCGACGCCTCGACCATCCGGCCCAGCACGCCGAACGCGCCGACCGTCGACTCCAGCGCGCCCAGGGTGGCCGCCGCCGCCTCGTCGTACGACGCCGCGAAGTCGGTCGCGGTCGAGTCGTCACCGGCCATCCCGGCGTAGGTCCGCAGCCGCCCGGCGAGCCGGGTCGCCGTCTGCGCGGCGAGCTCGTTGCCGCTGACCAGCGCCTCGACCGCGGAGGCGTAGCCCTGCTCGTGGACGGCCAGCCTCATGAGACCTGCTCCCACATCCGCAGGTTGGTGCCCGCCGCGTCCGAGTAGTTCTCGTGTGCCACCCCGCCGGCGGCCCGCATCGCGGCCAGCGCCTCGCGCATCTGCCGGAAGCCGGCCGCCCACTCCGCCTGGGCGCCGTCCTGGGCGAGCGCCGCCGCGCCGCCCCACGTGACGTGCAGCGCGTCCACCCGCCGCGCCACCTCGTCGAGCAGGGCGTCGAGCTCGATGCCGCAGCGCGTCATCGAGGCGACGGTCTCGTCGAGCAGGTCGAGGTCCACGGAGAACATCAGCCCAACCTCCCCGCGAGCCGGGTCAGCGAGGTCCGCGAGCCGAGGTCCCGCTCGGTCAGGTCGACGTGGACCGCGTCGAGGAGCCGGCCCATCTCGAGCAGCCCGTCGAGCACCCGGTCGGCGCCGGCGCACCACGACGTCCAGCCCTCGGCGTACGCCGCGGCCGCGCGCCCGGACCAGCCGCCGTCCAGGAGCACGTCGACCTGTCGGGCGACCCCGTTGCGGTCCGCACGGAGCCGGTCGGCCGCCGTCGCGACGTCGGCGACCGCGGCCCGGAAGGCGGGGTGTTCGGCCGAGATGTCCATGAACAGCAGCATCCCCGGGCCACCGGCCCGGGGACACCACCGTTCGTCGATCTGTGGATAACTCGGTCCACGCAGCCGGCTACGGCAGCGGGTCGACCTCGTCGTACCCACCCACGCCCGCGGCGAGCAGCCCCAGGTGGTGGTTGCCGTCGCCCAGCAGGTGGTCGAGGGCGGTGAGCCGGCTCGTGTAGGTGCCGATGCTGTACTCGGCGGTCATGCCGATGCCGCCGTGCAGCTGGATCGCCTCCTGCCCGATGTGGCGGCCGGCGCGGCTGACGCCGAGCGAGGCCCGCGCGGCGGCCGTCGCGGCCTCCTCGCCGGAACCCTCGGCCAGCACCATCGACGCCCAGAGGGCGAGGCTACGGGCCAGCTCGAGCGAGACGTACATGTCGGCCGAGCGGAAGTTCAGCGCCTGGAACGTGTTGAGCGTGACGCCGAACTGCTTGCGGCTCTTGAGGTACGCCGTGGTGTTCTCGAGCGCGACCTCCATCAGCCCGATCGCCTCGTTGCACGCCGTGATCCGGGCGATGTCGAGGACCCGCGCGATGACGCCGGCGCGGTCGTCCGCAGAGCCCAGCGGCGTCGCCGGGGTGTCGGACAGCGTGACCTTCGCGGCCCGCCCGCCGTCGTGCGTGGCGTAGCCGTCGCGGTCGAGACCCGACGCGTCACCGGTGACCACGAAGAGGCCGGTGCCACCGGACGGCAGGGCCGCCGAGACCACCAGCACGTCGGCGCGTACGCCGTTCGGCACCGGCTCCTTGACGCCGGAGAGCGTCCAGCCGTCGCCGGACTCGGTCGCGGTGACCGCCGAGGCGGTCGCCTGCCAGCGCGAGCCGGGCTCGGCGTGCGCGAACGTCGGGACCAGCTCGCCGGCGGAGAGGGCGCCGAGCAGCTCGCTCTTCTGCTCCTCGGAGCCGGCCGCGGCGATCAGCCCGCCGGCCAGCACCACGGAGGTCAGGAACGGCTCGGGCGCGACGACGCGACCGATCTCCTGGGCCACGATGCCGACCTCGATCGCGCCGGCACCCATGCCGCCGTACTGCTCGTCGAAGGGCAGCCCGAGGATGCCCATCTCGGCGAGCTGGGTCCAGACCTTCTCGCTGAAGCCCGGGTCCTCGGCGGCCGTGCGGCGCCGGTTCTCGAAGTCGGAGTAGGCCTTGCCGACCAGGCCGCGCACGGCCTCGCGCAGCGCCTGCTGCTCCTCGTCGTAGGTGAAGTCCATCAGTCCCCCTCAGAGTCCCAGGATCGTGCGGGCGATGATCTGGCGCTGCACCTCGTTGGAGCCGCCGTAGATCGAGGCCTTGCGGAAGTTGAGGTAGACCGGCACGGAGTGCGTGGCCCACCAGGGCAGGTCGGACTCGTCGCGGGCGCCGCTCGCGGCCGACGCCGGCCCGGCCAGGTCGACGATCAGCTCGGTGACGGCCTGCTGGAGCTCGGTGCCCTTGAGCTTGAGGACCGACGACGCCGGGTGCGGCTTGCCGTCGGCCGAGTTGGCCACCACGCGCAGCGCGGTGAGCTCGAGGGCGAGCAGCTCGTTCTCGAGCTCGGCGATGCGGGTCGAGACCAGCGGGTCGTCGAGCAGCGTGCTGCCCTCGCCGGTCGAGATCGTGGCGGCCCACTCCTTCGCCTGTGCCAGCGAGCTCTTGGTCGCGCCCACCGGAGCGACGCCGACGCGTTCGTTGCCGAGCAGGAACTTGGCGTAGTCCCAGGCGCGGTTCTCCTCGCCGACGAGGTTCTCGACGGGGACGCGGACGTTGTCGAACCAGACCTCGTTGACCTCGTGGCCGCCGTCGATCAGCTCGATGGGGCGTACGTCGACGCCCTCGGAGGTCATGTCGATGAGCAGGAGGGAGATGCCGGCCTGCTTCTTCACGTCCGGGTTGGTGCGGACCAGCGTGAAGATCCAGTCACCGTACTGGCCGAGCGTGGTCCAGGTCTTCTGGCCGTTGACGACGTACTCGTCGCCGTCGCGGACGGCGCTGGTCCGCAGCGAGGCGAGGTCGGAGCCGGCGTCGGGCTCCGAGAAGCCTTGGGACCACCAGATGTCGAGGTTCGCGGTCTTCGGGAGGAAGCGCTCCTTCATCTCCTGCGACGCGAACTGCGCGATCACCGGCCCGATCATCGAGGCGTTGAACGCCAGCGGGGTCGGGACGTAGGCGCGCTGCATCTCCTCGTGCCAGATGTGGCGCCGCAGCGGCGTCCAGTCCTGGCCGCCCCACTCGACGGGCCAGTTGGGCACGGCCAGCCCGGCCTCGTTGAGGATCTGCATGCTCTGGACGAACGCGTCCTTGCCGAGCTCGCGTCGGTCGCGCACGGCGTCGCGGATCTCCTGCGGGATCTTCGTGGTGAAGAACTCCCGCATCTGGTCGCGGAACTCGGCGTCCTCCGCCGACAGCGCCAGCTGCATCTGGGCACCTCCTGGTGGCTCCTGGTGAACAAACACATCATGCCGCGTCCACGAAGCGACCGCTCAGTAGCCTCCGATTTTGCATTCACTCGGCCATGCCCGCGGATCCGACGTAGCCTGATCTGAGGATCTCGGGGAGAAGGATGGAACTGGGGAGCACAGTGCGTCGGGCAACCAAGGTCGTGGCCGGCGCGGCCGCGGCGTTGACCGTCGCTGCCGCGATTGCGCTGCCGGGCGCCGAGGCGTCGGGCGACGCCACGGTGGTCGTGCACGGCGCGGCCCTCCCGGCCGGCGGCCGCTCGCAGCTCAACCTGGTCGGCTGCTCCTCGGTCTTCGGGCGTACGACGGAGGCGATCGCCCCGATGGTCGGCATCGCCCCCGACGGGCCGAGCGGCCCGGACGGCAGGCGCAGCCTCGCCTTCGACCTCGCCGGCGGCAACGCCGTCGGCCCGGTCAGCTACGTCGACGGCGTCGACGCGATCACCGACGCCGGCGTCTCGGTCTACGCCCCGGACGGCACGACCGGCGTGGCGTACGTCGGCTACCAGGCACCCGAGGACGCCGGCACCACGCTGATGTGGATCGGGCGGGCGGACCTCTCCGCGGCGGCCGGGACGTGGACCTCGGTCGACGTGCGCGGGCTCGGGTACGTCTGGACCCAGTACGACATGTCCACGCACGAGCAGGTCGCAGAGGTCGGGGCGTCCGGCATCCCGGCGTTCGTGCAGGCGATGGGCGGTGACGGCGCCGGCTTCTACGCGATCGGCTTCGGCTGCGACGGCCACGCCTTCAACACCGACGCCTGGCGGATCGGCACCTCCGACGGCACCACGACCTATGACTTCGAGGGCTACTCGACGAAGGTCTCCGGCGGCCAGGACCAGACGATCGCCCCCGGTGAGACCCTCCGGCTGGGCGCGCACGTCACCTCGGGCGACGGCGCTCCGCTGGGCTCGGTCCGGGTCGTGCTCGAGAAGAAGGTCGACGACGGCTGGGCCGTGGTGCAGGACCGCACCGGGCCCGATGCCACCGTGCCCGTGCGTCCCCGCGAGGACACGACGTACCGCTGGAAGGTCTACAGCACGGCGATGGTCGAGGGCGCCGAGTCCGCGCCCTTCACCGTGACCGTCCAGGAGCCCGACGACCCGACGGCGCCGCCCTCCGACGACCCCTCGACGCCGCCCGCGGACGAGCCGTCCGACCCGCCGAGCCAGGAGCCGTCCGCGCCCGCGTCCTCGGAGGCGCCGGCCGACCCCGCGGCACCTGCCGTCGAGTCGACGCCGCCCGCCGACCCCGCGACCCCGGATCCCACGCCCATGACCGTCGAGCAGCCCGCCGACGCGCCTACCGACGCCCCGGCGGACGCACCGGCGAGCGAGCAGCCGGCACCGCCCGGCGCCGCCGCGGAGGCCCCCACCGGATAGCGTGATCGCCATGCGTCCCCTCGTGGTGATGGGTGTCTCGGGCTCTGGCAAGTCGACCGTCGGCGCGGCGATCGCGCAGCGGTTCCGCGTGCCGTTCGAGGACGCCGACGACCTGCACCCGTCCGCCAACATCGCCAAGATGAGCCGCGGGGAGTCGCTCGACGACCACGACCGCTATCCCTGGCTGGAGCTCGTGGGCGAGTGGCTGGCGGTGCACGAGGACGGCGGGGTGATGAGCTGCTCCGCCCTCAAGCGGAAGTACCGCGACCAGATCCGCGGGATCGCCCCCACGACCCGCTTCCTGCTGCTCGAGGGCACCCGCGACGTGATCGCGGCCCGCCAGGCCGCCCGGCCCGGGCACTTCATGCCGTCCTCGCTGCTGACCTCGCAGTTCGCGACGCTCGAGCCGCTCGCGCCCGACGAGGACGGGTTCGTGCTCGACGTCGACCAGAGTGTGGACGCGATCGTCCAGGGGTACGTGGACCTGGTGAATCGAGCCGACTCGTGATGCCCGCACTGTCCGTCCTGCCGTTCGAGACGTCGTCCGACCTGGTCAAGCCGGTCGCAGGTGGTGCCCACCTGGTCGTCGCGGCGCTCGTCGGCATCGCCGTGATCGTCGTGCTGATCACCCTGGTGAAGCTGCACCCGTTCCTGGCGCTGACGCTGGGCGCCCTGACCGTCGGCATTCTGGCGGGCCAGGACGTGAACGACGTGCTCACGTCGTTCACGACCGGCTTCGGCACGACCGCCGCGGGCGTCGGTGCCCTGATCGTGCTCGGCGCGATGTTCGCCAAGCTGCTCGCCGACTCCGGGGGCGCCGACCAGATCGTCGACACCATCGTGGGACGTGCGTCCGGCCGGATGCTGCCCTGGGCGATGGCCGCCGTGGGCGCGATCATCGGGCTGCCGATGTTCTTCGAGATCGGCCTCGTGCTGCTGATGCCGGTGATCTACCTCGTCTCCCGGCGTGCGCAGGTCTCCCTGATCACGGTCGGGATCCCGGCGCTCGCCGGCCTCTCGGCGATGCACGGCTTCGTCCCGCCGCACCCCGGCCCGGTCACCGCGATCGACCTCCTCGGCGCCAACCTCGGCGTGACCCTCGGCCTCGGCATCCTGGTCGCCGTCCCGACGATCGTCGTCGCCGGTCCGCTCTTCGGCGCCCTCGCCGGCCGGTGGGTGGTCGTCGAGGCGCCCACGACGTGGGAGACCGAGGAGCGCGACGAGTCCACGCGCCCGTCGTTCGGCGTCACCATCGCCACGGTGCTGCTGCCGGTCGTGCTGATGCTCGGCAAGGCGGTCGTCGACATCGTGATCGACGACGAGGACAACATGGTCCAGCGCGTCGGCGACGTGATCGGCAACCCGTTCGTGGCGCTGCTGATCGCGGTCATCGTCGCGATGTTCACCTTCGGCATCGGCAGCAAGATGGACAAGCAGACGATCTCCGACACGATCTCCGAGGCGCTGCCGCCGATCGCCGGGATCCTGGTGATCGTCGCGGCGGGTGGAGGCTTCAAGCAGGTGCTCGTCGACACCGGCATCGGCACCCGGCTCGCGGAGTGGGCCCAGGACGCCAACATCTCCGTGCTGCTGCTCGCGTGGGTGCTGGCGGTGCTGATCCGTCTCGCCACCGGTTCGGCCACGATCGCCACCATCACCGCGTCGTCGCTGATGGTCGCGCTCGTGGACGGCCTCTCGACCGGGGAGACCTCGCTGGTGGTGCTCGCCGTCGGTGCCGGCTCGCTCTTCTTCTCCCACGTCAACGACGCGGGCTTCTGGCTGGTCAAGGAGTACTTCGGGATGACGGTCGGCCAGACCGTCAAGACCTGGTCCTTGATGGAGACCGTGCTCTCGGTGGTGGGCCTGGTCGTGGTGCTGATCCTGGGGATCTTCGTCTAGCGACCGCCGTACGGCGCTAGCGTGCCGGTGTGAGCACGCCGGAGGAGCCGCCGGAGCCCGCGCCGACCTACCGGACCGACCCGGTGCCGGTCGAGCCGGAGGAGCCGGTCGTGCCCTACGGGCCGCCGGCCCCGGTGCCGGTGCCGGTGGCTGCGACGCCGACCCCGGTCCGCCTCCCGAAGGTGCTCTGGGTGATTCCGGCGGTCGTCGCGATGCTCGTGGTCGTCGGCATCACCACGGCGATCATCGCGGCCAGCACGGGCGGGGACAGCGACAGCGCCACCGAGGCCGTCGCGGGCGGGCCGGGGGGCGACGTCCTGACCGCGGACGGGTACGACGAGCTGCTGGACGCGGTCGACGACGAGGCCGGCAGCACCTGGGTGTTCGACGCCGTCCTCTACCCGGCGTACGCCGTCGTCTCGATCCCCGCCGACGCGACCAGCCAGCGCCAGGAGTCCTTCTACTGGGACGGGTCGGACCTGTCGTCCAACGACAGCAAGAGCACCGCGTCGTTCGACCGGTTCGACATGTCGCGGGTGGAGGGGCAGGTCCTGGTCGACCTCGTGGACCGGGTGAAGCTGCTCGTGGAGGACCCGACCACCTGGTACACGATCGTGCGCGCGCCCGACCAGGACCGGGCGGTGGTCTGGGCCTACGCCACCAACGAGTACGGCGAGACGGCCTACCTCGGCGCCCGGCGCGACGGCACGGTCGTCTACGACTCCACCCAGCACTGAGCCGGGGCTGGAATCCCGCCCCGCGAGGTGGTGTTGTGGTGGGTATGAGCGAGAAGCCGGTGCTGGTGCCCGACGCCAGCCACCCGATCACCGTCACGCCGAACCCGGACCGCGTCGTCGTCACCGCGGGCGGGCAGACGGTCGCCGACACGACGGCCGCACTGACGCTGCAGGAGGCGTCGTACCCCGCCGTCCAGTACGTGCCGCTCGCCGACGTGGACCCGGCCGTCCTGGAGCGCACCGAGCACGCGACGTACTGCCCCTACAAGGGCGACGCGTCCTACTACAGCCTGGTCGTCGACGGCACCGTGCACGACAACGCCGTGTGGACCTACGAGGCGCCGTACGACGCGGTCGCGTCGATCGCCGGCCACGTCGCGTTCTACCCGAACGTCGCCGACGTGCGGGTCTACCCCAGCTCGTAGAGGTAGCGGCTGGTCGGCACCAGGTCGATCTGCCGGTCGGCGCCGATCCGCGCGACGCTGGCCATCAGCACGTCGATGCGACGGCCGAGCTCGGCGTCGTCGCCCCCGCTGCCGTAGAACGCGTGGATGTCGGTGACGGCCGCGCTCGGGAAGAGCTCCTCGACGATGCCGTCGATCCGGGGCGCGCCGGGGGTGAGCGGCTCGAGCACGATGTTCTGGAGGTAGCCGAAAGTCGCCTGCGTGCGGATGCCGACCGCGGTGTGGTCGACCATCCAGATCCGCAGCCACTCGGCCCGGTCGAGCTCGTCGGGTCGGCGGAGCACCGCGACGTTGGCCAGCGCGTCGGCCCGGCTGCCGTCCCAGTCCTCCGGCGGGTCCAGGCGGCGACGCTCGTCGACGGCGTACGCGTGCACGGTGGCGGCGACCGTGCGGAGCACCTCGGCGACCGGCTCCGCGTCGGCGTCCCACACGGTCACGAACCCGGCGATCGGGTCGTCGAGGTGGTCGATGCGCATCGCGCCGGCGACGTGCTCGTCCTCGACGTTGACCTGGAGGCGGCGTACGCCGGCGGCGGCGAGCCGCTCGTGCAGCGCCGGGTCGCGGAGGGCGGACGCGAGGCCGTCACCCCAGACGGCGAATATCAGCTTGCTCACGAGCGCCCACGGTAGGGCATCCTGCTCCGGTGCCGAGGACGATCCGTCTGCCCGCCGTGCTGCGGGACGAGCCGCAGTACCGGCTGCTCTTCGGCAGCCAGGTGCTCTCCGTGCTCGGCGACCGGGTCACGATGGTGGCCCTGCCGTTCGCGGTGCTCGCGACCGGCGGCGGCGTGGCGGACGTGGCGCTGGTGTCGGCCGCGCAGTTCCTGCCCTTCGTGGTGCTCGCGCTGCCGGCCGGGGTCTGGGCCGACCGCTGGGACCGCAAGCGGATCCTGGTCGCGTCCGACGCCGTACGCCTGCTCTGCCAGGTCGTCGCCGCCACCCTGCTGCTCACCGACACCGCGCACGTCGGACACCTCGCCGTCGTGGCGGCGGTGTACGGCGCCGCCGACGCGTTCTTCGCACCGGCCTTCAGCGGGCTGCTGCCGACGACGGTCGCGGCGCCCAACATCCAGCCTGCCAACGCGCTGCGCGGGCTGACCTACTCGGTCGGGTCGATCGTGGGGCCGGTGGTCGCAGGCCTGCTGATCGCCTTCGCAGGCGGGCCCGGCGGGGCCCTGCTCTTCGACGCGGCGACGTTCGCGGTCTCGATCGCGCTGCTGGTGCCGCTGCGGCCCCGGGTGGTGGACGCGGTCGTCTCCGCGGAGGATCCGACCGCGACGACCGACCACTTCTGGACGTCGCTGCGGGAGGGCTGGGGCGAGGTGCGCTCACGGTCCTGGGTGCTGGCGTTCCTGGGCGGCTTCGCGGCGTACCACGTGATCGTGCTGCCCGCGATCTTCGTGATCGGGCCGGTGCTGATGGAGGAGGACCTCGACGGTGCCAGGTCGTGGGCGATCATCGTGGCCTGCTTCGGCATCGGCTCCGTGCTCGGCGACCTGCTCGTGCTGCGCTGGCGGCCGACGTACGCGCTCCGGGTGTCCGCCGTGATGCTGGTCGGCGCGTCCTGCCAGGCGGCGTTCATCGGCAGTGGGCTGGGCACGTGGGGGATCGGCGGGCTCGAGCTCCTCGCGGGCGTCTGCGTCACCGGCGCCTTCACGCTCTGGGAGACCTCGCTCGGCGAGCACATCCCGGCCGCCGCCCTGTCGCGGGTCTCCAGCTACGACTACCTCACCAGCGCCGGCATGATCCCGCTCGGCAACGTGCTCGCCGGCGCCGTCAGCGCGTCCCTGGGCCTGCAGACGACCCTGGTGTGGATGACGGTGCTGGGCGTCGCCGCCTCGCTGTGCGTGGTGGCGGTGCCGGGGGTGCGGGGGCTGGGGCGGGACCCAGGGATACCCGGTTGACCGGGTATCCCTGAACTTGTGGGGCTCTGCACAGGCCAACAAGTTCGCGAACTGACCGACAAGTCAGCCGCCGCAGTCCACGTGCACGACCTGGCGCCAGCCGACGCCGTCGACCTCCGCCTCGACCCAGCTGAGGCCGACCGGTCCTTCGAGGCCACGCCCGGTCGGTGGCAGGCACTGCGGGCGGCCGTCGTCGTGCCACGCTCCCTGTACGTCGGTCCACGACACGTCGCGGGGTACACCGATCGTCCAGCCGTCGGAGAGGTCGCACGAGATCGCGCCCGGTGCCGACAGACAGCCGGCGCGCTCGTGGTGCACGGTCGCGGGCCGGAGGTGGCCGACGACGTAGCCGCCGAGGGAGAGCCCGAGGACGCCGAGGACGATCAGGGCGACCTGCCAGCGGCGGTCGTCCAGCAGACCGACCCTCATGCCAGCACCGAGCGGTAGACCTCGATCGTCCGCTCGGCGATGGCGTCCCAGGAGAAGTCCGAGATCGCACGGGCCCGCCCCGCCCGGCCCATCTCGGCAGCCCGCGCCGGGTCCGCGACCACCGAGTTCAGCGCCGCGGCGAAGTCGGCGACGTACTGGTCCGGGTCGAGGGGCGTGCCGGTGCCGTCGCTGGCCTGCAGGATCGGCACGAGCAGGCCCGTCGAGCCGGGTACGACGACCTCGGGGATGCCGCCGGTCGCGGTCGCGACGACGGCGGTCTCGCAGGCCATCGCCTCGAGGTTGACGATGCCGAGCGGCTCGTAGATCGACGGGCAGGCGAAGACGGTCGCTGCGGTCAGGAGCGCGGTCACGTCGGCCCGGGGCAGCATCTCCGGGATCCACACCACGCCGGACCGCGAGGCGCGCAGCTGCGCCACCAGGCCCTCGACCTCGGCCATGATCTCCGGGGTGTCCGGCGCGCCGGCGCACAGCACGATCTGCACGTCGGGCGGCAGCTCGGCGCACGCGCGCAGGAAGAGCGGCAGCCCCTTCTGGCGGGTGATCCGGCCGACGAAGACGACCGACGGGCGGTCCGGGTCGACACCCAGCTCGCGCACCCGGTCGGGTGCGACGTGCGGCGACCAGTCGTCGGTGTCGATGCCGTTGTGCACGACGTGCACGCGCGCCGGGTCGATCGCCGGGTACGACGCGAGCACGTCGTTGCGCATCGCGGCCGAGACGGCGATGACGGCGGCGGCCGCCTCGTACGACGTCCGCTCGACGTACGACGAGATCGCGTAGCCGCCGCCGAGCTGCTCGGCCTTCCACGGGCGCAGCGGCTCGAGCGAGTGGGCGGAGACGACGTGCGGGACGCCGTGCAGCAGCGAGGCGAGGTGGCCGGCGAAGTTGGCGTACCAGGTGTGGGAGTGCACGAGCTCGGTCCCGGCGCACGCGTCCGCGATCGCCAGGTCGACACCGAGCGTGCGCAGTGCGGCGTTGGCGCCGGACAGCTCGGCCAGGTCGGCGTACGACGAGGTCAGCGGCTCGTCGCGCAGCGCGCCGAACGCGTGCACGTGTGCCTCGACGTCGGATCGGGCACGAAGGGCTCGCACCAGCTCGGCGACGTGCACGCCGGCGCCGCCGTAGACCTCGGGCGGATATTCACGGGACAGCACGTCGACTCGCACGATGCCGAACCTATCCGCCGACGACTAGGTTGAACACATGGCTATCTCGTCCCGGAAGAAGGTCCTCGCGATCGTCCTCGCGGGAGGTGAGGGCAAGCGACTGATGCCGCTCACGGCCGACCGGGCGAAGCCCGCCGTGCCGTTCGCCGGCATCTACCGCCTCATCGACTTCGCGCTCTCCAACGTCGTCAACAGCGGCTACCTCCAGGTGGTCGTGCTGACGCAGTACAAGTCGCACAGCCTCGACCGCCACGTCACCCAGACCTGGCGGATGTCGACGATGCTCGGCAACTACGTGACGCCGGTGCCGGCGCAGCAGCGGGTCGGCAAGCACTGGTACCTCGGCAGCGCCGACGCGATCTACCAGTCGCTCAACCTCATCAAGGACGAAAAGCCCGACATCGTCGTCGTGGTGGGCGCCGACCACGTCTACCGGATGGACTTCCACCAGATGGTGAAGGCACACGTCGCCAGCGGCGCCGCCTGCACCGTCGCCGCGATCCGGCAGCCGATCGGGATGGCCGACCAGTTCGGCGTCATCGACGTGCACCCCGACGACCCGTCGAAGATCCGCGAGTTCCTGGAGAAGCCGACCGACCCGGTCGGTCTGCCCGACAGCCCCGGAGAGGTGCTCGCCTCGATGGGCAACTACGTCTTCGACGCCGACGCGCTGGTCGAGGCCGTCACCCGCGACGCCACCGAGATCGGCAGCAAGCACGACATGGGCGGCGACATCGTCCCGTCGTTCGTGCGCCGCCAGCAGGCCGCGGTCTACGACTACAAGGACAACGACGTGCCCGGCTCGACGGACCGCGACCGCGGCTACTGGCGCGACGTCGGGACGCTCGGCTCCTACTACGCCGCCCACATGGACGTCGTCTCGCCGCTGCCGGTCTTCAACCTCTACAACTTCAGCTGGCCGATCTACACGTCGTACGGCCCGCAGCCGCCGGCCAAGCTGGTCAAGGGCGCCGCAGGCGAGAAGCCGTTCGTCGACGAGGCGGTGCTCTCGCCGGGTGTCGTCGTCACCGGCGGCAGCGTCCAGAGCTCCGTGCTGTCCCCGGCGGTCCGCGTCGGCGCCGGCGCCGAGGTCACCGGCTCGGTGCTCATGAACGGCGTCCAGATCGGCGACGGCGCCGTGGTGCGCAACGCGATCCTCGACAAGAACGTCGTCGTGCCGCCCGGCGCCCGCCTCGGCGTCGATCCCGAGGAGGACCGGGCTCGCGGGTTCGTCGTCGAGGACGGCCTCACCGTGCTCGGCAAGGACCACCCCTTCTAGGCCCGCCGGCTCCTAGGCCAGGCCGGTCCGGATCTCGGCGAGGGCGTCCTCGAGGGAGACCCGGGGCGTCCAGCCCCAGGACCGGGCCCGGTGGGCGACGATCCGGCCGGTCCAGGCGGGGACACCGAGCCACTCCGGCTCGACGCCGAGCGCGCCGGTGACGGTGGCGTAGTAGTCGCGCTGCGTGGCCCGCTCGGCCGCGACGTTGACGGTCGTGCAGGCGCCTGCGAGCGGCCCGGCCGCGGAATCCTCGGCGTCCGCGATCCGTCCCGTCGCGAGGTCGGCGAGCAGGGCGGCGAGGTCGTCGACGTGCACCCACGCGAAGGTCCCCTCCGGAGGGGTACGGCGCTCGGTCGGGTCGTCGCGCATCTCTTCCGGTCGCAGGGTGTTCCACACGGAGGTGTCGCCAGCGCCGAGGATCGCCGGCGGCCGCACCAGGACGCGGGTCGGCCCGTCCACCGCGGCGATCGCCGCGTCGGTGTCGCGCTTGGTCACCGCGTAGTCGTTGCCGTCGTCGCCGACCAGCGCGGACGTCTCGTCGACGTCGCCGGCGGCCGGCGAACGGTCGTAGACGGCGGCGGTCGACACGTGCACGATCCGGCCGACGCCCGCGCTCGCGGCCGCCCGGGCGAAGGCGGCCGTCGCCTCGACGCCCACCTGCTCCTGGGTCGCGCGGTCGCTGCCCATGGGGTGCACCGTCGTCACGGCCGCGCCGGCGCCGGCCAGCACGGACGCCGCGAAGCCCGCGTCGCCGAAGTCGCCGACGTGCTCCTCCACTCCGGGCAGGTCGGGCGCGGTGCCGGCACGTCGCACGACCGCCCGGACGGTGCCGCCGCGCTCGACGACGGCGCCGCACACGCGCGACCCGACGAAGCCGTTGGCGCCGGTGATGACCACGGGACCGGGGACGAGATCAGTCATGCCTCCACCCTGGCACGCCGCTCCTAGATCACTCCCGCCGCCCGGGCGGCCTCGGCGTACGCCGTCGCCAGGGACGCGACCGTCTCGTGGGCGTTGAGCCCGCTGGGGTTCGGCACGATCCAGAGCTCGGCGCCCTCGAACGGCTCCGGCTGCCGGCCCGGGACCGCACGACGCTGCCCGAAGGCCGTCCGGTACGCCGTGATGCCCGCGATCGCGACCACCCGCGGCGCCGTACGACGGACGGTTGCGGCGAGCTCGAGCCCACCGGCGCGGAGCTCGTCGTCGGAGAGCTCGGAGGCCTTCGCGGTGGCCCGGCGCACGATGTTGGTGATGCCGATGCCCCGGGCGCGCAGCCGGTCGCGGTCCTCGTCGGTCATGCCGGCCGACGGGCTGATCGGCTCGGTGATGATCCCGGCCTCGAGCAGGGCGGGGTAGAAGCGGTTGACCGGGTGCGCGAAGTGCGTCTGCGTCGCGGCGGTCCAGAGCCCGGGGTTGATGCCGACGAAGAGCAGCCTCAGCGCCGGGTCGCCGGGACCGGGCAGCAGGTCGGGGACCTCGGCGTCGCGGTAGGACTCCAGCTCGGCGCGGGTGAAGCGGGGCACCCCGGAACCGTACGGCAGCGGCTACCGTCCCATGGTCATGCGACGAACTCTCGGGCTCCTCCTGCTCCTCCTCGCCCTGGTGGGCTGCGGCGAGAAGGTCCACACCGACGGCGGTCTGAAGGCCGAGCCGGCCGACGAGGTCACCCAGGTGGCGCTGCTGACCGGCACCTCGGCGGGCGGCGAGGTCGCGACCGAGCCGACGCCGTTGCCGGACGCCGAGGCCGTGGAGAAGTACGCCGCGCAGTTCCGCAACGACGAGCTCCAGGGCGACATCGTGACCACGGCGGAGCAGACCGAGGTGCCCGACGGCCAGCAGCTCGCCGCCGCGGTCGTCGCGGTCGGCTGCGAGGTGCCGGAGGAGGTGGTCGGCACCGGGTCGGGCGACGACCTCGCGCTGCACGCGCCCGTGCCGTCGCCGACCAAGGAGTGCTTCGCGCCGATGACCACGGTCGCGCTGGTGCTGGTCCCGGCCTGAGTCGTCAGCGGTTCTTGGGCGCCCGGTAGGTGACCTCGAGGGCGTTCGCGACCCGGCGCAGGAAGCCGTCGGAGGGTGTGTTGACCACGCGGTTGCGACCCGCGGTGCCGCGGGCCACCATCGTCGACGACCCGCCGCCGTCGAGGTTGAGCGCCTGGTCGGCGCCGAGGTCGACCATCAGGTTGGCCAGCTCGAGCATCGTGTAGCCGCGGCTGCCGGCGCGGCGACCGTCGACGACCAGGACCAGCACCTCGCCGGTGTCGCGGTCGATGCCCACCGCCGTACGCGGGTGCATGACGCGGTCGTCGATCACGTTGACGACGCCGTCCTTGATGAGCAGGTGGTTGCCGGTGATCGCCATCCGCGGGCCGCCCTGGAGGCGGGCACGCACCACGACCCGGCTGCCGATCCGCAGCGACTTGAGCTGCCGCGCGCCGGCGCCGCGGCCGATCAGCATGCTGCCGCGCATCGGCTTGCCGGCCTTGAGCTTCGTCGTCTTGCGGATCACCTGGTGGTTCTTGATCCAGACGGCGACGACACCCTTGCGCTGGCCCTGGGTCACGGCGTACCCGGACGTCAGGCCCCACCGGGGCGTGTAGAAGCCGACGCCGCCGCTCGGCACGACGGGCGAGTTGTACTGGGTGAGCGTGATCTCCGGGTGCTTGCGGACGCGGAGCACCAGGGGCAGCTCGCCGATGGTGGGCCGGCCGCGGTGGTCGAGGTAGAAGGCTGAGTTCCAGCCGCTGGTCCGGCCGTGCAGCACGCCGTGCGTGAGGTCCTTGCCGAGCCCGAGCGGGGCACCGGTGCGGCCGATGTCGTAGAAGTCGCCGTTGACCCCGGCGACGGCGCCGTCGACGGCCAGGATGTCGGGGACGGTGGCGACGCCCTTGACCGTGCCGGTGTCGGCGTAGTCGATCTTCAGGCCCGGCGTGCGGGGGTTGATCGTGAGCAGGTGCGCCTGGATCGGGCCGCGCGCGTCGGTCTGGGTCCACTGCGTGTACGTCACCCCGGGCACGACCTCGCGGGTGATGTCGCTCGAGCGCCGGACCGGTGCCCAGCGACCGGTGACGGGTGCCGCGATCCAGCCGCGCTCGTTGCCGGAGGTGTGCTTCGGGTGCAGGACCCGGTGGTCGCTCGAGGGCGGTGCCGTGCGCGAGGAGTCCTCCGCGAGAGCGGGCGCACCGGCCACGAGGGCACAGGTCAGCACTCCGACGAGGGCAGCGATCCGAGTGCGCACCCGCCCCAGGGTAGGTCGGTTCCGGCGCGGATCGGGCACGAACCCCCCGCGTGTCTCCTACCCTCGACCCGTGGGCGAGGCACGGAACCTCTTCGTCGAGGGCGACAACCTCGACGTGCTGCCCACGCTGCCCGCGCTCCTGGGCGGTCCCGTCGATCTGGTCTACATCGACCCGCCGTACAACACGGGCAACGACTTCGCCTACCGCGACGACTTCCGCTCGGACGGCTCGCGACGCAGCCGGCACCAGGCCTGGGTGGCGATGATGCGGCCCCGGCTGGTCGCCGCCCGTGAGGTGCTCGCCGAGACCGGAGCGATCTTCGTGAGCATCGACGACAACGAGGTCGCGCACCTGCGGCTGCTGATGGACGAGGTGTACGGCGAGGAGAACCTGCTCGCCCAGGTGGTCGTCAACCTCAACCCCAAGGGCCGCCAGCTCGGCAAGGGGTTCGCGACCAACCACGAGTACGTCCTCGTCTACGCACGCGACGCGCGGCGTACGGTCCTCGACGCGAGCAGTCCGGACGCGGTCGACGAGCGCGACTTCCCGCTGACGACGCCGGACGGCCGGCGCTTCCGGCACCTGCCGCTGCGCAACACCAACAAGAAGTTCAACCCGCTGACGGCGCGCACACTGCACTTCGCGCTCTGGGGCGATCCCGCGAGCGGCCGGGTGAGCACCGCGCCCTTCGAGGGGGCGGTCGAGATCGAGCCGGTCTTCGGCGACGGGCGGCCGGCGGTGTGGCGCTGGAGCCGCCCGCTGATCGACGAGCGGCCCGACGACGTGGTCTGCCGGGTGGTGAAGGCCCGCGCTGGCGACCGGATCGACGTCTACCAGCGCGACTGGCTCGAGCGGGACACCCCCGGTGGTCGGCGCAAGAAGCTGCGCACGATCTGGCTGGCCGAGGAGGTCGGCTCGACCGACACCGCGGTCGCCGAGCTCAAGGAGCTGGTCGGACACGTCTTCGAGTCGCCCAAGCCGACCGGGCTCGTGCGCCGGATCCTCGGCACCATGCCGGACGACGCGCTGGTCGTCGACTTCTTCGCCGGCAGCGGTACGACGGGGCACGCGGTCGCCCTCCAGAACGCCGCCGACGGCGGCACCCGCCGGTGCGTGAGCATCAACTCGGCCGAGCCGACCCGCCCCGGCTCCAACGCCCATGCCGCCGGGTTGCTGAGCGTCGCCGACATCACCCGGGCCCGGCTCCAGGCCGTTGCAGACACGGTGGGCGGCGGCTACGAGGAGCTCTCCGTCTAGTCAGGTGACCAGCAGGTCGAGGACGGCGCGCAGCGGGGCCCACCGGTCGCGGCCGCTCTGGGTGACGGCGTACGCGCGCAGCGTGACCTGCGGACCCTTGAGGGGGAGCACCCGGATGCCCCGGCGTGACGCGGGGCCGTGCGGCAGCATGCCGATGCCGCGTCCGGCGACGATCAGGTCGTCGACCAGCTCCAGCGCGTCGACGCGGTGCACGATCCGGGGCGTGAACCCGGCCATCGACGCCAGCGTGCGCAGCACCTCCTCGTCGGCGGTGTTGCGGGAGTTCACGATCCAGCTGCGGTCGGCGTACGTCGCGAACGGTGCGCGGCGCTCGCGGGCCGGGACCCCGAGGCCCCAGGGCACCCGCCAGAGCTCGGTCACCTCGAGGTCGCTCCGCCACGAAGCAGGGGCGAGGTTGTAGTCGTAGGCCAGGGCGAGGTCGACGTCGTCGCGGGCGAGCAGGTCGAGGGCCTCGACCGGCTCGTACTCGTGGATCTGCACCTCCACGCCCGGGTGCGTGGCGGCCAGGTCGTCCATCGCGGGGAGCAGCGAGCGTCGGATGCCGGTGGCGAAGCCCGCCACCCTCACCACCCCGACCGGCTCGGCCGCGGGGTCGAGGTCGAGGCGCGCGGCGTCGACCGCGGCCAGGATCGTGACGGCGTGGTCGGCGAGCCGGCGGCCCGCCGGAGTCAGTCGGACCCGTCGGCCATCGGGCTCGACCAGCGGCGCCCCGGCCTCGCGGGCGAGCGTCGCGATGCCCTGGGAGACGGTCGACGTGGTGGTGTGCAGCTCCTCGGCCACGGCGTGCATCGAGCCGAGCCGGGAGAGCTCGACCAGGAGCTGGAGACGTCGGAGGTCCACGGCATCATTGTTCGTCGATCACGAACGGTATGTCCAGCAAACTCACGTGGACACGAACGAATGCGAGTCGGTCCACTGGAGCCATGAACACCGCAGCCCGCTCCGGAGCGTCGATGGCGATCGCCGCGATGCTGTGCGTCCAGGTCGGCCTCGCCGTCTCGATCGGCCTCATCGACCAGGTCGGCGCCGAGGGTGCCGCCTGGCTCCGGCTCTTCTGGGCCGGCGTCGTGATGCTGGTCGTGGTCCGTCCGCGACGCTCGGCGTTCAGCCGCGACGCGTGGCGGGCCGGCATCGCCCTCGGCGTCGTCACGGCGGGCGTGACGCTGCTCTTCATGGCGTCCCTCGCCCGGCTCCCGCTCGGGATGGCGAGCGCGCTCGAGTTCCTCGGGCCGCTCGGCGTCGCGGTCGCGCGGAGCCGCGGGACCGCCCGGCTGTGGGCCCTGCTCGCCGCGATCGGCGTGGTGCTGCTGACCCAGCCGTGGAGCGGCAGCGCCGACCCGGTCGGCGTCGCCTACGCGCTGGGCGCGGCGGTCTGCTGGGCGGCGTACATCCTGCTCACCCAGCGCATCGGCGACCACGTCGAGGGCATCGCGGGCCTGGCCATCTCGATGCCGGTCGCGGCGGTGGTCGCGACGTTCGTCGCCGGGCCGGGCGTCGTCGGTCACCTCACCCCCGAGCTGATGCTCGTCGGGCTGGGCCTGGCGATCCTGCTGCCGCTCGTGCCCTTCACGCTCGAGCTGCTCGCCCTGCGTCGCCTCACCACCGGCGCGTTCGGCACCCTGATGGCGCTCGACCCCGCCGTCGCCCTGCTCGTCGGGCTGCTGGCGCTGCACCAGGTTCCGAACCTGCTGGCCGTCGCCGGCATCGGCTTCGTCGTCGCCGCCGGGATCGGCGCCGAGCGCAGCGGCGCGCGCGAGGACGACTCAGACGCCGGCAGCCTTCTCGAGGGCCGTGACCTCGTCGTCCAGGTGGGTCAGTAGCCGCTGGAGGTGCGGCACCGTGCGACGGCAGCCGATCAGGCCGAAGCCGAGGTTGCCGTCGTACGAGATGCAGGTGATGTTGAGCGCCATCCCGTTGATCGGGATCGACAGCGGGTAGTGGCCGACCAGCTTGGCGCCATTCCAGTACTGCGTGGCGCGCGGTCCCGGGACGTTGCTGATGATCAGGTTGTACGGCGGGCGCACGAGGCCCGACATCCGCAGCATCGGTGCGGCGATCGCCGGCGCCTGACCGAGGGCGCTCATCGCCATGATCTGCAGCGGCGTCATCGTCGACAGCGCCTCCTTGCCGTCCTGCATGGCCGCGTGGATGACGGTGAGCCGGTCGGCCGGGTCCTCGAGGTCGGTGCCGAGCTGGCACATCACCGAACCGACGGCGTTGCCACCCTCGGTGGAGGCGATGTGCGACTCCTTGGCCTTGAGGCCGATCGGCACCATCGCCACGAGCGACGTCTCCGGGAGCGCGTCGACCTCCAGCAGGTAGCGACGTACGGCGCCGCCGCACATCGCCAGCACCACGTCGTTGATGGTGGTGCCGGTCGCCTTGCCGATGGCGTGCAGCCGCTCGATCGGCCAGTCCTGCGCGGCGAACCGGCGCGACCCGGTGATCTTCTGGTTGAAGATCGTGCGGGGCGCGTAGAGCGAGAGGGCCGAGGTCTCGTTGCGCACGCCCTTGGTGATCGTCTTGATCAGCGCGCCCGGCATGCCGGCGGCCTCGGCGGTGATGCCGAGCGCGGAACGCAGCGCCTGGGTCGGGATCTCGGTGAGGCTGGTCTCGGCGTCCTGCTTCGGCGGACGCGGCCGGTCGCGGCGGGTGCGCGCGTCCCACGGGGGCGGCATCTCGCGCAGGTCGGGGTCGGGGCTGAGCGTGCTCTGCACGAGCCGCATCGCCGAGATGCCGTCGACCAGTGCGTGGTGGACCTTCGTGTAGAGGGCGACCCGTCCGTCGCGGAGGCCCTCGATGACGTGCGCCTCCCACAGCGGGCGCTCCCACGCCAGCCGGGTGCCGTGCAGGCGGCCGCTCAGGTCGAGCAGCTCGCGGATCCGTCCGGGCTGCGGCAGCGCGCTGTGCCGGATGTGGTGGTCGATGTCGAACTGCTCGTCCTCGACCCAGGTCAGCTGGGCGGCGGTCGACAGGGAGCGGTGCGGCCGCTTGAGGAAGAGCGGCGCGATCTCGTCGACGTCGCGCATCGACTCGTACATCTCGCGGCCGTAGCCGCGCCCGGCGCCGGCGGGCTTCTCGAAGAGCTGGAGGCCGCCGACGTGCATCGGCATGCTGCGGTTCTCCACCAGCAGGAACGCGGTCCCCGTCGGGTCGATCAGTGATCCCACGCTGCATCCTTCGCTCGGGACGGCCGGACACACGTGTGGCGGTCGCCACAGCGCAGCGTACGGGTCAGGGCTTCTTCTTGCCCGGCTTCGGCCCGTGCGGCTTGGGTCCGTGCGGCTTGGGTCCCGGCCCGTGGTGGAGCTTCGGCGGCTTCGGCTTCGCGACGTGGTGGGTCGCGGGTGCCGGGGGTGTCGGCGTCGGGGTCGGGGTCGGGGTCGCCGTCTCGGGACCGGTGGAGACCCGCAGCACGACGGTCGCCGGGTCGTCGCCCGTGTAGGCACCGGGTGCCGGGGACTGGCGCAGCACCAGGCCCCGGGCCGCCGGGTCGTCGACGGGACGGCGTACGACGGCGAAGCCCGCGGCCTCGAGCTCGCGGACCGCGTGGGCGACCTGCTCGCCGCGGACCGACGGCACGGTGAGCTCGGCCGCCGCTCCGGCGGGAGGCGCGGCGTCGTCACCCCGCACGATCACCGCGATGCTGCCGACGGCGAGCACGAGGACCGCGGCCGCCGCGATCGCGACGAGACGACGGCGGTCCCACTCCCTCGGGGCGGTGGCGGTCGGCATCGGCGGCAGCACGACGGTCGGCTGCTGGTCGAGGGTCGCCACCGTGGCGACGACCTCCGCCGCCGTCGGGCGGTCGGCGGGCTCCGCGGCCATCATCCGTGCGACGAGCGTGCGCACCGGGACGGGGACCTCGGCGCCCAGCTGTGGCGGCTCGTCGTGGAGGCGGGCCAGCAAGGTCGCGGCCTGGGTCTCGCGCCGGAACGGCGAGGTGGCGCTGAGGCACTGGTGGGCCACGATGCCGAGCGCGTAGACGTCGGAGGCGGGCGTGGCCCGCTGGCCGCGCACCTGCTCGGGGCTCAGGTAGTCGGCCGACCCGATGATCTGACCGGTCTCGGTCAACGGCTCCATCGCGTCGGAGCGGGCGACCCCGAAGTCGACGAGCACGGCCCGACCGCTGCTCGTCACCAGGATGTTCGAGGGCTTCAGGTCGCGGTGCACGATGCCCGCGGCGTGCGCGACCACGAGGGCCTGCGCGACGTCGTCGAGGAGTGCGGCGACGGTCGCAGGCGGGAGCGCGCCGCGCTCGCGCAGCAGCTCGCCGAGCGGCGTGCCCTCGACGTACTGCATGACGACGTACGGCGCGGGCCCGGTCTCGGTCGCCTCCTCGCCGTAGTCGAACACCTGGACGATCCCGGGGTGCTGGAGCGCCCCGGCGAACCTGGCCTCGGCCTGGAGGCGGGCGCGCGTGACGTCGTCGACCTCGCGCCCGGCGTGGAGCAGCTTGATCGCGACGGTCCGGTCCAGGCGGCGGTCGTGGGCGCGGTAGACGGTGCCCATGCCGCCCGACCCGATGTGGTCGGTCAGCTCGTACCTGCCGTCGAGCAGGTCCCCGGGCGCGCGTGCGGTCACGACCGGGTCGTACCCAGTCCTCCGTCCGGGGAAGCGCGGACGCCGAGATGTAACGCTCCGCCGTCCGGGAACGCTGAGGTCAGTAGTGCCCATGCGTCCCACCAGTCACGGCGGGACCTGACCCTCGGGGGAAGCCCATGCGTCCACGGACGTCACGCACAGCCATCCTCACCACCGTCGCGCTCGCCGCGACGATCCTCGCCGTCGCCCCACCGGCGTCGGCCGCGCCGACCTGGGTCGACGCGCCGGACGTCGCCGACACCGGCGACCAGGTCCGGCAGCTGCACTCGTCCGCGTCGAGCCTGGCCTGGGTCGACGCCGCGGCCGACGACGTCGTCGCCGTCGTCCGCAAGCCCGGCGAGGCCTGGTCGGCACCCGTCGTCCTGGCGAGCCCGGGCGCGAGCCCGCACATCGAGAGCGCGGACAGCGGCCTCGTGTACTACCGCGTCGGCAGCACCCTGCGCTCGGTGCGCCTGGACCCGGCGACGCTGACCGCGTCGACCCCGGTGGACGTCACGACGTCGTACGTCCCGGGCACGCTCGCCCACTTCGGTGACGTCGTCACCTGGGCCGAGGACCTCGGTGGCGGCCAGCAGCGGGTGGTGGCGCAGAACGGCTCGACGCTGCAGGTCGTGCGGCCGGCGGCCGCGGTGACCTACCGCGAGGTCGTCGGCGGGTTCGCCCCGGGCGACCAGAGCTACCTCGCGTGGGTGCAGGAGGCCGCGGGCGGGGCGCAGCAGCTGTACGTCGAGCACTGGGGCGGCGAGCCGGTCCTGCTCGGGGACACCGGGTCGACGTACGCCGACCTCGACTTCAGCTCGTCGGGCAACCTGACCTGGGTCGAGACGACCGGCTCGAACCCCGCTCGGGTGCGGGTGGCGATCGTCGGCGCCAGCGGGCAGTGGACCACTGCTGACGTCCCGGGCGGCCCCGGCGCGGCGTCCGACCCGTCGGTCTCCCGGTTCGCCAACGGCGGGCGCGCGATCGTCTGGCGTGAGCAGGGCGGCGGCACCTGGTCGGTCCGCTCGGCCACGGCTCCCGCCAGCGGAGGCAAGTGGAGCGCGGCCGCCACGCTCGCCACGGGCTCGGGGGCGCTGGCGCCCGACACGTACGCCTCGGCGTCCGGGTTCTCGGGCCAGCTCGCGTCGTGGTGCCGGCCGGACACCACCGGCTGCACGATGCAGGGTGCGTTCCGCGCGCCCGGCTCGGGCGGTGCCTGGGGCGCGGTGACCGACCTCGGCACGGTCGCCGACGCGAGCGACGCACGCCTGGCGCCGTTCGCCAACGAGTCCTCCCCGACCGCCTGGACCGGCGCGGGCGACGACATCCACGTCAGCGTCAACGACCACACCGCTCCGACGACCACGACGCAGGCAGCGTCCCCCGTGGCGCTGGACAACGTCCTGGCCGCGCAGTGGTCGGCCGTCGACGACTGGAGCCCGATCTCGTCGTACCAGCTCCAGGTCGCCGACATCGGTCCGCGTGACGCCAGCAGCAGCCTCGACTGGCGCACGGTCTCCACGACGACCGCGACCGAGCGCAACCTGCGGGTGGCGCGGGGCTACACCCGGTGCTACCGGGTCTTCGCCACCGACGCGGGCGGCAACGCCGAGGCCGACGCGACCGCACGGTGCACGACGGCGCCGCTGGACGACCGCGACCTGCGTCGCTCGGCCGGGTGGGAGGCGGTGAGCGACGCGAAGAGCTACCGCGGCACGCTGATGCGCACCAAGCAGCGGGGGGCGAAGCTGGCCTACAGCAACTACCCGTTCAACAGCGTGAAGCTCCTCTTCCGGCGCTTCCCGAAGGGCGGCACCGTCGAGATCATGCTCTCTGGGCAGCACGTCCGGACCCTGAGCACTGCCGGACCGGCGATGCGCGAGGTGGCGCTGCCCGCCAGCCGCCCGGACCTGGGGAAGCGCAACCGGGTCCTCCAGATCCAGGTCGTCTCGAAGGGCCGCCTGGTGCTCATCGACGGGGTCATCCCGCCGACCAACCCGCAGGGGTGATGGCAGCGCCCTGCTGATGCAAGGGGTTTCACCGTTGCGGTGAGACCCGCTCCCGGGATGGGGTCGAGGTGACCACCATCGACCTCATCCCGGGAGAACCCCATGGCTCGTCGCCTGCTGCTGTCCGCCCTCTCCGTCGTGCTGGCCTCCGGCGCGATCGTCGGCGTGCCGTCGGCCGCCCACGCTGCGACGTACTCCGCCCCGCTGAGCCAGGCCGTGTCGTCGCTGCCGGTCGCGAGCGAGGTGCGCACGGGCTACGACCGCGACCTCTTCACGCTCTGGACCGACGCCGACGGGGACGGGTGCAACACCCGCAACGAGGTGCTCATCGCCGAGGCGGAGGAGGCGCCGAGCGTCGGGTCGGGCTGCTCCCTGACCGGCGGGCGCTGGTTCTCCTACTACGACGGCGTCTCGCAGTACGCGCCGGCCGACCTCGACATCGACCACATGGTGCCGCTCGCCGAGGCCTGGGACTCGGGCGCCCGCAGCTGGTCGAGCGCGAAGCGGGAGTCCTACGCCAACGACCTGGGTGACTACCGGACGCTCGTGGCCGTCACCGACTCGGTCAACCAGACGAAGAGCGACCAGGACCCGGCCGAGTGGCTGCCCGCCCAGCAGCAGTGCCGCTACCTGCGCGAGTGGGTCGCGGTGAAGCACCGGTGGGCGCTCAGCGTGGACAGCGCCGAGAAGAGCGCACTGACCTCGCTCGCGTCCGGGTGCGACGACGTGACGATCACCGTGGAGATCGCGGGCTGAGCGACCCGGTCCGAGCCACCAACCGCCCACAGGGCGGTCTCCGACGCCGGTCTCCACAGGGGACCGGCGTCGTCGCTCCGGGTGTCCTCGGCCGCTCCTAGCGTCAGCGGCGCACCGGATGGGCCGGTGCCTGAGCTCTCGGGAGCACCCATGAGACACCTGACCGTCCTGATCGTCGCCTCGGTCGTCGCCCTCCTCGGCTGCGGCATCGGCGTGGCCGCGCTCGCGGCCGGCCCGCCGAGCGTCGCGGCGCCGCCCGGCGACACGATCGTCGAGGTCACCGGCGACGCCGCCAACGGCTTCGAGATCCGCCACTACGACGGCACCGCGCTCTACCCGCCGACCGACTCCGAGGCGCGCGCGGAGTGCAGCGAGTACGACACCCGGGTCGCCCGCGTGCGGTGCTGGGTCGAGGTGCGCACCTGGTACCGCGACCTGGCCGACCTCCAGCAGGCCCTGGACTGGGCACACTCCGGATAGGCGACGCCGTGGCAGGATCGCGCCCATGGAGGTGGGACCGCTCGACCGGATGTGGCACGTCGGCCGGACGTCCGCCCGGGCCCGGATCGCGCGCTGGAAGTCGAAGCGCTGGCAGATCGGTCAGTGCGCGGTCGCCGCGGGTGTCGCCTGGTTCGTCGCGGCGGACGTGCTGGGTCACCAGACGCCGTTCTTCGCCCCGGTCGCCGCCGTGGTGGCGCTCGGTACGTCGTACGGGCAGCGGCTGCGACGGGTCGCCGAGGTCACCATCGGGGTGGCCGTCGGGGTCTTCCTGGCCGACCTGCTGGTGGCCTGGCTCGGGTCCGGCGGCTGGCAGATCGGGCTGATCGTCGCGCTGGCCATGTCGGCGGCCTTCCTGCTCGACGGCGGACAGCTCTTCGTCACCCAGGCCGCGGTGCAGTCGATCGTGATCGCCGGCCTGGTCGCCGATCCCGACCAGGCGTTCACCCGGTGGACCGACGCCGTCGTCGGCGGTCTGGTCGCCCTGGTCGCGGCGACGGTCGTGCCGGCCGCCCCGTTGCGTCGTCCCCGTGAGCAGGCGGCGATCGTGATGCACAAGATCGCGGGGCTGCTGCGGGCTGCGGGGGAGGTGATGGTCGACGGCGAGGTGGATCGCGCGATGGCGCTCCTGGCCGACGCCCGGACGACCGACTCGCTGATCCGCGAGCTCAAGGACGCGGCCGACGAGGGCCTGTCGGTGGTCGAGTCGTCGCCGTTCCGGGTCCGGCACAAGGACGACCTCCGCAAGATGGTCGACCTGGTCGACCCGCTCGACCGGGCGCTGCGCAGCACCCGGGTCCTGGTGCGGCAGACGGCCGTGGCGGCCTACCACCGGCGACCGGTGCCGGGCTCCTACTCGCTGCTGGCCCTCGACCTCGCGGACGCCGCCGACGTGGCCGCCGATGAGCTCGCGGCCGACCGGATGGCGGTGGCCGCCCGCGACGGGCTGCTGACGGTCGGCGACGCGACCGGGCGGGTCGAGCGGACCGACGTCCTGGCCGCCGAGGCCGTCCTGGCCCAGATCCGCTCCGTCGTGGTCGACCTGCTCATGGTGACCGGCCTCGACCAGCTCGAGTCGACCGACGCGCTGCCGCCCCCACCCCGATGAACCAGCCCCGATGACGCGCTGGGTGCTGCACGTCGACCTCGACCAGTTCCTGGCCGCGGTCGAGGTGCTGCGACGTCCCGAGCTGGCGGGCCTGCCGGTGGTCGTGGGCGGGCGGGGCGACCCGACCGAGCGCGGGGTGGTGTCGACCGCGTCGTACGAGGCGCGGGCCTTCGGGGTCGGGTCCGGGATGCCGCTGCGGGTGGCGGCGCGCAAGTGCCCGGACGCGGTCTTCCTGCCGGTCGACCGGGAGGCCTACGACGTCGCGTCCGAGCAGGTGATGTCCGCGCTGCGCTCGCTCGAGTGGGGCGGCGTGCCCGTGGTGGTCGAGGTGCTCGGGTGGGACGAGGCGTTCCTCGCCGCCGGGCCGGGGCACGAGGACCTGGGCGACCCGCGGGCGTTCGCGGAGCACATCCACGCCGAGGTGCTGGCCGCGAGCCGGCTGCACTGCTCGGTCGGCATCGGCGACAACAAGCTCCGGGCGAAGATCGCGACCGACTTCGGCAAGCCGCGCGGGATCTGGCAGCTGACGGCCGACAACTGGGACGAGGTGATGGGTGACCGGCCGACCTCCGCGCTGTGGGGGATCGGGCGCAAGACCGCGACGCGGCTCGCCGGCCTCGGCATCGACACCGTCGACCAGCTCGCGCACTCGGACGCGCGGGTGCTGGCGGCCGAGATCGGGCCGTCGACCGGCCCGTGGCTGCACCGGCTCGGCCGCGGCGAGGACCCGAGCCCCGTCGACGCGACGCCGTGGGTGCCGCGGGCGCACGGGCGCGAGGAGACCTTCCAGGTCGACCTGGAGGACTGGGCCGAGGTGGCGGACGCCGTCCGCCGGATCACGCGGCGCGCCGTCGAGGACATCGACCGGGAGGGCCGCCCGGCGGCGCGGGTCGGCCTCAAGATCCGGCTGAAGCCGTTCATCACCCTGAGCCGCAGCCTCACCCTGCCCGAGCCGACGAACGACCCCGAGACGCTCGCCGAGGCCGCCGTCTCCTTGCTCGACCGGGTCGACCACGACCGGGCGGTCCGCCTGCTCGGCGTCCGCCTGGAGATGGTGGAGCCTCCCGGGGGCTACGAACGTTAGAGGCTGTCGCGGAGCTCGCGCACGACGGAGTCGACGACGGCCACCAGGTCGCCCTCGTGCTCGGCGGCGACCGCACGCTGGCGCTGGTACGACGCGCCGCGGCGCGGCAGGTCGAGGACCGAGCCCAGCTCGGCCGAGCAGCCGAGACGGTCGGCGACGGGCGCCAGGCGCTCGACCAGCTCGGCGAGGTCGTCGGTGACCAGGCGTTCGTGGGAGGCGGCGTCGGTGATGATGATCGCGTCGAGGCCGTAGCGGGCCGCGCGCCACTTGTTCTCCTGGACGTGCCAGGGCGGCAGCATCGGGAGCCGCTCGCCGTGCGCGAGCCGCGTGTCGAGGTCGACGACCAGGCAGTGCGTGAGCGCCGTGAGCGCGGCCAGCTCGGAGATCGTGGAGACGCCGTCGCAGATCCGGTTCTCGAGCGTGCCGAGGTGCGCGGCCGGGCGGACGTCCCAGCGGATCTCGTTGAGCTCGTCGATGACGCCGGTCGTGAGCTGGTCGCCGACGAACGCCTCGAACTCGGACCACTCGGTGAACTGGAACGGCAGCCCCGCCGTCGGCAGCTGCTGGAACATCAGCGCTCGGTTGGAGGCGTAGCCCGTGTCGACACCGGCCCAGATCGGGGAGGAGGCCGAGAGTGCCTGGAGGTGCGGGTGGTAGTTGAGCAGTGCCGAGAGCACGGGCATCACCCGCTCCTGGACGGGCAGCCCGACGTGCACGTGCACGCCCCAGATCAGCATCTGGCGACCCCACCACTGGGTGCGGTTGATCAGCTCCTCGTAGCGGTGCCCCTCCGAGAGCTGCTGCACGGTCCACGAGGCGAAGGGGTGGGTGCCGCCGCCGAAGAGGTCGATGTCGAGGGCGTCGCCGGCCGGGATGACCGTCTCGAGCGTGCCGCGCACGTCGTCCATGGCCTCGCCGACGGTGTGGCAGATCCCGCTGACGATCTCGACGGTGTTGCGCAGCAGCTCCTTGTGCAGCTTGCCGGGGTCGGCCAGCCGCGGCTTCGCGCGGGCGAAGAGGTGGGTGGCGTCGTTGCGCAGGTCGCGGGTACGCCGGTCGACCAGCGCCAGCTCCCACTCGACGCCGAGCGTCGGCTCGGGAGATCCGTGGAAGTCGATGCGCACACCGCACAGCGTTCCACAGCTCAACGGGCGAGCAGGTCCCCCAGGCGGGCGAGCCAGGGCGTGGCGCTGCCGTCGTACGGCGCCGCCTCGTCCGAGACCGCACGGTGGACGCGGTCGCACGAGGCCATCGCCGCCCGCGCCACGTCGTCGGGGTAGCCGAAGCGGACCCGGTGGTCGGCGAACTCGTCCTCGTCGTCGATCCAGACCCGACCGGTCGGGCCGCAGATCACGTCCAGGTCGAGGTCGACCGCGCGCACGACGGCGCCGTCCCACACCGGGGGTGTCGTGATGTCGACGTAGACGCGGAGAGGTCCGCCGACGTCGTGGAACGTCGCGAGCCACCCCCGCTCGGCGTCCGGACCGCTCGGCGGGACGAGCCCGAGCTGGTTCGTCGGGGCGACGTACGTCGCACCCGGGCGGCTCATCCGGGTGCCGGCCGCGATGCCGAGCCAGTCGCCGTTCTCGTCCGTGCCGAGCAGCTGGCAGTCGAACTCCCAGTGTGGCCGGTCACCCCACTTCGTCATCACCACGCGGACGGGATCGCCGGGGAGGACAGCCACGTCGACCTTCCTACCAGGGAACTGCCACCATGGCGGCCATGCTGGAGGCGCGCGAGCTCAACCTGACGCTCGACTTCTGCCTGCGCGTGGGCGAGCTGCTGCTCTCGTCCGGCGCCGGCGCCGCGGACGTCACGTCGGCGATGCAGTCGCTCTCGTGGCAGCTGGGTGCCCGCAACCCCGAGGTCGACGTCACCTTCACGTCGCTGTCGATGAGCTACCAGGTCGACCCCGAGGAGCCGGCCTTCGTGCTGATCCGGCAGGTCAAGCAGCGCGACATCGACTACGAGCACCTCACCCAGGTCGACCACCTGATGCGCGACGTGCTCAACGGCGACTGCGAGCTCAAGGAGGCTCGCACCCGGCTGGCCCGGATCGTCTCGTCCGGCCACACGCTGCCACGCTGGGCGGTGACGCTCGGGTGGGGCGCGATGTGCGCCGGCGTCGGCCTCCAGCTCGGCGGTGACGAGGTGGTCGTGGCGATCGCGTTCGTCGCGGCCGTCTGCATCGACCGGGTCCAGATGCTGCTGGCGCGCCGGCGGGTGCCCTTCTTCTACCGACAGGTCGCGGGCGGCGGCGTCGCCACCCTGATCGCCGTCGGCGTGGCAGCACTGCCGCCGGTCGACCTCGACCTGTCGCTCGTGGTCAGCGCGAACATCGTCATGCTGCTCGCCGGCATCGGCTTCATGGGTGCCCTCCAGGACGCGCTGTCCGGCTTCCACGTCACCGCCGGCGCCCGGCTGACCGAGGCGCTGCTCGCGACCGCCGGCATCATCGCCGGGGTCAGCGGTGGTCTCCAGGTCGGCGACTACTTCGGGGTCGCGGTCGGCCGGCTCGACCCCGGCACCGGAGCCGACCTCAAGGGGGTCGGCCTGATGGCGGCCGGGGCCGCGATCTGTGCGGCGGCCTTCGCGTTCGCGGCGTACGCGCCGAGGCGCTCGCTGCCGGTCATCGGTGCGGTCGCGGCGATCGCCATGGTCATCTCGCAGTCCGGCAACGCCACCGGGTTCGGCCGCACCTGGCCGATCGCGACGGCGGCGTTCTTCGTCGGCCTGGTCGCCTACCAGCTCGCCGCCCGGCTGCGGGTGCCACCGCTGGTGCTCGTCGTCCCGGCCGTGGTGCCGATGCTGCCCGGTCTGTCGATCTACCGCGGACTCACCCTGCTGACGGAGGGCGGTGACCAGGCCTCCGAGGGCCTGCTCGCGATCATCACCGCCGCGTCGATCGCGCTGGCGCTGGCCGCCGGCGTGATCCTGGGCGAGTTCGTCGCCCAGCCGCTGCGACGGGAGGCCCGGCGGCTGGAGAGCCGGCTCGCCGGTCCCCGCCTGGTGGGGCCGCTGCGGGCGCGCCCGACCCGCGCCAACCGGCGGGAGCGGCGCGAGCGCCAGGATGGCTGAGCGTCAGACGATCTTGGTCGGCGCGAGCTTCTTGGCCCGGTTGGCGACGACGTCCTGGTAGCGCGAGCCGAGCAGCTTCGCCATCTGGTGGACGGCGTGCGCGTCGATCCCGACGAGCACCCGCGCCTTGTCGGACTCCACGCCCTTGAGGATGATCTCGGCGGCGCGCTCCGGCTCCATCCGGGCCAGCTTGGCGTCGAAGAACTTCGCGCTCTCCGCCCCGTCCTCCTTGTCGGAGTAGCGCGCGCTGCGGGCGATCGCGGTCTTGATGCCGCCGGGGTGCACGACGGTCACGCCGACCGGGTGGCCCGCGACCAGCATCTCCTCGCGCACCGCCTCGGAGAGGCCTCGGACGGCGTACTTCGCCGCGTTGTACATGCTCTGGCCGGGCATCGAGACCAGCCCGAAGAGCGACGAGATGTTGACGAGATGCCCGTCGCCCGAGGCGATCAGGTGCGGCAGGAACTCCTTGGTGCCGTGGACGACACCCCAGAAGTTGATGCCCATGATCCAGTCCATGTCGGCGTACTGAAGGTCGACCAGGTCACCGGCGAGTGCGACGCCCGCGTTGTTGACGACCAGGTTGACCTGACCGAAGTGCTCGACGACCTGCTCGGCGTACGCCGTGAACGCGGCCCGGTCGGCGACGTCGAGGTGGTCGGAGCGCACCTCGCGGGCCCCGGCGTTCTTGACCAGGTCGACGGTCTCGGCGAGCCCGCGGTCGTCGACGTCGGAGAGCGCGAGCCGCGTGCCCTTGCCGGCGAGGTTCAGCGCGAGCGCGCGGCCGATGCCGGAGCCGGCGCCGGTGATCACGGCGACCTTGGCGTCGAAGTTCTTCATGCGGGGACGTCCTCTCGGGTGGTCGTCTGGCGGCGTACGTCGTAGGCGTCGGCGTCGAAGCTGGCGAGCTGGCGCCGGAAGGTGATCGTGGACTTCGGCCACAGCGTCGTGTTGCGGCCGTGCTCGTCGAGGTACCAGCTCGAGCAGCCGCCGCGGGTCCACACCGTGCGCTTCATCCGCCGCTGGAGGTCGGCGTTCCAGCGACGGTCTGCCTGCACGCGCGGCTCGACCGACGCCCAGCCGCGGGCGCGCATGGTGCGGATCGCGTCGCGCACGTAGGCGACCTGGGACTCGATGATGAAGACCATGCTGGTGTGGCCCTGGCCGGTGTTGGGCCCGACCAGCATGAAGAGGTTGGGGAAGCCGGGCACCGTGGTGCCCTTGTAGGCCGCCATCCCGCTCTCGCGCCAGGTGTCGGCCAGCGTGCGGCCGGCGGTGCCCGTGATCTGCTCGGTGACCGGGAGCTCGGTCGTGTAGAAGCCGGTCGCGACGACCAGGACGTCGACGGGACGCTCCACGCCGTCGGCAGTCACGATCGCGTCGCCGGTGACCTTCGCGATCCGGTCGGTGACGAGCTCGGTGTTGTCGGCCGCGAGAGCCGGGTAGTAGGTGTTGGACCGCAGCACCCGCTTGCAGCCGAACTCGAAGTACGGCGTCACCTTGGCGCGCAGGTCGGGGTCCTGGATGCCCTTGGCGATGTTCGCGGTCGCGGCCTTCTTCGCCGGGGCCGCGAACCTCGGCTCGATGGTGAACGCCGGCACGTAGCCCTCGTGGGCCCAGTAGATGCCGGTCCGGTAGAGCCTGCCGAGGGCCGGGAACCGCCGCAGCGCCTGCCGCTCGAGCCCGCCGTACACGCGGTCGTTGCGGGGGATCACCCAGGGCGCGGTGCGCTGGTAGACGTCGAGGTGACCGGCCACCTTCTGCATCTCGGGGACGATCTGGATCGCCGAGGCGCCGGTGCCGATCACGGCGACCCGCTTGCCGGTCAGGTCGACCGAGTGGTCCCAGCGCGCGGAGTGGAAGAGCTGGCCCTGGAAGGACTCGATGCCGTCGATCTCGGGCAGTCGCGGCTCGGAGAGCCCACCGGCGCCGAGGATCAGGGTCGTCGCGGTGAGGGAGCGGGGCCCGTCGGGCCCGGTGACCTGCACGCTCCAGCGCGCGGCTGCGTCGTCCCAGGCGGCGTCGTCGAAGCTGGTGTCGAAGACGAAGCGGTCGAGGGTTCCGGACCGCTCGGCGACGCCGCGGATGTAGTCCTGGATCTCCGGCCCGGGGGAGTAGGAGCTGCTCCACTCCGGGTTGGGGGCGAACGAGAACGAGTAGAGCTGGCTCGGGACGTCGCAGGCTGCACCCGGGTAGGTGTTGTCGCGCCAGGTGCCGCCGACGTCGGAGGCCTTCTCCACGACCAGGAAGTCGCGCTCGCCGTCCTCCTGGAGCTTGATCGCTGCGCAGAGTCCGGCGAACCCGGCTCCGACGATGAGATGCTCGACGTGCATGACGCGACCGTACTTCCGTTATTGAACAAGCGTCAATAGAGTGAGGACCGTGACGACCACCCCGCGCACCCGGCTGTCGCCCGAGCAGCGCCGCGAGCAGCTCCTCGACCTGGGCGTCCGGTTGCTGGCGCACCGCTCGCTCGACGAGCTGTCGATCGACCTGCTGGCCGAGGAGGCCGGCATCTCGCGCGGCCTGCTCTACCACTACTTCGGCAGCAAGCAGGCGTTCCACGAGGCCGTGGTCCGGCACGCGGCCGACGACCTGATCGCGCAGACCACGCCGCCGACCGGGGGCGAGCCGATGGAGCGGCTGCTGACCTCGGTGACGGCGTACGTCGACTACGTGATCGACAACCACGAGGGCTACGTCTCGCTGGTCAAGGCGGCCGCCGGTGGCAACGAGAGCCTGCGCGCGATCTACGAGGACGCCCGCTCCGCGCTCAACGGTCGGATCTTCCGCGAGGACACTGCCGGCCAGATCCTCACCGACACCCCGCTCGCGCGGCTCGTCGTCCGCGGCTGGTCGGCCATGACGGAGGAGCTCGTGCTCGCCTGGATCGACGACCCCGCCGACATCTCCCGCGACGACCTGATCTCCATCGTGGTCGCCTCCCTGCCCGCGGTCGTCGAGGCTATCCCGGCAGGCTGACGTCGACGGTGGTGTCGCCGGGGGCGGACCGGAGGGTGACCCGACCGCCGTGCGCGGTGACGATCGCCTCGACGAGCGCCAGGCCGAGGCCGACGCCGACCTCCTGGCCGTGGGTCCGGGCGGCGTCGCCGCGGGCGAACCGCTCGAAGGCGTGGTCGACCAGGTCCGGGGGGAAGCCCGGGCCGTCGTCGTGCACGGCGAACCCGTTGCGGCGCACGGTCACGGTCACCGTGGTGCCGGCAGGCGTGTACTTGCGAGCGTTGGTCAGCAGGTTGGTGACGACCTGGTGCATTCGCAGCTCGTCGCCGGTCACCTCGGCGGGCGAGTCCACGAGGTCGTCGGGCAGGTCGACGCGCCAGCGGTGGTCGGCGTCGATGACGCGCGCGTCCGACACCGCCTCGACCAGCAGCCGGGTGAGGTCGACCGGCTCCCGCTCGAGGGGTCGGCCGGCGTCGAGGCGGGCCAGCAGCAGCAGGTCCTCGACGAGCGAGGTCATCCGGTCGGACTCCTCCTCGACCTTGTCGAGGGCGGTGCCGAGCATGGCCGGGTCGTCGGGCCGCTGCCGGGCGAGCTCGGTGTAGCCGGCGATCGTGGCCAGCGGCGTGCGCAGCTCGTGCGAGGCGTCGGCGACGAACTGCCGCACCTGCTGCTCGCTGCGGTGCCGCGCGGCCAGCGAGGTCTCGACGTGCTCGAGCAGCGTGTTGAGCGCGCCGCCCACCTGCCCGACCTCGGTGCGCTCGTCGGTGAGGTGCTCGGGCACCCGCTCGGTGAGGTCGATGTCGCCCTCCGCCAGCGGCAGCTCGGACACGGTGTGTGCCGTCGCCGCCACCTCCCGCAACGGCCGCAGCTGGCGTCGTACGACGACCAGTGCGGCGCCGGCGGCGACGATGACCGCGAGCAACGTCAGCAGGGCCTCGAGCTCCACCAGGCTCGTGACGGTGTCGTCGACGTCCTGCGTCGGCAGACCGACGACCCCGGTCCCGTTCGTCCCCTGCACGCCGAGGACCCGGTAGCTCCCGAGGCCCGCGACGTCGATCGTGCGTGGTTCGTCGTCCGTCGGCACGGCCTCGAGGTCGGCGAGGGCCTCGTCGGAGAGGGCGACCCGGCTGAAACGACGGTCGGCGCTGGGCTGGATCACGGTGCCGCTCGCCGCCCCGTTGTCGAGGAACTGGGCCGTCACCCCGCCGGGGCCGAGGCCTGGTCCGCCGCCGAGCGCAGGGATCGCGTTGCGGACGTCCTCGTCGAGCTGGTCGGTCAGGTAGCTGCGCATGGCCAGCGTGGTGGCCGCGCCGATGATCACGGACACCAGCAGCACGATCGCGACGGTGGTCAGCACCAGGCGCGAGGTGAGCGACCGGAACCGGTCGCGGATCCTGGTCATGAGGCCGGCTTGAGCACGTACCCGGCGCCGCGCATCGTGTGGATCATCGGCTCGTGGCCGGCGTCGATCTTCTTGCGCAGGTAGGAGATGTAGAGCTCGACGACGTTGGCCTGGCCGCCGAAGTCGTAGTTCCAGACCCGGTCGAGGATCTGGGCCTTGCTCAGCACCCGGCGCGGGTTGCGCATCAGGAAGCGCAGCAGCTCGAACTCGGTCGCGGTCAGCGTGACGTCCTGCCCGGCCCGGCGTACCTCGTGGCTGTCCTCGTCGAGCTCGAGGTCGCCGACCGTGAGGACCGACGACGTGACGGCCTGCTGGGCGCCCGCGCGGCGCATCAGGGCGCGGAGCCGGGCGACCAGCTCCTCCAGCGAGAACGGCTTGGTCACGTAGTCGTCGCCGCCGGCGGTCAGTCCGGCGATCCGGTCCTCGACGGCGTCACGCGCGGTCAGGAAGACCACCGGCAGGTCGGGCTGGGTGGCGCGCATCCGGCGCAGCACCTCGAGGCCGTCGAAGTCCGGCAGCATCATGTCGAGCACGACGGCGTCCGGCTTGAGGTCCTTGGCGGCGGCGACCGCCTTCGAGCCGGTGTGTGCGGCGCGGACCTCCCAGCCCTCGTAGCGCAGTGCCATCGACACCAGCTCGGCGATGTTCACCTCGTCGTCGACGACGAGCACGCGCAGGGGGGTGCCGTCCGGTCGGGTCAGGTCCATGGCTGACACCTTGCCGACGGTACCTGTGACTTTCCTGTGAGCGTCCTGTGCTGATCTCAGGACCTGCTCATCGCTCGGGCACAGGTTCAGCACAGGTCGTCCCGGCACCCTCAGGCCATGACCGAACAGACCACGACCCTCCCTCCAGAGCCGCCGGCCGCTGAACAGCCCGCGCCGAAGGTGCGCCGGACCCTCGGGCTTCCCGTCGTCGGGGCGATCGCCGGCGCCGCCCTGCTGATCGGCGGGCTCGCCGGCGGCATCATCGGGTACGCCGTGCACTCCGACTCGGACGGTGGACGGCCCGACTTCGGCAACCGCCAGGGTGGCCCGGGTCAGCAGTTCCAGCAGGGCGGCCCGGGCAACGGCCAGCTGCCGCAGCGGCCCAGCAACGGCTAGGCCAGCATGTCCCGCACGGCCAGCGACGCGAACACCATCGCCGAGCCGAGCGGGGCGCCAGGTCCGGGATAGCGCGGTCCGAACACCGACGCGGCGCTGTTGCTCGACGCGTAGAGGCCGGGGATCGTGGACCCGTCCTCGCGCAGCACGCGTCCGGCGGTGTCGGTGACGAGGCCGCCCTTGGTGCCGAGGTCGGACAGCACGAACCGTGCGGCGTAGAACGGCGCCTGGTCGCAGGGCGTCGGGGACGCGCCGCCGGTGAAGAACGAGTCGTACTCGTCCTGGCCGCGGCCGAAGTCCTCGTCGACGCCGGACGCGCAGAAGCCGTTGAACCGCTCGACGGTGGCGCTCAGCGCATCGGCGGGTACGCCGATCCGCTCGGCCAGGTCGGAGATCGTGTCGGCCTGCACCCAGGTGCCGACGGCCAGGTGCTCGGCCGGGTCGCCCTCGGGCATCGCGATCGCCGGCAGCCGACCGCCCTCGCGCGAGTCGAAGACGAACCAGGACGGGATCCGCTCCGGCGCCTCGGCCATGATCCGGCCGAACCGGTCGTAGGGCAGCGCCTCGTTGGCGTAGCGCGCGCCGTTCGCGTCGACCATCAGACCGGACCGGAAGCCCAGGGTGAACGAGCCGCCGCCGTCGGGCTGCTCCAGGCCGGGGCAGAACCAGCCGACGCCGCTGTAGTCGGCGGCCGCACCGATCGCGACGCCGGCCGCGATCGGCTCCCCGGTGTTAGTCCCGCGCGGTGCCATCGTCCACGCCACGTCACCGGGTACGCCGTGCGCGGCGCGCTCCTCGGCGTTGCCCTCGAAGCCGCCGGCGGCGACCAGCACGCCGCGCCGCGCGTGGATCTCGACCGGACCCTCGGGCGTCATCGCGGCGACGCCGGACACCCGGTCGGCGTCCACGACCAGCCCGGTCATCGGCAGGTCGGTGAGCACCGTGCCGCCCGCGCCGACGAACCCCTCGAGCAGTCGCGCGATCAGCGCCTGCCCACCGGACAGCGTGTTGCGGCCGCCCTCGCCGACCCGGTCCCGCTCGACCGGCGGCCGGACCAGCTCCGCGACCTCGGGCGTCAGGTCACCGCGCTTGATGCTGACCGGCTGGATCGAGCGGCCCATCGCCACCCGGCCCGGGGCGTCGTAGTACTCCGAGAAGGGCAGCCACTCGAAGGGGATGCCCGCCTCCTCGAGCTCGGCGACCAGCTCGGGGGAGTGCGCGAGGAACGCCTCGACGCGCTCCTGGTCCGGGCCGTCCAGGACAGCAGCGAGATACGAGCGTGCACCGTCGGTCGAGTCGCTGATCCCGGCGCGCTGCTGCACCTGGCTGCCGGGCAGCCAGCAGGCGCCCCCGGAGTACGCCGACGTGCCGCCCACCAGCGGGGTCTTCTCCACCACGACGGTCGAGAGCCCGGCCCGCTGGGCGAGGAACGCGCCCGTCATCGCTCCGCCGCCCGAGCCGACCACCACGACGTCGTACACCTGTGCCTCGGTCATGCCCGGATACTAGAACAGGTTTCACTTTGGTGGTTTCGAGGCTCGCTCCGCTCGCACCTCAACCACCGCCCTCCGGTGGTTGAGGTGCGAGGAGCGCCAGCGACGAGCCTCGAAACCACCCGACCCGGCAGAATGGGGGTGCCATGACCGACCAGCTCCAGATCGTCTATCCGCCGGAGCTGCCGGTCACCCAGCGTCGCGACGACATCGCCGAGGCGATCCGCGAGCACCAGGTCGTGATCATCGCGGGCGAGACCGGGTCGGGGAAGACGACCCAGCTCCCGAAGATCTGCCTGGAGCTCGGGCGGGGTACGGCTGGCCTGATCGGGCACACCCAGCCTCGCCGCATCGCGGCCCGCTCCGTCGCTGAGCGGATCGCCAGCGAGCTCGGCACCGAGCTCGGCGACCTGGTCGGCTACCAGGTCCGCTTCACCGACCGGACCTCGAAGAGCAGCCGCGTGAAGCTGATGACCGACGGCATCCTGCTCGCCGAGCTCCAGCGCGACCGGCAGCTGCGCAAGTACGACACGATCATCGTCGACGAGGCGCACGAGCGGAGCCTCAACATCGACTTCCTGCTCGGCTACCTCAAGCGGCTGCTGCCCAAGCGGCCCGACCTCAAGCTGATCATCACCAGCGCGACCATCGACGTGGACCGGTTCGCGAAGCACTTCGACGCCCCCGTGGTCGAGGTGTCCGGCCGCACCTACCCGGTCGAGGTCCGCTACCGCCCGCTGATGGACCTCGACGGCCAGGACGAGGAAGGCGAGGTCGTCGTCCGCGACCAGACCGAGGCGATCGTCGAGGCGGTCAAGGAGCTCTCGGCCGAAGGCCCCGGTGACGTCCTCGTCTTCCTGCCCGGCGAGCGCGAGATCCGCGACACCGCGGACGCGCTCAAGGACCTGCCCCGGACCGAGGTCCTGCCGCTCTACTCGCGGCTCACGGCCGCCGAGCAGCACCGGGTCTTCAGCTCGCACGGCAACGCCGTACGCCGGGTCGTGCTCGCCACGAACGTCGCCGAGACCTCGCTGACCGTCCCGGGCATCCGGTACGTCGTGGACACCGGCGTCGCGCGGATCAGCCGCTACTCGGTGCGCACCAAGGTGCAGCGGCTGCCGATCGAGCCGATCAGCCAGGCCTCCGCCAACCAGCGCTCGGGTCGCTGCGGGCGGGTCGAGGCCGGCATCGCCGTACGCCTGTACTCGGAGGAGGACTTCGAGGGCCGGCCGGAGTTCACCGATCCCGAGATCCTGCGCACCAACCTCGCCAGCGTGATCCTGCAGATGGCCAGCCTCGGGCTGGGGGACATCGCACGGTTCCCGTTCGTCGAGCCGCCCGACAAGCGCAACGTCTCCGCCGGTGTGCAGCTCCTGGAGGAGCTCGGCGCGCTCTCGACGCAGGACGCCCGGCTGACCAGGCTCGGCCGTCGGCTCGCCCGGCTGCCGATCGACCCGCGACTGGCGCGGATGATCCTCGAGGCGGAGCGGCTCGGCTGCGTGCGCGAGGTCATCGTGATCGCCGCGGCGCTGTCGCTGCAGGACCCCCGCGAGCGGCCCGGAGCGGACCGCCCCAAGGAGCAGGCGCAGGCGGACCAGCTGCATGCTCGCTACAAGGCAGAGGGCAGCGACTTCCTGACCTGGCTCAACCTCTGGCGCTACGTCAAGGAGCAGCAGAAGGAGCTGTCGTCCTCGGCGTTCCGCCGGATGTGCAAGCGCGAGTTCCTCAACTACCTACGGGTCCGCGAGTGGCAGGACTTCGAGTCCCAGCTGCGCCAGGTCTGTCGGGAGATGAAGATCGAGGTCGGTCACCCCGCAGACAACCCCGACAGCGACGGCATCCACCAGGCGCTGCTGTCCGGGCTGCTCAGCCACATCGGGCTGCTCGAGGAGCGGGAGAAGGAGCGGTCGGGCTCCGGGCGGCGGCCGATGCGCGAGTACCTCGGCGCCCGCGGCGCTCGCTTCGCGATCTTCCCCGGCAGCGGCCTGGCCAAGAAGCAGCCGCAGTTCCTGATGGCCGGCGAGCTCGTCGAGACCAGCCGGCTCTGGGCGCGCCAGAACGCCGCCATCAAGCCCGAGTGGGCCGAGCGGCTCGCCGGCGACCTCGCCAAGCGCACCTACTCCGAGCCGCACTGGAGCAAGAAGCGCGCGGCCGTGATGGCGCACGAGCGCGTCACGCTGTACGGCGTACCGCTGGTCGCCGACCGTCTCGTGTCCTACGGCAAGGTCGACGTGCCGCTCTCGCGGGAGCTCTTCATCCGGCACGCGCTCGTGTACGGCGAGTGGCACACGAGGCACCGCTTCATGGAGACCAACCGCCGGCTCCTCGAGGAGGTCGAGGAGCTCGAGCACCGCGCCCGGCGCCGCGACATCGTCGTCGACGAGCACACGCTCTTCGACTTCTACGACGCGCGGGTCGGACCGGCCGTGGTGAGCGGCGCGCACTTCGACCAGTGGTGGAAGCAGGAGCGCCGCGAACGCCCGGAGCTGCTCACCTTCGACCTGGCGATGCTCACCCACGACACCGCTGACGAGGTGCGGGCGACCGACTACCCCGAGCAGTGGGACGGCGGTGGGCTCACTTTCCCGATCAGCTACCACTTCGAGCCTGGCGCCGCCGACGACGGCATGACCATCGACGTGCCCGTCGCGACGCTCAACCGGGTCGAGGCCGACGACTTCTCCTGGAACGTGCCCGGCCTGCGCGAAGAGCTGGTCACCAGCCTGATCCGCAGCCTGCCCAAGAACCTGCGGGTCTCGTTCGTGCCTGCGCCCAACAAGGCCCGCGAGTTCCTGGCCGCCGTGCCGCCCGGTGAGGAGCCGCTGCTCGACGCCCTCGAACGCTGGTGTCGGTCGACGACCGGCGTCGTCGTGCCGCGCGAGGCCTGGGACTGGTCCAAGGTCGCCGAGCACCTGCGCCCGACCTACCGCGTCGTCGACGAGGACGGCCGCGAGCAGGCGCGCGGCAAGGACCTCGAGGCGCTCAAGGAGCCGCTGCGCCCGCAGTTCGCCGCCGCGATCGCCGAGGTCGCCACCGACAGCGGGCTCGCCCGCAGCGGCGAGACGACCTGGGTCTTCGACACGATCGAGGAGTCCTTCGAGCAGGTGCGCGCCGGCCACCAGGTGCGGGTCTTCCCGGCGCTGGTCGACGAGGGGTCGAGCGTCGGCCTCCAGGTGTTCGGCTCGGCCGAGGAGCAGGAGGCGCGGCACCGGCTCGGCGTACGCCGCCTGCTCCTGCTGGATCTCGACAGGCTCGATCAGCGAGGAGGGCCCGTCCCGGCGATCCTGCGCGACCTCACCAACGCCGAGAAGCTCGGCCTCGCAGGCTCGCCCTACCCCAGCGTCGCGGAGCTGCTCGAGGACTGCCGCGCGGCGGTCGTGCAGGCCGTGGTCGACGCCCGGCCGGCAGTGCGCGACGGCGCGGCGTACGACGCGCTGCTGGCCGAGGCGGCCCGTGACCACGAGGCCCACCTGCGGGCCGCGATGGCCGACGTGATCCGCGTCCTCGGCGCGTGGCGGCAGGCCGAGAAGGCGCTGAGCGGCCGCGCCGAGATGCTGATGCTGCCCGCGCTCACCGACATGCGCGCCCAGCTCGCCCGGCTGGTGCACGCCGGGTTCGTGGGTGAGGCCGGAGCCACCCAGCTGCGCCGCTACCCGACCTACCTCGCCGCGCTGGAGCAGCGACGCGAGCGGCTCGAGTCGCAGCTGGCCCGGGACCGGCAGCTGATGGACCAGGTCGCCGACCTCCAGGACGCCTACCTCCACCAGGTCGACGCACTGCCCGCCGGGCGGCCGGCCGGCGCGCACCTGCGTCAGGTGCGCTGGATGCTGGAGGAGTACCGGGTGTCGCTGTGGGCCCAGCAGCTCGGCACGCCGTACCCGGTCAGCGACCAACGCATCCGACGTACGCTCGCCGGGTGACCTCCCGTCCCCATCACCGCCCGATGACGCCCGGGGGCAGCTTCTTCGAGGCGATCACCGGCGGCACCGACCCCGCCCTGGTGAGCGAGGCGGCCGACCGCGCCGCGCAGCTCCTGGTGCGCGGCACGCGGGGAGCCGGCGACGCGGAGGTCGCCGAGCGGCTGCTCCACCTCGCCGACACCGAGGGCATCGAGACGATCGCCGAGGTGTGGTCGGGCTCGCCCGCGGACTCGCTGGCCGGCTGCCTGTGGCGGCTCTACCTGCTGCGCTCCTGGGTGTACGCCGACCCCGCGGGCGTCGCGCGGCAGTTCGAGGCCGGCCGGGTCGCGCAGGTCGCGCGGGTGGTGGCAGGCGTGGCCGACCCGCCCGGGCCCGAGCAGCTCAAGGCGATGGTCGACGAGGTGCTGCGCGGGATCGCCGGCAGCGACTTCGCCGACGTGCTGCTGCGCGCGGCGGCGTTCGCCCGCGTGGTCGCCACCGGCCGGGCGGCGCTGAGCGACCCGACCACGGCGGAGGTGCAGCGGATGCTCGTGCTCTCCGAGCAGCTCGAGGCCGCTGGTCACCTCGAGCTGGAACAAGGACTGGCCTGAAGCGGTTAGACCCATGCTCGGTTAAACTGGGCGAGGAGTACGTCGGGCCGCGGCAGCCCCGGGTCCCAAAATTAGCCGCCACGAGCGGCCACGCGCCGTGAGGCGCTCCCGGTCCGGCGTACTCCTTCTTCTTCTAGGCTCGCCCCATGCGACTGCTCCGGCGACTCTTCCGCCGTACCCCCACCGCCGCGCCCGCAGGCGTCTCGTACGCCCCGCGCGCCGACGGCCGGCCCGATCCCGGCGAGGTGGTGTGGGCGTGGGTCCCGTTCGAGGAGGACCCGCGGCAGGGCAAGGACCGGCCGGTGCTCCTGATCGGCGTCCAGGGCGGGCAGTTCCTCGGGCTGATGCTGACCAGCAAGGACCACGACCGCGGCGCCGCGCAGGAGGCGCACTGGGGCCGGCACTGGATGGACGTCGGCACCGGCGGCTGGGACCGGCAGCGCCGCCCCAGCGAGGTCCGGCTGGACCGTCTCCTGCTGCTCGCGCCGGACGCCGTACGCCGTGAGGGCGCCGCGCTGGACCGCGCCGTGTTCGACCGGGTGGTGGTCGCCGCGGGCCGCTTCCATCCGCTGGGTCGATAGGGTGGGCGAGCCCGGGCGACCCCCCGGGCACGTGTCTGCATGCAGCTCTGAGGAGGTCAGGTGTCGGTTCGTCGGGGACTGCTGGCGTGCGTCGCCGTCGCGTCGGTGCTGACCGCCGCCGCCTGCACGGACGACTCTCCGAGCCCGACGCCCCCGACCCCAACGCCGTCCACGACGGCTCCGCCCGAGGAGCTCTCGTTCGGCGTCGTCGGTCCTCAGGACGTGCAGCGCGCGTTCCGCGCCACCGTGGACGCCTGGAACCTGGACCCCGACCACGTCGACGTCGAGATCAGGAGCTGGCCGACCCAGGCCGCGATGCGTTCCGCGATCGAGGCCGGCGCCGCGGTCCCCGACGTGTTCATGTCCTCGCGCAGCGACCTGTCCTGGCTGATGGAGAACTCCCTCATCCAGCCGGTCGACGAGCTCCTCGACGACCGCGGCGTCGAGTTCGGCGACACCTACTCGCGTGAGTCGCTCGAGGCGTTCAGCACCGACGACCACCTCCAGTGCATGCCGTACGGCGTCACGCCGACCGTCATCTACTACAACAAGCGGCTGGTCAACTTCGACCGGATGCGGGCGCGCGGGCTCGACGTACCGGACGCCGACGCGACCAGCTGGTCCTTCGACCAGTTCGCGGCCGCGGCGGAGTTCGCCAGCCGTCCGGCGCGCGGGTCGAAGGGCGTCCACATCGACCCGACGATCGAGGGCCTCGCGCCGTTCATCCTGTCCGGCGGTGGCACCGTCTTCGACGACCCGGAGCTGCCGAAGTCGCTGACGTTCTCGAGCGACAGCAGCAAGGGCGCGCTCGAGCGCACCCTCGAGCTGCTGCGCAACCCGCAGGTCACCCTGGACGAGACCCAGCTCGACGAGCGGTCGGCCGTCGCGTGGTTCCAGCGCGGCAAGCTCGGCATGATCGCCGGCAACCGGTCGCTGACGCCCATCCTGCGGCAGAAGAACAACCTCGACTTCGACATCATGCCGATGCCGCGCCTCGACGGCTCCGCCACGGTCGGCGACGTCACCTCGCTGTGCATGTCGGCGCAGACCTCGAGCGCCAGCCTCGCCGCGGACTTCATGGTCCACGAGATCTCCGCCGACTGGGTCGGCCTGGTCGCGAGCACCGGCTACCTCCAGCCCGCCAACGTCGAGGTCGCCCTCTCCGACGACTTCCTCCAGCCCGGTCGCAAGCCCGAGCATGCCGCCTTCTTCAACACCGGCGTCCGCTCGATGTCCGCGCCGCCACTGATCGACACCCTCCCCGAGCTCGAGGAGACCGTCGCGCCGAGCCTCGAGCAGCTGGTCTACGGCGTCGGCGTCCTCGACCTCGACACCATCACCACCGAGATCGACGACGCCTCCAAGCCGGTCCTCGACCCCGAGTCCGTCACCGACTCCGCCTCGCCGTCGGAGACGCCGTCCGAGTGACGTCCGCTGCTTGCGGGTCCGCTCGGGTCGACGTCGCTTCCGGCCCGCGGGTGCCTCGAACAGTGAGCGGGGCGGCAGCGACGACCCAGGACGTCATACGGCTGGAGCAACCGGTTGCTCCAGCCGTATGACGTCAGGCGGCGGCCCCGGCGTGTGAACGCCTAGAACTCCGCGACCGGCCGGATCTCGACGACCGGGTGCGCGCGGACCAGCACCTCGGCGGCCTCGACGAGCGCGTCGTAGTCGTCGCAGGTGACCATGAAGAAGCCGGAGATCTGCTCGACGGTCTCGACGTAGGGGCCCTCGGTGACGAGCGCCTGCGACTCGGGGCCGCGGCGCAGCGTGCGGGTCTGGCTGCTGGGCGTCAGGCCGGCGCCGCCGGTCACGGCTCCGCCGCGGGCGGCGAGGCGCTGGCCGAACTCGTAGTCGGTGTCGAAGGTGGCCTGGCGGTCGGCGGGAGTGCGGGACTCCCAGTCCGCCTCGCTGTCTGCGGGGAACATGACGACGTAGTCGGGCACGGTGATTCCTCTCGGCGATGGTGTGACACCCCGATGACGGGCGAGGAGGTCAGACTTCGACAGCGGGCTCCGGCTCGGGCTCGACGTCGGCGGTGAGGATCGCGTCGACGAGGACCGGGCCGGCGAGGTCGACCTGCCACGGGCGGGCGCCGTAGCCGGCGAGCTGCTCGGCGACGCCGTCGGCGAGGGCCGAGGGCTCACGGGTCTTGGGCGGCGTCCAGAGGGTACGGCGCAGGTAGTCGGGGGTCAGCACGTTCTCGACGGGGAGGTTCTGCTCCTCGGCGAGGGCGGTCAGCGCCTCGCGGGCGAGGGCGAGCCGCCGGGCGGCGACCGGGTCCTTCTCGGCCCAGGCGCGCGGGAGCGGCGGGCCGTCGCCGCGCGGTGCGCGGGTCGGGAGCTGGTCCTCGTCGAGGGCGGCGGCGCGGCCGAGCGCCGCGACCCACTTGGACGAGTAGCGCTCGGCGCCGCGGCCGTGGAAGCCCTTGGTCGCGAGCAGCGAGTCCTTGTCGGTGGGCAGCGCCTGGGCGGCGACGACGATCGCGGCGTCGGGCAGGATCCGGCCGGGCGTGACGTCGCGCTGCTCGGCGATCTCGTTGCGGGTCTCCCACAGCTCGCGCACGGCGGCCAGGGCGCGGCGTCCGCGCACGCGGTGCACGCCCGACGTACGCCGCCAGGCGTCGACGCGGACGGCCGGCTCGAAGGTGCGCAGGTAGTCGAACTCCTGGCGCGCCCACTCGTCCTTGCCGGTCTCCACCAGCTCAGCGGCGAGCAGCTCGCGCAGCTCCAGGAGCACCTCGACGTCGAGGGCGGCGTACTCGAGCCACGGCACCGGCAGCGGCCGGGTCGACCAGTCGACGGCGGAGTGCTCCTTGGCGAGCCGGAAGCCGAGGAGCGTCTCGACCAGGGTCGCGAGCCCGACACGGGGGTATCCCAGCAGCCGGCCGGCGAGCTCGGTGTCGAAGAGCGCCGACGGGTAGAGCCCGACCTCGTTGAGGCAGGGCAGGTCCTGGGTGGCCGCGTGCAGGATCCACTCGACGCCGTCGAGCGCCTCCTGGAGCGGCAGCAGGGAGTCGAAGCCGATCGGGTCGACCATGTAGGAGCCGGTGCCCTCGCGGCGCAGCTGGATCAGGTAGGCGCGCGAGGAGTAGCGGTAGCCGGACGCGCGCTCGGCGTCGATCGCGACCGGGCCGGTGCCGGCGGCGAGCGCCTCGCACATCTCGGCCAGCGCAGCGGCCGACTCGACGAGCGGCGGCATGCCGTCGCGCAGGGTCAGGAGCGGAGGTGGGGGAGGGGGAGCGGGAGTGTCTTCGTCGGACATCGGGTCAGAGTCCGCCGCCCCGCTGGCCGCGGCGGCTGGGCATCACGGCCACGCCGTCGGGCACCGGCGGAAGTCCGGCAGAGGTGCAGAGCAGCTCGCCCCAGGCCTCGACGTGCGGGGCGAGGTCGAGCGGCGCGAGGTCGGGAGCGTCCTCGGGGGTCACCGGCGTCCACGACGCCCGGATCTCGATCTGGGCGGTGCCACCCTCGTCGGCCATCCCGCCGAAGCTCTCGGTCGCGACCCGGGTGACGGTGCCCGAGGCGGCGACGTACGACGCGTGGTGCTCGTCGAGCGCCTCGGTGAGCCAGGTCCAGCCGACCATCGCCAGCATCGGGTCGGTGATCAGCTCGAGGTCGACCTCCGCGCGGGCGTAGGCGACGCAGCGGAAGGTGCCCGACCACGCGTCGTTGCCGGCGGGGTCGTGGAGCAGGATGATCCGGCCGGTCCCGACGTCGACCCCGTCGACCGTGACGTCGGCGGACAGTGCCGAGGCCCACGGGGCGATCCGCTGCGGCGCGGGCATCTCCTCGCAGAGGATCTCGGGGCGCAGGCGGGCAGCGTGCATGGTGGCCACGGCCTCGCGGAACTCGGCCGGAGCCGCGCCCGCACCCGTCGCCGGGTGTGTCTCCTGACCGACCACCATGTGCTCACAGTAAGTCGGGTCACGCGCTGCCGATGTGCGAACACGCCGACTGACCTGCGAGGCTTCGCTCATGCCCGACCCGCACGACGACCTCCGCCAGAGCGCGTTCCTCCAGGCGGTCCGGGGCGAGCCGGTGTCGCACACGCCGGTCTGGTTCATGCGTCAGGCGGGCCGCTCGCTGCCTGAGTACCTCGCCATCCGCGAGGGCGTCGGCATGCTCGACTCCTGCATGGACCCGGCCCTGGTCGTCGAGATCACCCTCCAGCCCGTCCGCCGGTACGGCGTCGACGCGGCCATCTTCTTCTCCGACATCGTGCTGCCGCTCAAGGCGGTCGGCGTGGACCTCGACATCAAGCCCGGCATCGGCCCGGTCGTGGCGAAGCCGGTGCGCACCCTCGCCGACGTCGCGGCGATCCCGGACCTGACACCCGAGCACGTGCCGTTCATCAGCACCGCGGTCGGCAACCTGGTGTCCGAGCTGCGCGGCACCCCGCTCATCGGCTTCGCGGGCGCGCCGTTCACGGTCGCGTCGTACCTCGTCGAGGGCGGCCCCTCCAAGGACCACGCCAAGACCAAGGCGATGATGTTCGGCGCCCCGGAGGTCTGGGACGCGCTGATGCGCAAGATCGCGGGCATCTCGGCGGCCTACCTCGAGGTCCAGGTCGCGGCCGGCGCCTCGGCGGTCCAGCTCTTCGACTCGTGGGCCGGCGCGCTCACCCCCCGCGACTACCGCGAGCACGTGCTGCCGCACTCCGCCCGGGTGCTGCAGCGGGCCGGGGAGCTCGGCGTCCCGCGCATCCACTTCGGGGTCGGTACGTCGAACCTGCTCGGCCTGATGGGCGAGGCCGGTGCCGACGTCGTCGGCGTCGACTGGCGCACGCCGCTCGACGAGGCGATCACCCGCGTCGGCGACCGGGCGGTGCAGGGCAACCTCGACCCGACCCTGGTCTTCGCCCCGACCGACGTGATGACCGCCCGCGCCGCCGAGGTCATCGAGGCCGGCCGCGCGGCCCGCGGTCACGTCTTCAACCTCGGCCACGGCGTGCTGCCCTCGACCGACCCCGACCAGCTCAAGCGGTTGACTGAGTTCGTGCAGTCCTACCCGCTCGGCTGATCCGCCGCGACCGCACCACCAGCCACACCGGGACGCCGACGAGCGCGAGCACGACCAGCCAGGGCAGCAGCGCGCCGGCGGCCGTCGCCAGGCCGACCGCGAAGGTCGACAGCGCACCCCAGCCGGCGCTGAGGCCGGCGACGAAGCCCGTCTCGTCGTCCTCCTCGGGTGCCGGCTTCGTCTTCTCGGGGATCTGGTCGATGCTCACGACGATCGTCGACTGCGAGGTCTGGTCGGCGAGGTAGGCCGACTGCTGCTCGAGCGCCTCCAGGTCGGCCTGCCGCTGCGAGAGCTCCGCCTCGATCGCCATCACGTCGCGGATGCTCTCGGCGCGCTGGAAGAGCACGGTGATCCGCGCGATGCTGCGCTTCTGCACCGCCAGGCGGGTCTTCACGTCGATCACCTGGGTGGTGACGTCGTCCTGGTTGGTGGTGGCCGACTCGAGCTCGCCGACGCCCTTGAGCTCCTCGACCGCCCGGGTGAAGTCGTCGGACGGGACCCGCAGCACCATCCGGGTGTACGCCGAGTGCCCGTCGTCGTCGGACTGCGTCTTCTCGTCGGTGACCTGCCCGGCGTACTTGTCGACGACCTTCTGCACCTCGATCTGGGCCCGGCCGACGTCGTCGGCGCGCAGGGCGACGTTGCCCTTGCGGATCAGGGCCTGCTGCTGGCGGGTGAGCTCGTCCGGGGCGACGTCGGCCTTCCCCGGCGCCGCAACGGAGTCGGCCGTGCCACCCGCGTCCTCCTCCGTGGCGAAGCCGTTGAGGGCTCGGTCGGGCTGGGACGCCGCCGCGGGGCCGTCGGCGGCGGAGGTCTCGCTCCCCCCGGAGTCGCCGTCGTTGCCGGAGCAACCGGTGAGCGCGAGCGCGGCGACCAGGAGCGCCGGGATCAGGATGCGGGCTGGTGTCGGGGTCATGCGGGTCGGACGCGGCATGCTCCGCTTCGGTTCCGCGGGTCGTTTCGGCTAGCCTCGACCGGGCATAGTTGATCAATCCAGTCGACATACTGTGTTGACGCGCGCGACGAGAGGCGAGGCATGTTGAAGTTCCACTGGTTCCTGCCCACCAACGGCGGCGACGGCCGGCAGGTCGTCGGCGGCGGTCACGGCGTCAGCGCGGGTGCCGCTGGCCGGCCCGCGTCGGTGCCCTACCTCGGCCAGATCGCCCGCAGCGCCGAGCAGCTCGGCTTCGAGGCCGCGCTGACCCCGACCGGGGCCTGGTGCGAGGACGCCTGGGTCTCGACGGCGATGCTCAGCCAGGTCTCCGAGCGGCTCAAGTTCCTGGTCGCCTTCCGACCCGGCCTGACCTCGCCGTTCATCGCGGCGCAGATGGCCGGCTCGTTCCAGAACCTCTCCGGCGGCCGGCTCGCGCTCAACGTCGTCACCGGTGGGGAGAGCAAGGAGCAGCGGATGTTCGGCGACTTCCTGGACAAGGACGGCCGCTACGCCCGCTGCGACGAGTTCCTCACCATCGTCCGCCGGCTCTGGACCGGTGAGCCGGTGACGTTCGAGGGCGAGCACCTGCGCGTCGAGGACGCCGTGCTCACCCAGATCCCCGACCCGCTGCCGGAGATCTACTTCGGTGGCTCCTCGCCGGCCGCCGGGCGCGTCGCCGCCAAGCACGTCGACGTCTACCTCACCTGGGGCGAGCCGCCGGCCGCCGTGGCCGAGAAGGTCGAGTGGGTCCGGAGGCTCGCCGCCGAGGAGGGCCGCGAGGACCGGATCCGGTTCGGGATCCGGCTGCACACGATCGCCCGGGACACCTCCGAGGAGGCCTGGGCCGAGGCAGACCGGCTGCTCGCCGGCATCTCCGAGGAGGAGATCGCGCGCGTCCAGTCCGGCCTCAAGCAGAGCGAGTCCGTCGGGCAGGCCCGGATGCTGGAGCTGAACGCCGGCTCCAAGGACGGCCTGGAGATCCACCCCAACCTCTGGGCCGGCGTCGGCCTGGTCCGCGGCGGTGCCGGCACCGCGATGGTCGGCAGCCACAGCGAGATCGCCGACCTGATCGAGCAGTACCAGGCGGTCGGCATCGACGAGTTCGTGCTCTCCGGCTACCCGCACCTGGAGGAGTCCTACCGGTTCGGGGAGGGCGTGCTGCCCGAGCTGACCCGCCGCGGGCTCTGGGAGCACCCTGCCCCGGTCGCGGCGACGGCGTCGGTCCCGTTCGGCCAGAAAGCGGCCGCGTCGTGACCGCACCGGCGAGCAGGGTCGCCGTCGTCGTCGGCAACCCGAAGCCGCAGAGCCGCACGCTCGAGGCCGCGACGTACGTCGCCACCGAGCTCGCCGGCCACGAGCCGGACCTGGTCGTCGACCTCGCCCAGCTCGGCGCCCGGCTGCTGGACTGGCAGGACGAGATGGTGACGGAGGTCGTGGCCGAGGTCGGGTCGGCCGACCTGGTCGTCGTCGCATCCCCGACGTACAAGGGCACCTACACGGGCCTGCTCAAGCTCTTCCTCGACCGGTTCGCCTCGGGGCCGGACGGCGGGCTGCGCGGCGTCGCGGTGCCGCTGATGCTCGGCGCCGGCCCGGGCCACGCGCTGGCTCCGGAGCTGACGCTGCGTCCGGTGCTCACCGAGATCGGCGGCACCGTCGTCAGTCCGGGTCTGTACGTCGTCGACTCGGCGCACGACGACCCGTCGGCGTACGCCGCCTGGCTGGAGCGCTCGGCTCCCACCATCACCGCTCTCCTCGGGAGCAGGACAGGAGTCTCGGCATGACGTCCGCGTCGGCGCTGACCACCAACCAGGACCTGGACCCGGTCCGGCTGCGCGAGGCCTTCGGGATCTTCCCGAGCGGCGTCGTCGCGGTCGCGGCCGAGGTCGACGGCCGGCTGACCGGGCTGGCGGCGAGCTCTTTCACCTCGGTGAGCCTGGACCCGCCCCTGGTGCAGTTCTCGATCGCCAACACGTCGAAGACCTGGCCCGACCTGCGCCGCTCCGACCGGCTCGGCGTCACCATCCTCGCCGACCACCACGGCGTCGTCTGCCGCCAGCTCGCGGGTCCGGTCGAGCACCGCTTCGACGGCATCGAGGTCAGCGCCAGCGAGGACGGCGCGGTCACGATCGACGACGGGCTCGCTCGCTTCGACTGCTCGATCTACCGCGAGGTCGAGGCCGGCGACCACACGATCGTGCTGCTCGAGCTCCATGCCATCGAGCACGCCGACAACTCGCTGCCGCTGGTCTTCCACCGCAGCGGGTTCGGCCGACTGGCTGGCTGACCCGTCTGGGAGACTGCTCCCGTGGTCAGCGTGGTCGTGGTCGGTGCCGGCGTCGCCGGCCTGACCGCCGCCCGTGACCTGGTCGACGCGGGGCACGACGTGCTCGTCCTCGAGTCGTCGCCGCGCGTGGGCGGCAAGCTGCTGCGCACGGCCGTCGCCGGGGTGACCGTCGACGTCGGCGCGGAGGCGATGCTCAACCGGCGCCCGGAGGGCGTCGCCCTGGCCCGCTCGCTCGGCCTCGCCGTCGAGCACCCGACGGTCGCGTCCTCCCGGATCTGGACCCGTGGGGCGCTGCGCCCGCTGCCGCGATCCCTGATGGGCGTGCCGCTCGACGTCGACCAGCTCGCCGCCTCCGGGGTGCTGTCCCCGGAGGGGCTGGAGCGCTTCCGCTCGACGGTCCCCGTGCCGGTGGACGGCGACGTCTCGGTCGGCGACCTGGTGGACGCCCGCTACGGCGCCGAGGTCACCGACCGCCTGGTCGAGCCGCTGCTCGGCGGTGTGTACGCTGGCGACGCCCGCCGGTTGTCGGTGCGCGCCACGGTGCCCCAGCTGGTCTCCCACGTCGACGGCGCGCCGCCGCCGGCCCCGACGTACGACGCTCCGGTCTTCGCGGGCCTGCCCGGCGGCATGGGCCAGCTCCCCGAGCGGCTGGCCGAGGGGCTGCAGGTCCGCACCGGCGCGACGGTGCGCGAGCTGGTGGCGACCGAGACCGGCTTCGCGCTCACCGTGGGCCCGACGACCGCGCCCGAGCTCGTCACCGCGAACGCCGTGGTGCTGGCGACCCCGGCCGCGCCGACCGCACGGCTGCTCGGCTCCGTCGCCCCCGTCGCGGCCGCCGAGCTGGCCGGCATCGAGTCCGCCTCGATGGCCGTCGTGACCTTCGCGTTCGACGCAGCATCGGTCCCCGAGCTCGCCGGCACCGACTCCTCGGGCTTCCTGGTGCCGCCGGTCGACCGGCGCCGGATCAAGGCCGCGACGTTCTCCTTCGCCAAGTGGGTCTGGGTGCGCGCGGCCGGCGACGGGCTGCTCCTGCTGCGCACCTCGTTGGGCAGGTACGGCGAGGAGACGGCCCTCCAGGCCAGCGACGAGGAGCTCGTCGCCTGGTCGCTCACCGACCTGCACGACGCCGTCGGCGTCACGGTCGCCCCCGTCGACACGCACGTGCAGCGCTGGGGCGGCGGGCTGCCGCAGTACGCCGTCGGCCACCTCGACCGGGTGGCCCGGATCCGCGTGGCGGTCGACGCCGTTCCCGGCCTCGCCGTCTGCGGCGCGGCCTACGAGGGCGTCGGCATCCCGGCCGTGATCGCCTCCGCCCAGCGAGCGGCGGCCCGGATCCGTTCCTGAGAAAACCCTGTGAGGACGAACCCGGACCAATCCCCGGGTCTGCTGGTGGCGAACCCCTGTCCGTCAAGAGAACGAGACTCTCAACGGAAGAAGCCTCACATGAGCACCACGAAGAAGTTCACCGCCAAGCGCTCCCTCGCCGCCTTCGCCATGGCCGCTCTGGTTGCCACTCCGCTCGCCGCGTGCAGCAGCTCCGACAGCGAGGGCTCCGGCTCGAGCTCGAGCAGCGCGCCGGCCCCGAAGCCGGTCGCCGCGATCGACGCCCTCCAGGGCGAGACCACCGCGATCAAGCTGGACCAGGGCTTCGTCGACGCTCTGACTGCCCTGAAGCTCACGCCCGGCACGGTCGGCACCGCGAAGCTCGAGGACGGTTCCCTCATCTTCCCGATCACGGGCGGCAACGTGACCGTGTTCAAGCCCGGCGAGGTCTCGCCGTACGTCATCGGCCAGATCCAGCACGAGGGCTCCGGCCTCTCCCTGACGGCCGGCGGCACCAAGGTCGAGCTGACCAACTTCAACGTCGACCCGGGCGCCTCCCGCGTCTACGGCGACGTGTCGGTCAACGGCAAGGTCGCCGCGTCGAGCGTGTTCCTGTTCCAGCTCGACGGCCGCACCCTCGAGCCGCTCAAGACCGAGGGCAACACCGCGATCCTCGAGGGCACCAAGGTCGAGATCTCGGAGGACGCGGCGCCGCTGCTGAACGACACGTTCAAGACCGACGCCGTCAAGCCCGGGCTGCTCGTCGGGATCGCCAAGATCACCGTCGACACGCAGTCCAAGTAGCCCTCCGTTGGGGGCCAGCGCCCGGAGACCTCCACGGTCTCCGGGCGTTCGGGCGTCAGGCCACCGACGTCCCCTCGGCCGCGGTCCGCTCGGCGTACGCCGCCGCGAGCTTGGCGACGTACGGGCCCGGTCGGCCGGCTCCGATCGGCCGGCCGTCCACCGACAGCACCGGCGTCACCCCGCCCATGGTGCCCGTCACGAAGACCTCGTCGGCGGCGTAGACCTGGGTGAGTGAGAAGTCGCCGACCTCGACCGCGATCCCGAGCGTCGCGCAGGCCTCCAGGATCGTCTCCCGCGTGATGCCCTCCGGGCACGCGCGGGTCGTCGGCGTCCGGACCACGTCGTCCTTGACGAAGAAGACGTGGGTCGCGTTCGTCTCGGCCACGAAGCCGTTGTCGTCGAGCATCAGCGCGTCGTCGGCGCCCGCGACGTTGGCCTCGACCTTCGCGAGGATCGAGGTCAGCAGGTTGTTGTGGTGGATCTTCGGGTCGAGCGAGTCCGGCCGGTGCCGGCGTACCGACGAGGTGACCAGCGAGATGCCGCTGTCGTCGTAGACGGGCGACTTGAACTCCGCGAGCACGATCAGCGTCGGACCGGACTGGTTGAGCCGCGGGTCCATGCCGCTGGTGATCTTGACGCCGCGCGTCAGCGTCAGCCGGATGTGCACGTCGTCGGTCATCGCGTTGGCGGCGAGCACGTCGCGGATCCGCTGCACGATCTCCTCGTCGCACGGCACGGTCGTGAACGCCAGGGCCTGGGCCGAGCGCCTCAGCCGGGCCAGGTGCTCGGTCAGCTTGAAGATCCGGCCGCCGTGCAGCCGCAGGCCCTCCCACACGGCGTCGCCACCTTGGACCGCCGAGTCGAAGGGGCTGATGCCCGCCTGGTCGCGGTGCACCAGCGTGTCGTTGATGCCGACGACCAGGTCGTGGTTGCGCTCGTCGTACTCCTGCTTCATCGGGTCTCCTCGGGGCGCAGGCGGTAGGGCGCCAGCGCGTCGTAGTACGGCTGGCAGCGCTCGAGCAGCGGCACCAGGTGGTCGGGCAGCGGGTCGCCCGAGCCGGGGGAGTACGCCGCGAAGCCGGTCGAGGCCTCGACGCCGGCGTACCAGTGCGGCGCCCAGACGCCGTCGGTCTCCCGCGGCCCGGCCGGCCAGGACAGCATCGCGTCGTCGAACTCGATCCCGAGCTCGGCGCAGAGCAGTCCGAGGGTCCCGTGCGGGTCGCGGAGCACGTCGGCGGCGTCGACCACCGGGCCGCCGTACGACTCGAAGATCTCCAGCTGCTGCGGCAGCCCGAGGTCCTCCAGGGTCGGCTCCTCGCGGACCTTCGCGTACGACGTGAGCACCCGCTCCGGGTCGCGCACCAGGAAGGCGTGGGTGAGCGACCCCAGCGCCGAGCGGTCCATCGCCGGGAGCAGGTGGTGGGTCATGTGCTTCTGGTACTGCACCGGCGTCGCGACCCCGCCCGACGCCAGGTCGGCGAGCACCGCCGCCGCGTCGGTCGGCTGCGAGGCGATGACCTCGTCACGGCCGGGGTGGTCGAGGCCGGTGGCCGCGAGGTAGGCGGCGTACAACGGCTCGTCCACGACCGAGCAGTCGGCGCGGTTCTCGAAGCTGCGCATCATCGCCGTCGACAGGTTGCGCGGTCCTGACCACATCGCGATCCGGGTCGTCATCGAGGACGAGTCTGCCCCGTTGTCCCTGGGCCGTGGGACAACGGGCCGGAGAACCTCGGGTCATGACCACACACACCACTCACCACGTCACCCACTCACCCGCCCGCACGGACATCACTCCCGTCCCCGCGGCCCGTTCCTCCCGGACCTGGGCGTACGCCGGCGTCGGCGCCGGCCTTGCCGGGATCGGCACCATCGTCACGTCCAGCATGATCAACGGCGCCTACGACGACGCCCTGCGCGGCGACGTCCCCGCCCAGGCCGCCAAGCTGGCCGACCAGACCCCGCAGATGTTCGCCTTCCACACCTTCACGCTGGTCGGGGCGGTCCTCCTGGTCGTCTTCGCCGCCGGCCTCCTCCGCCGCCTGCGCGCCGGTGTCGGCGACGTGAGCACGGTGCCGCTCGTGGCCTTCGCCGGGCTCGTCGGCACGGCCGTCGTCTCGGTCCTCGGCAGTGGCCTCGACACCGAGTTCATGATGGGCCCGCAGGAGGACGGACTGGTCGACCCGACCAACGCCGTCCTCTACAACCACTGGGTCGGCACCATCCCGTGGTGCTGGGTCCTGGCCGGACTGGCCGGCGTCGCCGTCTTCGTCGCCGCGCGTGCTGGCGGAGCGCCGCGCTGGATCGGCCGCGTGGGTCTCGTCCTCGGCGGCCTGACCCTGCTGCTGGGCATCTCGCCGCTGCAGTACATGGCCGGCATGACCGGTCCGCTCTGGCTGCTGGTGACCGCGATCGGTTTCTCCGTCGGTGACCGTGCCTTCCGGTCATGATGTGCCCGTGAACCTGTCCGACCCGCACGCGCAGCGACCGGCCCCGTGGCCGGTCGCTGTCGTGCTGCCCGCCCTGGCGCTGGCCTGCGCGCTCGGCATCGCGGTGCTGGCGGCGCGCTCGCACGGACGACCGGAGCTCTACTCCTTCGGCGCCGACGTCGAGGTCGGCACCGGCATCGGCACGGGTCTCGTCGGGCTGGTGCTCGGCGTCCTGTCGACGGTCGTGCTGCGGCACCCCGGCCACCGGATGATCGGCTGGACGCTGGGCGCCGTCGGCCTCTTCTGGTCGCTCGACGGGCTGTCCGAGGCCTACGTGCGGCTCGGCCTGGTCACCGACCACGCCCTGCCGGGCATGACCTTCGCGGTGTGGTTCCTGGCGCGCTTCACGTCGCTGCTGCCCGCGACGATCGTGGTGCTGCCGCTGCTCTTCCCGGAGGGCCGCTTCGTGCGCGGCGCCTGGGGGGTCGCGTCGTGGGTGTGCATGACCGTCCTGTGCGTCGGCGCGCTGGCCTTCGTGGTCGCGCCCTGGGACCAGGCGACCGCGTCCCTGCCGCCCGGCGTGGATCCCGACTGGACGACGATCTGGGCGCTCGAGCCGATCGCCGGCACCCTCACCGGTGCGCTCCAGGCGGCCACCGTCATCGGGCTCGTGGTGCCGGTCGGCGTCGTCGTGCACCGCCACCGGCGCTCCGAGGGCACCGCCCGCGACCAGATGCGCTGGCTGCTGTGGGGCGCGCTCGTCACGGCCGCGATCGTCGTCGTCTCGCTCGTCCTCGACCTCGGTGCGCTCACCGGCGTCGTCTTCTTCGTCTGCATCGTGCTGGTCCCCGTGGCGATGACCGTCGCCGTCGTCAACCCGAGCCTGGTGTCCATCGAGGACCTGCTCGCCCGCACCGTCCTGCTCTCGACCCTGGCCGTCGTCCTGGTCGCGGTCGACTTCGCGGTGGTCGCCGCTCTGACGGCCCTGCTCGACGACGAGATGGAGCAGGCGCAGGTGGTGCTGGTCGTGCTGCTGACGACCGTGCTGCTCTACGGGCCGCTGCGGAGCCGGGTCTCGCGGTGGGTGCGCCGGCTGGTGCTGGGCACCCGCGCCACGCCGTACGACGCGGTCGCCGGCCTCGCCTCCACCCTCGAGACCGCCGAGGAGGGCAGCGAGCAGCTGGTGGCCGTGGCGCGCGCCGTCGCCTCCGCCTTCGGGGTCGCCTTCGTCAGCGTCGAGGTGGACCGCTCCGGTGGCGAGCGCCTGGTCGCGACGTACGGCGAGCGTCCCGCCGAGACCCGCACGCTCCCGATCGCCTACCGCGACGCCGAGGTCGGCCGGCTGGTGCTGCCGGCCCGTGGGCTGCGCAGCCGGCTCTCGCGCCGCGACGAGGAGCTGCTCGGTGACCTGGTGCGCCAGGCCGCGACCGCCGCTCGCACCGGCCGGCTCGCCGCGGAGCTCCAGGACAGCCGCGAGCGCCTGGTCACCGCCCGGGAGGAGGAGCGCCGCCGGATCCGTCGCGACCTGCACGACGGGCTCGGGCCGGCGCTCGGCGGCGTGGTGTTCGAGCTCGAGTCGGCCCGGTTGCTCGTCGACCCGGACCCGGCCGCGGCGAAGGCTCGGATCGGCGACGTCACCCAGCACGTGCAGGACGTGGTCGCCGACGTACGCCGGCTGGTCCACGACCTGCGTCCACCGGCGCTCGACGACCGGGGGCTGGTCGGGGCGCTGCGCCAGCAGGGCGAGCACCTCGACCCGCCCGCCACCGTCGAGGCCGGCGACCTCGGTCCGCTGCCGGCCGCGGTCGAGGTCGCGGCGTTCCGGATCGCGGGGGAGGCGATGACCAACGTCGCGCGGCACGCCGCCGCCCGGCGGTGCGACGTCCGCCTCGACGTCGTCGACCGGCAGCTGCTCGTCGAGGTCGCCGACGACGGCCTCGGCATCCCCGCAGACGTCCAGGCCGGAGTCGGCCTGGTCGGCCTGCGCGAGCGCGCCGCCGAGCTCGGCGGCCGCAGCGAGGTCATCTGCCCACCCGGTGGCGGCACGCTGGTGCGTGCCTGGCTGCCCCTGCGAAGCGAGCCGAGGAGCGCGCCGTGACCGACAGCGAGATCACCGTGGTGGTCGTCGACGACCACCAGATCGTGCGCGAGGGGCTCTCCTCGCTGCTCGGCGCGCTCGACGGCCTACGGGTCGTGGGCACCGCCGCGGACGGCCGCGACGCCATCCACGTCGTCGCCGAGACCGAGCCCGATGTCGTCGTGATGGACATCCAGATGCCGCAGCTCGACGGGATCGAGGCGACCCGCCACATCACCGGCCGGCAGCCGGGCGTCCGGGTCGTGATGCTGACGATGAACGAGGACGACGAGACCGTGCTGAGCGCAATCCGCGCCGGCGCGAGCGGCTACCTGCTCAAGGGCTCGGGCGCCGACGAGGTGCAGACCGCGCTCCGTGCGGCCGCCGCCGGCGGCATGGTCTTCGGCGCGGCGCTGGCCGGGAAGGTCGCGTCGTACTTCTCCGGCGGGCTGAGGGCGGAGACCCCGGAGGAGCCGTTCCCCGACCTCACCGACCGCGAGCGCGACGTGCTGCGGCTGCTCGCCGCCGGCCGGTCCAACGACGCCATCGCGGCCGAGCTCTACGTCTCCAACAAGACCGTGCGCAACGCGGTCTCCGGCATCTACGCCAAGCTGCACGCCGCCGGTCGCGCCGAGGCGATCATCACGGCGCGGGAGGCGGGGTACGGCCGCGACTGAGCGCGGGGGACAATGGACCCATGGCGAGCAACGCGCAGAAGGCACGGGAGATCAACGACACCATCCGCTACACGATGTGGTCGGTCTTCCGCCTCGACGTCACCCTCTCGGACGACGACGAGGCGGACCGCGCGGCCGAGGGTGCCGAGGTCGAGAAGCTCTTCGCCGAGCTGGCCGAGGCCGACGTCGTGGTGCGCGGCGTGTACGACGTCAGCGGCCTGCGCGCCGACGCCGACCTGATGATCTGGTGGCACGCCGCCACGTCCGAGGAGCTCCAGGACGCCTACAACCGCTTCCGTCGTACGACGTTCGGGCTGCGGGTCTCGCCCGTCTGGTCCCAGCTCGCGCTGCACCGGCCCGCGGAGTTCAACAAGAGCCACGTGCCGGCCTTCCTCAGCGACGAGGAGCCCAAGAAGCACGTCTCGGTCTACCCCTTCGTGCGCTCCTACGACTGGTACCTCCTCGAGGACGCCGACCGCCGCCGGATGCTCGCCGACCACGGCAAGATGGCGCGCGACTACCCCGACGTCCGCGCCAACACGGTCGCCAGCTTCTCGCTCGGCGACTACGAGTGGATCCTGGCCTTCGAGGCCGACGAGCTCTACCGCATCGTCGACCTGATGCGGCACCTCCGCGGCTCCGAGGCCCGGCGCCACGTGCGCGAGGAGGTGCCGTTCTACACCGGCGCCCGGGTCGGGATCGCCGAGCTCGTCGACCGCCTGCCGTAGCCGCGGAACCGCCCGGCACTCGATGCTCGTCGGCTGACACACCACGCACCGATCTGGGGCCGGAAGTCGTGTCAGGTGTGTCATCCGACGCGGTCGTCCACAGGGCGATGCGCGCCGGTTGTCGGCGTGAGGCGCTCGGCGGAGGGTCGGGGAATGTCCTCCGAGCTCGGCCGCGTCGCACCAGGCCCGATGGTGCGCCCGGTTCCCGTCGACCCCGCTGGACTGCGCGGTCCGACGCGCGGCGCCGCCCGGGGTCGCGCGTGGCGGCGGACGAGTCCCGGGCTCTACGTGCCGTCCTCGACTCCCGACTGCGTCGAGCAGCGGATCATCGAGGCCGCCGGTCGCGCTGGTGATCGCGGCGCAGTCACCGGGTGGGCGGCCCTGCGCCTGCACGAGGACGGGTTCTGTGACGGCCTGGCCGGGGACGGGGAGACCCTCCGTCCGGTCCCCGTGGTCGAGGGTCGCGGCCGGGTGCGAGCGCACCCGTCGATCAGGGTCTCCCGCGAGGTGCTCCCCGACGACGAGGTCGTGGTGGTGCACGGCATCCGCTGCACGACACCCGCCCGGGCGCTCTACGACGAGGTCCGGGCGCATGCGTTGCGGTGGGCCGTCGTCCACGCCGACCAGGCCTTCGCACCCGGTGTCGTGGATCGGGGCGCGTGGGCGGCGTACCTCGGCAGCCGCCCGTGGCACGTCCGGATCCGGCACGCCCGCCTGGTCCACGACCTCTCGGTCACGACCAGCCGCTCACCGGGCGAGACCCTGCTGCGGCTGATCTGGGTGCTCGACGGCGGCTGGCCGGCGCCGCTGTGCAACGTGCTGGTCACCGACGAGCACGGCACGGTCATCGGGATGCCCGACCTGCTCGACGTCGACCTCGGGGTGGTGGCGGAGTACGAAGGTGCCGTGCACCGCTCGCGCGACCAGCACACTCGTGACCTCGCCCGCGAGCACGCGTTCCGCGAGGTCGGACTGGAGTACGCCGCTTTCACGGGCCCCGACGTCGGAGACCCGCGCCGCGTCGTCGAGCGGCTCGCCGCCGCGCGTCAGCGTGCCGGTCGCGCCGAACGCCGTTGGGGCTTCGTCCGATGACACACCAAGCACCGGAATCCGGTCTCCGGAGGTGCCTGGTGTGTCATCCGACGCCGGACTAGGCGCCGATCAGGAGTCGGCGGGCTCCAGGGTGAGGCTGATCGAGTTGATGCAGTAGCGGTCGCCGGTGGGGGTGCCGTAGCCGTCGGGGAAGACGTGGCCGAGGTGTGAGCCGCAGTTGGCGCAGCGGACCTCGACGCGCTTCATGCCGTGGGAGGTGTCCTCGATGTACTCGATCGTGTCCGTGATCGGCTGGTAGAACGACGGCCAGCCGCAGCCGGAGTGGAACTTGGTGTCCGACTCGAAGAGCTTGGCGTGGCACGCCTTGCAGGAGTAGACGCCCTTGGTCTCCGTGTCGGTGTACTCGCCGACGAAGGCCCGCTCCGTGCCGGCCTGGCGGAGCACGGCGTACTCCTCGGGCGAGAGCTCCTCGCGCCACTGCTCGTCGGTCTTCTCCACCTCGTATGCCATGCCCCCAATCTAGTCGACGGGTCCAATCGACCAGACAGTCCGTCGAGAAAGGTTGACACATGGTGTAACTCAGTGTTGCACTTTCTCAGGTGACACCACGAGCACTCACCTGGGGCGGCGTCCGGAGCGCCGGCGACAAGCTGACGACTCCGCTGCACCCCGACGACTACCTGCGGCTGCTGAACCCGCTCTGGAGCCAGCGCGAGCTGCGCGGGCGGGTCGAGCAGGTCGTCCCCGAGACCGACGACGCGGCCACGCTCGTGATCCGGCCCGGCTGGGGCTGGCGCTACGACCACCGCCCCGGGCAGTACGTCGGCATCGGCGTGCAGGTCGACGGCCGCTTCCAGTGGCGGTCCTACTCGGTGAGCTCGCCGCCGGTACGCCGCGGCCGCACCATCTCGATCACGGTGCGGGCGATGCCCGAGGGCAAGCTGTCGGCGCACCTCGTCCGGGGCCTGGCGCCGGGCACCATCGTCCGGCTCGCGCTGCCGGAGGGCGACTTCGTGCTCCCGGACCCGCCGCCGGCGAAGATGCTCTTCCTCGTGGGCGGCAGCGGCGTGACCCCGGTGATGGCGATGCTGCGCACGATGGACCGTCGGGGCACCGTCCCGGACGTGGTCATGCACTACTCCTCGCCCACCGAGGACCGGATGATCTTCCGCGACGAGCTGGCCGAGCTGGAGGGCCGGCACGACGGGCTCACCGTCCACCGGCTGCACACCGACACCGACGGCATGCTCGAGCTGTCGGCGCTCGACGAGATCTGCCCCGACTGGCGCGAGCGCGAGACCTGGGCCTGCGGTCCGGGTCCGATGCTGGACGCCATCGAGCAGCACTTCGAGGCGGCCGGGCTGGAGGACCAGCTCCACCTGGAGCGCTTCTCCCTCAAGCTCGCGGGCGACGGCGGCGAGGGCGGCACGATCACCTTCCGCACCACCGGCAAGACCGTCGACGCCGACGGCGCCACGACGGTGCTCGAGGCCGGCGAGAGCGTCGGCGTCGGCATGCCCTACGGCTGCCGGATGGGCATCTGTCACACCTGCACCCTCACGCTGGTCGACGGCACGATCCGCGACCTGCGCAACGGCAACGAGTTCTCCCAACCCAACGAGCAGGTGCAGACCTGCGTGACCGTCCCGGTCGGCGACTGCACGCTCGACATCTGACCTCGATACGCCGCTCGCAAGCTCGCGGCACTCGATCACCGAAAGGACCGCCATGGCCATCTCAGACGTCAAGGAGTACACCCACCTCAGCGAGGAGGAGGTCGAGCAGCTCGGACGCGAGCTCGACGCCATCCGCGCCGAGGTCGAGGAGTCGCGCTGCGACGCGGACGCGGCGTACATCAACCGGATGATCACCGTGCAGCGCGGCCTCGCCGCCGCCGGCCGCGCCACGCTGCTCGCCGGCCTGCACTCCAAGAAGACCCGTACGCCGGCCTGGGTCGCCGGCGCAGCCATGCTCGGTGCGGCCAAGATCCTCGAGAACATGGAGATCGGCCACAACGTCATGCACGGCCAGTGGGACTGGATGAACGACCCGGAGATCCACTCCTCCAACTGGGAGTGGGACACCGCCCAGCCGGCCGAGCAGTGGAAGCACTCGCACAACTACATCCACCACCAGTTCACCAACGTGCTCGGCCACGACAACGACATCGGCTACGGCATCCTGCGGATGGCCCGCGAGCAGAAGTGGCACCCGGTCTACCTCGGGCAGCCGGTCTTCAACGCGCTGCTCGCCGGTCTCTTCCAGTGGGGCGTCGCGCTCCACGACCTCGACCTCGAGGCGATCCGGACGGGCACCAAGGACCCGAAGGAGATGAAGCGGCAGCTGCGCCAGATCGGGCGCAAGGGCCGCAACCAGGTCATCAAGGACTACCTCGTCTACCCCGCACTGAGCGGCAAGCAGTGGAAGTCCACCCTCAAGGCCAACGCCACCGCCAACCTGGCGCGCAACCTGTGGGCCTACATGATCATCTTCTGCGGGCACTTCCCCGACGGGGCGCTGCACTTCACCGAGGAGGAGCTCGAGGACGAGACCCGCGCGGAGTGGTACCTGCGCCAGATGCTGGGCTCGGCCAACTTCGAGGGCGGCCGCTTCCTGCACATCATGTCGGGCAGCCTCGGCTTCCAGATCGAGCACCACCTCTTCCCCGACCTGCCCAGCAACCGCTACCCGGAGATCGCGGTGAAGGTGCAGGCGCTCTGCGAGAAGTACGACATCCCCTACACGACCGGACCGCTGCACAAGCAGTACGGCCAGGCGCTGCGCACGATCATGAAGCTGTCGCTGCCGAACTCGATGACGTCCTCCGACAAGCCCGAGCCGCCGTCGCCGTCGATCGACCGGCGTCGCCGTACCGACGCCGAACGGCCGGTACGCCGTACGGAGACCGGCGCCTACTACCGGGGCCAGTCCGCATGAGCGCCGCGACGGGCACCCCGACGATGGACCGCAAGTGGGTCACGCAGTGCGCGCTGAGCCGGATCTGCGGTGTGTGCGCGCGGCCGCTCGGTCGGCCGATCGCCTTCGTGGGCACGGACGAGGAGATCGGCCGCAACGCCTTCCACCTGGCGCCCATGCACGTCGCCTGCGCGAGCACCGTCGTGGACGCCACGACCCGGGTGGTGACGACCGCCGGCTTCGAGTTCGTGCGGCCGGCCAAGGAGGACGTCGACCGTCGACCGAGGTTCGAGCCCAACTCGTTGCTCTGAGCTGCGGTCGGTGGTTTCGAGGCTCGCTGCGCTCGCACCTCAACCACCGGCATCGGTGGTTGAGGTGCGAAGGCCGCCAGGCCTGAGCCTCGAAACCACCTCGACGATCCGGCTAGCGTGGGGCCATGCCGAAGACACCCGCCGCCGAGGTCGACGCGGGTGGCCGCGCGGTCCGCGTCTCGAGCCCCGACCGGGTGATCTACGAGGCGACCGACAGCACGCCCGAGGTCACCAAGCTGATGGTGGCGGAGTACTTCGCGAGCGTCGACGACGGCCTGATGCGCGCTCTCCGCGACCGGCCGACCGCCCTGGAGCGCTGGACGTCCGGCGTCCGGGAGGGGATGCGGCTCGCGACCGGCCCCCAGGACAAGGACGCCGACGCGTTCTACCAGAAGCGGGTGCCCAAGGGTGCTCCCGACTACCTCGAGACCGTGCAGGTCACCTTCCCGTCCGGGCGCACCGCCGACGAGATCTGCCCGACCGAGATCGCGGTGCCGGTCTGGTGCGCCCACATGGGCACGCTGGTCTTCCACCCGTGGCCGGTACGCCGCGCCGACGTCGACCATCCCGACGAGCTGCGCATCGACCTCGACCCGCAGCCGGGTACGACGTTCGCGGACGCCGTCCGGGTCGCCGGGGTCGCCCGCGAGCTGCTCGAGGAGCTCGGCATCACCGGCTACCCCAAGACCTCCGGCAACCGCGGCGTCCACGTCTTCGTGCGGATCAAGCCGGAGTGGGAGTTCACCGACCTGCGGCACGCCGCGATCGGTTTCGGCCGCGAGCTGGCCCGCCGCGACGACGGCGTCACCGTCGAGTGGTGGAAGGAGGAGCGCGGCGCGCGGATCTTCGTCGACTTCAACCAGAACAACCGGGACCGCACCATCGCCTCGGCGTACTCGCTGCGGCCGCTGCCGGGCGCCCCGGTCTCGACGCCGATGACCTGGGACGAGCTGGCCGGCGTCACCGACCCGGGCGACTACAACCTCTTCACCGTCCCCGACCGGGTCGCCGGCGGCGACCCGTGGGCGGGCATCGACGACGCCGCGCACTCGCTGGAGCCGCTGCTGCGGCTCTGGGAGGAGCTGCCCGGCGGCGAGCTCAACTTCCCGCCGGACTACCCGAAGATGCCGGGCGAGCCGCCGCGCGTGCAGCCGAGCAAGAAGGTCGAGTCGCACTGGGACGCCGAGGGCAACCGCATCGACGGTGGTTGAGGTGGTGGGACCCCGCTGCCGCCTTCTCGGACCACCTGGGGTAGCGATCCGAGCGCGCGGCAGCGGGCTCTCCATCCGTGCGGTCGCGGGCGCCCCCCGAGCGTCCGGGCGACCTGTCCGCCCCTGCGACCGATGACCAGACCATCGACCGGTCCGGGCGGCACCTGAGGGGTGGTCCAGACGGGTTCCTCACTACGCTCGGACGGTGACCGACGACCAGCGCATGGACCGCGACGACCGCGAGCCCGACAAGCACGGCCCGGCCGGGGCCGCTCGCTGGGCGGCGTACCTCGACTGGGTCCGCGAGGACATCGCGGCGACCGTGCTCGCGCTACCCGACGACGTACGCCGCAGCAGCACCCTGCCGAGCGGGTGGACGCCGATCGAGCTGCTCAGCCACGTGCTGCACATGGAGCAGCGGTGGTTCGTCTGGGGCTTCCTGGGGGAGCGGGTCGACGAGCCGTGGGGCGACTGGACCGACGACGAGCCCTGGGGCCGCGACGACGCCCGGTGGGTGGTCGCGCACGACGTGACGGCCGAGGAGCTCGCGCAGCGGCTGGCCGGGATCGGGGCGCGGACCACCGCGATCCTCCGCGACTTCCCGCTGGACGCGACCGCCTCGCCGGGCGGCCGGTTCGCCGCCGACCCGCCGAGCCTGGAGTGGATCTGCTTCCACGTGCTGGCGGAGTACGCCCGGCACGCCGGCCAGCTCGACGTCGCGCTGGAGGTCCGACCTGCCTGACGCGGGCTTGAAAAAGCAGAAGACCCGTTCCGCCTTCAGGGCCGAAGCCAAGCGCGCGGTACGGGTCTTCCGGAACCGGCCGAGGCACTCCCCCCAGAGCCCGCGGATCCCCACGTTCCGCGTCAGCCGGTGTTACATCCAGAACACTAGGGCCCGGATCCTCACAGGCGGTCAACAAGCGATCCACAAGACGGCAAGCGTTCGGCAACGAGTTAGATTCAGGGCGTGCTGCTTGCCTTCGACACCGCGTCCCCGCTGGTCTCCGTGGCCCTCTACGACGCCGACGGCGACGGTGTGGTGACCGAGCACGTCGCCGAGCGGCCGATGAAGCACGCCGAGCAGCTGGCCCCGCTGATCGACCTCGCGATGAGCACCGCGGGCATCGTCCGCCAGGACCTCACGGCCATCGCCGTCGGCACCGGGCCCGGCCCGTTCACCGGCCTCCGGGTCGGGCTCGTCACCGCCCGCACCCTCGGCTTCGTGCTCGACATCCCGGTGTACGGCGTGTGCTCGCTCGACGCGCTCGCCGTCGAGGCCGTCGGCACCGGGGCGGTGGGCGGCGAGTTCGTCGTCGCCACCGACGCGCGCCGCAAGGAGGTCTACCTCGCGCGGTACGACGCCGCCGGGACCCGGATCGACGGCCCGGTCGTCGACAAGCCGGTCGAGCTCGCGACGGACCTGCCGGTGGTCGGCCAGGGCGCCGTCCTCTACCCCGACGCGTTCCCACAGCGGGTCGGACCGGAGGCGCCGAGTGCCGGCTGGCTGGCGCGCTGCGTCGCCGAGGAGCGGGCCGAGCTGACCGACCCCGAGCCGCTCTACCTGCGCCGCCCCGACGCGGTCGCCGCGCACGCCCCCAAGCCGGTCTCGTGACCGTGCGGCCGGCGACCGCCGCCGACGTGACCGCCATCGCCGACCTCGAGCTGGCCAACCTGGGCGACGACGCCTGGTCGGAGGGGCTGGTGCGCGAGGGCGTCACCGGCAACCTGCCGACGATCAGCTACCTGGTCGCGGAGGTCGACGCTCCAGGTGGACGGGCCGTGGTCGGTCACGCGACCGCCAGCGTGGTCGCCGACATCGCGGAGCTCCAGCGGATCGCGGTCGACCCCGCCCACCGGCGTACCGGCCTGGCGTCGCTGCTCCTGGACGCAGTGATCGGCGCCGCCCGGGAGGGCGGCGCCGATCGGCTGCTGCTGGAGGTGCGGGAGGACAACGCCGGAGCCCTGGCCTTCTACGCGGCCCGGGGCTTCGTCGAGGTCGACCGACGCCGTCGCTACTACCGCGACGGTGCGACCGCCGTGGTGATGCGCCGCAGCCTCGGTCGAGGCTGCGGCGCCTCCGATCACGGCAGGTAGTACGTCGGGTTGGGCAGCTTGTAGACCCGGTTGGCGGATCCTCCGACGAGGTCGGAGAACTGGTCACCGAGGTTGCCGACGATGTCGAAGCCGAGGCTCTCGATGTGCTTGCGGGTCTGCGACTTGTACTCGATGGTCGAGCACGTGTTGTCCGTGCCGCAGTTGATGTACGCCGGCGGCTGGGTCCCGGTGTTCCACTTCGTGAAGTACCGGTTGGCGCGGAAGTCGGAGTAGCCGACCTTCGCCAGGTTGCCGAGGGTGGCGTACTTCTGCGAGTCGCTGCGTCCGGTGAGACCGAACACGGTGCAGCCCGCGTCCGCGACGTCGGCGACCAACTCCGGCATCCCCGGGACGGCCGGGAACCGCTGGTCCTGCACGTAGGTGTCCTGGAGCGCCGGGTCGAAGTTGAACTTCATCCCCGCGTCCTCCATGTCGTAGGTCATCAGCGTGGTGTCGTCGGCGTCGAAGACGACCGCCGGCTTGCCGGGCACCTTCAGCGAACGCAGCTTCTTCGCGTAGTGCTTCACCGCGTTCCGCGCCTTGGCCTTGGCCCTCTTCGACTTGGCGTGCGCGAGCTGCCGCTTCGCCTTCGCGAGGTCCGCCTTGGTCCGCGCGATGGCCGCGCGCACGTTGGCGATGACGTCGTTGCCGTGCTCGCAGGACTGCTGGATCGTGGCGCCCCAGGTCTTCTCGAGCGCCGCCATCTCGGTCACGTAGTTCGAGCTGGAGCGGTTCGCGAGCCCGGCGGGCGCGTTGTAGTAGGCCCGGATCTCCTTGCGGAGCGGGTCGATGTTGGGGATGTCGTCACCGCTCGCCACGGTCGCGCCGCTGGAGCCGTCGGCCTTCATCGTGTACGTCGTCGGCGGCTTCATGTCGGCGTCGCTCGCCGGGGCGCCGGCGATGTCGAGGCTGGCCAGGAAGTACGTCGGGTTCGGGAGCTTGACCGTGTCGTCGGCGACGCCGCCCATCAGGTCGCTCCACTGGTCGCCGACGTTGAGGACGATGTTGACGGCGTCGGCGTCCTCGATGTGCTGGCGGGTGAACGCCTTCTTCTCGACCGTCGAGCAGCTCCCAGCGGTGCCGTCCGCGGCGCAGTTGACGTAGCCCGGCTGGTCGACGAGCGCGTCACCGGTCGTGTACAGGTTGGACGCGTCGAAGATCGGGGCGCCACCGGTCGCCGTGAAGCCCTGCTCGGTGAGGTTGGCGATGGTGTCGGACTTCTGGGTCGAGGGCCGCCCCGTCACGCCGTACACGTCGTAGCCGCGGTCGGTGAGGGTGCGCACCAGCGCAGGCATGCCGTTGACCGCGGTGTAGAGGTGGTCGGTGACCCACTGGCCGGCGACGGCGCCGTCGTAGTTGTAGTGGGTGACCTCCTCGAAGTCGAAGTCCGAGAGGAGCGTGGAGTCGATGTCGAAGACGACCGCGCTGTTCGCCGGGGCGGTGGCAGGGAGACCGGCCAGGATGTCCTGCTCGATGCCGTTGACGTCGGTGATGTATGGCGACGTCGTCTTGTTGGAGACCCACGGGCTGGAGGGGGTCGCCCTCGTGGCGTTGTAGTAGGTCCGGAACGTCGACTTCACCGAGTCGATGTTCGGGATGTCCGCACCCGAGTCGGGGGTGGCGGCGACGGTGCCGTCGTACGGGTTCACGCTCATGGTGAACTCCGTGTGCGGGGTGAGCTTCGAGTCGTCGACCGTGCGCGCCTGGGAGGGTGCTGCCCCTCCGACGACGAAGGCGAGCGCGACGGTGGTGGCGACGAGAGCGGGCGTGCCGAGGCGTCCCGAGAATCGCATGGGTGCTCCGATGGTGAGAGGAAGGTTGACCCGGTCAACCTATGTCGGAGTTCCCGGTCTGTGAAGGGCGACTCACGGATGCAGGCGGGCACCCTTGACGATCTTGTCCACGGCGTTGCGCGGCGCGTGGACCGCCAGCCCGACCAGGTCCAGGTCGGCGCCCGCGACCGCGGCCACCGCGGCCCGGTTGTCGTCGTCGTTGCCGGTGCGGAAGAGGTCGGCGGTGAAGACGCCGACCGTCACGTCGCGGCGCAGCGCGCGCTCGTGGGCGGCGGTCAGCGTGGCCGCGTCGCCCTCGAAGACCAGGACCGGCTGACCGAGCATCGCGAGGTACGGCGTGCCGTCGGCGTCGGCGTACGCCTCGCCGACCAGCTGGGGGTACGCCGCGGTCACGCCGCTGACCAGGAACGCGGTCGCGTTCAGCCGTTGCCACATCTCGAGGTCGTCGCGGAGCAGCACCGCGATCTTGGTGTCGAACGCCATGGCCCCACGATCGCCGCCGTCGTCGGGGCCGGTCTTGTACGTTCCTGACATGTCGCCGCGGCCGACCATCCGTGCCTGGCGCCCGCCGGTCGCCGGGGTGTCGGAGGTGCTGCACGCGCACTTCCCGGAGCACGCCTACCCGGCCCACACGCACGACACCTGGACGCTGCTGCTGGTCGACTCCGGCACCGTCCGCTACGACCTCGACCACCACGAGCACGGTGCGCTCGGCGACCGGGTCACGCTGCTGCCGCCGCACGTCGCGCACGACGGGCGGTCGGTCGAGGCGACCGGTTTCCGCAAGCGCGTGGTCTACCTCGAGGAGGACGTGATCGACCCGGACCGGATCGGCGCCGCTGTCGACCACCCCGGCTGGGCCGACCCGGCGCTGCGCCGCGCGGTCGACCGGCTGCACGGCGCGCTCGAGCACCCCGGCGACGAGCTGGAGGCGGAGGTCCGCCTGGAGCTGGTCGTCGACGGGCTGCGGCAGCGGCTCGGGGCGGCGCGCGTGCCGGACGCCGTACGACGGGACCCGCGGCTGGCCCACCGGCTCCGCGACCTCCTCGACGCGAACGTCGTCGAGGGCGTGTCGCTGGCGAGTGCCGCGGGGGAGCTCGGGGCGCACCCGACCCACCTGGTGCGGGCGTTCGGCGCGGAGTTCGGCCTGCCGCCGCACCGCTACCTCACCGGCCGGCGCCTCGACCGGGCGCGGCGGATGCTGCTCACGGGGGAGCGGGCCGCGGACGTCGCGGCTGCCTCGGGCTTCCACGACCAGGCCCACCTGACCCGGCACTTCCGCCGTCTCCTGGGGGTCACTCCCGCGGCCTACGCGCGGTCGGCACAATGAACTCCGTGAGCGAACCCCTGATCCTCGGGATCGAGACCTCGTGCGACGAGACCGGCGTCGGGATCGTGCGCGGGCACACCCTGCTCGCCGACGCGATCGCGAGCAGCGTCGACGAGCACGCCCGCTTCGGCGGCGTCGTGCCCGAGGTCGCCAGCCGCGCCCACCTCGAGGCGATGGTGCCGACCATCGAGCGGGCCTGCGAGACCGCCGGCGTACGCCTCGACGACGTCGACGCGATCGCGGTGACCAGCGGCCCGGGCCTCGCCGGCGCCCTGATGGTCGGGGTCGCCGCCGCGAAGGCGCTCGCGGTCGGGCTGGGCAAGCCGATCTACGGCGTCAACCACCTCGCCGCCCACGTCGCGGTCGACCAGCTCGAGCACGGGCCGCTGCCCGAGCCGTGCCTGGCGATGCTGGTCAGCGGCGGCCACTCCAGCCTCCTGCGGGTCGAGGACGTGACGACCGGCGTGGACCCGATGGGCGCGACGATCGACGACGCCGCGGGCGAGGCGTTCGACAAGGTCGCGCGACTGCTGGGGCTGCCGTTCCCCGGCGGACCGCACATCGACCGCGCGGCCCGCGAGGGCGACAGCGTGTACGTCGACTTCCCGCGCGGCCTGACCGCGCGCAAGGACCTGGAGCGGCACCGCTTCGACTTCTCGTTCTCGGGTCTCAAGACCGCGGTGGCGCGCTGGGTCGAGGCGCGCGAGCGCGCGGGGGAGCCGGTGCCGGTCGCCGACGTCGCCGCGAGCTTCCAGGAGGCCGTCTGCGACGTGCTCACCCGCAAGGCGATCGACGCCGCACGCAGCGAGGGCATTGAGGACATCCTGATCGGCGGCGGGGTCGCCGCGAACTCCCGCCTGCGCGCGATGGCCGAGGAGCGGGCCACCGCCGCCGGCCTGCGGGTCCGGGTCCCGCGCCCCGGCCTGTGCACCGACAACGGCGCGATGGTCGCCGCCCTCGGCGCCGAGATGGTCGCCCGCGGCCGTACGTCGTCCGCCCTCGACCTCCCCGCCGACTCCTCCCAGCCGGTCACCAGCGTCCTGGTCTGACGCCCTGGCGCGGTAGTCCCTGACGGAATGGTCCGGTTCAGACGCTCGGGAGGACCGTTCCGTCAGGGACTACCCCGCCGTCACGGTGCTACGACGTTCTCGGGCTCGGGCTGGTCCTCGGGGTGGGCGGGCGGCTTCTGGTCGCCGTGGCCGGGCCACCAGGCGGCGTGCCCGATCAGGGCGGTGAGGGAGGGCGTCAGGAACATCGCCATCACGAACGCCGCGATGAAGATGCCGAACGACAGCGCGAAGCCCATCGACGTCAGCAGGCTGTTGCCGCTGAGCATCAGCGACGCGAAGGTGCCGGCCAGGATGACGCCGGCCGCGGCGATCGTCGGCCCGGCGTGCTTGAGCGCCTCGGCGGCCGCCGGTCGCGGCTCCCGGCCCTCACGCGCCTCCTCGCGCAGCCGCGCGATCATCAGGATGTTGTAGTCGGTGCCGAGGGCTGTCACGAAGAGGTAGATGTAGATCGGCAGCATGAAGATCAGGCCGCTCGCGCCGCCGATGTGCTGGAAGACGATCACCGTCGCGCCGAGGGTCGCGGCGAAGCTCAGCCCGACCGCCGCCATCAGGTAGAGCGGTGCGACCAGGCTGCGCAGCAGCAGGGCGAGGATCAGCATGATCACCAGGGCCGCGACCGGGAAGACGACCTTGTAGTCGCGGACCATGGCCGACTGGAGGTCGGCGAAGATCGACGGCGTACCGCCCACGAACGCCTCGGTGCCCTCGGGTGCGGCGCTGTGCGCGGCGTCGCGCACGGGGCCCTTGACGTCCTGGAGCGCGGCGTCGGACGCCGGGTCCTCGTCGAGGACGACGCTGAACTGGGCGGCGGTGCCGTCCTTCGACGGTACGGCGGGGTAGACCTGTGCCACGCCGTCCGCGGCCTCGAGGTCGGTGCGGTACGTCTCGAGCTCCGCCGGGTCGAGCTGCCCGTCGTCGGACACGAGGATCACCGGGATCGGCTCGCTCGCGCCGGCGGCGAAGTGGTCCTGGAAGGTGTGCAGTGCCTCCGTCGACTCCACGTCGTCGGGCAGGCTCGAGTTGAAGTCGAACGACGGGTTGAAGCTGAACGCGAAGATCGCCAGGATCCCGAGGATCAGGCCCGAGACGATCGCGAAGCGGCCAGGACGGCGGCCGAGCGACTCGCCGATCTTGGCGAAACGAGCCGCCTTCGGCTCCTCGCGCCACTTCTTGGAGGGCCAGAAGAGCGCGCGGCCGAGCACGGTCACGACGGCCGGGACGAGGGTCAGCGCGGCGATCAGCGTCACGGCGACGGCGATGGCCAGGGCCGGGCCGATCGCCTTGAAGATGCCCAGCGAGCTGAGCAGCAGGGCGAGGAACGCGACGATGACGGCGCCACCGGCGGACGCGATCGCCTCGCCCGCGCGCTCCAGGGCGTGGACGACGGCGGCGCGGGTGTCCTCGCCCTGGCGCAGCCGCTCGCGGTAGCGGAAGAGGAAGAAGAGGATGTAGTCGGTGCCGATCCCGTAGAGGACGACGACGAGGATCGTCTCGATCGAGGAGTCCGCCTTGAGGTCGAAGGCCTCGTTGGCCCAGCCGATCAGGCCGGTGGCGACGAAGGACACCAGCGTCACGACGACGACCGGCATCAGGCAGATGATCACGCTGCGGAAGATGATGGCGAGCAGGCCGACGATCAGCACGACGGTGGCGATGCCGACGATCGCGAGCGCCCGGTTGCCCGACTCCTGCGAGTCCAGGCCCTGCGGCACCGAGCCGGTCGTCTGGGCGGTGAGGTCGGTGCCGTCGGTCAGGTCGTCGAGGTCGTCGCGCATCGCCTTGGCGTCGTCGAAGGCCTGGGTGTCGAACCCGGTGGAGTCCTCGGCGAGGCCGACGATCCCGATCTGGACCTTCCCGTCCTCCGAGACGTTGGGCTTGCCGTCGGGGCTCACCGTGACGACCTGCTGGACGAAGGTGTCCTTGCCGAGCTTCGGCCCGAGCTCCTCGGCGATCGAGGAGACCGTGGCCTGGTCGTCGTCGGTCAGCGCCTTCCCGTCCTCACGCTCGAAGACGATCAGCGCGGCCGGCGTGGTCGCGCCGGGGAACTTCTCCTCCTGGAGCTTCGCCGCCTGGATCGACTCGTAGTGGTCGGGGAGGAATTCGGACTCCTCCTGGGTGGTCGTCAGCGCCGGCGCGAGGGAGACGACGGCGATGGCCAGCACCACCCACGCTGCGATGACGAACCACGGACGACGGGACGCGAGACGACCAAGGAAGGCGAACACGGTCCAGGAGCCTAGCGACGAGAAGTGTCCGAATGCCTCCGACTTTCGTCTACAAAGGGGGTCAGGACGCAGGCAGCACGAGCGGTACGCCGAGCGCTGGGTCCTCGGTGCGGAACCCGCTCAGCGCGGTCGTCACGTCGTCGGGGGAGATGCGCACGAGCGACGTCTCGCCCCGGGGGTCGACCTGCACCGCGAGCAGGTGGGTGTCGTCCTCCCAGGTCCAGCTGGTGATCGTGCCGCCGGCGACGCCCGCCAGGCGCGTACCTGTCCGCGAGTCCCGGACGTCGATGCGCGTCGGGCCGAGGCCCTCCCCGAAGGTCGTCGCCACGAGCCTTCCGTCGGGCGAGAAGTCGAAGACGTTGTCCTCGCAGCCCTTCCACGCGAAGTCGATCTCGTTGGGGTCGTAGACCCCGCCGCAGTAGTGGTTGCCGTCGGGCGCGACCTCGGAGAGCCCCCCGAGGAGCGAGCCGTCCGACGAGACGTCGAGGATCGCCGGCACGTCGGGCGTCATCGGCATCACGACGCCCGAGGTCGCGACCGCCCAGCTCGGGCCGAGGCCCTCACCCTTGGTGAGGACGTGCACGCTGCAGAGGTCGCTGCAGTCGCCACTGATCGCGACGGCCTCGGGACTGCTGCCCTCGACCGACTCGAGGACCTGGGGGTCGTCGGACCCGGCGACCAGCAACCGGGGCGCGCCGTCCGGGTCCATCCACGCGACCGCGGACCTGCGCTGGACGGCCAGCCCGCCCTCGAGCGGGTACGTCGCGAGCTGGGACCCGCGGTCGTCGAACAGGACCGCCTCCCGGTCGCCCTCCGCGGTCGACGCGGTCACGACGTACTGGTCGGTCCCGAGGACGGCGAAGCCGTCGGCCCGGTCGTGCAGGTCGCCCTGGAGCCGGATCCGGGAGCCGTCCTCGTAGACGATGACGCCGTTCCGGAGCGTCGGCACGGCCCCGCCGTCGGGGTCGACGCCCTTGGTCGGGCTGGGCCGCGCCGGGTCGGGGTCCGAGCGGTCTGCCCCGGAGCCGCCGAGCAGGGCGATCGGCAGCGCGACGGCCGCGACCAGCGCGACGCCGCCCGCGACCGCCGCCCGCCGGCGGCGCCGGATCTGGCGGGCCCGGCCGCGGACGTCGTCGAAGGTCAACGGCGCCCCGTGGACGTCCCCGGCCCGCGCGCGGAGGGTCTCTGTCAGGTCGCTGCTCATCGCTCCTCCTCCCGGAGCTCGGGCGCGGTCTCGCGCAGTCGGGCGAGCGCTCGGCTCGTCTGGGACTTGACGGTGCCGACGGAGATGCCGAGCACCTCCGCGGCCTCGGCCTCGGTCAGCTCCTCGTAGTAGCGCAGCACCAGCACGGCGCGTGCCTTGCGGGGGAGCGTCCGCACCGCCGACCAGAGCGCGACGCTCTGCCCGTCGTCGTACGCCGGTGGTGGGCTCGCCACCTCGGGGACGGCGTCGGTCGGCTGCTCACGACGGCGCCAGGCCCGGCGCCACAGCGAGTTGTGCTCGTTGACCATGATCCGGCGGACATAGGCGTCGACCGACTCGCGGTCGTGCACCCGGTCCCACGCCAGGTAGAGCTTGGCCAGCGAGGTCTGCAGCAGGTCCTCGGCCTGGTGCTGGTCGCCGGTGAGCAGGTACGCCGTGCGCAGCAGGCGACCCTGGCGGGCCTGGAGGTACGCCGTGAAATCGGCGTCCCGGTCCGTCATCGCAGCTCCTGCCTCCGTCACCAACACACGCCCTAGACGCAGGCGGAAGCCTGATGGTTGCAAATCTTGCGTGATGCGGTTGGCTGGCCCCATGCATCAGGTGAAGGGCGTCGTCGCCCGCGCGAAGGGTCAGCCGGTGGAGCTCGTGACGATCAACGTCCCGGACCCCGGACCGGGCGAGGCGCTCGTGCAGGTGCAGGCCTGCGGGGTGTGCCACACCGACCTGCACTACCGCGAGGGCGGCATCAACGACGACTTCCCGTTCCTGCTGGGCCACGAGGCCGCGGGCGTCGTCGAGGCCGTCGGCCCCGACGTCACCGGCGTCGCGCCGGGCGACTTCGTGATCCTCAACTGGCGTGCCGTCTGCGGGGAGTGCCGGGCCTGCAAGCGCGGCGACCTGCAGTACTGCTTCAACACCCACAACGCGACCCAGAAGATGACGCTGGAGGACGGCACCGAGCTCTCGCCGGCCCTCGGCATCGGCGCCTTCGCCGAGAAGACCCTGGTCGCCGCCGGCCAGTGCACCAAGGTCGACCCGTCGGCCCGGCCGGCCGCCGTCGGCCTGCTGGGCTGTGGCGTGATGGCGGGCATCGGTGCGGCGATCAACACCGGCGCGGTGACGCGCGGCAAGTCGGTCGCGGTCATCGGCTGCGGCGGGGTCGGCGTCGCCGCGATCGCGGGCTCCGCGCTGGCTGGTGCGTCCCCGATCATCGCGGTCGACATCGACGCGAAGAAGCTTGAGAAGGCGAAGGCGATGGGTGCGACCCACACCGTCGACTCCTCATCGGTCGACCCGGTCGAGGAGATCAAGCGGATCTGCGCGGAGACCTACGACGGTGCCGACGGTGCCGACGTCGTGGTCGAGGCGGTCGGCCGCCCCGAGACGTGGAAACAGGCGTTCTACGCCCGCGACCTCGCCGGCACGGTGGTCCTGGTCGGCGTACCGACCCCGGACATGAAGGTCCCGGACCTGCCGCTGATCGACGTCTTCGGGCGCGGCGGCGCGCTGAAGTCGAGCTGGTACGGCGACTGCCTGCCGACCCGCGACTTCCCGATGCTGGTCGACCTCTACCAGCAGGGCCGGCTCGACCTGGACGCGTTCGTCACCGAGGAGATCGGCATCGGCGACATCGAGGCCGCCTTCGAGAAGATGCATGACGGCAACGTGCTGCGCTCGGTCGTGATCCTGTGACTGCGAGGGTCGACCACGCCGTCTCCAGCGGCACCTTCAGCCTCGACGGCGAGACCTTCGACGTCGACAACAACATCTGGGTCGTCGGCGACGACAGCGAGTGCATCGTGATCGACGCGCCGCACAGCGTCTCCGACATCCTGGCCGTCGTGGGGGACCGCAAGGTCAAGGCGATCGTCTGCACCCACGCCCACGACGACCACGTGCGGGTCGCGCCGGCGCTGCGTGAGGAGACCGTCGCGCCGATCATGCTGCACCCCGACGACAAGGTGCTCTGGGAGCTCACGCACCAGGACTACCTGTGGGACCTCGACCTCGCCGACGGCGTACGCATCGAGGTCGGCGGCACGACGCTGCAGGTGCTGCACACCCCGGGCCACGCCCCGGGCGCGGTCTGCCTCTACGCGCCCGACCTCGGCTGCGTCTTCACCGGCGACACCCTCTTCAACGGCGGGCCGGGCGCGACCGGCCGGTCCTACTCCGACAGCGACCAGATCTTGGAGTCGATCCGGGCGAAGCTCTTCGCCCTGCCCGACGACACCGTCGTGCACACCGGGCACGGGGACGACACGACGATCGGCGCCGAGCGGGCTGCGCTCGGGACGTAGCACCCGCAGCGCTCAGAACGGCGCCACGAGGAACGCCGTCCCCGCGCCGGCGACCCGGGTCAGCACGAGGGTCGCCTCCTGCTCGCCGTGCAGGTCGAGACGCTTGCGCAGCTGCTCGGGCACGACGTCGACGCCACGCTTCTTGATCGTCAGCCGCCCGATCCCGCGCTCGCGGAGAGCGGCCCGCAGCTGCTTCTCGCGGTAGGGGACCTCCTCGAGCACGCGGTAGCCCCGCGCGAACGGCGTGCGGAACGACTGGTCGGAGGTCACGTAGGCGATGTGCTCGTCGAGCAGGCCACCGCCGACGCCCGCAGCTACCGCGGTGACGAGGCCCGCGCGGATGACGGCGCCGTCCGGCTCGTAGAGGTAGGCCCCGACCGGGCGCACGTCGCTCCCCGGGTCGTCCTCGTCGGTCAGCGTCGCGAGCCCGGACTCTCCGATCACGGTCGCGCGGCGGGCGGTCGTCGCCAGCCGGCCCGACCACAGCGCCGCCTCCTTGACCTCGCCGCGGTCGCTCACCCACTCCGCCTCGACACCGGTCGGGACCAGGTCGTGGGGGATGCCCGGGGCGACCTTCACGCACGAGTCGCGCGCGAGCAGCCGCTCGACGAACGGCCACGGGGGTGTCCAGTCGTCGACGTCGAAGGTCCGGCCGCGCGCACCCCGGCGGGCGGGGTCGGCGAAGGCCACGTCGAACGGCGTCGGGTCGATCGTCGTCGCGTCGGTCACCGACACCGCACCGGGCAGGCCGAGGGCGTCCAGGTTGGCCTGGGCCACCGCGACCCGGACCGGGTCGAGGTCGACGCCCGCGCAGATGAGCCCGGCCCGCGCGGCGGCGACCAGGTCGCCGCCGATCCCGCAGCCGAGGTCGATCACGGTCTGCGCCGACGACGCGACCAGGCGCGCCGCCCGGTGCTCGGCGACCCGGAGGCGGGTGGCCTGCTCGAGGCCCTCGGACGTGAAGTACATCCGGTCGGCGAGCTCGCCGAACTTCGCCCGTGCCTTCACCCGGAGCGTGGCCTGGGTGACGGCGGTCGCGACCTGCGCGGGCTCCGCCTTACGCCGCAGGCGAGTCTGCGTGGCGAGCGAGTCGTCGCCGGCCTCGGTCGCGGCAGCCAGCAGCCGCTGGCCGTCGTCGGTCAGCAGCCACCGGAAGGCGTCGAGGTCCACGGCCCGATCCTGTCAGCCCGGGGGTCCTCTGGCACTCCGTTGGGCAGAGTGCTAGTTTCTGGGTTGGCACTCTCCCCGTGAGTGTGCCAGTGCCTGCGTCCCGGTGCGACCCCCGCGACGGCGTACCTGAAGCGCAGGCGCCAGACGTGCATCACCCACCATCGAAGTGCCAGAAAGTGGAGGTCGGCATCGTGTCGGTCAACATCAAGCCCCTCGAGGACCGGATCGTTGTCAAGGCCCTCGAGGCCGAGCAGACCACGGCTTCCGGCCTGGTCATCCCGGACACCGCCAAGGAGAAGCCCCAGGAGGGCGAGGTCCTGAGCGTCGGTCCCGGTCGCATCGACGACAACGGCAACCGCGTCCCGCTCGACGTCAGCGTCGGCGACAAGGTCATCTACAGCAAGTACGGCGGCACCGAGGTCAAGTACGCCGGCGAGGAGTACCTCATCCTCTCCGCCCGCGACGTGCTGGCCATCGTTTCCTGATTTCCCGGGTCGTGTGCCTGACGCCGCGCTGTTGCGCGTGCTCAGGCACACGACCCGATCTTGTTTTCTGACGTAGGAGAAGCAATGCCCAAGATCCTGGAGTTCGACGAGAACGCCCGCCGCAGCCTCGAGCGCGGCGTGGACAAGCTCGCCAACGCCGTCAAGGTGACGCTCGGCCCCAAGGGCCGCTACGTCGTCCTCGACAAGAAGTGGGGCGCGCCGACCATCACCAACGACGGTGTCACCGTCGCCCGTGAGATCGAGCTCGACGACCCCTTCGAGAACCTCGGTGCGCAGCTGACCAAGGAGGTGGCCACCAAGACCAACGACGTCGCGGGTGACGGCACCACCACGGCCACCGTGCTCGCCCAGGCGATGGTCCACGAAGGCCTGCGTGCCGTGGCCGCGGGTGCGAACCCGATGGGTCTCAAGCGCGGCATGGACGCCGCGGCCGAGGCCGTCGGCGACGCCCTCAAGGAGGCCGCCCGCGAGGTCGAGTCGGTGGAGGACATGGCGTCCGTCGCCACGATCTCCAGCCGCGACAGCGTGATCGGTGACCTGCTCTCGCAGGCCTTCGACAAGGTGGGCAAGGACGGTGTCATCACCGTCGAGGAGTCCAACTCGATGGGCACCGAGCTCGAGTTCACCGAGGGCATGCAGTTCGACAAGGGCTACATCAGCCAGTACTTCGTGTCCGACCCGGAGCGCATGGAGGCCGTCCTCGACGACCCGTACATCCTGCTGCACCAGGGCAAGATCTCGTCGGTCCAGGAGCTGCTGCCGCTGCTGGAGAAGGTCATCGCCGCCGGCAAGCCGCTCTTCATCCTCGCCGAGGACGTCGACGGCGAGGCGCTGTCGACCCTGGTCGTCAACAAGATCCGCGGCACCTTCAACGCCGTCGCGGTGAAGGCCCCGGCCTTCGGCGACCGCCGCAAGGCGATGATGCAGGACATCGCCACCCTCACCGGTGGTCAGATCGTCGCCCCCGAGGTCGGCCTCAAGCTCGACCAGGTCGGTCTCGAGGTGCTCGGCCAGGCCCGGCGCGTCGTGGTCACCAAGGACGACACCACCATCGTCGACGGTGCCGGTGACGGCGCCGAGGTCGAGGGTCGCGTCAACCAGATCAAGGCCGAGATCGAGTCGACCGACTCCGACTGGGACCGCGAGAAGCTCCAGGAGCGCCTCGCGAAGCTCGCCGGTGGCGTCTGCGTGATCAAGGTCGGCGCCGCCACCGAGGTGGAGCTGAAGGAGAAGAAGCACCGCATCGAGGACGCCGTCTCCGCGACGCGCGCCGCGATCGAGGAGGGCATCGTCCCCGGCGGTGGCTCCGCGCTCATCCACGCGGTGTCGGTCCTCTCCGACGACCTCGGCCTCACCGGCGACGAGGCGGCGGGCGTGCGCATCGTGCGCAAGTCCGCCGACGAGCCGCTCCGCTGGATCGCCGAGAACGGCGGGGAGAACGGCTACGTCGTCACCTCCAAGGTCCGCGAGCTCGGCCTCGGCAACGGCTACAACGCCGCGACCGGTGAGTACGGCGACCTGGTCGCCCAGGGCGTGCTCGACCCGGTCAAGGTGACCCGCTCCGCGCTCGTCAACGCCACCTCGATCGCGGGCATGCTGCTCACGACCGAGACGCTGGTCGTCGACAAGCCCGAGGAGGAGGAGCCCGAGGCCGCCGGCCACGGGCACGGCCACGGCCACTGAGCCGACCCGGCGCCAGTTTCACCCCGACCCGGCGCCAGTTTTCACCTCGGTGTGAAAACTGGCGCCGGGTCGGCATTTCAGGGCAGCAGCTCGCCGAGCCACTGCGTGGCGCCGTGGCGGTGGTTCACGGGCGTCTGCCACATCAGGTTCCGGGCGCCGCCGGTGGACCCGGCACCGCCGCCCCAGTTCCCGACCGCGTCGTTGAGTCGTAGGAACCGGTTCGTCGCCAGGTCGTAGGTGTAGGTCCCGGCCACCCCGTCGGCGTACGCCGTGATCGCGACGACCTCGCTGCCCGGCGGCAGGTAGCCGTCGATGCCGCTGTCCTGGAGCGTGACGACCTGCTCGCCGTCGGTGCTGAGGACCTGCACGCGGTCGTCGCGCTCGCTGCCGGCGTAGTCGCCGCAGTACTGACTCATCAGGATCCGGTCGTCGGTGGCCCCGAAGGAGAGCAGGTTGCACTTCGCTCCCGCGTGCGGGTCGAAGGAGTGCTCGGCCCCGGTCGCGAGGTCGCGCACGTGCACCTGCCCGGCGTGGCCGTTGGTCGAGTCGGTCCACACCATCGAGCTGTCGGTGAAGGCGACGTCCCCGAGCGTCAGGTGCTCGTCGCGGACGTCGTTCGCGTCGGTGAGGGACGCCGACCAGAGGTCGAACGTGTCGCCCTCGGCGTTGGAGTCGTCCGCCTCGCCGCCGTTGCCCATCGGCCAGCCGCCGTCGGGGATCCGGCCCTGCGTCGCGGGGACCCGGAAGTAGACGCGTCCGTCCGGTCCCAGCTCGGCGCGGAACTCGACGCCGTGGGGGAGACCCGGCCAGGTCAGCGTGCTCCACTCGCGCGTGGTCCGGTCGAAGAGGTACGCCGTCACCCGCCGTCCCGTGCCGTTGTCGCTGAGCAGCACGAGCCGGTCGGTGCCGAGCTCGACCGGGGTGATGTTGTCCTGCCCGACCCCGGGGTCGGGCAGCCAGTCCTTGGCGTCGGTCGCGGGGTCCAGCAGCGCGAACTTCGCGCTCGAGCGGGCCTCGCGCGGTCCGTCCTGGAGGAGGATCAGCCCGTCGTCGGTGACCCCGTCGAAGTACTGGCCGTTGTCCTCGTCGAGGTTGCGGTTGGTGAGCGACGCCAGCACCCGGTAGTCCCGTCCCTCGACCGCCGGCTGGGCGTCGCTGAGCCGGATGGTGGGTGCATCGGGCCGCGGCGGCGCGCCCGCCGGGTCGGCGTGGTCGGCGCCGCTCGGCCAACGGACGGCCGCGGTGACCAGGACGGTGGCCGCGAGCACGCCCACCGCCGCGATGCCGGCCGTACGCCGACGCGAGGTGGTGCGACGCCGGCCGGCCGCCACCAGGACCGCCACGTCGACGTGGTCGGCCGGCGCGTCCGCGACGTTGTCGTGCAGCAGCTGCTTCAGGTCGTTCACCACGGCAGGTTCCCCTCTCCGATCACGGCGAGCTCGTCGCGCGACGCGCTCTCGAACATGGATCGCAAGGACGCCAGGGCCCGCGAGGTCTGGCTCTTCACCGTGCCCTCGCCGCAGCGCAGCACCACCGCCGTCTCCCGGACGTCGAGGTCCTCGAAGTAGCGCAGCACGACGCACGCACGCTGCCGCTCGGGCAGCCGGGCGAGCGCGGCCATCAGCGCCGCCCGGTCCGAGACCCTGCCGGCGACGTCCTCGTCGGAGCGCCGCTGGTCGTCGACCTCGGTCGGCCGCTCGGTGCTCGACCGCTTGCGGCTGGCGTCGAGGAAGGCGCTGACGACGGCCTTGCGGGCGTAGGCCAGCTCGCCGCCGCGCCGGACCAGCCGCGGCCAGGCGACGTACACCCGGATCAGGCCCTCCTGGACGTGGTCGGCCGCGCGCTCCCAGTCACCGCAGAGCAGGTACGCCGTGTTGCGCAGCCTGCCGTGAGCGGCGACGGCGAACTCCGAGAACTCCGTGTCGCGATCCATGCCCCCAGAACGAGGTGAGCCGAGGATCGGTTGCACGCGATCAACAATCCGGCGTCACCGGCGGCCTGTCGAGACCGCGGCGCAGGTAGACCGTCCGGCCGTTGCAGGTCGTGCCGGCCGGGACGTAGTTGTCCTCGATCGCGTTGTGCAGGTCGTCGACGCCGGTGTCGGCCCAGGCGTCGAGGTCGACCCACTGGACGAGCCAGGTGGGCGCGTCCGGCCCCGAGAGCAGCGCCGTGAGGTCGGCGTACTCCGGGTCGCGGGTGCGCATCGGCAGGCTCCACAGGTAGGGGTACGGCGAGTCCAGGCCGCTGGTCAGCTGGAGGTCGGCCCGGCCACCGAAGACGACCAGGGTGTCGCCGGGCTCCGCGGAGTCGGCGATCGCCTCGCCGGTGCGGACCTCGTCGAACTCCTGGTGCCCGGTCGCGTTCCAGACCAGCCAGAACGCCATCGCCAGGACGGCGGAGCCGATCGCCGCGACGACCAGCCCGCGCATCGTGCGCCCCGAGCGGTCCTCCCGCCCGGCGAGCAGCGCGGTGCACAGCGCCGCCGCCGGGATCAGCGGCAGCATGTAGTCCTGCCAGTAGCTCCCACCCGCGACCAGCGACGCCACGTCCACGACGACGACGGCCAGGGTCGCGGCGAGCGCCGGCGGGTTGTCGCGCCACAGCTCCCGCATCCGGGCGAACGGGCCCGCCAGCACGACCAGCAGCCCGGTCGCCAGTGCGATCGCCAGCAGGATCCAGGCCCGGCGCTCGGGGGCGTCCGTCGTGCCGTCCGCGATCACCCGGGCGGCGTCGGCGCGGAAGCCGTAGACCGTCTCCCACAGCACCGACAGCCGGACACCGGCTGCCGACGTCCACGCGATCGTGGCGAGCACCGGTACGGCGGCGCCCACCAGCCCGGCGGCCGCGAGCGCGACCGTCGAGCGGCCGGGCAGCCGCTCGGTCCGCCACGACACGAGCAGCAGCACGCCCGCGAAGACCAGGCCGGTGGCGAGGTTCTGCTTGAGACCGACGGCCAGCGTCGCCGCAGCGCCGGCCGCGAGCGCGAGCGGCCACGCCTCCCGTCGTACGGCGAGCAGGGTCAGCAGGATGCTGCCGAGGACGAACGGCAGCGCGAGCAGCTCGCCCTTCACGGCGACGACGTCGATCATCGGGTTGGAGAGCAGGGCGGCGACCAGTGCGGCGGTCCACACGGTCGCCCGCGGGCCGCTGATCGTGCCGGCGACGGCGGCGGCCAGGAGCACGGTCAGCCCGGCGACCAGCGCACCGAGGACGCGCAGGGTGGTGACGCCACCGAGTGCGTCGACCGCGCCGAAGACGGCGATCAGCGGTGGCGGCCGGTCCACCCAGTAGGTGCCGAAGAGGCTGCCGGGCTGCGGGTCCCAGGCCCGCGCCACCAGGAGGAAGCCGGCCTCGTCCGCGCGCACCGGACGGGTCAGCGCGGGCAGTCGTGCCAGCACCGTGAGCGCGACGGCGACCGCGACGGGGTAGCGACCGAGGAGACGGAGCACGCGGTCAGTCGCGCCCGCGCAGCAGCGAGACCCGCATCTCGCGGAGCTCGCCGGTCACCACGCCGCGGACGATGGTCGGGTCGGCCTCCATCACCGCGCGGGCGGCGGGCTCGTCGGGCGCCTCGAACACCGCGACACCGGTGTTGACCGTGCCGAGCGTCGGGCCCGCGAGCACCAGCACGCCGTCGTCGAGCAGCCGCTGGAGGTAGTCGAAGTGCTCACCGAAGACGGCCGACTCCTCGTCGGTCATCGTGGCCGCGAAGTCCGGCCGCGGCGGGTGGAGGAGGTAGATCCAGCTGGGCACCGGCCTAGCCTCTCAGGTCCACCCACGCGTTCGTAGCACCCAGGAAACACGCAGGTTGCGATCCGGCAACGTCACGCCGCCACGCTGTGCCCATGTTGTGGAGGGTTCGTACGACGCTGCCCGATCGTCCCGGGGCGCTGGCCATGCTGGCGGCGACCTGTGGCGAGGCCGGGGTCAACATCCTGGGTCTCCAGATCTTCCCGGGCGTGGAGTCGGTGACCGACGAGCTCGTGCTCAGCACCCCGGACGACTGGACGGCGGCCGACCTCGCCGACCTGGTCGGTCGCTCCGGCGGGCTCTCGGTCAGCGCCGGCCCGTGCACCGAGGCCGCACTGACCGACCAGCCGACCCGCTACGTCCAGGCGGCCCGCACGATCCTGGCCCAGCCGGCGTCGTTCCCGGAGGTGGTCGCCCGCCTCTTCGACGCCGAGTCCGACCCGGGGGCAGGCGCCGACGGCACCCTCGACGTGATGGAGATGACGGTCGGCGACGTCCAGGTGCAGGTGCGCCGGTCCGCGCCGTTCACGGCGACCGAGCACGCGCGCGGGTCGGCGATGGCCGACCTGGTCTCCGACGTGCTCGAGCGCACCCGCGAGAGCGCGATGTCGCCGAGCATGGGCCGCCGCGTGGGAGGCGGAGCCACTCCCGGCTACGTCGCGGACGGCGACTCGGTCTCGGCGATGATCGAGGGCCAGGCGGTCGGGCTCGCGGTGGTCCGCCCGGCGGCCGAGGAGCCCGACGTACGACCGGTCACGCTGCGGGTGGACCCGGCCTGGCAGCGGCGCGGCATCGGCACCCGATTGCTGGTGGACGCGGCCCGGCTCGCCAACGCGCTCGGAGCCACCGAGATCGTGCTGACCACACGGTCCGACAACCAGGCGGTGCTGCCGATGGTGATGGCCGCCGGCCTGCGCGGACGCATCCGGATGGCGTCCGACACGCTCACCGTGCGCGTGCCCGTCCGCGACCTCAAGCCGCTTCGTCTCTGACGGGAGCCCGCCGGTAGGCTGAAGGGGTGGAGCTGCCGGAGAAGTTCGCCCCGCTGGGCCTGACCTACGACGACGTCCTGCTGCTGCCGGGTCACTCCGACCTGGCGCCCTCGGACATCGACATGACCTCGCGGCTGACCCGCGAGATCTCGCTGCGGGTGCCGCTGGTGAGTGCGGCGATGGACACGGTCACCGAGTCCCGGATGGCGATCGCGATGGCCCGCCAGGGCGGCCTCGGGGTGCTGCACCGCAACCTGTCGATCGAGGACCAGGCCTACCAGGTCGACCTCGTGAAGCGGACCCAGACCGGCATCATCTCCAACCCGGTCACGATCAGCCCGGACGCGACGCTGGAGCAGCTCGACAAGCTCGCCGGCGAGTACCGCATCTCCGGCTTCCCGGTCGTCGACAGCGACAACCGGCTGATCGGCATGATCACCAACCGCGACCTGCGCTTCACCCCGGTCGCGGAGTGGGCGACCACCAAGGTCGACGAGGTGATGACACCGATGCCGCTCATCACCGGCCCCTCCGACATCAGCCGCGACGACGCGACGGTGCTGCTGCGCAAGCACAAGCGCGAGCGGCTCCCGCTCATCGACGAGGCCGGCCACCTCACCGGCCTGATCACGGTCAAGGACTTCGTCAAGGGTGAGCAGTTCCCGCACGCGTCGTACGACGGCGCCGGCCGGCTGATGGTCGGTGCGGCGATCGGCTACTTCGGCGACGCCTGGCAGCGCGCCACCACCCTGATCGAGGCCGGCGTCGACGTGCTCGTCGCCGACACCGCCCACGGCAACGTGCGGATGCTGCTCGACATGGTCCAGCGGCTCAAGACCGACCCGGCCACCAAGCACGTCCAGGTCGTCGGAGGCAACGTCGCGACCAAGGAGGGCGCCCAGGCCTTCGTGGACGCGGGCGCGGACGCCGTCAAGGTCGGCGTCGGTCCGGGCTCGATCTGCACCACGCGGGTCGTCACCGGCGTCGGCGTCCCCCAGGTCACCGCGGTCTACGAGGCCTCGCTGGCCTGCAAGGCCGCCGGAGTCCCCGTGATCGCCGACGGCGGCCTGAAGCACTCCGGCGAGATCGCGAAGGCGCTGGTCGCCGGCGCCGACACCGTGATGATCGGCTCCCTGCTGGCCGGCTGCGAGGAGTCGCCGGGCGACCTGGTGTTCGTCAACGGCAAGCAGTTCAAGTCCTACCGCGGCATGGGTTCACTGGGTGCGATGTCGAGCCGGGGCAAGAAGTCCTACTCGAAGGACCGCTACTTCCAGGCCGAGGTCGAGAGCGACGACAAGATCGTGCCCGAGGGCATCGAGGGCCAGGTCGCCTACCGCGGCCCGCTGGCCGCGGTCGCGCACCAGCTCATCGGCGGCCTGAGCCAGTCGATGTTCTACGTCGGCGCGGCGACCGTCCCGGAGCTGCAGGAGAAGGGCCGGTTCGTCCGGATCACCCAGGCCTCGCTCCAGGAGAGCCACCCGCACGGCGTGCAGATGACCGTCGAGGCGCCCAACTACAGCGGCCGGTAGACCAGCAGCACGCCCTGGAAGTCCGACCCGTCCTCGCTGTCGAGGGTGACGTCGTAGCGGTCGCCCGCGAGCAGCACCCCGCCGATGGAGCTCGCCGCCCCGGTGGTGGCCCCCAGGAAGGACGAGGTGCCGTCGGCCAACCGCCCGGACCAGCGGGCCCCGACGCTGGCGCCGCGGCCGACCAGTCCGAGCAGGCGGTCCCCGTCGGCCGTGTCGACCGTCGTGCGGACGGCGTCCCTGCTGCCCGCAGGCTGGTCCTCGAGGCGGTCGAGGACCCAGGTGCGACCGGCGTACTCGACCTGCTGCTCCACCCGCATGCCCAGCACCAGCTGGGCGCGCGGCGACTGGCGGTAGACGGCCACGCCCACGACGGCCGAGTCCGAGGTGACCTCGGGACCGTCCGCGCCGCGGGTGAGGTAGGCGCGGACCACGTGTCCGCGCACCCGGTCGCCCTCGAAGCTGGAGCTCGACGTGCCGGGGTCGCGGTAGTCGTCGTCGCGGCACGGGCCGCTGATCGGGCCCTGGTCGTCGATCTCGACGTTGATCCAGAGGCCCCGCTCGTCGGTCGTGCAGTACTCGGAGAACCGCACGTCGCTGAACGCCGCGGTGAAGTCGACGCTGACCTCCGACGAGCGGGGCTCGGAGAAGCCGCTCGCGAGCAGCTCGTCGCCGGCGACGTCGTCCCGGAAGACGGCGGTGCCGTCCGCGTTGCTCACCCCGTCGGCCAGCTCGCCGGTCGCGTCGTAGACGGCGATCCCGGCCTGCGCGCCGTCACCGATGCCGTCGAAGCGCACCTGGAGGGTGGTCGCCCCGGTCGGGACGGGCGCCGTGACCTGCTGGTCCCCGCGGGCCCGGGCGATCGCCTCGCCGTCGGCCCACAACGTCGCCGAGCCGTCGCCGAGGTCGCTGGCCACCAGCGAGACAGCTCGTTCGGAGTCGGTCTCGTCCAGCGTCAGCCGCGGCCTCGCCGAGGGGAAGACCTCGGTGTCCGAGACGGCGTACGGGAAGCCGGAGATCGTGACCTCCTGCGGCACGTCGATGCCGATGACGGTGGGACCGGCCGGCTCGACCTGCTGGGACCCGCCGAGCGAGCCGACGGTGGCGACCGCGGCCACCACGGCCACGGCGGCGACCGCGGCCACGGCGCCGGCGCGGCGACGGCGTACGGCGCGGATCCGGGCGTGGACGGCGACCGGCCGGACGTAGCGCTCGGTGTCGTCGAGGCCGTCGGCGTGGCGGTCGAGGGTGGAGCGGAGGTCGTGGAGCGTGTTCATGCGAGGTCCTCCGTGGTCGTGGTGGCTTCGGCGAGCGCGGGATCGATCCGCAGCTTCGCGAGGGCCTTGCTGGTCTGGCTCTTGACGGTGCCGACCGAGACACCGAGGATCCGGGCGGTCTCCGCCTCGGTCAGGTCCTCGACGTAGCGCAGCACGACGACGGCGCGCTGGCGCCGGGGCAGCCGGCCCATCGCCGTCCAGAGGTCCTGGCGCTGGTCGGCGTCGTCGTGCTCGCCCCCGGAGTTCTGCTGGGTGGGCTCGGGCGGCTCGGCGAACGCGTGCTCGCCGTTCCACTTGCGGCGCCACCACGACGAGAACGTGTTGACGATGATCTTGCGCACGTAGGGCTCCGGGTCGCTCTCGATCCGGGACCAGGCGAACCAGGCCTTCGTCAGGGCGGTCTGGAGGAGGTCCTCGGCGAGCGCATGGTCCCGGGTCAGCAGGTACGCCGTACGCAGCAGGCGGCTGGAGCGCGCGGCGACGAACTCGTCGAAGTCCGCCTTCGTGTCCACCGCACCTCCCGAGATCGTGGTCGACCGGGATCCGGTCAGGGCTTCCATACCCCTTCCGACCCGGTGGACAACCGGAATGGTTGCCCCTGCCCGGGAGATGTTCTCCTCTCGCTAACCTTGGTGGGTGAGCGACATCGAGATCGGCCGCGCCAAGCGGGCCCGGCGTGCCTACTCCTTCGACGACATCGCGATCGTGCCCTCGAGGCGCACCCGCGACCCGGAGGAGGTCAGCACCGCCTGGCAGATCGACGCCTACCGCTTCGACATCCCGGTGCTCGCCGCCCCGATGGACTCGGTGATGTCCCCGACCACGGCGATCGCGCTCGGTCGCTTCGGTGGTCTCGGCGTGCTCAACCTCGAGGGCCTGTGGACCCGTTACGACGACCCGGACCCGCTCCTCGAGGAGGTCGCCGGTCTCCAGGGCGTCGACGCCACCCGCCGGCTGCAGGAGATCTACGCCGAGCCGATCAAGGCCGAGCTCGTCACCGAGCGGCTGCGCGAGATCCGGGACTCGGGCGTCACCGTCGCCGGCTCCCTGTCGCCGCAGCGCACCAAGGAGTTCGCCAAGGCCGTCGTCGACGCCGGCGTCGACATGTTCGTCATCCGCGGCACCACGGTGTCCGCCGAGCACGTCTCGTCCCAGGCCGAGCCGCTCAACCTCAAGGAGTTCATCTACGAGCTCGACGTCCCCGTCATCGTCGGTGGCTGTGCCACCCACCAGGCCGCGCTGCACCTGATGCGCACCGGCGCGGCCGGCGTCCTCGTCGGCTTCGGCGGGGGAGCGGCCCACACGACCCGCACGGTGCTCGGTGTCGCCGTCCCGATGGCCTCCGCGGTCGCCGACGTCGCGGCCGCGCGCCGCGACTACCTCGACGAGTCCGGCGGCCGCTACGTCCACGTCATCGCGGACGGCTCGATCGGCAAGTCCGGCGACGTGGCCAAGGCGATCGCCTGCGGCGCCGACGCGGTCATGGTCGGCTCGCCGTTCGCGCGCGCCAGCGACGCCCCCGGCCGCGGCTTCCACTGGGGCACCGAGGCGCACCACCACGACCTGCCGCGCGGGCAGCGGGTGCAGTTCGAGACCGTCGGCACGCTCGAGGAGATCCTCTTCGGCCCGTCGCGCGTCGCTGACGGCACCATGAACCTGGTCGGCGCGCTGCGCCGCTCGATGGCGACCACGGGCTACACCGAGGTCAAGGAGTTCCAGCGGGTCGAGGTCGTCGTTGAGTGACGACCCCGCCGGCGCCGTCGTCACCATCCACACGGACGGCGCCTGCATCCCCAACCCGGGTCCCGGTGGCTGGGGCGCGCTGCTGCGGTACGGCGAGCGCGAGCTGGAGCTCTGCGGCGGCGAGGCCGGCGAGACGACGAACAACCGGATGGAGCTGACCGCGCCGATCAAGGCGCTCGAGGCCCTCAAGCGGCGTTCGGTCGTGCACATCTACACCGACAGCACCTACGTCCGCAGCGGCATCACGAAGTGGTGCTCGGGCTGGGCCCGCAACGGCTGGCTGACGTCGGCCAAGCAGCCCGTGAAGAACGTCGACCTCTGGCAGGCGCTCGTCCAGGCGTGCGAGCAGCACGACATCGAGTGGCACTGGGTCAAGGGTCACGCCGGCGACGAGGGCAACGAGCGCGCCGACCGGCTGGCCGCACGCGGCCTGACCGAGGCGGTCGAGGCGGCCAGGTCGTGACGAGGCTGCTGGTCGCCGCGGGCCAGGCCGCCTCCGTCTCCGGCGACCTCGACGCGAACGTCGCGACGGCCGCCCGGCTCACCGGGCTGGCCGCCACCCAGGGCGTGCGGCTGCTGGTGCTGCCCGAGGCGTTCCTGACCGGTTACGACGTGGCCGCCTTCGACGGGCCGCTGCGGGACGCCGACGACCTCGGGTCCTGGCTGGACCCGCTCCGCGAGGCGGCCGCCGGGGGAGTGACGGTGGTGGTCGGCACGGCCGTGCGCCGCGCGGGTGAGCGACGGCTGTCCCAGGTCGTCGTGCGCCCCGACGGCACCGCGACCACGCCGTACGACAAGCAGCACCTCGACGGCCTCGAGAAGCAGCTCTTCACCACCGGCGACCACGGCGCCTCGATCAGCGTCGACGGCGTCGAGCTGGGCCTGTCGATCTGCTACGACGGCTGCTTCCCCGAGCACGCGCAGGCCGCCGCCCGCGACGGCGCGATGGGCTACCTCAGCTCGTCGGCGTACTTCCCGGGCGGGGCGCACCGTCGCGACCTCTACTACGCCGCCCGCGCGGTCGAGAACGGCATGTACGTCGTGTTCTCGGGCCTCACCGGCCGGTGCGGCGACACGGAGTTCATCGGCGGCTCTGCGGTCTACGACCCGGAGGGCAGGCCGCTCGCGCGGCTCGGTGAGGAGGAGGGGCTGGCGATCGCGGAGCTCGACACCGAGGTCGTCGCGCAGACCCGGGCGACGCACACGATGACCGCCGACCACCGGTCGACGCTCGGCCCACGGGTGCGGTCCTAGGCACAGGCCTAGCCGGCCTCGTCGCTGTCGAGGTCCGGGAACTGCACCAGGCCCACGTCGTTGCCGGGGCCGAGCGGCTTCTGCGGGCCCTCCATCAGCTCGGGGTCGCCCTCGACCGAGCGGTTGCGCGCCAGCACCATCTGGTCTCCGTCGAGGACCATGAGCGGTCGGCCGACCAGACCCGCGTCCTGCGCGTCGTCCATCGCCCACCGGCCGGCGATCTCTCCGGTCTCGACATCGATCGCCAGGAGGTCGCCGGACTGCCCGGACGACATGAACGTGTAGAGCAGGGTGCCGTCGGGGCTGAGGCCGCCGATCCCGAACGAGACCCAGTCGACGTCGCCGTGGCGCAGACCCATGATGTCGACGTGCCGGGTCCAGACGTACTCGCCGGTCAGCGGCCGGTAGCGGCTGATGCCGTGCCAGTCCTCGAAGATGATCTCGTCACCGACGACCACCATGCCGTGGGGGTTGCCCGACCCGAGGTCGTTCACGCTGATGCGCATCTGGTGGTAGTTCTTGCCCGCCTTGCCGGGCTTGGAGAGCTGGTGGGCGAGCACCTTGCCGGTGTCCGGGTCGAGCACCCACAGGTGCAGCATCTCCTGGGACTGGTCGTCCCAGGCGTTGCGGGTGACGTAGCGACCGTCGACGAGGCTGACGTCGACGTAGTTCGCGCCCTGTCCCTTCGCGAAGTCCGTGACCGGGTGCGTCCACAGAACGTCGCCGGAGGTCGGGTTGACCCCGACGATGACGTCGGTCCCGATGACGTTGTTGGTGTTGATCGCGAGGGTGAGCACGTCGCTGCCCTCGATGGGAGTGATGCCGACGATCTCCGGGTGCTTGCCCGGCAGTCGCTGCAGCCAGACGACGGTGTGGAGGCTGCCGTCGTCGTTGACGACGTTCAGGCCGTCGTCCGTGGCGAGGTACTGGACGTCCCCGACGCTGCGCATCGCGGTCGCGGCGCCGTAGCTGCCGTCGAGCAGGTTGTCGCCCACGACCTCCCCCGTGCGCGTGTCGACGGTGACGAGGCGCTCGCCCCAGTCGTCGAGGTCCTTGGCGTTGGACTCCGGGTAGACGAAGCTCCACCGGTGGTCGCCGTGCGCCGACGTGCCGGCGTAGTCGGGGAGCTCGCCGCCCATGTCGACCGGCGACTTCCAGAGCGTGGAGCCGTCCGTCATCGAGACGCCGAGCATCGTGTCCTGGGCCTGGTAGACCGCGACGTCGCCGTCGACGAAGAGCGCCTGCGAGCGGACGTCGTAGTCGTCGGACTCGTCGGTCTTCGTGCTGCGGATCAGCCAGACCGGCTGCATCAGCGGCTCGGTGATCGGGCCGTTGGTGTCGACCGGGTCCGGCAGGTCGGGGTTCGGCGGGAACGTCGGGCTGGCCGACGCGTCCGCCTTCGGCTCGTCGCCCTTCGGCTCGTCGCTGCCACCGCTGCACGCCGTGGTGGCGACCGCGAGCAGCAGGGCGATCGCGGTCGCCGCGGCCCGGCGCCCGGTCAGATCGTGGTGACCCATTGCTGCACCTTCCCGAGGAGGTCGTCGGTGTCGCGGAAGCCGAGCGCCGTCGCGGCGTCCTCCGTGCCCTTGCGGTAGGCGGTCTCGGCGAAGCGCAGCGCCTTCGGTCGACCGCCCGTCGCCTCGAGGTAGCCGTAGACGGCCGCGGCGCACGCGTAGTTGGTCGACTCGGTCGCCGGGTCGTGGAAGACGTCGTAGTCGAAGACCGCCGTCCCGCGCATCCGCTGCCGGAAGCCCGCGAAGCCGGAGCGGATCAGGGATCGGTAGTAGCCGTCGCCACGTACCCCGCTGACGCCGCCCAGCTCACCCCAGGTGGCGAGCCCCTCGGTCGGCCACGGGTCGGCGGATCCCCACTGGTAGGCGAGGCCGTGGATCGTCTCGTGCGTCGCGACCTCGCGCAGCCGGTCGGTGGAGGAGAACGCACCGGCGTGCAGCACCAACCGAGCCCCGGCGTACGCCGATCCGGACCCGGCGCTCTTGCCGGACCTCGCCGCCTTCTCGGGCTCGACGTACCCGACGCGCATCGCGAACCCGTCGCGCTCCTGGGTGCGCTGGTCGTTCTCACCCTGCTTGTAGAGGGGACTGTCGGGTGCGGTGTAGGCGAAGTACGCCTTGGTGACGCCCGCCGGCGGCGGGACGACCGCCATGGCCGCAGCCACGCCCGCGTCGATGGTCGCCAGTGAGGCGCGCACCCTCCCGGCGTCCCCGGGCACAGCGACGACGATGACGTGGTCGCCCTCGACCACGTCCCACTCGCTGCGCAGGTCCCACGGAGCCGGGCTGGTGTTGTCGTCCGGCGCGTTGTCGATCTCGGAGATCTGGACCGCGGCGTCGGGACCGTCCTTGACCAGGGTGGCGCTGTAGATCTGCAGCGCGGGTCGGCTGTCCACGCCGGTGATCTGGTGGGTGAGGGCCATGTAGGCGTCCACCTCGAGCCGGCCGCCGCTCGCGTTGATCTGACGGCCGAGGCTCTCGTCGAAGGCGAACCCGATGTCGTCCATCGGGTAGCGGGCGAGGTTCTCGAACCGCTGCTGCCAGACCGGCCGGCGGATCGTCGGTGCGATCGCCTTGAGGGAGTCGACGTCGGCGCTGCGCACGGCCGCGTTGAGCCGGCCGACGAGGTCGTCGATGTCCGCCTTGGAGATGACGGTGCCGGCGTCCTGCTCGTGGACGATCGGGCCGCTCGCCGAGGCGCTGGGTGAGCTGCTGCCCTTCGCCGCGGGTTGGTCACTTCCACCACCGGAGCAGCCGGTCGTGACCAGCAGCCCTCCGGCTCCGAGGAGGAGCGCGCGTCTGTCGAAGCGTGCAGCGTCTGCCGAGCGAGCCATCCCGAGTCCCCCGTGACGTCTTGGCTACCTGGTGGGGCCGATATACCCCGCCCGGCGTACGCCTGAAACCACGACCCCAGGTGCGGTCAGCGCGGCAGTCGCTCCTCGACGAGACCCCGGTTGCCGCCGACCCCGTCGACGGCGCTGCGCACCGAGGCGAGGTGCGCGCCGGTCGCGTCGACGATCCGGATCGGGTGGCCCGGTGCGTAGTGGTTCCACTGCGTCGGCACGTACGCCGCGCGGCTCACCACCCACCTGCCGTCCGGCCGCTCGGCGAAGTCGAGGTCGACGGTGATGCCCTCGTAGGCGTCGGGTCGCTCGACCTCGTTCTGCGCGACCATGTTGCCGAGGCCGTAGACGACCCACTTCCCGTTGACCCGGGTGATCGGCTGGACGACGTGGGCGTGCTCGCCGAGCACGACGTCGACGTCGGGCGAGGCGGTCAGCGCGTCGGCGAGCGCGACCTGGTCGGCGTTCGGGAGGTGGTCGTACTCCGTGCCCCAGTGGACGTGCGCGACCACGATGTCGGCCCCGGCCGCCCGGGCGCGGGCGGCCTGGTCGAGCAGGTCGTCGCGGGTCTCGGGGAGCTGCGAGACGGCCCACCACTGGTCCACGGGCGTGGCGAAGCCGTTGAGGCTGTACGTCGCCGCCACGACGCCGATGCGGACGCCGTCGTCGGTGGTGAGGACGACCGGCTGCCGGCGCTCGGCAGCGGTGCGGAACGTGCCGATGTGCGGGACGCCGTTGGCCTCGAGGAGGTCGGCGGTGTTCACCACGCCGTCGTACCCCTGGTCCCAGCTGTGGTTGGAGGCGGTCGTGCAGGCGTCCCAGCCCATGCTGGCGATCCAGGGTGCGAACTCGCGGGGTGCGGCGAAGACGGGGTAGCTCCTCGGGTGCTGCCCGCGGGCCGCGAACGGCACCTCCTCGTGGCAGATCGCGAGGTCTGCCCGCTGGATGAGCGGCGCGAGCCGCGCGAAGGTCGGGTCGAGGTCGTACCTCGTGCCGCGACCGGTGCGCTCGTGGTCCTCGGCGGCGCTGAACCACACGGTGTTGTGCCAGAGCAGGTCGCCGCCCATGACCAGGGACGCCCTCCGCGGCCCGGGGTCGGCGTCGACCGGCCCGGTCGGCTCGGCCGCCACCGGGCTGGTCGCGGCGGACGTCGGCGGCTCCGCCGGGTCACCGATCGTGTCGGTCGGAGGGGAGCAGGCGCTGGAGAGCAGCGCGATCCCGAGCGCGACGCCGCCCACCGCGAGGCGGCGTCGGATGATCACCGGCCAAGTCTGGCGTGAGCGGAAGAGCGCGCGGGACACATTGCCGACATCCGCGTTTGCAAGACTGCTCACATGACCCGCTCGAGCGCGCTCGGTCCAGATGCCCGTGACCAGGCCCTGGCGGCGATGTCCGGGGCCGCGGGGCAGGGCGAGCTCGACGTCCTGGTCGTCGGCGGCGGGATCGTCGGCGTCGGCACGGCCCTGGACGCGGTCACCCGAGGCCTGAGCACCGGCCTGGTGGAGCAGCGCGACATCGCCAGCGGCACCAGCAGCCGCAGCAGCAAGCTCGTCCACGGTGGACTCCGCTACCTCGAGATGCTCGACTTCGGGCTGGTCCGCGAGGCGCTCCAGGAGCGTGGCCTGCTGCTCACCCGGCTGGCGCCACACCTGGTCCGCCCGGTGCCGTTCCTCTACCCGCTGACGCACCGCGGGTGGGAGCGGCCGTACGTCGGCGCGGGGCTCGTGCTCTACGACGGCATGGCGATGCTCGGGGCCCTGTCGATCTCTGGCCGGGAGATGGGCGTCCCGCGGCACAAGCACCTCTTCCGGCGCCAGGTCGCCCGGATCGCCCCCGACTTCAAGACCGAGGCGATCAGCGGCGCGATCAAGTACTACGACTGCCAGGTCGACGACGCCCGCCTCGCCCTGACCATCGCCCGGACGGCCGCGGCCCACGGCGCGCACGTTGCCACCCGGGTCCAGGTGGTCGGCTTCCTGCGCGAGGGGGAGCGGGTCGTCGGCGTCCGCGCGCGAGACCTGGAGGCCGGACCGGACAGCCCCGAGATCGAGATCCGCGCGCGCGTCGTCGTGAACGCCGCGGGCGTGTGGACCGACGAGATCCAGGAGATGGTCGGCGGCCGCGGGTCGCTGCACGTGCAGGCGTCCAAGGGGATCCACCTCGTCGTGCCGCGCGACCGGATCCGCTCCGAGGCCGGCTTCATCGTGCGCACCGAGAAGTCGGTGCTCTTCGTCATCCCGTGGGGCCGGCACTGGATCATCGGCACCACCGACACCCCGTGGAGCCTCGACAAGGCGCACCCGGCCGCGTCGAAGGCCGACATCGACTACATCCTCAACCACGTCAACGCCATCCTCCGGGAGCCGCTGGACCACGAGGACGTCGAGGGCGTGTACGCCGGGCTGCGCCCGCTGCTCTCCGGCGAGTCGGAGCCGACCTCGCGGATCTCGCGGGAGCACACGGTCGTCACCCCCGTGCCGGGTCTCGTGATGATCGCGGGCGGCAAGCTCACGACGTACCGCGTGATGGGTCGCGACGCCGTCGACGCCGCCGCGCACTCGCTGCGCACCACGGTCAACCTCACCATCCGCGACTCGATCACCGACCGGGTGCCGTTGCTCGGAGCCGCTGACTGGGAGACGCGCTCGAACCAGAGAGTGTTGCTGGCCAGGCGCTCCGGGTTGCACGTCGCCCGCATCGACCACCTGCTCGGGCGGTACGGCGGCCTGGTCGACGACATCCTGGCGCTCGTCGAGGCGCGGCGCTCGCTGGCGCTCCCGCTGGAGGGGGCCGAGGACTACCTGGCCGCCGAGGTCGTCTACGCCGTCACCCACGAGGGCGCCCGCCACCTCGACGACCTGCTCACCCGGCGTACCCGCATCTCCATCGAGACCTTCGACCGCGGCGTCGGGGCCGCACCCGGCGTGGCGGCCCTGATGGCCGGCGAGCTCGGCTGGGACGCCGCCCGCACGGCCGACGAGGTCGACCACTACCTGCGCCGGGTCGAGGCCGAGCGCCAGTCCCAGCTCAAGCTCACCGACCAGGAGGCCGACGAGGCCCGGGTCAAGGTGGCCGACATCGTCTGACCGTTGGGCGGGCGCATCCGTTGACAACTAGAACACGTTCCACCGATGCTGGCTCCACGTGTGAGATCGAGGTCACACCTGGACCCTGGGGAGGGACTCGTGACGCAGGCGCCACCGCCGGCCGACATGAAGATGCAGCGCTCGAGCCGGGACGCGACCACGCTTCCGGGCCACCTGGCCGACTGGCTGGCCACGGTGCTGCCCGACGGCGCCAACCCGGTCGTCACGCTGCACAGCGGCATCGACGCGAACGGCATGTCGTCGGAGACGATCATCCTCGACGTCGACTGGACCGAGGACGGGCAGGCCCACCACGGCGAGTACGTCGCACGCGTCGCGCCGGCCGCCCAGGACCTGCCCGTGTTCGCGCACTACGAGCTCCAGGACCAGTACGACGCGATGCGCATCGTCGGCGAGCAGACGGCCGTCCCGGTGCCGGCCGTGTGCTGGATGGAGCCCACCGGCGAGGTGCTCGGAACGCCGTTCTTCCTGATGGACCGCATCGAGGGCGTCGTCCCGCAGGACGTGCTGCCCTACAACTTCGGTGACAACTGGCTCCACGACGCCTCGCGCGAGGACCAGCGCCGCCTCCAGGACGCGTCCGCGCGGGTGCTCGCCCAGCTGCACGCCATCCCGGACGCCGCCACCACCTTCGACTTCCTCGACCCGGCCAAGCACGGCCATGCCGGCGAGACGCTCCTCGAGCGCAACCTGTCGCGCACCAAGGAGTGGTACGAGTTCGCCGTCGCCGACATCGGTCGCTCCCAGCTCGTCGAGCGGGCGCTGGCCTGGCTCGAGGCGAACCTGCCGACCAACGACGAGGCCGTCCTGGTCTGGGGCGACTCCCGGATCGGCAACATGATGTACCACGACTTCGAGCCGGTCGCGGTGCTCGACTGGGAGATGGCCGCCATCGGCCCGCGTGAGCTCGACGTGTCGTGGATGGCCTTCGCGCACAGCGTCTTCGAGTCGATCACCGGCGTGATGGGGATGCCGGGCATGCCGCACTTCATGCACGAGGACGACCTCAAGGCCGAGTACGAGCGGGTCACCGGCGTCACCCTCGGCGACCTGCAGTGGTACCACGTCTACAACGGCGTCCAGTGGTGCATCGTCTTCATGCGCACCGGCGCCCGCCAGATCCACTTCGGCGAGATCGAGCGGCCCGAGGACATCGAGAGCCTGTTCCACTGCAAGCCGCTCATCGAGCGTCTGCTGGAGGAGGTCGGAGCATGAACGAGCGAAGCGAGCGAATCATCCAAGGGAGTACGCGTGCCTCATGCGCGCACGGAGCGAAGCGAGTACGTGCATGAGTGACATCAGCGCGCTCGACGAGTTCCCGCTGCACCAGGCGCCGCTGCCGCTGGCCTACGCCAACAGCAGCGACCGCAACTTCTACGACCGCTGGTACTTCAACGCGCACGACCGCACCGGCGACATCTTCGTCATCTCCGGGATGGGCTACTACCCCAACCTGGGCACGAAGGACGCGTTCTTCCTGGTCGCCCGCAACGGCAAGCAGACCGCCGTGCACCTCTCCGACCTGATGGACCAGGACCGGCTGAACCCGCACGTGGGCAACTACCGCGTCGAGGTCACCGACCCGCTCAAGAAGGTCCGGATCGTGCTCGACGAGACGGACGGCATCGCGGCCGACCTGACCTGGGACGGCACCTGCGACGTCATCCAGGAGATGCCGCACGTGCTGCGCTCCGGCAGCCGCGTCACCCTCGACGCCCAGCGCTTCGCCCAGCTCGGCTCCTGGAGCGGCACGATCACGGTCGACGGCGAGGAGATCGCCGTCGACCCGGCCACCTGGCTCGGCAGCCGGGACCGCTCCTGGGGGATCCGCCCCGTGGGGGAGGCGGAACCCCCGGGAGCCCCGGCCGACCCGCCGTTCGAGGGCATGTGGTGGCTCTACGTGCCCATGCAGTTCGAGGAGTACGCCGTCTGCCTGATCATCCAGGAGAGCCCCGACGGCCACCGCACCCTCAACGACTGCACCCGGGTCTGGAAGGACGGCCGGGTCGAGCAGCTCGGCTGGCCCCTCGTGAAGGTCCACTACGCGTCCGGCGGCCGGACGCCGACCGGTGCGACGATCCGCTGCACCACCCCCGACGGCACCCCGCTCGTGCTCGAGGTCGAGTCGCGCCTCGCCGTACCCCTCCACGTCGGTGGCGGGTACGGCGGCGACCCGGACTGGATCCACGGCACCTGGAAGGGCGAGAAGTTCGCCGAGCGCGTCACCTACGACATGGACGACGACGCCGTGAAGGGCCGCTTCATGTTCGGCTGCGTCGACCACGTCGGTCGCGCGCTTGCCACCCAGGACGGGGCCGACGGCCAGGAGGGCTTCGGGCTCTTCGAGCACTTCTGCATCGGCCGGCACGACCCGTCCGGCTTCGCCGACTTCTTCAGCGTCGCCCCCTGACCACAGGCCTCCCGAGAGGAAACCCGCAATGAGCCTCGACCAGAGCACGTTCTTCATCGACGGTGACTGGGCCGCCCCGGCCACCGGCGACACCATCCAGGTGGTCTCGCCGCACTCCGAGCAGGTCGTCGCGACCGTGCCCGAGGGCAGCACGGCCGACATCGACGCCGCGGTCGACGCCGCGCGCCGCGCCTTCGACTCCGGCCCGTGGCCGCGGATGTCGCCCGAGGAGCGGATCGACGTCGTCCAGAACTTCTCGAACCTGTACGCCGGCCGGATGGGCGACATGGCCGAGATCATCTCGACCGAGATGGGCTCGCCGCTGTCGTTCTCCAACCTCGCCCAGGCTCCGGCGCCGTGGATGCAGATCGAGGCGTTCCTCGCGATCGCGCGCACGTTCCCCTGGGAGGAGGCCCGCCAGGGCTCGCTCGGCGAGGTCATCGTGCGGCACGAGCCCGTCGGCGTCGTCGCGGCGATCCCGCCGTGGAACGTCCCGCAGTTCACGATCATGTCCAAGCTCATCCCGGCGCTGCTCGCCGGCTGCACGATCGTCGTCAAGCCGGCGCCCGAGACGCCGCTCGACACCTACCTGATGGCCGAGCTGCTCCAGGAGGCCGGCGTGCCCGCCGGCGTCGTCAACATCGTCGCCGCGGGCCGCGAGGTCGGCGAGCACCTGGTGCGTCACCCCGGTGTGGACAAGGTGGCCTTCACCGGCTCGACCGCGGCCGGTCGCGCGATCGGCTCGATCTGCGGCCAGCAGCTCAAGCGGGTCTCGCTCGAGCTCGGCGGCAAGTCCGCCGCGATCGTCCTCGACGACGCCGACCTCGCCGCGACGGTCGAGGGCCTGAAGTTCACCGCCGTCATGAACTCCGGGCAGGCCTGCGTCGCGCAGACCCGGATCCTCGCCTCGCGCGCCAACTACGCCAACGTCGTCGACGCGCTCGCGGCCGGCATCGGCGGCATGCAGGTCGGCGACCCGCTCGACCCCGCCACCGAGATCGGCCCGATGGTCGCGCAGCGCCAGCAGGAGCGCGTCGAGAAGTACATCGCGCTCGGCCAGGAGGAGGGCGCCCGCGTCGTCCTCGGCGGCAACGGCATGCCCGACGGGCTCTCGTCCGGCTGGTACGTCCGGCCGACGATCTTCGCCGACGTCGACAACGGGATGCGGATCGCCCAGGAGGAGATCTTCGGCCCGGTCCTGTCGGTGATCCCCTTCGACGACGTCGACGACGCGGTCCGCATCGCCAACGACTCCGAGTACGGCCTGGCCGGCACCGTGTGGACCGGCGACGTGGAGGCCGGGCTCGACGTGGCCCGCCAGGTGCGCGCCGGCACGTACGGCGTGAACACCTACACGATGGACTTCTCCGCGCCGTTCGGCGGCTTCAAGAGCTCCGGCATCGGCCGCGAGTTCGGTCCGGAGGGGCTGTCGCACTACACGGAGCTGAAGTCGATCTACAAGCCGTGAGCGAGCAGCTCAACGAGCTCGCCTACTACGCCGTCACGCACCACCCGGCCGAGGCGCCGAAGGTCTTCTCGGAGGCCACGGACGCCGAGGGCCTCGGCCTGGGCTCCTGCATGATCAGCGAGCGGTTCACGGTCAAGGAGGCGGGCGTGCTCGCGGGGGCGGTCGCCGGGCGGGCGCCGTCGCTCGGCATCGCCGCCGCGGCGATCAACCACCACATGCGGCACCCGATCATCACCGCCACGATGGGCTCGACGATGCACGCCCTGACCGAGGGCCGCTACGCGATGGCCTTCGGGCGGGGTGCGGCCGAGCACTGGCGGGCGATCGGTCAGCCGATCGTGACCGAGGCCGTGCTGCGCGACTTCATCGGCCTGCTGCGCCAGCTGTGGACCGACGGGTTCGTGCTCGACCACGACGGGCCGGCGGGGAAGTGGCCGGTGCTGCACAACCGCAGCGGCCTGGGGGAGGGGCCGCCGCTCGGGCTCGTCGCCGTCGGTCCGCGGACGATGGCCCTGGCCGGCGAGGTGTGCGACTTCGTCGTCATGCACACGTTCTTCTCCGAGCAGGCGACCCAGAGCTCCATCGAGGCCGTACGCCGGGGCGCCGAGCGCGCCGGCCGCGACCCGGACGCCGTACGCATCTGGTCGTGCCTGGCCGCCGTGCCCGACGGGCTCTCCGAGGACGACCAGCTGCGCCGGGGCGTGGGGCGCCTGGTGACCTACTTCCAGGCGTACGGCGACACCCTGGTGGCCGTCAACGGCTGGGACCCGGCCGTCTGGGAGCGGCTCAAGACGTCCGAGGTGTTCACGAAGGCCGCGGCCGAGGGCGCGATCGACGCGTCGGCCGACACCGAGACGCTGCTGCGGATCGCGGAGCTGGTGCCCGACGAGTGGCTCTCGGCGTCCGCCCGCGGTCGCCCCGAGGACGCCGCCGCCACGATCGCCCGCGAGCTCGAGCTCGGCTGCCACTCGGTGATCCTGCACGGCGCCGAGCCGCACGAGATCGCACCGATGGTCAACGCCTACCGCGACGTGCGACCGGCGCTCGCGCGGCCGGTCTCGGTCAACCCGGGACTGTTCGAGTAGACCGAGGTCACATACCCTCGGTACCCATGACGGCCACCCCTCCTGCTGGCGACCCCGCTCTCGTCGGACCTCCCGACCCGGAGCACGACCCGCGGGCGTCGTACGCCCTGGAGCCGGAGTACGTCGCGGCGCTCACCGCCCGCCTGGTGGCGACGAGCGGGCGCACGGACGCGGTGCGGTCCCCGCTCAACGACGCCCCACTGGCGCACGTCCCGCAGTCGACGCCTCTGGACGTCGCCACCGCGTTCAGCCGTGCGCGCCAGGCCCAGGTCGCGTGGGCGCGGACCTCGCTCGAGCACCGGCAGCAGGCGCTGCTGCGGCTGCACGACCTGATCCTCGACCGCCAGGACGAGATCACCGACCTGGTCGTGCTCGAGAACGGCAAGGCCCGCAAGCACGCGTTCGACGAGCCGCTGCACGTGGCGCTGACCGCTCGCTACTACGGGCGTACGACGCGCCGTCACCTCGAGACCCGGCGCAGCCCCGGCGTCTTCCCGGTGCTGACCCGGGCCGAGGTCAACCGGGTGCCCAAGGGCGTCGTCGGGATCATCTCGCCGTGGAACTACCCGTTCAACCTGGCGCTCATCGACGGCATCGCCGCGATCGCGGCCGGCAACGCGGTCGTCGCCAAGCCGGACGCGCAGACGATGCTGTCCGCGCTGCTCGGTGCCGAGCTGCTCGAGGAGGCCGGCTTCCCGAAGGACCTGTGGCAGGTCGTGGCCGGACCCGGCCCGGAGATCGGCGGCGCGATCATCGAGCGTGCCGACTACGTCTGCTTCACCGGCTCGACCGCGACCGGCCGCGTCGTGGCGAAGGCCTGCGCCGACCGGCTGGTCGGCAGCTCGCTCGAGCTGGGCGGCAAGAACCCGCTGCTGGTGCTCCGCGACGCCGACCTCGAGAAGGCGGCCGAGGGCGCCGTGCGTGCGGCGTTCTCGAGCTCCGGCCAGCTCTGCGTCTCCATCGAGCGGATGTTCGTCGCCGACCAGGTCTACGACCGGTTCGTCGAGCGCTTCGTGGCGCGCACCCAGGCGATGACGCTGGGCGCCACGCTCGACTGGGGCAACGACATGGGCACGCTCACCTCGCAGGCCCAGCTCGACACCGTCGTCGCGCAGGTCGAGGACGCCGTCGCCAAGGGCGCCCGGGTGCTGACGGGCGGCAACCACCGCCCCGACCTCGGCCCCTACTACTTCGAGCCGACCATCCTCGAGGGCGTGACGCCCGACATGACCTGCTTCGGCAAGGAGACCTTCGGCCCGGTCGTGTCGCTCTACCGCTTCCACGACGAGGCCGACGCGATCTCGCGGGCCAACGGCGGGCTCTACGGCCTGAACGCCTCGATCTACAGCGAGGACGGCCGGCGCGCGCGGTTCATCGCCCGCCACATCAAGTGCGGCACGGTGAACATCAACGAGGCGTTCGCGGCGACCTTCGCCAGCCTGGACACGCCGATGGGCGGGATGCGCGAGTCCGGCACCGGCCGTCGCCAGGGCGCCGAGGGCATCCTCCGCTTCACCGAGACGCAGTCGGTCGCGACCCAGCGGGTGATGCGGATCGCCCCGGCGTTCGGGATGTCCGACGAGCTCTACGCCAAGGTGATGACCACCAACCTGCGCATCCTGAAGAAGCTGGGTCGCGCGTGAGCACGGCGTACGACTTCGACGTCCTGGTCGTCGGCTCCGGGTTCGGGGGCTCCGTCACCGCCCTGCGGCTGACCGAGAAGGGCTACCGGGTCGGTGTCCTCGAGGCCGGTGCGCGGTTCGAGGACGACGACCTGCCGGAGACCTCCTTCGAGGTGACGAAGTACCTCTTCCGTCCCGAGGTCGGCTGCTACGGCATCCAGCGCATCGACGCGCTCCGCGACTGCCTGATCGTGTCCGGTGCCGGCGTCGGTGGCGGCTCCCTCGTCTACGCCAACACGCTCTACGAGCCGATGGCGCCGTTCTACGAGGACCCGCAGTGGAGCCACATCACCGACTGGCGTGACGAGCTGGCGCCGTACTACGACCAGGCGAAGCGGATGCTCGGTGTGGTCGAGAACCCGCTGCGCACGCCGTCCGACGACGTCATGGAGAAGGTCGCGACCGAGATGGGCGTGGCCGACACCTTCCACCCGACCCCGGTCGGCGTCTACTTCGGCGACGAGGGCGCGGGCACGGGCATGGGCCAGACCGTCGACGACCCGTTCTTCGGCGGCGCCGGCCCGGAGCGGAAGACCTGCATCGGCTGCGGGTCCTGCATGACGGGCTGTCGCCACAACGCCAAGAACACCCTGGTCAAGAACTACCTGCACCTCGCCGAGTCCGCCGGAGCGAAGGTCCTCCCGCTGACCACGGTCACCCGGGTCGCGCCGCGCGACGGTGGCGGGTACGACGTGCACGTGCGGTACACGAAGGCGAAGGTCGCCCGGCGCGCCGCCACCCGGGTCCTGACGGCCGAGCAGGTCGTCTTCTCGGCGTCCGCGCTCGGCACCCAGCGGCTGCTGCACCAGATGAAGGACGAGGGCCACCTGCCCCGGCTCTCGGACCGGCTGGGCTACCTGTCGCGCACCAACTCGGAGTCGATCGGCGGCGTCATCGCGCCGCCCGGCACCAACGTCGACTACAGCCAGGGCATCGCGATCACCTCGAGCTTCCACCCCGACGAGAACACCCACATCGAGCCGGTGCGCTACGGCCCGGGCAGCAACCTGATGTCGTTGCTGCAGTCGGTGCTGACCGACGGCGACGGCGACGAGCCGCGCTGGCGCACCTGGCTGCGCGAGATGTGGGCGCAGCGGCGCGACATCGCCAACCTCTACGACATGAAGCACTGGTCGGAGCGCACCGTGATCGCGCTCGTGATGCAGAGCCTCGACAACTCGATCACGACGTACACGAAGCGGATCCCCTTCACCCGCAAGCGCTACGTCACCTCCAAGCAGGGCCACGGCGTGCCCAACCCGACCTGGATCCCCGCCGGCAACGAGGCGATCCGGACGATGGCGCGGATCATGGACGGCTTCCCCGGCAGTGCCGTCGGCGACGCCTTCAACAAGCCGCTGACCGCCCACTTCATCGGCGGCTGCGCGATCGGCGACTCGTCGGAGTCCGGCGTCATCGACCCGTTCCAGCGGGTCTACGGCCACCCCGGCCTGCACGTCGTCGACGGCTCCGCGGTCACCGCCAACCTCGGCGTCAACCCGTCGCTCACGATCACCGCCCAGGCGGAGCGGGCGATGGCGTTCTGGCCCAACAAGGGTGAGGCCGACGAGCGGCCCGACCTGGGCGCGGCGTACCAGCGGATCGAGCCGGTCCGGCCGGTCGCGCCGGTCGTCCCGGGCGACGCACCCGGCGCGCTGCGGCTGCCGATCGTCGGCGTGAGCTGACCGCTCGTCGCTGACTTCGGGCACGGGTCGAGAAAAGTCCGAAACCCCCGTGACCCACCCTGTGAGCCCTCGTTGAGCCAGCGGACCCGGCAAACATGCTCCCTCCCACCGCCGGGTCCCGTGCTCAAGCACTGTCCAGCAGTTGCATGGGCGGTCAGGACCCGGCCATCCCTCCCTCCCCGGCCGGGTCCTGACAGGAGGACGCTCGGGTCGGGTCGTCGTCTGTGGAGAGCGCGTCGCGTGCTCGGACGATCCGAGGGATCCTCCGACCCATGGAGCTGTCGATCGATCGTCCAGGGATCGTGGTGCCGGTGCGTCGCGATCCCCGTGGCTCGAGCGGTCCGACGCCGGGCCAGGCCCGAGGACCACGGTGGCGAGCCGTGTCGAGCGGGCTCTACGTGCCCGCCGATACCGACTCCAGTGTCGTGGAGCAGCGCATCGTCGAAGCCGTCGCCGGGTGCGGGGAGACGGCCGCAGCGACGGGATGGGCGTCGCTGACGTGGCGCGGCGCGCGGTGGTTCCGCGGACTCGGCCCGGACGGCCGCCAGCGTCTCGACGTGCCCGTCGCCCTGGGCGATCGCCGCACCATCCGGCCGCGACCGGGCGTCGTGGCCTCCGACGACTGGCTCTTCGACGACGACGTGACCGTGGTGGACGGCCTGCCGATCACCGTGGCTGAGCGATCGGTCAGCTACGAGGTTCGGCGGGCCCCCAGCCTGGTGCGGGCGGTGCAGATCATCGACATGGCGGCGGCCGACGACCTCGTCGACATCGCCTCGATGACCCTCCATGCCTCTCGGCTGGCTGCCAGGCCGGGCATCAAGCGGCTGCGCACAGCCCTCATCTGGGCCGATGAAAACGTCTGGTCGCCCCAGGAAGTACCGATGCGGATGCTGTGGAAGCGGGCGATCGCCGGCGCCCGGCTCCTGTGCAACGCACCGATCTTCGACAACGCCGGGAAGCACCTCATCACGCCTGACCTGTTCGACCCGGTGGCCCAGGTGGCCGGCGAGTACGACGGCGTGGTCCACCTCGAGGATCGGGTCCGGCGACGCGATCTCGATCGCGACGAGCTCTACCGCCAGCTCGGGATCGAGGTCGTCACGATGATGTCCGGAGACTCGAGGGACCAGGAGCGCTTCCTCGCCAGGCTCCACGGAGCGCACCGGCGTGCGGCTGAGCGACGGGGCCGCGCGGTCGACTGGACGCTCGAGAGGCCGAGCCGATGGGTCGATACGTCCACGGTGGCGCGTCGGCGGGCCTTGGACGATGTCGAACGCGCCATCTGGTTGCGCTACCGCGAGGTCTCGTGAGGCGTCGTACCTGGCAGAAGCGTAGTCCTGGGGCCCGATCGACGACACATGTGTCAGGTGCGAGGCGGCTTCGGCGCCACGGCCCCACGCTCGATAGGCTTCCGCCATGACGGCGGCTGAGCATGACCTGGTCCTGGTGGTCGACTTCGGGGCGCAGTACGCCCAGTTGATCGCCCGCCGCGTCCGCGAGGCGCGGGTCTACTCCGAGATCGTGCCGCACACGATGCCGGTCTCCGAGATGCTGGCCCAGAACCCGAAGGCGATCATCCTGTCCGGCGGCCCGTCGTCGGTGTACGCCGACGGCGCCCCCGGCATCGACACCGCGGTCTTCACGGCCGGCACCCCGGTCTTCGGCATGTGCTACGGCTTCCAGCTGATGGCCCGCGGTCTCGGCGGCGAGGTCGCCCCGACCGGTGCTCGCGAGTACGGCCGCACCGCCGTCTCCGTCAGCCAGGGCGGCACCCTGCTCGCCGACGTCCCGGCGGCACACACCGTCTGGATGTCGCACGGCGACTCCGTGGTCGCGGCGCCGGCCGGCTTCGACGTGCTGGCCTCGACGACCGACACCCCGGTGGCCGCGTTCGAGGACGTCGAGCGCGGGCTGGCCGGTGTCCAGTGGCACCCCGAGGTGCTGCACACCGAGCACGGCCAGAAGGTGCTCGAGCACTTCCTCGTCGACATCGCGCACTGCCGCCAGACCTGGACGATGGTCAACATCGTCGACGAGCAGGTCGAGAAGATCCGCGCCCAGATCGGCGAGCGCGGCCAGGCGATCTGCGCCCTGTCCGGCGGCGTCGACTCGGCGGTGGCGGCCGCGATCGTGCAGCGCGCGATCGGGGACCGGCTCACCTGCGTGTACGTCGACCACGGCCTGATGCGCAAGGGCGAGACCGAGCAGATCGAGCGCGACTTCGTCGCCGCCACCGGCGCCGAGCTCGTGGTCGTCGACGCCGAGAAGCAGTTCCTCGACGCCCTCGCCGGGGTGAGCGACCCCGAGGAGAAGCGCAAGATCATCGGCCGCGAGTTCATCCGGACGTTCGAGGCCGCCGAGGCCGACATCCTCGGCGACTCGATCGCCGAGGAGGGCGAGAAGGTCGCCTTCCTGGTGCAGGGCACCCTCTACCCCGACGTCGTCGAGTCCGGCGGGGGAGCGGGCACCTCCAACATCAAGTCCCACCACAACGTGGGCGGCCTGCCGGACGACCTCGAGTTCGAGCTCGTCGAGCCGCTGCGCACGCTCTTCAAGGACGAGGTCCGCCTCGTCGGCGAGCAGCTGGGCCTGCCGGGCGAGATCGTCTGGCGGCACCCGTTCCCGGGACCGGGCCTGGGGATCCGGATCATCGGCGAGGTCACCCGCGAGAGGCTCGACATCCTGCGCGAGGCAGACGCGATCGCCCGCGAGGAGCTGACCCGCTCGGGCCTGGACCGCGACATCTGGCAGATGCCGGTGGTGCTGCTGGCCGACGTCCGTTCGGTCGGCGTCCAGGGCGACGGCCGCACCTACGGGCACCCGGTCGTCCTCCGGCCGGTCACGTCCGAGGACGCGATGACCGCCGACTGGGCGCGCCTGCCCTACGAGCTGATGGAGCGGATCTCGACGCGCATCACCAACGAGGTGCGCGAGATCAACCGGGTGACCGTCGACATCACCTCGAAGCCTCCGGGTACCATCGAGTGGGAGTGACGCAAGAATTTCCGGAGAATCACGGACAACCGTGACGACGAGCCGCTAATCTCCTGCACGAGCCGCCGGGGACCCGAGACCCCGGCGGTTCTTCAATTTCCCGCAGGCTCGCCGTTCAGCGGCACCAGGACGTCGGCGGCGAAGCGCTCCATCGCCTCGAGCTTCTGCTCCAGGGTGGCGTCCAGGCCGTAGTAGTAGGCCCACGGCATGGTCCAGCAGTCGGTGACGCCTCCGGCCGAGGCCTTCTCGAAGTGCTCGGGCAGGAACGCGTCGTTCAGCGCCGTGATCACCGCGAAGTCACCCTCGACGCCGATCTCGGCACGGGCGGCGGCGAGCCGGGCGGCGATCCCGGTCGCCTCCTCGATCGAGTAGAGGTCACCGACCCAGCCGTCGTGGCGCGCCGCGCGGCGGAAGGCGATGTCCGACAGACCACCGATGATCACCGGGATCGGCTCGCTCGGCGTGGGCTCCATGACCAGCCGGGGTGCGGTGTAGAAGTCGCCCTCGAACTCGGTCCAGCCCGGCTTCCACAGCTCGGCCATCAGGGCGAGCGCCTCGTCGGTGCGCTTGCCGCGTGTCGAGAAGTCGAAGCCGAGCAGGTCGAACTCCTCGCGGCACCAGCCGATGCCGACGCCGAGGCTGACCCGGTTGCCGGACAGCACGGCGGCGGTGCCGACGCTCTTCGCGACCTGGAAGGGGCTGCGGATCGCCGGCACGTAGACGGAGGTGAAGAACCGCAGTCGGGTGGTGACCGCGGCGAGGGCGCCGATCAGCACCCACGGGTCCGGCCAAGCGGCGTCGTGGTCCCAGCGGCGGGCGCCGTCCGGCGTGTAGGGGTACGGCGTCGCCAGCTCCTCGAGGTCGACGACGTGGTCGGGCACCGCGATCGAGTGGTACCCGAGCGCATCGGCGGCCCGGGCGAGGGGGATCAGGTGGTCGACCGGCTGGAAGGCGGTGCTGATGGCGAAGCGCACGCGCTCAGCCTAGGCCAAACTAGAACGTGTTCTCGCCTGATCCCCCTCGTGGGGCCCATCGGGTCGGTCAGGTGAAGATGCTGACGCCGCCCGGCCCGACCAGCAGGCCGACGATGATCAGCACGATCCCGAAGAGCAGCTGGCCACGGAAGATCGTGACGATGCCGCTGACCACGAGGATGACGGCCAAGATCCACAGAATGAAAGCCACGGGTGTTCCCTCCCTTGGCGCGGTGTCTCCGCGCCGACGGAGTCCGTACCCACTCCGTCCGGAACTCACGCCTACGGCAGGATCGCGTCGACGTACCCGCCGTCGACGCGGAGCGCTCCGCCCGTGGTGGCCGAGGACAGCGGGGAGCTGAGGTAGGTGACGAGGTTCGCGATCTCCTCGGGCTCGATCAGCCGCTGGATCAGTGACTGCGGCCGGTGCTGCCGCATGAACTCCCGCTGCGCCTCGTCCCAGGGCAGGTCGCGGTCGACGAGCTGGTAGACGAAGTCCTCCACGCCGCCGGTGTGGGTGGGCCCGGCGATCACGGAGTTCACCGTGACCCCGGTGCCGGCGGCCTCCTTGGCGAAGCCGCGGGAGACGGCGAGCAGGGCCGTCTTCGACATCCCGTAGTGGATCATCTCGGCCGGGACCACCACCGCCGAGTCGCTGGCGATGTAGAGGATCCGGCCCCAGCCCCGACCGGCCATCCCGGGCAGGTGGTGGCGGGTGAGCCGGACCGCGGCGAGCACGTTGACCTCGAAGAAGCGACGCCACTCGTCGTCGGTGATCTCCAGGGCGGGTCGGGACTCGAAGATGCCGAGGTTGTTGACGAGCACGTCGACGTCGGGCAGCGCCGAGACGGCGGCCTCGAAGCCCGCGTCGGTCGCGACGTCGGCGACGACGGGCACCAGTACGGCGTCCGGCAGCCCCTCCCGGATCTCGACGATGCCGCGCTCGACCGAGTCGCTCGAGCGTCCGTTGACGCCGACGCGCGCGCCGGCGGCGGCCAGGCTGCGCGCGATCGCGAGCCCGATGCCCTGGGTCGAGCCGGTCACGAGGGCGGTGCGGCCCCGCAGGTCGATCTGCACGATCGGCTCAGTCCTCGCGGTAGTCCTCGACGACGTGCATCGCCGCCTCCTCCGCGGAGGCCGCTCCGTCGTCGATCCCGACGTCGTCACCCACGAGGTCCTTCTCCTCGTCCTCGCCGAGGCCCTCGTCCGGGTCGACCAGGCGGCCGGCGCGGACGTCGCCGACCTCGCCGTCCTCCAGGTCGTCGTCGGTCTCGGCGTACGGGTCGACGTCCGGCTCCTCCTGGGAGATCCGCTGGTCGATGCTCTCGCGGTGCTCCTCCTCCCAGGGCGTGTTGCCGTAGCCCTGGCCGGCGGAGTACTTCTCCGGAGGGGAGTAGCCGCGGTCCAGCTCGTCGTCGACGTCGGAGTCCCCGAGGTCGTCGATGTTGCCGGGCTGGTCCTCGTCGTCGACGCTGTAGTCGCCGTAGATCTCGCCGTCGTTCTCGCTCACGGGGCCACGCTACTGTGTCCGCGCAACCGCCGCCCCTCACCCGAAAAGGCCCATTGCAAGGGGGTCGTCGTCGCGGGACCGTGGAGCCATGGACCCGGAATTCGCGACCCTCGACCGGTGGTGGCGTGCCGCCAACTACCTCTCCGTCGGGCAGATCTACCTGATGGACAACCCGCTGCTCCGCGAGCCGCTGCGCGAGGAGCACGTCAAGCCGAGGCTGCTCGGCCACTGGGGCACCACGCCCGGTCTGAACTTCGTCTACGCCCACCTCAACCGGGCGATCATGGCGCGGCAGCAACGGATGATCTTCGTGACCGGACCCGGTCACGGCGGCCCGGGCGTCGTCGCGTCGTCGTACCTGGAAGGCACCTACTCCGAGGTCTACCCGAACGTCGGGCTCGACGAGCGAGGGCTGCACCGCCTCTTCACGCAGTTCTCCTTCCCCGGCGGCATCCCGAGCCACGCGGCACCGGAGACCCCGGGGTCCATCCACGAGGGCGGGGAGCTGGGCTACGCCCTCTCGCACGCGTACGGCGCCGCGTTCGACAACCCCGACCTCGTGGTCGCGGCGGTCGTCGGCGACGGCGAGGCCGAGACCGGACCCCTGGCGACCAGCTGGCACAGCACCAAGTTCGTGGACCCGCGACGCGACGGCGCCGTGCTGCCGGTCCTGCACCTCAACGGCTACAAGATCGCCAACCCGACGGTGCTCGCACGGATCCCCGAGGAGGAGCTGACCTCGCTGATGCGGGGCTACGGCCACGCGCCGTACGTCGTGTCCGGCTCCGACCCGGCGCAGATGCACGCCGACTTCTCGGGCGCCCTGGCATCCTGCCTCGACGAGATCGCCGACATCCAGGGCGAGGCGCGCGCCTCGTCCGCGCCGGTGCCGCGGCGGCCGTGGCCGATGATCGTGCTCCGCTCCCCGAAGGGCTGGACCGGCCCGAAGGAGGTCGACGGCCTGAAGGTGGAGGGCTACTGGCGCTCGCACCAGGTGCCCTTCGCCAACGCCCGGAGCGACAAAGGGCACCGGAAGGTGCTGGAGGAGTGGCTGCGCAGCTACGACCCCGACGACCTCTTCGACCAGACCGGTGCGCCGGCGGCCGACGTGGCCGCGCTGCACCCCGAGGGCGACCTGCGGATGAGCGCCTCGCCGCGTGCCAACGGCGGGCTGCTGCTGCGGGACCTCCGGATGCCCGACTTCCGCGACTACGCCGTGACGGTCGACAAGCCCGGGACGGGTTCGGCCGAGGCGACCCGCGTGCTGGGCCACTTCCTGCGGGACGTGATGGCCGAGAACATGGAGACCTTCCGGCTGTTCTCGCCCGACGAGAACAGCTCCAACCGGTTGCAGGACGTCATGGAGGTCACGGACCGCACCTGGAACGCCGAGGTCCTGGAGTACGACGACCACCTCGCGCCCGACGGCCGGATCATGGAGATCCTGTCCGAGCACACCTGTCAGGGCTGGCTCGAGGGCTACCTGCTCACCGGCCGGCACGGCCTCTTCTCCTGCTACGAGGCGTTCATCCACCTCGTCGACTCGATGTTCAACCAGCACGCGAAGTGGCTGGAGTCGACCCGCCGCATCCCGTGGCGGCGTCCGGTCGCCTCCCTCAACTACCTGTTGACCTCGCACGTGTGGCGCCAGGACCACAACGGGTTCTCGCACCAGGACCCGGGCTTCATCGACCACGTCGTGAACAAGAAGGCGACCGTGGTGCGGGTCTACCTGCCGCCGGACGCCAACACGCTGCTCTCCGTCGGCGACCACTGCCTGCGCACCAAGCACTACGTCAACGTCATCGTCGCGGGCAAGCAGCCGGCGGTGCAGTACCTGTCGATGGAAGATGCGATCGTCCACTGCACCAAGGGCGTCGGCATCTGGGACTGGGCGTCGAACGACGCCGACGGCGAGCCGGACGTGGTGATGGCCTGCGCCGGCGACGTCCCGACGATGGAGACGCTCGCGGCCGTGCAGCTGCTCCGCGAGGAGCTGCCCGACCTGCGGGTTCGGGTCGTGAACGTCGTCGACCTGATGCGGCTCCAGCCCGAGAAGGAGCACTCCCACGGTCTCTCCGACGCCGACTTCGACGCGTTGTTCACCCGCGACCGGCCGGTCATCTTCGCCTACCACGGCTACCCGGCACTGATCCACCGGCTGACCTACCGCCGCACCAACCACGTCAACATCCACGTCCGGGGCTACAAGGAGGAGGGCACCACGACGACGCCGTTCGACATGACGGTGCTCAACGAGGTCGACCGCTTCCACCTCGCCATGGACGTCATCGACCGGGTGCCCCGGCTGCACGCGACCTCGGGCGCTGCGCGGGAACGTTTCAAGAACGCCCTGATCAGGCACCGCCAGTACGTGCGCACCGTCGGCGAGGACCTGCCCGAGATCCGCGAGTGGGAGTGGACGGGCGCCTGAGGTGCGCGTCCTGGTCGTCAACCCGGGCTCGAGCAGCCTCAAGGTCTCGCTGCTGCGCGACGGTGACGAGGTGCCCGACGACGGCGGTCCGTACGACGCGATCGGCGTGCGCTTCGTGCACGGCGGCCCGCGCACGGCGGCCGTGCGGCTCGACGAGTCGGTGCTCGACGAGCTCGCGGAGGTCTCGGACCTGGCGCCGCTGCACAACCCACCGGCGCTGGACGCCGCGCGCGACCTGCTCGGCCGGCACCCGGGCGTGCCCGTCGTCGCCTGCTTCGACACCGCGTTCCACGCCACCATGCCGCCCGCTGCCGCGACGTACGCCCTGCCACGGGAGTGGAACGAGCGCTACGGGCTGCGCCGCTACGGCTTCCACGGGCTGTCCCACTCGTACGCCGCGCGCCGGGCCGCGCGCCTGCTCCGTCGGCCCGTCGAGGAGCTGCGCGTCGTGACCTGCCACCTCGGCGGTGGGGCATCGCTGTGCGCGGTGCGGGGCGGCCGCTCCGTCGACACCACCATGGGCATGACGCCGATGGAGGGACTGGTCATGCAGACCAGGTCGGGCTCGGTCGACCCGGGACTCGTCTTCCACCTGCTGAGCGCCGGCGTGCCGGCCGACGAGCTCGAGCGGGTCCTCGACCGGGAGTCCGGCCTGGCCGGGCTCACGGGCACCTCGGGGGACCTGCGCGAGGTGCGCGCCGCGGCCGCGGCCGGCTCGGAGGATGCCGTCACCGGGCTGGCGGTCTACGTGCACGCCCTGGTGCGCGGCGTCGGCGCCATGGCCGCAGCGGCGGGCGGCATCGACGCCCTCGTCTTCACCGGTGGCGTCGGCGAGCACGCGCCGGAGGTACGCCGGGACGCGGTGCGCGGCCTGGCGTTCCTCGGACTCGGCGTCGACGAGCTGCTGAACGAGGAGGCGAGCGGGGACGTCGACGTCTCCGCGGCCGGCAGCACCGTCGCGACCCTCGTGGTCACCGCCCGCGAGGACCTCGAGATCGAGCGTCAGGTGCGCGCTGTGCTCGAGGGTTAGCGCACGCCGTACGTCGTGGTGCGCTCGCGGACCGGGCGGTCGATGCCGGCGCCGATCTCGACGAGCTCCGCGACCGTCTTCGCCGAGCCGTGCTCGGAGCCGGCCATCCGGGAGATCGTCTCCTCCATCAAGGTGCCGCCGACGTCGTTGGCGCCGGCCTGGAGCATCGCCCGGGTGCCGTCGACACCGAGCTTGACCCACGACGTCTGGATGTTGCTGATCCGCCCGTGCAGCATGATCCGGGCCATGGCGTGCACGGCCAGGTTGTCACGCAGCGTCGGGCCCGGGCGGGCCACGCCGGCGAGGTAGATCGGCGCGCTGGTGTGCACGAACGGCAGCGGCACGAACTCCGTGAAGCTCGCGCCTCCGGCCTCGAGGGACGCGTCCTGGATGCGGGCGAGGACCTTGAGGTGGCCGACCCAGTGGCGCGGGTGGTCGACGTGGCCGTACATCATCGTCGAGGTCGTCGGCAGGCCGACGCGGTGCGCGGTCGAGACGATCTCGACCCAGGTCTTGGTGGGCAGCTTGCCCTTGGTCAGCACCCAGCGGACCTCGTCGTCGAGGATCTCCGCGGCGGTCCCCGGCAGCGACCCGAGGCCGGCCTCGCGGGCCTTGATCAGGAAGTCCTCGATCGACAGGCCGGTGCGAGCGGTGCCGTTGACGACCTCCATCGGCGAGAACGCGTGCACGTGCATGTCCGGCACCCGTTGCTTGACCGCGGAGGCCAGGTCGAAGTACGCCGACGCCGGCAGCTCGGGGTCGATGCCGCCCTGCATGCAGACCTCGGTCGCGCCGAGGTTCCATGCCTCCTCGGCGCGGTCGGCGACCTCGTCCAGGGAGAGCGAGTAGGCGTCGGCGTCGGTACGGCGCTGGGCGAACGCGCAGAACCGGCAGCCGACGTAGCAGACGTTGGTGAAGTTGATGTTCCGGTTGACGACGTAGGTCACGTCGTCGCCGACGGTCTCCTTGCGGAGGTCGTCGGCCAGCCGGCAGACCTCGCGGAGCAGGTCGCCCTCCGCGGTCATCAGCGTCAGCGCGTGCTCGTCGGACAGGTTGCCCGGGTCCTTCTCGGCGGCCTTGAGCGCGGCGAGGCCGGTTGTGGTGGTTTCGAGGCTCGTCGCCGGGGCTCCTCGCACCTCAACCACCGCGTCCGCGGCGTGCTTGACCTCGTCCCAGTCGCCGTACACGTTCGCGAAGTCGGAGCGCCGGTCGTCGGTACGACCCTCGGAGTCCACCGCCTCGAAGAGGTCGGTGCGGCCGACGGAGGCGAACCCGCCGTCGGGTTCCTGCCACGGCAGGCCGGTCGGGCGTACGCCGGGGCGCGCCAGGCCCTCGTCCGTGGCCAGCGCTGCGACGTGGGTCGAGACCCGCGGGTCGAGCCACGGCTCGCCTGCGCGGACGTACTCGGGGTGCACGGTGAGCCGAGGCTGCAGGTCGAAGCCGCACTGCGCGGTCATCTCGCGCAGCCGCTCGACCGAGGGCCAGGGCCGCTCGGGGTTCACGTGGTCGGGCGTGAGCGGCGAGACGCCGCCCCAGTCGTCGACACCGGCACCGAGCAGCAGCCGGCACTCATCGAGGTCGACGAGGTTGGGTGGTGCCTGTACCCGGGCCTTCGGGCCGAGCACGATCCGGGTGACCGCGATCGTGGCGCGGTAGTCGTCGAGCGCGAGGTCGTCCGCGTGCCGCATCGCGGTGTCGGGCTTGGCCCGGAAGTTCTGGACGATGACCTCCTGGACCGAGCCGAAGGCGCGGGAGACCTGGCGCAGCGCGAAGATCGTCTCGGCCCGCTCGGTGAGCGTCTCTCCGATGCCGACCAGCAGGCCGGTGGTGAAGGGGATCGAGAGCCGGCCGGCGTCCTCGAGCACCCGCATCCGGACGTCGGGGTCCTTGTCGGGGGAGCCGTAGTGGGCCTCGCCCTTCGTCTCGAAGAGCCGCCGCGAGGTGGTCTCGAGCATCATCCCCATCGACGGGGAGACCGGCTTGAGCCGGTTCAGCTCCTCCCACGACATGACGCCCGGGTTGAGGTGCGGCAGCAGCCCGGTCTCCTCGAGCACCCGCACCGCCATCGCACGGACGTAGGCGAGCGTCGAGTCGTAGCCCTGCTCGTCGAGCCAGGCGCGTGCCTCGGGCCAGCGGTCCTCGGGCCGGTCGCCGAGGGTGAAGAGCGCCTCCAGGCAGCCCATCGCGGCGCCCTGCGAGGCGATCTCGAGGATCTCGTCCGGGGACAGGAACATCGCGTGCCCGGCCCGCGCGAGCTGGCCCGGCGACTCCACGAAGGTGCAGTAGTGGCAGCGGTCGCGGCACAGCTTGGTGACCGGGATGAAGACCTTGGGGGAGTAGGTGACGACCCCCGGCCGTCCTGCTGCGACCAGGCCGGCGTCGCGGACCTTCGCGGCCGCCGCGGTGAGGCGGTCCAGGTCGGCACCGGTGGCGGCCAGGAGGACCGTGGCCTCGTCGACGTCGAGAGCGGCACCGCGCTCGGCGCGCGCCAGCGCCCGACGTACCTGCTGGGGCGTGGGCTGCTCGTTCATCTCCGTCAGGCTAGCGTCACCGGCCAGGGCCCCATGTTCCCCTGGCCAGTGACGCACGCCACGCCGAGCCGAGTCCCCCGACCGTGCCGGCGTGGCGAGCGGCGACCGACCCGGAGGCCGGCTCGCCCTTCATCGAGAGCGCCTTGTGTCCGGAATACTGCGCCATCGCCGGCCCGTACGCGTGTCCGAAACCGGCCATGGCAGAGATCGGACTGTCCGATTCTTGCCATGGCCGCCGACGGACACGCCGCGCGCGGTGACGGCTGTTGTGCTGAGGCATGCGACGATCACGCGGTGTTCTCGGATGCCGGCTCGCGCGTGCCCCCATCCCGCGAGCCACAGCCGTCTGCGCTGGACCTGCTCCGTGTCGGTCTCCGCTCCCGTGTCGACTCCGTCGCCGAGCTGGCGGCGCTCGCCATGCGTGACGAGACCGAGGTCCGCCAGGACCTGGAGCTGCTCCAGGAGGAGGGCTTCGTCGAGCTGCGGGGGGACCGGATCGGCTACTCGGCGCCCGAGGAGGTCGTTGCCGAGGTCGTACGCCGTCGCGCCGGTGACCTGGGAGCGGACATGCTCCGCCGGCTCGCCGACCTCGCCGAGCTGGTCGGCCAGCTGCCCGTGCTCGCCCGGGAGTGGGAGACTGGCGCCGGCGACGCCCATCTCTTCGACGTCGAGGTCTTCCACGGCCCCGAGGCGGTCGTCGACCTCTGGCACCTCCGGCAGGGTCGCGAGTCGGCCCGTCGTACCGACGTGGTGCTCCCCGACGCGGCCCGGCTCTACGTGGCCGACCCCGCGATGCAGCGCGTGTGGCACGAGGCCAGCCGGGGGCCGGGGCGGCGCGCCCGGGTGCTCGCCTCGATCGCGGACGGCGTGCACCCCGCGGCCCAGCAGCGGATCGACGAGGAGCTCGCGGGCGGTGTGGAGATCCGGCTGATGGAGCGGCCGCCCGGGTGGTTCTGGGTCACCGACGACACCACCGTGGCCCTGCCGCTGGTCTGGGGCGAGGCCTGGCCGACCTCCGTGGTCGCGGTCCGCAGCCGCTCGGTCGCCGGGATGGCGAGCTGGCTCTTCGAGCAGCTGTGGGACCGCGCGGTGCCGGTGCGCGCCGGGTCGGCCGCGTGGGACTCGCTGCTCACCCTGATGAACGGTGGCGCGACGCTCGAGGCGGCGTCGCGGGTGCTCGGGATCTCCGAGCGCACCGGACGCCGCCGCGTCGCCGAGGCGATGGAGCACTACAACGTGAGCTCGATGCTCGCGCTGGGCGTGGTCTGGGGCGAGACCCGCCGCTCCTGAGCCGCTCTCAGACGGTGACGGACTCCGGCTCGGGTGCCGGGTCGGAGGTGTCCTCCGGCGGCACCACCGGGGGCTTGCGGTCCAGCGCGTGGGGCCACCAGATCTTCCCGCCGAGGTCCAGGTTGATCGCCGTCACCAGCACCGAGCGCACGATCATCGTGTCGAGCAGCACGCCCAGGGCGATGGCGGTGCCGATCTGGAGCGCGAACGTGAGCGGCATCGTCGCCAGCGCCCCGAAGGTCGCCGCGAGCACGATGCCGGCCGCGGTGATCACGCCGCCGGTCGAGGCCAGCGCGATCAGCGACCCACGCCGGGTCCCCTTGGTGACGGTCTCCTCCCGCACCCGGGTCATCAGGAAGATGTTGTAGTCGATGCCGAGCGCGACCAGGAAGACGAACGCATAGAGCGGGAAGCCCGGATCCGTGTGCGGCCGGTCGTAGACCAGGTCGAAGACCAACCCCGAGAGGCCGAGCGCGGCGCCGAACGACAGGATCACCGTGCCGATCAGGATCAGCGGTGAGGTCAGTGCCCGGAGCAGGCCCATCAGGATCAGCATCACCGCGATCAGCATGATCGGGATGACGACCTTGTTGTCGCGCGACGAGGCCTCCTCGATGTCGATCGTGACCGCGGTCCAACCGCCCACCTGGGCGTGGGCGCCGTCGACCGAGTGCACGGCGTCGCGGACCTCGTGGACGGCCTCGATCGACTGGTCGTCGAGCGGGTCGGCGGTGAGGTTGGCCAGGATCAGCGAGGTGCCGTCCTGCTCGGCGACCACGGTCGCCTGCTGGATGCCCTCGATCCCGTCCATGGCGCCGACCACTGCGTCCGCCTGGTCGGTGTCGGCCACGATCTGGATCGGGGAGCTCGCGTCGACGAGGCCGTGCTCGACCAGGAGCTCGTTGCCCGCGACCGACTCGACGTCGTGGCCGGCGACGTAGGTCTCGTCGTTGGGGATGCCCGAGGTGTCGAGCCGCAGGGCGCCGAGCGCGACCACCAGCAGGGCGATGGTCGTGAAGATCCAGACCTTGCGCGGCCGCGGTGCGATCCGGTTGCCGGTGCGGGCCCAGAACCCGGACTCGGTGGGCTCCGCGGTGCCGAACCGCGGGATGAACGGCCAGAACACCCAGCGGCCGCAGATCACCAGGAGCGCAGGCAGCAGGGTCACCATCACGAGGAAGGTGACGGCCACCGCGACGGCGTTGGCCGGGCCGAGCCCGGCGGTCGAGTTGAGCTCGGCGAACATCAGGCAGAGCAGGCCGACGACGACCGTCGAGGCGCTGGCGAAGATGGCCGGTGCGGCGCGGTGCAGCGCGAACGCCATCGCCTCGTGCCGGTCCTCGTGGCGGCGGAGCTCTTCTCGATATCGGGCGACGAGCAGCAGGGCGTAGTCCGTGCCGGCGCCGATCACCAGCACGGTCATGATGAACTGGGTCTGACCGTTGATGGTCATGTCGGCGTACTTGGCCAGCAGGTAGAGCACGCCCATCGCGATGCCGAGGCTCACGACGGCGCAGAAGATCGGCAGCGCCCACAGGATCGGGCTGCGGTAGCTCACGAGCAGGATGAGGACCACCGCGCACAGCGTGATCAGGAGCAGCCGGCCGTCCATGCCGGCGAAGGCGGCGGCCTGGTCGGCGGTCGTGCCGCCGGCGCCGGCGACGTAGACCTCGACGCCGTCGATCGCGGTGATGTCGCGGATCTCGTCGGCGACGTCGGGCATGTCCTCCCAGAGCGCGTCGCCGCGGTTGATGGTGAAGTCGAGCTTGGCGACCTGACCGTCCTCGGAGACGTACGGCGCCGGGATGCCCGCCGTCTGGGCGCCCTGCGGGGTGATGACGTTCGAGACGCCCTCGATCTTCGCGATCTCGGTGGCGTCGGTCTCGATCGCGGCGAGGTCCTCGTCAGTGAGGCCGGACTCCCGGTAGTAGACGACGGTCGTCACCAGGTCGTTCGGGTCCTGGAACGCCTCGAGGCGCTTGATCGCCTGGGTCGACTCGGCGCTCTGGGGGAGCCACGACTCGGCCTCGTTGTTCTGGACGCTGGTCAGCTTGCCGGCGAGGGAGCCGAAGATGCCGAGGAGCACGAGGACGCCCACGAGGACGATCCACTTGGTCACGGGTCCGGTGAGCTTGCCGGCGATCTGACGGTGCATGGGAGAACTCTTTCAGAGGGCGGGGACAGTGGCATCGGGGTTTTCCCCTAGTCCGGATGGTCATCACGGGGGAGTCCGGACGGCAGTCAGACCGGCGCTTGCGCCCGAACTCATCCGACGACCGTCGTCCCTATTCCGGTGGAGCCCACCGCGGGTACGTTCGGCACATGTATCCCGGCACCTGGGCGGCTCGGACGCCCGACAAGCCCGCCCTGGTGATGGCCGGTTCCGGCCGGACGCTGACCTACGCCGAGCTCGACGGGCGGAGCCTGCGCCTGGCCCACGTCCTGCAGGACGCCGGTCTCGGCGTCGGCGACGTCGTGGCGCTGCTCTCCGACAACCGGCCCGAGGCCTACGAGGTCTACTGGGCAGCCCTGCGGTCCGGCCTCTACATCACCGCGGTCAACCACAACCTGTCGGCCGAGGAGGTCTCCTACATCGTGCGCGACTGCGGCGCGAAGGCGCTGCTCGTGTCACCCGCCAAGGTCGAGCTGGCGGAGGCCCTGGACGTCGACGTACCGACCGTGCTGACCTTCGAGGGCGACTACGAGGACGCGTTGGCCGCGGCGAGCGCCGAGCCCCTGGCGGAGCAGCCGCACGGCGACGACCTGCTCTACTCCTCGGGCACGACAGGGCGGCCGAAGGGGATCAAGCCGCCGCTGCCGCAGATCGCCGTCGACGAGCCGGGGTACGTCTACCCGATGGTCTTCGGGACGCTCTACGGCTTCGACGAGGAGACCGTCTACCTCTCGCCCGCGCCGGTCTACCACGCGGCGCCACTGCGCTTCGGTGGCGTCATCCACGCGCTCGGCGGCACCCTGGTGATGATGGAGAAGTTCGAAGCGGAGGGCGCCCTGCGGGCGGTCGAGCGCTACCGGGTCACCCACACCCAGATGGTCCCGACGATGTTCGTGCGGATGCTCAAGCTGCCCGACGAGGTCCGGACGTCGTACGACGTGAGCTCGCTGCGGACCGTCGTGCACGCGGCCGCTCCGTGCCCGGTGGACGTGAAGCGCCGGATGATCGAGTGGTTCGGCCCGATCATCCACGAGTACTACGCCTCCACCGAGTCCAACGGCGCGACCTTCATCGACTCGCAGTCCTGGCTGGAGAAGCCCGGCTCGGTCGGCACCGCGCTGATGGGCGTGATCCGGATCTGCGGCGACGACGGCAGCCTCCTCGGGCCGGGCGAGGTCGGCACCGTCTACTTCGAGCGCGAGGAGCGCAGCTTCAGCTACCACAACGACCCGGAGCGGACGGCCTCCACACAGCATCCCGAGCACGAGAGCTGGACGACCGTCGGCGACCTCGGCTACCTCGACGAGGACGGCTACCTCTTCCTCACCGACCGCAAGGCGTTCATGATCATCTCCGGCGGGGTGAACATCTACCCGCAGGAGATCGAGGACCTCTTCAGCCTGCACCCGGCCGTCACCGACATCGCCGTGATCGGCGTCCCCGACGACGAGATGGGGGAGCGGGTGGTGGCGTTCGTGGAGGTCGCCGCACCGGTCGAGCCGACCCCTGCGCTCGCCGACGAGCTCACGGCGTACGCCCGCGAGCACATCGCCCACTTCAAGGTGCCGAAGGAGTTCCACTTCCGCGACGAGCTGCCGCGCACGCCCACCGGCAAGATGGTCAAGGGCAAGCTGCGCGAGGAGTACGCCGGGGGCTAGTGGTTGTCGTAGTTGCCGACCTGGCCCTGGGCCTTCCACTTGGCGCGCCGGGCGTCGTGGCCGACGGCGGCGCCGCCCCGGTCCTTGGCCGTGCCGCGTGGGCGGCCGAGCCAGCTGACGGTGGCGACGAACGCCACCACGACGATGATCGTGATCGTCCAGAACATGTGCGACTCCCCCGAGTAGGTGCTGGAGGCCAGAGACTACGCCGCCCGCCGCCGCTCCCACGCCGAAACGCCGACCATCACCAGGCCGGCGAGCAGGCAGCCCGCGATCGCGTCGACCACGTAGTGCTCGGCGAAGTAGGTCAGCGCGAGGGCCATGGCGAGGGGGTAGAGGAGCAGCAGCCAGCGCCAGGCCGACCGGAGCCGCGAGATGCCGTAGAGCGCCACCAGGCAGGCGATCCCGCAGTGCAGCGACGGCATCGCGGCGACCTTGTTGGCCATGCCCCACATGATCATCGTCTGGCGGTGCAGGTCGAAGCCGCCCACCTCGAGCCCGGACCAGCCGCGGCTGGTGATCCGGTGCACCTCGGGCAGGTAGCCGTCGCGCGACGCCATCCACGGCGGCGCCATCGGGTAGGCGACGTAGATCGCGAGCCCGGCGTACAACAGCGTGATGTAGCGCCGCAGCCAGCGCACCCACTCGTCGCGGTTCCGGACCCACAGCACGCCGGCCAGCACCAGCGCGACCAGGAAGTGCGAGGCGTAGACGGTGGTCAGGACGGCGTCGTACCAGTGCGGCGGCAGGGTCCTGAGGCACGGGTCGCCGCACCACGCGTGCTGCAGGCGCACGGTCGGAGCGGTGCCGAGACCGAGCCACTCGTCGACGCGGATCGGCATCGAGTAGTGCGGTGCTACGCCGATCTCGTCGGCCAGGCCTCGGCCGAGCCAGTAGCCGACCATCAGCAGCAGCGGCTTCCACCAGTCGCGCCAGAAGTCGAGGTACGGCCGCGGCTCCTCGACGTACCAGGCGATCGTGCCGACCCAGATCCAGAGGATCACGCCGGCCGGGTCGTTGGGGATCCCGACGAACCAGCACCACGCCAGCAGCACGACGGCGTACGCCGCCATCGCGTTCCTGCGCGTCACTCGCTCTCCTCGTTGCTGGCCTGGTAGATCGTCCAGTCGTCCGTCGTGGCCCGCAGATCGTAGTGATCGGCGAGGACGCCGTTGGCGACCGACGCGTCGATGCCCCAGGAGCCGAGGGACTTCCCGGCGACGACGACCCAGGTCGGCCGGTCGGCGCCGGCGAGCAGCGCCGAGAGGTCGTCCAGGTGCGGGTCGTGCACGCGGACCGGCAGGCTCCAGAGGTCGGGGTAGGGGCTGCGCATCCCGGTCGCCTGGAGGATGTTCGGGCCGCCGAAGGCGACCACCGCCGTGTCGCCGGGCCGCACGTGGTCGTCGAGCCAGGCGATCGCCGGCTCCTCGGGCCGCTCGATCGGGTGCAACGCGACCCAGAGCAGGGCGACGACGGTCGAGCCCGCGACGACGGCGTACGCCGCGGCGAGGAGACGCCCGGGGCGAGCGCCCTGCTGGCCCATCCGTTGGGCGGCGGCGGCCGTGAGCAGGACGAGTCCGGGCACCAGCCCCATCAGGTAGTGCAGCCAGTAGCTGCCGCCGCCGAGGACGACGAAGAGCTCCCAGGCGAGCACGGCCAGGGCGGGCCACCACAGCCAGGACCCGCGCGCCCGACGGGCCAGGGCGATCGCGAGGAGAGGTGCGCCCGTGGCGACCAGCGCCAGGAGCATGCCGCCGAGCCGGGTGGTCGTCGACCCCGTCGCCGAGGCGGCGATGACCGCTGCCGCTTCCCGACGGAACACCACGACCGCGTCCCAGAGCTCACCCGGCGCGGTCCCCCGGAGGGCGGCGGCCGCCACGGCCACCGCGACCGTCGCCAGCGCCCCGCCCGCCACCGCGCCGAGGGCGCCGAAGCGCCGCCTCGCCACCAGCAGCACGACGGCGAGCACGAAGACGTCGAGCAGGCTCTGCTTCACCAGTGCGCCACCGGCGCCGAGGACGCCGCCGAGCAGTCCCCACAGGAGCCAGCGTTCCGCCGTGCTGGCGGCGACCACGCAGGCGCAGCCGCCGAGCAGGAAGGGCAGTCCGAGCAGCTCGCCGTTGACGACCGTGCCGCCGAAGAGCGGAGTCGTGGTGAGCAGCGCGGCGGTCGCCGCTGTCAGGGCAGGGGCCGACGGCTGGTCGGGCGCGGCGAGCCGGCCGAGCAGGCCGCTCAGCAGCACGGTGACGACGATCGCCGCGACGCCCAGCACACGCAGTGCCAGTCCACTGCTGGCCCACCCGCCACCCGCGGCGTCCGCGAGCGCGGCCAGGGCGATCAGGCCCGGAGGGCGGTCGACGAAGTAGTCGCCGTAGAGCGACGACCCCGGCGACCACTGGCCGGCGAGCAGCAGCAGGCCGCCCTCGTCGGGGCTCAGCGGGCGACCCGCGAACGGGACCGCGCCGAGTCCGGCCGCGGTCGCCAGCAGGCCGACCTGGACGCGCGGACTCACGCGAAGGAGAAGGCGAGCAGGACCGCTCCGACGAGCACGGCGCCGGTCAGCAGGAAGCCCAGGTTGAACGCCGGGAGGGGTGCGTCGGTGCGCATCGCCCGCTCCACGCGGGCCCAGCGCACCATCGCGAACAGCGTGACGAGCCCGCCCAGCAGGACCAGCAGGACGGCCAGCACGTTGCGCACCCAGGTGGTGTCGGGCAGGCCGAGGGCGTGCAGCGCGACGCCGCCGGCGAGCATCGCCAGCGCGGTGCGCACCCAGGCCAGGAAGGTGCGCTCGTTGGCAAGGGTGTAGCGGGGGTCGGGCTCCTGCCCGGCGTCGTAGACCCAGTGCGGCCGACGTTGCGTCATGCCCCCATCCTTCCGTATGTAGGGCCGCCTAGGCTCGCGGACGTGACCTACGAGTTCGACACGCAGACCGCGGTCCACCCGAACGGCGACGGCACGTACGCCGCCGAGCTCGCCGCCGGGTGGGTCGTCGGGGGTGGCGTCAACGGTGGCTACCTGCTCGCCGTGATCGGTACGGCGCTGCGCGAGACCTTCCCGACGAAGCCGGACCCGCTGGCCGTGTCGGCCTACTACCTCTCGGCCGGGACCCCGGGTCCGGCCGAGGTCGCGGTCGACGTGCGCCGTGAGGGCGGCAGCGTCGCGACCGCGTCCGTCGAGCTGCGCCAGCCGGGGGGACCGGGTGGCGAGACGCGGATCGCCGCGCTCGCGACGTACGGCGACCTGGACCGTCTCGGCGACGACGTCCGGACCACCGCGGAGGAGCCGTTCCTACCGCCGCCCGACGAGTGCGTCGCCAACACCCTGGCGCCCGAGGAGATCCTCACGATGGCGCCGATGATGGGGCGTTTCGACATGCGCTTCCACCCCGACCACGTCGGCTGGGCCGTCGGGCAGCCGAGTGGCAAGGGCGAGATCTCGGCATGGTTCCGGCTCGCCGACGGCCGCGAGCCCGACCCGGTCACGCTGCTGATGGTCCTCGACGCACTGCCCCCGGTGACCTTCGACCTCGGGATGATGGGCTGGGCCCCGACGCTCGAGCTGACCGCGCACGTCCGTGCCAAGCCCGCTCCCGGTTGGCTCAAGGTCCGGCACGCGACGCGCAACATGGCCGGCGGGATGTTCGAGGAGGACTGCGAGGTCTGGGACTCGACCGGCCGCCTGGTCGCCCAGAGCCGCCAGCTCGCCCGTCAGCCGCGGCCGATCGCCTGAGGTGGTGTCGAGGCTCGTTCCGCTCGCACCTCAACCACCGACTCGGTGGTTGAGGTGTGAGGAGCGCCAGCGACGAGCCTCGAAACCACCACTGGAGGATCAGTCGAACGACGAACGCCGCACCGACACGACCCAGCGGCGTCCCGGGTGCTCGGTGACGGTCCACAGGCGGCCGGAGACCGCGTCGTACGCCAGGTCCTCGGGTCCCATCGGCAGCCGGCGCCGGTGCTCGCGGAGGGCCCCGGGGGTGCCGGACCAGATCGAGCCGAGGCCGCGTGGACCGTTCGACGAGGAGACGTAGAGGCGCCCGTCGATCCGGGCGACGCCCTGGGCGCGGAGCACGTCGTGGGCGACCACCGTGGCCGGGCCGCCGTCGATCGGCATCTCGGCCATCCGCCGGGTCTGGCTGCGGCCGCCGTACTCCCCGACGACGAGGCTCGGCGGGTCGGTCGCGTCGTCGACGGTGACGAAGGAGAACCGCAGCTGCTCGTCGGCCTGGTCCTCGGGCACCAGCTGGTGGAGGACGGGCAGGAGGTGCTCCCCGTCGGGGGTGCGTACGACGTCCGCCGGGTCGCAGACCCACAGGCCCGCCCGCGTGGCCGCGACGTACAGGCGACCGGCGTGCCAGGCGAGGCCGCCGGCGTGGATCCGAAGCGGCTCGTGGCCGTCCGGGGTCGGGACGACCAGCGTGACGTGCTGGTAGCGACGCCGCCGCAGGTCGAGGAGGGACAGCCGGGCGCCGCCGCCCTTGGCGTACCAGGTGGTCGCCACCCGCGCGCGGTCCGGCGAGACCGCGATGCCCTGCGGCCACCACTCGGGGTCCGTGCGGTCGCGGCGGTCCCACGTCCACGCCCGGTGCAGCGACAGGCACGGCGCGAGCGTGCGCCGCAGGCGTCGGTCGAGCGGCACGGCGTCGAGACCGACGCGTCCGCCGTGGCGCGCCACCAGGGCGTCGACCTCCGCGGTCAGGTCGGGCGTGCGGGTGAGGTGCACCCGCGGAACGGTAGCGTCAGTGAGGTGGGCGCGGTGGTGGGTGCGGCGATCGTCCGCGACGGGCGGGTGCTGGCGGCGCGTCGTACGACGCCCCCGGAGACCGCGGGGCGCTGGGAGTTCCCGGGCGGCAAGGTCGAGCCGGGCGAGAGCGCCGCGCAGGCGCTCGTCCGGGAGATCGACGAGGAGCTCGGCTGCACCATCTCGGTCGTCTCCTGGCTCCCGGGCGAGGTGGCCATCGGCGACCGGCACGTGCTGACCGTGGCGCTCGCCGAGATCGTGACGGGCGAGCCCGATCCGCGCGAGCACGACGCCGTGCGCTGGCTGGACGCCGGCGAGATCGACCAGGTCGACTGGCTCGAGCCCGACCGTCCCTTCCTGGCCCACCTGCGACTGGGATGATGGCGCCCATGCGGGGGATCTTCTTCGGTGAGGACGACGCGTCGGCCGTGGTCGCCCGGCTGAGGTCGGCCGGCTACGAGGCTCGCGTCGAGCGCGAGCGTCTGGCCGGCGAGGACGACGACGAGGACCACCCCTGGGCGGTGCTGACCGATGCCCCCGAGCTGGTCCTGGAGCTGCTCGTCGAGGAGTACGACGGGTGGTTGGATGCGGAACAGGACGAGGGTGCCCGACGTTCGCACCCTCAGAGCCCCCTCGACCTCCCGACGCAGCCGCGCCGGATCAAGCGACCTTCCTAGGATTCCCACATGAGCTTCGACCAGCGCCTCCTGCTCGTCCACGCGCACCCCGACGACGAGTGCATCGGCAACGGCGCCACCATGGCGAAGTACGTCGCGGACGGTCGCGGCGTCACCCTCGTGACCTGCACGGCCGGCGAGATGGGGGAGATCCTGGTCCCCGAGCTCGAGCACCTCGCGGCCGACAAGGAGGACCGCCTCGGCGAGCACCGCAAGGGCGAGATCGCCAACGCGATGCAGGTCCTCGGCGTCACCGACCACCGCTGGCTGGGCGGCTTCGGGCGGTTCCGCGACTCCGGCATGAAGTGGCACGACGACGGCTACGCCATCCCGGCAGACGACATCCACGACAACGCCTTCTGGGCTGCCGACCTGACGGTGGCCGCCGACTACCTGGTCGAGATCATCCGCGACGTCCGCCCGCAGGTGCTGGCGACGTACGACCCCTTCGGCGGCTACGGCCACCCCGACCACATCCAGGCCCACCGGGTCGCGATGTACGCCGCACAGCTGGCCGCGGTTCCGTCGTACCGCAAGGACCTCGGCGAGCCGTGGGAGATCGCCAAGATCTACTGGAACGCCATGTCCGAGAGCCGGATGCGCGCGGGCCTGCGCGCCCTGCGCGACGCCGGCGACTCGACGAGCTTCGAGGGCATGGACCCCGACGGCCCGCTGCCGCCGTTCGTGACCGCCGACGAGAACCTCGCAGCCGCCGTCGACGCCCAGGACCACGTCGAGCAGAAGCTGGACGCGCTGCGCGCCTACCCCACGCAGGTCACCACCGACGGGCCGTTCTTCGCGTTGTCCAACAACGTCGGCAGCACCGCGTGGGGCATCGAGTACTACCGGATCGTCAAGGGCGAGCTCGGCGAGCGGGGCGAGGACGGGCTCGAGACCGACCTCTTCGCCGGGATCTGATGCGGCTCGTCGCCGCGCTCGGCCTGCTGCTCGCCGGGGCCGCGACGGCGATCGCGACGGTCGCCCTCCACCAGCTCGTCTGGGGGCTGGTGCTGGCCGTCGTCGCCACCAGCATCACCGTCCTCGCCCTCCCGCCGGGCTGGTGGACCCGGCTGGCCTTCGTCCTCGGGTTCGCCGCGATGCTGGGCTGGCTGACCGTGCCTCGGGCCGAGGGCGACTACCTGATCAGCCAGGACTGGCAGGGGTACGCCGTCCTCGGGTTCGGCATGGTGCTGCTCGTCGTCGGGGTCTCGACCCTGCCCCGTCCCGCCCGGCCGGCGACCGACGCTCCCTAGGATGTCCGCGTGACGAAGGCGCCCCGAGACAGCTCTGGCCGGGAGTCCGCCGGCGGCAAGGTCGTGGTCCTGCTCCTGGGCGGCCTGCTGGTGCTCGTCGGCGGTGCGTACGCCGCGGCGTACTTCGCGGCCGGCGACAAGGTGCCGCGCGGCACCACCGTCGCGGGCGTCGAGATCGGTGGCCTGACCCCGGCCGCGGCCGAGGAGGCGCTGAGCGCCGGGCTCGAGGACCGGGTCGACCGGCCGGTCCCGGTGAGCGTCGACGGGCAGACCGCGACGATCGACCCTGCGGACGCGGGCCTGACGGTCGACGTGCCGGCCACGGTCGAGCAGGCCGGCGGCGGCAAGAGCTGGGCTCCCGGCGACCTCTGGGACTACTGGACCGGTGGCGACGAGCAGGACCCGGTCGTGGACGTCGACCAGGCGTCCTTCGACGCGGCCCTCGAGGACCTGGCCGACGAGGTGGGCACGGCGGCGACCGACGGTGCCGTGGCCTTCAAGAAGGCGCGGATCGTCGTCACCGACCCGGCACCGGGCCAGGGCTTCGACCCCGAGGCGGCACGGACGGCGGTGCTCGGCTCCTACCTCTCCGAGGACGACGAGGTCGCCCGGCTCGAGACGACCGTGGTCCAGCCCGACATCGACGACGCCGACGTCCAGGAGGCCCTGGACAGCTTCGCCAACCCGGCCATGTCCGGCCCCGTCACCCTGGTCTTCGGCGACTCGCCGGTCGAGCTGCAGCCGCGCGACTTCTCCGCGGCGCTCGCGATGAAGGCCGAGGGCGGCGAGCTGGTGCCCGACCTCGACACCGACCGGCTGACGAAGCTGGTGGAGTCCGGCGTGAGCGAGGAGGACGAGCCGGTCGACGCGACCGTCGAGCTCGTCAACGGCAAGCCCCGTGTGGTGCCGGCGAAGCCGGGTGTCACCTTCGACCCGGCCGACGTCAGCAGCGCCTTCCTCGAGCTCGTCACCAGCAAGGACGACGACCGGACGATGAAGGTCGAGGCGACGGTCGCCGAGCCCGAGTTCACGACCGCGGACGCCAAGGCCCTCGGCATCAAGGAGCGGGTCTCGACGTTCACGACGTACTACCCCTACGCCGAGTACCGCAACGTCAACATCGGGCGCGCGGCCGAGCTGATCGACGGCACCGTCCTCAAGCCTGGCGACACCTTCTCGCTCAACGACATCGTCGGCGAGCGCACCGTCGAGAACGGCTTCACCACCGGCTTCATCATCAGCAACGGCCTCTTCAAGGAGGACCTCGGCGGGGGCGTCTCCCAGATGGCGACGACGACCTTCAACGCCATGTACTTCGCCGGCCTCAAGGACATCGAGCACAAGCCGCACTCCGTCTACATCGACCGCTACCCCGAGGGCCGCGAGGCGACGGTCGCCTGGGGCTCGGTCGACCTCCGCTTCCAGAACGACACCGACCACGGTGTCCTGGTCCACGCCACCGTGCAGCCGGGCTCGAGCTCCTCGCAGGGCGTCGTCACGGTCTCGATGTACTCCACCAAGACCTGGGACATCACCAGCAAGACCTCGCCGCGCTACAACTACCGCTCGCCGGGGACCCAGACGCAGGACACGGACGACTGCGTCCCCAACACGGGGTACGACGGCTTCGACGTCGACGTCACCCGCTACTTCCACCACGTCGGCGACGACGCGGTCGTGCGGTCCGAGAAGTTCCACACCAGCTACATCGCGTCCGACACGGTCATCTGCAAGCCCCCCAAGAAGAACTGACCCGGTGCTTGAGGTGCGAGGCGCGCTGGCGCCGAGCCTCGAAACCACCTCACCGTGACCGTCGCCACGCCGGCTCGTTGGGCCGGGCATGCGACGCATCCTCGGTCTCCTGCTCGTCCCGCTCGTCATCGGCCTGCTGGCCCTGGCGGCCCCGTCGTACGCCGCCCCGCCGACGCTGCCGACGTCGCCCTTCGGTGAGCCGACCGGCGCCAACGACTGGGACTGCGCCCCGACCGCGCAGCGACCGACGCCGGTGATCATCGTGCACGGCACGTTCGGCGACCGGAAGAGCCTGCTCGACGACCTGTCGGCGGCCATGGTCGACCGGGGCTTCTGCGTCTTCTCGCTCGACTACGGCAACCGCGGCACCGGTGAGATCTCGGCGTCGGCGAAGCAGCTCAAGAAGTTCGTCGCCAAGGTGCGCAAGGCCACCGGCGCGGCGAAGGTGTCGATGGTCGGCCACTCGCAGGGCGGCATGATGCCGCGCTACTACATCAAGTTCCTCGGCGGCGCGAAGGTCGTCGACGACCTGGTCGGCCTCTCGCCCTCCAACCACGGCACCACGATCGTCGGCGATCCCGGCAACCCGCTCACCGGCGCGCTCTGCCAGGCGTGCGACCAGCAGGCGGCCGGCTCGCCCTTCCTCACCAGGCTCAACGCCGGCGACGAGACGCCCGGCAAGGTCAGCTACACCCAGGTCACCACCCGCTACGACGAGGTCGTGGTGCCCTACACCTCGGCGTACCTCGCCGAGGGCCCGCGCACCACCAACGTCACCGTCCAGGACCTGTGCCCCGCCGACCTCGCCGAGCACGTGACGATCCCGATGAGCCGTACGGCGATCGCGGTCACCCTGAACGCGCTCACCCGTCGCGGCCCGGCCGACCCGGGCTTCAGGCCGAGCTGCTGAGGGCGCGGGCGAAGGGCGGCCAGACGGGCAGCCGGGGGACCAGCGTCGCCTGGACCGCGTGGTAGACGTCCGGCTTGCCGGCCCAGGTGCCCGCCGCCGGCTGGTTGTCCGGTGAGAGCTCGTGGTGCCAGGAGCCGTGCTCACGGTCGATGAACGACCGCTCGGCGTAGGTCCACCACTGCTCGGCGCACACGTCGTAGACGCGGTCGCCCGTCACGCGGGCCAGCGTCGCCGCGGCCGCGACCGCCTCGGTGAGCACCCAGTGCATCCGCTGGCGGACCACCGGCGTGCCGTCCCAGTCGACCGTGTAGACGAAGCCGGCGCTGCCGTCGACCGCCCAGCCGTCCCGCACGCCCGCGTCGAAGAGCGCGACCGCGTCCTCGAGCATCCAGCCCGGCGCGTCGTCGCCGAGGGCCTCGCGCAGCCCGAGCGTGAGCCGGCTCCACTCGAACCAGTGGCCGACCGTCGCGCCGTACGGTCGGAACGGGTGCGCCGGCTCGACGCGGTTGTAGTCGAGCAGCGGCCGCCACCGGGCATCGAAGTGCTCCGGGATCCGCCAGTCGTTGTCGCGGGCGAGGCCGTGCACGACGCGGGTGACGATCCGCTCGGCCCGGGCGACGTCGCCGACCGCGAGCAGCGCCTCGACGGTGTGCATGTTGGCGTTCACGCCGCGATAGCCGTCGAGGGTCGTCCACGCCTCGTCCCACTCCTCGACGACCATCCCGGCGTCCTCGTCCCAGAAGTGCGTGTCGAGCACGTCGAGCGCCTGGGCGAGCAGGGCGTCCGCCCCCGGCCGGTCCGCCACCGCGGCCGACGACGCGGCGAGCACCACGAAGGCGTGCTCGTACGCCGTCTTGCTGCGGGTCGCCGGGCCGTCGGGGCCGACCGCGGCGCACCAACCACCGTGCACCGGGTCGCGGAAGCGCCCGGTCAGCGCATCGATCCCGTGGTCGACGAGCTCCGCGGCGTACGGCCGGCCCATCAGGTGCGCGAGGGCGAACACGTGCGTCATCCGGCAGGTGATCCACAGCTCGACCGGCCGGTCCAGCTCCGGGCGGCCGTCGTCGTCGAGCCACGCGAAGCCGCCGTCGGGGTGCACGGACGCCCGGGCGAACTCCAGCAGCCGGTCGGTCTCCCGCTCGAGGTCCAGCGTCATGGGGTGAGCCTATGGAGGTCTCGTGGGAAGAGCGTCACCTCACGGATGTTGGCGACGCCGGTCAGCCGCGCGGTCCAGCGCTCGAGCCCGATCGCGAAGCCGCCGTGCGGCGGCATGCCGTGCTCGAACGCCTGGAGGTAGGACGCGTAGGTCGCCGGGTCCTCGCCGCGGGCGCGGATCGCCGCGTCGTACGACGAGGGGGTGTGCAGCCGCTGACCGCCGGTCACGAGCTCGAGCCCGCGGAAGAGCAGGTCGAAGCTGTTGGACCACCGTGGCTCCGCCGAGGGGTGGGTGTAGAACGGCCGCTTCGCCATCGGGTAGCCCTCGACGGCGAGGAAGTCGCTGCCGTGCTCCTCGAGGGCCCAGGCGCCGAGCGCGCGCTCGTGCTCCGGGGCGAGGTCGGGCTCGTCGTCCGGGGCACCGACCAGCGCGAGGGCGTCGCGGAAGTGGATCACCGGGATCTCGTCGGGCACGACCGGCACCTGGGCGCCGGTGCGGTCGACCGCCGCCGGCGCGTGCTCGTGGACGGCGGCGACCATCCCCGCGATCACCTCCCGGAGGACCGCGAGCACGTCGCGGTGGTCGTCGATGAAGCCGAGCTCCACGTCGAGGGAGACGTACTCGGCCAGGTGTCGCACGGTGTCGTGCGGCTCCGCGCGGAAGACCGGGCCGACCTCGTAGACCCGCTCGAAGACGCCGACCAGCTGCTGCTTGTAGAACTGCGGGCTCTGCGCGAGGTACGCCGGCCGCCCCAAGTAGTCGACCTCGAAGACGTTGGCCCCAGACTCGGTGGCCGAGGCCACGAACTTCGGGGTCTGGACCTCGGTGAAGCCGGCCGCGTCGAGCGTCGACCGGAAGCCCCGGACCGACGCGGCCGCGAGCTCCCAGCGGGCGCGCTGCGCCGGGTGCCGCCACGCGACCGGTGCGTGGTCCAGCAGGGTCGGCAGGGCGGCGCTCAGCTCGGGCCGCCACAGCTCGACCGGCGGGGTCGCTGCCGGCTCGGTCAGCAGCGTGATCCCAGGGTCGACGACCTCGACGCCGCCGGGCGCCTGGGCGTTCGCGACCAGCGTCCCGACGACCTCGACCGTCGTCTCCTCGGGCGGCAGCGCGCTGCCGTCGCGGACGACGACCTGCGCGAGCCCGGTGCGGTCGCGGACCACCAGGAACGAGACGGCGGACAGCTCGCGGCGCCGGTGCACCCAGCCCCGGAGCCGGACGGTGGTGCCGGGTGTTGCGGCGGGCAGGTCCGAGCAGAGCGTGCGTTGCAGCGTTGATCTCATGGTTACCTCCATAGGCGGAAGCCCTGGAGGTGTGGGCGGGGGCAAGGTCGCGGTGCCACCACACCTTTGCCGACAGATCATCGGCCTCTCGTCGGTACGCCGCACGCGCGGACGTCCGGATCTCCGCCGGCTCGCGGGAGGGTTGTCAGGCCTCGGGACGTCGCGCCCAGCGTACGCTGCGGCCCGTGGTCGTGCACTTCCGATTGACGTCGCCCCCGGGCGTGACCAAGCAGCTCGTCCACCTGCTCTCCGACCAGGCCTGGGTCACCAACGTGACACTCCAGGAGGGTGCGGTCGTCCGGCCCCAGGGCGACCTCGTCGAGTGCGACGTCGCCCGTGAGAAGGCCGGTGTGCTGCTCAACAAGCTCAACGGCCTCGGGCTGGACCGCTCCGGCGGCATCGTGATCACCACCCCGACCGGTACGCCGTTCGACGCCGCCCGCCGGCTCGAGGCGGCCGCGCCCGGGCACCCCGACGACGCCGTGATCTGGGAGGCGGTGGAAGCCCAGGCCGAGGCCGGGGCGATCCCGACCGTCTCGTTCCACGTCTTCCTGGTGCTGGCGGTGGCACTGGCGTCGATCGCCGTCATCACCGACTCCGCCGTGCTGGTCGTCGGTGCGATGGTCGTCGGCCCCGAGTACAGCGCGGTCGCGGCCTGCTGCGCCGGCATCGCGCTCGGCCGGGTCAGCCTCTTCGCCCGCGGTGTCCGCCTGCTCGTGCTCTCCTTCGTCTTCGCGATCGGCGTCGTCACGCTGCTCGCCCTGGTGGCCCGCGGCTTCGGCATGATCACCCTGGACGAGGTCACCCGCGCGCGGCCCAACACCGGCTTCATCTGGCACCCCGACCAGTGGTCCTTCATCGTGGCCGTGATCGCGGGCGCCGCCGGTGCGCTCGCGCTCGCCCTGTCCAAGACGGCCACCCTGGTCGGTGTGTTCATCAGCGTCACCACGGTCCCCGCGGCCGGCAACCTGGCACTCGGGCTCGCGTTCTGGGACAGCAGCGAGATCGCCGGGTCCGGCGAGCAGCTGCTCATCAACATCGTCGGGATGGTGCTCGCCGGCGCGGTCGTCCTGCTGCTGATGCGGTGGTGCTGGCCGAGCCTGACCGCCTGGTCGGAGCGGGTCTTCGGCCGGCAGGCCGACCTCGCGGACGACTAGCCCGACCGCTGGTCCAGCGCCAGGTAGCGGTACGCGTGGTGGGTGACGAAGCCCAGCCGCTCGTAGAGCGCCAGCGCCGGCACGTTGTCGCCCAGCACCTGGAGGTACGCCGTCGTCGCCCCGCGCTCGGCACCCCACTCCAGCAGCGCCGCCATCACCGCCACCCCCAGGCCCTGGCGCCGGTGCTCCGGGGACACCTCGATGCCGCGGAACCCCACCCAGTCCTCGGCGTACGCCGCGATGCCGCTGGCCCGGTCGCCGAGCCGCACGGTCACCAGGTCCCCGTCCTCGTCGTACGACATCGGTGGTTGAGGTGCGAGCGGAGCGAGCCTCGAAACCACCCGACTGGCCTGCGCCACCGACGCGACCTGGAAGAGCGTGTCGGCGTCGTTGCTCTCCAGCCCCCACCCGTGGCCGCGGAAGAGCGCGTCCTCGGCGGAGTCCGGCAGCACCGCGGCGATCGGCCGCCCGGTGCGCGACGCGTAGAACTCGACGACCCGCTCGTAGTCGCCGTCGACGCCGGACGGCCCGACCGCCAGCACCGAGTTCGCCCGGCGGGCCGTCGACGTGGGGGAGTGCCGCAGCGTCCAGCCGCCGAGCGGCTCCGTCGCCAGGTCGGGGAAGAGCGCGAGCGCCCGGCGCTGGGCGTCCAGCGGGGTGACCCGCTGCCGCACCGACGGGCGCGGCGGCACCGGCTTGCCGGAGACGATGTCGGCGATCGCGATCGTCACCGACGGCCCGGTCTCCGGCTGGACGACGCAGGTCCCGTCGGCCCAGGACAGGCAGGTGCCCAGGACGTCGGTCAGCGCCGGTCCGCCCGAGGGGCCGGTCTCGCTACGGAGCACCCGGCGGACCACGACGCGCTGCCCGACCACGTGGGGACCAAGCATGTGCTTGGTCACATCGTGAGGCGGGTCCACGGACGACACGGTCGGGATACTAGGCTGTGCGCGAACGCGTGCTCCCATGTCTCCAGGAGGAATCGGTGACCTACGTCATCTCCCAGCCGTGCGTCGACCTCAAGGACCGCGCGTGCGTTGACGAGTGCCCCGTTGACTGCATCTACGAGGGCAAGCGGATGCTCTACATCCACCCCGACGAGTGCGTGGACTGCGGGGCCTGCGAGCCGGTCTGCCCGGTCGAGGCGATCTTCTACGAGGACGACGTGCCCGAGGAGTCCAAGGGCTACTACGACGCCAACGTGCACTTCTTCGACGACCTGGGCTCGCCCGGTGGCGCCGCCAAGATGGGCGAGATCGACCACGACCACCCGATGATCGCCGCGCTGCCGCCGCAGGAGACCGACCACTGAGGGTCTCCGGCCGGCTCCCGGACTTCCCCTGGGACGCCCTGGTCGAGCACGCGGAGCGTGCTCGGGCACACCCGGACGGGATCGTCGACCTCTCGATCGGTACGCCGGTCGACCCGACGCCCGCGGTGGTCCAGGACGCGCTGCGGGCGGCCGCCGACTCGCCGGGCTACCCCCTGACGATCGGCACCCAGGCGACCCGCCAGGCGTGCATCGACTGGCTGTCGCGCCGGCACGGCGTGACCGGCCTGGGCCTCGACGGCGTGCTGCCGCTGATCGGCTCCAAGGAGCTCGTCGCCACGCTGCCGCTGCAGCTGGGGGTCGGCCCCGGCGACCTGGTCGCCTGGCCGGAGCTCGCCTACCCGACGTACGAGGTCGGCGCGGCGCTCGCCGGCGCCCGCGGGGTCGCCACCGACTCGCTGACGTCGTTCGGCCCCGAGACGCCGGCACTGCTGTGGATCAACTCGCCGTCCAACCCGACCGGGCGGGTGCTGCCGCCCGAGCACCTGAGGAAGGTCGTCGACTGGTGCCGCGAGCGCGGCACGGTCCTGGTCTCGGACGAGTGCTACCTCGAGTGCGCGTGGGACGCGACCCCGATGTCGGTGCTGCACCCCGACATCAGCGGCGGCTCGCACGAGGGCATCCTCGCGGTCCACTCGCTCTCGAAGCGCTCCAACCTCGCGGGCTACCGCTGCGCGTTCGTGGCCGGCGACCCCGCCCTCGTGGGCGAGCTGCTCGCCGTCCGCAAGAACCTCGGCCTGATCATGCCCGGCCCCCAGCAGGCCGCGATGGTGGCCGCCCTCGACGACGACGCTCACGTGGTCGAGCAGCACGCGCGGTACGCCGCGCGCCGCGCCAAGCTCCGCGAGGCGCTCGAGACGGCCGGCTTCCGGGTCGACCACTCGGAGGCGTCGCTCTACCTCTGGTGCAGCCGCGACGAGGACTGCTGGGCGACGGTCTCCTGGCTGGCCGAGCGCGGCATCCTGGCCGCGCCGGGCTCGTTCTACGGTGCCGCGGGCTCGCAGCACGTCCGGGTCGCGTTCACCGCGACGGACGAGCGGGTCGACGCGGCGGTGGCCCGCCTAGCCTCGGTGATCGAGTAGCCGCCGAGGGACGAGGCGGCGTATCGAGATCAGCTCGCCAGTCCGATGGTGGCGTCGTGCCCGTCCGGCGTCAGGTAGTGCCCGTCGTCGAAGAGGATGACGCCGTTGCACAGCCGGCACCAACCCTGGTCGCCGTGGTGGTCGGAGACCACCTGGGCGGTGCAGCAGTCGGCTGAGTCGCGGTCCGGGCAGGTCGGTGAGTGGGTGCACATCGTCGGTCTCCAAGGGAACGTGGTCTACGTCTCCATCGGCACGTGGTCGGTGAAGCCTGAGCGGTTGTGTCCGCCTGCTCTCCAGCATGCGCCTGCGCGCCGACATCCGCAGGCGGTTCTCCACAAGCGGCGGGTCGCCGGCTACGGGTAGACGTCGACGTGGACGTGGTCGCGGTGCTCGAGGATGGCCCGGTCGCCGGACCGCTCGGGCGGCTCGTAGTGCCGCCAGCCGTCCCCGGACTTCGAGCCGGCCGTCCAGATCCGGCCGTCGAAGATCACGGTCTTGATGTCGAGCCGGTCGGCCTGGGCCACGAGGTACTGCGCGATCGCCCAGCCCCGGACCTTGTTCTCCGCGCTGATCGGGCGCACGAAGATGTCGACGGCCCGGCCCTCGTAGTGGGCCGAGCCCGCCATGTGGCCGGTCTGCACGCCGCCGGGTGCGAACCCGCCGAGCGGCGGGTCGTCGAACACCTCGGAGACCTCGCGACGGACCACCTCGGCGCGGTGGGTCAGCCCGGTGCCGGTCAGCCGGGCCGACACGGCGTCGGGGGTGCCGCCGAGCCGGCAGCCGAAGGCGTGGCGGGAGTTGCCGGTGAGCGCCGACGCCAGCACGCGGGCGTCGGCCTCGTGGTCGGCGTACGCCTCCGGGAAGCCGGACCGCTGCACCCGCTGCGCCGCCACGGTGACCCGCATCGACTCGTAGCCGTCGAGCTTCGCGAGCTCGTCGTAGAAGGCGTTGGTGGCGTAGTAGGGGTCCTGGATCTCGGCGCGGGTGCCCCAGCCCTGCGACGGGCGCTGCTGGAACAGGCCGAGCGAGTCGCGGTCGCCGGACTCCAGGTTGTAGAGCTTGGACTCCTGGTACGCCGTGGCCAGGGCGATCGTCGCGGCCCGCGCGGGCATGCCGCGGTCGACCGCGACGGCGGTGATCAGCGCGGCGTTCTCGGCCTGCTCGAGGTCGAGCGTCACCGTGCGGCCCTCGACGGTGGCGGTGCACTCGTCGGGCTGGAAGAGGGGGGTGACCTGGCGGACCAGGCCGTAGCCGACGACCGCGGCCACCCCGACACCGGCGAGGCCGACCACGGCCACGCCCGTGCGGAACTTCATGGGCCCAGTGTGCGGACGCGGCCCAAGCCGCGCCGAATCCTCGAGCGGATCCTCAGTTGGCGTGCAGGGCGGCGTTGAGCTCGACGCCGTCGCTCTTCCACGGCACCGCCTCGATGGCGCCGGTCACCGAGTTGCGGCGGAAGAGCACGTTGCTGGCGCCGGAGAGCTCGAGTGCCTTGACGACCTTGGGCTTGCCGTCCAGGTCGGTCATGGTCACCTTCGTGCCGGCCGTGACGTAGCACCCGGCCTCGACCACGCAGTCGTCGCCGAGCGAGATGCCGATGCCGGCGTTCGCGCCCAGCAGGCAACGCTCGCCGATCGAGACGACCTGCTTGCCGCCGCCCGACAGGGTGCCCATGATCGACGAACCGCCACCGACGTCGGAGCCGTCGCCGACGACGACGCCGGCGGAGATCCGGCCCTCGACCATGCTGGTCCCGAGCGTCCCGGCGTTGTAGTTGACGAAGCCCTCGTGCATCACCGTCGTGCCCTCGGCCAGGTGCGCGCCGAGGCGGACCCGGTCGGCGTCGGCGATCCGAACCCCCGCCGGGAGGACGTAGTCCACCATCCGGGGGAACTTGTCGACGCCGAACACGGTCAGGTGCCGGCCGTTGGCGCGCAGCCGCGCCCGGGTCATCTCGAAATTCTCGACCGCGCACGCGCCGGCGCTGGTCCACACGACGTTGGTGAGCAGTCCGAAGATGCCCTCGAGGTTGACCGAGTGCGGCACGACGAGCCGCGACGACAGCAGGTGCAGGCGCAGCCAGACGTCCTCGGTGGAGGCCGGCGGCGCCTGGAGGTCGGCGATCTCGACCAGCAGCACCTCACGGGAGACGTCGCGGTCCTCGTCGCGGCCCTGCAGCCGTCCCACCTCGGCCGGCACCAGCTCGTCGGCCGGCTTCTCGCCCAGCGCCGGCTCCGGGAACCACACGTCCAGGACGGTGCCGGCGGTGTCGATCGTGGCGAGGCCGAAGCCCCAGGCAGTAGTCGGTGCGGCGCTCACGGGCGTACAGCCTAGGGGTTGCCGACCGCCGGCTAGTCCCCGGTCCGCCCGTCGATGCACTCGCGCAGGAGGTCGGCGTGGCCGCAGTGCCGCGCGTACTCCTCGATGAGGTGGACGACCACCTCGCGCATCTCCAGGTCGCCGTCGTCGTGCTGGCCGAGGTGGTCCATCGGGTGGCTCGCCTGGAACTCCCGGGCATGGGCGACCTCGGTGCGCCACGCCTCCCACGCCTCGGCGACCACCGCGTCGTCGGCGACCGCTCCGTCGAAGTCGGCGTCGCGGTGCTCGTCCTTGCCCCACATCTTCGGCAGGTCGAGGTTGCGCTCCATCACCCGGCGCCACCACGAGTACTCGACGGCCGCCAGGTGCCGCACCAGCCCGAGCAGGCTCATGCTGCTCGGCGGCACCGAGCGCTGGGCGAGCTGCTCGGCGTCCAGCCCCTCGCACTTGCGCTCGAGCACGCCACGGAAGTGGTCGAGGTACTCGATCAGGACTGCGGCCTCGCCGCGGTGGGGAGTCTCGTCGCTCATGGGTGACAGTCGATCATGCCGGGCGCCTAGCACCGTCGGTGGAAGGTGACCTTCCCGTTCGGGTGGTGGGTCAGCTGGTAGGTGGGGTCGTGGGCTCGGGTGTGGTGTCAGGGGCACAGCAGTCCGCCGTCATCGAGGTCGGTAGGCCCTCCGTCGGCCCAGCGGATCCAGTGGCGGCCGTGGCACATCCAGGGCGGGCAGTCGCAGCCCTCGGCGACGCAGCCGCGGTCTCTGATGGCCATGGCGGTGAGCTGTGCCTTGGTGAAGAACCGGCGGGCACGCCCGACGTCGAGGACCTCGGAGTCGCCGCCGAGGGCGACGGGGACGATCCGGGCGGTGCACGCGAGCCGGCGGACCTGGCCGGGGCTGATCGGTTCGCCGGTGTCGAGGACACCGGCCTGATCGACCTGCCCGATGAGCGACTCGTACGAGAGCGTGACGACGATGGTGGCGTCCCGGCCGCCGACCTTGGGGAGGTCCTTCGCCGAGATCCGTTCGATGAGCTCGCAGAACGCTCGTCCCATCCGCTCCGGCCCGGGTCGGCGTTCCACGCCTGCGCCGTGGGTGGCGGCCTGGTGCTTGGGCGCGGCGAGCGCTTGGAGCATCTTCTTCAACGCGGCCGCCTGCACGACCGGCATGGTGAACTGGCCGTGGACCTTGCCGTGACCGTCGTCGGTCATCGTGAGCCGGCACGCCGTCGCCGCCTCGGCCTCGTCGCGCTCCAACAGCTGTGCTTCGTGGGCGTCGGCGATCTCGGGGGCCACCACCTCGAGGAGGCGCCGGCCGAGGATCTTCAGCGCCTTCGCATCGTGCTCCTGCGCCGCCTCCACGAGATGCTGCTCAGCACGCGCCACGAGATCGGGGTCGAGGTCGTAGCCGAGCCGGACGGTGCGGTGTGCGGCCGGGCGGGTCTGCTTCGTCTCGTGGGCGAGCCAGTTCGCCGTCGACGTCGCACCGGTCTCGTGGCCGACCTCCAGGTCGTCGGCATGCCGAGCGACCCGCGACCTCAGCTCGACCACCTGCGCCTCGAGCCGGGTCAGCTCGACGAGCGTCTGCGCGGTCTCGACGACGTCCATGGACCACATCGACGCGTCGACCACAGCGTCCGCGGCGGCGCGCATCTGCGCGGTCGCGGTCGCCACTCGGTGGCGGGGTGTGGTCATCGCTGTCATGGTGAAACTCAACCAGGGACCGCCGACAGTCAGACGCTCAGAACCCTTGTTCTGACCGGCATGTGGACAATTTCGAGACGTATTTTCGAGTCCACTTTCGTGGGGCGTCGCGCTCGTCGCCCTGGCCGGCTCTCCGGGGTTTCGAGACGGCGCTGGCGCGCCTCCTCAACCACCGGTGCCGTGGGCCGCAAGGCCGGGAGACGACGTCGGCCCGAGACCGCCGCACCCGCCTTTGCTGCCTGTCGGCGGCCAACCCGCGCCCTCCCGCAGGCCGAAGGTCACCTCACCGGGTCTCGAGGCTCGGGCCTAGCGGCCCTCACACCTCACCCACCGGACGCCTGGTGCGGGCGAGTCGGACGCCGACGGCGATGAGTCCGGCGACGGTGACGACCATGGCGACGAGGGCGGTCGCCACCGGCCAGGCGGGCCACCCTCGCTGCTGGTGGCCGGACGAGGTGACCGCGAGCGCGACGGCCTCCAGGAGCAGCAGCGAGAAGAGGACGTGGAGCCTGGGCCCGGTCCTGCCCCGGACTGCACCCGCGGCGCCGCGCACGATGGTCACCACGGGCAGCACCACGATCCACCACGCGAGGAGGACGCAGAGCACGGCGAGGACGGCCAGGAGCACGCCGAGGAACGGCACCGCGAACGCCCCGCCGTCGAACCCGTCGTCACTGAGCACGGTGCCGAGCGCGGCCAGGCACCCGACCACCGTCTGGACGACGACGAGCAGGCCGCCGATGCGCACGGCCGACCCCACCACGGCAGACTCGGCGTCGAGCGGGCTGCGCAGGCCGGCTCCGAGCGCCAGGACGAGCCCGACCGCCAGGTCGGCGCCGATCATCACCCAGAGCAGGTCGAGGTCCTGGGTCGCGATCACGGCCACCTGCGCCGCGGAGGCGGTGAGGATCCCGATCCAGGCGAGACGCGCCACGGACGTGGCTGCTCGGCGCTGCTGCGGCCGCGGCCGGCGGCGCGCCTTGGCTCGTCCCATCGTCATCCCTCCCGGTGACGGGTCTACCCCCGGGCGCCGACCGGCAATCCGATTGGCGGGTGGGAGCGCGCACGCCGTACGCTTCCAGGCACAGGCGTTCGAGCCGTCATCAGCGGCGAGCCCCGGGAAGAACAGCGCAAGCCCAGTAGACCCCGGCGGGTAGGCCCGTCACAGCCGTGAACGAGTGGTCCCGTCGTACGGCGGGGCAAGCAGGGTGGTACCGCGGCAGATGTCGTCCCTGTGGTTGGCAGCCCGATCACAGAGAGACACCCCGATGACGTACCCCAAGGTCGAAGGCTCGGTCCCCTCCAGCCCGCGCTTCCCGGAGATCGAGGAGCGCATCCTCGCGTTCTGGGAGCAGGACGGCACCTTCCAGGCGAGCATCGACCAGCGCGACGCGGGCGAGGACGGCGCCAACGAGTTCGTCTTCTACGACGGCCCGCCGTTCGCCAACGGCCTGCCGCACTACGGCCACCTGCTGACGGGCTACGTCAAGGACCTGATCCCGCGCTACCAGACGATGCGCGGCAAGAAGGTCGAGCGCCGCTTCGGCTGGGACACCCACGGGCTGCCCGCGGAGCTCGAGGCGATGCGCCTCAACGGCATCAAGACCACCGACGAGATCCTCGAGCTCGGCATCGAGAAGTTCAACGAGGCCTGCCGCGCGTCGGTGATGCAGTACACCGGCGACTGGCGGGAGTACGTCACCCGCCAGGCCCGCTGGGTCGACTTCGACAACGACTACAAGACGATGAACCCCGACTACATGGAGTCGGTGATCTGGGCCTTCCAGCAGCTCTTCGACAAGGGCCTGGTCTACGAGGGCTTCCGGGTGCTGCCCTACTGCTGGAACGACGAGACCCCGCTCTCCAACCACGAGCTGCGGATGGACGACGACGTCTACCAGATGCGGCAGGACCCCGCCGTCACGGTCGGGTACGACGTGACGACCGACGGCCCCTTCCAGGGCGCCAAGCTGCTCGTCTGGACGACGACCCCGTGGACCCTGCCGAGCAACCTCGCGGTGATGGTCGGTGAGGACATCGACTACGTCGTCGTCTCGGTCGAGGGGGTGCGCTACATCCTGGCGGAGGCGCGCGTCGCGTCGTACGCCCGCGAGCTGGGGGAGTCGCCCGAGGTGACCTGGCGCGGCACGGGCGCGGACCTGGTCGGCCTCGTCTACGACCCGCCGTTCACCTACTACCGCGGCCACGAGCGTGCCTTCCGCGTGGTGCCCGCCGAGTTCGTGACGACCACGGACGGCACCGGCCTCGTCCACACCGCCGGCGCCTTCGGTGAGGACGACAAGATCGTCACCGACCGCGAGGGCATCGAGGCCGTGATGCCGGTCGGCAAGGACGGCAAGTTCACGTTCCCGGTCGTCGACTACGAAGGCCTGCAGGTCTTCGACGCCAACCTCCAGATCATCGACCACCTGAAGTCCGGCGGCGGCGCCGTCACCGAGGGCACGGTGCTGCTGCGCCGCGAGACCTACGACCACAGCTACCCGCACTGCTGGCGTTGCCGCGAGCCCCTCATCTACAAGGGCGTCTCGTCGTGGTTCGTCGAGGTCACGGCGATCAAGCAGCGGATGCTCGAGCTCAACCAGCAGATCAACTGGGTCCCGGACCACATCCAGGACGGCCAGTTCGGCCGCTGGCTGGAGAACGCCCGCGACTGGTCGATCACCCGCAACCGCTTCTGGGGCTCCCCGGTGCCGGTGTGGAAGAGCGACGACCCGACGTACCCCCGCATCGACGTCTACGGCTCCTTCGAGCAGATCGAGGCCGACTTCGGCCGGCTGCCGCGCAACCAGCAGGGCGAGCCCGACCTGCACCGGCCGTACGTCGACGACCTGGTGCGCCCGAACCCCGACGACCCGACCGGGAAGTCGATGATGCGGCGCGTCCCGGACGTGCTCGACGTCTGGTTCGACTCAGGGTCGATGTCGTTCGCCCAGGTGCACGTGCCGTTCGAGAACGAGGACTGGTTCACGCACCACTTCCCGGCGGACTTCATCGTCGAGTACATCGGCCAGACCCGCGGCTGGTTCTACACGCTGCACATCCTGGCGACGGCGATCTTCGACAAGCCGGCGTTCGAGAACTGCATCAGCCACGGCATCGTGCTCGGCTCCGACGGCAACAAGATGTCGAAGTCGCTGCGCAACTACCCCGACGTGCGCGAGGTCTTCGACCGCGACGGCGCCGACGCGATGCGCTGGTTCCTGATGTCGTCGCCGATCCTGCGCGGCGGCAACCTGGTCGTCACCGAGCAGGGCATCCGCGACTCCGTGCGCCAGGTCCTGATCCCGCTCTGGAACAGCTGGTACTTCTTCCAGCTCTACGCCAACGCCTCGTCGTACGACGCGAAGGTGTCGACCGCGTCGACCGACCCGCTGGACCGCTACCTGCTGGCCAAGTGCCGCGACTTCGTCGAGGAGATGACCACGGCGCTGGACGCGTACGCCGTGGCGGACGCGTGCGACGCGACCCGGTCGTTCCTGGACCTGCTGACGAACTGGTACATCCGCCGCTCGCGGGACCGCTTCTGGGGCGACAACCCGGCCGCGTTCGACACCCTCTACACGGTGCTCGAGGTCGTCTGCCGGGCCACGTCGCCGCTGATGCCGCTGACGACCGAGGAGGTCTGGCGCGGCATGACGGGCGGTCGCTCGGTGCACCTGGCGGACTGGCCGATGGTCGACGAGCTGCCGGCCGACGAGGCGCTGGTCGCGGCGATGGACCAGGTCCGTGAGGTCTGCTCCGCGTCGTCCGCGCTGCGCAAGGCCCGCAACCTCCGCAACCGGCTGCCGCTCGCGTCGCTCACCGTGGTCGTCGACGACCCGGCCGCACTGTCCGGCTTCGAGGCGATCGTGCGCGACGAGGTCAACGTCAAGGACGTCCGCCTCCTCGCGGCCGACTCCGACGAGGCCGCGGCGTACGGCGTCGAGCAGAAGCTCACCGTCAACGCCCGCGCCGCCGGCCCGCGGCTGGGCAAGGACGTGCAGGTCGCGATCAAGGGCTCGAAGTCCGGTGACTGGTCGGTGGGCGAGGACGGCACCGTCACCGCGGGCGGGCTCGCGCTGGAGGAGGGGGAGTACACCCTCGAGACCGTCGCCGGCTCCGCCGACAGCGGTACGGCGACCGGCGTGCTGCGCAGCGGTGGCTTCGTCGTCCTCGACACCGAGGTCACGCCCGAGCTCGCCGCCGAGGGCCTGGCCCGCGACCTGGTCCGCCAGGTCCAGCAGGCCCGACGTGACGCCGGCCTCGACGTCTCCGACCGGATCGCGCTGACGATCGCCGGGGGCGAGGCCGTGCAGGCCGCCGCCCGCGCCCACGAGCAGCTGATCGCCAGCGAGACCCTGGCAACGTCATACGAGGTGGTCGCCGGAGCGACCGAGTCGTATGACGTCCCGGTGGGCGACGGCGAGAAGGCCGCCGTCAGGGTGGCGAAGGCCTAGCTGAGACCGAGTCGGCCGGCGAGGCGGTCGAGGGAGCCGAGGACCTCGTCCTCGGACTTGTCCGGGACACCCCAGATCAGCTCGGTGGCGCCCTGCTCGGCCCACGTCATCAGGTCCTCGGGGTTCGGCTTGAAGGCGATCAGGATCCGGATCTCGGGGGCGCCGTCGCGGCCGGCGTCGGCCCAGGCGGTCTTGAGCGCCTCGATCTGGGCGCTGATGTCGGACTGGGTGGGCGTGGTCATCCAGCCGTCGGCGTTGGCCGCGATCCAGGCGAAGGTCTTCGGGCCGCCGCCGGCGCCGATGATGAGCGGGATGTGGGCGGCCGGCTTCGGGAACGCCCAGGACGGCCCGAACGACACGAACTCGCCGTCGTACGACGCCTCGTCCTGCGTCCACAGCGAGCGCATCGCCTCGACGTACTCCTTGAGCACGGTGCGCCGCTTGGCGGCGGGCACGTGGTGGTCGGCGAGCTCGTCGGTGTTCCAGCCGAAGCCGGCGCCGATCTCCACCCGACCGCCGGAGAGGTAGTCGAGCGTGGCGATCTGCTTGGCGAGCGTGATCGGGTCCGACTCGACCGGCAGCGCGACCGCGGTCGACAGCTTGATCCGCGACGTCACCTGCGCGGCGGTCGCCAGCGAGACCCACGGGTCGAGGGTGCGCGTGTAGCGGTCGTCGGGCAGCGTCTCGTCGCCGGTGCCGGGGTGCGCGGCGGTCCGCTTCACCGGGATGTGCGTGTGCTCGGGCACGTAGAACGTGTCGAAGCCGCGCTCCTCCGCGGCCGCGGCGAGCGTGGCCGGCCGGATGCCGCGGTCGGAGGTGAAGAGGACGAGTCCGTTGCGCATGCGCCGATACTAGAACGTGTTGCAGTTTTCTGGACAGGTGTCCGCGGTGGGAGAGTTTCGTCGGTCGGCCGACGAAACTCACGCTTGGACGATGAACCTTTGTCGTCCAAGCGTGAGAAACGTCGGCCGACCGACAAAACTCCACTCCGACCGGGCCGCCCGTCGGACGGCCGGGCTGGTTGGATGGACACCATGACGACGCTCGACCTCACGACCGACGCGGTCACCCTCACCGAGCAGCTGGTCAACATCGAGTCCGTCAGCCTGGAGGAGCAGGCCATCGCGGACGCGGTCGAGCAGGCGCTGCGCGGGCTCGGGCACCTCGAGGTCGTACGCCGCGGCAACAACATCGTCGCGCGCACCGACCTCGGTCGCGCCGAGCGCGTGGTCATCGCCGGCCACCTCGACACCGTGCCGGTCAACGACAACCTGCCCGCCAGGCGCGAGCAGACGGCCGAGGGCGACCTGCTGCACGGCCTCGGCACCTGCGACATGAAGAGCGGCGACGCGGTCATCCTGCGGATCGCCGCCACGGTGCCGGAGCCCAACCGCGACATCACCTTCATCTTCTACGACGCCGAGGAGATCGCGGCCGTCCACAACGGCCTGGGCAAGCTCGCCCAGAGCGACCCCGAGCTGATCGCCGGCGACTTCGCGATCCTGATGGAGCCGTCCAACGCCGGCATCGAGGCGGGCTGCCAGGGGACGCTCCGCGTGGAGGTCCGCACCACCGGCGAGCGCGCCCACACCGCCCGTGCGTGGCGCGGCGTCAACGCGATCCACAAGGCCGGTGCGGTGCTGCGGCGCCTCGAGGACTACGAGCCGCGCAAGCCCGTCATCGACGGGCTCGAGTACCACGAGGGCCTGAACGCGGTCTTCGTCCGCGGCGGCGTCGCCGGCAACGTGCTGCCCGACGAGTGCGTCGTCGAGGTCAACTACCGCTTCGCGCCCGACTACTCCGAGGCCGACGCCGAGGCCTTCGTCCGCGACTTCTTCGACGGGTACGACGTGACGCTCACCGACTCCGCGCCCGGCGCGCTGCCCGGGCTGGACCGGCCGGCGGCGAAGGACTTCCTCGCGGTCGTCGGTCGCGACGCCGCCCCCAAGTTCGGCTGGACCGACGTGGCCCGGTTCAGCGCCCTCGGCGTACCGGCCGTCAACTTCGGGCCAGGCGACCCTCTGTTGGCCCACAAGCAGGAGGAGCACGTGCCCGTGGCCGACATCGAGCGTTGCGAGGACGTCCTGAGGAAGTGGCTGACCGCATGAGAGCGAAGTTCAAGGGCCCGATCATCCAGCGCCGCAACCAGGTCGACCAGGGCACCACCGACCAGCGGCTGCTCGACTCCCGCGGCCAGAACGCCTGGGTCCACACCGACCCGTGGCGGGTCCAGCGGATCACGGCGGAGTTCGTCGAGGGCTTCGGCGCGTTCGCGGAGCTCGGCCCGGCGATCGCGGTCTTCGGCTCGGCCCGGACGCCCACCGACAGCCCCTGGTACGCCGCGGGGGAGGCCACCGGTCGCCGCCTCGTCGAGGAGGGCTTCGCGGTGATCACCGGCGGCGGCCCGGGCGCGATGGAGGCCGCCAACAAGGGTGCGTGCGAGGCGGGCGGGGTGAGCGTCGGCCTCGGCATCGAGCTGCCGTGGGAGTCCGGCCTCAACGAGTGGGTCGACGTCGGCGTGAACTTCCGCTACTTCTTCGCCCGCAAGACCATGTTCGTGAAGTACTCGCAGGGCTTCATCGTGCTGCCCGGCGGGGTCGGCACCCTCGACGAGCTCTTCGAGGCGCTGACCCTGGTCCAGACCGGGAAGATCACCGACTTCCCGATCGTGCTGGTCGGGTCGTCGTACTGGCAGGGGCTCCTGGACTGGATGCGCGACACCTCCCTGGCCAGCGGCACGATCAGCGAGGTCGACCTGGACCGCCTGATCGTCACCGACGACGTCGACGAGGCCGTCGCGCTGATGGTGGCCGCCCGGGAGGCGCACCGCTCGTGATGTGGTTCTTCGCCGTCCTCGTGGTGCTCGCCCTCGGCGGCGTGGCCCTGCTGGCCGCCGGCCGCGGCACGCCGATGGCCGAGGTGTACGACGACCGGCCCGACTCCAGCGTGCCCGCGACCGGGCCGCTCGCGGCCGACGACATCCGCCGGGTCCGCTTCTCGCTGGCCTTCCGCGGCTACCGGATGTCCGAGGTCGACGCACTGCTCGACCGGCTCGCCCGGGAGCGGGACGAACCCGCCCCGGAGACCAGTCCTGAGGCCCCGGAGGAGCCCGCGCCGGAGCCGCTGCGTGGCGACGACCACACCGCGTAGGGCACACTCGCACCCGTGTCGACCGAGGTGATCGTCTACGTCCTCACCGCGCTGGCTGCTGTCGTCGTGGTGCTGACCCGGCTGCGGCTGGGCCGCCGGAGCGGGGGTGCGGGCCGCCTGAACATGGGTCAGGGCCTCGTCAACGTGCACACGATCGCGGGGTCGCTGGCGCTCGTGTCGTGGGTGGTCTTCCTGGTCGCGTCCGAGGACACGTTCGTCGGCAGCTCGACCTTCGGCATCCTGTCGCTGGCCTGCTGGTGGGTCACCGTCGCGGCCGGCCTGCTGATCCTGGTGCGCTGGCGACGCCCGCGCGGACGCCACGCCTCCCAGGGCAGCGAGGACTCGTGGTCCGACGGCCCCGGTCTCTCGATCCTCGCGCACGTCGGGATGCTGGTCGGCGTCTCCGTCTTCACCTGGGCCTACCTGACCTCGGTCGTCTGACCGCCCCGGGGCGGTGTGACAGGGTGCGGGGCATGCGTCTCGGGATCATCCTCACCGCCCTCGCCACCCTCGCTGCCGGATCGCTGGTCGCGACGCCCACCGTCGCGCCGGCGTACGCCGGCCAGGCGCCCGTCGACCGTCCGGCCGTCGTCGAGCGGGTGGTGATCGGCCACTCCGTCCGCGGCCGGCCCATCACGGCCTGGCACCTCGGCGAGCCGGGCAAGCGCAAGGTGCTGCTCATGGCCACCATGCACGGCGACGAGGGCAAGCCGCGCCAGATCCTCACGAGCCTGCGCGACGGGCAGCCGATCCGCGGCATCGACCTGTGGGTGGTGCCGGTCTACAACCCCGACGGCCTGGCCCGCGGCACCCGCAAGAACGCCCACGGCGTCGACCTCAACCGCAACTTCCCCTACCGCTGGGCCGACCTCGACGGGTCCTACGAGTCCGGGCCGCGCGCTGCCTCGGAGCCCGAGACCCGGGCGATGATGAAGTTCCTGCGGAAGATCAGGCCGGCGCGGATCATCAGCTTCCACCAGCCGCTCTTCGGGGTGGACACCGACACCAAGGACCGCGGCTTCTCGACCCGGGTGGCGCGCGCGCTCGACCTGCCGCGCAAGTCGTTCACCTGCGGCGGGGTCTGCCACGGGACGATGACCGGCTGGTTCAACAGCCGCTTCGGCGGCTCGGCCGTCACGGTCGAGTACGGCTACCGCCCGTCACGAGCCCGGATGGTCTCGGGTGCGCCGCGCCAGCTCCTGAACCTGTTCGGCGCCCACCGGGCGTCGCGCTAGCGACCCTCGAACGTCGGCTTCTCCTTCGCCACGAACGCCGCCACCGCGGCGCGGTGGTCGGCGGTGGCTCCGGTCTTGGTCATCATCGCGCTCTCGAGCTCGAGGGCCTCCTCGAAGGAGTGGCCGGCGGCGTACGCGACGGACTGCCGCATCGCGCCGAGCGCGACCGTCGGGCCGGCCGCGAGCCGGCTGGCCAGCGCCCCGACCTCGGCGGCCAGCTCGTCGGCCGGCACGACCTTGGTCGCGAGGCCGAGCTCGAGCGCGTCGGCGGCACTGATCGTGCGCGGGAAGTAGAGGAGCTCGATCGCCTTGGCGCGGCCGACCAGCTGCTGGAGGTGGTAGCTCGCGCCGGTGTCGCAGGAGAGCGCGACGTTGGCGAAGGCGAGGTTGAAGCCGGCCGTGTCCGCGACGATCCGCAGGTCGCACGCGAAGGCCAGGCTGGAGCCGGCGCCCGCGGCGACGCCGTTGACCGCGGCGATCACCGGCTTGGCCATCCCGGCCAGCGCCGTCACGGTCGGGTTGTAGTGCTCGTCGACCGTCGTGAAGAGCGCGTCGCTGCCGCCGTTCTCCAGGAGCTCGATGTGCTCCTTGAGGTCCTGCCCGGTGCAGAACGCCTTGCCGCTGCCGGTCAGCACCACGCAACGCACGTCCGGGTCGTCGGCGACCTGGCGGATCGTGTCGCGCAGCAGCACCTTCGTCTCGATGTTGAGGCTGTTGTAGGCCTTGGGCCGGTTCAGGGTGATGGTGGCGACGCCGTCGGTCACCTCGAGCAGCACAGGAGCATCGGTCATGCCCGCAGTCTGTCAGGCGCCCAGACAGCGGGCGACGAACCGGTCGGTGCCGGGCTTGAGCCGGGTCGCCTCCGACGCGAAGAGGGCGGCCGCCTCGCGGCCCGGCCAGTCGTCGGGGAGCAGCGCGTCGGGCAGGCCCGGGTCGGCGAAGAGGAACTTGCGCCACTCGTGCACGAGGTGGAAGCGAGCGGCGAAGGCGGCCTCGTCCTCGTCGTCGTGGGCGTCCAGGTGCCGCACGACCAACCCGTCGGCGGCCTCCAGCCAGCCGTCGTACGACGAGCGCAGCCGGCCCAGGTCCCACGCGCCGGTCGGCTCCGGGTCGAAGCCGTCGGCCCAGGCGGTCCGCGCGGTGGCGCCGGCCCGCTCCAGGACCGACTCGAGCTCGGCGCGGCGGAAGGGGCTCACCCAGACGTTGTCCGCGAGCTCGGCGTACCCGACGAAGGTCAGGTCGGCCCGCAACCGCGTGCGCACCGGCCGGCCGGCCGGCGGGTCGACGAAGGCGACGTGCCAGCGCCCGTCCCAGGTGGGCAGGTGCCGGCGGTAGACCCGGTCGCCGGCCTCGTCGAGACGCCGGTTGGCCTGCTCGGTCGTGCGGTAGCCGCGCCCGCCGCTGAGCTGGACCGGCTCGAGCCAGCCCTGCATCACCATCCGGGAGATGGCGGTCCGGACGGCCGGTGCCGCGATGCCCACCGGGTCCAGCATCCGCACGACGGCGGCGACCGGGGCCTCGCTGCCGCGGGCGCGCAGGTGGTCGCCGTACACGTCGAAGAGTGCCGAGCGGGCCTGCATGCGCCGAGTCTGCCAGCCGTGGCCGGAGCACCCGCGTTGCCCCGAGGGCGTGGCTGGTGCTCCACGTCACCACTTCATAGGGGATAATGGTTCGCGCACATGGCGCAGCGGGCTCGCTCGGAGGCTCGTTCGGCCCCTGACAGGCGAAGGAAGGTGCGCGGATGGCGGCGATGAAGCCGCGGACGGGCGACGGTCCGCTGGAGGTCACCAAGGAGGGGCGCGGCATCGTGATGCGCGTCCCGCTCGAAGGCGGTGGCCGCCTCGTTGTCGAACTCAACGCCGAGGAGGCCGGTGCTCTCGGGGATGCCCTCAAGGACGTCGTCGGCTGACGCCGTGTCGGCCCCGAAGCTCCACCTTCCGAGTCAGGTCTCACCTCCCGACTTCGCCCTGAGCGAGACACCGCCCCACGCAGTGGTCGGCGTCGAGGTGGTGGCGTTGCCGGTCCTCCCGGGCGAGGACGGCACGGCGCCGCTGCTGGGTCCGGGTGCGGCCGACCTCGCCGACCTGCTCGGCATCGACCTGGTCGGCGTGCTCGAGGTCGCTGCGGCGACCGGGCGCGCAGGTGAGGTCACGACCGTCCCGGTGCCCCTGGGCAGCGCGGACAACGCCGAGCTCGGCCTGGTGCTGCTGGTCGGTGTCGGTGCGCAGCGCGGGCAGGACTTCCGCCGGGCCGGCGCGGCGATGGCGCGAGCCACCCGTGACCGCGCCTCGGTGGCGACCACGATCCCGGCGATCGCGCCCGACGAGGCGCTGACGCCGTTCGTCGTCGGCGCGATGCTCGGCTCGTTCGGGTTCCAGTGGCGCTCCGGTCCGCCGGAGCACCAACCGGTCGGCCGGGTGGTGCTCGCCGACCTGGCGCCCGACCTCCAGCCGGTGCTGCTGCGCGCGGTCGCGATCGGCGGCGCGGGCTGGCGCTCGCGGATGCTGGCGACCGTGCCCGCCAACCTGAAGAACCCGCCGTGGCTCGCCGACCAGGCGCGCGCGGTCGCGGAGGAGCACGGCCTCGAGTGCCGGGTGTGGGACGAGCAGGAGCTCGCCGATGGTGGCTTCGGCGGGATCCTGGCCATCGGCCAGGCCTCGGCGACGCCGCCGCGGCTGATCCGCCTCGACTACGCGCCGCCGAAGGCCGGACGTCGTACGCCGACCGTCGTGCTGGTCGGCAAGGGCATCACCTTCGACACGGGCGGCCTCTCGATCAAGCCGGGCGAGGCGATGGTCAACATGAAGCGCGACATGACGGGCGGGGCGGTCGTCCTCTCGACCATGGCCGCGCTCGCCGCCGTCGGCTGCCCGGTGCGGGTGGTCGGGCTCGTCGCCTCGGCGGAGAACGCCATCGGCGGCAACGCCGTCCGTCCCGGTGACGTCGTACGCCACTACGGCGGCCGCACCACCGAGGTCACCAACACCGACGCCGAGGGCCGGGTCGTGCTCGCCGACGCGCTCGCGTACGCCGTCGCGGAGGTCAAGCCCGACGTGATCGTCGACGTGGCGACCCTGACCGGTGCGATGAAGGTCGCGCTCGGGCAGCAGGTGGGCGGCTTCTTCGCCAACGACGACGCGCTCGCGCGCCTGCTCGCCGCGTCCGCGGAGACCGCCGGCGAGCCGCTGTGGCGTTTCCCGCTGAGCGAGTCCTACGAGGCCAAGCTGAGCTCGAAGGTCGCCGACGCCGACAACGGAGCCGGGGGACCGGGCGCGATCACGGCTGCGCTCTTCCTCCAGCACTTCGTGGGGGAGACCCCGTGGGCGCACCTGGACGTCGCGTCGGTGGGCGACGCCCCCGAGGAGTCGTACGAGTGGACCGCCGGACCGACCGGCTTCGGGGCGCGGGCGCTGCTGGAGTGGCTGGGCTCGGCCGAGCCGCTGGCGGGGATCGGGAGCTAGACCGCTCAGTCGGCGTCCGGGCTCCACTCCTTCTTCGCGAGGAGCAGCCCGTCACCGACGGGGAGCAGCAGCGACACCAGGCCGTCGTGCTCGGCGACGGCGCGGCCCAGGTCGCGGATCGCGACGGTCTCCTCGTCGCGCTGGGCGGGGTCGGCGACCCGGTCGTGCCACAGGGCGTTGTCGAAGGCCACCACGCCGCCGGGGCGCAGCAGCCGCAGCGCCTCGGAGAGGTACGCCGAGTACTCGCGCTTGTCGCCGTCGCAGAAGACCAGGTCGTAGTGGCCGTCGGTCAACCGCGGCAGCACGTCGAGGGCCGCGCCGGAGATGGTGCGGGCCCGCTGGGTCGCGAAGCCGGCCTCGGTGAACGACTGCCGGGCCAGGCGCTGGTGCTCGGTCTCGATGTCGACGGTGGTCAGCACGCCGTCGGCGCGCATGCCGCGCAACAGCCACAGCCCCGAGACGCCGGTGCCGGTGCCGATCTCGACCACCGCGCGCGCGTCCAGCGCCGCGGCCAGGAACCGCAGCGCGGCGCCGCCTCCCGAGCCGATCGGCGTGACGCCGACCTCCTCGGCCCGGGCCCGGGCGGCCGCCAGGACGGCGTCCTCGGCGACGAACTCCTCGGCGTAGGACCAACTCGCTGGCTTCACGGGCTCAACGTATCGCGCCCGGGACGCCGGAGGCGGGAACACCGGGCCGGGGTCGCTCGTTCTCCTGATCGAGGCACGGACGAGGGACACTGGCCTCACAGGAATCTCTCAGCACCTGTCCCTACGGTGAGGAAGGTCAGACTTTGTTCGGCGGATCCGCGCGACAGCGCGACACAGTGCACTCGAAGGAGGCTCCGGTGGAGGCCACTCCGGACCAGCACGTGCCCTCCTGGGAGGAGATCGTCGAGCAGCACTCCGACCGGGTCTACCGGCTGGCCTACCGCCTCACCGGCAACCGGCACGACGCCGAGGACCTCACCCAGGAGGTCTTCGTCCGCGTCTTCCGGTCGCTGTCGACGTACACGCCCGGCACCTTCGAGGGCTGGCTGCACCGCATCACCACCAACCTCTTCCTCGACCAGGCCCGCCGCAAGCAGCGGATCAGGTTCGACGCCCTCTCCGACGAGCGCGCCGAGCGGCTGACGTCCTCGGCGCCGACGCCCGACCTGGCGTACGTCGACCGCACGTTCGACGACGACATCGAGAGCGCGCTCGCGACGCTGCCCCCCGACTTCCGGGCGGCCGTCGTGCTCTGCGACGTCGAGGGACTCACCTACGAGGAGATCGCCGAGATCCTCGGCACGAAGCTCGGCACCGTCCGCTCCCGCATCCACCGCGGCCGCGCGATGCTGCGCACCGCGCTCGCCCACCGGGCCCCGAGCGAGGGCCGGGTGCGGTACGCCGGTCCCGCGTCGGGCCAGCTCCTCTCGGGCTGGGGGAGCACCTCGTGATGGGTCCGGTCGGACACCTCGGGCCGCGGGTCAGCGCGCTCCTCGACGGGCAGCTGTCCGCGGAGGAGACCGAGCGCGCCTGGGCGCACGTCCACACCTGCCACACCTGCCGTGACCAGGTCGAGCGCGAGGGCTGGGTGAAGACCCGCCTCGCCGGCCTGTCCTTCGGCGCGACGTCGACCCCCGACAGCCTCAAGGGCTCGCTGCTCGGCGCGTGCCCCGCGACGCCGTCCGGCTCGTTCCTCGTCGAGGACCGCGAGCACCGGCGCCGCCAGATCGGCCTGGTCGCCCTCGGCGGCGGCGCCGTCGGTGCGGCTGTCATGGGCGTGCTGGCGCTCGGGGTCGCCCCGGCCGACGGGCCCGTCAACGACCGGCGCGCGCCGGCGTCGATCACCCACTCCCAGGCCCCGCGGGTCCCGGCGCCGACCGAGCCGACGCTGACCCGGTCCTCCTTCGCCCGCCAGGACTGATCCCGGCCCGACCGCCCCGGCAGGAGTAGGCCTTGTCCCTCGGGACATGATGGAGCCGTGAGCCACGACGACGTCCCGCCGTCCGGCGCGGAGCCGACCCAGCCGCTGCCCTACCCGCCGCCGGCCGGCCCGCCGCCTGCGGGACCGGCGCCGAGCTGGGTGCCGCCGACGTACCAGCCGGCGCCGTACCCGCAGCCGTTCGGGGCCCCGCCCCAGCAGCACCGCCAGGAGACCCCGCGCGGCCGGGTGCCCGGCTGGCTGTGGCCGGTCGTGTGCGTGCTGGCGCTGGTGATCGGCGTGCTCGGCGGCCTCGTCGGCGGTGCGGCGTACGAGGGCCTCCGCGACAAGCCGGGCACCGTGGCCGGTGGCCTGGCCGACGTCGACACCGTCTCCGAGCCGCCGCTGAAGGCCGACAACGGCTCGATCGCGGCCGTCGCCCAGAAGATGCTGCCGAGCACCGTGCAGATCATCGCGGCGTACGACGGTCAGGCCGGCGGCGCGACCGGCTCCGGGTTCGTGCTCGACCGCCAGGGTCACGTCATCACCAACAACCACGTGGTCGCCGACGCAGCCTCCGACGACGGCCCGATCGAGGTCGTCGACCAGGACGGCAACCACTACGACGCGAAGATCGTGGGCCGCAGCCCCGTCTACGACCTCGCCGTCCTCTTCGTGCCCCAGGCGCGCAAGCTGTCGCCGGCCGCGCTGGGCTCGTCGCGCCGACTGGTCGTCGGCGAGGGCGTCGTCGCGATCGGCTCGCCCCTCGGGCTGAGCTCGACCGTCACGGCCGGCATCATCAGCGCCCTGCACCGGCCGGTCACGACCGGCGACTCGGGCAACGAGTCGTCGTACATCAACGCCGTGCAGACCGACGCCGCGATCAACCCCGGCAACTCCGGCGGCCCGCTGGTCAACCTGCGCGCCCAGGTCGTCGGCGTGAACTCCGCGATCGCGACCACCGGCGGCTCGGTCGGAGGCGAGTCCGGCAACATCGGGGTGGGCTTCGCGATCCCGATTGAGCAGGTGAAGATCACCGCCGACCAGATCCTGCGCACCGGCGAGGCGCGCTACCCGGTGATCGGCGCGAAGGTCCGCACCGGCGGCGAGTCCGACGGCAACGGCGCCGAGGTCGACTCCGTCCAGCCGGACACCCCGGCCGAGGCCGGCGGCCTCGAGAAGGGCGACGTGATCACCGCGGTCGACGGCTCTCGGGTCACCGACGGCATCGCCCTCATCGTCGCCATCCGCACGCACCAGCCCGGCGAGACGGTGGAGTTCACCGTCCTGCGCGACGGCGAGGAGCGCTCGATCAAGCTCACCCTCGACGGCGAGGTCGGCTAGCGACCGATGCGCCACGTCGACCTGCCCGGCCTCGAGGGCGGGCGCTGGGTGCCCGACGCGCCGACCGGCGTGGGCGCGCTGGTGCTCGCGGGCTCGAGCGGTCGGGTCGATGCCGCCCGCGCGGAGCTGCTGGCCGGGCACGGCGTCATCGCGGAGTCGATCCGCTGGTTCGGCGGCGCCGGTCAGCACGACGGCCCGTGGGACATCGCCCTGGAGCTCTTCCTCGACCGGGTGTCCGCGCTGGCCCAGGACTGCGACCGGGTCCTGGTGCTGGGCACCTCCTTCGGAGCCGAGGCGGCGATGCTGACCGGCGCGCTCAGCGAGCAGGTGTCCGCGGTCGTCGCGTTCGCGCCGACCGACCTGGTCTGGGCGGGCGTGCGGTCGGACGGCAGCGTGACGTCGCACTGGACGCTGGACGGCGTACCGCTCCCGTTCGTGCCGTTCGACGATGCCTGGGAGCCGGAGTCCGAGGAGCCCGCCTTCGCCGACCTCTACCGGGCGAGCCGGCGTCGGTACGCCGAACGGGTGCCGGCGGCGACGATCCCGGTCGAGCGGATCGCGGAGCTGGTGCTCGTGGCCGGCGGCGACGACCAGGTGTGGCCGGCGGTCGAGATGGCGGAGGCGGTCCGGGACCGGCGTAGGGCGCACGGCCTCGACACCGTCCTGGTGACCGACCCGGAGGCGGGGCACCGCGCGGTGCTGCCCGGCGAGTCGGTCGTCACTGCTGGGATGCGGATCCGGCGCGGCGGGGACGAGGCCTCCGACCGCCGGCTCGGGGCAGCCGCGTGGGCCGCGATCGAGCGGCTGCTGCCGGACCCCGCCTAGGCCTCCGGCTGCTCGGCGTCCACGAACGGGTGCTCGTCGACGAAGGTGCGGGTCTCGGAGTACATCCGCTGGATGAACTCCTCCAGCTGCGCCGACTCGACGCGCCACTGGCCGCGGCCGCCGATCTTGATGGCGGGGAGGTCGCCGCGTCGCACGAGCGCGTAGACCTGCGCGCTCGAGGTGTTCAGCACCTCGGCGACGTCGGCGAGCGTGAGGAAGCGGGGCGTCGCGGACATGGGCCCATCGTCGCATCCCGGACCGGTCCACGGCTCGGTGCCTCGCGCGCCTGTGGATGACCGGGTTTGTGTCTCGGCGGCGGGGGTGATCATGTCGGGGTGAGTCTCGGGGTCAGGCACGACGACCCGGACACCGGTCGCTCGACCGGGTCCCGGGCGGTGACGACGGTGCCCTCGGCGGCGCGGGCCACCAGGCCCGGCTGGCGCGACCCCCGCCTGTGGGTGGGCCTGCTGATCCTGGCCGTCTCGGTGGTCGGCGGGTCCCGGCTGCTGGCGGCGGCCGACGACACCGTCGCGGTCTGGGCGGTCGCCTCCGACGCCGGCCCGGGAGCGGCGCTGACCGAGGACGACCTGGTCGTGCACCGGGTGCGGTTCTCCGAGCCGGACGACCTGGCGGGCTACTACCGCACCGACGACGCGCTGCCGTCCGACCTGCGGCTCGTGCGGGCCGTCGGCGCCGGGGAGCTGCTGCCTCGCGGCGCGGTCGGTGCGGCCGACCAGCCGGTCGACACCGTCGAGCTGCCGGTCGCCGTGGAGTCCGAGCAGGTGCCGCCGGCGGTGCACGCCGGCTCCGTCGTGGACGTCTACCTGGTGGGCGAGCCCGCGCGCGGTGCGACCGCAGCCGGTGAGCCGGGCACACCGGTGCTGCGCGAGGCGACGGTGGTCGACGCGCCCAGCGCGGACGGTGGGTTCGGCGGGGCGGCCGGGCGACGTCAGCTGGTGCTGGCGGTCCCGCAGGCCGACGCCGCGGCCTACTTCGCGGCGGTCGCCTCGCTCGAGAGCCCGCTGCTGACCGTCGTACGCCGGGGCTGACGATGGCCGACCGGGTCGTCGTCCTGATCGTCGCGTCCGGGGCGGCGTGGGAGCCCGAGGCGCTCCGGCTGCTCGGCGACCACCCCCGGATCGTGGTGCTGAAGCGCTGTGTCGACGTCGACGACCTGCTCGCGGCGGCCACCGCCGGACAGGCCGACGTCGCCGTGGTCGGGCTGGACGCCCCAGGCCTCGACCGCGCGGCGGTCGACCACCTGCGCACCCACGCCGTGCGTCCCGTCGCGATCGCCGCCGGCGGTGCGACCCTCGACGGCGGCCGGCTGCGGGCCGGACGGATCGGCATCCCGGTCGTCGTCACCGACGACCACCTCGACACGCTCGCCGACGCGATCTGCGCCGACGACCGACCCCCGACGATGGTCCGCCGGCCGGTCGACCCGGCCCCGGTCGGACCGCCCGGACGCCCGGCGCCGGCGATGGCCGGCCGGGTCGTCGCCGTGTGGGGACCGGCCGGCGCCGGACGCAGCACGGTCGCCGCCGCGGTCGCCGCGGAGATCGCCCGTCGCCGCCGGCGGGTGGTGCTCGTCGACGCGGACCCGTACGGCGGAGCCCTCGCCCAGCAGCTCGGCATCCTCGACGAGGTCTCGGGCCTGCTCGCCGCCGTACGCCTGGAGGCCGGGGGACAGCTCGAGGCGCGAATGGGGTCGGTGCAGCGGGGGATCGACCAGCACCTCAGCGTGGTGACCGGCCTGCCGCGGTCCGACCGCTGGGTGGAGGTCCGGCCGGGCACGGTCGACCAGCTGGTCTCGCTCGCCGCCGCCGGGGCGGAGGTCGTCGTCGACACCGGCTTCAGCGTCGAGGAGGAGCTCGTTCCCGACCTCAGCGGCCGGCCCGGCCGCAACCAGATGACGGTGGAGGCGCTCGACGCCGCCGACGAGGTGCTCGTCGTCGGCGGTGCCGACCCGGTCGGGCTGTCCCGCCTCGCGCGCGCCCTGGTCGAGCTGGGCGAGCGTCGCAGCGGTCGCACGGTGCAGGTCGTGGTCAACCGGATGCGGCCCTCACTGGGTTGGAGCGAGCGCGAGATCGTCGCGATGGTCTCCGGCTTCGCGCGGCCGAGCGCGCTGCACTTCCTGCCCGACGACCAGCAGGCCGTCGACCGCGCGCTCGTCAGCGGGCGGACCCTGGTCGAGTGCGGTGACTCCGACCTCGGTCGGGCGGTGAGCCGGCTCGTCGACGGTCTGCTGCCGGTGCCGGCCGAGACCTGATCCACACAAAACCGGTGGTCCGGATGTCTCAGGCGCCGCCCGGAACGGCCGAACCTTCCCCTGTGGGAACTCGATGACCTGGAGCCGGCGGCCGCCGACATGGAGGCGCGCCTGCTGTACCCGAGCGGGCGGCGTACGCCTGCCCTGTCGCCCTTGCTCGGCTCGGTGGTTCCCGCCCTGCTGCCGCGGATGTCCCGCGTCGAGCTGGAGATGCTCGGCTCGATGCGCGGTCCGGTCAGTCCCACGGTGCTGCCGGCCGGAGCGCCGCCCGACCTGCTCGTGAGCCAGGTGCGGGTGCGCGCCCAGCTGGTCCGCTTCTACCTGGACCTGCTGCCCGGGCTCGACCGGATGCACCGCAACGGCATCGACGCGCTCTGCGACGTCGCCACCGTGCTGCACCTCGAGCGCTGGATCCAGCCGGCCGTCGCGTCCGAGACGATGCGCCCGCTGCGCCAGCTCGTCGGACCCGAGGAGGAGCTCGGCTTCGGCCCGTCGTACGACGAGGTGCTCGACGTGCTGCACGGCATCGCCGACTTCACCGGGAGCGCCCGGCGGGTGCAGGCCGTGACCCAGGCGTGGGTCGGGCGTCCGGAGGTCTACTGGGACGGCATCGCCGACACGTTCCTCGCCACCGCCGCCGTCACCGGCCGCCAGTCCGCGCTGCGGATGGTGACCCGGGTGACCGCGGTGTCCAGCGCGACCGTGCGGCGCAGTCCGGTCTTCCGGGCCACCCGGCTGCGTGCCGCCGCCACGATCCTCTCCGACGTGGTCGACGACGACCTCGTCGCCGCGGCCAGCGAGCCGTGGCTGGCCGGCATCTCCGCCGGCCCGACGCACGCGTAGGGCTAGGGCACGTCTCTCAAGTCGGAGCGCCTGCTGCGCGAGGTTTCGCATCCGATCTGGCCGCGTTGTCGGCGACTCGACGGGACTCCGTCCCGCCTTCGCACCTCCGCCTTGCCAGATACGGCGCGAAACCCCGCTCGCGACGGCGTCGACTTGAGAGACGCACCCTAGGCGGCGAAGAGCAGGTAGAGCCCGCCCACGGTGAAGGCGATCATCGCGACTAGCAGCGGCAGCTGACCGGTGAGCTGGTGGCGGCGCGGAAGGATCCGGATGGCCCGGTCGTGCGCCGCGATCACACCGAGCACGTGGCCGGCGACGACGGCGAGCACCTTGATGTTGGCCAGCAGGGTCGGGTGGTAGCTGAGCCAGTAGCTGACGTCCAGGTTGGCGGTGCCGAGCAGGTTGGTGCCGTTGCTGAGCGGGTTGCTCATCTGGATCAGCGTCAGCTGGCCGACCTCGACGAGGTAGCTCAGGTAGTGGGCGATCACGTAGCCCACCACGATCGGCACCACGGAGTGCGCAAACAGGTCCGGCAGCTGGCGACGCTGGAGGTCGTCACCGAGCCCGGTGAGCATCGTGCCGGCCGCGAAGATCGCGCCGACGCCGACGCAGAAGGTCAGCAGCGCCAGGTTGTTGAGAAGGTACGCCGAGGTGGTGCTGCCCTGCACGAACTGCACCCAGTGCGTGGAGTCCTTGAACGAGTCGAACGCCGTGCTGCCGAAGAGCACGGCGACCACACCGACCAGACCGGGTCGGACGGGCGTCGAGTCCAGGTTGGCGAGCGGGCTGCGGATCAGCAGCACGCCGTCGCGACGACCCCAGGCCGACATCCGCGACACCAGGGTCGAGTAGACCTCGAACGGGTCGGCCCGCTCGTAGAAGACGTTGCCGAAGAGGGCGCCGCCGACCAGCATCACCGCGACGTACGCCGCGACCCACAGGCGCACCGGGCCGAGCTCGGTCGAGTACGGGTAGACCAGCTCGAGCCACACGAAGGCGAAGAGGCCGAGCGCGGCGGGCCAGTGCCCGAGCCGCTCGGGGTAGGTGAAGACGCCCCGCTCGGGGTCGCTGCCCGACACCTTCGCGAACGCGAGGTTGATCGTGCGGACCGGGCTGATCGCCTTCCACACCGGGCCGAAGAAGAGGGAGAGCGGGACCAGGCCCACCCACCACCACACGTAGAACACCCCGAAGACGGGGTTGATGACGAGGTCCTTGCCGAAGACGGCCGCGACACCGACGTAGAGGAAGAGCGCGAAGCCCAGCGTGCGCCACAGCACCCGCCACCACGTGGAGTCGACGATCGCGACCAGCCAGGCCGGCGCGGGGCGGCCGCTGGTGGCCGCGTCGTAGCGCGGGTTGCGCCAGGCGATCGCGAGGACCGTGAACGAGACGACCAGGGCGGCGGTCGCGCCCGCGATCGCCAGCTCGGGCGAGATGGGCAGGTCCTTGGGCCCGCCGACGCCGTGGGCGAGCGTGATGCCGTCGAATGACACCTCAGGCAGCCGTCACTGCACTTCGAGCTGGACGATGACCTTGTCCAGGTGGTGCGACTCGACGTCGACCGTGCCGGGCTGGTCCATGCCCTTGATCGTCTGCGTGGACTCGCCGGCCGGGTACTCGAGCTCCTGCTCGGGGGAGGAGTGCACGTGGATCTCGCCGGCGACGTCGGCGTCGATGTCCAGCTGGACGTCCTGGCCGGTCGCGACCTCGACGCGGTCGCCGTTGGGGGTGACGGAGTCTCCGTCGAAGGTCACCTTGATGACCTTGGGCTCGGAGGACGAGCCGGAGTCGGACGGCGTGTCCTCGTCGCCACAACCGGTGGCGAGGGTGAGAGTGGCCAGCACGGTGGCGGCGATGAGCAGTCGGCGCATGGAGTCAGACTCCCACGGCGCCCCAAGCCTGGGTACGGTGACCCTGCCGCCGGTAGGCCACGCGACGAAAGGGCAGCGGATGACCGAACGACTCCGCCCGCGCGACGTCGCACTCCTGGCCGAGGAGTCCACGACCACGCCGATGCACAACGCGACGGTCGAGATCTTCGAGCCGGGGCCGGCCGGCTTCGACTACGCGCGCCTGGTCGAGCTCGTGCAGGACCGCATCTCGTTCGTGCCGCGCTACCGCCAGCGCGTCCAGTTCGTGCCGGGGCGGCTCGCCAACCCGGTCTGGGTCGACGACGAGCAGTTCGACATCGGCTTCCACGTACGCCGCTCCGCCCTGCCGCGCCCGGGCAGCCTCGAGCAGCTGCGCGAGCTGGTCTCCCGGATCGTCTCCCGCCCGCTGGACCGCAGCCGGCCGCTGTGGGAGATCTACGTCGTCGAGGGGCTCGCCGACGGTCGGTTCGCCCTCCTCACCAAGTCGCACCACGTGCTGGTCGACGGCATCGACACCGTCGACATCGGCCAGGTGCTGCTCGACACCAGCGCGGAGCCCAAGGAGCTCGGCGCGGACGAGTGGCGGGCCAGGCGGGCGCCGTCGCCGTTCTCGCTGATGGCCGGTGCCGTCAAGGACTCCGCGACCGACGCCGGCACCGTCGTCGACACCGTGCGGACGACGACCGGCTCGGTGCTGCGGGGTGCCGCGGCCGGCGCCCGGACCACCGGTCGGGTCGTCGACGCGCTGACCAACCGGACGCCGCGCGCGGAGTCGCCGATCATCGGGCCCCTCTCGCAGCAGCGGCGCGTCGTCACCGTGCGCACCGACCTCGCCGACCACCGCAAGGTGCGCGAGGCCCACGGCGCCAGCATCAACGACGTCGTGCTCGCCGCGGTGACCGGTGGACTCCGGGCCTGGCTGATGACCCGGGGCGAGTCGATGCGCGGGATCCGCAAGATCCGCGCGCTGGTGCCGGTCTCCGTCATCGACGACGACCTCGAGGCCACCGCGCTGGGCAGCCAGATCGCGGCCCACTTCGTCGACCTGCCGGTCGGCGAGGCCAGCCCGCTCGTGCGCCTGCACCAGGTCTCGTACTCCTTCCTCGCCCACAAGGAGGCCGGCCGCGGCATCCCGGCGACCCGCCTCGCCGGCCTGTCCGGCTTCGCGCCGGCGACCTTCCACGCGCTCGGGGCCCGGGTGGCCGGGGCCGAGCGCCGCAAGGGCTACCAGCTCTGCGTCACCAACGTGCCCGGACCCCAGGCGCCGCTCTACGCCGCCGGCGCCCGGATGGTCGCGACCTACCCGGTGCCGCCGCTCTTCGAGGGCCGGCCGCTGGCGATCGGCGTGACGTCGTACGACGGGTCCGTGTTCTACGGGTTCAACGCCGACCGCGACATGCTGCCCGACGCCGACCTGCTCGCGCAGTGCCTGCGCGAGGCGCTCGACGAGCTGGTCGACACCGCCTCCCCGAGCCGCACCCGGGCACCGCGGGGCCGTCGCAAGAAGAAACCGGAGCAGCCATGACCCGGGTCTACCTGCCGCTGAGCCTCGCACTGCTCGCCGACCTGCACGCCTCCGGCGAGCTGACGGTCACCGACGACGCGGTGGTCGCCCCCGACGACAGCGAGGAGGGCGAGTACGCCGCGCTGATGACCGCCGCCGACGCCTCCGCCGCGATGCTGACCGGGCCCGGACGCCGCGTCGTGGTCGTCGCCGAGCTCGACAAGGAGCCGGAGACCGGCTGGACGGTGCCGCTCAAGCGTCTCGTCGCCGTGCACGCCGACACCGAGGACCGCCCCGCCGACGCCGACCCCGACGAGGACCTCGGCTGGTACGGCGTGCAGGAGATCCCGGCACTTTTGGGCTCCCACGAGCCGGAGTGAGAGCATCGCAGGCATGGACGCCGTCACCACTCCTCCTGCCCCGATCAACGAGCCGAACCTGACCTACGCCCCGGGCTCGCCCGAGCGTGAGGAGCTCCGGGTCGAGATCGAGCGGCTCGAGAAGAAGCAGAAGGACCTCAAGGCGCACATCGGCGGCCGGCGCAAGGCCGGCGGCGGCGCCGAGATCAAGGTCGTCCAGCCCCACGACCACCAGCACGTGCTGGGCACCATGAAGAACTCCACGCAGGCCGACACCCGTGCCGCCCTCAAGGCCGCGGCCGACGCCGCCCCCGAGTGGCGCGCGCTGTCCTACGACGATCGGGCGGCGATCCTGCTGAAGGCGGCCGACCTGCTCGCCGGCCCCTGGCGCCAGCGCATCAACGCGGCCACCGTGCTCGGCCAGTCGAAGACGCCGTACCAGGCGGAGATCGACTCGGCCTGCGAGCTCATCGACTTCTGGCGCTACAACGTCACCTACGGCCGCGAGATCCTCGCCGACCAGCCGATCGCCAACAGCCCCGGCGTGTGGAACCGCACGGACCACCGTCCGCTCGAGGGCTTCGTCTACGCGATCACGCCGTTCAACTTCACCGCGATCGCCGGCAACCTGCCCACCGCCCCGGCGCTGATGGGCAACACGGTCATCTGGAAGCCGTCGCCGACCCAGCAGCTCGCCGCGTCGCTGACGATGGAGCTGCTCGAGGAGGCCGGCATGCCGCCCGGCGTCATCAACATGCTCCCGGGCGACGGCCTCGAGGTCTCCAAGGTCGCGCTCGCCAGCCCCGACCTGGCCGGCATCCACTTCACCGGCTCGACCCCGACCTTCCAGCACCTGTGGCGCGAGGTCGGCAACAACATCGAGAACTACCGCTCCTACCCGCGCATCGTCGGCGAGACCGGCGGCAAGGACTTCATCGTCGCGCACCCGTCGGCCGACCCCGACGTGGTGCGCACCGCGATGATCCGCGGCGCGTTCGAGTTCCAGGGCCAGAAGTGCTCGGCCGCCTCGCGGGCGTACGTCGCGCGCTCGGTGTGGAAGAAGATGAAGGACTCGTTCCTCTCCGAGATCGAGACGATCACCATCGGCGACCCGACGGACTTCACCAACTTCATGGGCGCGGTCATCGACGACCGGGCCTTCGCCAAGCACAAGGCCGCGATCACGCGGGCCAAGCGGCAGAAGAAGCTCGATGTCATCGTCGGTGGCAAGGCCGACGACTCGGTCGGCTACTTCGTGCACCCGACCGTCGTCGAGTCCACCGACCCGACCGACCAGATGTTCACGACCGAGTACTTCGGCCCGATCCTCGCCGTCCACGTCTACGAGGACGCCGACTTCGAGAAGGTCGTCCGCGGGATGGAGTCGATCGCGCCGTACGCGCTGACCGGGTCGATCATCGCCCAGGACCGCCGGGCGATCGCGTGGGCGCAGGCCGAGCTGCGCTTCGCGGCCGGCAACTTCTACGTCAACGACAAGCCCACCGGTGCGGTCGTCGGCCAGCAGCCGTTCGGCGGTGGCCGGGCCTCCGGCACGAACGACAAGGCGGGCGCCGCGGTCAACCTGCTCAGGTGGACCAGCCCGCGGTCGATCAAGGAGACGTTCGTCCCGCCGACCGACTACCGCTACCCCTACCTGGGCTGAGGCTCCCGATGACCGTTCCCCACCTGACGGCGCTGCACATGGGTGCCCTGCACCCGTTCGAGCAGGTGCTGACGCTGATCCTCGCGTTCGGCCCGTTCCTGGTGCTCGGGGCGGTCATCGTGCACCGGCGCCGGCAGGATGCTGCCGAGGAGGCCTCGGCGGAGGCTCAGCGCGACAGGTAGTCGCGGGCGACCTGCTCCTCGGCCGTGAGGGCCTTGCGGAGCATGTCGGCGATCAGCTTCTCGACCTTGCCGCCGACGAGCGGGATGTTGACGGTGATCTCGACCTCGACGGTCTCGGTCGTCGTGCCGTCGGACTCGTCGAGGCTGATCGAGCCGACCATCTGACCGGGCTTGCCGGGGATCGTGACGTGCAGGTCGGCGTAGGACTCCGAGGTCCACTCCTCGCGCTGCACGATGTTGATCTCCGAGCCGACGAGCTTCTTCGCGAAGGACGGCAGGTCGGAGGCAGGCTGCACCTGGTCGACGACGGCGGTGGTCACGTCGCCCGAGGTCTCCATCTCGAACGTCCCGCGCAGTCCGCCCTGCGCCTCGATCACCTCGGCGCGGTACGCCGGGTCGTCGAGCATCGCGCCCACGTCGGCGAGCGCTGCGTCGTAGGTCATCGTGTGCGTGAGGCGCGTGGCCATCAGTGCTCCTTGAGGTAGGCGATGCCGGCCTGCTGCTCGGCCTCGATGCCGGCGGTGACCTGCTCGGCCAGCAGCTTCTCCAGCTTGCCGCCGATCAGCGGCACCTTGATCTTGAGGTCCAGCTCGATGATCTCGCGAGTGGCCGCGCCGTCGGGCTCCAGGGTGATGGTGCCCTGCACCTCCGAGGGCTTGCCCGGTGCTTCGATGACCAGGGTGCCGCTCGTGGCGTCGGCCCACTCCTCGCGCTGGATCGAGCGCGTCGTGTCGCCCGCGAACTTCCGGGCGAACGACGGGAGCCCGTCGGTCCGGTCCACCCGCTCGACGGTCAGCGTGAAGCCGTCGCCGACCCGCTCGACCGTGACGTCGGCGGAGACGACGTCGGCGGCGGCGCAGCCGGCCTCGCGGAAGGCCGGGTCGGCCAGCATCGCGAAGACCTCGGCGGGGGAGGCGTCGTACGTGAGCTCGTGTCGGAACTTCATGGCCGCCATCATGCCCACGGGCAAACCTGACTACCGTCGGGTCCATGAGTGACCAGACCAGCACCGGCGAGAGCACCGACGAGAGCTTCGTGTCCTTCGGCGAGCAGGGTGCGCAGCTGACCTACGGCAGCTACCTCCGGCTCCCGCAGCTGCTGGACTCCCAGCACCTCGAGTCGGACCCGCCGGCGCACGACGAGCTGCTGTTCATCACGATCCACCAGGTCTACGAGCTCTGGTTCAAGCAGCTCCTGCACGAGGTCACGGCCGCGCGTGACGCGATGCTGGCTGGCACGAGCGGTGGCCGGCTGTGGTGGGCGCAGCACCTGATGGCGCGGGTGCACGTGATCGAGCGCGTCCTGGTCCAGCAGGTCGACGTCCTGGAGACGATGACGCCGCAGGACTTCCTGGAGTTCCGGCAGCGGCTCGCGCCGGCCAGCGGCTTCCAGTCGGTGCAGTTCCGCGAGCTGGAGTTCCTCTCGGGCGCCAAGGACCCGGCCTACCTCGAGCGATTCAAGGGCATCACCGCCGCCGAGCGCGAGCACCTCGAAGCGCGGCTGGCCGAGCCGACGCTGTGGGACGCGTTCCTCGTCGCGCTCGGCTCGGTCGGCCTCCCCGCCGGCACCGACGGGGAGGTCACGGCCTCGCTGCGCACCGTCGCCCACGACCGCGACCAGTACGCCGTGGTGTGGGCGCTCGCGGAGGCGCTGCTGCAGCACGACGAGCTCGCCGCCAGCTGGCGCGCCCGCCACGTCGTCATGGTCGAGCGGATGATCGGCGCCAAGTCCGGCACCGGCGGCTCGAGCGGCGCGACGTACCTCCGCTCCCGGCTGCCGGTCCAGTACTACCCGTTGCTCTGGGAGCTGCGCAGCGAGCTGTGAGGGTGGTGGTTTCGAGGCTCGCTCCGCTCGCACCTCGACCACCGTGTCGGTGGTTGAGGTGCGAGGCGCGCTGGCGCCGAGCGTCGAAACCACCTCCCGCACGTGCGCAGGTGACTCGCCGGTAGGAGGCCAGGTTGGCCGGGAACGCACCGGCGTCCTAGTGTCGGAGGCGTGTCAACGACGACGCACGATGCGGACAAGTCTGCCCTTCTCTCCCAGGCCATCGAGGTCGCTCGCAGCGGAAGGGGGAGCGGCGGCCCGCCGCACGAGTCCGTCGACGCGCTGCTGCTCGCCTACTACCGGCGGATCGCGACCGAGGACATCGCCGAGCGCTCCGACGTGGACGTGTACGGCGCGTTCGCGTCGCACTACAAGCTCGCCGGCACCCGGCCGCAGGGCACCGCGCGGGTCCGCGTCTTCACGCCGGGGCCGAGCGACCAGGGCTGGTCGGCGGACGGCCACTCGGTGGTCGAGGTCGTCGTCGACGACATGCCGTTCCTCGTCGACTCGCTGACGATGGAGCTGTCGCGTCAGCTGCACGACGTGCACCTGGTGATCCACCCGCTCTTCGACGTCGTGCGCGACATCACCGGCACGCTCCAGGAGGTGCGTCCCGTCGCGATCGGCGACGCCGAGGTCGACGAGGGCGAGGGCGTCCGCGAGTCGTGGATGCACGTCGAGATCGACCGGATCCCCGAGGACGAGGACGTCGCCGCGCTGGAGGAGTCGATCCAGCGGGTGCTGCGCGACGTCCGCGAGGCGGTCGAGGACTGGGACAAGATGCACGAGCAGGTCGCGGAGGTCGTCCGCGAGCTCGGCGCCGAGCCGCCCGCCGGGGTCGACCCGAACGAGGTCCGGCAGACGGCCGCGCTGCTGCAGTGGCTGGCCGACGAGCACTTCACGTTCCTCGGCTACCGCGAGTACCGCCTCGAGAAGCAGGGCGACGACGAGTACCTCCGCGGCGTCGCCGGGACCGGGCTCGGCATCCTGCGCGCCGACCAGGACATGGGGACGACGTCCGGCCGGCTGCCGGCTGCGGCCGCCGCCAAGGCCCGCGAGAAGACGCTGCTCGTGCTCACCAAGGCCAACTCGCGCTCGACGGTGCACCGCCCGGCGTACCTCGACTACGTCGGCGTCAAGAAGTTCGAGAACGGCGAGGTCGTCGGTGAGCGGCGCTTCCTCGGGCTCTACTCGAGCGCGGCGTACACCGAGTCGCTGACCCGCATCCCGCTGCTGCGCGAGCGCGCCGCCGCGGTGCTCAACCGCATCGGCTTCGAGCCGATGAGCCACGACGGCAAGGCCCTGATGGACACGCTCGAGACCTATCCGCGCGACGAGCTCTTCCACACCACGGTCGACGAGCTCGCGCCGATGGCCGAGCAGGCGATGCACGCGCGCGAGCGCCGCCAGCTGCGGATCTTCATCCGGCGCGACACCTACGGACGCTACGTCTCGGTGCTCGTCTACCTGCCCCGCGACCGCTACAACACCACGGTCCGCGAGCGGTTCTCCGAGATCCTGCGCGAGCGGCTCGGCGGCGAGTCCGTCGAGTTCACGGTCCGCCTCACCGAGTCGACGACCGCACGGGTGCACTTCGTCGTGCACCCGCCCAAGGGTGCCTCGATCCCGGAGGAGGTCGACACCGCCGACCTCGAGCGCCGGATGGCCGAGGCCTCGCGGTCGTGGCGCGACGACTTCACCACCGCCGTGATCGCCGGGTACGGCGAGGAGGACGGCGCCCGCCTGGCCCGACGGTTCCACGCGTCGTTCCCGGAGGCCTACAAGGAGGACTTCTCCCCGCGCATCGCCGCCGCCGACGTCGGCCGGGTCGAGGCCCTCCAGGTCACCGACGACCGCGGCGGCATCGACCTGTCGCTCTACGAGGACCTCGACGCCGGTCGCGGCGAGGCGCGGCTCAAGGTCTACCGGGTCGGTCCGCCGCTCTCGCTCTCGCAGGTGCTGCCGATGCTCTCGTCGATGGGCGTGGAGGTCGTCGACGAGCGGCCCTACGAGCTCGACGACCTGGACCGGCCGACCACGATCTACGAGTTCGGGCTGCGGTACGGCGCGGGGCTGCCCGCCAACTCCCGTGAGCTCTTCCACGACGCGATCCGTGCCGTCTGGGACGGCTTCAACGAGATCGACGGCTTCAACGCCCTCGTGCTGTCGGCCGGCCTGACCTGGCGCCAGGCCACGCTGCTGCGTGCGTACGCGAAGTACATGCGGCAGGGCGGCTCGCCGTTCGCCCTCGACTACATCGAGGAGGCGCTGCTCAACAACGTCGACATCACCCGGCTGCTGGTCCGGCTCTTCGAGGCCCGCTTCGATCCGAAGGGGGACCGCTCGGCCGAGGCCGAGGAGGCGATCGAGGAGCGGATCGCTCGCGCGCTCGACGACGTCGCGAGCCTCGACCACGACCGGATCCTGCGCTCCTACCTGACCCACGTCCGGGCGACGTTGCGCACCAACTACTTCCAGCCCGTCCGGGAACAGGGGAGCGCCGAGGGCGGGCCCAAGCCGTACATCTCGCTCAAGCTGGAGCCGGACGCGATCCCGGACCTCCCGGCGCCGCGGCCGAAGTACGAGATCTTCGTCTACTCGCCCCGCGTCGAGGGCTCGCACCTGCGCTTCGGCGCCGTCGCCCGTGGTGGGCTGCGCTGGTCCGACCGTCGCGACGACTTCCGCACCGAGGTGCTAGGCCTGGTCAAGGCGCAGATGGTGAAGAACACCGTGATCGTGCCGGTCGGCGCGAAGGGCGCGTTCTTCTGCAAGCAGCTCCCCGACCCGGGCGACCGGGACGCGTGGCTGGCCGAGGGCGTCGCCTGCTACACGACCTTCATCTCCGGCCTGCTCGACATCACCGACAACCTCGTCGACGGCGCGACGGTCCCACCGCGCGACGTGGTCCGCCACGACGGCGACGACTCCTACCTGGTGGTCGCCGCCGACAAGGGCACCGCGACCTTCTCCGACATCGCCAACGGCGTCGCGAAGGACTACGGGTTCTGGCTGGGCGACGCGTTCGCCAGCGGCGGTTCGGTCGGCTACGACCACAAGGCGATGGGCATCACCGCCCGCGGCGCGTGGGTCTCGGTGCAGCGGCACTTCCGCGAGCGCGGGATCGACTGCCAGGCCGAGGAGTTCACCTGCGTCGGCATCGGCGACATGTCCGGTGACGTGTTCGGCAACGGCCTGCTCTGCTCCGACAAGACGCTGCTGGTGGCGGCCTTCGACCACCGCGACATCTTCCTCGACCCGACGCCCGACGCTGCTGCGTCGTACGCCGAGCGCAAGCGGATGTTCGGGCTGCCGCGGTCGAGCTGGCAGGACTACGACAAGGACGTCATCTCCGAGGGCGGCGGCGTGTACTCGCGCTCGCTCAAGCGGATCCCGATCAACGACGCGGTCCGTACGGCGCTCGGCATCGCCGCCGGCGTCGACGCCATGACGCCGGGTGAGCTGATGAGCGCGATCCTCAAGGCGCCGGTGGACCTGCTCTGGAACGGCGGCATCGGCACCTACGTGAAGGGCTCGGCGGAGTCGCACGGCGACGCCGGCGACAAGGCCAACGACGGCATCCGCGTCGACGGTCGCGACGTCCGCGCCCGGTCCATCGGCGAGGGCGGCAACCTCGGCCTCACCCAGCAGGGACGCATCGAGTACTCCCGCGAGGGCTGCGAGGGCGTCGGCGGCCGGATGAACACCGACTTCATCGACAACTCGGCCGGCGTCGACACCTCCGACCACGAGGTCAACCTGAAGATCCTGCTCGACCGCGTGATGCGGGACGGGGACCTGACGGAGAAGCAGCGCAACCAGCTGCTCGCCGAGATGACCGACGAGGTCGCCGACCTGGTGCTGCGCGACAACTACGAGCAGAACATCGCGCTCGCCAACGCCCTCGACCACGCGCCGTCGATGCTGCACGTCCACGAGGAGTGGATGGGCCGGCTCGAGCGCGACGGGTTCCTGGACCGGGAGCTCGAGGGCCTGCCGTCCGCGCAGGAGGTCCGACGCCGCGAGGACAATGGCGAGGGCCTGACCGCTCCCGAGCTGTCCGTGCTGCTCGCCTGGACCAAGATCGTGCTCGAGCAGGAGCTGCTCGACTCCGACCTGCCGGACGACCCGTACCTCGACCTCGACCTGCGCGCCTACTTCCCGACCCAGGTCCGCGAGGGGTTCGGTCCCCAGGTCGAGCGGCACCCGCTGCGCCGCGAGATCATCGTGACCCAGGTCGTCAACGACCTGGTCAACGGTGCGGGCATGACCTACTGGCCGCGCCTCGCCGGCGAGACCGGCGCGACCGCCGGCGAGCTGACCCGCGCGAACTTCGTGGCCCGGGAGATCTTCGGCTCGCTGGACCTGCGCCGCGAGCTGATGACCTTCGACAACCGGCTCGACGCCGCCCTCCAGACCAGGATGCGCCTGGAGATGCGCACCCTCGTCGAGCGGGCCTCGCGCTGGCTGGTCAACAACCGCCGGCCACCGCTGGACAGCGCGGCCACCGTCAAGCAGTTCTCCGCGCCGGTGCAGCGCACCATGGCCGAGCTGCCCGACCTGATGAGCGGGCGCGAGCTCACGGCGTACGTCGAGCGCAAGGAGTCGCTGGAGGCCTCGGGTGTCCCCGAGGCGCTGGCGTCGCGGATCGCGGTGCTGCCGCCGGCGTACATGCTGCTCGGCGTCATGGAGGTCGCGAACCGTGAGGACGTCGACCCCAGCGTGGTCGCGCGGGTGCACTTCGCGCTCGGCGAGCGGCTGGGCCTGCCCGGGCTGGTGCAGCGCATCCTCGCGCTGCCGCGCGCGGACCGGTGGCAGACGATGGCGCGGGCCGCCCTGCGCGACGACCTGCACGCGGTGCACGCCCAGCTGACCGGGCAGGTGCTGGCGCGTACGTCGGCCGACGACTCCGCGGCGGCGCGGATCGCCGCGTGGGAGGACGCCGAGTCGGTCGTCGTGCCCCGCGCCGCGGCGACGCTCGAGGAGATCTGCACGGACGAGGTCGCCGACCTGGCCCGCCTCTCGGTCGGCCTGCGGGTCGTGCGGGGGCTGCTCTCGTGAGCGTCACCGTCGCCTCGATCACCGTCGACTGCGCCGACGCGCTGGTGGTCGGCACGTTCTGGGCGGAGGCGCTCGGACGGCCGCTCGACGACGGCGCGTCGAGCGACTTCGCGGCCATCGACTTCGCGGGGCGCCGGGACACCGCGGGCTGGGCCCCGCTCCGGCCCGGCGACCAGCCCACCTGGCTGTTCGTGCGGGTGCCGGAGCCCAAGACCGCCAAGAATCGGCTGCACCTCGACGTGGCGGCGCCCGACGTCGAGGCCGAGGTGACCCGCCTCGTCGGGCTCGGCGCGACCCGGGTCGCCGACACCGACGAGTACGGCTACACCTGGACCGTGATGGCCGACCCCGAGGGCAACGAGTTCTGCGTGGCCAGAGCAACCTAGAGCAGCATCGACACCGCCGCGCTGACCCCGACCACCACGATCAGGCTCCGCAGCAGCCTCGGGTCGAGGCGCCGGCCGACCCGCGCACCGACGTACCCGCCGACCACCGAGCCGGCCGCCAGCAGGAGCACGACGGTCCAGTCGAGCTCGGCGACGACGATGAAGATGACGCTGGCGACCAGGTTGCTCGCCAGGATCGCGAGCGTCTTCAGGGCGTTCATGATCCGGAAGTCGAGGTTGGAGCCGAAGCCGAGGACGGCCATCATCATCACGCCGGACCCGGCGCCGAAGTAGCCGCCGTATACCCCGACGAGCGTGGAGAAGAACGTCGTGGCGGGGGAGAGCCGAGTGCGCTCGTCGGGTGCCTCGGCCGCCGTCTTCCGCAGCCAGGCGCTGATCCGGGGCTGGGCACCGACGAGCAGGCAGGTGCCGAGGATCAGCCACGGGACCACCGCCTCGAAGACGCCGGGTGGCAGCGCCAGCAGCAGCACGGCGCCGCCGACCGCGCCGAGCGCGCAGGTGCCGATGATCGTGGCGGTCACGACGGGGTGCTCCCGGAGCTCGGCGCGGTAGCCGATCGAGCCGGTGATCGCGCCCGGGGTGAGGCCGACGGTGTTGGACGCGTTGGCGACGACCGGCGGCAACCCGACGGCGAGCAGGACCGGGAAGCTGAGCAGCGACGCGACCCCGACCGTGGAGGTCATGATCCCCGCTCCCAGGCCCGCCCCGAGGACCGCGAGGTGTTCCAGGCCGGTCACCGGGTAACCCTAGACGAGGCCGTTCGTGTGAGCGGGGTCACTCGGGACCCCAGCGCGCGGCCGGTGAAGGAGTGGCCCGCATGGGACCGGAATGGGTAGCGATCATCGCGCTCGTCGCACTGTTCGTCGTCGGCACGGTGCTGCCGATCAACATGGGAGCACTGGCGTACGTCGCGGCGTGGTTGGTCGGCATGTACTCGTTGGACCTCGACGAGAAGGAGATCCTCGCCGGGGTCAGCGGTGACCTGATCCTGACCCTGATCGGCGTGACCTTCCTCTTCGCGATCGCCCGCAACAACGGCACCGTTGACCTGATCGTCCAAGGCGCGGTGCGAGGGGTCGGTGGCCGCGTGGCGCTGATCCCGTGGGTGATGTTCGCCGTCACCGCGGTGCTCACCGCGATCGGTGCGGTCAGCCCAGCGGCGTGCGCGATCATCGGTCCGATCGCCCTGGGCTTCGCCGGTCGCTACGGCATCAGCCCGCTGATGATGGGAATGCTCGTCGTCCATGGCGCGCAGGCCGGCGGCTTCTCGCCGATCAGCATCTACGGCACGATCACCAACTCGGTGATGCGCGAGAACGACCTGCCCAACAGCGAGCTGACGATCTTCCTGTCGAGCCTGGTGATCAACACGATCATGGCGGCGATCCTCTTCTTCGTCCTCGGTGGCCGGCGGCTCTGGTCCCTGCGCGTCGACCCGTCGGAGGAGACCGACGAGACCGACGCCGACGGTGGCGGCGGCGGTACGGCGGTCGCCACCCGGACCGCCGTGACCCGCGACCAGGTGCTGACCCTGATCGCCTTCGTGGGTGTCGCCGTCGTCGCGCTGGCCTTCGACAAGAACATCGGCTTCGTCGCGATCACCGCGGCGGTCATCCTGTCGATGCTCGCGCCCGAGAAGAACAAGGACACCGTCAAGCAGGTCGCCTGGCCGACGGTGCTCCTGGTGGCCGGCGTCAGCACCTACGCGACGATCCTCGAGACCGCGGGGTCGCCGGAGTTCGTCGGCAACTGGGCCGCGGGCCTCGGCACGGCCGTGCTGGGCGCGCTCATCCTCTGCTACGTCGGTGGCGTGGTCTCGGCGTTCGCGTCGTCGACGGCGCTGCTGCCGGTGATCATCCCGATCGCGATCCCGCTGATCGCCGACGGCGGCGTCAGCGCCGGGCTCTTCGTGGCCGCGCTCGCGGTGTCCTCGACGATCGTCGACGTCAGCCCGTTCTCGACCAATGGTGCGCTGATGCTCGCCAACCGTCCCGACTCGATCGGCGAGCAGACCTACTACAAGCAGATCCTCACCTACAGCGTGATCGTCGTCGTCGTCGGTCCGCTGCTGGTGTGGACGGCGCTGGTGCTGCCGGGCTGGTGATCAGCCCCGGTTGGGCCCCATCACCTTGATCCGGCCGCCGGTGGGGTCGGCGATCGTCGCGAGCCGGCCGTACGGCGTGTCCACGGCGGGCTCGACCGTCGTACCGCCGAGCTCGCCGGCGCGGGCCGCCGTGGCGTCCGTGTCGGCGACGATCAGGTAGGCGCTCCAGTGCGACGGGCCGGCGGCGGCCATGATCCCGGCGACGGCGTGCTCGTCCTTGCCGAGCGTGGTGTAGCGGAAGTCCGCGGTGTCACTCATGGTGTGGGTGTCCCAGCCGAAGACGGCCTCGTAGAACGGCACCGCGGCGTCGTAGTCGTCGCTCAGCACCTCGAACCAGCCGGGTGCGCCGACCTCCCCGCGCGCCGCGAAGCCGGGGTGCTCGCCGGGCTCCCAGATCCCGACGAGCGCACCACCCGGGTCGGTGACCACGGCCATCGTGCCGAGCTCGCCGACGGCCATGGCCTCGGCGACGACCTCGCCGCCGTTCGCCCGTGCCATGTCGGCGGTGTCGGCCGCGTTGTTGCTCTCGAGGTAGACCGTCCAGGTGCCGGGCGCGTCCTCGGGGTTGCCCATCAGGCCGGCGACCGGTGCTCCGTCGCGCTGGAAGAGCTGGTAGCCACCGAACTCGGGCCCGGGATCCACGACGGTCCAGCCGAGCAGCTCGCCGTAGAACGCGATCGCGGTGTCGGGGTCGTGGGTGAACAGCTCGATCCAGATCGGGCGGCCGGGGAACTCGTCCATCATCGGTCTCCTTGGGGTCGGGTCTCGTCTCCATCAGACACCCTCGGCGCGCCGATTTCATCGGCCCGGCCGAGGAGGATCCGGCGCTCGTCGTCGTTGCGGGTGCGGTCCGCCGCCGCGCGGAAGGCTGCGGCGGCCTCCGCGTCGCGCCCGGCCCGCTCCAGCAGGTAGGCGTGTACGGCGAGCAGCAGGTGCGAGCCGGCGAGCGAGGGGTCGGCCTCGACCACGGCCAGCACGGCCAGCCCGGCGTCGGCTCCGTGCGCGCGGCCGTGGGCGACCGCCCGGTTGACCTCGACGACCGGGCCGGGGGCGACGGTCGCGAGCACGTCGTACAGGCGGGCGATCTCGGCCCAGTCCGTGTCCTCGGGGCGACGGGCGTGGGCGTGGCACGCGGCGATGGACGCCTGGAGCACGTAGGTGCCGACGGGCCGGCCGGTGCCTGCGAGCCGCTCGACCTCGGCGAGGGCGGCGAGCCCACGGTGGACCAGCAGCTGGTCCCAACGTCGGCGGTCCTGGGCCTCGAGGAGAACCGGTCGGCCGGCCGCGTCCTGCCGGGCGGGCAGGCGCGAGCCCTGGAGCTCGAGCAGCGCCTGCAGGCCGAGCACCTCGGGGTCGTCGGGCACCAGGCCCGCGAGGATGCGGGCCAGCCGCATCGCCTCCAGGCACAGCTCGGGACGGGTCCAGTCGGGACCGCTGCTCGCGGCGTACCCCTCGTTGAAGATGAGGTAGACGACAGCCATCACGTCGCCGACCCGCTCCCGGCGCTCGGCGCCCGTCGGCATCTCGAGGTCGGCGCCGGCGTCGGCGAGCTGCCGCTTGGCGCGCGAGATGCGCTGGCCCATCGTCGCGTCCTTGACGAGGTAGGCGCGGGCGATCTCCTGGGCGGTGAGGCCGCCGACGAGCCGCAGGGTCAGCGCGGTGCGCGACTCCGGCGCGAGCACCGGGTGGCAGCTGAGGAAGGCGAGGCGCAGCACGTCGTCCTCGATGAAGTCCGGCCCCGGCATCTCCGCCCCCTCTCCCCGGGTCGCGGCCTCGTGCGCGAGCTCCGTCGTACGTCGGCGCAGGGTGTCGTTGCGGCGGAACTGGTCGATCGCGCGGCGCTTCGCCACCGCCATCAACCAGGCGCCGGGGTTGGCCGGGACGCCCCCGTCGGGCCACTGCTCGAGAGCGGCGACGAGGGCGTCCTGGGCGAGGTCCTCCGCGAGGTCGAGGTCGCGGGTGATCCGCGCGAGGGCGGCGACGAGCCGGACCGACTCGTGCCGCCACACTGCGGTGATGGCCTCCTGCGTGGGCTGGTCGCTCACCCGGCGGGCGTCTCCGGCGGACCGCCCCAGATCGGGCGGATCTCGACGGCGCCGTCCCAGCCCGGCCAGAACTGCTGGTGCAGCTCCAGCACCCGCCGCGCGCCCTCGACCGCCTCGTACTGCGAGCGGGCCTCGACGATCGAGAAGCCGCCGACGATCTCCTTCGCCTCGGCGTACGGCCCGTCGGTGGTGGTGATCGCGCCCGCTGCCAGCCGGAGCTCGACGATCTGCTCACCGCCGCCCAGCCCGCCGCCGGTGATGATCGAGCCGTCCGCGAACGCCCGGCCCATCTCGGCGTCCATCGCCTCGAACAGCGCCGGCGGCGCCTCGCCCACGTCGGGGGCCATCTTCACGAACACCATGTAGCGCATGTCTGTCTCCTGTGGTTGCGGCGTGCTGTCACCCAGGCGTCGGATGAACTCTCCCGGTTTCGACACACCTTCGCCAGCGATGTCCGCGAGCGGCGTGCGGGTCCGCTCGGCTCGGCCGCCGACAGGCTAGCTACGCGGGTACGGCGGGTGTCGGTGGTTGAGGAAGGCGCGCCAGCGCCTGTCTCGAAACCCCCGCAGCGAAGGCAGGGCGATGAGTGCGGCTGGCGGGTTCGTCGTGGCTACGCGCCGACAGGCTTCCTACGCGGGTACGGCGGTCTCGGGTCGACGCCGCTTCCCGGCCCGCAGGTCGGCACCGGTGGTTGAGGTGCGAGCGGAGCGAGCCTCGAAACCACCCCACCGTCACGATGACCGCGGCCTGCTGATCCGTCGTGGTGGCGCGCCGACATAGCAATTACGCGGGTACGGCGGGCTCGGGTCGCCGCCGCTTCCCGGCCTGCGGGTCGGCATCGGTGGTTGAGGTGCGAGCGAAGCGAGCCTCGAAACCACCCCGGAAGATAGATGACAAAAGTTCCCAGACCCCTGTGGATATGGGGGTTCTGAGCCTCTCACTGTCGGCGGTCCCTGGGAGAATTCTTTCCATGACAGCACAGGCCACACCCCGACACCAGGTCTCGGTGGCGACCGCGCGGATGCGCGACATCGCCGCCGACCTGGGGTCCGCGTCGGTGTGGTCGATGGACCCGGTCGAGACAGCCTCGACGTTGGTGGAGCTGACCCGGCTCGAGGCCCAAATCACCGAGCTGAAGGCACGGGTCGCGATGCACGCCGACGAGATCGAGGTCGGCGACACCGCCGGTGCGACCAGTACGGCGAACTGGCTGGCGCACGAGACCAAGCAGACCCGCCCGGCCGCGCACCGGGTGGTGCGGTTCGGCTACCAGCTCGACACCCACCCCCAGGTCCGCACCGCCCTCGCCGCCGGTGACCTGTTGGCCGACCAGGCCGGCGTGATCATCGACGCCGTCACAAAGCTCCCCGACGACCTCGACCCCGACCTGATCACCCACGCCGAGGCTCACCTGGTCGCCGAAGCCGCCCATCACGACGCCCGGGGGTTGAAGCGGTTGGGTGACCGGCTCCTCGACGTCATCGACCCCGCAGCAGCCGACGCCCACGAAGCCCGCCTCCTCGAACGCGAGGAGCAGGAAGCCTCACAGGCGTGCCGGCTCACCATGGTCGACGGCGGTCACGGCAAGGTCCACGGCCGGTTCACCCTCCCCACCCTCCAAGGTGCCCAGCTGAAGAAGATCCTCCTCGCGCTGGCCGCGCCCAAGCACCGGGCCGCCACCCGCGGCCCCGGTGTGGAACGGCGTCCCGGGCCGGAGCGGATGGGCCGCGCCTTCTGCGAGCTCATCGACCGCATCCCCGCCACGGACCTGCCGCAGGTCGGCGGCACCGACGCCACGATCGTCGTCACCATCAGCTATGAGTCGCTCATCGGTGACCTGGAGCAGGCAGGTGTCCTCGACACCGGCGAGCGGATCAGCCCCGGCGCAGCCCGCCGGCTCGCCTGCACCGCCCGGATCCTGCCCGCCGTCCTCGGCGGCAGATCCGAGGTCCTCGACCTCGGCAGGGCCCGCAGGTTCCACACCAAAGCCCAACGCATCGCGCTCGCCCTGAGGGACAAGGGCTGCACTGCTCCGGGGTGCGACTGGCCGCCGGGCCTGTGTCACGCACACCACGACCCGCCCTGGACCCGAGGCGGCCGGACCGACATCGACCACGCTCGACTTCTCTGCCCGAGACACCACGCCCTCGAACACCGCGAGACCCAGTTCCACCGAAGGCCCTAGACCGACCGTCGAGATGAGCTAGTCCACTTGCTCGATCGACGTCGTGACGTGCATGTCCTCGTACTGGTCGAGGTCCTTCCCAAGCGCCATCGCCTCCGGGGTTGTCCGGTAGCCGATCCTCGAGTCGCTGAGCAGACTCTCGACCAGCCGCTGCGCGGCGTCGTCGTCAAAGGACGGCTCCACCCAGGCTGCCGCTCGGCCGGCGTCGGTGTTGCGGTAGCCGAGGACCGCGTGACCCCGACCGCTCCCGGAGCTCGTCACGGCCGTCAGGCTGTCGCTGGTCTCCACGCACGACAGCAGCAGGTCACGTCTGCCGAGGTGGCGCCGCTCTTCGGCGCAGCTGCCCCGCGCGACGTGGTAGTCCGGAGATATGGTGCTCAGGTAGAGCGTCGATCTCGCGCCGTCCAGTCGGATCAGCACGGTTTCTCCGGCACCGCCCACGAAGCCGCCGACGCTGTCGACTTGGTCCGGGCGGAGGTGGCCGATCGCGACGGCGGCCAGGGCACGTCCGGACGCGACCGGGAGCGCGTCGTCGGTCGGCTTGGGCCCTTCGCCGTACGTCGAGACCGGGTCCGCCGGGTCCGAGCCGCAGCCGACGAGGGCGCCCAACGCGGACACCGCGACGAGAAGCGCAGCAGCACCACGGCGCACGGCGCGCACGTCGTCAGCTGGCCTTCTTCGCTGCGGCCTTCTTGGCCGGCGCCTTCTTCGCGGTCTTCTTGGCGGCCGCCTTCTTCGCCGGAGCCTTCTTGGCAGCCTTCTTCGCCGCGGGCTTCTTCTCCTCGGACGACGACTCGCCGCGCGCGGTCTTGGCGGCGTCGACGGAGCGCTGGAGCGCGGCGAGCAGGTCGACGACCTCGCCGGAGGTCTTGGTGGAGGTCTCGGTGCGCTTGACCTCGCCGCCCTCGATCTTGGCCTTGACCAGGGCCTCGACGGCGCCGGCGTAGTCGTCCTCGAACTCGGCGGCATCGAAGTCGCCGGCGAGGGTCTCGACGAGCATGTTGGCCATCTTCACCTCGGCCGGCTTGATCTCGCCGGTCTCGACGGAGAAGTCGGGGGTGCGGACCTCGTCGGGCCACATCATCGTCTGGAGCACGATCACGTCGTCACGCACGCGGAGCACGGCGACGGTGGTGCGCTGGCGCAGGGCGACGGTGACGACGGCCATCCGGTCGGCATCGAGGAGGGCCTGGCGGAGCAGGGCGTAGGGCTTCGCGCCGGTGTTCTCGGGCTCGAGGTAGTAGGACTTCTCGAAGAGCAGCGGGTCGATCTGGTCGGAGGGCACGAACTTCTCGACGGAGATCTCGCGCGACGAGGTCGACGGCAGCTCGGCCATGTCGTCGTCGGTGAGGATGACCATCTCGCCGTCCTCGGTCTCGTAGCCCTTGGCGATGTCGGCGTACGCGACCTCCTCACCGTCGATCGAGCAGACCCGCTGGTACTTGATCCGGCCGCCGTCCTTCGCGTGCACCTGCCGGAAGGACACGTCGTGCGACTCGGTCGCGGCGTACAGCTTCACGGGCACGCTGACCAGCCCGAACGACACGGCGCCCTTCCAGATTGCTCGCATGGTCTCAGTATGACCGGCGAGACCGACGCCACTCATCGAACGCCTCGCGCGAGGTCCGCGACGGCGTGTATCCGAAGACCGACTTCAGGCGCTCGTTGGAGAGCACCGGGCGGTACTGGAGGAACATCGTCTGCTCCGGCCCGTACGGCGTCAGGCCGAGCCGCGACCCGACCGCGAGCGCCGCCCGGAGGACCGGCTCCGGGATCGTCAGCACCGGCTTCTCGAGCAGCGCGGCGATCTCGGTGATGGTCAGCGCGCCGTCGCCGGCGACGTTGAAGACCCCCGTGACCGGGCCGGTCACGGCCTGCTGGATCACCGCCACGACGTCGGTGTCCCAGATGAAGACGAAGGGTGACTCCGAGCCGCGGATCCTGAGCAGCCGCTTGCGCTCGAAGAGCGCGGTGATCTGGTTGTCGACCGACTCTCCGAGGATGGTGCCGATCCGGAGGACCACCTGCTCGAGCGACGGGTACGACGGGAGCATCTCCTCGACCAGCCGCTTGTGGTGGCTGTAGGCGAACTCCTCGTTGCCGCGCACCGGCTGGTCCTCGGTGATCCAGGCGGGGTTGTCCGGGTGGTAGCCGTACGCCGCACCGCTCGACGACACCACCACCCGGCGTACGCCGTGCTCGACGCAGGCGTCCAGGACGTGGCGGGTGCCGTCGACGTCGACGGCGTGCTCGAGCTCGCGCGTGGAGTCAGGCCCGGGCGTCACGATCGACGCCAGGTGCACGACGACCTCCGGCCGCTCCGCACCGATCACGGTCGAGACGGCGGACGCCGAGGTCACGTCCATCACGACGGACGGCGGCCGCAGGTCGGCGCTGACGACGTCGTGCCCGGCGGCCGCCAGCCCGGCAACGACCGAGCGCCCGAGGAAGCCGCTCCCGCCGGTGACGAGGACCTTCATGCCGCCACCACCTCCGCCGGCTCGGCCGTACGCCGCTTCCACACGGCCGCCACGACCAGCCCGGCCAGGATGTCGTAGAGGCCCCACCAGGCGGCGACGAGCGCCATCCCGCCGAGACCGTCGAAGTAGGCGAAGACCAGCACCAGCCCGAGCCCGGTGTTGCGGACGCTGACCTCGAACGTCATCGCCTTGCGGCTCCGACTGGGCAGCCCGGTCCCGCGCGCGACGCCGTACCCGAGCGCGAGCGCCATCAGGTGCTGGATGAAGACGGCGAGCAGCACGAGGGTGATGTAGTTCGTGAAGATGTCCCAGTTGCCGATGAACGCCAGCACGATGATGAGCAGCAGCAGGACGAAGGAGACCGGGCCGACGACCTTGTGGACCCGGTGCGCGACCCGCGGCCACAGCCGGTTGATGGTGACGCCCGCGACGAACGGCAGACCGATCACCAGGGCGATCTCGAGGAACGTCTTGACCGGGTCCAGGTCGACGTCGCGCAGCACGTCGTCGCCGTTGGGGGAGAGCCCGCCCCAGAACGCGAAGTTGATCGGCAGCATGAAGATCGTCAGCAGGTTGCTGATCGCGGTCATCGAGACCGAGAGCGCCACGTCGCCGCCGGCCCGGTGGGTGAGGATGTTGGACACGTTCCCGGGCGGGCAGCAGGCCACCAGGATCATGCCGAGCGCGATCGAGCCACGGACGTCGAGCACGATCGTGAGCAGCAGCGTCAGCGCCGGCAGCAGCAGGAACTGTGCGATGACACCGACCAGGATCGGGAAGGGCCGCCGCACGACCGCGGTGAAGTCCGAGGTCTTGATGTCCAGCGCGATGCCGAAGAGGATCGTCGCGATCACGATCTTCAGCACCGTCTGCGCGCCCGAGCTGAAGTCGATGTTGACGTGGTCGATGTCGGTCGTCAGTGCCGTCACCGGCGTGGTCAGCAGGGGCAGGAACATCAGCGCAGCCTCTCGATCTCGGCGCGCACCGCGGAGCGGTAGGCGTCCTTGTTGACGTAGTAGGACATCCGCTCCAGCCCGAGGTAGTGATATCCGCCCGAGAGATCAGGGCGAGGACCGGCGACCCGGTCCTCGAGGGCACGCGCCGCGTCGGGGTTCGCCGACCGGGCGCGCAGGTACGACGCCACCAGCTCGGCCTGCTCGTAGCGGCCCTGCCAGCCGATCCCCGACGCCTCGATCATGCCGAGCACGAAGAGGTTCGGGTCCTCCTGCGTGAAGATGTTGAGGTAGAGGTCCGGCGCGCTCCCGTGGCCCGCCCAGCGCAGCAGCTCCGGGTTCAGGAACGGGTAGTGCAGGTGGTAGCCGGTGGCCAGCACGATGACGTCGTACGCCGTGCGCGAGCCGTCCGCGAACACCACGCCGTCGCCGTCGAGCCGGTCGATGTCGGGCCGCACGCGGAGGTCGCCGTGCCCGAGGTGGTGCAGCACCAGCGAGTTCACGATCGGGTGCGACTCGTAGATCTTGTAATCGGGCTTCGGGAAGCCGAACCGCACCGGGTCACCCGTGAACATCTTCAGCACCCGCGAGTCGATCGCCTGCTTGATCCGCGGGGGCAGCGGCTTGCCCTGGTTGAGGGTGTCCGACGGCTTGCCGAAGAGGTACTTGGGCACGAAGTAGTAGCCGCGCCGGACCGCCATGTCGACGGACGCCGCGTGGTGCACGGCGTCCACCGCGATGTCGCACCCGGAGTTGCCGGCGCCGATGATGAGCACCCGCTTGCCCGCGAAGACCGTCGGCGACTTGTAGGCGCTGGTGTGGAACACCTCGCCGTCGAAGCTGCCCGCGAACGTCGGCACCGACGGCTCGCTGAGCGTCCCGTTGGCCGCGATCACGCCCGCGTGCCGACGCTCGACCCGACCGGCCGGGCCCTCGCTGACGACCACCCAGCCGTCCCCGTCCGGCCGCGCCGAGACCACCTCGGTGCCGAAGGAGAACCCGTCCGTCAGGGAGTACGTCGAGGCGAAGTCGCGGAAGTAGCCGAGCAGCTCGCGGTGCGAGGGGTAGTCGGCCACCTCGTCGCGCATCGGGAACTCGCTGAACTCCGTGGTCCGCTTCGACGAGATCAGGTGCGCCGACTCGTAGACGGTGCTCCGCGGGCCGCCGATGTCCCACAGCCCGCCGACGCCGGTCGCCAGCTCGTAGCCCGCCCAGGGGATGCCGGCACGCTGGAGGTTGCGGGCCGCGGCCAGGCCGGACGGGCCGGCGCCGATCACGGCGTACGTGTCGTCAGTCACGCCCGGCATGATGTCAGGCATGCGTCCGATGCTCGCCACCAAGGCGACCCACGTGCCCACCGGCGAGGCGTGGACGCACGAGGTGAAGTGGGACGGCGTGCGGGCCCTCACCGACGTGCGCGACGGCGTCGTCCGGATGACCAGCCGCAACGAGAACAACATCACCGTCGCCTGGCCCGAGCTCTCCGCCAGCCCGCTCGACGGGCGCGACCTGCTCGTCGACGGCGAGATCATCGCCCTCAACGACCGGGGGCTCCCGGACTTCCGCACGCTGCAGGAGCGGATGCACGTCCGCAACCCGAAGACGATCGCCCGGCTCGCCGACGCCGTCCCCGCGATCTACATGGTCTTCGACCTGCTCCGCCTCGACGGCACGGACCTCACGGGCGAGCCGCTGGAGCGGCGGCGCGAGCTGCTGACCGGGCTCGGACTGGACGGCTCGTGGCAGGTCCCGGCGCCGTACGACGACGGCGCGATGCTCTTCGACGCGACCCTCCAGCAGGGACTCGAGGGCATCGTCAGCAAGCGCCGCGCCTCGACGTACCGCCCGGGCGAGCGCAGCGCGCACTGGCTGAAGTTCGCGCACCGCCACCGGCTGTCGTACGTCGTGGGCGGGTGGCGCCCCCAGGAGGGCACGTCCGACCGGCTCGCCGCGCTCCTCGTGGGGGAGCCGACGCCGGACGGGCTGATCTACCGTGGCCGGGTGGGCAGCGGGATCGGGCCGAAGCAGGGAGCGGTGCTGACCGAGCTGGTCGCCGCCCTCGGACGCGCCGACAGCCCGTTCGCCGACGAGGTGCCGCGGGTCGACGCCCAGGGCACCCGTTGGCTGGAGCCGGTGCTGGTCGTGGACATCGACACGCACGGTCGTGGGTATGACCGGTTGCGACAGCCCTCGTTCCAGGGGGTTCGCGCCGATCTCGCCCCGGAGGACCTGCTGTGAAGACCCGGATGCTGGCCCTGATCGCCCTGCTCGTCGCCCTGACCGGGTTCTCCGCACCGAGCGAGGCGGTGGCGTCGACCGTGCGGCTGGACGGCGTGACCGTGCACCTGAAGGACGGCACCCGCCAGGTCGTCACCGTCAACCGCACCGACGGTCACCACGCGCGGGTGACCCTGTGGGGCTACAGCGACGGCCGCTGGCAGCAGCGGATGCAGGCCACCGACGGCCGCATCGGGTACGGCGGACTCGTCGTCGCCCGGCACCGCAGGCAGGGCACCGGCACCACGCCCCTCGGCACGTTCGGGCTCCCGTCGGCCTTCGGCATGCACGCCCGCGACGCCGCGTGGGCGCTGCCCTACCGCCAGGTCCGCCGCGGTGACTTCTGGGTCGAGGACAACGGGTCGCGCTACTACAACCGCTTCCGCAACCAGAGCCAGGGCGGGTTCCGCTGGTGGCTCCCGTCGAGCGACCCGAACGCGTCGGAGCGGCTCACCGACTACCGCACGCAGTACGAGTGGTCGATCCTGGTCGGCTTCAACCGTGGCCAGGTGCGCCACCGGGGCGCCGGCATCTTCCTGCACGTCAACGGGTCGGGCGCCACGGCCGGCTGCGTGAGCGCGCCGCGGTGGTTCATCAAGAGGTTGATGGCCCGCCTCGACCCGGCCTACCGGCCGCTGATCGCGATCGGCCGCTGAATGGCGTCCGAGAAGCCCGACAAGCAGGAGGTCCGGGTCGACGTCGAGGGCCGCACCCTCACGATCAGCAACCTGCACAAGGTGCTCTACCCGCGCACCGGCTTCACCAAGGGCGAGGTGCTCAACTACTACGCGCAGGTCTCGCCGGTCCTGCTGCCGCTGCTCAAGGACCGCTGCGTGACCCGGATCCGCTGGCCGCACGGTGTCCAGGAGGGGAGCTTCTTCGAGAAGAACACCCCCGCCGGCACGCCGTCCTGGGTGCGCACTGCGAAGGTCCCGACGACCGGATCCCGGGCGCAGTCCGGTGCTCGTTCTGGGGCAGACACCCTCGTCTTCCCGATCGTCGACGACCTCGCCACGCTCACCTGGCTGGCCAACCTGGCCGCCCTCGAGCTGCACGTCCACCAGTGGACGGTCGGCCGCAACGGGCAGCCCCGCAATGCCGACCGGCTCGTCATCGACCTCGACCCGGGGGAGCCGGCGGGCCTGCACGAGTGCTGCCAGGTCGCCCTCCTGGTGCGGGACAAGCTCGGCGAACGCGGTCTCGCCACGCGCCCGGTGACCAGCGGCAGCAAGGGCCTGCACCTCTACGCCGACCTGCCGAAGCGGCTGCCCTCCGACGAGTCCACGGCGCTCGCCAAGGAGGTCGCCGAGGAGCTGCAGGGCGAGCACTCCAAGCTCGTCACCGCGACGATGACCAAGGCCCGCCGCAGCGGCAAGGTCTTCCTCGACTGGTCGCAGAACGCCGGCTCGAAGACCACGATCTCGCCGTACTCCCTGCGCGGTCGCGAGCGGCCCGCCGTCGCGACGCCGGTCACCTGGGCCGAGGTGGAGGAGGGCGCGGAGGACCCGTTCGGGCTGGAGCAGTTCTCCCCGGAGCAGGTGCTGGCGCGCGTCGCCGAGCTCGGGGACGTGTTCACCGCTCCCGAGTGAGCCCCCGAGCGGGCCCGATTTCTGTTACCAAACGGTGCATCGGGTGTGGTTGCCGTGTTGCCCGGTCGTGGAGGCGTGAGTCCTAGCGTTCTCGTCAGGATCACACCACCAGTCCGGGAGACACCATGACGATCGCGACCACCGCGCCGAGCCGAATCTCGGCCGCGCAGGCGAAGCGGTTCATCATCCCGGTCGCCGTCATCGCGGGACTCGCGGTGCTGGCCTCGGTGGCCGGGATCCCGTGGACGGGGGCCAGCGAGGCGGCGACGGGGATCCGCCTCCAGGCCGAGCCCGGCCAGGGCGCCACGCTCACCATCAGCAAGCTCGAGCCCGGTGACTCGGCGACCAAGACCGTGACGATCCGCAACTCCAGCACCACGGAGTCGCGGCTCTCGTTCGAGGAGAACGCCGACCCGGCCACCTTCGCCGGCGGCGCGCTCAACCTGAAGATCCAGCAGGACGGGCACACCGTCTACGACGGCCTGTTCGGCGAGATGAACGACGTGACGCAGGACGTCGGCAACCTCGCCCCGGGCGGGTCCAGCAAGTTCACCTTCACGGTGTCGTTGCCCGACGACGCGCCGTTCGCGAACCAGGGAGCACCGGCGGTCGCGACCTACACGTGGGTCAACACCGACGCCCCGGAGGAATGACACACCGAACCACCTCACAACTGAAGAGCTGGGACCGATAAGCCCTGGAGCAGTGCAGGACAGGGCCGACCGGTCTCCGGTCTGACGACCGCCACCCGCGTATCTGGGGGGAACGCGGACGGCGTCGTCGGACCACGACACGGGCGAGGAGTTCCGGCGCAATCTGGGGGGATGCGTCGGGGCGATCCGCTCCGAGGACGGGCCTGTCGGTCCAGCGCTGTTTGGGGGGAGCGCCGGGCCGACAGGTCCACCCCCGTTTTCCCTCGAGTTCTCGGAAAGCCAGCACCATGGAGATCGAAACCGCAGCCCGCCTCCCGGCGCCCACGCCGTGGAGGCGCTTGGTGCTGTTCGTGGTGCTGCTCGGTCCGGTCACCCTGCTGGTGCTGCTCCCGGTCGGTCTCGGCCTCGAGCGCTACGTCATGACCGGCAGCTCGATGGACGGCAGCATCGGCCGCGGGTCGATCGCCTTCGAGCGCGTCGTGCCCGTCAGCGACCTGCGGGTCGGCGACGTCATCACCTACCCGCACCCCGACGGCTCGGACCAGGACGCCCTCGTCACGCACCGGGTCGTGGCCATCGACCGGGGCGCGATCCGCACCCAGGGCGACGCCCTCGACACGCCCGACCCGTGGGTGCTGCACCCGGACGGACCCACGATCTCTCGGGTCGAGTTCGCGGTGCCGTGGGTCGGCTGGGCCTACCTCGTCCTCTTCCACCCGGAGGGCTGGCTGCTGACGGCGGCGTTCGCGGCCGCTCTGGCGCTGCTCCTGTCACGGCGGCTCCGGCACGCGCCCGCGGCGCCGTCCGTAGCAGATCCCTCCGAAGCGGCCGACGCCGGCCGCGCGGTCTGGACGCGCGAGGCGAAACGGTGAGCAGAGCGCTGGACCCGGACCCCCGTGGCCCTATGCTCGCTCCCATGGCGCAACGGGTCCTGGTGGTGGAGGACGAGGAGGACATCGCTTTTCCCCTTGTCCGCACCCTAGAGCGCGAGGGCTACGACGTCGAGTGGGTGGAGAGCGGCCAGAAGGCCCTCGACACGCTCGCCTCGCTCCCCGAGCTCGTGATCCTCGATCTCGGGCTTCCGGACATCGACGGCCTCGAGGTCTGTCGACGGGCTCGCGAAGCCGGCTACACGGGGGCGATCATGATCGTCACCGCCCGTGCCGGCGAGCTCGACCGGGTGGTCGGCCTCGACTACGGGGCCGACGACTACTTGGCCAAGCCGTTCGGGCTGGCCGAGCTGCAGGCGCGCGTGCGTGCCCTGTTGCGCCGTACCTCCTCACCGCAGACCGCCGGCGTCGACGAGGCATCCCCCGACGGGGTGCGCATCGACGTCGAGGCCCGGCGTGTCTACGCCGGCACCGAGGAGGTCCCGCTCACCGGCAAGGAGTTCGAGGTCCTCTCGATCCTGGCCGCCAACCGGGACAAGGTCGTCTCCCGCGGTCGGCTGATGGCCGACGTGTGGGACGAGAACTGGTACGGCTCGACCAAGACGCTCGACGTCACCATCGGTCGGCTCCGCCAGAAGCTCGAATCAGTAGGCGTGACCGATCGCGTGGTGGCCGTTCGAGGTGTGGGTTTCCGCCTCGAAGGCGGCCCCGCGGATGCGTAAGCGCCTCACCGCTGCCTTCATCGTCCTCAGCATCGTCCTCCTCCTGGGGGCGGGGCTGGTGCGCACCTACGTCCTCCAGGACCTGGTCCGCGAGCAGGTCGCCGGCCAGCTCGACCAGGAGGCCGACCTGGTCGCCGCGATCGTCGCCGACCGCGAGGCCGCCGGTGGCACCGTCGACGAGGAGTTCCTGACGACCCTGGTCGGCCCGAAGGACCAGCTGACGTACGACGCCGGCCCGGGCGACGACGACCCCCTGGTCGTCACCGGCAAGGACTACGCGGGCGACGGCGACCCCGACGAGGACGTCTCCGCCGGCGCCACCGTGACCGGCGGCGGGATGGTGACGGTCAGCGAGTCGTCGTCGGTGATCCGCGACGTCATCGGCCGCGACATCGGCTCGATCGCCGCGCTCTTCCTGCTGATCGGCGTCGCCGCCGGCATGGCCGGCTTCCTGATCGCCTCGGCGCTGTCCGCGCCGTTCCAGAAGCTCGCGATCGCCGCCGCCGCCCTCGGCCGGGGCCGCTTCGACCTCGACCTGCCGTCGACCCGGATCCCCGAGGCCAGCTCGATCGCCAACGCGCTGCGCTCCAGCGCGCTCGCGCTCGAGGACCGCGTCCACCGTGAGCGCGCGTTCGCCGAGCACACCTCCCACGTGCTCCGGACCCCGCTCACCGGCATCCGGCTCGAGCTCGAGGACCTCAGCCTTCGCAACGACCTGCCCGAGGACGCCCAGGAGACCGTGGCCCGCTGCCTGGCCCGGGTCGAGGAGGTCTCGGCCGTCGCCGCCGAGCTGGTCGAGATCACCCGTCGCGGCAGCCTGGTCGTCGGCGCCGAGGTACCGATCTCGGACCTCTCGGCGCAGCTCGCCCAGCGCTGGGCCGACCGGCTGGCCGCCCGCAACCGGGCGCTGACCGCGGCGGTCGAGGGCGACCTGACGCTGACCTACACGCCCGGCCCGGTGGAGCACGCCACCGACCTGCTCCTCGCGGACGTCGTACGCCGGGGGACCGGTGCGGTGCGGATCGTCTTCAACGCCGCCGCCGACGGGCACCTGCGCATCACCGTGCTCTGCGCGGGCCACACCCCGGGCACCGAGCTCGGCGGCGAGACCGTCGACCGGCTGAGCCAGGTGCGTGCGGTCGTGGAGGCCCTCGGCGGCCGGGTGACCGGCGACCATCCCGCCGACGGCATCGAGGTCCTGCTCCCGCGCCGCTGACGGCACAATGGCGCCCATGACGCGCCCCGTGGAGACCTGGCTGACCGACATGGACGGCGTGCTCGTCCACGAGGAGGTGCCGATCCCGGGCGCCCAGGAGTTCATCGAGGCGCTCAAGTCGTCGGGCCGCCCCTTCCTGGTGCTCACGAACAACTCGATCTTCACCCCGCGCGACCTGCGCGCCCGCCTGCTCGGCAGCGGCATCGACGTGCCCGAGTCGGCGATCTGGACCTCGGCGCTGGCCACCGCGCAGTTCCTCGAGGAGCAGCGCCCGCACGGCACGGCGTACGTCGTGGGGGAGGCGGGGTTGACCACCGCGCTGCACGACGTCGGCTACGTGATGACCGACCGCGACCCCGACTACGTGGTGCTGGGGGAGACCCGCACCTACTCGTTCGAGGCGATCACCCGGGCGATCCGGCTGGTCGCGGGCGGCGCGCGGTTCATCGCGACCAACCCCGACCCCAGCGGCCCCAGCCAGCACGGCCTGCTGCCGGCGACCGGCTCGGTCGCGGCCCTGATCAGCACGGCGACCGGGCGCACGCCGTACTTCATCGGCAAGCCGAACCCGCTGATGATGCGCAGCGCGCTCAACCGGCTCGAGGCGCACTCGGAGACGACCGTGATGATCGGCGACCGGATGGACACCGACATCATCAGCGGCCTCGAGGCGGGGCTGCGCACGATCCTGGTCACCACCGGCTCGACCCGGCCCGAGCAGGTCGAGACGTTCCCCTACCGGCCGACCCGGGTGGTCGACTCGATCGCGGACCTGGTTTCCGAGGTTGCTGGGCAAACCGATGGCGGGAGCGCTCCCACCGCCGTAGGGTGACCGCGTGACCGAGCCCACAGTGCGCCCGCGGTGGGCTGCGCTGTGGCGGTCGGCACCGCTGCGGCTGTTCCGCACGCCGGGGTGGCTGGCGCTGGTCCTGGTCGCGGTCACGCTCCTGGTCGCCTCCTTCGTGGCCCCGCCGCTCTTCGCCGCCACCGCGCGCTCGACCGCACTGGGCGAGGGGCTCGGTGCGGCCGCGGGTGCGCCGTACGGCCGCGACTCGGGCGACCTGCGCGTCACCTGGGACGCCGTGCTGCCCCCGGACGCCGAGGCGCTCGTGGTCCGGCGGCTGCAGGCGCTGACCGGGTACGGCGCGCCCGCGATCACCGCGACCGGCATCGGGCAGAGCCGGACCCGCAAGGGCGTCGTGGCGGCCGCGGGTCGCACGGAGCCGTCGGTGCTGTGGACCCACGACGGCGCGATCGAGGCGCTCGGCGGCGACGAGGACGACCCGGGCATCTGGCTGGCCGCCGACGTCGCCCGGCGGCTCGGCCTCGAGGTCGGCGACCGCGTCCAGATCGGGCTCCAGCAGACCTTCCTCCCCGACGCCCCCCAGCTCAGCCCGACGGTCCTCGCCGGCACCTACGAGACGGCGCCCGGCTCGTCGCTCCCGACCGCGCTGCGCGGCATGCCGGACGCCGAGCGGTGGTACCTGCCGGTCGACCCCGACGACCCGTCGCACGGCAGCCCGCTCGCCATCGGCAACCGCCGCACGATCGACCGGCTGCTGCTGCGCACCGGCGAGGCCCCGTTCTACGTCGCCGACCTACGGCTCCACGACGGCATCACGCCCGACGACGCCACCACGACCGTGCGGCAGGTGCAGCAGCTCGCGGACGACGCCTTCGCCTCGACGCCGCTGGCCTCGGCGCTCAGCCAGGGCCTGCCCCTCGGTGGTGCCGAGCTCGCGGTCGCGACCGGGCTCCCCGACATCGTCTTCGAGGCCGACGCCACGGCCGACAGCGCCCGCGACCAGGTCCGGCCGTACGCCGTGGCCGGACAGGTCCTCGCGGCCGCCCTCCTGGTCGCCGGCTGGGTGCTGCTCGGACGGAGCCGCCGCCGGGAGCAGCTGCTCGCCTCGGGACTCGGGCTGCGCCCGGCCGAGGTGGCCGCGCTGGCCGCGCTCGAGGTGCTGATCGCCTGCGTGGTCGCCGCGCCCCTCGGCATCGCCCTGGCCTGCCTCGGCGTCCTGACCGCGGGCCCGCCGACCGACGCCGGGCTCGCCGTCGCCTCCGACGACGTGGTCCGGGCAGTGCTCGCCGCCGGTGCCGCGCTGCTGCTCGTCGCCGCGACCACCGCCCTGGCCGCGATGGGCACCGACCGGATGGACCGGCTCTCGCGGTTGGGTCGCGGCCGTCGCGCGGTCCCCTGGACCGCCGCCCTGCTGGCCGCCACAGTCGTCGTCGCGGCGGCGGTGCTCACCATCGAGGTCGGCGACCGCAGCGGGTCCGCGCTGACGATGGTCTTCCCGGTGCTCGTCGCGGCCTCCGTGGCCGTGCTGATCTCGCGTGGGGTCGCCTGGCTCCGCGGTCGACGGCTCGGGCGGACGAAGGCCGGCAGTGCCCGGTGGCTGGCCACCCGGCGTACCGGCCAGGTGATGCGAGAGGTCACCGCGCTGACCGCGGTCGTGGGGATCGCGCTGGGGCTCTTCGCCTACGCGCTGACCGTGCACCGCGGGATCGAGGAGGGGGTGGCCGACAAGACCGCCGCCCTGGCCGGCGCGTCGACGTCGATCGAGGTGGCCGAGGACTTCCGCGGCAAGAAGATGCGCGGCCTGGTGACCCCGCCCGCCGACGGGACCTCGATCGTGTGGCGGCGCTCGGTCGCGATCCTGCCCGACTTCGGCGACGAGCCCCTGATGTCGATCGAGCCGACCAGCTTCGAGGGCGTCGCCGACTGGGGCCGCTCGGGCGAGCTCGACGCCGGCCGCGACCTGCTGCCGCGCCTGGAGCGCACCGTGAAGGGCGGCAACCCGCGGGTCCTCCCGGTGATCCTCGCCGGCACCACCGACTCCGAGGTCGGCGACCAGGGCACCCTCGACTTCAACTCGGAGTTCCAGATCTCGTTCGAGGTCGTCGGCGTCGTGTCGGCGTTCCCCGGCTCGGAGACCGAGACCGGCAACTCGACGGTGGTCGCCAGCAGCCGCCGGCTCTTCCGGCTCGTCCTCAAGACCGTCAACCCCAAGCTGGAGGGCGCCTCCAGCAAGGACGCCGGCGCGTTCGAGTCGTGGGTGTGGTCCGACGGCTCGTCCGCCCAGCTGCGCCGCGACCTCCGCGCCGCCGGCGTCGCGAACGACGGCGACGTCGTGACCTCCGCCGAGGAGGCGATCTCCAACGGGCTGATCGCCTCGACCTGGGCCGCCGGCTACGTCCTCGCGCTCGGCGTCGTCATGCTCGTGCTGGCCCTGGCCGGCGCACTGGTCCTCGCGCTCCGGCTGGCCGACCGCGACACCGTCTCCGACGTGCTGCTGTCCCGGATGGGCTGGTCGTCGCGCGAGCTCGCCCGGTCGCGCTCCTGGGAGGTCGCGTACGCCGTCGCGACCGCCGTCCTCGCCGCGCTGGTCGCCGGCGCCGTCCTGGTGCTCGGCCCCACCATCATCGACGCGGCCGCGACCATCCCGCCGCTCACCCGCCCGCGTCCCGGCGTCGCGGACCTGGTCGTCCTGCTCGTCGTGCTGGTCGTGACGGTGCTGCTCGCCTGGCTCCTCGGCACCCGCCGCGCGAGCCGGCGCAATCCGGCGGAGGTGCTTCGTGGTGGTGGCTGAGACCGTGTCCGCTCCCGCCGTCAGCTGCGAGGACCTGGTCAAGGTCTTCCGGTCGGCGACCGGGGAGACCCATGCCCTGCGCGGCATCGGGCTCGAGGTGCACCCGGGCGCGTTGACCGTCGTCGCCGGGCCGTCCGGCTCGGGCAAGAGCAGCCTGCTGACGATGCTGGGCGCCCGCGACCGGCCGAGCGCCGGCACCCTGACCGTTCTGGGCAGCGACATCGGCGCCGCCTCGACCCGCGACCTGCGCCGGCTGCGGCGCAGCCGGATCGGGTTCGTGCCGCAGCGCTCCGCGCTCGCGGTCTTCCCGCACCTGCGCGCCGTCGACCAGCTCCGCCAGGTCTCGTCGTGGCGCGGCGCCGACGGCGACCCGGCCGAGGCCCTCACCGCGGTCGGCCTCGAGCACCGCGCCGACCACCTGCCGCTCGCGCTCTCCGGCGGCGAGCAGCAGCGCCTCGCCGTCGCGCTGGCCCTGGCCGGCCGACCCGCGCTGGTGGTCGCCGACGAGCCGACCGCCGAGCTCGACCACGCCAACGCCGACGTCGTCGTCGACGCACTGCTGGCCGCGGCCGCCGACGGCGTCGCGGTGGTGATCAGCAGCCACGACGAGCGGATCATGCACCGCGCCGACCGGCTGCTCCGACTGCGCCACGGCGTGCTCTCCAGCGAGACCACCCGCCGCGACACCACCGGCGTCATCGACGCGACCGGCCGGCTCCAGCTGCCCCCGGCCGTGCTCGACCTCTTCCCCTCGCGCCGCGTGATCGTCGAGGTCGACGCCGACGGCGTACGCCTGCGGGCGCCGGAGGGGGAGTCGTGACCGCGCTCGAGCTGGTCGGCGTCGCCCACGGGTACGGCGCGGGCGGGCGCCGCGTCGAGGTGCTCCACGACATCTCCGTGCGCGTCGAGCCGGGCGAGCTGGTCGCCCTGGCCGGCCCGTCGGGCTCCGGCAAGTCGACCGTCTGCCACCTCGCGGCGGGCATCGAGCACCCCGACCACGGCACCGCGACCCTCGACGGCCGCCCGACCGCGGAGATCGCCGACTGGTCGATGATCGCCGTGGTGCCGCAGCAGCACGGCCTGCTCGCGGGGCTGACCGTCGAGGACAACATCGTGCTGCCGGCCCACCGGGCCCGCGTCGACCCGGCCGAGCGGTTCGCCCGGCTGGCCGAGGACCTCGACCTGGTGGCGTTCGCGCGGCGCGGGGTCACCGACACCTCGCTCGGCGAGCAGCAGCGGGTCGCGGTGGCCCGGGCGCTGGTCCTCGACCCGCGGCTCGCGGTGCTCGACGAGCCGACCGGGCACCAGGACGACGACCACGTCGGCCAGGTGATCGGGGTCCTCGCGGACGCCGCCCGGGCCGGCTCGGCGGTGCTCGTGGCGACCCACGACCAGCGCGTCTGGGAGGTCGCGCACCGCGTCGTACGCCTCGAGGACGGGCGCGTCCTGGGCTGAACTACACGGCTCGAACTGTGTGATCTGCGTCCAGTTGGGCGACGATTTCACGCGGGGGATGTGGCCTGCGCCACGGAAACCGTCGTTTGTGGAATCGTGATCCGTACTTTCGCGTGGCTACCGTCGTTGACGATTGCACCAAGCACACCGGTCCCCGAGCACGCCGAGTCCTGCCCGCTCACGGTACCGGTCCGCCAGGTCGGACACTCGGACCGATCGACGATCTGAAACAGCACGGGCAGGAGTGGGGGATCCACCTTCGCGGCCACACGGCCGCTCGGGGTGAAGCCGCCGACTGGCGGCCGGGCACCTTCCTGCCCGAACCCGACAGCTAACCCCGCAGGCGTGGGAAGGAAACCACGCTATGTCTCTTGCCCTGCCCACAGCTCTGCCGACCCTGGCCCGCGCCTGCGGCCGGACCGGCGTCCGGGTCGCCCTCAGCGGCGCCCTCGCCGTCGGCCTGCTCACGTCGGCGCCGACCTCCGACGCGCACGCCGCCGTCGCCGCGACCCACGCGGCCGCCGCGAAGCACCCGAAGCCGAAGCACCACCGGCCCAAGCACTCCAAGGTCTTCCGCGCGATGACCACCGCGGTCGCCCAGAAGGGCGACCCCTACGCGTACGGCGCGGCCGGCCCGAACCGGTTCGACTGCTCCGGCCTGACCTACTACAGCTTCCGCCGCGCCGGCATCCACGGCATCCCGCGGACCTCCTCGGCGCAGGCCCACTTCGCGCGGCACATCTCGCGCAGCGCCATGAAGCGCGGCGACCTGATGTTCTTCACCGACGGTGGCGGCGTCTACCACGTCGGCGTGTACGCCGGCTGGAAGCACGGTCGCCGGCTCGTGCTGCACGCGCCGTACTCCGGCACCCGGGTGCGCACCGACCCCGTGTGGACCAACAGCTGGTTCCCGGGCACCCTGCGCGGGCGCTGAGGCACCGCCGCTGAGCGGGAGCGGGATCAGCTGAACTTGAAGGAGGCGAGCCCCTCCGCGATCAGCTGCTCCCGCTCGGCCGCTGGGATCTTCGGGTCCAGGGCGTAGCGGATCGTGGTCTCATAGCCGTTGTCCCGGACGGCGAAGACGTCCTCCACGGCATACCGGTCCCTCTTGCCGGAGATGTGGTAGAAGGTGACGCCGTCGATCTCCTGGTCGGGCAGGCGCTTGTACCCCTTCTTCTCGTACGAGTCCTTCACGGCGTCGTACATGAGGTCCAGCGGCAACGTCGGGCCGGCGTACTCCAGGGCCATGAGGGTGACGCTGCTGGTGAAGTCGGGCGACGAGGCGTCGACGGAGAAGTCGACGATCTTCTTCGTCCTCTTGTAGCCCTCCGGGGCGTTCATCGTCGCGTTCGGCATCTTCAGCTGCGGCCCGGTGGCCGGCGCCACGCTCGGTGACGCGTCGTCGGACGGCGACGCGGACGTGCTGTCGCCGGAGGACGACGCCGAGGGCGACGTGGTGGGGTCGGCCTTCGTGCCGGGGTCGTCGTCGTTGCACCCGGCGAGCGCGAGGGTGAGGCCGAGGACGGCGATGGCGACGACAGCACGGGGGCGGGACACGGTGCCTCCTGGTGGTCCGAGAACGTCGTGGTCACCCTTCCCCGCGCGGGCGCGCGATGAAACCGGACGAGCAGCAGGGCCGGGGAGGTTTTGTCGCCGCGCCAACGGGGGAGGTGGGGCTACGAGGGCGCTACGGCGCGAACGGACTCTTTCTTCGGGGGAAGCGCTGAGATGACGACGGGACCACTGGACATCCTGACGATGCTGGGGCTGCCAGAAGCCCTGGTGAACTCGTGCAGGGACATCCTCGAGACACATGCCGGTGAGATCCACCAGGCCGGACCGACCACGATCAACGGGGTCTTCGGCGGCTCGGACGCCGGCTCCGACCTCGACAACCAGGTCAGCATCGCGCACCAGCACGTGAAGGATGCGCTGGAGGAGATGGTCGAGGGCCTGCGGGGCTACGCGACGAACCTCAACGAGTTCTCGCGGCACCTCAACGACACCGACCTCCAGGCCGCGGCCGACCTGACGCCGAGCCGCAAGAACGAGCTCGCGGACGCCGCGTCCCACCTCAACTCGCACAACTTCCACGGTGACCGCTCGGGAGGTGAGGGCTGATGGTGCGCGGACCCCAGGCCGAGCGCCTGACCAAGGCCGTCACCGGCGGCAACCCGGGCGCGGTGAACGGCGCCGCCACGGAGTGGCAGAAGTGCAGTGACGTGCTCACCGGGGTGGGCGACTACCTCAGGAACGCGGCCGGCACCGTCAAGTGGGCGATCGGTGGCGAGACCGGCCCGGCCGTCGACGCCGCCTTCCAGAAGTCCGCCGACGCGATGGAGGCCAAGGCGCAGGTCCTGCTCAAGGGCCACCACGCCCTCCGCCACGCCGGCGACGCGATCCAGACCGCGATCGACCACGAGGCGAAGCTCGAGGACATGTCGGAGCCCACGCCGTACCGGGCGCCCGGCAACAACGCGACCGACGAGGAGCTCGCCAAGGAGGCGACGAGCAAGTCGAAGGAGTCGGCCTTCGCCTCCGCGTTCGCCGCGCAGGAGGAGAAGGCGCGCGCCCACGCCGACGCGCTCGACGAGGCCCTCGGCAAGTCGTCGGCGACGATGAAGGAGATCCACGGCGAGCCCGACCCGCCGCCTCCACCCCCGCCGCCCAGCAGCGCCCCCGGCCGGTCTGGCGGCGGCTCCGCCGGGGTCGGGCCGATGTCGACGGCGACCATCGGCAGCGGCCACGCCGACCCGGGCCACGGGACCACCGGCACCGAGCCGAAGCACCCGCCACGCAACCCGACGACGACCGTCGACTACGTGCCCAACAACACCGGCGGGACCGACGGCACCGGCACCTACGACCCGACGGTGGCCGGCGGTACGACGATGCCGGGCACCCCGATCGGCGGTGCGGAGATCGCCGGACCCGGCTCGTCCGGTCCTGGCCTCGGTGTCCTCGGTGCGACTGGTGGCGGCGCGGCCGCCGGCCTGATCGGCGCCAAGCTCACCAACGCGCTCCGCGGCGGTGGCCTGCTGCCGGGCTCGGGCGGCGCGGCCGCGACGGCCGGTCGTGGCACCGCGTCGAGTGCCGTGCGCGGCATCGGCAGCTCGGCCCGCACCGGCGGCGCCGGCACCCTCGGACGCAGCGGTGCGGCCTCCACCGCCGCCGGCAAGTCCGCCACCTCCGGCACGTCCGGCCGCTCGGGTGCCGGTGCCACCGGTCGCTCGGGCTCGGGCGCCGGTGGTCGCGGCTCTGGCTCCGGCGGGCGTGGTGGCTCGGGTGGTCGTAGCGGCTCGGGCGGACGCTCCGGCGCCGGCCCCACCGGCCGTTCCGGTCGCGGCAAGGACGACGAGAAGGGCAAGAAGAAGGAGCTCTTCGACGTCGGCGAGGAGTGGGTCGACGACGAGGGAGCCGCCCCCGGCGTCCTCGACTGACCTCGCTGGCAGGTCTCGGGCAGGGATAGTCCCTGACGTTGTGGTCCTCCGATGGCACTCGGAAGGGCCGAAACGTCAGGGACTATCCCTTTGCTCGTTCGCTCGTTGTCCACAGGGAGCGATCTCGGGCTGTTTCGCCGGGGTGGCTGCAGGCAAGACTGGCTGCGAAGGATCCATCTCGGGAGCCCTGCATGTCCCTGACTCACCCCTCGGTACGCCGTACCCACGACAGCGCCGGTGCGCACGACGAGCTCGTCGAGCACCTCGACCAGCAGGTCCGCGAGCACGTACGCCGTGAGGGTGTCGACCCGCAGCGCGAGGCGGCCCTCGTCCGCCGGATCGCCGAGGGCGTCGTCCGCGAGCACGACGACCGCAGCCTGACCGGTGTCGTCGCCCCGGTCCCCGACGTCGGCGTGATGGTCGGTGAGCTGGTCGCGCGGGTGTCCGGCTTCGGTCCGCTCCAGCCGTTCCTCGACGACGACAGCGTCGAGGAGGTGTGGATCAACGACCCGAGCCGGGTCTTCATCGCCCGCAACGGCCGCCACGAGCTCACGACGCTGGTGCTGACCAGCGCCCAGGTCCAGGAGCTCGTCGAGCGGATGCTCAAGTCGTCCGGGCGCCGCATCGACATGAGCAGCCCTTTCGTCGACGCGATGCTCCCTGAGGGCCACCGGCTGCACGTCGTCCTCGAGGGCATCAGCCGCGGATTCTCCGCAGTCAACATCCGCAAGTTCGTGCTCCGCGCCGGCCGGCTGAGCCAGCTCGTCGAGCTCGGCAGCATGACGCCGTCCGCCGCGGCGTTCCTCGAGGCGTCGGTGCGTGCCGGGCTCAACATCCTGGTCGCCGGCTCGACCCAGGCCGGCAAGACGACGCTCCTCAACTGCCTCGCGGCCGCCATCCCCGGCGGGGACCGGATCGTGTCGGCCGAGGAGGTCTTCGAGCTGCGCTTCCCGCACCCCGACTGGGTCGCGCTGCAGACCCGCCAGTCGGGCCTCGAGGGCACCGGCGAGATCCAGCTCCGCGACCTGGTCAAGGAGAGCCTGCGCATGCGGCCCAGCCGGATCATCGTCGGCGAGGTCAGGGCCGAGGAGTGTCTCGACCTGCTCCTGGCCCTCAACGCCGGCCTGCCCGGCATGTGCACCATCCACGCCAACAGCGCGCGGGAGGCCCTCGTCAAGATGTGCACGCTGCCGCTGCTCGCCGGAGAGAACATCTCCGCCCGCTTCGTGGTCCCGACCGTCGCGTCGTCGGTCGACCTCGTCGTCCACCTCGGCATCGACGAGCGCGGCGTACGCCGGGTCAACGAGATCGTCGGCGTGCCGGGTCGCGTCGAGCAGGACGTCATCGAGACCGAGCCGGTGTTCGTGCGCCGTGGTGGCGAGCTGCAGCGCGCCGGTGGCATGCCGCCGCACCTGGAACGCTACGAACGCGCCGGCATCGACGTGCACCGGATCGTGGCCGGAGCCCCGTGATGGGAGGGCAGTGATGGGCGCGCTGGTCGGGCTGGGCGTCGGCATCGGGCTCCTGCTCGTCTGGAGCGCCTTCGTCCTGCCCCGCCGGCCGCGCGACGCCGCTCCGACCTCACGTCGTACGTCGGACCTGCTGGCGCGAGCCGGCCTCGGCCAGGTCTCCGTGGCGGGGTTCGTGGTGCTGTGCCTGGTCTGCGGCCTCGCCACGACGCTGGTGATGCAGGTCGTCTCCGGGACGCCGCCGGTCGCGCTCGCCTTCGGCTTGATGGGCGGCTACCTGCCGGTGGCGGTCGTGTCCGGACGGGCCCGGCGCCGCCAGGCGGAGCTCGCCGAGGTGTGGCCGGAGGCGGTCGACAACCTCACCTCCGCCGTACGCGCCGGCATGTCCCTGCCTGACGCGCTCGCCGGGCTGGCCGTGCGCGGACCGGCGCCGCTGCGGGAGGCGTTCGACCAGTTCGCGCTGGACTACCAGGTCACCGGTCGCTTCGGTGAGTCCCTCGACCGGTTGAAGGTGCGGCTCGCCGACCCCGTCGGTGACCGGGTCGTCGAGGGGCTGCGGATCGCCCGCGAGGTCGGCGGCGGCGAGCTGGGCCGGCTGCTGCGCAACCTCTCGACCTACCTGCGCGAGGACGCGCGGACCCGCTCGGAGATGGAGGCCCGTCAGGCCTGGACGGTCAACGGCGCCCGCCTCGCGGTCGCATCGCCCTGGCTCGTGCTGCTCCTGATGTCGTTCCAGTCCGACGTCATCCACCGCTACGCGTCGCCGGTCGGCGTCTTCGTGCTCGCGCTCGGCGCCGGCCTGTGCCTGGTCGCCTACCGGCTGATGATGCGCATCGGCCGGCTTCCCGTCGAACGCCGGATCCTGTCGTGAGCCCGGCGATGTGGGGTGCCCTCCTCGGTGCCACGACGGCCGCCGGGCTGCTCCTGGTGGCCGCTCGCGTGCGGACCATCCGGCGCCCGCAGCTCGCCGTACGCGTGCTGCCCTACCTGCGCGACCTGCCCCTCCTGGACGACGCCGGGCCGCGGGTCGCACCGGCCCCGACCTCGGCGGCCGTCGGGGTCTTCGGGCCGCTGCTGCGCTCGGCGGCCGACACCGTCGAGCGGGTGCTGGGCGGTGCCACGTCGGTACGCCGCCGCCTCGAGCGCGCCGGGATCGACAAGACCGTCCACGAGTTCCGGGTCGAGCAGGTGGTCTGGGGCCTGGTGGCGTTCGCCGTCACGGCTGCCGTAGCGCTGCTCCGGGTGCTCACGCACCCCGGCTCTGTCGTGCTGTGGCTGCTCGCGTGCGCGATCGCCTTCGTCGCCGGCGTGCTCGCCCGCGACACCCACCTCACGTCCCAGGTGCGCACCCGGGAGCGCAAGATCCTCGCCGAGTTCCCGACGATCGCCGAGCTGCTCGCGCTGGCCGTGGCGGCGGGGGAGAGCCCGGTGATGGCGCTGGACCGCGTCGTACGACGCAGCGGCGGCGAGCTCTCGCGCGAGCTCGGCCAGGTGCTCTCGGCGGTCCGCACCGGCGAGCCCGTCAGCAGCGCCTTCGACGCGATGGCCGCGAGCAGCGGCCTGCCGATCGTGTCCCGCTTCGCCCAGGGCGTCGCGGTCGCGGTCGAGCGCGGCACCCCGCTCGCCGACGTGCTGCACGCGCAGGCCGCCGACGTACGCGATGCCGGACGCCGCGAGCTGATCGAGACCGCCGCCCGCAAGGAGGTCCTGATGATGGTGCCCGTCGTCTTCCTGGTGCTGCCGGTGACCGTGCTCTTCACCTTGTTACCAATAAGGGTGTCAAGCGAGCGTTTGCGCTTGGCCCAGGAGCGGTTCCGCCGAAACAGTGCACGCATAGTGCCTGGCGCTGACATGATGTGTGTGTCTACGCCTAACCGGCATCGGGCCTGAGGGCGGGATGAACCACCAGTCAGCCGGATAGCTTTGCAAGGGCGAAGTTCGCCACAACCAACAGAAAGGAAGGATGCAAATGATGGATCGTCATCAATGTCCCTCCTCATGGAGGGGTTGCTAACAGAAAGAATGCGGGGCGGAGTAGCCCTGCATGCAGGAGGTACAACTGGACCGACCAGCCAGGTCGGTCTGTCTCCAGTTAGTAGCTAGCAAAGAGTCAACATTACCGCCGGCTTTGTCCCTCACTGATTCGAGAGTGGGGGACACTTCTTTTTACGTTGGGAGTTCGGTGCTCATCTCAGTGCAGGTTCCTTTTATGGACTTGCGCACCTTCCATCCCGATTATTCTCGGCTCCGCTTGGCGCGTCCGCAGTGGCCCCTCCCTGTAATCGGGCACGAGTTTGTCCGCAGGTTTGGAGTCGTCCAGCGCCACCCGCAGGGAGGAATCAAGCCGTGGTCGGGGGAGGAGTACTTCTGCGACGCGTCCCGCACGCTGACTTTCGCGGCCTCACCCGCTCGGCAATCAAAGTATCGACTCACCCCCACCTCGCGGCGACTATTCACCAACGGTCGCGTTGGCCGTGTCGACGTTGAACTCCGTGCTCCTTGGGACAGTGATTGCGTCGCAGTGGCATCGGCGGCCGCCAGCCTGAGGGTTCGAGTCCGGGGTAACAGTTCAAGTCTCCTGTCGCGATCGGGCGGTCCTCTGGCGCAGGCCTACGAACGAGCGTCCACACCGGTCGACTCCACTGACACTGGAGGAGACGGAAGGCGTCGAGGTCTGGTTGTGCCGACTGCACCGCTCGCGCTCGTCGAACTGGGCAACGGACGAAGCCTGTTGCCTCCGTCCGCCATGGAAGACCCGAGAGCTGGGCTGCTTCTCGAGCACCACTGGGTGCGCGAAGGTGCCGACGAACTGCCCGTCTGGGTGTTGAGTCACGGACCGCAGACGCCCCGAGACTCCATTCGGCGGGTGCGCGCCCACGCCATGCGTCTCCACTGCGAGCTGGAGGGTTTCGCAGCGGTCTTGCGGGCGTGCCGGCTTGGCGTGCTGGATCCCGCAGGTCCGGAGTCGCTTCGGACTTACCTGCTGGAAGTGGCGAAACGCCTCCTCCGGCAGGAATACGACGGCATGCCGCAAGCGTCGCTGCTTCAATACGTCGCACAGAAGACAAAGATAGATAACGAAGGGCGAATGTCTTCGCTCGAAGAAGCATTCTCTGACGTTAGCCCGAGCCTGCGTCGCATGGTGCGAGACGTGGCTGCGCTGACCGAATCGCTTGGCCCCGAGAAAGTCCAGATCAACTTTGTATCCGATGGAGGAAGTCTCACAATGGGTGATAACAACATTGTCGGCAGCGGCAACAGTGTTGGAAGCAATAACGTCAAGGTCGGCGACAACAACACGGTAAGCGGAGTTGTTGGCAGCAACAACGATCTGCGAAACAACACGTTTGGGGACGCTTCTAGCGGTGCGACTGCGATCGACCTTGCCGATCAACTGGTCGACCAGCTGCGCAGTCTGGGTGCACAGCTGACCGGCGGAGAGTTGGATCTCGCCGAGACCGTCGCTGAGCAACTGCGAACGGAGAACCCTCCGGTTGATCGCATCAAGCGATTCCTGAAAAGCATCCTCGACGGAATTCGGACGATCGGCGTGTCGGCTGCTCCAGCAGTTGCGACCATCGCGTCGATCCATGAACTCCTTGGCTGACGGAGGCTGGTCTGCGGCATCCAGCTAGCTCGTGGGGGTATGACCCGCTGCGACCGGCAACAGCACCGGCGCGTGATAGCACGCGACGTTCTGCCACAGTTTTGAACTCAGCGGGAGTTTGCAGCACACGAACGGGCAGCGGCCCCGGTCCGACGAACCGGGGCCGCTGCTTCGCTACCTCAGGCCGCTCGCCAGGAGCAGATCCGCAGGCTGTCGAGGTTGTTCCACCGGGTGCAGTCCGGTGCGGAACGGAGCGATCCCCGACCGCACGGGCAGTTGTACTTGTGAACGGCGGCCCGGTTGCCGAACTGGTCTTCGGTGTAGAACCGCTCACCTCTGTCCATCGCGCGGTAGACCTCCGAGACGGTCATCCGGCTGTTGGCGGCGGCGGGGTCGGAGCCGACCCCCACGGCGGTGATGTGACCCGACGTGGTGCATCCAGTCTGCTCGCAGCAGACGATTCGTGTACTCATAGCGGTATGTCAGACCGAGCGGTCGAGCACGTCTCGACGACCCTGGGTTGGCCCAGGGAGTGACGAGACGTGCCCTGCCGTTGTAGCCTGCAGATCACACCAGAACCGGCAAGTTTGGTGTCTACAGACCCCAGCGGCTGACCTCTCTCCCCTAGAGCTGAGAGGTTCCCAGCCCTGGGGTTCTGTCCTTTCTAGGGCTCACCGTACACGATGGATGGCCAGCACGCGACCATCTGTGCCCGCAGGAGCCCTTCTCGGGCCCCCTGGAGGCCCCAGCAGGCCCTCGGCGGAGCCCGAGTCCACGGAGAACGTCATGGGCTCCCAGAACGGCTTGTTTGTAAACAGTCCGCCGACAGAGTGCAAGACAGTTATCCACAGGAGCCTGTGGAAAACTACCCTCAGAGTGTCGGTGCCGTGTGGTATAAGGCGAAGCTGCCGCTCTCGGTGGAAGGTCACCCAATCCTGCGCCGGCCACTGGGGGAGGTTCAGATCTCATCGCTGGAGGCGGGTGTACGACGCGCCGAGCGTCCTCGGTGTCGCTGACAGCCGTGCGGGATGTTCGCTGCCTGAACTTGATTCTGACCGCGACAACGCCGACTTGACAGTGTTTCGACGACGAGAACTCCGGACTGCCTTTTCTGGTGGAAACGCCTGGAAGGCCGTCAGATCGCCTCTGAGGAGATCCGGCCCGACTGGTGACCGGCTGTGGGGCGATTCGCTTCTGGATACTCAGGCCCAGATCGAATCGTGCTGCTCTTCCGCAGTGCACAGCGGCGTATGACTTGCAGGCCGAGGCGAAGAACTTCCACCACAAACGGCAAGCGGCGCTGTCGATGCATAGCAGAGTCAGCAGACCGGCGATCGAGAAAACGGACGTACTCGGATGTCCGAGCAGACGTGGAAAACTTCGAGACCTTCTCGAAGAAGCTCAACATCAACGACCTAGTTTGCGTACGGCATGTGGATGAAAGGGGTGTGATTCGACTGCACACCCTGTGGATACGCCGATTCACAAGGACGAGATCTGCAAGTCCAGATCGGAGCGGCGTGGGACTCCCGTACACGGCAGATCTGCAACGAGTAGACCGTGAACCTAGAGACCAAGAGATCTGGAGACCGGTAGACCGGTAGACGGGTAGACGGGTAGACGGGTAGACCGGTCATCCGTAAGACAGTAGGAGAGAAGGACCGTAGAACGTATCGGTACTAGATTCGGCTCTCTGAAAGACCTATACGTGTATTACTTGGTCTGGTGGTGTACTCGCTACTGGACCTTGGGTGGGATCGACAACCGGTACTCGCTTGCACGCCGCGTCGCACCTGCGCCCTTGGAGACCTGCGTGACCCAACCCCGGTTCCGCAGTTCCTTGAGTGCTTGGAAGACCGTTGCGCGGCTCCGCCCGGTCACGCGCACCACGCGTGCTGCGGTTGGACGGATACTCGTACCGTCACCGTCGGCATACGTCGACAGCGCGAGAGCAACATGCTGCGCCGTAGGGGTCAGACCCTCCGCAATCGAGCGTTCGAGCAAGGCTTTCTCCCAGTCCCACTTCGAGGCGAAGCGGCCGGCGATCGCCTGCGAGTCAGGATCGGACATGTGTTCGCGGACCTGCCTCTGCGATCGATCGAACCCGGGGTTGCAGTGTCGATGATCTCAGATTGGCCCGACTCGCCCGCTGGAGGGATCTAGCGATCATTCATCGAGCTCATCCGGTCCGAGGGCTTCGATCTTGGCGGCGTCTCGACGATCAACCAGTTCCGTCGCGCGGACCACACTGTTCGGATTGGTTCCGGAGATCAAGGGACTGAGCCGCTTCTCGCTCCGCGCCCAGATGGTCACCTGCTTGTCGATCGGCACGTTGCGTCGACGCTCCCGCGGGTGCAACTCGATCTCCACGATCGACTTGATCGTTAGTCGCTTTGCGGGCAGTGACAGGGCTAGAAAACCTTGGATGCGCGCTGCCGCCAAGGCTGCAGCTGTACGCGCTTCTCCCTGGGTCCGGGCAAGCTGATCTTCCAGTGAGTCGCGTTCACCGCCGATCGACTCGAGAGCGCGGAGCCACGCCTGTTCGTTGATCCGGCCGAGCCCGAAACGCTCAGTGATGGTGGCTTCTCGTCGGTCTAGCTCGGCGAGATCGGCCATTAGCGCGTCCTGGTCCGCGTGGCCGCCGCTGGCGGGCAAGATCGCACGGCTGGCGAACACCTCATGCGCGGTGAGGGCTTCGAGAACGAAGGCATCTGCTTCGTCGCGGAGCGTGCTCAGATGATCGCCTTCACTGCTGGAACATTTGTAGACCTTCTTGCCGTTGCTTGAGCCCGCCACCACCGTCGAGCTGCATCGAGCGCATCTCGCGATCCCAGACAGCAGGTTTTGAGGCGTTCTGCCCGGACTGTGGTTGGTCCGTCGATCGGGTTGGCGGAGTAGCGCCTGCAACTGACGCAGGGTGTCCTCCGACAGGATGGGCTCCCAAGCCCCTGGTCCGATCTCGTCGCCCCGGTACGTGAGAATTCCCGCGTTTACCGGATTCAGAAGGATCGTCTTCACGCCGTTGTGGGTCCACCCGTCCGCGCCCTTGCTGCTTCGAGGTGTCGTGATGCCCGAGTCGCGCCACGCGCGCGCGATACTCTTGAGGCTCGCACCTGCCAGCACGTCGTCTGCGGCCTTTCGGATCATCGCTGCTTGCTCGGGAATCACTCGCTTCTCGAGGTCGTACCCGAACGATGCCCACCCGCTTGTCCATGGTTTTCCGGCTGCCCGCCGTTGTGCATTCGCTCGCTTCTGGCGCGCCCCTTTGCGATCTACCTCACCGCGTGCGATCGCTGACATGAAACGCGCATGCATCCTGCCGTCGTCCGTGGACAGGTCGTACTTGCCGGTCACCGTCGCGATCTGCACGCCCGTGGTCTCCGATAGCTCGATGAACATCTCCATGTCGAGCGGACGCCTGGTCATTCGGTCGATGTGGTAGCAGACGACGACATCGACCTCGCGGTTCTTGATTGCCTCGATGACTGCTTCCCACGCTGGTCTGCGTACCTTGCCGTAAGCACTGATGGAGTTGTCGCTCTCGTACCGGACGACCTCCCAGCCGTTGCGGCGCGCAAGATACTCGCAGTCCTCGCGTTGGCGTGTGACACCTGCTTCGTCGCCAGTCGCATCCCGTGAGATCCGGGTGTAGATCAGGGCGCGCATCGGGCGGTTCGACGTCATCACAGCAGACACTCTAGCCCTATAAAGGTAACTAGGTGTTCGCCTTCTGGCCCGGTGTCGTGGGCCTCTCCCTGACCACTCCCTGAAACCGAAAGGACGGGACCATGGAACACCTCATCCTCGCGCTGACGAGGACCTACCTGGCGGTGGTGTCGCCGCGCCCGCGCGACGAACGCGGCGACGTGCCCGGCTGGGTGATGATCACCGTGATGACCGCCGGCCTCGTCGTCGGCATCACCGCGATCGCCGGCCCGGCGCTGCAGGACATGGTGTCCAACGCGCTCAACAAGGTGAAGTAGTGCCTCGGCGCGATCGGGGTCAGCGCGGGTCGGCGGTCGTCGACTTCGTGCTGGTCCTGGTCGTGCTGGTGCCCGTCTTCCTCGGGATCCTCCAGGTGGCGCTGGTGCTGCTGGTGCGCAACACGCTCGCGTCCGCCGCCTCCGAGGGAGCGCGGTACGCCGCGACGCTCGACCGCGGACCCGAGGACGGAGCCGCACGGACCCGCGACCAGATCGACGGCGCGATCTCGGGCCGGTTCGCCGAGGACGTCTCCGCCCGGCCCGCGAGCGTCGACGGTGCGCCGGGCGTCGAGGTGACCGTCCGCGCCGTGGTGCCTGCCCTCGGGATCGGCGGCCCGGGCATCGCGCTCGAGGTGACCGGTCACGCCGTGGAGGAGCAGCCGCCATGACTCGGCGGCATCGCGGCGAGGACGGCAGCGCTCTGGTCGAGCTGAGCTGGCTCGGCATCCTGCTGCTGGTCCCGCTGCTGTGGATCGTCGTCTCGGTCTTCGAGGTGCAGCGCGGTGCGTTCGCGGTCTCCGGCGCGGCCCGCGCCGCCGGTCGTGCCTACGCCCTCGCGCCCACCGACGCCGAGGGTCGCGCCCGGGCCGAGGCGGCCGCTCGTCAGGCGCTGTCGGACCAGGGCGTCGACGATGCCCCGCTCGACGTCGAGATCACCTGCTCGCCGTACCCCGACGACTGCCACGCCGGCACCTCGGTGATCACGGTCGTGGTCTCGTCGCGCGTCGACCTGCCGCTGATGCCGGCGATGCTCGGCGGTGACGCGCCCAGCTTCGCGCTCGACTCGACGCACTCGGTGCCGATCGGTCAGTTCCAAGAGGTGAAGGCCGAAGATGCGGCGCCGTGACGAGGACGGCCAGACGACCGTCCTGATCGTCGGCTTCGCACTGGTCCTGGTGATGGCGGTCGCGATGGTCGTCGACGTGTCCGCGGCCTACCTCCAGCGCCAGGGCCTCGACACGGTCGCCGACGGCGCGGCTCTGCGCGCCGCCGACCTCGGCGCCACCGGCGAGGAGGTGTACGCCGGCGGCGTGCCCAGCGGGCGGCTCGACCTCAGCGTCGAGCGGGTCCGCGGGTCGGTGCGCGAGTTCCTCGCCGGCTCGGGGGCGTACGCCGACTACCCGGGCCTGTCGTTCGACGTCGACGTCGACCGCGCGACGGCCACCGTCACCGTGCACGTCACCGCGCCGCTCGACCTGCCGCTGACCGTCCCCGGGTCGCCCGACGTGGCGACCATCGGGGCGACCGGGTCGGCCGTGGTCATCGCCCAGCGGTGAGCGCCGGGTCGAGGTCGGCGTACCGGTGGAACCACGGCTGCGCCTCCTCCAGCTGGGCGGCCAGCCGGAGCAGGAGGCCGTCGGAGGCGAGCGGGCCGACGAGCTGGACGCCGAGGGGCAGGCCGGTGGTGGTCCAGTGCAGAGGCACCGAGATCGCGGGCCGGCCGGTGAGGTTGGCCAGCTGGGTGTAGGGCACCCAGCCGAGGTTGTCGGTGATCAGCTGGTCGAGGATCCCGGTCGCGTTGAGCAGCTTGCCGGCGTGCACCTTGGCGATGACCCGCGAGGCCCGCTGGAGCATCGCGGGGGTGTCGACGGAGCCCACCTCGAGGGGCGGCTTGGCCAGCGTGGGGGTGAGCAGCAGGTCGTAGCGCTGGTGGAAGTCGTCGAGCGCACGGATGTGCAGGTTGATGTTGTCGAGCGCGGCGAAGAGGGCACCGACACCGGCGGCCCGACCGATCTCGGCCACCGCGAGGCTGTCGGCGGCGAAGGCGCTGTCGGGCGAGCCGAGGCGCTTCTTGATCGCGCTGATCTGGCCGTGCAGCTGGGCGAACCAGATGGTCAGGAAGTCGCGGGCCAGCGCGTCGTCGTCGTGCGGCGGCTGGACGGCCTCGACCTCGTGGCCGAGCGCGGTGAGCAGCTCGACGGCGCCCTCCATCGCGGCGATCGCCTCGGGGTCGGGGCTCGGGTTGATGGCCGAGGAGGCGGTGTACCCGATCCGCAGGCGCTCGGGCGGCCGGGTCAGCTCCGGCAGGAACGGCGCCGCGGCTTGGGCGACGTACGCCGCGTAGCGCGTCGGTGCGCCGACGATGGCGTCGAGCAGCGCGGCGCTGTCGCGGACCGTGCGGGAGACGACGCCCTGGGTGACCATGCCGAACATCGACTCGCTGCCCTGCGGGCCGTACGGCGTGAAGCCGCGGCTGAGCTTCAGCCCGACCAGGCCGTTGCAGGCGGCCGGGATGCGGACCGAGCCGCCCCCGTCGTTCGCACCCGCCGCGGGCACGATGCCGGCGGCCACCGCGGCGCCGGAGCCGCCGGACGAGCCGCCCGGGGTGTGGGCGACGTTCCACGGGTTGCGGGCGCGACCCAGCAGGTCGTCCTCGGTGATGCCCTTCGCGCCGAACTCGGGGGTGTTGGTCTTGCCGAAGATCACCAGGCCGGCGTCGAGGAAGCGCTGGGTGACCAGAGCGTGCTCGTCGGCCACGTCGTCCGCCAGCGCGTGCGAGCCGCTGCTGGTGGGGAAGCCGGCGTACTCCTGCGCGAGGTCCTTGACCAGGAACGGCACGCCGGCCATCGGTCCGTCCAACGTCTCGACGGCGCGCGCGTCCGCCACCTCGTCCAGCGTCCGGACGATCGCGTTGATGTGCGGGTTGACCTGGTCGGCGCGCCGCCGGGCCAGGGCCAGCAGCTCGGCGGCCGTCACCTGCTTGTCGGCGACCAGGGCGGCCAGGGCGGTGGCGTCGGAGGCGAGGTACTCGTCCAGGTTCACGCGACGAGACTAGGGCGCTCGCGAGCGGGTAGGGGAGTGTTCTCCGGACCTCGGGAGGTCGTCTTGTCCTCGGAACCCCGTCGCACGCTCGCCGCTTTCGTCGCGGCCGCCCTCGCCGTACTGCTCCTCTCGTCGCCCGTCCAGGCGGCGACGCCCGCGGAGAGGTACGCCGACGCCGCGTTCGCGGCCACCAACCAGCAGCGCGCCGGCCACGACCGGGTGCGGCTGCGGGAGGGCGCGTGCCTGACCGGCTTCGCCGAGCGGTGGGCGCGCCACATGGCGCGCACCGGCCGGCTCGTGCACCAGGACCTCCAGCCGATCGCGCGCCGGTGCGGGCTGCGGATGGCGGGGGAGAACATCGCCTACGGCTACTCCAGCGGGCGCAGCGTCGTGAACCGTGGCTGGATGCACTCGGAGGGCCACCGGGAGAACATCCTGCGACCGTCGTACCGCCTGATGGGCATCGGTGCCGCGCGCGACCGGCACGGCCGGTGGTGGACCTCGCAGGTCTTCGGCCGGCGCTGAGGACGCCATCGACGGCTGCAGTGGCGACAGCACCGCCCGCGCTGGGTTAGGTTCCGTGCGTGGCCGAGGCTGGGGGAGCACGTCCGACGATCGTGGTGGTCGACGACGCGGCGGAGGTGCGGGCGCTGGTGCGCACCCGGCTCCGTCTGTCGGGCCTGCTCGAGGTGGTCGGTGAGGCCGGCGACGGTGCGCACGCGCTCGAGGTGGTGCGCGAGCTGAGGCCCGACCTGGTGCTGCTCGACGTCTCGATGCCGGTGATGGACGGGCTGGGTGCGCTGCCGCGCATCCTCGAGACGTCGCCGGAGACCCGGGTGGTCATGTACAGCGGCTTCCAGGAGCACGGCCTGGCCCACCGCGCGATCGACCTCGGCGCGACCGCCTTCCTGGAGAAGTCCACCGACCTCAACACCCTCGCCGACGACCTGGTGCGCATCCTGGCCGACCCCGACGCTCCGCGTGCGACCCGCGCTCCGGAGGCTGCCGCGGTCGACGGCGACGAAGAGCGCCGGGTGCTGCGCGAGCACCTCGAGCGCTTCCGGGAGGTCTTCGAGGACGCCGCGATCGGGATGGCGACGGTGACGCTCGCCGGCCAGGTCGTGCGCGCCAACCGCTCCCTCGCCGGGATCTTCGGTCGCTCCGTCGACGACCTCGTCGGCACGTCGTACGCCGAATTCGCGACCGACGCGCGGGCTGCCTTCGACGACCTGCTCACCGGGATCCTGCTGGGGACCGAGGCGGTCGGCCAGCTCGAGCACACGGTCGTGGGCGTGGAGGATCGGCGGGTGGTCGCGACGTTCGCGCCTGTCCTCGACAGCAGCCACCGGCCGCTCTACCTCTTCGCCCAGGTCCAGGACGTCACGTCCCAGCGCGGGGCCGAGGAGGAGCTGCGGCGCAGCGAGCTGCGCTTCCGGCTCATCGTCGACAACGTCGAGGACTACGCGATCTTCATGCTCTCGCCCGAGGGCCTGATCGAGAGCTGGAACGCCGGCGCCCAGCGGATCAAGGGCTACACCGAGCAGGAGATCGTCGGCCGGCACTTCCGCACGTTCTACCCGCCCGAGGTCCAGGAGTCCGGACACCCGGAGCACGAGCTCGAGCTCGCGCTGCGCGACGGCAGCTACGAGGAGGAGGGCTGGCGGGTCCGCAAGGACGGCAGCCGCTTCTGGGCCAACGTCCTCATCACCGCGGTCCACGACCTCGACGGCCGCCACGTGGGCTTCGCCAAGGTCACTCGCGACTTCAGCCAGCGCCGCGTGCAGGACGAGGAGCTGCGGGCCAGCGAGGAGCGATTCCGCCTGCTCGTCGAGCACGCGGCCGACTACGCGATCTTCATGCTCAGCCCCGAGGGCACGGTGGCGAGCTGGAACAGCGGCGCGCAGCGCACGAGCGGGTACGCCGCCGACGAGATCATCGGCCGGCACTTCCGCACCTTCTACCCGCCCGAGCAGCAGAACTCGCGGCACCCGGAGCACGAGCTCGAGGAGGCCCTGCGCGAGGGTCGCTACGAGGAGGAGGGGTGGCGGGTCCGGCAGGACGGCAGCCGCTTCTGGGCCACCGTCGTCATCAGCGCCGTCCGCGACTCGCAGGGCCGTCACGTCGGCTTCGCCAAGGTCGTGCGGGACATCACGGAGCGCCGGGTGGCCGCGGCCCAGCTCGAGGAGGCCAACGCCCGGCTCCAGCAGGCCGCCGACGAGCAGGCCCACTTCCTGGCGGTCACCGCCCACGAGCTGCGCACGCCCGTCGGCGTCCTCGGTGGTACGGCGGACCTGCTCGCCGCCCACTGGAGCGAGCTCGAGGAGACCGAGCGTGCCGAGCTCCTCGACGGGCTCAGCTCGAGCGCGACCCGGCTGCGCCGGCTGCTCGACGACCTGCTGACCGCGTCCCGGCTGCAGCGCAGCAAGCTAGACCTCCAGATCGCCGAGGTCGACGTCGCGCAGGTCGTCTCGACCGCCGTCGCGACGGCGCAGCGCGCGCACCCCGGGGTCGCGATCGACGCCGACCTCGAGCCGGGCCTGATGGTCGACGGCGACGCCGGCCGGCTCGGCCAGGCCGTCGACAACCTGGTCACCAACGCGCTCAGCCACGGCGCGCCGCCGGTCGTCGTCACGGCGCGGTTCGACGGCGCCGACGTGCTGGTCACGGTGCAGGACTCGGGGCCGGGGGTCTCGCCGGAGATGCGGGAGCGGCTCTTCGAGCGGTTCGCGACCGGACGCAGCGCCGGCGGCACCGGTCTCGGCCTCTACATCGTGCGCGAGCTCGCCCGCGAGCACGGCGGCGACGCGACGTACCGACCGCCGACCGGCGACGGACCGGGCGCCTTCGAGATCCGTCTGCCGCGCGCCACGACGTGAACACTCGGGCCTGATTCCTGTCTCCATCCAGCCGGACGCTCTAGGCTGCGGTCGTGCCGATCCGCGTCCTCCTGGTGGACGACGTCGTTGAGGTACGCCGACTGGTCCGCACCTCCCTCCGTTTTCGGGGCGGTTTCGAGGTCGTAGGAGAGGCGGCGGACGGTGCCGAAGCCGTCCGGCTCGTCGCCCAGCTGCGTCCTGACGTCGTCGTTCTCGACCTCGGCCTGCCCGACATCGCCGGGCAGGAGGTCCTCGCGCGCATCCGTGCTGAGGCGCCGGCGACCAAGGTCGTCGTCTTCTCCGGGCTCGAGACGGTCGACCGCGCCTGGATCGACGCCAACGCCGAGGGCTACGTGCTCAAGGACGCCGACCTCGGCTACCTGGTCGACCTGCTGGAGTCGGTCGGCCGGGCCAACGACGCGGAGGCCGTGCTCGACCTGCCCAACGACCTGAGCAGCGTGTCCCTGGCGCGCCGGTTCGTGCGCACCACGCTCTCCGACTGGGGCATCGAGGAGCCGCTCGACGACGCCCAGCTGGTGGTCAGCGAGCTGGCCGCCAACGCGCTGACCCACGCGGACTCGTCGTACCGCGTGCGCCTCACGACCAGCGGGGCCGCCCTCCGGATCGAGGTCGAGGACGGCGGTGTCGGCACGCCCGAGCCGCAGCCGCTGACCGAGGACGAGGAGCACGGCCGCGGCCTGCACCTGGTCGGCGCCCTGGCGGCGTCGTGGGGGATGGACGCCGGCGAGACCGGCGGCAAGCGGGTCTGGGCCGAGCTGCCGATCACTGCCGAGTAGGCCGCTCGCACGCCGACCCGTAACCTTGACCCTTGTGGCAGGCCCAGACTTCGACGCGCAGATCAAGCAGCTCCAGGCGACCATGCTCACGATCGAGCGGGTGCTCGACATCGACGCCATGCGTCGTGACATCGCCGACCTCAGCGAGCAGGTCGCCGCGCCCGACCTCTGGGACGACCAGGACCACGCGACGCGCGTGACCGGCCGGCTCTCGGCCCTCCAGGGCGAGCTGGACCGGGTGACGTCGCTGCGCGGTCGCATCGAGGACCTCGAGATCATGGTCGAGCTCGCGCAGGAGGAGGGCGACGGCGACGCCCTCGCCGACGCCGAGGCCGAGCTGGGTCGCCTCCAGAAGTCCGTCGAGGCGCTCGAGGTGCGCACGCTGCTCTCCGGCGAGTACGACGAGCGCGAGGCGATCGTCTCGATCCGCTCGGGCGCCGGGGGCGTGGACGCCGCCGACTTCGCCGAGATGCTGATGCGGATGTACACGCGCTGGGCCGAGCAGCACAAGTACCCCGTCGAGGTCTACGACGTCTCGTACGCCGAGGAGGCGGGCATCAAGTCCGCCGAGTTCGCGATCCACGCGCCGTACGCCTACGGCACCCTGTCGGTCGAGGCCGGCACCCACCGCCTGGTCCGGATCAGCCCGTTCGACAACCAGGGCCGTCGCCAGACGTCGTTCGCCGCCGTCGAGGTCGTCCCGGTGCTCGAGCAGACCGACGAGATCGAGGTCGACGAGAACGACATCCGTGTCGACGTCTTCCGCTCGGGCGGCCCCGGCGGCCAGTCGGTCAACACCACCGACTCCGCGGTCCGCCTCACCCACCTCCCGACCGGCATCGTCGTCAGCTGCCAGAACGAGAAGTCGCAGCTGCAGAACAAGGCGTCGGCGATGGTCGTGCTCAAGGCCAAGCTGCTCGCGAAGAAGAAGGCCGAGGAGGCCGCGCTCAAGAAGGACCTCAAGGGCGACGTCGCCGCGACCTGGGGCGACCAGATGCGCAACTACGTCCTGAACCCGTACCAGATGGTCAAGGACCTGCGCACCGGCTTCGAGGTCGGCACCCCGTCGGCCGTGCTCGACGGCGACATCGACGACTTCATCGAGGCCGGCATCCGCTGGCGGCGTGACGCCGAGAAGGCCGACGCCTGATCAGCCGCTGACCACCGCGCCCACGGCGCGCGCCACGGCGTCGGCGAACGCCGTGCCGTCGAGGGTGCCGGGGGAGACCTGGGCGTCCTCGAAGAGCGCCTGCGAGGCGCCGAGGGCGAAGAGGATCCGCCAGGCCGCCTCGGCGTCAGCCCGGGAGGCGCCGAACCGGGCGCGCAGCCACCCGGTGACCGTCGCCGCCAGCAGGTGCGAGCTGGCCTCGTTGCGGGCGTCGATGGCGGCGTCGCCCCGGCCCTCGACCAGGAAGGCGCGCATCGGCCCGCGGTGCCGCGCGAAGATGTCGAGCGCGGCGTGCGCGAGCAGCCGCAGCGCGCGTACGTCGTCCGCCTCACCGTCCGCGCGGGCGAAGGCGGCGGCCGTCTCGTCCTCGATGGCCGAGAGCGCGCGCTCCTGCGCGGCCCGCAGCAGGCCGGCCCGGTCGCCGAAGCGGTGGTAGAGCGAGCCGTTCGACGTCCTCGCGTGCTGCGCGACGGCGGCGACCGTCACCGCCTGGAGTCCGCCGGCCTCCAGCAGCTCGAGGGTCGCCTCGAGCATCCGGTCGGCGGAGGACGTGCTGCGGGTCTGCAACGGGGTGCGCACGCCCTCACCCTAGCCAAACTGGAGCGAGTGCTCTAGTTTCAGGGCCATGAGGCGCGACCACTGGAGGCGGCGCAACGACGCCCTCGACCCGGCCACCGACTTCGTCGAGATCTACGCCAACGTCGTGGGCCACGAGTTCCCCTGGGACATGAACCAGGCGCTCGGCTTCGCCCTCTTCCGCACCTATGCCGTGCCGGGGATCGGCCGGCTGCTCGACGACACCGGCGAGTTCACGAAGCGCCCGCAGAAGCGCTACGACGACACCGCCCTGCTCCTGGAACCCCCGACCCGCCTGGGTTTCGAGGACCCGGAGGCCAAGGCGGCGATCCGCCGCATCAACCAGATGCACCGCGCCTACGACATCCCCGACCACGAGTTCCGCTACGTGCTGAGCACCTTCGTGGTCGTCCCGAAGCGCTGGCTCGACGACTTCGGCAAGCGCCCGCTGACCGCCAACGAGGTCGAGGCGTCGGTGCACTACTACCGCACCCTCGGCCGCCACATGAACATCAAGGACGTCCCGGAGACCTACGCGGGCTTCGAGGAGCTGATGGACTCCTACGAGGCCGAGCACTTCGGCTTCGACGAGGGCGGGCGCCGCGTCGCGGACTCGACCCTGGCGCTGATGGTCGACTTCCAGCCGCGCGTCGCCCGACCGGTGATGGGGATCTTCAGCCGCGCGCTCATGGGCCCGCCGCTGCGCGAGGCGTTCCGGTACGACGACCCGCCGGCCGCCGTCGTGGCGGTCTCCCGCGCTGCGCTCAAGGCGCGCGGCCTGCTGCTGCGGGCGTTCCCGGCCCGCAAGGAGCCGAAGGTCATCGAGGACCTGCCCCAGATCCGCAGCTACCCCGACGGCTTCGACATCGAGCAGCTCGGCACCTTCCCGGTGCCCGGCGTGGCCGGCTGCCCGGTCCGCCACGAGACCAGCTGATCCGGCCTCAGCTGCGCGCCGCCTGCGCGACCGCCACGCACCACCGGCCGGTCTGGTCCGCCTCGGGGGCGCCGCCCGCCGACTCGAGCGAGCAGGAGAGCCACGCGTCCCCGAAGAGGCCGTGGAAGGCGAGTGCGTCGCCGCAGCGCACGGCGACCGACGGCGCGCCGTACGCCGGGGCATCGGGGAGCGCCCGGCAGCCGTCCGACCGGCGCGCCTTCCGTCCCAGGTCGGCGGCGTCCGCGGCGGTGACGGGCGGCGCGAAGACCCATGCCCGAGCGACCGTGCCGTCGTCGGCCGTCCACGAGCAGCCGTACTCGTGCGCGACGTCCTTCACGCCGTCGGCCAGCCGGACCCGGTCACCGTTGGCCCAGGTCTTCTCATCGGAGGAGTCGGTGCCGAGCGCGTCGGTCACGGCCTGGGGCGCGACGCGCGGGCAGAAGTCGCCGCGCACCACGCTCACGTCGTCGGTGGCGAAGTCCCGCAAGGGGGTGCTGGACGCCGACGGCCGGTCCGCTGAAGGCCCGTCGTCGTCGCCCGAGGTGCAGCCGGCCACGGCGGTCGTGAGCACCAGCGTCACGGCAGCGACGGCAAGGCGGCGTACGACGGACACCCGGAGAACCTAACCCGACGACCCGCCCGGCACGACGGCGCGTCGGGGACGCTCAGGAACAGCGGTTACCCTCGATTCCCGTGATCCGTTTCGAGAAGGTCTCCAAGACCTACCCAGGTCAGGCGAGCGCCGCGCTCGACACCGTCTCCGTCGATGTCGAGAAGGGGGAGTTCGTCTTCCTCGTCGGCACGTCGGGGTCGGGGAAGTCGACGTTCCTGCGCCTGGTGCTGCGCGAGTACCGCGCCACCTCGGGGCGGGTCTACGTCGCGGGCAAGGAGATCAACCGCCTCGCGACCTGGAAGGTGCCGCGGCTGCGCCGCCAGATCGGCACGGTCTTCCAGGACTTCCGGCTGCTCCCCAACAAGACGGTCGACGAGAACGTCGCGTTCGCGCTCCAGGTGATCGGCCGGTCGCGGTCCGAGATCAACAAGCTCGTCCCCGAGACGCTCGAGCTGGTCGGCCTCGAGGGCAAGGGCGACCGGATGCCCGACGAGCTGTCCGGTGGCGAGCAGCAGCGGGTCGCGATCGCCCGCGCGTTCGTCAACCGGCCCACGATCCTGATCGCGGACGAGCCGACCGGCAACCTGGACCCGACCACCTCGGTCGGGATCATGAAGCTGCTCGACCGGATCAACCGCACCGGCACCACCGTGCTGATGGCCACCCACGACGCCGGCATCGTCGACCAGATGCGCAAGCGCGTCATCGAGCTCGAGCACGGCCGCGTCATCCGTGACCAGGCGCAGGGCGTCTACGGCTTCCAGCACTGATTCCCCGGGCTGACGTCCGACCCCGAGCACCCGAAGGAACCTCACACCACATGCAGCTGCGTTACGTCTTCTCCGAGCTCGGCCAGGGCCTGCGTCGGAACCTCTCGATGCACATCGCGGTCATCCTCACCCTGTTCGTGTCGCTGACGCTGGTCGGCTTCGGCGTACTCCTGCGTGAGCAGTCGATCAAGGCGACCGACCAGTGGGGCTCCGAGCTCCAGATCACCGTCTTCCTCTGCAAGGCGCGCGACGACAACCCGGCGTGCACCGGCGAGGTCACCGACACCCAGAAGCAGGCGATCACCCAGGTGGTCGACGACAGTCCCGAGGTGGACAAGTACCGCTTCGAGTCCAAGGAGGAGGCCTTCCAGAAGGTCAAGGAGCTCCTCGGGCCGGAGAAGTTCGAGGGCAGCAACCCGGCCGCGACCGCGGAGGACATGCCGCAGTCGATCTGGATCACCCTCAACGACCCGGACCAGTACCAGGGCATCACCAGCGCCATCGTCGGCCTCGACGGGGTCTCGCAGGTCCGCGACCAGCGCGACGTCGTCGGGCCGCTGCTGCGGAGCATGAAGTTCATGCAGCGTGGCTCGCTGGTGATCGCGCTCGTCCTGGTCGCCGCGGCGCTGCTGCTGGTCGGCAACACCATCCGGCTCGCGGCCTTCGCCCGACGCCGCGAGATCAGCATCATGCGCCTGGTCGGTGCCTCCCGGCTCTACATCACCCTGCCGTTCCTGATGGAGGCGCTGGTCACCGCGGCGATCTCGCTGGTGCTCTCGTTGGGGGCGCTCGGCGGGTTCATGTACTTCGGCGTCGACCAGTGGCTGAGCGAGGAGCTGGGCTTCATCCCGTGGATCGACTGGGCCGACACCACGACGTGCGTGCTGGTCGTCGCGATCCTCGCGCCCGTGCTCACCCTGATCCCGACACTCGTGGTGACACGCAAATACCTCAAAGTCTGATTCCCACGCGTTACGGTCGACGCGTTCACTTCCCCGAACACGTGAAGGCAGACCGGTGCGTCTCTTCCCCCGTACCGCACGCCGACGCCTGCTCGCGGCCACGGCCGTGTGCTCCCTGGCGCTCGGTGCGCTCGCCGTACCTCTGGCCACGGCCGACGACGGCAAGGGCCTCAAGAACCGTCAGCACGACGCGCAGCACCAGGTCAAGCACGCCCAGCAGGACCTCGACGAGTCCAGCTCGCAGGTGCGCACGGCGCTCGCGGCACTCGACCAGGCGCGTACGTCGCTCGACGCGGCCCGCGGTGACCTGCGCGTCGCCAACGCCAAGCTGGCGGCGGCGCGGGTCCGCGACGACCAGATGCAGCAGCGGCTGGCCGAGGCCGAGACCCGGCTGTCGACCGCCCAGCAGGACCTGGCAGACGGGCAGGACGCGCTCGAGCAGCAGCGACTGTCGCTGACCGACACGATCACCGACATCTACGAGGGCGACGACCCGGCGCTGCTGACCTTTGCGAGCCTGATGAAGTCGCAGTCGACGGCCGACCTGACCCGCCAGCAGGCGTTCAACGACGTCGTCGTCAACCGGCAGGCGCACGCGTACGACGACCTGCACGCCGCCGAGGTGCTGCTCCAGGTCCGCGAGCACCAGGTGCGGGCCGCCCGCGACGACGTGGAGGTCCAGCGCGCGGAGGCCGCCGACCACCTCGTCACGATGAAGGGGCTCCAGGAGGACACCCAGGCCGCGGTCGCGAAGGTCCACGGCCTCGTCGTCGACCGGGTCTCGGCCGGCCGGGCTGCGAAGCGCGCCCGCCACCACGACCTCCGCGCCCTGCGCATCGCGAAGAAGCGCGAGGCGCACGTCCGGCAGCTGATCCTCGCCGCCGCCCGGCGCTCGCGCGGCGGCTACAACGGTCCGACCAACGGGCTGTTCATCAGGCCGGTCCCGGGATCGGTCACCTCGCCCTTCGGCTACCGGATCCACCCGATCTACCACTACTACGGCCTCCACGACGGCACCGACTTCGGCGTCTCCTGCGGCGAGCCGATGCGCGCCATCGCCGGCGGCACCGTGATCTCGCGGTACTGGTCGGACGTCTACGGCAACCGTCTCTACGTGTCGCTCGGCAACATCAACGGCAAGAACGTCACCGCCGTCTACAACCACGCGACCGGCTACCGCGTCGGCGTCGGCGACCACGTCAAGCAGGGCGAGGTCGTCGGGTACGTCGGCTCCACCGGCTGGTCCACCGGCTGCCACCTGCACTTCACGATCCTGGTCAACGGCACCGCCGTCGACCCGATGTCCTGGCTGCCTTGACGGTCGGTGGTTTCGAGGCTCGCTTCGCTCGCACCTCAACCACCGGCGCCGGTGGTTGAGGAGGGACGAAGTCCCGTCTCGAAACCACTTTTCGGCTCCTGAGAGAATGGTGGGATGGCCAAGGAGCAGGGGCGCAAGGTGATCGCGCAGAACAAGAAGGCGCGGCACGACTACCTCATCGAGGACACCTACGAGGCGGGCCTCGTCCTCATGGGCACCGAGGTGAAGTCGCTGCGCCAGGGCCGGGCCTCGCTGGTCGACGGGTTCGTCGACATCGACGGCCACGAGGCGTGGCTGCACGGCGTGCACATCCCCGAGTACGCGCAGGGCACCTGGACCAACCACTCCGCCCGCCGCAAGCGCAAGCTGCTCCTCAACCGCGACGAGATCGACAAGATCGAGCGCCGCGTCAACGAGAGGGGCCTGACGGTCGTCCCGCTCTCGCTCTACTTCAAGGACGGCCGGGCCAAGGTCGAGATCGCGCTCGCCAAGGGCAAGAAGTCCTGGGACAAGCGGCACGCCCTCGCCGAGCGGCAGGCCAACCGGGAGACCGAGCAGGCCGTCGGCCGCCGCCTGAAGGGCATGGATGACTGAGGCGCCGGACGCCCTCGCGGTCCGGATGTTCTGGCAGCCGCTGGGGCTGCCCGGCCTCTTCGACGTGCACACGCACTTCCTGCCGCCCAACATCGAGCGACGGGTCTGGGCGCAGTTCGACGAGGCCGGCCCGAAGATCGGCCGGCCTTGGCCCATCCGTTACAGGCAGTCGGTCGACGAGCGGGTCGACCAGCTGCGCCGCTTCGGCGTACGCCGTTTCTCCTCGCTGCCCTACGCCCACAAGCCCGGCATCGCGACCTACCTCAACGACTGGGCGCGCGGCTTCGCCACCGACGTCCCGGAGTCGATCTGGTCGGCGACCTTCTACCCCGAGCCCGAGGCACCGGCGTACGTCGAGGCGCTGGTCGCCCACGGCGTCGAGGTGTTCAAGGTGCACGTGCAGGTGGGGGAGTTCCGCCTCGACGACCCGGTCCTCGACCCGGTCTGGGGCACCCTCGCCGACGCCGGCACCCCGGTCGTCATCCATGCCAGCGCAGCGCCGGTCGGCAACGCGTTCACCGGGCCGGAGCCGCTGCGCCGGGTCCTGGAGCGGCACCCGCGGCTGACCGCGGTCGTCGCCCACCTCGGCGCGCCGGACTACCTGGAGTTCTGCGACCTCGCCGCCGACTTCGAGCGGGTGCACCTCGACACCACGATGGTGTTCACGGACTTCTGGGAGACGACCTATCCGGCCGGGCTCACCGCGCGCCTGCGCGACCTCCAGGACCGGGTGCTGCTCGGGTCGGACTTCCCGACCATCCCGTACCCCTACGCCCACCAGCTCGAGAGCCTGGCCCGCCTCGACCTCGGCGACGACTGGCTGCGCGACGTCTGCTGGCACAACGGTCACCGACTCCTCGGCATGAAGCGATGATCTTCGTGGTGGTTTCGAGGCTCAGGCCCGGCGGCCTTCACACCTCAACCACCGGTCATCGGTGGGTGAGGTGCGAGCGCAGCGAGCCTCGAGACCACCGCCGCTGAGGTAGGAACATCTCGTGATCTTCGTCGTCCAGCGCCACCAGGCGACCACGCTGCACTACGACCTGCGGCTCGAGGTCGACGGCGTGCTGGCCTCCTGGGCGGTGCCGAAGGAGCCGTCGACCGACCCGCACGTCAAGCGGCTCGCCGTCCAGGTCGACGACCACGAGCTCGAGCACGCGACGTACCAGGACGACCACAAGTCCATCTGGGACCACGGCACCTACGAGGCGCTGACCGAGCCCGATGCCGCGACCGCGATCGCAGCCGGCCACCTGAAGTTCGAGCTCCACGGCGAGCGCCTGACGGGCGTCTATGCGCTCACCCGTACGTCGATGAACGACGACCCGCGCAACTGGATCCTGGTGAAGGTCGCGGAGCAGCCTCGTGCGGCGACCTGACGAGCGATGATGGTGGCCGTGGATGTCTGGAGCCAGATCGCGACCGAGCGCCGATCCCTCGCCGACCTCTTGGACACCCTGACGCCGGAACAATGGGCCGCGCCCAGTCTGTGCGGCGCGTGGACGGTCAAGGACGTGGCGGTGCACCTCAGCGCCGGTCCGGCGACGCCGACGCGCACCCTGCTCAAGGCGATCGTCGCCGGCCGCGGCGGCTTCGACCGGGCGAACGAGCTGATCGTCCGGTGGCGCGCAGATGTCGAGCCCGCGCAGGTGACGGCGTGGCTGCGCGAGTACGCCGAAGACCGGTTCACCCCGCCCACGATGGACTGGAGGGCGCCCCTCACCGACCTTCGCATCCATACCCAGGACATGGTGGTGCCGCTGGGCCTGGACGCCGGTGTGCCCGTCGAGCCGTGGCGCGACGTCCTGGAGTTCCTGGTCTCGAAGGCAGCTCGTCGCGGCTTCGTCCCGAAGGCGCGACCGGAGGTTGCAGCGACGGCGATCGACCTGGACTGGTCGCACGGCTCCGGACCGACGGTCTCGGGACCTGCGCTCGCGCTGGCCGTGGCACTCTGCGGCCGGGAGGCGCTGCTGGACCAGCTCGCCGGGGAAGGGGTAGGGGCTCTCCGAGCGTGGATCGGGAATCCCTGATGCCGCCGACGCGTTCCGACCCGTAGACTGGAAGCACAACTCAAGAGGGGCTGATCGGTTTCGACTTGGGACGTTAGTTCCAGGGGAAGCGGGTCGAGAAGCCAGCGTCATCTCGTAAACGATCGCTGGAAACCTATAACTGCCAACACCAATCGCAGTTCCTTCGCTCTCGCTGCCTGAGCAGTGATCGAAGCGTCAGTCCGGGCACCCGTCTCCGTCCCGGATCCTGGCGTCATCTAGGAGACTTGCTGCTCACTCCGTGTCGCGGAGGGTGAGCGGGACTATTCCGTGACTGAGCCTGTCGGGGACGTGTCCGTGCGAGCCCCGGGGCCGAGAAAAGCGATAGCACGGACTGCACCCGGAGAAGACCTGGATCGACGCTCGAGGACCGGGGTTCGATTCCCCGCAGCTCCACAACAACGATCACCTCTTGGACCAGAGCCTCCCCGGCACCAGCCGGGGAGGCTCTGGTGTCGTCCGGCATCCCTCGAAAGGTGCGAGCATGCGGCTGTCTCCCGCTCAACCTCTCGGCGCCGGGCTCGTCGAGCGCGAGCTCACGCTCGACGACGTCCCCGGCTTCCTGTGGACCCCCGAGTCGTCGTCGGGCCCGGTTCCGCTGGTGCTGCTCGGTCACCCCGGCGGGCTGGAGCCGATGCATCCCCGGCTGGTGGGGAGGGCCCGGCAGGCAGCGGCGAGCGGCTTCGCCTCGGCCACCCTCGAGCTGCCGGGCAGCGGTGAGCGGCCCCGCATGCAGGTCGTCGACGAAGCTCGGGCCGACCTGCGCGCCGCGCTGGGGGCCGGCGAGCCCGTCACGGCGGACATCGTCGACCGGCTGATCCTGCCGCTGGTCGACGCGGCCGTGCCGGAGTGGCAGTCCCTGATCGACGAGGTCCTGTCGCTGCCCGAGGTCGACGGGCCGGTCGCGATCTCGGGTGGGGTCGTGGCGATCGCCGTCCGGCTGGCCGTGGTCGAGCCCCGGCTCGTGGCCGCCGGGCTGTTCGCCGGCAGCTTCGTGCCGCAGGCCACGTACGACGAGGCCCGTCGCGTCACCATCCCGTTGCACGTCCTGCTGCAGTGGGACGACGAGGGCAACGACCGCCAGGCGGCGCTGGACCTGTTCGACGCGTTCGGATCGGCCGAGAAGACGCTCCAGGCGAACCTGGGTGGGCACACCGGAGTGCCGTCGTACGCCGGGGAGGACACCGCCCGGTTCTTCGAACGGCACCTGGCGTAGTCCGTCCGGTCGTGTCGGGGATGCCGGCGGTTCACCTGTGTCCTCGACGATCCGGGGCGTGTTCCGACCCACCCGCCTGGCTGCGACGACCGCCGCCGTCCTGATCCCGCTCGCCGTCGCCACCGGTTCCGGAGCGCCCCCGATCCCGGTCTCGGCCGACCTGGGCGCAGAGGCCGCACCCGCGTCCGCCGCCGAGGCGGCCCCGGCGCCGACGACGGACACGACCTGGGCGGCACCCACCCGCGGCATTCCGGTGGCCGAGGCCCGTCCGGCGCTCGCGGCCCGCGGCGCGGTCGACGCTCTGGACATCCCGCTGGGGGCGCTCGCGGCGTACCAGCGTGCGACCACGATCATCGCCGACGTCCAGCCCGACTGCGGGCTCCGCTGGGAGCAGCTGGCCGCGATCGGGCGCATCGAGTCCGACCACGGCCGGGTGGGCGGCGCGACGCTGAACGTCGACGGCACCAGCAGCCCGGCCGTCCGCGGTCCCGTGCTGGACGGCCAGGGTGACCTCGCCGCGGTCAGCGACACCGACGCCGGTCTGTACGACGGCGACGCGCGCTGGGACCGGGCGATCGGGCCGATGCAGTTCCTGCCCTCCACGTGGACCGAGGTGGGCGTCGACGCCGACGGCGACGGCGTGCGCTCGGCCGACGACCTCGACGACGCGGCGCTCGGCGCGGCCGTCTACCTCTGCGCGGGCGGCGAGCACCTCGACACCCCCACGGGGGCCTGGGCCGCGATCTTCCGCTACAACCACTCGTCGGCGTACGTGACGAGGGTCCTTCAGGTGGCGCACACCTACGAGCAGGGCCGGGCCGCGACCGTGCCCGCGACCGTCCCGGTGACGTCGGTCGCGCCGCCGGTCACGAACGTCGAGGCGACGGCGCACCCGCACGCCGACCACCACCGCCCGACGAAGGGGGACTTCGTGGAGGTCCGTCCCGCAGGCGGCCGCCCGCCGACCGTTCCCGAGCCCGACCCGACGCCCACGGACCCCGAGCCGACCCCCACCGAGCCGACCCCCACCGAGCCGACTCCGACCGAGCCGACGCCCGACCCGGAGCCGGCGACGCTCAACGGCGTCCTCGCCGTCTGCGCCGACGACCCGGCGCACTGGTGCCTGGGCGACACCGTGCTCGACCTCGGCGACGACGCCTGGCTCGCGACGACGGCGACCGACGGCCTCGACGCCGACGGAGTCGTCGAGAGCAACCGCGACGAGATCACCGGCCTCGTCGGCACCGAGGTCACCCTCGGCGTCGTCGCGGACACCGCCCCCGCCCGGGTCGTCTCGGTCAACGGCATCGCGTACGGCGTGCAGTAGAGCCGGTCTGGTCCTCGCCGCCGGCGTACGACGTTCGCCGGACCGGGCGGAGCGGGCGCCCCTAGGCTCGCCCGATGTGCCCACCATCCCCGCTCGCCGGACCGCCTCCGCGGTCGCGACCGCTGCTCTGCTGCTCCTGACCGCTGCCTGCACCGGAGGCGACGAGGACGACGACGAGACGTCGGGAGCCTCGCACACCGGCCGCGAGGGCGATGGCTGGACGGTGCTGCACTACTCGATGGCCGACACCAACCTCGAGCCGTTCATGGTCGCCGACGTCAACGAGCTCGGGGCCGTCGGCTCGAACGACAACCTGCACGTCCGTGAGCTCATGGACCGCTCCGCCGAGTACGGCGAGGACCCGCTGCTCGACCAGGGTGACTGGGTCGGCGGTCGGGTCCTGGACCTCGGCGCGGACGGCACGACCGAGGTCGTCGACGACCTCGGCGACGTCGACTCGGCTGACCCGGAGCTGCTCGCGAGCTTCATCGCAGACGGCATCAAGGACCACCGGGCCGGCCACTACGCGCTGATCATCTCCGACCACGGTGCCTCGTGGCCCGGCATCGGCCCCGACGAGGGCACCGCCCCGGACTACGACGTGCTCGACCTGGCCGAGATCACGGACGCCGTCTCGAGCGGCCTGGAGGAGGCCGGCGTCGACAAGCTGGACCTGCTCGGCTTCGACGCCTGCCTGATGGCCAACTACGAGGTGGCCAGCGCCGTCGCCCCGCTCGCCGACCGGCTGGTCGCCTCGCAGGAGCTCGAGCCCGGCCACGGCTGGGACTACGGCTCCCTCCAGCTGCTCGCCGACGACCCCGACGCGACCGCCGACGACCTCGGCGAGGCGATCCTCGACGGTTTCTCGAGCCAGGCCGAGGAGCAGGGCACCCAGGACCAGATCACGCTCGCGATGATCGACCTGACGAAGATGGACGACGTCGACGACGCGGTCGGCGACTTCGCCGGCGCGCTGGCCGACCAGGCCGCGGACGTCGCTCCGGCGGTCGGCCAGTCCGAGGCGAACACCCTCGCCTTCGGCAAGAACCCGGACGAGACCCAGGACAAGCACCTGAGCGACCTCGGCCTGCTCGCGACCGCGATCGGCGACGCCGCCCCCGACGTGGCCGACCAGGCGGACGCCGTCGTCGACGCCCTCGACGAGGCGGTCCTCGACGAGGTCTTCGGGGTGGCTACCACGGGCGCCACCGGTCTCTCTATCTACCTTCCGCCGGTGCGCGAGCTCGCCGACGGCGCCTACCTCGACGTGCCGACCGCCGACGAGTGGGCGGGCTTCCTCGAGGCCTACTACTCGGCCGGCGCCGCGATCCCGGCCGACGAGCAGCCCGAGTTCAAGGACCCCGACACCGGCCCGGAGGTGACCTTCGACGACGACGGCGGCATCACCCTGACCGGCACCTTCGATCCCGCCGCGCTCGACAACATCACCGAGGCGACGATCAGCTACGCCCTGGTCAACGACGACGGCTCGATCACCTACTTCGGCGAGGAGATCGCCGACTACACCGACGACGGCGCCGCCCCGACGGCGTCCGGCAGCTACGACCTCTCCTACCTCCAGATCAGCGACGGCGAGGACTCGGCGTACGCCTACACCGACCTCGACCTCAGCGACGACCTCGAGACCGCCTTCTTCGACGTCCCGATGACCTACTACGCCTCGACCGACACCGACGGGGCCGACCCGCAGGACGCCCTGCTCTCGCTGGTGCTCGACATCGACGCCGGCGAGTTCGTCAGCGAGACGATCTACATCTACGACGAGGAGTCGGGCGGGTACGGCGAGCTCGCGCCCGACCCCGAGGGCACGATCGTCCCCGACGTGCTCACCATCAGCGCCGACGGCGACCAGGTGTGGGAGCCGACCACCGACGTCGGCCTCTACTCCGACGTCGCCGGCCTGACCTACGAGTTCCTGCCGCTGGACCCGGGCACCACGATCCAGGCCGACCTCACCCTGACCGACTTCGGCGGCAACTCGAGCACGCTCAGCTCCGTCGTCGAGGTTCCTTAGTCCCGTGCCCCTCTCGGCTGGTTGAATGCGCCTCGTGCCAGAGTCCCGCGCGCCGTACTCCGCGCGGGCGGTCGTGCGCGTCGCAGCCGGCGCCGTCGTGCTGCTGTCGCTCGTCATCGGGCTGCTGCTCGCGGTGACCGTGGCGCAGTTCGTCTCGGCCCGCGACCGGGTGCAGGACGACCTCAACCCGGCTCGCGTCGAGCTCGGCACGGTCCTCGCCCTGTACGTCGACCAGGAGACCGCCGAGCGCGGCTACATCCTGACGGGGCGACCCGAGTTCCTCGAGCCGTACGACGAGGCGGCGCCGCAGATCACCACGAAGCTCGACCACCTCCGCCGGGAGGTCTCGGACACCGTGGCGGACCTGCTCGTCGAGATGGACGACGCCCACCAGCGGTGGCTCGACGAGGCGGCCGAGCCCGAGCTCGCAGCGGAGCGCAGGGGCGACCGGTCACGGGCGGAGGAGCTGGTCGCGTCCGGCGACGGCAAGCGTCTCTTCGACCGCGTCCGCACCGCCTACCAGGCCGCCGACCAGGCCCTGGCGGCCGAGCAGGACGCCGCCAACCAGCGCGCCGACGTCCTGCTGCGCCGCCTCTCCTACCTGCTGGGGTTCACGGTCGTGACCTTCCTGGCCACGGTGCTGCTCGGCACCGGAGCGTTCAACCGCAGGGTCCTGCGCCCGCTCGCGGAGCTCGGACGCAGCAGCCGCGCCGTCGCCAGCGGCGACCTCCAGCACGTGGTGCGCGGCGCGGGTCCGCGCGAGGTCTCCGAGGTGGGTGAGGACGTCGACACGATGCGCCGACACCTGCTCGACGAGCTCGACGCGAGTCGCCGGGCCTCCGAAGCGCTCGTGCTCGGGCAGCCTGCGGTCCAGGCGCTGCAGTCGGCGCTCTCGGAGCTGGCTCCCGTCGGAGCCGGGGTCGAGGTCGCCGCCCAGATCGAGTCGGCGGAGGGCGTCCTCGCCGGCGACTTCATCGACATCGTCGACCTCGGCGACGACCGGGTGGCGATGGTCCTCGGGGACGTCTCCGGCCACGGCCACGAGTCGGCGGTGGTCGGCCTGCGGCTCAAGAGCGCGCTGTCGGCGATGCTGCGCCAGGCGCCGGTGCCCGACGTCCTCGCCGCCGTCCGCGACGGTCTCGTCGACTCCGAGCTCTTCGCCACCGTCTTCGTCGCGGTCCTCGACACCGCCGCCGACCGTCTCTCCTTCGTCAACGCCGGCCACCCGCCGCCGCTCCTGGTCGCCGGCGGCCGCCTCGTCGAGCTCGAGCCGACCGGCCCCCTGGTCAGCGGCGTCCTCACCGACGCGACCTGGGAGGTGGAGGACCGGGCGTTCGAGCCGGGCGACGCCCTCGTCGTCTTCTCCGACGGCCTGCTCGAGGCGCGCGACGCGCACGGCACGGAGTTCGGCCAGGCCCGGGTCGAGTCCGTCCTCGCCGCCACGGCCGGCCGGGCGCCTGCCGAGGTGGTCACCCGGCTGCGCTCCGCGGTGCGCGACCACGCCGTCTCGCAGCGCGACGACGTCACCGTGCTCGTCGTACGCCGCGGGTAGCCGACAACCAATCCGTCGCGGGCGGCGTCTCCGAGTCATGAGGAATCGACACCGGAACACCATCCTGTCTCTCGCGGCCGTGGCGATGCTTCTCTCGACCGCAGCCGCGCCCGCGACCGCGACCGCCGAGGCGTCGCCTTCCCGGTCCGCGGCGCCCCGCCTGATCGTCTACTCCGACGGCCACTCGGCGGGCGTCGAGGTCACCCGCGCCTCCCAGGCCCGGCGCCTGCACGGCTCGCCAGCCTCGTTCAAGCGCTTCATCGGCCGCACCGCCCAGCGCATCGCCGACGCGTCCACCTGCGAGGGCGGGTACGTCGGCGTGACGGTCTTCCGCATCCGCACCGACGGCTTCGCCGCCGGCGGGGTCAACGACTGCGGCGGCTACGCGGCCCTGTGGGCGATCGTCGACGGACGCTGGAAGCAGATCGAGGGCACCCAGGAGCTCTGGGCCTGCGGCCCCCTGCTCCGCCACCGGGTGCCGAGCTCGATCGCCGGCCACTCCTGCTACGACTACCGCCGCCAGGCCCAGCGCCGCTACCACCAGCGCTGAGCCTGCGCGACACGTTCGTCACACCGCCTCCAGGGTTCGGGCGCCGTCACGGGGGAACATGGGTGCCATGTCTCTCGGGTCACGGATCGGTGTCGTCGTGTGCGCGCTCGCGCTCGCTGTCGGGCTGGGTGCGCCCGTCCGCGCCGCGACGAGCACGGTCCTGACCCTGACGGCGCCCTCCGCCTTCGCCGGCGGCGTCACGACCTTGACCGTGGCTGCCACGGACGAGACCGGAGCACCGCTCGTCGGCGCCCCGCTCGTGCTGGAGCGCCGCACCGGCGACGTCTGGCAGGCCGTCGGCACGGTCACGACCGGGGACGACGGCCGGGCCTCCGCCGACCTGACCGTCTCCCGGGTCGCCGACGACAACGCCGTGCGCGCGACGTACGCCGGCGACGCTGACCACCCAGCGGCCGTCCAGGAGGGCACCCTGCCGATCACCCCCCGGGCCGGCCGGGTGCTGCTCGGCGGCCCACGGGCGGTCGTGGACGAGCGGTCGGTGACGCTGAAGGTGCTGTGGCGCACCGGCAACGGACAGCCGGTGGCGGGCGAGGTGCGGATCTTCCGCCAGGTCCCCGGCGGTCGCTGGACGGCGTACGACGTGGTGACGACCGGCGCCGACGGTCGGGGCAGCCTGCGGGTGACGCCCCGGACCAACACCCGGTGGCAGGCCCGGGCGCCCCGGCTGTCGTGGGTCGCCGCTGACCGGAGCGGCGTGCTGCGCATCGACAACCGGCCGCCGGGCGTGCCGGTCGCGCTGCCGAAGGGAGCGCCGCAGCCGCGCATCAAGCTGCCCGCCCAGCGGCGCGCCGTCGGTGACGGCGCCAACCTGACCATCTCCGAGATCGGCGACGCCGTCTGGCGACAGATGGACGGCGTCTCGTGGCACAGCGGGTGCCCGGTCGGCCGTTCCGGCCTGCGCATCGTGCGAGTCAACTACTGGGACTACCGCGGCTACCGGCGCCGCGGCGAGGTCGTCGCCAGCACCGCCGCGGCCGGCCCGATGGGCGCGGCCCTGGCCGAGATGTACCGCCGCGAGCTGCCGATCCGGGCGATGTACCGCGTCGACCGGTTCGGCTGGAGCGGTCGCTCCCGCGGCGGCGACGACTACGCCTCGATGGCGGCCGGCAACACCTCGGCGTTCAACTGCCGCGACGTGACGGGCCGTCCCGGCCACCGCTCTCCGCACTCCTGGGGCGGCTCGCTCGACGTCAACACCTGGGAGAACCCCTACCGCTCGGCGCAGGGCACCGTGCCCAACACCTGGTGGCAGCCGCGCTCGCACAAGCGGGTCGCCTGGCGCTCGAGCTCCCACGCCGTCGTCCGGGTGATGGCCCGGCACGGCCTGCGCTGGACCTACGGCAACGGCGACACCCAGCACTTCGACTACGTCGGCAGCGCCGGCAAGCGGCTGGCCGCCGGTGGCCCGGAGCCGTGCACGCGCTACTGCGACTGACCGTCAGCCCCGCAGCTCGGTGGTGATCTGGTCGGCGTCGAGGACGGTGAGCGCGCTCTCCAGGGTCTGCGACGCGTAGGTGCCGTCGGCGCGCGCGTCGAGGAGCGCGTCGCGCATCGCGTCGATCATCAGCAGTCGCAGCTCGCGGTACTGCGCGCCCAGCTCGCGGCTGTAGCCCGCGTCCTCGTCGTCGGTCCGCATCGTGGAGGCCGCGCGGGCCCGCTCCAGCACCGTGGCGTCGTACGGCGTGCCGTCCGGTCGCCGGAGGTCCGGGTCGGCGACCGCGGCCCGAGCGGCGTCGCTCAGCTCCGTGAGCAGCTCGCCGCGCTCCGCGTCGTTCGCGCCGGGATCGTCCTGCGACCCCAGCCCGAGCCGGGCCACCAGCCACGGGAGCGTGCCGCCCTGGACGACCAGGCTCCCTGCGGCGACCACGAACGCGATCAGCACCAGCAGCGAGCGCTGCGGCGTGTCGTCCTCCAGCGTCTGCGCGGCGGCCAGGGTCACGACGCCGCGCATGCCCGCCCAGACCAGCACGGTGCCCTCCCGCCAGCCCAGGGGAGCGCCGGCGAGGTAGTCGACGTCGGCCAGGGTCCGCCGGATCCGGGTGCCGAGCATCTCGGTGCGTCGCTCGATGTGCTCCTCGAGGCGCTGCGCCTCGCGCTCGTTGCGCGGCTCCCGTCCCGGTCGCGACCGGACCGGCAGCGAGCCGTCGTCGAGCTGGGTCTGCATCGTGGTGAGGTGCTCCCGGCTCGCCTGGCCGCGCTCGGCACGTCGACGGAGGCCGACCATCAGCGGTACGACGTACAGCGCGCGGATGGCGACCACGAGCGCGGTCGCGGCAGCGCCGATCCAGACGGCGGACCACAGGTCGCCGTGGGTGTCGTTGACGTCGGAGACGACGCTCTCCAGCTCGAGGCCCATCAGCAGGAAGACACCGCCCTCCAGCAGCAGCTCGACGGTGCGCCAGTTCTGCTCCTCCGAGAGCCGGTGGCGCGGGCCGAGGTAGCGCGGCGCGGCCTGGCCCGTGTAGAGGCCGGCGGTGACGGCCGCGACCAGCCCGGAGGCCCCGAGGTGCTCGGCGGGCAGGTAGGCGACGAACGGCACCGCGAACGAGATCGCCGTGTTGACCGCCGTGTCGTGGATCCGCGACCGCACGACGAGGTTGAGGCGGCCGACGACCAGGCCGATCGCGACGGCGACGACGACGGCGAGCACGAAGTCCCAGGCCACGCCCCAGACGGAGAACGCCGTGGCCGCCACGGCGGAGCGCAGCAGTACCAGCGCGGTCGCGTCGTTGAGCAGGCTCTCGCCCTGGAGCACCGCGATCACCCGTGGCGAGACACCGAGCCGCTTGACGATCGTGGTCGCCACCGCGTCGGTCGGACTGATGATCGCGCCCAGGGCGATGCCCGTCCGCAGCTCGATGCCGGGGACCACGGCCGCCAGGAAGGCACCGACGACGACCGCGCTGACGACGACCAGGACCACCGACAGGCTGCCGATCGCCGTGAAGTCGCGTCGGAAGTCCATTGCGGGCATCGACACCGACGCCGAATAGAGCAGCGGCGGCAGCACGCCGATCAGCACCCACTCCGGGTCGATGTCGACCTCCGGCACGCCGGGCAGCAGGCTGGCGACGACGCCGACGACCACGAGCAGCAGCGGTGCCGCGACCCCGAGCCGCGACGCGAAGGCGGTGACGGCGGCGATGCACAGCGCGGCGGCGACGGCGATGAGTGCGATCTCCATGGGCACTAGCCTTTCGTGCATGGCGGCTGCGGTCGAGTGCGTGTTCTGCGGGATCGTCGCGGGCGAGATCCCCGCCGACGTGGTCCTCGACGAGCCCGACCTCGTCGCGTTCCTCGACCGCCGCCCGGTCTTCAAGGGCCACGCGCTGCTGGTCCCGCGCGAGCACGTCGTCACGCTGCCCGACCTGCCGGCGGCGCTGCGGGACCCGTTCCTGGCGGCCGCGCAGCGGCTCGCGACCGCGGTCGTCGAGGGTCTCGGCGCCCAGGGCAGCTTCGTCGCGATGAACAACGTCGTCAGCCAGTCGGTCGCGCACCTGCACCTGCACGTCGTACCTCGGACCAAGGGTGACGGGCTCCGAGGCTTCTTCTGGCCGCGCACGTCGTACGCCGAGGGTGAGGCCGCCGACTACGCCGCCCGGCTCCGGGCCGTGCTCTGACCTGTCCTACTGTGGCTTCTGCTGTGAAGTAGGACTTTCGATCACCGACAGGCAGGAGCAGCAGCGATGGGTCGTTTCGACGGGCGAGTTGCGGTCGTCACCGGGGCAGCACGCGGTATCGGGTTCGGCACCGCCACGCGGTTCGCCGAGGAGGGCGCGTCCGTCGCGGTCCTCGACCTCGACGAGGCGAGCGCGGCCGAGGCCGCGGCCAAGCTGCCGCTGGTCGACGGGGCGAAGTCCGTCGGCATCGGCTGCGACGTCAGCGACACGGAGTCGGCCGAGGCCGCCGTGGAGCGCGTGGTCGCCGAGCTCGGGGGCATCCACATCCTCGTCAACAACGCCGGCGTGACCCGCGACAACCTGCTCTTCAAGATGACCGACGACGACTGGGACATGGTCATGAACGTGCACCTGCGCGGTGCGTTCCTGATGACCCGCGCCGCCCAGAAGCACTTCGTCGCCCAGAAGTACGGGAAGATCGTCAACCTCTCGAGCGTCTCCGCCCTCGGCAACCGTGGGCAGGCCAACTACTCCGCCGCCAAGATGGGCGTCCAGGGCTTCACCCGGACCCTCGGCATCGAGCTCGGCCGCTACGGCGTCAACGCCAACGCGATCGCGCCCGGCTTCATCGCCACGGAGATGACCGACGCGACGGCTGCTCGCCTGGGCGTCGGCGTCGAGGAGTTCCGTGCCGCCGCGGCCGAGGCCAACCCGGTCAAGCGGGTCGGCTACCCCGAGGACATCGCCGCCGCCGCGGCGTTCCTCTGCAGCGACGAGGCGTCGTACATCACCGGCCAGACGCTGTACGTCGACGGTGGCGCCAAGCTCGGCTGACGCCAACTCTCGGGCGCGCCTCCCCACGGGGTACGGTCGCGCCTGCACAATCGAAGTCGAGCAGAACACACGAGTTTCACGAACGGAGCGTCCCTGTGCGCCGTGCCCAGCTGACCACCGCCCTCCTCGTCGCGGCGAGCCTCGTGCTCGTCGGCTGTGGCGGGGGGAGCGACTCCTCCGACGACCAGAAGCCGGCCTCGCAGAAGGTGGCCGGCAGCGAGGAGATCGCCTCGACCTGGCCGCTGACGGGACTCCCGGTCACCGGTGACGAGGACGCCGAGAAGACCTACCCGGTGCTGGTCACCAAGATGGACAACACCTACTCCAGCTCCCCGCAGATCGGGCTGAGCAAGGCCGACATGGTCGTGGAGGAGCTGGTCGAGGGCGGGCTGACGCGACTCGCGGCGTTCTACTACTCGCAGCTGCCGTCCAAGGTCGGCCCGGTGCGCTCGATGCGCGCCAGCGACATCGGCATCGTCTCGCCGATCCACGCCTCCGTCGTGACCAGCGGCGCGGCCGGGCGCACGATCGCCCGGATCAAGGGCGCCGGCATCCAGTTCTTCCAGGAGGGTGCCGCCGGCATCTCGCGCGACACCAGCCGCAGCGCGCCGTACAACGTGTTCGCGGACCTGACGAAGATCGCCGACACGGCCGAGCAGGATCCGGCCCGCCCGGACGACTACCTGCCGTGGGGCGACGAGAAGGACTTCCCCGGCGGCCAGAAGGCCACCAAGATCGCGGCCAGCTTCGGCGGTGGCCACACCACGAACTGGACCTACGACGGCAAGGGCTACGTCAACGAGAACACGTACGCCGCCGACGGCGACCACTTCCCGGCCGACACCGTGCTGGTGCTCCGGGTGACGGTCGGCGACGCCGGCTACCTCGACCCCGCGGGCAACCCGGTGCCGGAGACCAAGCTGACCGGCAAGGGCCAGGCGATGATCTTCCACGACGGCAAGCTGGTCCGCGGCACCTGGACCAAGGACGACCTCGACGCCCCGATCAAGCTGTCGACCAAGGCCGGCGCGCTGACCGTGCCCGCGGGTCACACCTGGATCGAGCTGGTGCCGGCCGCCAACGGCGACGTCACCTTCACCAAGAAGTAGCCGCCGGCGGCGGTTCAGGCCTCGTCGGGGAGCTCGCCGGAGGGCAGCTCCGCGCCGCTCTCCGCGAGCGCGCGGAAGCCGGCGAGGATGAAGCTGATCGCGGTCTCGACGTTGGTCGCGGCCTGGATCGGGTCCGGCGCGCTCGACACCGACTCGCCCGCCGACGACATCGCGCCGAAGAAGATCCGCGCGAAGGTCTGCTGCAGGTCCTCGTCGAGCTCCCACTCGCCCGCGTGCAGGACCGAGCGGACGATCTCGAGCACGTTCGCGAAGGTGGAGCGCTCCTCCTGCTCGCGGTAGCGCTCGTAGCCGAGCACGGACGGACCCTCCTGGATCACGATCCGCCGGTAGCGCGGCTCCTGGACGACGGTGAGGAAGGCGCGGAGGCCGGCGGTGGCCTTCTCCCACGGGTCCCGGTGGCCCTTGAGGGCCTTCTGGATCGCCCGGGCGGCGTCGTCCTCGACCCGCTCGAAGACGGCCTCGAAGAGCGCCTGCTTGCCGCTGAAGTGGTGGTAGAGCGCGCCCTTGGTGACCTCGGCGCCGGCCACGATGGTGTCCAGCGAGGTCGCGGCGTACCCGTTCTCGGTGAAGAGCTCCTCGGCCACGTCGATCAGCGCCCGCTTGGTGGACGCCGAGTACTGCTGGCGGCGGTTCGCGCCGGGCACCCCCGGCACGCGCGGGACGAGCTTGGAGACCGAGGACTTGCTCATGGTCACCGGAGCCTAATACCTACCGTCGGTATGCGTGACTCGGATCACCGGCCGTGAAGGTTGCATACCGTCGGTATGCGGACATACCGTGAGTACGTACTTGCGGTATGTCCCGACCGGGACGACCGTCCACCCCGAAGGAGAGACACCATGACCTGGACGTCCTTCCACCGCCGCGGAGAGGTCCTCCGCGACGTCATCGCCAGCGCCAACCGCCGTCGCGACGGTCGCCTCCCCATGGAGCTGACCGGTGTCGCGGAGACGTTCGGCGACGAGCTGGTCCTGCTCGGCGCCCTCCAGCTGCGCTGGCACACCCGCCTGGCCGGCCGCATCGAGCGCGAGCTCCTGGCCGAGCCCATGGAGCTCGAGGACGCCGTCGTCGCCGCCTGGCACGCGACGGCCGACGAGCTCCCCGGCGTCCGCGCGATCCTCGATCGCGAGCGGACCGCCCCCAGCACCCCCGCCAGCTCCGCGGCGATGGCCAAGGCCACCGCCAAGGAGCACGTTCTGCTCGCCATGATGGCCGGCCGTGTCAGCACCCCTGACGACGCCGCCGCCCGGGTGGGCGCCGAGATCGAGGACCGCGCGCGGGCGACGTACCGCCCCGCTCCGCTCCCGGCCGACGAGCCCAGCACCCTGCTGGGTCGCCTCAAGGCGGTCGTCGCGGCCTGACCCTCCGGTCAACCACCTGGCCACCCCTCTGGCAGCCCCGGGCCCGACCCCTCCCTCCCACCGTCGGTCCCGGGGCTGTCGCATGCCCGAGGCCCAGGTCTGCGCGATGATGGGTCCATGAGCCAGCCGGTCGCCGGGATGCTGCTGGTGGCGAGCCCTGCCCTGGTCGACCCCAACTTCGCCGACTCGGTGGTGCTGCTCCTCGACGTCGACGACAACGGCGCGCTCGGTGTCGTGCTCAACCGCCCCTCGGGTGTGCCCGTCGACGCGGTGCTCGACGGCTGGGCCGACGTCGTGGCGGAGCCGGACGTGCTCTTCCAGGGCGGTCCGGTCGGCGCCGACGGCGCGCTGGCCGTCGCGCTGCTGCGCGACCCCGACGACGTGCCGGTCGGCTTCCGGTCGGTCGACGGCCGGCTCGGGCTCGTCGACCTGGACGCCCCGGTCGAGCTGCTCGCGGGCAGCCTGGCCGGCCTGCGCATCTTCGCGGGGTACGCCGGCTGGGGTGCCGCGCAGCTCGACGGCGAGATCGAGGAGGGCAGCTGGTACGTCGTGCCGGGGGAGACCTGGGACCCGTTCCGGCAGGACACCTCCGACCTGTGGCGCGAGGTGCTGCGACGCCAGCCGGGGGAGATGGCCTGGCACTCGACCCGGCCCGCGGACCCCGAGCTCAACTGAACCTTCGATTACAGTGGAGTCTGTGACCACCATCGGATTCTCGACAGACACGGACGTCCGGGAGGACCGCCGTACCGTCCCCACCGATGAGGGCGACCACGAGCGGTTCTCGCACTACGTGGAGAAGGACAAGCTCACCGAGGCCATGGTGATGGGGACCCCTGTCGTGGCCCTGTGCGGCAAGGTGTGGGTGCCCAGCCGGGCCCCGGAGAAGTTCCCGGTGTGCCCCGAGTGCAAGGACGCCTGGGAGTCCCTGAACGACGACTCGGGCTCGTCCGAGTGACGGGTCGGCCCGAACCCGACCCCCTGCCCGACGCCCCTCTCGGATCCAAGCTCAGCCCGGCCTGGCCGGAGCGTGCCGCCTGGGGCACGGCGCCGTCGCTCCGTGCGTGGCAGACGGCGGCGATGCGGCAGTACTTCGAGGAGCACCCGCGCGACTTCCTCGCGGTCGCGACGCCGGGCGCCGGCAAGACGACCTTCGCGCTCTCGGTCGCGGCCGAGCTCCTGGGGCGCCGCCTGGTCGACCGGATCACCGTCGTCGCGCCGACCGAGCACCTCAAGCTCCAGTGGGCCGAGGCCGCGGCCCGCGCCGGCATCCCGATCGACCCGACGTACGCCGCGGGCAAGGGCAAGACGTCGCAGGACTTCGTCGGCATCGCCGTGACGTACGCCGGGGTCGCGGTCAACCCGCTCGCGATGCGGATCCGCACCGAGCGCTTCAAGACCCTGGTGATCCTCGACGAGGTGCACCACGCGGGCGACGCGCTGTCGTGGGGCGAGGGGGTGCGTGAGGCCTTCGAGCCCGCCACCCGCCGCCTCGCGCTGACCGGTACGCCGTTCCGCTCCGACATCAACCCGATCCCGTTCGTCACCTACGCGCCCGGCGGCGACGGGGTGCCGCGCTCGGTCGCCGACTACACCTACGGCTACGCGCACGCGCTGGCCGACCACGTCGTGCGGCCCGTGCTCTTCATGGCCTACTCCGGCGAGATGGCCTGGCGCACGCGCGCCGGTGACGAGATCGCCGCGCGGCTCGGCGAGCCGCTCACCAAGGACCTGACCAACCAGGCGCTGCGCACCGCGCTCGACCCGGCCGGCTCGTGGATCCCCTCCGTGCTCCAGGCGGCGGACCGGCGGCTCTCCGAGGTGCGGCGGCACGTCCCGGACGCCGGTGGGCTGGTGATCGCGACCGACCAGGACTCGGCGCGCTCCTACGCGAAGACGCTCAAGCAGATCACCGGAGAGTCCGCCACCGTCGTGCTGTCCGACGAGAAGGCCGCCTCGAAGAAGATCACCGAGTTCACCGACAACGACAAGCGCTGGATGGTCGCCGTACGTATGGTGTCCGAAGGCGTCGACGTCCCCCGGCTCGCCGTCGGCGTCTACGCGACGACGACGTCCACGCCGCTCTTCTTCGCCCAGGCGGTCGGGCGCTTCGTGCGGGCGCGGACCCGGGGCGAGACGGCGTCGGTGTTCCTGCCGTCGGTGCCCTCCTTGCTCGGCTTCGCGTCCGAGATGGAGGTCGAGCGCGACCACGTGCTGGGGCGCAAGATCACCGACGAGGCTGACATCTTCGCCGCCGAGGACGAGCTGATGGCGCAGGCGAACGCCGGCGAGGGTGCCTCCGACGAGCTCGAGGGATCCTTCGAGGCGCTCGGGTCCGAGGCCCGCTTCGACCGGGTGCTCTTCGACGGCGGCGAGTTCGGCCACGCGGGCGAGGTGCACGTGGGCTCGGAGGAGGAGATGGACTTCCTCGGCATCCCCGGCCTCCTCGAGCCGAGCCAGATGCGCGAGCTGCTCCAGCAGCGGCAGAGCGACCGGGCCAAGAAGCAGAAGGCGGCACCGAAGGCCGAGTCCGACACGGTGGCCGAGGTGACGACCCACGAGCAGCTCGCGATCATGCGGCGCGAGCTCAACGGCCTGGTCGCTGCCTGGCACCACCGCACCGGTCAGGCGCACGGCATCACCCACGCCGCGCTGCGCAAGGAGTGCGGCGGGCCGGCGGCGGCGGTCGCGACCGCGGACCAGCTGCAGTCCCGGATCGAGCGGATCCGCGACTGGGCGACGCGCAAGTCGTCCTGACCTCCCTACACTCGGGCGCGTGCCAGGCGAGACCTCCCAGACGCTCGACCGCGGGCTGCGCGTCCTCGACGTGCTCGCGGCGAGCCCGGACGGCCTGACGATGACCGAGCTGGCCGCCCGGATGGAGGTCAACCGGACCATCGTGCACCGGCTCGTGACGACCCTCGAGGCCCGCGCGCTCGTACGCCGTGACGCCGACGGCCGCCTCCGGGTGGGGCTCGGGGTGCTGCGGCTCGGGGCCGCGGTGCAGCCGGTGCTGCGCGACCTCGCCGTACCCGTGCTGCGTGAGCTGGCCGAGGCGGTCGGCTGCACGGCCCACCTCACGGTCGTCGACGGCGAGGAGGCGCTCGCGCTCGCGGTCGTCGAGCCGTCGTGGACCGACTTCCACGTCGGCTACCGGGTCGGCTCGCGGCACCCGCTCGGCCAGGGTGCCGCCGGCAAGGCGATCCTGCTCGGCCGGGCGGCTGACCCCACGCCGTACGTGCTGACGGTGGGGGAGCTCCAGTCGGGCGCCCGTGGCCTGGCCGCGCCGGTGCTCGGCGTCCCCGGGCTGGAGGCCAGCGTCGGCATCGTCACCGTCGACCCGGGCCTCGACGCGGAGGCGGTGGGCCCGCAGGTCGAGCGGGCGGCCGCGGAGCTGGCCGAGCGGTTGTCGTGAGGCGCGCCGTCGGCGGGCTCGTGCTGCTGGGCCTGCTGGCCGGGCTGTCGGGCTGCCGTGAGGAGCCGCCGCACGTCCTCGAGGCCGGGGGCGCCTACGTCGTCGTCGGGTCCGACCCGGACCAGGGCGAAGACGCCGCGATCGTGGGGGAGGTCGAGCTCGTCGGCGACTGCCTCGGCATCGACGGGGACGTCGTCTTCTGGCCACGGGGCACCGAGGTGGTGTCCACCGACCCGGTGGTCATCGCCGTGCCCGACGTCGGACGCGTCGGGATCGGCGACCGCGTCTCCGGCGGCGGAGGGGAGCACGAGGGGCGCCTGACCGAGCCGGTGGTCCCGGCCACCTGCCCGGACGGCTACGTCACCTTCCGCGCGGGCTAGCCGACCTCAGCTGCTCGGCGACGGCCGGGTCGATGGCGTGGAGCAGGGTCCGCGCGGCGTCGCCGAGGGCCGCCAGCTGCTCCGGTGTGAGCGCGTCGATCACGAGCCGGCGCGCCTCGCGGACGTGTCCCGGTGCGGCCTCCTCGAGCTTGCGCCGGCCGGCGGGGGTCAGGTGGGCGGCGGTCCGGACGCCCGCCGCGGTGCACTCGCGGCGCTCGACCCAACCCGCGCCCTCGAGGCGGGAGACGGCGTGTGACAGCCGCGACCGTGAGCCCTGCGCCATCACGGCCAGCTCGCTCATCGGGAGCGCGCCGTTCGGTGCCTCACCGAGGGAGACCAGCACGTGGTACTCGAAGCTGTTGAGGCAGGCGTCGCGCTTGAGCTGGGCATCGATGGCCGGCGGCAGTGTCATCAGGAGGCCCATCAGCGCGGCCCAGTCGCGCAGCTGGTCGTCGTCGAGCCAGGGGGCGTCGTCGGGCGCGGGTCGGTCGGGCACGGGTCCAGCATAGTCGGCGACTTGAACATTCAACTCGACCGTCGTACCGTCGTGTTGAACATTCAATTCCACCATCGGGAGTTCCGTCATGACCCTGCTCCGCATCGACTCGTCCATCCAGGGCCCGGCCTCGGCCAGCTCCGCGCTCGCCGACCTCGTGCTCGAGGCCTTCGTCGCCGCCCGTCCCGACGAGCAGGTCGTCTCGCGGCACCTCGCGGTCGACCCGCTGCCCTCCGACGCCTGGGCGAACGCCATCCACGGCTCGTTCGCCCCGGAGGACCAGCGCACCCCGGCGCAGGTCGAGGCGATCGCTCTCGCGCAGTCGCTGGCCGCCGAGCTCGAGGACGCGGACGCCGCCGTCCTGGCGCTGCCGCTCTACAACTTCGGGGTCTCGCAGCACGTGAAGACCTGGTTCGACCTGGTGCTGGCCGGTGCCCCCATGGAGGCCCGTCCGCTCGAGGGCAAGCCGGTCGTCCTGCTCACCACCCGCGGCGGTGCGTACGGCGAGGGCACGCCGCGCCACGGCTGGGACCACAGCACCGACTACCTGCGCCGGATCCTCGTCGACAAGTGGGGAGCCGACCTCACCGTCGTCGAGCGCGAGTTCACGCTGGTCGGCGTCAACCCGGCCCTCGACGAGTTCACCGAGATCGCCGGCATGATGAAGAAGGAGGCCGAGGAGGCCGCCGTCATCGCCGGTCGCGAGCTCGCTACCCGCTGAGCTCCACACGCGCGAGAGGCCGGACCCGGTAGGGGACCTGGGTCGCGAGCGCGATCACGGTGGAGGAGCGCACGATCGCGGGCGTCTCCAGCACGCGGTCGATGACCCGCTGGAGGTCGGTGTTGGACCGGGCGACGACCCGGGCCCACATGTCGCCGGCGCCGGTGATCGTGTGCGCCTCCAGCACCTCCGGGATGCCGGCGAGGTGGGCGCCGACCGTGTCGTGCCCGCCTCGGCTGGTGTCCTGGCGGATCTCGAGGGTCAGGAACGCCGTCACCGGGTAGCCGAGCGCCTCGGGAGAGAGGTCCGGCCCCCAGCCGGTGATCACCCCGGTCGCCACGAGCTTGTCGAGCCGGGCCTGGACGGTCCCGCGGGCGACGCCGAGCCGCCGCGACGCCTCGAGGACGCCGACGCGCGGGTCGTCGGCGAAGAGGTCGATCAATCTGCCGTCGAGATCGTCCACATCTGCCTCCGTCGTTGTACAGGTTGTGCAGCGTTTCCCGACACGATTGCACACTCTGCGCGACACCGGCAGGGTTCGGCCCATGACGACGACCCATCACGCCCTGACCGCCGACGAGCTCAAGGCCGACCTCACCCTCGAGCAGCTCCAGCAGCTGGTCGGGCTGGTCGAGTACGACGAGGAGGGCGACGTCTTCCCGGTCACCGGGTGGGACGCGATCGTGTTCGTCGTCGGCAACGCCACCCAGGCCGCGCACTACTACCAGTCCGCGTGGGGCATGGAGCTGGTCGCCTACTCCGGCCCGGAGAACGGCAATCGCGACCACAAGTCCTTCGTGCTCCGCTCCGGCTCCATCAAGTTCGTCCTCAACGGCGCGGTCGACCCGGACAGCCCGCTCGCCGACCACCACCGCCGCCACGGCGACGGCGTCGTCGACATCGCCCTCGAGGTGCCCGACGTCGACCGCTGCATCGCCCAGGCCCGCAGGGCCGGCGCGCGCGTCGTGCGCGAGCCGGAGGACGTCACCGACGAGCACGGCACGATCCGGATCGCCGCGATCGCGACGTACGGCGAGACCATCCACACGCTCGTCGACCGCAGCCGGTACGACGGCCCGTACCTGCCGGGCTACGTCGCCAAGACCAGCACCTACGAGAAGCCGGCCGACCAGCCGAAGCGGCTCTTCCAGGCGCTCGACCACATCGTCGGCAACGTCGAGCTCGGCCACATGGACGAGTGGGTCGAGTTCTACAACAAGGTCATGGGCTTCACGAACATGGCGGAGTTCATCGGCGACGACATCGCCACCGACTACTCCGCGCTGATGAGCAAGGTCGTCGCCAACGGCAACCACCGGGTGAAGTTCCCGCTCAACGAGCCCGCGATCGCGAAGAAGAAGTCGCAGATCGACGAGTACCTCGAGTTCTACCGCGGCGCCGGCGCCCAGCACCTCGCCGTCGCGACCAACGACATCCTGGCCTCGGTCGACGCGCTGCGCGCCAACGGCGTGGAGTTCCTGGCGACGCCGGACTCCTACTACGAGGACCCCGAGCTGCGCGCCCGCATCGGCAACGTCCGCGTGCCGATCGAGGAGCTGCAGAAGCGCGCGATCCTGGTCGACCGCGACGAGGACGGCTACCTGCTCCAGATCTTCACCAAGCCGCTCGGCGACCGCCCGACCGTCTTCTTCGAGCTCATCGAGCGACACGGCTCGCTGGGCTTCGGCAAGGGCAACTTCAAGGCGCTCTTCGAGGCGATCGAGCGCGAGCAGGACGCCCGCGGCAACCTCTGACAGTCTCGGGTCAGGCCAGGTCGCCGACCAGCTCCGCCTCGGCCTCGGCCACGCTGTGGGTCGAAGGGGCGTGCGCGCCGGAGACGACCTTGCGGCCGGCGGTGAGGATCACGACGCCGACGAGGACGGCGCAGGCGCCGAACCAGAAGGGCGCGTGCGGGCCGACGTTCTCGCCGAGCTTGAGCGCGACGTACGGTCCGACCGCGCCCCCGCAGAAGCGGAGGAACGAGTACGCCGCGGACGCGACCGGCCGCTCGACCGGGGCGGCGCCCATGACGATCTCGGTGATCAGCGTGTTGTTGATGCCGATGAAGGCGCCGGAGAGCACGATGCCCGCGATCACGAACGGCGTGTGCTCGGTGAAGACCGCGATCATCGCGAGGTCGAGCATGAAGAGCACGAGCATGGTGATGACGCTCGGCACCGTGCCGATCAGGCGCTGCACGAGCGGCGCGACGAACACCGAGGTGAAGGCGAGCAGCAGGCCCCAGCCGAAGAAGATCCAGCCGATGTCGATGATGCTGGCGTCCGGCAGCGCGAACGGGCCGGCGGCCAGGATCGTGAAGAAGCCGATGTTGTAGAAGATCGCGGTCAGGCCGGTGAGCAGCAGCGCCGGGTAGCGCAGTGCGCGGAACGGGTCGAGGAGCGACGTACGACGTCCGGTCGGCGGCGTGCTCGGGAGGAAGACCGACGTGGCGACGAGCGCGATGACCATCAGGCAGGAGACGCCGAAGAACGGCGCGCGCCAGGACTGCTCGCCGAGCAGTCCGCCGACGAGCGGGCCCGACGCGATGCCGATGCCGAGCGCGGCCTCGAAGAGGATGATCGCGCGGGCGGTCGAGCCGGACGCGGCGGTGACGATCGTGGACAGCGCGGTCGCGACGAAGAGCGCGTTGCCGAGACCCCAGCCGGCACGGAAGCCGACGATCTGGCCGACGGTGTTGGACGACCCGGCCAGCGCGGCGAAGACGATGATCAGGACCAGGCCGCTGATCAGGGTGCGCTTGGCGCCGATCCGGCTGGAGATGACGCCGGTGACCAGCATCGCGACACCCATGATCGCCATGTAGCTGGTGAACATCAGCGAGACCTGGCTCGGCGTCGCCTGGAGCTGGGCCGCGATGTCCTTGAGGATCGGGTCGACGAGCCCGATGCCCATGAAGGCGATGACGCAGGCGAAGGCGACGGCCCAGACGGCGCGCGGCTGCTTGAAGAAGGAGCCCTGGTCGGGCTCGGTGGACGTGGCGAGGTGGTTCACGGAGTGCCTTCCTGAAGGACGGCGCGGAGCACGGCGACCGCCGTGGCGAGGTCCTTGGTGGTGAGGTCCGGGTGCGCGGCGACGAGGGCCGCGATCCGCTCGCCGTGCAGGCGGCGGATGCGGACGAGCTCGTCACGACCCGAGTCGGACAGCGTGACGACGGTGCCGCGGGCGTCGGCGGGGTTGGGCGCCTTGCTCACCCATCCGCTCTCGACCAGCTGGGCGACGGCCGCGGACATGGTCGGCTGCGAGCAGCGGTCGAGGTCGGCGAGCTGGGTGATGCCCAGCGGGCCGTGCTCGTCGAGCAGCGAGATGATCCGGGTGCCCGCCGGCAGCTCGAGCTCACGCCGTACGGCGCGCACGAGACGGGCGGCATGGACGACCAGGTCGCTGGCGAGCTCGGTGTCGGTCACGCCCTCCACATTACATAGGAAGACTATGTAAATCTAGGTGGGCTGGCTCACGCCGAGCACGTCGCTAGAACGGGGGTCGCCCCGTGCCGCTCACCCGCAGCCGGCCCCAGGGGTCGACGTCGCTGAGCCGGCCCTCGGCGGTGCCGTGCTCGGTCGACACGGTCACGGTGGCGCCCGCGCCGATCGCGTCGAGGTCGGGGGAGGCGGCGAGGCGGCCGTACCAGTGGAAGCGGCCGTCGATCGGGTCGAACCGGCCGCGCAGGTCGGCGTCGACCGCGAGCCGGACCTCGCCCGCCGAGACGGTCGTCGGTCCGGCGTACTCCTCCTGCGGTTCGTGGTGGGTCATCACTGTCTCTCCTCGAGTGGTACGCCGAGCTCCTCGGCGGTGCCTGCGAACGCGTGCCAGATGAAGGACGTCAGGTAGGCGCCGACGGCCGCGCGGCTCATCGTCTGGCGCTCGAGCCACCACTCGCCGATGGACAGGCCCATGCCGACGAGTGCCTGCGCCCAGGGCTCGGCGCCGCCGGTGTCGACGCCGAGCTCGCGCATCGTGTCGCCGAGGACCCGGGCGAACGCCGCGGCGATCGCGGCCTTGCCGTCGGCGAGCGGGTCGATGCCGACCGCCCGGTGGCGGACCAGCAGGAGGAAGACCGGCGGGTGCTCCTCGATCGTCGCGAGGTAGGTGTCCACGCCGGCGGCGACCCGCTCACGGACGGGCGCGTCGGTGAGGATCGCGGGCAGCAGGCGGCGCATCACCTCGTCGGCACCCCAGCGGCCCACTGCGGCGTACAGGTCGTCGAGGCCGTCGAAGTAGCGGTAGAGGACCGGCTTGCTGACCCGGGCCTCGCGGGCGATGTCGGAGATGCCGGCGGTGGGGCCGAGGGTGTCGATGGCAGCGACGGCCGCGAGCACCAGCTCGGCCCGGCGCTCCTCGCGGTGCTCGTCCCAGCGGGCGGAGCGTCCGTCCTTGCTGCCCTTGACCTGACGTGACATGTGGGGGAGTCTAGCGGTATCCGTTACTTCTGGTAACAGGTAATCCTCTGAGCACTCGGGAGAGATCATGACGATGACTGACCCGGTCTCCGACCGGCTGCTGAAGTCCTCCGCCCGCCACAACTACGACCCCGAGCTCGACATCGACTGGGACGCCCCGCTCGTCGACGGCCTGTGGTTCATGCAGCCGGAGCGGCTCTCGCTCTACGGCACGGACCTGTGGGACCGGATGTCGGAGGAGCAGCGCATCGAGCTGTCCAAGCACGAGGTCGCGAGCATCTCCAGCGTCGGCGTGTGGTTCGAGCTGATCCTGATGCAGATGATGGTCCGCGACCTCTACGACGCCGACCCGCGCGGCCAGCGCATGCACTACGCGCTCACCGAGGTCGCCGACGAGTGCCGCCACTCACTGATGTTCGGCAAGGCGATCGACAAGGTCGGCGCGCCGGCGTACGGACCGCCGGCCCACGTCCACCGCCTCGGCCGGCTGATGAAGTCGATCGGGTACGGCGTCTCGGCGTACGCCTCGATCCTGGTCGCCGAGGAGGTGCTCGACCGGTGGCAGCGCGAGCTGATGAAGGACGAGCGGGTGCAGCCGCTGGTGCGGATGGTGTGTCGCATCCACGTGCTCGAGGAGGCGCGGCACATGACCTTCGCCCGCGACGAGATCGAGTCGATGGTCCCGCGGCTCACGAAGGTGACCCGCACGTGGCACCAGGCCTCGCTCGCCCAGACGGCGTTCCTGGTGGCACGGTCGCTGGTCAACCCGGCGGCGTACGCCGCGGTCGGCCTCGACCCGCGCGAGGCGCGCAAGGCGGCGCTCGGCAACCCGCACTACCAGCAGACGGTCGCCTGGATGGGCGAGCGGGTGACGCCCTACCTCGACGACCTCGGCCTCATCCCGCGCCACCAGCGACCGCTCTGGAAGAGGTCCCTGCTGCTGCCCTGACCTTTGGCATGATCGGCGGATGGCGACCTACATCGGCTTCCTGCGGGCGATCAACCTCGGTGCGAAGCGGAAGTTCCCGAAGGCCGACATCGTCGCCGCCGTCGAGGCGGCCGGGTTCACCGACGTCGAGACCTACATCAACACCGGCAACGTCCGCTTCGCCACGACGATGCGGTCGCGGGCGAGGATCGAGTCGGCGCTGGAGAAGGCGTTCCTCGAGGACCGAGGCTTCGAGGTGCCGACGATGGTCTTCACCCAGAAGGAGCTCGTCGAGATCGCCGACCACGCGTCCTCCTTCGGGCACGGCGGGAGGCACTACGTCTCGCTGCTCAAGGAGGCGCCGACCGCCGCCGCGATCAAGAAGGTCGAGGCGGTGAGCACCACCGACGAGGTCGCCAAGGTCGGTGGCCGAGCGGTGCACCTGCTGCTCGGCGAGAACTACCACGAGGCCAAGCTGACGAACGCGACGATCGAGAAGCACCTCGGTGTCGCCACCAACCGCAACCTGACGGTGATCAGGGCGCTGGCGGAGAAGTGGGGCTGATCCGTCTGAGGTCGCGCACGGACCGCGACGTCAGCGTCAGCAGCGTGATGGCGACGTAGACCAGGCCGCCGACGAGCAGCACGTCCTGGGTGCCGTACGCCGCGGCGAGCGGCCCGAAGGCGAGCTGGCCCACGGGGATCGCCACGAACGAGCCGAGCATGTCGTAGGAGTAGGCGCGCGAGAGCATGTCGTCGGGCACGTGCTCCTGCATCGCGAGGTTCCAGCCCAGGCTGAAGATCTCGATGCCCATGCCGCCGACGAACGACGCGACCATCACCCAGACGGTCTGTGGGTAGAGCCCCATCACCAGCAACGGCGTGCCGAAGAACGTGATGCCGATCATCCCGGTCAGGAGCGGTCGGCGGAGCTGGACGCGCAGCAGCACGAGGCTCATCACCAGCAGCCCGATCGCCTGCGCCGACAGGATCAGGCCCCAGCCGTGGGCGCCGATGTCGGTGTCGTTCGCGAGCATCGGCCCGAGCGTGTCGAAGCCGCCGGCGTGGATCACGTTGAGGAAGCCGAAGGCCAGGACCACCACCCACAGCCACGTCGTACGCCGGAAGAAGTCCCAGCCCTCGACGAGCTCGCGGACCAGCGACGGCTCGACGCCGGTGCTGGCGCGGGCAGGGAGGTGGACCGGGACCAGCAGGAGCGCCGCGGCCAGCCAGGTGACGGCGTCGACGGCCAGCGCCCAGCCCGGCCCGACGGTGACGACGAGCGCCGCAGAGACCGACGGGCCGAGGATCGCCAGGGCGTTGCGCATCATCGACAGCAGCACGTTGGCGGGCTGGAGCTGGGCGCGCGGCACCAGCGCCGGCACGATGCCCGCGAGCGCCGGCAGGTTCATCGCCGACAGGGTGCCGTTGATCGCGGAGAGCACCACGAAGTGCCACAGCTGGGCGTGGCCCGACAGCAGCAGGATCGCCAGCAGGCCCTGGCTGATGCCGGCGCCGACGTTCGCCAGCTGGATGACCAGCGTCCGGCCCAGGCGGTCGGCGACGACGCCGCCGAGGAGCAGGAAGACGACCTGCGGGATGCTGTGCGCCGCCAGCACCAGGCCGAGCGCGCCGGGGGAGTCGCTGACGTGCAGCACGGCGAAGGCGAGGGCGACCGGCGCCATCGTCGTACCGGCCAGGTTGACCGAGCGGGACAGGAAGTACCACCGGAACCGCGGCTCGCGCAGTGGGGAGAGCGCGGCGGAGGTGAACATCTCGTGGCAGATGATGCCACCCCTTGTGCGGCGCGGTCGGGGCGAGATAGGACTGTGGGGCTCTGGTCCGTTCTCGGGAGGAATCGTCAGTGTCTGAAGCCCTGCCTTCGCGTCGTGCCGTCATCGCCGGTGGAGTGACGGGAGCCGCCGCCCTGGCCGCCTCCGGCTACGCCGACCCGTCCTACGCCGGGGGTCGTCATCACGGCCACCACCGCCCGGACCGCGCCCGGCTGACCGTGCTCGGGACCACGGACCTGCACGGCAACGTCCTCAACTGGGACTACTTCAAGAACGCGGAGTACGACGACGCCAAGCACGACGACATCGGTCTCGCGAAGGTCGCGACGCTGATCAAGGCGGTGCGCCACGACCGGCGCGGCGAGCCGATCCTGACGCTCGACGCGGGCGACACGATCCAGGGCACGCCGCTGGCCTACTACTACGCCAAGATCGACCCGATCACCTCCGGTGCCGTGCACCCGATGGCGCGGGCGATGAACGCCGTCGGCTACGACGCGGCCGCGCTCGGCAACCACGAGTTCAACTACGGGCTCGACACGTTGCGGACCTTCGAGGGGCAGCTCGACTTCCCGCTGCTCGGTGCCAACGCCGTCGACCCGGCGACCAAGCGGCCGGCCTTCCCGCCGTACGTCATCAAGCACTACAAGGTCGGTCGCGGGCGCTCGATCAAGGTCGGCGTCCTCGGGCTCACCAACCCGGGCATCGCGATCTGGGACAAGGCCAACGTCGAGGGCCGGATGGAGTTCCCGGGCCTGGTCGAGCAGGCGAAGAAGTTCGTGCCGGAGCTCAAGCGGCGCGGCTGCGACCTCGTGGTGATCTCGGCGCACTCGGGTGCGGCGACGTCCTCGTCGTACGGCGACGCGCTGCCCTACCCGGAGAACGCCGCGTCGCTCGTGGCGGCGCAGGTGCCGCACGTCGACGCGATCCTGGTCGGGCACGCGCACGTCGAGATCGCGCAGCAGTACGTCGAGAACAAGACGACCGGCCAGCAGGTGCTGCTGTGCGAGCCGTCGTACTGGGGCCGCCGGCTGGCGGTCATGGACTTCGTGGTGGAGGAGACGCGCTCGCGCAGCGGACGGAGCTGGCGGCTGGTGAGCGCCACCTCGCAGGTGCTCAACTCGAACGCCGTCGCGGAGGACCCGAAGGTCGCGCGTGCGGTGCGCGAGCAGCACGACACGACCGTCGCCTACGTGAACTCGCCGGTCGGCACGTCCGTGGCGGCGATGTCGGCCGCCCGTGCGGTCGTCGAGGACGTGCCGATCATCGACTTCGTCAACTACGTCCAGGCGGACGCGGTCAAGGCGGGGCTGACCGGCGCCGACGCCGCGCTGCCGGTGCTCTCGATCGCGGCGCCGTTCAACCGGGCCGCGTCGTTCCCGGCCGGGCAGGTCACGATCCGCGACGTCGCCGGGCTCTACATCTACGACAACACGCTGCTCGGCGTGCGGGTCTCCGGCGCGGACGTGAAGGCCTACCTGGAGTACTCCGCCCGCTACTTCAAGCAGGTCTCGGGCACCGGGCCGTTCACGCTCGACCAGGTCACCAACGCGGTCACGCCGACCGCCCCGACCGGGACGCCCGACTACAACTTCGACTCGGTCGCCGGTCTCGACGCCCCGCTGACCTACGACATCGACATCGCAGCCGCTCCCGGATCGCGGATCACGGCGCTCGCGTACGACGGCGTACCGGTGACCGACGCGCAGCAGTTCGTGATGGCGGTCAACAACTACCGCCAGTCGGGCGGCGGCGGCTTCCCGGCCGTCGCCACCGCCCCGGTCGTCTACAACCGCCAGAACGAGATCCGGCAGCTGCTCATCGACTGGGTCACGGCCCACGGCACCATCGACCCGGCCCAGTTCGCCTCCGTCGACTGGCGGCTCACCTCAGGCGGTACGCCGATCACGGTGGGCTGACGCCCCGCTCGAACCCCTTGTAACGCGGTGTCCACGTAGCTCGTCCGGTGCTGCAGCGCCGCGGTAGACGCGTGGACACCGCGTTACAAGCGCGCCCGGCCCGGAGACCAGCAGCTGTCCACAGGCGGGCGTCCGGGCGGCATCATCCACAGGACGCCGCTCACGGGCGACGCCGCAGCGCGATCAGGTCGAGCGTGGGGGCATGGATCCACGAGTGGTGGCTGCGTTTGCTCGCCACGGCAACCTGATGACCCGGCGCCAAGCCCTGGCCGCGGGAGTGTCGGTCATCCAGATCGATGACTGGGTACGCCGCGGACACTGGGTCTCGGCCCGCCGCGGGGTCTACGCGACGGCGGCGTTCTGGGAGTCGCTCGATCAACGCCGTGAGCTCCCTCTGTACCTCTCCCGGGCAGCGAGCCTGGCGATGCGCAAGCCCCACGTCCGCAGCCATGACTCGGCTGCCCTCGAGCTCGGCATGCAGATCCTCAAGCCACACCCCCTGCTGGTGCACGTCACCCGCCCGGGTGTCGTCGGCAGCCGCACCGAGCATGGGGTGAAGCACCACAAGGCGCCCTACCGGCTCGATCAAGTGACGACCGTGGACGGATGGCCCGTGCTCGACGCCGCGCGGACCGCTGCCGACATCGCGCGCGAGCACGGCTACGTGCGAGGAGTGGTGGCGTTCGACTCGGCACTGCGCGCCGGCGCGACTCGCGGCGACCTGGTGCGTGCGATCGAGCCGATGCGGTGCTGGCCGGGCGTCACCCAGGTCCGGGCGGCCGAGGACCTCGCCGACATCCGGTCGATGAACGTGGCAGAGAGCCTCGGCAAGATCCTGGTGACCGAGCTCGGGTTCGGACGCCCCGAGCCCCAGTTCGGTCTGTCCGACGGCACCCGCGAGGTGTGGTGCGACCTGCGGCTCGGTCGTCACTTCTTCGAGATCGACGGTGCCGTGAAGTACGTCCCCGTGTCGGAAGGTGGGTTCGCCGAGGACCCGGGCAAGGCGCTGTGGGAGGAGAAGCTCCGACAGGACTTCGTGACCGGCTTCAAGACGGGTGTGTCTCGGATCGTCTGGGGCGACTTCTGGGGCGATCGGCGCAAGGAAGCGCTGCGACGCCTCACCCGCGAGTACCTCGACACCCGCGCGCGGTTCGGCGACTCGATCGCCGACCTCGAGCCCTACCGGATCCGTCGCCCGCCGCCGTTCGCCGCGTGACCGGTACGCCGGGCTACCCGTCACCCCCTGGCCGTTTTGTAACGCGGTGTCCACGTGTCTGGTCGAGGGCTGCAGCACCGCACAAGTTCGGCGGACACCGTGTTACAAGCGAAATGGCCGGGGCTCACTCGCCGCGGAACACCGGCTTCCGGCCGGCGGCGAACGCGTCGAGGCCCTCGGCGAAGTCGGCGGTGGTGAAGAGGGCGCGCTGGCCGGAGTGCTCGCGGTCGAGGGCGGCCTCGAGATGGGGGAGCGTGGCGGCGTTGATGGCCTTCTTGATGCCGCTCTGGGCGAGCCCGGGGCCGGCGGCCAGGCGGCGCGCGAGCTTCGCGACCAGGGCCTCGAACTCGTCGTCCGGTGCGACGTGGGTGATCAGCCCGCACTCGAGGGCGTCGGCGGCCGACAGGGGCTCGCCCAGCAGCGCCATCCGCATCGCGCGGGCACGCCCGATCGACGCCGCGACGGTGGCCGAGGAGCCGCCGTCGGTCATCAGGCCGATCCGCGCGAAGGGCAGCAGGAAGGCCGCGGACGACGACGCCACGATGATGTCGGAGACCAGGGCGGCCGAGCAGGCGACGCCGGCGGCGATGCCGTTGACCGCCGCCAGCACCGGGACCGGGCAGTCGACGACCGCGCGGATCACCCGGTTGGCGCCGTCCATGGTCTCGACCGGGTGCTCGGGCGCCAGCCGCAGCGACTCCATGTCGGCGCCGGCGCTGAAGCCGCGGCCGGTGCCGGTGATCACCACGGCGCGCACCTCGTCGCGCGCCCGCGCACCTTCGAGCTCGGACGCCAGCGCTGTCATCATCGCGCCGTCGACGGCGTTGAGGACCTCGGGACGGTTGAACGTCAGCCAGAGCACGCCGTCCTCGACACGGACCTCCAGGTGCTCAGACAACGGACACCCCCGCCGCCCGCATCTCGTCCAGCGCAGCGGACGTCGTCTCCGGGGCGACCCCCGCGCACAGGTCGGTGAGCAGCCGCGTCGTGAAGCCGGACGTCACCGCGTCCAGCACGGTCGACCGCACGCAGTAGTCCGTCGCGATCCCGCACACGTCGACCGACGTCACCTCGTGGGAGCGCAGCCAGTCGGTCAGGCCGACGCCGTCGACGGTGCGGCCCTCGAAGCCCGAGTACGCCGCCGTCTGCTCGCCCTTGAGGAAGATCGCGTCGAAGGGCTGCGGGTCGAGGTTGGGGTGGAACGCCTCGCCGTCGGTCCCGACCCGGCAGTGCACCGGCCACGACTCGGCGAAGTCGGGCTCGCGCGACCAGTGTCCGCCCGGGTCGACGTGGTGGTCCTTGGTCGCGACCACGTGGTCGTACGCCGGGGCGTCCGGCCCCCGGGCGGCCCAGGACCGGAGCAGCGCCCCGATGTCGGCGGCGACGCGTGCTCCTCCGGTGACGGGCAGCGACCCGCCCTCGCAGAAGTCGTTCTGCACGTCGGTGACGATCAGCGCGCGCTTCATGTCGGGCACGCTACCGCTCACTCGTGGACGGTCGGGATGACCGGCTCGCCGCGCGACATCTGCTGGATCGCGACCGGCAGCTCGCCCCGCGACCGGAGGTGCCGCTCGCGCGCCGCCTCCAGAGACTCCCGTCCGACGACCTCGCCCGACCGCACCAGCGGGACCAGCAGCGCCCGGTCGTCGCCGTCGTCGACGGGCCGGTGGCCGATGCCGACCACCTCGGCCTCCGCGACGCCCGACGGCGTACGCCGGCGCAGCGCGTACTTCCGGCCGCCGACCGAGACCTTGTCGACGCTCTTCTTGGCCACCGACTCCAGGTCGCCGTCCGCCGACTCGCGGGCGACCAGCTTGTAGACGAACCCGCAGGTCGGGTGGCCGCTGCCGGTGACCAGCTCGGTGCCGACGCCGTACCCGTCGACCGGTGCCGCTGCCAGCGCCGCGATCGCGTGCTCGTCGAGGTCGCTGGTCACGATGATCCGGGTCTTCGTCGCGCCGAGCGCGTCGAGCTGGGCCCGGACCCGCGTCGCGAGGACGGCGAGGTCGCCCGAGTCCAGGCGCACGGCGCCGAGGCCCGGCCCCGCGACCTCGACCGCGAGGCGCACCGCCTCCGTGACGTCGTAGGTGTCGACCAGCAGGGTCGTGTCCCGGCCGAGCGAGTCGACCTGCGCCCGGAACGCGTCCGCCTCCGTGTCGTGCAGGAGCGTGAAGCTGTGCGCGCTGGTGCCCGTCGTCGGGACGCCGTACCGCTGCCGGGCAGCGAGGTTGGAGCTCGCCGCGAAGCCCGCGACGTACGCCGCCCGCGCGGCCGCCACCGCCGCCTCCTCGTGGGTGCGCCGAGAGCCCATCTCGATGCACGGCCGGTCGCCGGCGACCAGCGTCATCCGCGACGCCGCCGACGCGACGGCCGAGTCGTGGTTGTAGATCGAGAGCAGCAGCGTCTCGAGCAGCACGGCCTCGGCGAACGTCGACTCGACCACCAGCAGCGGTGAGAAGGGGAAGTAGGTCTCGCCCTCGCCGTAGCCCCAGACATCACCGGAGAAGCGGTACGACGCCAGCCAGTCGAGCGTCGGGGCGTCCACGACGTCCTCGAGCGCCGCGAGCGTCGAGGCGTCGAACGTGAACTGCTCGAGGGCGTCGAGAGCCCGGCCGACACCCGCGACCACGCCGTACCGACGGCCCTCGGGGAGCCGCCGCGGGAAGAGCTCGAAGACCGAGCGGCGGTGCGCGGTGCCGGACCGCAGCGCGGCCTGGAGCATGGTCAGCTCGTAGTGATCGGTGAGCAGGGCTGTTGACCGGGTCACGGCAGGAGGCACGAGGGTCAGTGTGCCAACATTGCCGGTGTGACCGCGCCCGTCGAGGTCGAGCCGACCGCCACTCCCGATGAGATCGTCCAGACGGCCAAGCCGTGGGTGACGATCGTCTGGAACGATCCGGTCAACCTGATGTCCTACGTGACCTACGTCTTCCAGAAGTACTTCGGCTACTCGAAGAAGAAGGCGGAGAAGCTGATGTACGAGGTGCACGAGGACGGCAAGTCCGTCGTCAGCCACGGCACCCGCGAGGAGATGGAGCGCGACGTGCAGGCGATGCACGAGTACGGCCTCTGGGCGACGATGGACCGGCAGGAGTAGCAGCGGCGTGTCTGGATTCCACCGGCACCGGCGGAGCAAGCTGATCATCGCGAACTTCTCCGGCTTCGAGGCTGACCTGCTGCGATCGCTCGCCGGCCAGCTCGTCGAGCTGCTGCGCAACGAGGCGGCCGTCCCCCGCGACGACGTCGACCCGTTCGAGGCGATGATGGACTTCTCGGGGCCGACCCAGGAGCCCGAGGACCCGGTCCTGGCCCGGCTCTTCCCGACGGCGTACCCCGACGACGAGGAGGCCGCGTCGGAGTTCCGGCGCTTCACCGAGGGCGGCCTGCGCGACGGCAAGGCGGCCGCGGCCATCGCGATCATCGACGGCCTCGAGGAGGCCGGGCTCCCGCAGGAGCTGACCGAGGACGGGCTGATGATCGACGTCGAGCTCGACACGCCGACCGCGGAGACGTGGATGCGGTCCTTCACCGACCTGCGCCTCGCGCTGGCCACCCGGCTCGAGATCGAGGAGGGCGACGAGGCCTACTGGCACTCGCTCTCCGACGACGACCCGCGTGCCCAGGCGCACGACATCTACGAGTGGGTCGGCTACCTCCAGGAGACGTTGGTGGGAGCCTTGAGCGCATGAGCCCGATCCCGCCGTACGTCGTCGAGATGCGCGCCCTGATCGGCAAGCGCCAGATGTGGCTGCCGGGCATCACCGCGATCGTCCACCGCGGTACCGGCGCCGATGCCGAGGTCCTGCTCACCCGGCGCGCCGACAACGGGGAGTGGGCGCCGATCACCGGGATCCTCGACCCCGGCGAGGAGCCGGCCGTCGGGACGGCCCGCGAGGCCTTCGAGGAGTGCGGCGTCGAGGTGAGCGTCGACCGGCTCGCGTCGGTGGGCGTCAGCCCCGAGATCACCCACGGCAACGGCGACCTGGCCGTCTACCTCGACCTGACCTTCACCTGCTCCTGGCTCTCCGGGGAGGCCCGGGTCAACGACGACGAGAACGTCGACGTCCGGTGGTGGCCGGTGGCGGCACTGCCGCCGATGGCCGACTGGCTCCTCGAGCGGATCGACGCAGCGCTCGCAGGTGAGACCGCGGCGCGCTTCGTCCGCTGAGCCTCGTAGGCTGGAGCGGTGCTGACCATCGACCGAGCGACGTACGACGGCATCGTCGCCCACGCCAAGCGGGACCACCCCGACGAGGCGTGCGGCGTCGTGGCGGGTCCCGAGTCCAGCGACCGCCCCGAGCGCCTCGTCGAGATGGTCAACGCGGCCGGGTCGCCGACGTTCTACGAGTTCGACTCCACGGAGCTGCTCGAGCTCTACAAGGAGATGTGGGACCGCGACGAGGAGCCGGTGGTGATCTACCACTCCCACACGGCCACCGAGGCGTATCCCAGCCGCACCGACATCGGTCTCGCCAACGAGCCGGGAGCACACTATGTGCTGGTGAGCACGCGCGAGCACGGGAATAACGAAGGTCCCGTGGAGTTCAGGTCCTACAGGATCGTCGACGGCGAGGTGACCGAGGAAGAGGTCACGGTCGTCGACGAGCAGCCCGTCAGCAACTGAGGAGTCACACCCCATGGCCATCGAGGTCCGGATCCCCACCATCCTGCGCAACTACACCGACGGCGAGAAGGCCGTCAGTGCCGACGGAGCCAGCCTGAGCGCGCTGATCGACGACCTCGAGGCCAACCACCCCGGCATCAAGGACCGCCTGATCGAGAACGGCGACCTGCGTCGCTTCGTCAACGTCTACGTCAACGACGAGGACGTCCGCTTCATCGGCGGCCTCGAGGCCGAGCTCAGCGACGGCGACCAGGTCGTCGTCCTCCCGGCCGTCGCCGGCGGCTGATCGCGATGGCCGAGCGTCGCACCTTCGTCCTCGTCGACGGCGAGAACATCGACGCGACGCTCGGCAACTCGCTGCTGGGCCGTCGTCCGGCACCCGAGGAGCGACCCCGCTGGGAGCGGGTGACCGAGTTCGCAGAGCGGACCTGGGGCCAGCCCGTCACCGGCCTCTTCTTCCTCAACGCCAGCAACGGCAACCTGCCGTCGTCGTTCGTCCAGGCGCTGCTGGCGATGGACTACCGGCCGATCCCGCTCTCCGGCACCTCGGACCAGAAGGTCGTCGACGTCGGCATCCAGCGCACGCTGGAGGCGTTGCTCTCGCACGAGGAAGCGGACGTGCTGCTCGCCAGCCACGACGCCGACTTCGCCGAGCACCTCGGTGACCTGCTGGGGGCCGGCCGCAAGCTCGGCCTGATCGGGCTGCGCGAGTTCATGAGCACCCAGCTCACCGGGCTGGGCGTCCCGCTCTTCGACCTCGAGGACGACGTCAACGCCTTCATCCAGCCGCTGCCGCGGGTGCGGATCATCCCGCTCGCCGAGTTCGACCCGGAGAAGTTCCTGAGATGAGGGACGCGAAGCGGACCTCATGATGGTGGTCGAGCAAGCCGCGCGACTGAGGAACGAAGTCGCTACCGGCGTGTCGAGACCGAGTAGACCCTCCCTCCGTTCCATCGCCCGATCACGAATGGCAACCTGATAACGATGCGCTTCGACAACCTGCTCGCCTCCGTCGGCGGCACCCCCCTGGTGGGGCTGCCGAGGCTCTCCCCGAGCCCCGACGTACGCCTCTGGGCGAAGCTCGAGGACCGCAACCCGACCGGCTCGATCAAGGACCGCCCGGCCCTGAAGATGATCGAGGAGGCGGAGAAGGACGGCACGCTCCGTCCCGGCTGCACGATCCTCGAGCCGACCTCGGGCAACACCGGCATCTCGCTGGCGATGGCCGCCAAGCTCAAGGGCTACCGGATCGTCTGCGTGATGCCGGAGAACACCTCCGAGGAGCGGCGCCAGCTGCTGCGGATGTGGGGCGCCGAGATCGTCTCCTCGCCCGCCGCCGGCGGCTCCAACGAGGCGGTCCGGGTCGCCAAGCGGATCGCCGCCGAGCACCCGGACTGGGTGATGCTCTACCAGTACGGCAACGCGGCCAACGCCCGCGCGCACGAGGAGGGCACCGGGCCCGAGCTGCTGGCCGACCTGCCCTCGATCACCCACTTCGTCGCCGGTCTCGGAACCACCGGCACGCTGATGGGGGTGAGCCGCTTCTTCCGCGGGGCCAAGCCCGACGTCCGGATCGTCGCGGCCGAGCCGCGGTACGGCGAGCTGGTCTACGGCCTGCGCAACCTCGACGAGGGCTTCGTCCCCGAGCTGTACGACGCCGAGCTGATCGACACCCGCTTCTCGGTCGGTCCCCGCGACGCCGTCCGCCGGGTGCGGGAGCTGCTCGAGCTCGAGGGCATCTTCGCCGGCATCTCGACCGGCGCGATCCTGCACGCCGCGCTGGGCCAGGCCGCGAAGGCGGTCAAGGCCGGTGAGAGCGCCGACATCGCATTCGTGGTTGCCGACGGCGGCTGGAAGTACCTGTCGACCGGTGCCTACGAGGGCACCATCGACGACGCCGAGAGCCGGCTCGACGGCCAGCTCTGGGCGTGATCGCCGGACGTCAGCTCAGCTGACGTCGAGGTTCTGCTTGGCGTCCAGCTCGCTGCCCGGGATGGACCTCATGCCGAGCAGGTCGAGCGAGAGGTTGCCCAGGTCGCCGTTGCGCACGGGCTGCCGCGCGGCGGCGTACCGCGGACGCGCGGTGCCCGGGTCGCGGTAGTCCGGGTTGAGCGCGTAGAGGTCGCCTGCGGTCACGCCGGGGCCCCAGGCCACGAACGGGATCCGGTAGTTGGCGAGCACCTTCGGGCTGTGCGTGGTGCGGCCGGGCATGAAGCCGTGGTCGGCGGTGAGGACCACGACGACGTCGTCGAGCGACGGGTTGTCGTCGATCGCCGCGAGGACCACGCCGAGGTCCTGGTCGGTCTGGCGGACCGCGGAGAGGTACTGCGCCGACATGCCGCCGTACTCGTGCCCGAAGCGGTCGGGCAGGGACACGTGCAGGAAGGTGAACGCGCGGTCCGCAGAGGCCAGGTCGGCCACCGCCCGGTGGACCAGCGCGGTCTGGTCCTCGTTGACGACGAACCGGTCGATCCCGCGCGACCACGAGCGCTTGTAGAGAGCGAACTTCTCCTTGGTGGAGAAGAGCGCGGTCCGCTCGCCGGCGGCGTGGACCACGCTGAAGACGGACTGGACCGGGTGGCCGGCGGCCTTCGCCACGGTCATCCTGCGGCGGTCGTCGTCCCAGGTCACGCCGTGGCCGCCGTGGCGGCGGTCGACGCGGCGGCCGGTCATCATGCCGGTGTGGTTGGGCAGGGTGACGTTCTGCTCGAACTCGGTGCGCGCGTTCAGCGTCCCGGCGCCCTCGTCGAGGAGCCGGTGGAACGTCGGCGCACCGGTGCTGCCCAGGCGGCGGATGGCGTCGGTGTTGAGCCCGTCGACCGAGATCGCGAGCACCCGCGTCGCGCTGGAGGAGGGCTCGTGCCGGACCGACGCGGCGGGGGTCTGTGCCGACGCGCAGGCGGGCGCGACCAGCGACAGCGTGAGGGCGGAGACGACGGCACCGAGACGAGAGAGCATGCCCCGACGCTACCTGCCGGGTGCTCCGTGACCCGCATCTCCAGTGACGTGGGTCGCGCAGGCGGGACGGTGACGGTCCGACGCTCTAGCCTTGCCTCCGTGCACGACCTGACCAGCGCCGATCCGCGGGACCTCCCGATCGGCATCTTCGACTCCGGGTTCGGCGGGCTGACCGTCGCCCGGTCGGTCATCGACCAGCTGCCCCACGAGTCGATCGTGTACGTCGGCGACACCGCCCGCCAGCCCTACGGACCCAAGCCGATCGGCGAGGTCCGCGAGTACGCCCTCGAGTGCCTCGACCACCTGGTCGCGCTCGGCGTGAAGGCGCTGGTCATCGCGTGCAACTCCGCCAGCGCCGCGATGCTGCGCGACGCCCGCGAGCGCTACGACGTGCCCGTCGTCGAGGTGATCCTGCCGGCGACCCGACGCGCGGTCGCGGCCAGCCGCACCGGCCGGATCGGGGTGATCTGCACCCACGCGACCGCCGAGTCGATGGCGTACGACGACGCCTTCGCCGCCGCCCCGCACGTCGAGCTCGTCACGCAGGCCTGCCCGCGCTTCGTCGACTTCGTCGAGGCCGGCATCACCGGTGGCGACGAGCTGATCGGCGTGGCCCACGACTACCTCGACCCGCTGATCTCCGCCGGCGTCGACACCGTGATCCTCGGCTGCACCCACTACCCGCTGCTCACCGGCGTCATCTCCTACGTCATGGGCGACAACGTGACGCTCGTCAGCAGCGCGGAGGAGTGCGCGAAGGACGTCTACAAGATGCTGGTGCGCACCGAGCTGATGCGGCCCGGCGGCGACCCGTCGTACACGTTCCTCACCACCGGCTCGCCCGGGGAGTTCGAGACCATCGGCAGCCGCTTCCTCGGGCCCGAGCTCGGCGTCGCCTCGCAGTTCGTCGGAGGTCTGGTGTGAGGCTGACCGTCGTCGGCTGCTCCGGCAGCTACCCCGGACCGGAGTCCCCGGCCAGCTGCTACCTCCTCGAGGCCGATCACGAGGACCGCACCTGGCGGGTGCTGGTCGACCTCGGCAACGGGGCGCTCGGCGCGCTGCAGAGGTACGTCGACCCGCTGACCATCGACGCCGTGCTGCTCAGCCACCTGCACGCCGACCACTGCCTCGACCTGTGCGGCTACTACGTGATGCGCAAGTACCACCCCGACGGTCCGCAGCCGCGGATCCCGGTGTGGGGACCGCCCGGCACCGCCGAGCGGATGGCGCGCGCCTACGACCTGCCGACCGACCCCGGCATGACCGCGGAGTTCGACTTCCGGGAGTGGGTGGACCCGGTGACGATCGGCCCGTTCACGGTCAGCCCGGTCCCGGTCACCCATCCCGTGCCCGCGTTCGGGCTGCGCGTCTCCGCCGGGGGTGTCACGCTCGGCTACACCGGCGACACCGGTCCGTGCGCCGCGGTCGACGAGGTCGCCCGCGACGCCGACCTGCTGCTCGCGGAGGCATCCTTCCTCGCCGGCGTCGACAACCCGCCCGACCTGCACCTGACCGGCACCGACGTCGGCGCGGCCGCGACCCGGGCCGGCGCCCGGCGAGTGGTGCTCACCCACGTGCCGCCCTGGCACGACGCCGAGGTCTCGCTGACCGAGGCGCGCACGACGTACGACGGTGATGTGGAGCTGGCGGTCGCCGGGGCGACGTACGACCTCTGACGCAGCTGCCCGCCGGATGGCCCGAACGGGTCACGCCGTGGACTGGGGTGAACGGCTCCTGGACCTGTGAGCCGGGCCACCGGGCCCGGACGGTCCACGAGGAGTCGCCATGCGCCTGCCACGTATCACCCCGTCCTTCGTCGTCAGCATCGTCGCGCTCGGCGTCGCCCTCAGCGGCACGGCGTACGCCGCCGGTGTGCTGCCCGGCAACAGCGTCGGCACCACTCAGCTGAAGAGCAACGCGGTCGTCTCCGCCAAGGTCCGCGACCACACCCTGATGGCCAAGGACTTCAAGGCCGGGCAGCTCCCGAAGGGAGCGAAGGGCGACCAGGGGTCGCAAGGTGTCCAGGGGGAGAAGGGCGACCAGGGTGAGAAGGGGGACAAGGGGGACAAGGGGGACAAGGGCGACCCGGGGTCCTCGGTCGGCTGGGTGACGGTGGCGTCCGACGGCACGGTCTACACCCACGGCGGCTCCCTCGCGACCCCGACCATCACCCACCCCTCGACCGGCCTCTACTGCATCACCGGTACGGGGTGGGTCCAGCAGGGCGGTCCGTACGCCGTCACGCCGATCAACTCCGGCCAGGGCGGCCAGGCGACCCTCAACCCCTACTTCTGGGGGAGCGGTTGCAACGGGGCCGGCTACAACATCACCGTCTCCACGTTCAACGCGAGCGGGACGCTCGCGAACAGCTACTTCACGCTGACCAAGCTGGGCTGAGGGACGGACCGAGGTCAGCGTCCGTTGAAGGTGACCTTCACCGGCACGGACGTCGACGCGTCGGGCGGGCTCTTGATCCCGAACGCGAGCTGGTTGCCGACCACCGTGCGCAGCTGAACGCCCTTCTTGGCCGGGCGCACCCGGTAGGCGATCCCGTCGCCCTTGGCCGCGCAGGTCACCTTGAGTGGCGGCTTCCGCACCCCGCGGGTGGTGCCGTCGACCGACACGACGTACTGGCCACCCTGCTTGCGGATGGTGGCCGGCACACCGACCGTCTCGCCGCAGCGCCCGCCCGCGCGCCGGCCCGCCTGGCGCAGGGGCACGGCCTGGTCGTAGGTGATCAGGCCGGCCAGCTGCAGGCACGCCCCCAGGATCGCCGCGGCCGCCGAGGCGTTCTTCGTCTTGTACTCCGCCTCGTACGGGTCGGAGGGGAAGCCCGCCGAGACGTAGGTGTGCAGGACGACGCAGACCAGCAGGCGCTTGCGCTTGGGCAGGGTGCCCATCGACGCCACGAACTTGTCGAATGCGTCGATCTCCTCGTCCTCCGCACTCGGCTTCGGCTGGAGGGTGATCTCACCCTGCTTGATCTTCCCGATCGTCGGGCTCGTGGTCGACAGCGAGCCGCCCTCGGGCACGGTGCCCGAGACCGACGCGGGCAGGTGGTCCGCCCCGTCGAGCTGCTCGGCCTCGGAGGACCCGGCGACCAGCACCGAGCCTGCGAGGAGGAGGCTCGTGACGGCGGCGACGTGGCGCAGGCCCATGCGGGGACGGTACGCCGGTCCGCGCCCGCCGCCGCGGGGCGCTAGACCAGTCCCGCTCTAGCTCAGTCCGGCGTCGTGGATTTCGAGACACGCCGCGCACCCCGTCACTCCGTGGCGGTGTGCGCCGGCGCCCTCAATCTCCCGACGTACTCCGGACTTCGCTAGCTCAGTCCGGCGTCGTGAGTGCAGATGGCGATCTGGACCCGGTTGGTCACCTGGAGCTTGTCGAAGAGTCGGGAGACGTGCGCCTTCACCGTCGGCACGGAGAGGTGCAGCTCCGAGGCGATCTCGGCGTTGCTGAGGCCGCGGCCGATGGCGAGGGCGACCTCGTGCTCCCGGTCCGTGAGCGCCGTCAGCCGTTGCTGGGCCTGCTCGGCGCGCTCGCGGCCGGTGTCCGGCTCGGCGCTGTCGGCGCGCAGGCGACGGATCAGGGTGCGGGTGACGGAGGGGGAGAGCATCGGCTCGTCGTCGACGACCTTGCGGATGGCGGCCACGATCTCGGGGGGAGGGGTGTCCTTGAGCAGGAACCCGTCCGCGCCGGCGGCCAGTGCCTCGACCACGTGCTCGTCCGCGTCGAAGGTGGTGAGCACGATGACCCGCGGCGGGTCGGGCCGGGCGTGCAGCTCGCGGGTCGCGGCGAGCCCGTCCAGCCGCGGCATCCGGATGTCCATGAGGACGACGTCGGGGTGCAGCTCGGCGCTCAGCCGGACGCCCTCCCAGCCGTCCGACGCCTCGCCGACGACCTCCAGGTCGGCCTGGCCGCCGAGCATCAGCCCGAGCGCCGAGCGCACCAGGGGGTCGTCGTCGACCACCAGGACCCGCGTCATGTGCTCCACGGTATCCACCCGTGCAGCACGAACATCGACCCGTCGCGCCGGGCCTCGAGCCGGCCCCCGCGCAGCTCCGCGCGCTCGGTGAGACCGACGAGGCCGAGCCCGGCGCCGGGGGTCTGGGTCGGACCGAAGCCGAGGGGGTTGCGCAGCACCACGTCGATGCCGTCCTCGGGGGTGCCGGTGATCCGCACCGTGAGGAGCGCCCCGGGCGCGTGCTTGCGCACGTTGGTCATCCCCTCCTGGACGATCCGGTAGACCGTGCGCCCGGCGGCGTCGGGCACCCGCGGGCCGTCCTCCGGCACCAGGTCCTCGAGCTCGACCCGCAGCCCGCTGTCGCGGGCCTCGGCGACCAGGCAGGCCAGGTCGGCGTACGTCGGCTGCGGCGCGCTGTGCCGCTCGCCGGTGTCGTCGCGCAGCACGCCGAGGACGTCGCGCAGGTCGGTCAGCGCCTCGTGCGCCTGGTCGCGGATCACGCCGGCGCTCGCGCGGGTCTCGGCGGGCGTCAGGTCCTCGCGGTAGGCGAGCGCCCCGGCGTACATGGAGATCTGCGAGATCCGGTGAGCGAGGACGTCGTGCATCTCCCGGGCGATCCGGGCGCGCTCGTTGCCGCGGGCCTGCTCCACCCGGAGCTCCTGCTCGGACTCGGCCCGCTCGGCCCGGTTGCGCAGCGTCCAGATCAGCTCCCGACGCGAGCCGATGTACATGCCCCACGCGAGCACGGCCGCCGTCGCGACGACGTTGACGGACAGGGAGACCCAGACGGAGTCGCCGTTGGTCGGCAGCACGGTGCTGAAGAACTGGCTGGCGGCGAACGCGACCGAGCCGACGAGTGCGACCTCCCGCCACCTGCGCCGGGTCGCGAGCGACACGACCGCGAGGACGGCCGGTCCCGACGCGGTTCCGGACACCGCGCTGGCCAGGCTGAGCACGAGGGCGATCGGGACCGGCCAGCGGCGGCGGAAGAAGACGAGGACGAAGCAGATGGCGCCGAGCAGGAGGTCGCCCATCACCCAGAGCTCGGAGATGCGCTCCTGGTCGCTGGACACCGGCAGCCAGGCGACGGCCGAGATCGCGACCATGAGGACGAGTCGCCACGCGTGGCTCCACAGCCGCAGCGGCGGCTGGTACTCCTCAGGGGCGGGGCGGTCCACGCCGCAAGGCTAGGCCGCGCCGGCTCCCGGCGGAGCGGCCGCGGGTCGCTGGCGACCCCCTACTAAGGTCTCGCGGCTCGCGCCCGACGAAGGATGTTTCTGTCGTCGTCGTGCGGCAGGCTGGACCCATGATCACCGTCGAAGGACTCACCAGGAAGTACGGCACGTTCACGGCAGTGGACAACGTCAGCTTCGTCTGCCAGCCCGGGCGGGTGACCGGGTTCCTCGGTCCCAACGGCGCCGGCAAGACGACCACGATGCGCGTGATGGTCGGGCTGACGCCCGCCACCTCGGGGCGGGTGACCATCGGTGGTCACCTCTACCAGGACATCCCCAACCCCGGGCGCCACGTCGGCGTCCTGCTGGACGCCTCGGCCCAGCACGCCGGCCGCAGCGGCCGCGAGATCCTCGAGCTCGGTGCTCGGACGATGGGTCTCGACAACTCGCGCGTCGACGAGATGCTCGAGCTGGTCTCGCTCACCCCGGGCGAGGCGAAGCGTCGCCTGCGCAACTACTCCCTCGGCATGAAGCAGCGCCTCGGCATCGCCCACGCGCTGCTCGGGGACCCGTCGGTGCTCATCCTCGACGAGCCCGCCAACGGCCTCGACCCGGCCGGCATCCGCTGGATGCGCGGCCTCCTCAAGGGGTACGCCGAGCGGGGCGGCACCGTGCTGCTCTCCAGCCACCTGCTCAACGAGGTCGAGCTGATCGCCGACGAGATGATCCTCATCGGCCACGGCAAGGTCGTCGCGCAGGGCGACAAGAAGTCGCTGCTGGCCGGCGCCAAGGGCTCGGGCACCACCTTCGTCACCGCACTCGACAACCACCTGCTCGCCGAGGCGCTCCAGGCCAAGGGCTTCGTGGTCGCCGGTGCCGGCGACGGCCTCCGGGTCGAGACCGAACCGGTCGAGGTCGGTCGCACCGCCGCCGAGAAGGCGATCGTGCTCACCGACCTCCGCGCCGCCGACGGCGGACTGGAGGACCTCTTCCTCGAGCTCACCTCCGACACCCAGCGCGAGGGCCTGTCATGAGTGCCACGGCTCCCGGCCTCGGCCACGCCCTCGACATCTCCACGACGTCGTCGACGCCGTTCTCGCGCCTGGTCAGGGTCGAGCTGCGCAAGACCTGGGACACCCGGGCCGGGCTGTGGCTGCTGATCTCGACCGCCGTCCTCACCGGCGTCGTCATGGCGATCCAGCTGGCCGTCGTCGTCGCCCAGGACCTGCGGGTCTCCTACAACGACTTCCTGACCTCGACGAACTTCTCCATCGGCCTGCTGCTGCCCGTCATCGGCATCCTGCTGCTGACCAGCGAGTGGAGCCAGCGCACCGCGATGGTGACGTTCTCGCTCGAGCCCCGGCGACCGCTGGTGATCGCCGCGAAGTTCGTGGTCGGCATCGGCCTGGCGATCGTGGCCGTGGTCATCGCGCTGGTGCTCGCCACGATCTGCAACGCGCTGTACGGCGCGTTCTCGGGCGCGACGGTCGTGTGGGACCAGAGCGTCGAGCAGACGGCGTACTTCGTGCTGCTCCAGGTGATCGGCATGCTGACCGGCTTCGCGTTCGCCGCGCTGCTGCTCAACTCCCCGGCCGCGATCGTGCTCTACATGGTCTACTCCTTCGTGCTGCCGGGCCTCTTCGGCCTCGGCGCCGCGCTGATCGGCTGGTTCGAGGACATCCAGCCCTGGATCGACTTCAACGACGCCCAGACCGGTCTCTTCGACGGCAACGGGATGTCGGGCGAGGACTGGTCCCACTTCGCGGTGTCCGGGTTCATCTGGCTGGTCGTGCCGCTGGTCATCGGCATCCTCCGGGTGCTGCGTGCGGAGGTGAAGTGACATGACCACCGCAGCGCCCGGACTCGGGCACGCGCTGGACATCTCCACCACCCGTCCGACGCCGTTCTGGCGCCTCGTCAGGGTCGAGTTCCGCAAGTCCTACGACACCCGCGCCAGCTTCTGGCTGCTGATGGTGATCGGCCTCATCGTGCTGGCCACCGAGGCCGTCGTGCTGGCCGTGGTGATCGCGAACGACGAGTCGATCCAGTTCGGGGACTTCATCGGGGCGGCGGCGTTCATGACGTCGTTCCTGCTGCCGGTGCTCGGCATCATGCTGGTGACCAGCGAGTGGGGCCAGCGCACGGCGATGGTGACCTTCGCGCTCGAGCCGCGGCGCCCGATGGTGATCGCCGCCAAGGCCGTCGTCGGCGTGCTGCTCACCCTGGCGACCGTGGCGGTCGCGATCGTGCTGGGCCTGGCGTGCAACCTGATCTACGGGGCCGCGCAGGGCGGCGCCGACTGGACGTTCGGGTGGGCGGGCTTCTTCGCCTTCATCGTCAACCAGACGTTCGCAATGCTGGGCGGGTTCGCGTTGGCGGCGCTGCTGCTCAACACGGCCGGCGCCATCGTGGTCTTCTTCGTCTACAAGTGGGTGCTGCCGATCCTGATCGGGATCGGTGCCTCGCTGATGGCGTGGTTCGACAAGCTGGCGCCCTGGATCGACTTCCTGACGGCCCAGAACGAGCTCTACGACTGGCCCCTCACCGGTGACCAGTGGGCGCACCTGGTCGTGTCCGGCTTCATCTGGCTGGTCGTCCCGCTCGTCATCGGCATCGGGCGCATCCTCCGGGCCGAGGTGAAGTAGTCACGCAACGTTGACCGACACGACACCTCGCGTCGGTCGACCGGAACCGGGTCCGGAGACCCTGAAGGCATGTACCTGCGGCTGGCAGCCCTCGGTGACAGCACGACGTACGGCATCGGCGACCCGGTGCCCGGGGGCTGGCGGGGCTGGGCCCGGCTGCTGGCCGGTGCGCTCGCGACGTCGTACGACGTCTCGTCGTGCAACGTGGCGGTCTCCGGAGCGACGGCGACCTCCGTGCGCGCCGAGCAGCTCGACACGGCCCTCGCGCACCGGCCGGACGTCGCCTCGCTGGTGGTCGGGATCAACGACACGATGCGCTCGGCGTGGGACCCGGCCCGGGTGCGCGACGACCTGATGACGTGCGCGGACGCGCTGCACGGCTCCGGGGCGCTGCTGCTGACGGCTCGCTTCCACGACCACGGCTCCGTCTTCGGCCTGCCGGGTGTGCTGCGCCGGCCGCTCGCCGAACGGATCGAGACCGTCAACCGCGTCTACGACGAGATCCACGCGACGTACGGCGGCCTGCGCATCGACCTGGCCACCCGGCCGGAGGTGACCGACCGGAGGTTCTGGTCGGTCGACCGGCTGCATCCCTCCGAGCTCGGGCACCGCGTCCTCGCCCACGCGTACGCCGGGCTGCTCGCGGTCGCCGGCATCGCCTGCGAGCCGCCCAGCCTCGTAGCGGCGGGCGGCTACGACCCGAGCTGGCGGCGCGACCTCGCGTGGATGATGGCCGAGGGTGGCCCGTGGGTGGGGCGTCGGGCGAGGGACCTCGCGCCGTGGGCGGTCCGGATGGCGTGGACCGAGGTCCGTCGCGAGCGCGTTCTAGTCTGACGACGTGCACCTCGACCCCACGGACGCGACGATCCACGCGCTGATCGCACGCAAGCCGGCCGGACCGATCTCGATGCTCAACCTGCTGCGCTTCCGCGACGTCGCGGACTACTCCCTCTCGCCGGAGCTCGCGCCGGCCGCGCCGATCTCGGGCAGCGCGGCGTACGCGCTCTACGTCGAGCACACCTTGCCGTTCCTGGAGGCCAGCGGCGGCTCGTACGACGTGCTCGGTGACGGCGGCGCCTGGTTCGTCGGCCCCGAGCACGAGCGGTGGGACCACGCGATCCTCGTGCACCAGCGCAGCCTCGAGGACTTCTTCGCGTTCGCCACCGACGCGGCGTACATCATGGGCCTCGGGCACCGCACCGCGGCGCTCGAGGACTCCCGGATCCTCCCGCTGGTCCGGACGCCCTGAGGCGCGGCTCCTTATCCGGTAACGCCTGCTACGCAGGCTTTCGCATCCGATCTGGCCGCGTTGTCGGCGACTCGACGGGACTCCGTCCCGCCTTCGCACCTCCGCCTTGCCAGACACGGCGCGAAAACCTGCTCGCGACGGCGCCGGATAAGGGGCCACACCCTAGGGTCGTCCCATGAGTGCACGCGAAGACGGCAGGGCAGACGACGAGCTCCGACCGGTGACGATCACCCGCAACTGGCTCGACCACGCGGCGGGCTCCGTGCTCATCGAGTTCGGCCGCACCAAGGTCCTGTGCGCCGCCTCCGCGTCGCCGGGCGTGCCGCGCTGGCGCAAGGGCTCCGGCCTGGGCTGGGTGACGGCCGAGTACGCGATGCTCCCTGCATCGACCAACACCCGCTCCGACCGCGAGTCGGTCAAGGGCCGCATCGGCGGCCGCACCCACGAGATCAGCAGGCTGATCGGGCGCTCGCTGCGCGCGGTCATCGACTACCAGGCGCTCGGCGAGAACACGATCCAGCTCGACTGCGACGTCCTCCAGGCCGACGGCGGCACCCGCACCGCTGCTATCACCGGGGCGTACGTCGCCCTGGCCGACGCGGTCGCCCACCTGCGCTCCACCGGGGCACTGACAGGCGAGCCGCTCACGGGGTCCGTCGCCGCCATCAGCGTCGGCATCATCGACGGGGTCCCGCGCCTCGACCTCCCGTACGTCGAGGACGTCCGCGCCGAGACCGACATGAACGTCGTGATGACGGGCGCGGGCAAGTTCGTCGAGGTCCAGGGCACCGCCGAGGGCGCGGCGTTCGACCGCGCCGAGCTCGACGCCCTCCTGGCGCTGGCCGAGAAGGGCTGCACCGACCTGACGCGTCTCCAGCAGGAGGCGCTGAGCTCATGAGCGGGGCGCCGATGAGGGTCTTCCTCGCCTCACGCAACGCCAAGAAGATCGCGGAGATGGAGCGCATCCTGCGCGAGCACCTCCCCGACGTCGAGGTGCTCGGCATCGACCAGGTCGACGGCTACGACGAGCCGGTCGAGGACCAGGCGACGTTCGAGGGCAACGCCCTGCTGAAGGCCCGCGCCGGGGTGCTTGCCACCGGGCTGCCGTCGCTGGCCGACGACAGCGGGCTGTGCGTCGACGCGCTCAACGGCATGCCGGGCGTGCTGTCCGCACGCTGGTCGGGGCCGCCGAAGAGCGACCAGCGCAACAACGAGCTCCTGCTCGCGCAGCTCGAGGACGTGCCGGACGAGCGGCGTACGGCGCACTTCCACTGCGCCGTCGCGTTCTGCCACCCCGACGGCGAGGAGCTGACCAGCGGGACGATGCCGGGCCGGGTGATCCGGGAGGTCCGGGGCAGCGGCGGCTTCGGGTACGACGTGCTCTTCGAGGCCGAGGCCCGGCCGGGGCTGACGACAGCGGAGCTGAGCATCGCCGACAAGGACGCGATCTCGCACCGCGGCTGGGCGCTGCGCCGGATGGCGCCGATCGTCGCCCGGATCCTGCGGTGAGGCGACACTTCTTCCTGCGACGCAACCTGGCCAGGCTGCTGCTCAGGCTGTCGCGCTGGAAGACCGTCGGTGTGGTGCCGAAGAAGGGGATCCTGGTCGGCGCCCCGCACACCTCCAACTGGGACTGGGTCCTGACGATGCTGCTCGCGTGGGACAACGACGTGCAGATCCGGCTGCTGGTCAAGGACTCGTTCTTCAAGGGACCGCTCGCCCCGATCATGCGCGCGTCCGGTGCCGTCGAGCTCGACCGGTCCAACCCGGGCGCGACCATCCGCGGACTGCTCGCCGACGCCGAGACCGACGACACCTTCCTGCTCGGGATCGCCGCCGAGGGCACCCGCAGCAAGGGGGAGTACTGGAAGTCCGGCTTCTACCGGATCTCCCAGCAGACCGGTCTCCCGATCACGCTCGCCTTCCTCGACGCACCCTCGCGGACCGTCGGGTGGGGTCCGACCTTCCCGGTGACCGGCGACGTGGTCGCCGACATGGACCGGATCCGGGCGTTCTTCGCCGACAAGACCGGCATCAAGCCCGAGGGCACGACGGTGCCGCGGCTGCGTGAGGAAGAGGCTCAGGCGGGCTGAGCGCTCCGCGCCAGCCGCTTGGTGAGCACGACGCCCCACAGAGCCGCGAACGCGAACATGAAGATCGAGTAGACCGCGGACGGGATCGAGATCTGGGTGCTGTCGAGCACCTCGACCGCGACGTAGATCGCCAGGGTGGCGTTGTGGACGCCGATCTCCATCGACGACGCGACCGCCTGGGCCTCGCGGACGCCGGCGGCGCGCGGTACGACGTACCCCGTCACCAGTGAGATCACGCAGAACAGGGCGGCGGCGAGGCCCACGTCGGCGAGGTAGCCGGCCGCGTCCTCGCGCTGGTCGATGAGGATCCCCAGCACCAGGACCGCGAGGATGACGGCCGATCCGATCCGCACCGGCTTGTCCATCCGCGTCGCGAAGCCCGCCGCGCGGGCCCGCACGAGCATGCCGATCGTGACCGGCACCAGCACGATCGCGAAGACCTCCACGACCTTGACGAACTGCAGCGAGACCGAGTCGCCGAGGTCGTAGTGGTTGATCGCGAGGTTGGTGATCAGCGGCAGCGAGATGATCGAGATGATCGAGTTGATCGCCGTCAGCGAGACGTTGAGCGCGACGTCGCCGCGGAAGAGGTGGCTGAACAGGTTGGCGCTCGTGCCGCCGGGGGAGGCGGCGAGCAGCATCATCCCGACCGCGAGCAGCGGCGGCAGGTCGAGCACCTTCACCAGCCCGAAGCAGACCACCGGCAGGATGACCAGCTGGCAGGTGAGCGCGACGGCGACCGCCTTGGGTGCGCTGGCCACGCGCCGGAAGTCGCCGGGGGTCAGCGAGAGCCCGAGACCGAACATGATGATGCCGAGCGCCAGCGGGAGGGCGACGGTCGTGAGCGCGGAGTCCATGCGCGGACTCTAGTGACCGCCGTCACATCGCGGGGTCGATCGAGGGAGGTGGTGCGCCCGGCGAGAGTCGAACTCGCACTGGTCAGGACCTAAACCTGATGCCTCTGCCTGTTGGGCTACGGGCGCGCGACAGCAGTGTCCCAGAGACTCAGCGCGGCTCTTCGTCCGCGTTGTTGAGCTCGAGGTCTCGGCGCAGCTTGGCGACGTGGCCGGTGGCCTTGACGTTGTACTGCGCGAGGAAGACCTTGCCGTCCTCGTCGACGACGACCGTGGAGCGGATGACGCCCTCGACGACCTTGCCGTAGAGCTTCTTCTCGCCGAAGGCGCCGTACGCCGCCAGCACGCTCTTGTCCGGGTCGGACAGCAGGGTGATGGTGAGCCCGTCGCGCTCACGGAACTTGGCGAGCTTCTCCGGCTTGTCCGGCGAGACGCCGACGACCTCGTAGCCGGCCGCCTGGAGCGAGGACAGGGAGTCGGTGAAGTCGCAGGCCTGCTTGGTGCAGCCGGGGGTCATCGCGGCCGGGTAGAAGTAGACGATCACCTTGCGGCCGAGGAAGTCGCTCAGCGCCACCTCCGCGCCCGTGTCGTCGGTGAGGGTGAACTCCGGAGCGGTGTCACCGGGGGAGAGGCGCGCGGGCTGGCTCACGGGGCGGAACTCCTTGTCGCAAAGAATGTGCAATAACGTAGGGTGGGCAATCTCGGGCACGACCAACCTATCCCCCGTCCCACCCGAGCAGGAGAGCGCATGCACGTCCCTGACGGCTTCCTCGACGCACCGACGTCGGCCGCCACCGGCGCCGTCGCGGTGGTGACGATCGGCGTCGCCCTGGTCAAGGCCCGCAATGAGCTCGACGACAAGACCGCGCCGATGGCCGGCCTCGTCGCCGCCTTCATCTTCGCCGTCCAGATGCTCAACTTCCCGGTCGCCTCCGGCACCAGCGGTCACCTGATGGGTGGGGCGCTCGCGGCGGTGCTCGTCGGGCCGTGGACCGGCATCCTGTGCCTGAGCGTCGTCTTCATGGTGCAGTGCCTGCTCTTCGCGGACGGCGGCATCACCGCGCTCGGCACCAACATCACCCTGATGGGGCTGACCACGGTCGCCGTCGGGTGGCTGGTCTTCAAGGGCCTCCAGATGGTCATGCCGAAGCGGCTCTCGATGGTCCCGGTCCAGGCCGGGATCGGCGCGCTGGTCTCGGTGCCGATCGCCGCAGGCCTGTTCGTGGCTCTCTACGCGATCGGCGGCACCGCCGACATCCCGCTCGACAACCTCGCCGCCGCGATGGTGGGCGTCCACGTCCTGATCGGCATCGGCGAAGGGATCATCACGTTCCTCGCGGTCGGCGCGATCCTCGCCGTCCGCCCCGACCTCGTGTACGGCGCGCGCCCGATCCTGGAGCGCCGCGAGCTCGAGATCCGCACGCCCACGACGGGAGCGGCCGCATGAGGCGCCCCCGCTCCAGGCCCAGCACCAAGGTGGTCCTGGTCGGTGTCCTCCTCGTCGCCCTGGCCCTGGCCGGGATCGTGAGCCGTTTCGCCGACGCCAACCCGGACGGCCTCACGAAGGTGTCCGAGGACCACGGCTTCGCCGGCACCGGCCGGACCCACCAGGGGTTCTTCGACGGCTACGGCAGCCTCACCGGCGTCATCGGCGTGCTGGTCGTGCTGGCCCTGGCCGGCGGCGTCACGTACGTCGTACGCCGGCGCTCGCGGGACGACCGGTCCTGAGGTGGGCGCCGGACACGGCCACAAGCTGCACTTCCACGGTCACTCCGTGGTGCACCGCGCCCCGGCGCACCTGAAGGTCCTGGCGCTGCTGGGCTTCATGGTCGTCGTGGTGGCCACGCCCCGCGACTGGTACGCCGCGTTCGCCGTCTACCTGGCTGCGCTGGTCGGCGTCATCGCGCTCTCGCGCGTCCCCCCGACGTACCTGCTCAAGCGCACCGTGGTGGAGGTCCCGTTCGTCCTCTTCGCCGTGTTGCTGCCGTTCGTCGCCACCGGGCCGCAGACCGAGGTGCTCGGCGTCAGCGTCAGCCAGCACGGCCTGGAGGCCGGGATCGCGCTGCTGGTCAAGGGCACGCTCGGCGTGCTCGCCAGCCTCACCCTCGCCGCGACGACCGAGCCCAACGAGCTGCTCCTCGGGCTCGAGCGGCTGCACCTGCCGCAGCAGCTGGTGCAGATCATGTCGTTCATGGTCCGCTACCTCGACGTCGTCACCGGCGAGATGCAGCGGATGCGGGTCGCCCGGGAGTCCCGCGGCTTCACGGCCCGCAACCCGAAGCACTGGCCGGTGCTGGCCCGCTCGGCCGGCGCCCTCTTCATCCGCTCCTACGAGCGCGGCGAGCGAGTCCACCTCGCCATGCTGTCGCGCGGCTACACCGGGAGGATGCCCCGGTGAGCACTCCCGTCCTCGACGTCCGCGGCCTGGCCTACGCCTACCCCGACGGCCACCAGGCGCTCTTCGGCGTCGACCTGCACGTCCACCAGGGGGAGCGGGTCGCCCTGCTCGGTCCCAACGGCGCCGGCAAGACGACGCTGGTGCTGCACCTCAACGGCATCCACACCGCCGGGGCGGGCTCGGTCTCCGTCAGCGGCCTCCCGGTCGAGAAGGCCAACCTGCAGGAGATCCGGCGCCGCGTCGGCATCGTCTTCCAGGATCCCGACGACCAGCTCTTCATGGGCACCGTGCGCGCCGACGTGGGCTTCGGCCCGGCCAACCTCGGCATCAAGGGCGAGGAGCTGGACCGCCGCGTCATGCACGCGCTGGAGCAGGTCGGCATGGCGGAGTACGTCGACCGCCCGCCGCACCACCTCTCCTTCGGCCAGCGGCGCCGGGTCGCGGTCGCGACCGTGCTGGTCATGGAGCCGGAGATCCTGGTGCTCGACGAGCCGTCGTCCAACCTCGACCCCGCCTCGCGCCGCGAGCTCGCCGACATCCTGCGCTCGCTCGACGTCACGGTGCTGATGGTCACCCACGACCTGCCCTACGCCCTCGAGCTGTGCCCGCGCTCGGTGGTGCTCAGCGGAGGCACGGTCGTGGCCGACGGGTCGACGTACGACGTCCTCACCGACGACGCGCTGATGACCGCGCACCGGCTCGAGCTGCCCTTCGGGTTCGACCCGCGGACGGCAGCGCCCCGGCCCTGACCGGGCCCCGGCGCGGTTGATAGCCTCGCACTCGCACCCGTCGACGGAGGAGAAGAAGTGGGCAAGGACGAATCGCTGTCCGCTCTCGAGGCTGAGATCGAGGAGACCAGGGAACAGCTGGCCACCACGATCGACCAGCTCCTCTACCGGGCGCACCCCAAGACGATCGTGAGCCGCGAGGTCAGCAGCATCAAGGGCCACTTCGTCGACCGGCAGACCGGCCAGCCGCGCACCGACAACATCCTCAAGGTCGTCGGCGGTGTCGTCGGCGTCGTCGTGGTGTTCGCGATCATCCGCAAGGTCGTCAACTGAGCTGTGGGTGACGCGTTGTCCAGCAAGACCCCGATCAAGATGCTCCACGACCGGGTCCTCGTCGAGCTCGACCGGGAGGCCGGCGAGCGCCGTTCGTCCGGCGGCATCGTCATCCCCGCCACGGCCGCGATGGGCGCGCGCCGCCTCGCTTGGTCGAAGGTGGTCGCCGTCGGCCCGCACGCCCGCTCCGTCGAGGTCGGCGACCGGGTGCTCTTCGACGCCGACGACAAGTCCGAGGTCGAGGTGCACGGCGAGCTCTACGTCGTGATGCGCGAGCGCGACGTGCACGCCGTCGCCGCCGACCGGGTCGGCGATGAGGCGACCGGCCTGTACCTGTAGGTCAGCGGACCCGGACGACCAGCGTCTTGGACGCGACGCCGTCGACCAGCACGCGGAACTTGTAGGTGCCGCGCTTGCCCAGCCGCGGGTAGGTCACCTTGGCGTCGCCGTCGTCGTCGATCTGCGCGACGCCGGCCGACTTCCACGAACCCTTCTTGAGGTGCTGGACCCGGAGGACGTCGGCGTCGGTCGCGCTCACCGAGACCCAGTCGGCCTGCGGGGCGGCGCCGACCTTGACGGCAGCGACACCCGAGCGGAAGCCCAGGACCTGGGCGACGAGCGCCGGAGCGGCAGCGGCGGGCGCCGGGGCCGCGGGAGCCGGGTCGGCGGGGGCCGGAGCAGCGGGAGCCGGGGCGGCATCGCCGCAGGAGACCTGGCCCTGCCAGTGGTAGTTGGTGCCGCCGACCTGGACCCAGACCACGTCGTACGACGTGAGCCCGGCGGGCCACTGCGCGTGGCCGGCGTACGTGAAGACCGTGCGGCCGGCCCACGTGCCGTTGTTGTCGTGGAAGTTCAGGGTGCGCTGGCCGGACGGGGTCGCGAACCGGATGTTGACGTCGTTCGCCTGACCGTCCGGGATGTTGGCCGGGTAGTCGACCGTCAGCGCGTCGCAGGACGGGGCGGCGTACTGCCAGTCCCAGCTCCACGGGATCACGGCCGGCGTCGGCTGGCCCGCCTCGGTCGTGACCGGGTCGGCCGGGGTCGGGTCGGCCGGGGTCGGGGTGGGCTCGGCCGGGGTCGGCGTGGGGTCGGCCGGGGTCGGCGTGGGGTCGGCCGGGGTCGGCGTGGGGTCGGCCGGGGTCGGCGTGGGGTCGGCCGGGGTCGGCGGAGCGGGAACCGCGCAGGGAGCGACGTGGAAGACCTTGGTCTTGGTGTCGTTGCCCTTCGAGCCGCCGTTCGCGGTGGTGACCTTCACGTGGTAGCCCTGGTTGGCGTTGGCCGCGGGCTTGTCGAAGCTGAGCGTGTAGACCTGCGTGGCGTCGTGGTCGGTGCCACCTCCCGCGGCGTCCTCACCGATGAAGACGTGGGTCGAGCCGGTCACGCCGATCGTGACGCCACTGTCCGCGCCCTGGCCCTCGAAGGAGACGTCGGAGTAGAGGGACGAGCCGGCGTCGAAGCCGTACCACTGGACCTCGAAGGAGCACCAGAGCTTCGGGTCGTTGCTCTGGTCCTCCGGACCGCCGACCTCGCTCAGCTTGATCGTGCCGTTGTCGCCGCCCGGGCTGCCGCCGGCGATCGCCGGGGCCGCGCCGAGTGCGAGCACGGCCGGCACGAGGAGTGCGGCGGCGGTGACGAGGCGGGTACGCATCGAGGTTCTGCTCCTTGGTCCGAGATCGGTGACAGGTAGAGGTTCACATGCCGCCATGCCCCTGTCGCCGGTTGTGGACGAGCCTTGGCCGAGCGGTGGACGAACCTTGCGGCGGCCTTGCGGAAAGCCCTGGGAGGTGGCGTGCATAACCCCCCGTCGACCCACGGCGTTGACCTGGCATGCGCGCCCTCCTGGTCCTCGCCCTCACGCTCGTCCTGCTCCCGTTGACCGGGCTGCCGGGCGCGCCCGGCGGCTCGGCCGAGGCGCTCCCCGCACCGACGCCGCGCTACCGGGCGGCCATCGCGTTCACCGAGCACGGCGTCCCGCACGTGACGGCGCACAGCTTCGGGTCGCTGGGGTTCGGGAGCGGGTACGCCGCCACGGAGGCGTCGGTGTGCACGCTGGCCGACACCCTCCTGACCGCGCGCGGCCAGCGGTCCCGCTGGCTCGGCCCGAAGGGTCGCTACAACGACCAGGTCACGCTCGACGCGTCCAACCTCCAGGTCGACGCGTTCGTCACCGACCTGCGGCAGCGCAAGGTGGTCGAGCGGCTGCTGCGCGACCCCGTGGCGGGCCCCGGCCGCCAGGCCCGGGAGATGGTCCGCGGCTACGTCGCCGGCGCCAACGAGTGGCTGCGCACCCACCGGGTCACCGACCCGGCCTGCCGCGGGGCGGCGTACCTGCGCGACGACGTGACGACCATCGACCTCTGGTACGGCGTCTACCTCGCCAACCTGCTCGCCTCCTCGGGGGTCTTCGTGAAGGAGATCGTCGACGCCGCACCGCCGACGGTCGACGACCCCGGGCTGCCCGAGCTGCCGGTGAAGGCCGCCGACGTCGACCGCGACGCACTGCTGAAGGCGCTCGGCCGCGACCCCGACGCGCCGTTCGGCTCGAACGCCACCGCGGTCGGGGGTGCCGCGTCGACGACCGGGAAGGGGATGCTGCTCGGCAACCCGCACTTCCCGTGGCGCGGTCGCTACCACTTCACCCAGCAGCACCTCACGATCCCGGGTCGCTACGACGTCGCCGGCGCCTCGCTGATCGGCTCTCCGGCCGTCAACATCGGCTGGAACAAGGACGTCGCCTGGAGCCACACGGTGTCCACGGCCTACCGGTTCACGCCGTACGAGTACAAGACGTCCGGCCCGGGCACGACGTACCTCTCCGAGGACGGCCCGCGACAGCTGATCAAGGACACCGTGAAGGTGCGGGTCCGCACGAAGGGCGGCCTGAGGACCGTCAGCGAGGACCTCTACCGGACGCCGCAGGGCTACGTGATCGACGCCCCGGCGATGCTGATGCCGTGGGGGCCGGCGAGCGTGTGGGCGATCCGCGATGCCAACGCCGAGCACCTGCGCACCGTCGACACGTTCCTGGCCATGGGCAAGGCGACCAGCGTGCGTGACCTGCTGCGCCGCCAGGACGCGGGTGCGGGGATGCCGTGGGTGAACACGACGGCCGCGGACCGGCACGGCGACGTCCTGTACGCCGACCACTCGGTGGTGCCCAACGTCCCGGACGACCTGGCCGCCCAGTGCCTGACGCCCTCCGGGGCCGTCCTCGACGCGGTGGCCGGGCTGCCCGGGCTCGACGGCACCTTCGCCGACGGCCGCTGCGCCTGGCGGACCGACGCCGACGCCGAGAGGCCCGGGATCTTCGGGCCGCGCAACCTGCCCTCCGAGGTCCGCCGCGACTGGGTGATGAACGCCAACGACTCCTACTGGCTGCCCAACCCCGCGCAGCCGCTCGAGGGGTACGCCGGGATCATCGGCTGCGAGCGGTGCGAACGCACGATGCGCACCCGGATGGTCTCCCACTACGTCATGGACCGGCTCGCGTCCGGGCGCAAGGAGTCGCCGCGGACGCTGCGCGGCCACGAGTACGAGAACCGGGTGATGGCCGGCGAGGTGATGCGGGAGGGCGGCGCGCTCGACACCCTCTGCGCGGCCACCGGCGAGACCGAGGCGTGCGCGGCGCTGCACCGCTGGGACGGGCACTCCGACGCCCGCTCACGTGGCTACGCGCTCTTCGAGGAGCTCATCGCCCGCCTGCCCGACACCGGGGTCTGGCTCACGCCGTTCGACCCGGCGGACCCGTTGAACACCCCGCGCGACCTCAACGTCGCCAACCCGCAGCTGGTGCAGGCGATGGCCGACGCGATCGCGGCCCTGCGGGCGCGGAAGATCCCGTTCGACGCCCGCTGGGGCTCGCTCCAGGTCGCGGGCGACCGCGGTGCGAAGCCGTTCCCGCTCGGCGGCGGGACCGGCGATGCCGCGGGCAACGCCAACGCCCTCGCGTCGCGCTGGCCGGTGAGCAACCGCGACCACTACCGCCCGGTGACCTACGGCTCGTCGCACATCCAGGCGGTGTCGTTCCTGTCGGGCGGTCGCGTCGACGCGCGCACGATCCTCACCTACGGGCAGTCGGAGGACCCGCGCTCGCCGTACGCCGCCGACCAGACGCGACTCTTCTCCCAGGAGCGCTGGGTGCGCTTCCCCTGGACCCGGGCCCAGATCAAGCGCGACCTGGTGCGTCGGGTCGTGGTCAGCGGGCGCTGAGCACGTCCGCGAGCTCGGCGATGGTGTCCACGCTGAGGCCGAACCGGTCCTCGCCCTCGGTGCTCGTGCCCGGCCGTCGGACCAGGGCGGTCCGGTAGCCATGCTCTGCGGCGGCGTCCAGGTCCCACGGATGGGCGGCGACGAAGAGCATCTGCTCGGGAGCGACCTGGAGGTACGCCGGCGGCAGCCGGTACATGGCGTCGGCGGGCTTGAAGGTCTGCACCTGGTCGGCGCTCAGGACCAGCGTCCAGCGCAGACCGGCGTGCACGAACGTGTCTGCCATCTGCGCGACGCTGCCGTTGGTGAGCGCGACGACGGCGCGCTGCAGTGCGAGCCGCTCGAGGGCGGCGACGGAGTCCGCCCATGGATCGAGCCGGTGGCCGACCGTGGCCAGCCGGTCGATGGCGGGCTCCGGGACGTCCCAGCCTCGGGTCCGGATCCGCTCCCGGAGGGTGCTGGCCCGGATCGCGTCGCTGTCGGTCCAGGCCGCGCCCGCGGTGCGGATGGCGTCCATGCGCGAACGCTGCTCCCGCTCCCACTCCTCGAGGAACCCAGGGAGCTCCTCGCGCGGCAGCCCCGCCGCCGCGAACATCTCGGCGGCCGCGCGCTCGACGGTGGCGTTCTCGTCCACGACGGTCCCGAGCACGTCGAAGACCAGGGCGCGGATGTCGCTGGTCTGCATCGGACCCATCGTGTCAGAGGACGGGCGAGAACTTCTCCGTGCCCTTGACCAGGCGCAAGCCCTTCAGGCCGCTGTGCGCCCGGGCGAACGCGAGCTCCTTGCCGAGGTCGCCGATGTTGTTCGAGGCGGGCAGGGGAGCCAGGCCGAGGGTGGAGAGCACGCCGATCGCCTTGCCGTCCTCGCTGAGGAAGGCCGAGCCCGAGTCGCCGGGGACCCCCGGGGTGACGGTGTAGAGAGGGTGCGACCAGCCGCCGTCGGCGGCGTCGTCACCGAGGCTGATGCCGGTGTGGGGCGAGAGTGCCTCGGCGCCTCCGCGGAGGCTGGAGTTGCCGAAGGTGAAGACCCGGTCGCCGGCGGCGGTGCCGTTGGTGTCGATGCCGGTGGGGCCGCCCCAGAAGGGGATCGAGGGGTTCACCTTCGCGACGTCGCGCGGCTTGACCTTCACCAGGGCGAGGTCGTTGTAGGCGCAGGTGCTGGCGTCGGTCGTGCCGAGGCGACGCATGGTGCGCCACGACGAGTAGACGAGGGTGCCGGTCGCGAGGCGGGTGCCCTCGTCGGTGACGTTGCCGCCCTCGTTGAAGGTGACCTTCGTGCCGAGCGGGAGCGACTTCGCCTGGCAGCCGTTGGTGTCGGTCGCCTCGCCGAGCCCGGCGCAGTGGGCGGCGTACCCGACGAAGACGTGGCCGGCCTTGTCGCGGTAGACGAAGTTGGCGGTGCACTGCGCACCCTTCGTGTACATCATCGTGCCGGGGTGGATCGTCGCGGAATCGGCCGGTGCCCAGCGTGGCGGCGCGGACCCGAATCCGGCGGGAGCGGTCGAGAGGCCGAGTGTCGCGAGGGCCAGGGCAGCGAGCATCCGTTTCGACATGCAGGTCCAACGAGGCCCGGGACGACGGGGTTACGTCAGCGCAGCATCCCGTAGGCGTGGGTCGGCGCGACGCGGACGACGACCCGCCGGTCGCGCACCAGCGCCGCGCGGTAGTCGTCCCAGTCGTCGTGCTCGCCGGCGAGGGAGCGGTAGAGCGCGACGGACTCGTCGGCGGCCTCGTCGTGCGCGTCCGCGACGACCTCCGAGAGGGTCACGTCGCCCTCGACGACGGCGTAGGACCAGAAGCTCTCGCCGTTGACGTGGAGGGCGGCCCACGGCGTCCGCGCCAGGTTGACGTACTTCGCCCGGTCGGCGGTCGTCGACACCCGGATCAGCCCGTCGTCGCCGACGCCGGCGAGCACGTTGGACAGCTGCGGTCGGCCGTCCCGCTTGATCGTGGTGAGGACCGCCTGGCGGTTCGCGCGGATGGCCTCGACGGCCTGCTGGATCTCCATGGGTCCAGGATGCACCCGGCGCGGTCAGCCCAGGGCGCGCCGGATCACGGCGTACGTCGCCCAGGAGAGCCCGAGCGCCGCGAGCGAGAGTGCCGGTGCGACCCGCCGCGGCAGGTCGCCGCGCTCCTGGAAGCCCTGGACCGTCTCGTGGCTCTGTGACGAGAGCACCGAGCGCTTCGACTGGTGGGAGAGCACCGACCCGTCGCTCTGGTAGGAGAGCCACGAGCACCGGCTCATCGAGGAGCCGAGGGAGACCAGGGACGCGAAGGACCCGACGCTGCCGACGGAGGCGACCGATCCGACCGACGCGATGCTGAGCACCGAGCCCTCCGACCACAGCGACAGCACGCTGTTGCGCGACCCGATCGACCACCGGTTCTCCATGGAACAACTCTAGGACGCACGAAGGGCCGGGAACCTGTGGTTCCCGGCCCTTCGAGGGTGGTACGGCATCAGGGACTCGAACCCCGAACCCGCTGGATCAGCCGCCGTCTCGGACGTCGAGACGCCGGCGAGCGCCACCTGAGCGTCGTCGCGTCGATCGTCGACCGGCTGCCCGGTGACCCGCGGCCGCGGCCGTCCCGTCCTGGCGACGACGTCGTTGACCTCGCAATGTTCCGATCGAGGAAGGCGTCCTGACCCGTGGTCGTCCCCGCACCGATCCCGCCGAGTGAGCCGCCGCAGCTCTCGGAGTGGACGCGGCACGCCTACGAGCGGCTGCTCGAGGCGATGGGGCCGGCGGCGCACAACCTCTCGCGGCACGAGATCCAGACCCTCACCTGGCTGGCCGGGTGGGAGGTCACCGACGACATGGTGAACATCTTCAGGAAGGTCAGGCAGGGCTGATGGCGATCGACGTGGAGGGCGGCACCGCGGTGCCGAGGCAGTGCGAGTTCGGGCTGTGCACCCGCGGCGTCGAGCTCGAGCTGATCTTCCGGGAGGCCCCGGACCTGCTCGCGGTGAGGGTGTGCGGCCTGCACGTCTCGCCGGTGCTCGGGTGGGGGATCGCCGACCCGATCATCCCGCGGATCCGCTACCTCGACGACCGCACGCGCGACGCGGCCGCGTGACCGGGGAGGACTTGTCCCGCGCTGCTGAGGAGGGCCCCAGTCGAGAGAAGGGGGATCGGTCCAGGGTCGGTAGGCAGCGCGGGACATACCCATCTGGGCTATTTCCACGCACCCTTTCGGACGGTACGCCCCCAGAATGTGGCTCAAGTCACAACCAGGGCACTTCGCACAATGCCACCCTGCGGCGCATGTCAATCTCTGAGGCGGAAGTGAACTCTTGGGCCACTTGGCTTCGCGCTGCGAACCGATCGCCCGACACCATCGACCTGCGCACTTACCAGGTCCGGCGCGTGATGCGAGACATCGACGTCGACCCGTGGTCGCTGACGACCGAGCAGCTCGTGGTCTACCTCGGTAGCCAGAGCTGGCAGGCGTCGACGAAGCGCACCTACCGGGCCTCGCTGCGGGCGTTCTACGCCTGGGCGCAGGCGACCGGCCGGCGAGCCGACAACCCGGCGGCGCTGACGCCGGAGATCACCGTGCCGAAGAAGCTGCCGCGGCCCGTGCCGGAGGCAGTGCTCCGTGACGCGATCGCGGCCGCGGACGACCGGGTGCGGCTGATGCTGCTGCTCGCCGCGACGTGCGGGCTGCGCCGCGGTGAGCTCGCTCGAGCACGGCTCGAGGACATCGTGGCGGACCTGGCCGGGTTCTCGCTGGTCGTGCACGGCAAGGGCCGCAAGCAGCGCCTGGTGCCGCTGCCCGACGGGCTCGCCGCGGTGCTGCGGCAGCTGCCGCCCGGCTACCTGTTCACCTCGAGGGCGTGGGGTCGCGCCGGCGCGCCGCTGTCGCCGGCGCGGGTGGGCGAGCTGGTCTCCGAGGTGCTGCCGCCGGGGTGGACGTGTCACACGCTGCGGCACCGGTGCGCGACGGTGGCCTACGCCGCGACCAAGGACCTGCGTGCGGTCCAGGAGCTGCTCGGGCACTCGAAGCCAGAGACCACGATGGTCTACACGCTGATCCACGAGGACTCGGTGCGTGCCGCGATGACCGCGGCGACCACGTTCGGCGACGTCGCGTGAGGTGGTGCTGGCTCGAACGGGAGACGAGCCAGCGCCTTCACATCTTCGTGGCTCGGATCGCGAGGCTGACGCCGTAGGCGACAAGGGCGACGAAGAGCGGCAGCTGGGCGATGCCCATGATGATCCAGCCGACGTTGCGCAGCGTCTCGTTGCCGGTGGCCACGACGGCGTCGTCCCCGATCAGGTTCGACGGGTCGGGGGCGACGCCGGGCCAGTTGGCGCCGACGAGCAGGCCGCCGAGGACGGTGCCGAGGAGGCCGACGACGAGCAGGAGCTCACGGGTTCGGGTGGCCTTCGCGGCGTCGTCGTAGACGCGGCGCTGGGCTGGTGTGCTCATGGCCCAGCACGGTAGGCCACCGCGGCCGCTGCTGGTGGGAGAACGCTGTCAGCGGCTGACGGCGTCGGCGATCTTGTCGGCGGCGTCGTCTGCCGCGGCTGCGTAGATCGACGTCGTGACAACGGAGGCGTGGCCCATCTGCTCGCCGACGGCGACCAGGTCGTGGGTCGCCTGGTAGGCCAGGGTGCCGTAGCGGTGGCGCAGCTGGTGGAAGGTCGCGTCGACACCGGCGGCCTTGATCGCGCGGTTGACCTTCCGCTCGAGCTGGGATGTCGAGTAGGCCTTGCCGCCGGCGGCGACGACATTGCCGCCGGTGTTCGGGAGCAGGTTGTCGAGCAGCAGGGTGGAGAGCGCGACCTTGCGGGTCTTCTGGCCCTTGCCGGTGACCCGTGCTCGGCGGGTCTCGACGTCGACGTCGGACCAGTCCAGGGAGGCCGCCTCGGCGACCCTGACGCCGGCGTAGGCGCCCAGGCACACCGCACGCCGCAGGTCGCCCTCGAGCTTCTCCAGCAGTGTGAGGAGCTCGGCCCGGGCGATCGGGCGCGGGAGGCCCTTGGGGACGTTCGGGGCGTCGAGGCGGACCGTGGGGTCGTCCGTGCGGTGCTCCCAGCGCTGTGCCCACCGGTAGAACGCGCGGAGGTTCGCCAGGTCGGTCTTCCTGGTCGACGGTGAGCGGTCGTTGCGCGATCGCCACCAGGCCTCGATCTCCTCGCGGGTCGCGATCCCGGGCGCGCCGACCGACCGCAGCGTCCGGAGCCGCGCCTTCACGGTGTTCGCCGGCGTGTGCTCGTCGAGCATGTGCTGGTGGTACGTCGCGACCAGCTGGTCGTCGTGCTCAGGCGGCAAGGCGCACCACGATCCGCGGCCGGTAGTAGCGACCCTCGATCGACTTCATCGCGACGTCGAGCGCGCGATCGCCGAAGCACGTCGACGTGTGCACCTTCTCGCTGCCGTTGTACGCCTCGAGGTGCCAGCGCCGGCGCTGCTGCTCCTCGGTCATCGTCGCGACCTGCAGGTAGCGAAGTGCGGCATCGCGACGTACTGGACCGGCCGATCGACCACCTCGTCCTTCTTGAGCACCCGCGCGACCAGGCGGCCCGCGTGCCCGGGCTGCACCGCGACGTTGCCGGCGAGGTCCTCGACCGGATCCAGCGGCATCGCGCGGCCACCGCGGCCGGTGTCACGCGCCGCGGTCGCTGCCCACACGACGTGCCCACCACAGCGGCCGCACACCGACAGGGCGCCCGGCAGCCGGCGGAGCTCGCGCTCGGTCATCACGACGTCGCCCACATCAGGCGTTCTCTGCGGCCGCGCGCTCGAGCGCCAGGCCGAGGGTGTCGGCCGGGCGCCGGCATGCCGCGGCGACCTTGGCAATCGCGCGCCGGCGGGCCTCGAGCTGCTCGGCGGTCAGGTAGCGGCCGTTGACCTTCAGCGGCTGGACCGGCTCTCCGGTCGCGGCCCGCTTGAGGGCGGCGAGGACCTCGGGCCGTGGGCGGCCGGTGCCGAGCACCAGGTGGTCGACCAGCTTGCCGTAGCCGTCGAGGGCTCGGTCGAAGCTGGTGCGGGTGGTCACGTCGTGGTGAACATGTCCCTCAGGGTGCCTGCTCCGAACGCCTGTTCGATGCCGCCACGCCGGTCGCTGAGCGTGAAAAACGGATAACCTACGTTATCCGTCACCTGTGGGGGGTGGCCGAGGTTACGCTCTCGCGCATGATCCGGCCTATCCTCGTCGCCCTCGTCGCGACCGCTGCGCTCCTGACCCCATCGCCGGTGGCGCAGGCCTCGGACCACGTCCTGCCGACGGTGACCCAGCCTGCTGGCTGCACGTCCGGCACGGTCAACCTCGGCCAGGAGGCTGGCGTCACCTGGGAGATCTACGGTCGGCAGATCGACGTGCCCGCGGAGGGGGTCTCGCTTCCGTACCCTGGCGGCTTCCGCGACGCGATCGAGGCCCACGGGCCGGGGTCGCTCGAGCGGGTGTACTACATGCAGGTCGACGGCGTCGACGAGTCGTGCTACCCGCCCGAGTACGCCGGCTGGATCTCGAGCCTTGTCGATGCCGTCAACTCACAGCTCGCGAACGTGCGGGCCGAGGCCCGTCGGAGCGTGGCGCTGCAGAGAACCGTCACTGGTCAGAAGCGCACACTCGACCGCCAGGCGAAGCGGATCAAGACGCTGACAGCGCAGCTGCGGAAGTGCCGCACCCGGGGCTGCTGACGCTGGACGCACGAAACCTGCCCCCGCCACCCGAAGGGGTGACGGGGGCAGTGTTGCGCATCGGTCGTCGTGTGGTCTCTCCCGGCCGAATGGCTACATCAGGCCCAGGGCGAGAGATCGGGTACGGCGATCGGAGACGCCGCGCGGGCCGAGAGGTCCGCTGTGCCCCACTCGATGTTGGCGGTGTAGACGACCTCGGTGGTGTTCCAGTTCTTCTCGTACACGCCCCACTGCGGGTAGCCGAGGATCCCGCCGTCGGTGTAGTAGCCGATCGGGATGTCTGCGTCGTAGACCGACGAGCCGTTGACCCACGCCTTGAGGTGGCCGGACGACCCGAAGGTGATCGCCAGGACGAAGTTCGTCACGACCCCGGTGGCCGGGATTGCGGTCGAGTACCGCGTCTTGAGGACCCCGTCGGCGCCCACCTTCTCGGCGTCTGAGCTGGTCATGATCCGGAGCAGGTTCTGCGAGTAGTTGACCACCACGCACGGCGCCTTCGAGGCGGGCGGGTGGACCTGCATCACATACCCGAACCGGTCTGCCAGGTCGGTGAGGAACATGCCGTCGTGCTGGGTGCCGAGCACGGTCGACCAGGACATCCACAACGTCTGCCCGGAGGTGTAGCCGTTCTCCTTGAACGACACGAGCTCGCACCGCCGGTTGCCGAGGCCGAGGTCGGTCAGGGTTCCGGGCTCGTTGGCACGGATCTCGTAGCGGAAGACGTTGTCGGCCGGCTCGGAGAGCGTGTAGGCCTTGTTCGACCCGTTGATGAACATGGGCTTGGAGTCGACGAGCAGCGTCATCGGGTCGGTCATGGTGGCCGCGTTCCAGCCGGCCGGGACGTCGACCGTGCCCGCGGCGAGCGTGGCCGCGATCGCCGCGTAGGCGGGGTCGGTCAGGGCGGCTTCGCCGACGGCGTACTTGCCGTCGGTGGTGAGCCTGCCGGCGAGCCGGTGCCCGTTGCCGACGCCTGCCTTGGCGCCGCCGCCGGATCCAGCGAGCGCGGTCAGCGCCTGGCGGCGGTTCAGGAGCAGGGCCATCAGGAAGTCGCCCCCACGGCCAGCAGGTAGGTCCGCACGGCGGTGTAGAGCGCCGCCTGCTGGGCGTCGGTGAGGCGGGCACCGAAGGCGGCGAACGCGATCTGTCGCGATGAGTAGTTCGTCTGGTTGCGGCAGATCTCGAAGTTGTTGGTGCCGAGCGCGACCGACGCGGACGACTGGGTCCCGAAGACGGAACCGTTCTTGTAGGCCGTGACGTTCGCGTTGTCGGGGCGTGACCAGGCGGTCAGGCCGGAGGAGTCGGTCATGCCGGCGAAGGTGAGCGTCGATCCGCTGTTCGCGCGCAGGACGATCGCTCCGGCGACCGAGCGGGGGTTGATGTAGCCGTTGCCGGCGCCGGAGACGCCGTGGCCGGTGTTGGACGAGGCGTTGGTGATGCACCACAGGCCCATGAAGGCGTCGTCCTGCTTGTACTGGTCGGCGCCGGTGCCCGACAGGCTCGTTGTCAGGTACGAGGTGGTGCCGTCGCCCTGGAAGCCACGGTCGGTGGTGAAGATCGGGGAGTTGACCGAGGTGAGATCCTGCGCGGGGCCGCCACGCCAGTTCAGCCGCGCGGCCTGCTCGTCGTGAGCGGCGAGCATGTAGAACCCGTCGAGCTTGTCCCAGATCCCGTTGTCGATCAGGGACTTCACCAGCGTCTTGATGAGCGTCACCCGGGCCTGTCGCGGGAGCACGGTCATCCGGTTCACGATCCGGTTGGTCTGGCTCTGCGCGAGGAACGACTTCTGCGATGCGGTGGCGCTGTCGTTGAGCACCGAGTCGACGGTCGCGTCGTTGAGGCTGATCGACTCGCTCTTGGTGACGAAGTCGGCTGCGAGGCGCGTCTCGACGCGCGGCGGGAAGTGGGAGTTGTCGTCGACGCCGACGATCTTGAAGGGCATGGCTCAAGCTCCGATCAGGAAGGTTCCGGGGTCGGTCGGGTCTTCGGTGAACACCACCGAGTACGTGCCTGGGTCGCCGGGCTCCTCGACGAGGCCGGGTGTCGCGCGGTCGTCGATGACCTGCGTAATCGTGGCCGTAAGGCGACTATCGAGCTGCCTCCGGAAGCCGCTGTCGGGGTCGGCGTCGACCGAGGTCATCAGCCCGGCGACCTGCGCCTTGACGTTCGGCACCTCGGCACGGGGGATCGGGGTCACCCAGGACGCGAGCTCGGTGACCTCGCCGGCGATGATCTCGACTCCGGTGACAGGCTCCGGGTCGGCCTGGCCGTAGAGCTGCAGGGCCACCGTGTAGGTCACGTCTGGGTCCATGCCAGTCGACGGTGGGAGCTCGATCGAGACCTCGCCCACGGCGATCGTCCCGTTGTCGCCGACCACGGTGCCGGCGGCTAGGTCGACGGTCTGGGCGCCAGTCATGAGCACGGTGCCGGTCGGGTCCTTGACGACGTCGCTCGACGGTAGGACGACGACCTTCCCGAGGGCCGCGGTGCCGTCGATGTTGGACCAGGCGACGTGCAGGGTGCCGGGGGTGTAGCTCACTGGTCCCCGCGCGCTGCTCGAGCGTTGGCCTTCGCGAGGACCGCGGCGATCGCGCTGGTCGCGATCGTGACCTTGGTGAGGTCATCGAGGTCGATGCGCCAGAGGTGGTCGATCTCGATCAGCGGGAGGCCGACGACGAGCAGGAAGGAGATGCCGGCGATCGCGAGGACCAGGTTGTATACCCGGACGCGGGTGCGCAGCGGCCTGGCGGCCAGCCACGCCATGAGCAGGTCGTAGGTGTTCACGTCGTCTCCTTGAGGTGGTGGCGGATCCGCCGGCGTGCGCGGCGGGGGAGCAGCGGCCAGCGGAGGGTGTGGGCGAACGGCCGGTGGTCGGAGCTGTCGTCGTCGGGCAGGAGCCAGCACCAGGGCGTCGACCAGCCCAGGAGCCGCCGGTCGAGCACGGCACCGTCGAGGAGGCTCCTGGGGCCGTGGGTGCCGCCCCTGACGGGCGTGGACCCTGCCCAGGCCTGCACGAGCCGCAGGGGTGCAGCGATGTAGTGGTCGATCAGCCGACGGTCGGCGTCCTGGCGGTAGTTGCGGTTGAGGTCGCCGACGACGTCGAGGGCGGTGTGCGGGTCGCGTGCACGGATCTGGTCCTCGAGGCGGCGCAGCCCGAGCGCGCAGTCCTTCCAGATCTCCTGCCGGCGCTCGGTGTTGGCCAGCGGCCAGTGCACGACGATCACGGTCACGGTCCGCCGGTACGGCCGACCGACGACCTCGAACTGGAGGACCAGGGCGGTGACGGGTGGTGCCTCGCCGCCGCCGTACTCGGCCGACCTGGTCCAGGTCATCTCGGTGAGCCGGTGGGTGTACGACTCGACGAGCTGCAGGGCGCTGGTCGACCACGTGCCCCAGCACTCGCCGGCGCCACGCTCCCCGGACAGGTGGGCCCACTCCCAGCCGTTGGCGTCGAGGACCTGGTGCATGTCCTTGCCGGACCGGTGGGACGCCTCGGTGCCGGTGATCAGCACGACCCGCCGACCGCCGCGGGTGTAGCGGCGGATCCGGGCGACGCTGGCCGCGAGCGCGTCGACGGGCCGGTCGAACCGGCCCGAGGAGTGCACGGCCAGCGCGGCCGGCGGCGCCGGCGCAGTCGTCACTACTTCTTCGCCTTCGCGAGCCGAGCACGCCGGGCCGGGCCGTTGACCTTGACCCGGATCGGGTGGACGTCGGAGCCGTAGCGGCCGCCGGCGGCCCGGGCCTCGAAGTGGGAGTGCGGGCCGGTGACGTTGCCGGTCGCGCCGGTGAGGCCGAGGACGTCGCCGGGCTGGACCTTCTGGCCGGCGCTCACCTTCCACGAGGAGAGGTGGTTGTGGGCGTAGTCGTAGCGGTTGTCGGCAGTGCGGACGATCACCTGGTTTCCGTATGCCGAGCCCCACCGGGCCGAGGCCGGGCCGGCGTACTCGACGGTCCCGGGTGCGGTGGCCACAGCGAGCGACCCGACGGGGCACGCGTGGTCCTCGCCGGTGTGTCGGCCTGCGGCGTAGGCCGAGGACTTCACGCCATACGGGTAGGTGGTCGGGTACGGGGTGACGCCGTCGGACGAGCGGACCGGGACGACGGCACGGCCGCGGCGCCATCGAGCGCGGGCGTTGTCGCGGGCGAGGGCGAGCAGCTGGGCGGGGGTGAACTTCCGGCGGGCGAGGTGGTTGATCGTCACTGTGGGCTCCTTCGGGCGTGCAGAGGTGACGTCGAGCAGGCGCGCGACGTGGATCCCGAGACGGTGGGTCAGGGCTGGCGGCGCCTCCGGAGCAGCGCGACGAACAGCGCGGTGCCGGAGGCGAAGAGCTCGAGGCGGCCGAGGAGCAGCACGAGGTCGCGGCCCGGGTAGTCCTCGCCGTACAGGTCGGTGAAGACGGCCCGGGTCGAGAGCTGCAGGACAGCGGCGAGGAGTAGCACGATGGTCCAGCCGAACCAGGACCGCCACCAGGGCTCGCGGGTGCTGTAGAACAGCAGGAAAGTCGCGAACAGCAGCGCGTTGGCGTAGAGCATCACGCGCGACACGTCGTCGATGAAGAAGGACGCGAGGTCCATCAGGTCCCCCTCGGGTGGTTGAACAGCTGCGTCAGGTGGTTCTGGCGCAGTCGGTCACGTGCCCAGTCCCCGAGCTCCTGGGCCTCCTGCTTCTGCAGCTCGACGTAGGGCGCGAGCCGCTCCTGCTTCGCGATCGCTCGACGGTTCTCCTCGAGACGCGCACGACGCCGGCGGATGAACCTCATGTCGGGTCGCCCCCGACGCGCTCGGCCGCCTTCCGGGCGGCTGCTTCGATGGTGGCCTGCGAGAGCCTGCCCATCGCGTTGTGCTCGGCTACCGCCGGCAGTAGCTGTGCGACGTTGGCCTCGGCGGCGAGAGCGCGCTTCTCCATCGAGTCGAGCTCCCGCCTCGAGACGAACCAGCGGCCGGACATCAGGCCGATCATCGCCATCCCGAACAGTGCCCATCCGCCGCCGCTGACGGTGATCGCCTGCCAGGGCAGACCGTCCATCAGGCGGACCCGCCGGCGTGGAGCAGCGCGGTCACAACGGCACCACGAACGAGCCGCGCAGCTGGACGCCGCTGGCGAGCGCGGGCTGCGTCGTGACCGGCCCTGTCGGGTCGGCGTGGACCCGCACGACCGCGGCCGTCGCCGTGTTCACGAGGTCGGCGAAGAGAAGAGCGACGGGGCGGTAGCCGAACGGCAGGGTGAAGAGCGTTCCGCCGGCGCCGATCGCTGCAGTGGTCGTCACCTCGACGATGACGACGGCCATGCCCGACCGGCGGTAGAGGATCGTGCTGGACGAGGTGACGTTGGCCGCGGCAGTGACCGCGACGAACCCCGAACTGAAGTCGAGGGCGAGCAGGTTGTCGCGCAGGTGGGTGTTGAGCATCGACGCCGAGACGATCTCGCCGGCGACCCATGTGCGGGGAGCGGTCCACGCCATGTCAGATCACCTCTGGATCGTTGGCGGCGAACTCCGCGGCCAGGTCCTCGACCGTCTCGTCGGGCACCCAGTTCTGGTTGCGTCGCATCGGTCGTCGCTCGAGCTCGGCCTCGAGCTCGGCGTGGTCGTCGGGCCAGACGACCGGCCGCCACAGACCCTCGATCGCGACGTTCGAGCACTCGACGCACATGAACCGGTGATCGTCGCGGGCCGCGAACTGCGCGCCGCCGCAGTCCGGGCACATCACGACCCACCGGCCCTCGCTGACGTAGACCTGGGTTGCGACCTCGAGGGGTGCCACACCGGCGGTCATCGCCGTAGCGAGGGGAACCGGTGCGGTCCACAGGCCGGGGGTCCTGGCCGCCCACTCCGCACCGCGGGTTGGCGCGATCGTGGGGCACGCGAGCGCGTACCGGGTGGCGTCGTCGAGCACAGGCGAGGTCCTCTCAGTAGTGCAGGCGGGTGGTGATGCCGAGGGCGCCGTAGGTGGCGTCACCGAGGACCCACGCGCGGAACAGCTGGGCGGGTGCGGTGTTGAAGGTGACCTTGAACTCGGTCTGCGAGACCACGTACCGGATGCCTTCGATGACGAGCTCGGCGTCGGCGAGCGGGGACAGTGCGGGGAGGTCGGCGACCACGATGTGGTCGCCGACCTCGAGGGCGAGGACCGCCTCCTGCAGCGTCACCGGTGCGGTCAGAAGATCGACGGTGACCTGGGCCATCCGCTCGCCCGGGTCACCGTAAACGGCGACCACCCACCGGAGCCGGTCGACGACGTCGTCGTCGGTCATCACCAGGAGCCCGGCGAGGTTCTCGGCTGGGTACTCGCCGTCGGTGACGATGGAGGCCGGGTTGGTGACCCGCTGGGTGGCGCCCCCGATCCGAGACCCCTCGGCGACGTTGACCAAGTACTGGTCGTCGCCGGTGATGAGTAGGTCCTCCCACTCGACCTCGCCGGCGTCGCCCGCGAGCGTCACGTCTGGGGTGCCGGTCGCGGCGATCACCCGGTGCGCGCGGTTCTGCAGCACGAGCTTCCCGTCGCCGCCTACGAACATCGCACCGCCCTCGGCGCGCGACACGGCACGGAGGGCGTCGAGCACACTGGTGCCGCTGGTGGTCTGCGCGGGTACGGTCTCGACCCCAGCCTCGAGGGCGAGGTTCCCAGCGGCGAGGCCGGCGTACCCTGCGAGCCGGGCGACACGGGCGTCGGTGGTCTCGCCGGCGAACGCACCGATCCCGGAGGCAGCGTGCCTGGCGGCGGGAGCATCGAAGTTGGTGGCGCCCTGGCTGTCGTTGTAGATGGCGACACTGGCGATCGTGGCCTGCGCGGTCTGGGTGCCGGAGACGCTGCTGCCGCCCACCTCGACTAGCCCGACGACCCCGGGCGGCGTCGCGCCGGGGGCAGACGACCCGACCAAGGCGCCGTCGAGGTAGGCACGGAAGCCCCCGGTCGCGGTGCGGCACAGGGCGGCGTGGTGAAGCGCACCGTCGGTGACGGCCGCCGCGGAGAACAGGGACCCGCCCGGGACCCCGAACCCGAGAAGCCCGCCGGTATTGAAGACGAACATCTCAGCCAGCAGGGTGGTCAGGGTCGGATCCCACACACGGACGAGGCGATCGCTCTGCGGGGCGGGTACGCCGAACCGTGAGAACCAGCACTCGATCACGAGGGAGTTGCCGGACGCGGCCGCGACGTTCGGGACCGCCGCGAGGTACTTGCCGCCGGTGATCTGGGCGGCCGTGGCGGCCTCCGGACCTGGGGCTGTGCCGGTGCCGAACGTGACCGCGGTGCCAGCGCCGACCTGGACAAGGGGCGGCTGACCGTTGCCCGAGGTGTCGCCGCCGGCGACAGAGCCGGCGGGCTCGGCGAGGGTGTAGTAGGCGAGAGGGTCGTCGAGGAGTACTTCCTCCTCGAGCATGCTGCGCAGGGTGCGCCGGCCGAGCCGCAGCTGCAGGTCGCGGGCGACGACGTTGATGATGGTCATCACAGCGCGGGGGCCGGCGAACACAGTGGGCCAGTCCTGCACGTAGGCGGTGATGACGTGCACAGTGGTGACGCCGGCGGCAAGGGTGACGCGGATCCGCTGCCCGCGGCGTACCCCGTAGGTCGGGTCGCCGAGAGTAAACCGGCCGTCGGTGTTGTCGAGCCGCAGCGAGAGGCGGCCGGCGTCGACGTCGGTGCCCTCGTTGGGGCGACCGCGCTCGACCTCGACCTGGGCGCCCACCTGCCGCACGTAGACGCTGATGTCATAGGGGAACGTGCCGGTGCCGTCGTCGAGCTTGACCAGCAGAGTGGGCGCCGGCATCAGTCGATGTCCTTGTCCTTCTTCATCTTCCGGAGCTTCGCCTTGAGCGCCCCGTCGTCGATCGTGAAGACGACGCGGTCGAGGTACTTCTCGAGGGCCTTCGCGACGGTCTCGCCGAGCTCGACGTTGTTGCGGCGGCGCTCGATCTCGGAGCCGTAGAGCTTGTTCGCGGCGGTCATGCCGGCGGCGGAGAGGTTGCCCTGGGTCTGCTTGTTCAGCGAGTTCAGGAGCGCGATCTGGTCCTTAGATCCGGCGGCCAGGGCGTCGATGCCGGCAACGTCGCCCTCGGCCTGCATCTGCCGGATCAGCGCCGGCGACAGGCCGAGGTCCTTGACCAGGTGGTTGACGTTGCGCTTCGTGGTTGCGGACCGGCTCTTCTCGGCCTGGGCCTGGGCGATGAGGTCGGCGATCGTCAGTGCCCGGGTCGAGTCGGTACTGGTCTCGGTGACCTCGCCGGTCAGCGGGTTGACCGTCTTGCTGGTGCTGGTGGTCGTCAGCTTGCTCGAGTAGTCGGCGGAGAAGATCCCGGTGCCGAGCCGCTGGAACCCGGAGGCGAAGCTGTCGCGTGCGTCGACGGTGGCCTTGAGCTTGTCGCGGCGGTCGCCGACCTCGGCGAGGATGGCGTCGAGGACCTTCTTCTTCGCGATCCAGTGCTTGTTGATGCCGGTGACCAGGTCGTCGATCATGTTCACGCCGGCCTTCGAGAGGCCCTTGCTCTCGCGGCGGAACCCGATCACGGCGCCCTTCGCGAGCGGTGCGCCGACCTCCTCGTCCATGCGCCTCGAGGGTGAGCGCATCTTCCCGGCGGCGCGGGCGGCGGCGACCGCCTGGTGCACGGCGTAGGAGGCCTGCTCGGACAGCTCTGAGGCGGTGCCGGAGAAGCCGCGGATGACGCCGGCCTGCAGGGCGTTGCCGACGCTCTCGCCGCCGGAGGAGGCGTCCGTGCGTCCCTGGGTGAGGCCGGCGCGGAGGCCGACCAGCCAGGGCTGCATGTTGGGCTTGGTGTTGCCGGTGCGGGCGAGCTGGTCGTTGACGCCCTTGGCCTTGTCGCGGGCGTCGTCGGCGCCGAGGATCCGGAAGATGGTGCGGATCGTCGCCGGGGTCTTGTTGTACTGCTCGGCGAGCTGCAGCACCTTCTTGCGGGAGCTGTCTGCGTCGAGGGCGTTGACGATGGTCCGGACCTCGCGGGGCAGAAGCCCGTACTCGTTGCCGAGCTGGTTGACGCGCTGGCGGAGCTTCGCGGCCGCGAGCCCGTTCTTGCCCATCGCTTCGGCGTTGAGGAGCCAGCCGCGCTGCCCGGACTGCAGCCCGTCCGAGAGGTTCATCATCTGGTTGGACAGCCGGAAGACGGAGCTAGCCTCTTCGTCGGTCCGGGTGCGCTTGGCCATCTGGGTGCGCCAGCGAACGATCGCCTCGGTGCCGCGCATCGTGACGGTGGCCATGTCGGCCAGGTTGAGGTTCAGGCTCTTGGCGGACTCGAGCATCCCGGCGCTGGCCATGTCGTCGACCAGCTGCGCCTTGGTGCGGCGCGTGTAGGCGCCGGTCTGTGCGTCGAGCGTGGAGGAGACTCGCTTCTGTGCGTCGGCGAGTCGCTGCTGGGCAGCGGCCGCGTCGTCGCTGTGCACGGCGAACGAGGCGAGCAGCCCGCCGGCGCCGCCGATCGCGGCACCCCATGGGCCGCCGACGGCGAACCCGGTGGCAGCACCGCCGGCGGTCATCTCGAGTGCGCCGATCGCACGGTCCGACTCCTGCGCGCCGTGCATCAGCGCGAGCATCCCGCCGATCCCGGCCGCGCTCTTCGCGGCACCACCGAGCCGCTGCGTCGCGCCCGCGGCTGCGCCGGCCCGGGTCTCCGCGTTGCGCATGTCGCTGACCCAGGTCCGCAGCGAGGCCGAGTTGGTGGCGACCGCGCCGGTGACACCAGAAATGCTCGAGGCGAGCCGCGGGAACATGATCGCCGCGATGCCGGCCTCGAGCGCCACCCCGCGGATCGGGTCGGGGAGCTCCGTGAAGACGTGGACGACGTCGCCGACGATCCCAACCCCGGTGCGCAGCGCAGGGAAGACGTCGTCGCGGAAGGTCGACGCCAGGTCCTTGGCCATGGGCACACCGTCGGAGGAGACCCAGTCGGAGAACTCGCGGAGGTTCTGCTTGAGCTCGCCACCGAACGCGTGCGCGGTGTCCTCGACGGCGGGGATGACGTGGTCGAGGAGGAAGTCGCCGGCCATGCTGAGGACCGGCAGCAGCTTGTAGCCGATCTCCTCGCCGGTCTCCGACAGTGCGACCTTGACGCGCTGGTACTTCCCGACGACGGTGTCGGCCGCGGCCGCGGCCTGCCCGCGGTACGTGCGCGACAGGTCATCGGTGATCTGCTTGAGGGTGAGGGTGTGGCCGGCGGCGTCCTTGGTCTTCACGCCCAGCCGGGCGAGGCCGCCGAGGCTTCCGTTCTGGGCCTTCTCGAGGGCCTCGACGACGGTGATCAGCGACTTGCCACGACCGACCGCGACATCCTCGGCGAGCGCGACCTGCTCGCGAGCCTTCGCGACGTCGTGGGTAGCGGCGACCATCCGGCCGAGCGCCGGCCGCAGCTCGTCGTCAGTGACACCGAGCGCCTCGCCCTGCTTGGAGATCCACTTCTCGATCGACGCGATGTCCGACTTCCGGGCGCCGGCACTGTTCTCGAGCTGAAGCGCGAGGCGCTTCTGCGCGGTCGCGTCGTCCGCGGCTCCCTCGGCCATCGCCAGCCCGGCGGCGACCGCGGCTGTGGCGCCGGCGGCGATCCCGCCGGCGGCCCACTTCGTCGCGGTGCCGAGCTTGCGCCAGTGCCCTGAGGACCGGTCGGCGACCTGGCCGAGGTGCTCGACGCCGCGGGAGGCGCCGCGGTCCATGTACCGCGCGATGACGTCGAGCGGGATCCCACCGGGCATGCGGCTCCTCCCGTCGGGTCAGCTCAGATCGAACAGGTCAGACACCGGCTGGTCGGCGCCGATGCGGTCGAGGTACGCGATGCCGTTGAGCAGCTGCTCGTAGGTGCAGTCCTCGAGCAGCGGCGGCGGGGTGTGCAGGAACCGGGCGAACGCCCACTCGTACTCACGGAGCAGGTCGGTCACTCTTTTGGGGCGTCGACCTCCGTGGCGTCGTCGCCCTGGTCGTCGCCCTTGTTGGGCTCGCGGCCGACCGCGGCGCGCATGTCCTCGAGAGTGGTCCGCTCGACGTCGGTCAGGTCGGCCTCGCGGGCGGCGAGCTTGTCGCGGAGCTCGACCTTGCCCTCGTCGTCGAGCTCCCAGGAGATCTCGTCCATGCAGAAGTCGACCTGGTCACGCTTGAGCGTCGGGTTGGTCTTGGAGAGCTCGACGAACAGCAGCGCTTCGAGCGCGAGCATGGAGCCGTTGTCGATCGCGTCGACGAACTCGACGAACGTCATCCCGGTGAGGCGCTCGAGCACCACGGTGTCGCGGTTGCGGATCCGGCCAGGCCGCCACGGGATGCGGGTCGCGTCGGCGGGCTCGGTGCCCTCGGGGGTGTAGACGATGTCCATGGGTCAGGTGGTCCTCTCGATGTTCTTGGCCAGGTGCTCCGCGGCCTCGTCGACGGCGTCGGCGATCGCGCGCTCCTGGCGCTCGGTGGGCTCCTCGGCCCAACCCGGCCGGATCTCCTGCTCGACCCACACATCGCGGTCGCCCCAGACAGGGTGGAGGAGCCGGCCCTCGTTGATGCGGGTCAGGTCGTAGGGAGAGTCGTCGGGGTGGATCCGGATCTCGTCGTGGCTGGCCTTGATCGCCCAGCGGACGTCAGCGACCTTGTCGGCGAGGCCTCCCTGGCTGGGGAGGGTGGTGCGTGCGCCGGCGGCGAAGAGGTCGTCGGCGTGCTTGCTGGCATTCTCGATCGCGGCCATGACCTCGGGGCGGAGGTCACGGGCCAGGGTGCGGAGAGCCCGTGCGAGCTCGTCCGCACCCTGGATCTCGACGTCGACGTCGACCACGGCGGCAGGTTGGTCAGACGGTGGTGTCGACCGACACGTACTCGCAGGTCACCAGGGGGTTGGTGCCGTCGAGCTGGGCCGTGAACGGGAACGCACCCGACACGATGCCGGGGCCGTCGAGGATCGGGGAGTCCCCGTCGAAGAAGATCATCGGCAGCTTGAACGTGATCCGCTCGTAGTAGGTCGACGCGATCAGCGGGCCCTTCCACTCGAGCACCATCGCGATGCTCGCGTCTGAGGCGAACCGGTCGGCGAACACGGTCTTGTCGAGGAAGTCGGCGGTGATGCTGCCCGACACCTTGGCGAAGTCGTTCCACAGCGGCTCGGCCTTGAGACCTGCGGCGCCGGCGTACTGCCGCTCGGTGTCCTGCGGCCGCTCGATGGTGAGGGACGCACCCTTCACCCCGGTGACCGGCGCCTCGGCGCCGTAGGTGCCGAGGCTGACCGTGAGGTCCTTGAAGGTCCGGGGGATCAGCCCGGCGGGGATCGTCGGCGCGACCAGGGTCTCGACCTCGGACAGCTGGCGGAAGTCGATGGTCGGGGTGAACATCAGACGCTCGCCGACCGCCGAGGCGAACGTGGCCGCGGTGATCTTGCAGCCCTTCGCCGTGTAGGGCCGCACCGTGCCCGCGGCGTCCGGGACACCGACCTGGGCGGTGAACGAGTTGCCCACGTTGTCGACCAGGGGCCGCGACTGCAGGTACGCCGTGGTGGCTGCCTGCTGGGTCGGGGCGACGGACCCGCCGAGCAGCTGCTCGAGCCAGAACCCGAAACCCTTGTTCGTGACCTCGAGGCCCTCGATGCTGCCGCTGCCGGACTCGTGGGTCACGACCCGGCGGGAGCCGTGCTGCGCGGCCAGGCCGGCCGCGAGACCGCCGCCCTGGACGACGTTCTTGTTCTTCTTGAGGTCGGCCTTCGTGATCTGCCACCCCTTGTCGGGGGTGGGGTAGGTGCCGAAGGCCGACTCCTTCTTGGTCATCAGGGACCCGGCGAGACCGCTTCCGATCGACATGGTCAGTCACCCTTCTTCGAGTAGGTGTCGCGGATCTGGTCGCGACCGAGCGGCTTGTCCTCGTTGTCGACGAGGTCGTCCTCGGTGGCGAGGCCGGCGGCGACGACGTACTTCGCCCAGACCTCGCGGCCGGCGTTGCCGCCGGGCTCCTCGACCGGGGCGTCGGGCTCGAGGGCCTGCAGCCACTCGGCGAGCTCGTCGAGCATGTCCTGGTGGAGCTCGCGGGCGACGTCGTCGGCCGGCTCCCAGCTGCTCTCGGCCTGGGTGTACATCGTCACCCGCTCGACCGGCACGTCGATCGTCTGGCCCTTGTGGACCAGGCGGCCGGCCGGCCCACCCTCGAGGAGCGCGATCAGCTCCTCGCCGGTGATGTTCTTGATCTTGCCGGTCTTACCCATGTCACAACCTCGCCTCGAAGTAGATGCGGAACGTGAGAAGCGCGACCGCACCGCGGTCTGAGTCCTGGCCCTGGTTGAGCCGGGTTCGGGAGCCGACGACCGTCCACAGGAGGCCGGTGACGCCCAGCTGGTAGTCGGCGGCGAGGAGCATCGCCACGCCCATCGCCGTCCGGTAGGCGGCGTCGCGCGCTGCCTTCTGGTTGCCGCCACCGTCGTCCGACATGGCCAGGCAGGTGACGTAGCCCTTCTCGTCGCGGGTGACCGCGGGACCGACGAACGCGAGCTCCTCGGTGGTCTCCGCGGAGTTGGCGTCGTCGGTCTGGGGGTCCTCGACACCGACCATCAGGACGTCCGCGTAGGCACCGTTGCTGGTGCCGTACCCGTCCTCGACGTAGCGGCCGTACAGGGGGTGGTCCTCGTCGTTGCCCTCGGCGGCCGCGGTCGCCTTGCTGACGATCGCGGCGATGAGGTCGGGGACGACGGAGATCCGGTCGTCCATCAGGCGAACCCGGCCGGCTCGTAGTCCGCGACGAGCTCCTTGGCCCGGTCGAGCGTGGCCGGCTTCGTGTTGCGGGCGTTGCCGCGCTGGGGGACCCAGAAGTACAGCAGGGCCTCCTTGACGGCCTGGACCAGGTCGGAGGGCAGGGGGAGCCACCCGGCCTGGTAGACGACGTCGTACTCGGTGGCGATGAACACGGCGCCGGTGACCGTCTGGTTCTTGACCAGGCCGGTGCGCTTCCCGACGTGCAGCTGGGTGACGTCGAGGGCGGTGCCGCCGACCGGGGTGACCGAGGTCAGCGAGAGCGCCGGGACCTCGGGGAGGATGAGCGTGTCCGTGCCGCCGCTAACCCGGGCGGTCACCGACGTTGGGGAGAGGGGGCCGACCTTGCCGGCAACCCAGTCCTCAGCCGCGGCGATCGCCTCCGTGAGCTCCGTGTCCTGGTCGGCGTTGACGACGCCGTCTCGCACCTGGAGGAACCGCCGGGCGGCGGTCAGCGACAGCACGGACACAGTGGGTCAGCCCGCGATCTTCTCGAGCTTCTCGACGAGCGTCGACCGGCGGTCGTCGGCGTCCTTCTTGTTCTCGACGGTGAGCGCGACCTTCGCCCGGGCGGCGTCCTCGCCGACCCAGTTGAGGACGTCGGCGATGTCACCGTCGGGGACGTCGGACTGCTTGACGCGGCCGCTGGACCCGGTGCCGGTGTCGGGGGCGGTGCGGCCCTTCGGCTCGCCCTTGACGCGGGCGATCTCGGCGTCGACCTGCTTGACGCGGTCGTCCTTGCCGGCGGCCTTGAGGCCGGCGCGCTCCTCCTCGAGCGCGCGGAGGTGGTCCTCGCGCTGCGCGGCCGCGAGCTCGCGGCCGCTCATCGGCGCGCGCACGGGCTCGATGTCGTTGGCCTGGGCGATCTTCTCGCCGAGGGTGAGCTTCTTCTCGGTCTGCTCCGTCATGCTGGTGAGCTCCTTCGTTGCGGGGTGGTGCCGGGCGATCGGGTGGTGCCGGTCCTGGGGGCGCGCTCGTGGCACGCCCCCAGGACCGGAGCAGCAGGGATCAGGTCCAGGCCGGGATGACCAGGCCGGTGCCGCTGATCTTCTGCGCGTGCGGGCGACGGACGAACGTGTAGGCGAAGTAGCCGTAGGCGACGAAGTCGACCGCCAGCTTCTTGACCTGCGACTGCTCGGCCTTGATCAGCATCGGCGCCTTCGGGTCCTCCCACAGGTGGGCCTCGGACTTGGCGACGAAGTAGATCTCGTCCTCGTTGGTGCCGGCCCCGAGGTTGGTCGGGACGTTGGCGTCGGTGATGACCGGGGTGCCGGCCGGGAGGATGCCGCGGAACCCGGCGCCGTACTTCTCGCCGTAGTTCTCGCCGCCGTGCTGCGGCGAGACACCGGGCTGCCCGAACAGCGGCCAGGTGCTCGTGAGCTGCGACTGCGCCCAGAACCAACGGCGGGAGTGGAACACGGCGAACCCGTCGCCCTGGTCCTGGTTGAGCATGGCGGCCTCGACGGCCGCCGGTGCCTGCAGGAACTTCGGGTAGAGCTCGGCCGCGGTCGGGGTGCCGTCGGTGTAGGTGATCGTCGTGGCGACCGCGGACAGGCCGGTCGTCGCCTCGTTGATCAGCCGGCCGTCGAGCGTGGTGTCGTAGGCCGCGAACAGGTCCTGCATCGTGGTGTCCTCGACGCCGACGCCGCGGTCGAGCGCCTGGCGCGAGAGGGTCTGCGCGCCAGCGTTCGTCTTGATCGGGATCGACAGCAGGGTGTCGTCGATGTCCGTCTCGTTCACGGTGTCGAACTCGTTGGCCTGCAGCCCCGTGGTGGTGCCGGTGGTGACGCGCCCGATGTAGGCGGTCATGCCGGTCTCGGGCAGGTCGTGGTGGCGCATCGCGTCCGCGAGCGGCCGGCCGGCGCGCGCCATCGGCGCGTACAGGTCGGTCAGGTACTGCGGGACCACCAGGCCGGCGAAGGCGCCGGTGCCGGCGGCGCGCTGGGCGTAGCCGTCGAGGTTGAACCCGCGCTCCTCGGCCTGGCCGCGGGCCTCGACCATGTGGGCACCGAGGCGCTCGTTGGCCTGCACCGCGGCCGCGCCGTGCATGAACTGCGCGGCGAGGTCGCGCAGGAACTGCGCACCGTGCGGGTCGGCGTCCCGGTTGTAGGTGCCGCGGTCGTTGACCTGCAGGCGCTGCTCGCGCTCCTCGCTGCCCGGCAGCGTGACGCCGGTGGAGACCACCTGGCGCTGCAGCTGGTCGGCGGCCTCGTCGCGACGGAGCTCGTCCTCGTACTGGCGGATCTGGCCGTCGATCTCGGCGGTGCTCGCGTCGATCGCGGTGATGCGCTCCTCGGCGGCGAGGGCCTCCGTGGCCTCCTCCTCCGAGGGCTGGCGCGACTCGGCCACGCACGCGGCGCGGATCTCGTCGCGGCGGGAGCGGAGCTCGGCCCGCTCGGTGAGCAGCGGCGCCAGGGAGGCGCGGAGCTGCTCGATCAGCTTCTTGAGGTTCATCGGGAACCCCTTCCTGCTCCGGGCGTGCCGGAGCGTCGGAGTGACGGGTTGGGTCAGCTCCGACAGGCGGTGGATCGACTCAGGCCTGACCGTGGTGAGGCGTGAGGTCCCCTTGCGTGGCGGGGGTGCTGGGTGCTGCTGGGTGGTGCTGGTCAGCCGCGGTAGAGGCCGAGAGAGGCCATCGCCGCGATCTGTGCCGGGCTGGGTGCCCGGTCCGCGCTCTGCTGCTTGCGCAGGGCGTGGAGGTCGGTCTCGAGCTGGCGGAGCTGGGAGTCCGTCAGGTCCTCGAGGCGGGGGAGCTGCTGGCTTCGGAGCCCGGCGCCCACGGTGTGCGGGTTCGCGCCGTACCCGACGATCGCGACGTCGCCGCGGTGGATGTCGTACTCCTCGATGTGGTACTCCATCCAGTCCGGCGACCAGGTGCCGCGGACGATGCGGAAGCGGAAGCTCATCTCGTCGATGAGGCCGCTGCGCAGCTTCGGTGCGATGTAGGCGACGTCGACGTCGCCGGCGTCCAGCTGCGGGGCGTCGACGAGCAGGCCCTCGACGTCGTCGACGGTGGACTCGCTGAGGGTCATCGACCCGTCGACGGTGGTCCGGGCGATGCGTCGCAGCGAGTCGTGGGCGAGGACGAACGGGACGTCGAGGTCGGCGCGGGCCAGGGAATTGGCGCCGGCGCCCGAGGTGACCTGCTCGGTGTACGGCCCGAACATGTCCCACATCTCGTAGCCGCGGTTGTAGACCGACGCGAACCCCGTGAAGTGCAGGGTGCTGCCGTCGCCGTCGCCGGCGGCGCGCAGCTGGGGCGGCTCGACGAACGGGGCGAACACTGCGGCGCGGGAGCCGGGCTCCTCGGCGCAGCGGCGCTGTGAGGGACGGGAGGCCGCGCCGGTGCCGGCGTACCCGGCGACGCGTGCCTCGGCGGCGGCGTCGAGGATCCGCTCGAGGGTGCTGGTGCTCATGGCTGGTTGCCTCCCGGTAGTGCGGCGGGCGTGGACGACTTGTTGGGGAAGAGCTCGGCGAACTCGGCCTTCTCGGCGTCGGTGAGGGGCGGCATGTTCTCGAGCTCGAGGATCCGGGACGGGGGGAGCCAGCGGCCGTCGACGCCGACCTTGTAGCCCTCGTACCGGGACTTGAGGTCCATCTCGAGCAGCGCCGCGCGGTTGAGCTTCACGTAGCGCGGCTGGGCGAGCAGGCGCTGGGAGAACGCCGCTTCGCGCCGGCGGATGGCCGGCCCGATGTTCATGATCAGCAGCTGCAGGTTGCGCTGCGTGATGTTGGCGTAGGTCACGCTCGAGCCGGCCGACGGTGCGTCGATCATGTCGGCGGGGACGCCGAGGAAGCGGCACGCGTCGGTGACGGAGAACTGCTGCTGCTCGATCATCAGGGACTCGTTGCCCTTGGCCGAGAGCATGTTGTACTCCCAGTCGTTGCCCGAGACCCACACGTCGCCTGCCGCGATCGAGGCCTTGAAGTTGTCCTTGACCGCCAGCGCCTCGGCGCGCTTGAGCTTCTTCGCCGTGTTCCGGAGGTGCCCGCCGGGCGTGGTGTTGTTGCCGAACCACTCGTTCGCGAACTGCTGGGCGGACAGGTAGCTGTTCAGCGTCATCGCACCGTGCGCGATCGGCGACATGCCGATCGGCGACCCGGAGATCGTGAACTGCCGCTCGTGCCAGATCTGCGAGTAGTCGTACTCGTCGCGGCCGATCTTGACCTTGTGGATCCGGTTGCCCTTGCCGATGAACGTCACGTCGTCGATGCGGACGAGCTCGATGACCGACGGCTTCCCGAACCCGTCGACGGCCAGGATGATGCCTGCCGTGTTGCCGACGCTGTCGAGGTCGAACTGGGTGGAGTAGGCCCACTCCTCCCAGAGCATCTCGGCGCTGCCGCCGGGGGTCGTGAAGATCGGCGGCTTCGGTACCTCGACCTGCACGCCGTTGATCCGGCGGAACACGTCGACCGGCATCGTGGAGATCAGGTCGGCCCGAAGCCGCAGGCACGCCCACGCGGCCGAGTGCGAGAGAGCGTCGCCGCGACCGATCCGCTTTCCCGTCGTCCGGGTGCGCAGCCCAGTGCGCTCGGCGAGCATCGCCTGGGTGGCATCGGCGATGCGCTGCTGCGGTGCACCGTTGAACGGCCAGCTCATCGGCTACCCCACGCCGCGAGCAGCAGGAACGGGGAGACCAAGATCAGCGCCCACCCGAGGCCCCAGTTGATGCCGGCGCCGAGGGAGAGAGCCGCGACACCGAGCACGCCCTGGTGCTCCTCGAGCACACCGGGCAGCAGCCGGGCGCCAGCGGAGAGACGGGTCCGGGTCGTGCGGTAGAGGCGAGCGATCCTGCGGCGCATCGGGTCCTCCTTCACAGCACGCTGTCCATGACGTCGTAGTCCTCCTGCAGGGACCACCGGTAGCCGGCGGTCGACGCGGCCACGATCGCGGTCTGGGTGATCGACTTGTCGCGACGGTCGAAGAGCTCGTTCTCGCCGGTCATCCGGGTGATCGCGTCCGCGACCTCGGTGTCGAGCTCGGGCTGGCCGACGTGCTCGACGCCGGGCTTCTTCTGCTCCATCTGGCCGAGCAGCCAGGCGCACCCGTGGGCGACGTCGGTGGTGTTGATCTTGGCGAACTCGATGCCCTCCTCGACCAGGTCAGGGATCAGCACCGACGCCTGGCTGCCGGGGTTGAGCGCAACCTCGGCGATCGACTGCCGCTCGAGCAGCCGCTTCACCTGCGGGACGACCCACCGGTAGCCGTCGCGCTTCTGCACCATCAGCAGCGTCCGGCCCTTCTTGCCCGGGCCGGCGACGCCGATGCTCGCTGACTTCCGGCTCGGTGCGACGTCGAGCACGAGCACCGCGGACTTCGGCGCCTTGGCCTTCGGGTTGACCAGGCCGCCCCACTTGCCTAGGTCGATCACGCCTGTGCCGTCACCGTCCGGCGGGTCGTCCCACCACACCATGAACTCGCGGGCGAACTCCTCCGGTGGCATCGCCTGCCTCATCGCTCGGATCGTCTCGGGGAACACGCGCCGTCCCCACGCCGGCATGATCCGCGCCCACCGCGTCTCGTCGTCGAGCGCGCACCCGATCGCGGTCTTCGCGTGGTCGCACCCCTTGGCCTTGCATCCTGACCAGGCGTCGACGTCGCCCCACTCGGCGTAGAACTGCCGAGGCGAAGTGCCGGCGCGGCCGCGCTCCCTGTGATCGCGCAGCACCGCCGACTCGAGCTTGCCGGCCGAGCTGGCCATCACGACCTGGCAGTCGAAGATCGTGGTGAGCGTCGGGTACAGCGAGCCGATGTGCGATGGCTTGAGCGCGAATCCCTCGTCGAGGACCAGCTTGTCCGCGGTCAGCGCGCGGCCGGCGTTGTTCGTGCGGGCCTTGTACTTGAGCCGGGTGCCGCCGAGCAGGTGGATCTCCCAGGACCCGTTGCCGGTGAAGACTCCCGGGTGGTCCTTCTCGCCCTTGCTCGGGTCGAGCCACTTCGCCAGCTGAGGCGTGCCCTCGATCCGCTCGCGGATATCGATGAACGCTTCCTCGGTGGCGTCGAGCTCGTGCGCCGAGTGGATGATCAGCGGCTCCTCGGTGACGTAGAGCCAGCCGAGCTCGAACATGATGATCGACGCCGTCTTGATGTTCTGCCGCGCGGCGATGATGTCCACCTCGAAGGCAGCCGGCCGACCATCGCGCAGGTAGCCGAACCCCTGGTCGAGGATCCACTGCTGGTCCTCGTCGGGCTCAAGGCCGGCGGCCGCCGCGATGTCCGCGACCTCCGGCCCGAACGTGTATACGTAGTCGACCTCGTGAGACCAGGTCGCCCTACGCTTCGCGAGCTTCGGTCGCCTTCCTCCGCTTCTCGTCACGGCGACGCCTCGCGCTGGCGACCTCGTCCTCCTCCGACGCGCCACCACCGCGCGCTCGGAGCATCACCCGGTCGAGCTCCCTCGAGAGCGCGGCGATCGCGGATCCGGTGTCGCGCATCGACGTCATCCGCATGGCCAGCGTCATCGCCTGGGCACCGAGCACCGTGTCGAGCTTGCCGAGCGCGGTGAGCTCCTGCCCGGTCAGCTCGACGATCCGCGGCAGCCGCGGCTCGACGGCCTCGGCCGCCTCCGGCTTCGCTCGCCGGCGCGCCTGCTGCCGGCACCGGTCGCTGCAGTACTTCGCGGTCGATCGCTTCGCCTCGAAGAGCTCGCCGTCCTGCTCGCACGCCTTCTGCACGGCGGCTCCTTAGCGTGACGTGGATGAGCTGGGGAGAGAGACTGCGGACGGTAGGTCGCCAGCTGAAATCCTGGCTCGAAAAAACCGGCACGACGTCACCGGTGCTCGCCCCGCACCGCGCGGTACACAGCGCGGGTCGTCGCGACGTCGCCGGCAGCGGTGTGGTCCGGCATCGGGATGGTGTGCCCGCGGCCGCGCATCTCGCGCGCCGCTGAGAGCAGGCCTCGGGGCTCGTCCCAGTCGAGCAGCCACATCACACCTGCAGGTGCGTCGATGCAGCGGTAGTGCCAGGGCTCGGCGTCGAGCGCCTTGCTGAGCATGGCCTGGTCGAAGCCCGGGTTCGAGCCGACGAGGATCACGTCGTCGAGGTCGGCGAGCAGCTGCTGGCGCCAGCCCAGCGTCACGGTGCCGACGCGGTCGGCGTACCCGTTGATCTCGAGCGCGGCTGGGTCGGCGTGGTCCAGGTCGTGCGGCAGCTGCAGTGTGACTATCGGTCCGTCGTCGATCGCGTAGGCCACCTCCCACACCTGGTGCCTGACGCGGTCGAGGCCGGTGGTCTCGGTGTCGAGGAAGGCGAGGCGTCGGGTCATCGCTCAGTCCTCGAACATCTGTAGCGCAGGTGCGTCGCCGGTCCACGTGTTCAGGTGATGATGCAGCAGCGCGGCGGGGACGGTGGCTGTGCTCGAGGTGGTGAGGTCGTCGACGTCGCTTGGCTCGTAGACCTTGAACCACCAGTTGATGATGCGGATCGTGTGCTCAGGGCTGTGGCGCTCGAGGGCACGCTGCAGCAGCAGGGCCTGGTCCTCGATCAGCACGATGACCTCGTCGGCGTGGATCCGTGCAGCGAGCTCGGCCCGGTCGTCGGGGTCGGGGCAGGTGCGGATGACCCACGCGTCCGTGTGCTCGGCTGCCTCGAGCTCGTCGAGGTAGGACTCCATGAGGACCTCGGCTTGGTCCCGGAACGTCTGCTTGTGGTTGTGGGTGCGGTCGGAGCCGCACTGCTGGGCGAGGCGGTCGACGTCGAGGACCAGGTCGCCGGGCTGTGCGTTGGCTCGGACGTGGGTGGTCTTGCCGGCGCACGGTGGGCCGCAGACGAGGGTGATCATGGTGTGCTCCGATCACTCGAAGAAGCCGAGCGCGTCGGGCGCGAGCTCGAGGCGGGTGGTGGCCACGACGTCGATGCCGGTCTGGCGAAGGAGCTTCTCGCGGTACAGGTTGCAGGCGTTGCAGGAGCCACGGAGATTGCTGCGTTCCATCGCGAGGGTGACGTCGTCGACGACGCGGACGATGTGGTCCGCGGTCTCGGAGTCGCCGGTGCACACGATGAGGCGGAGTCTGCAGGTGGGCTCTTCGTCGACGACCTGGTCGCGGAGTACTCGCCAGGCGCGGGTGCCGCGTGGGTCGCCGGGGATGCGTGTGGTCGGCATGGTGCTCCTGCCAGCGCTGGCGCCCGGCCACGAGCGGCCGCGAGATCGTTCGTCTTCCCCGGCCGGGACGCCAGCGTGGTCGCCCAGCCGGGTCGGGAGCCCACCTCTCGAGCGGCCGGGGGAACGAGAGAACCCCGGGCCATCGGCGCCGGGGTTCGGTGTGCGGGGACACTTCGCCCGCTGGCGATATCTTCCACCACGGCTGCCTGGTTTGTCTGCTGATCGGTCAAGATGGCGCCTCCGGCGTGTCGGCGCGCGCTGCTACGCGGGCCTTGTACTGGGCCACCAGGGGACGTATCTCGTCGACGTCGAACAGCGGGACGCGCTTGTTCCTTGAGCGGCCCGGGATCGAGTCGACCTCCGTGAGCTGCTTCCGGTGCTTCCACTTGTGGACCTGTGCGGCCGGGATGTTGAACAGCTCGGCCGCAGCTTGGGCATCAACGATGTGCGGGCCCGTCACTGGTGATCCCCGGGCTTGTCCTTGGCGCCCTGCCAGGAGCCGCTGGTCGCCTGGTGAGTGCAGCCGCGGCCGCCGCCTAGGTGCAGCGGGTGACTGAGCGGCAGTGTGCTGGTGCAGGGCAGTGCGCCGAGCATGTCCCACATGCCCGGCAGGTCGCCGCCGAACATCGCATTGCCGACGACGTCAAACAGGATGTACTCGGCACGTTCGCGGCTGTAGCCCTTGACGACCAACGTCGCGATTGCCGCTTCGCGCTTCTGTCGCTTCTCACAGAGCCACTCCTGCGCGTCCTCGCGGGTGGCGTGAATCTCTCGCCGGGCGGGTAGGTGATCTCGTCGTTCATGGGGTGGGCTCCTTCGTTGCGCGTTGGATGTTGAGTCGGCTGGCGAGGTCGTGCCAGTCGTGGGCGATGCGGGGGTCGGGTGCTTCGCGTGGGTTGCGCCACCAGGTGTGTCGGTGGGTGACGGGCTTGTCCTTGCAGGGGCACCAGGCGGACTCGCACCTGCAGAGCTCGTAGTGGCCGCTCTTGGGGCTCTTGCCGCAGCGGACGAACATCGCACCGGGGGTGTCCTGGTCGCCGCGGAAGTACACGACGAGCGTCTCGAGGTGGCAGTGGGGGCATTCGCCGAGCAGGGTGCGGCCGGCGCCGTCCACGACGTTCTCGGCGGTCTCGGTGAGGTGCTTGATCTCGCGGAGGGTGTCCTCGAGGAGGGTGGTGCGGCGGATCTCCCAGCACAGGATCCGCAGGTGTGCTGCGAGCTCGACAGCGCCGGGGACGTGGAGCTCGCCGTCGTCGTCGATGGTGAGCGGGAGCTCGCGGGCGGGTCGGGGCCAGTCGCACCAGCCGCGGGCGTCGGCGATCTGGTCGCGGCGCTGTAGGTGGTAGCCGGTGAGCTTGACCTGGTGCTGCAGGGTCGCCCAGGCGTAGGCCTCGAAGGACGCCGGCGACAGCGAGAGCGGTGCGGGGGAGGCGATCCCGCGGACGGGGTAGTCGGCGTTGAGGAACTTGAGGCCGACGTCGTCACCGGTGCCGTCGTGGATGTGGGAGCGGCGGGCACGGCGTTCGTCGGCGACGAGCTCGTCGACGGCCTTCTGGGTCTCGGGTGGGAGGAAGCCGAGGAGGCTGCGCTGTGGGGCGTCGACCAGGTCGCGGACGAGGTCGAGCAGCATGCCCAGCTCGGTGAGTTTGGAGGAGATCTCGTCGCGGAGTACTTCGACGTGCTCGAGTGGGATGGTCACAGCGCCTGACCACCTGGCGTGGCTGCGATCGCCCAGGCGACGACGAGCACGGCCCGGGGGTTGGACATCAGCTCGCGCATCTGCGCGACCGACGCCTCGATCTGTGGGGTGCTCGGGATGTCCTCGTGGAGCTGGGTGATGACGTTCTGGGCCTCGCCGGCGTAGTACTCGGTCCACCAGACCCCGGAGCGACGAAGGGCCCCTAGCTTGACGATCAGCGTGTCGTGGGAGGCCTTGCGTGCGCCCTCGATCGTGCCGCCGTCGTTCTTGGTGCGGTCCTTCACGATCGCGATCTGCGAGGCGTAGGACTGTCCGGGTCCGGCGGTGGGTGTCTTGATCCTGCGGCGGTTGCTCACGCGGTCCTCCGGTTGGCGCGGATCTGGTCGCGGGTCTGGGCCTTGAGGTCGGCGGGCAGCGGCACCGCGGCGGCCGCGCGCTCGCGCTCGGCGGCCGCCGCGGCTTGCTCCTGAGCACGGCGTGACTGGGCGAGCAGACGCTGGCGGTCGGTCTCGATCTGGCGCGGTGTCGTGCCGCAGGCACGGCAGCAGTCGCCGGGCGCGGTCTTGTGTCGGCTGCAGCTGCGCCCCCCGCTCAGCGGGGGGTTGGGGGGAGGTTCCTGGGTTCTAGACGGTTCGGGAGACAGAGCCTTGTCTCCCCGTGAGGTCCTGGGTGTCTCCCCGTGTGTCTCCCCGTGACCATCCGACGGGGAGACAGGTTGACTCCCCGTGACGGCCGGACGGGGAGACAGGTTGACTCCCCGCTCCTGCTCGGCCAGGTAGGCCGCTTTCCACTCGAGGCGGACCGTCTCGGACATCGCGAGGTCGTAGACCACGGGCCGGCGATCAGCCCGGATGTGTGCGACGGAGGCCTGGTCGCCGGGCCGGATCCAGCCCTCGGCCCGGAGGCGCTTGAGGTGGCGCTGGATGGTGCGCGGGTCGCAGTTCACGTACTCCGCGAGCGTCTCCTTCGACGCCCACGACGTCGTGCCGTCCTTGTGGGCGTGGTTCGCCTGGCCGACCAGCACCAGCTTCCTGGCGGCGTCCCCCACGTCGGCGCCCAGCGCCCACGTCATCGCCTCGATGCTCACTCGTTGCTCTCCTCGGTCTCGGTGTCGGTGGTGGGGCAGTCGTGCTGCACGTACCAGGGCATGTCGTAGGCCTCGGCCTGGGCCTCGGTGCTGGTGATCTCGCGGCGGACCATGAGGTCCTCGGTGCACTCGCGCAGCGACGGCCAGGCGTACTTGCCCTCGACTGGGTGCGCGCGGCCGCCGACGTGGGTGCGGCCGTCGACCGGCCGCGGCTCGAACGTGCGCCAGCTGGTGCCGCGCAGCAGCAGCCACACGATCGGGGCCTGGCAGGTGCCGCAGCGCGGCGGGCCGGTGCTCCTGCGACGCCGGCGGCCCATCAGTGATCTCCGAGGCTGGGGGAACGCGGCGTCGATCAGCCGACGGAGCTCAGGGACGCCCGGGAACGGGACCAGCACGTTGCGAGCGCGGCCGGCGTCTGGCTGCAGCGGGCCGACGATGCCCTGCTCCTCGAGGTCGGCCATGAGCCGCTGCGCGCGCGACCACGGGACGTTGAGCTGGCGGCGGAGCATCCCGGCAGAACCGTGCTGGGTGGTGATGACGAGCTCTGCCGCGGCGCGCTGGTGACGCCTGTAGAGCACGAGGCCGGGGGCCGTCACGGCTCGTCCCCGACGACGGCGACGCCGGCGCCGTGGCGCAGGCACGGGGCGCCCTCAGCGCAGGTACGGCACTCGCCGCTGTCGTCGCGGGCCGGCATCAGCAGCCCGTGGACCAGCGGGTCGGAGTTCACGAAGTAGACGCGGGTCGTGCCGCCCTTCCCTCCGAAACCCAGCTGCAGCGGCCCGCCGGCGTGCGACCGGACCTTGCAGAGCCGCTCGAGCAGCTCGGGGTCGTACCGGGCGGTGCTGGTGCTCTTCGCGGTGTGAGAGCCCAGCGCGGTGCGCCAGTCGACGCCGCGGCCGCCGTCGACCGCCGGGACGTAGACCTTCTCGACGTCGGGGGACGCGAGCACCACGTAGGTCGGGTCCATCCCCTCGAGCACGGCCTGGGCGCCGCCGGTGCCGGCCGGCACGCGGACGTCGAAGTCGACGTCGACGCGGACCTCGCCGGGCGTGTACTCGTCCTCACCGATCCGGTTGGCCAGCGACAGGATGTGGCCGAGCATCGACCTGGCGCGGCCGTCGACGTCGGCCGCGACAGTGACCCGCTCGGGCGCGATCTCCGGCTCGGGCTCGGTGCCGTCGTAGTAGGAGTCGAGGTCGGGCACCCACGCCGTGAGGAGCACGGTGCGGTCCGTCGCGACCAGGCGCACGCCGTCGGAGTACTCCTCGATCGTGACGGCCTTGTAGAGCTGGGCCTGCAGCTTGAGCTTCTGCTCCGCGGCCGCGGCCACACTGAGCCAGGCGCGGGCGAGCAGGGGTCCATCGAAACGCATCAGGGGCGTCCCTTCTTCGTGAGGCGTTGCGGGACGCGAGCTGCAGCGGGGTGGTCCGCTGGTCCTGCGCCGGCGGGTTCTCGTGGTGCTGCTCGCGGCGGACCGCGTCGCAGGGCTGCAGGTGGCACGTCGGCCACGGGATGGCGCTGTGCGCGTCGAGATGCCAGCGCCGCACGATCGACGCGACCCGGTCAGCCGAGCCGGGTTCATGGTCGGGTGCGAGGAGCAGCGCCTCGGCGGCCGCGCTGTACGTCACAGCGGGTTGCCTCGGTCGTCGTGGTCGGTGTCGTTGGACCCGATCAGTCCGTAGGGCCGGCGATCGAACGTCGCCCGCTGGCCCGCCGGCAGGCGGATCTTCGATGCGTGGTAGTCGGCCAGGTCGGCGAGAACCTCGGCCTCGAACCGGACGCTGTCGAAGTAGGCCCGTCCGTCACCGAACAGCCGGGCGTCGTCGTCGGTGCGGATCTCGACCTGCTCGCGGGTCGGCTCACCGAACGCGGCGGCGTCGGCCTCGAGCTCGGCCTGGTGCCCGTTGTGGATCCGCTCGCGCAGCGTGGTCAGCCAGTACGTCGCCGGCGTGAGGCACAGTGCGAGGCCGAGCACGCCCATCGCGGAGAGCAGTAGCACCAGCCAGACCTCGCCGCCGCGCATCAGCTGACCCTCTTCGAGGAGATCGCGAACTTCTCGACGTCGGACAGCGGGTAGCCGGCCGACTCGAGGAACCGGAGGTAGCGGCCGGCGTGCGACTGGGTGCCGTCCTGGCGCCACGCGGACCGATCGGCCATCGACTCGTAGGCGCCGAGCACCGGGAGCAGCGCGAGGACGAGGGCCCGGCCCTCGGTGGCGTTCTTGAGCTCCTTGAGGATGTGGGCCTCGATCGAGCGGTAGCCGGTGTTCTTGATCCCGAAGACCTCGCGTGTGGTGTCCGCTGCCTTGTAGTGGGTGATGACGCCCTGGTCAGACACCAGCGCGGTCGCCAGGAAGGCCGCGGACCCCTTCGGGGCGGACCGGTTGCTGGCGAGGGTCTTGAGCCACTGACGGCGCACCACGGTGGCGGCGTCCCAGGCCTGGTTGTTGTCGATGACCAGGCGCCGCTGCTTCGAGGCCTTCTCGCGCTCCTTGTCGGACATGTCGGCGGCCGCGGGCTTGCCCCCACCGCTGCTCGAGTACCAGGAGTCGACGTGGCCGTGCTTCCTGGCGTTCTTGCACCCGTAGGTGATCGTCGGCATCTGCAGGTTGCGACGCCCGGGGGTGTCGGCCTCGGCCGGGTTGCCGTCGGGGTCGACCCACTCGAAGACGTCCCTGAACCAGGCGACCAGGCCCGGGCACTTGGCGTGCGCCGCTTCCTTCACCTCCTTGCCCGCCTCGGTGCGGAGACGGTGCATCGGAGTGACCTCCGGCCCGTGGTCGGGCTGCTCGATGACCTTCACGCCCGCGGTCTCGAGCTCGGCGAGCAGCTGGTCACGGCGAGCGTTGCGGATCCGGTCGTCGCGGGCACGCTGGGCGAGGTGCTCGAAGGTCTCGGGCTCCTGCACCGCGGCGACGACCAGGGCCTTGACGGTCTCGTCGTCGTCCTCGAACTCGGCGACCGTGGCCATCTGCTCGAGGGTGACGTCGGAGTACTTCGCCGCGGCCTTCGCTGCGACCTTCGACGCCGAGACCCGGAGCGCGGTGTCGACCTGGTCCTTGCCGAGCCGGGCCTGGTCGACCATCTGGTCGGCGGTGAGGCCGAACGCGGCGAGCTGCTCGACGACGTGGAGCTCGTCGCCGGCGGTGAGGCCGGCGCGCTGGGTGTTCTCGTCGTGCTGGGCGATGACGCGGGAGATCTCGCCGGCGTCGGTGGTGTCGTCGACGTCGACGACGTACACCGGGACCGTGGGGCGCTTGGTCTCGAGGGCGGCGAGGGTGCGGCGGTGGCCGAGTCGCACGATGAGCCGGCCGTCGTTGCCGATCACCGCGGTGATCGGCTGCAGCACGCCCAGGGTCTTCACGGACGCGAGCAGCTCGGCGTCGGGCTTGGCCTCGCGGATGTTGCGCTCGAGGACGAGCTGGCCGGGCGGGACGTGGTAGCTCTGCCCGGACTTGTAGATGCTGCTGGTGGTCGCGGTCTTGGTGGTCATGCGGTGGGCTCCTCGGTGGACGGGACGCCGAGCCAGAGCCCGACGGGCTTGAAGTGGGTGTTCTTCTTCGTCGACGTCGTGCCGCCGAGCTTCTGGATCACGCCGTGGTGCGCGGCGGCGATGAACCGGGAGCCCATGAGCGACGTGCGGACGTCGGGGAGCAGCGGCCGCAGGTCGTTGGCCGAGAACGGGACGCCGGTGCCGGCGAACGCGGCGATCGCCTGGTCGATGAGCGCCTTGTCCCAGTCGGACCCGGCGAGCTCGGCGTGCGCGATGCCCTGGTCGCGGGCGGCCCGGGCGGCGTCGAGCGCCTCGCGCACGGTCACGACCTCCGGTGCCTCGGTGGTCGTCATCGGACGGCTCGCATGTGACGGCCGCCCGCGGTGGGCTGGTGGGGCTCGGGGACGTGGCCGGCGTGGGCCTTGTGGCGCAGCAGGTCCATCGCGACGTCCTGCCACAGAGACGGGTCGTAGTCCTCGAGGCCGACCATCGGGCCGCCGCCGTACATCGACGTGAACCGGGCGAGCGCCATGCCGAGGGTGTTGGCGGCCGCGGGCGAGAGGACCATGAGGACCTGGCCGTCGTGCTCGCCGGTGCGGCGGTGCGTGGTGTGGACGTGCTGAAACGGGCCGGAGCGGCTGACCGAGATCTCGTGGTCGCGCTGCAGCTGGTCGAGCTCGATGAGTGCCGGCATATCGACGACGTCGCGCCGGTGCTTCGGGGTGGTGGTCACGGTGGGCTCCTGCTGGTCAGTGGCGGTGGAGCAGCCGGCGGGACTCCCGGAGGCGGACGATGTTCGGCGCCCGGTGAGGGAGGACGGGAGTCCCGTCGGCTGTGCCGGCCCGGCCCGCGAGAGGGGGAAGGACCGCGGCGCCGGGGGAACGGGTCGGCGTCATCGGGTGCTCCTCTCGCGGGTCGGGTCGGCGGCTGGTGGCCGGACTGTCGGTAGGGGAAGGACCGACAGGCGGTCGTGTGACCGGTGCGCGACGCGACGGGGGAGACACGCCGCGCACCGGTGTCCTAGGTGCCGGTGGCGGCGGTGGGGGTGGGCTCGAGCAGCTGCTCGAGCGTGACCTCGAAGAAGGTCGCGAAGGCCCGGAGGTCGTCGAGCTGGAACTTCGCTCGGTTGTTCAGCCGGTCGTTGACGGCGGACCGGCTGAGACCGGTGCCCTCTGCGATCTCGGCGTCGGAGACACGCCGGCGGCCCTTGAGGGCCCGGACGTTCTCGGCGATCGTCGCCTGGTCGGTGATCTGTAGCACGGTCCGGAGTGTTGTAGGAAAATCCAGCACAGTGTGGGACGGTTCGCGTCGGCGTGTCGCGCTTCGACTACGTGGTGCTGGAAGGACTCCCGAAGTGCTGGAATATCCGGTAACCTGCGGGCTATGACTACCTCACCCCAGGAGCAGGGCGCAGCGCTGCTCAGCAGCATCGCCGGCCGGCGAATCCGAGGGCTGCGCGCCGAGCTCGGCCTCAGTCAGAACGCGCTGGCGATCCGCACCGGTCTCGGCCTGTCGCGTGCCGCGATGTCCGAGCGCGAGACCGGCGTCAAGCCGGTCCCCGTCGACGAGCTGCCGATCTTCGCGTCGGTGCTCGGCGTCTCCGTCGCCTACCTGATGGGCTTCACAGACGACAGAAGCCGCCCCCTTGAGGAGGCGGCTTCCGAGGTGGTGGTACGGCATCAGGGACTCGAACCCCGAACCCGCTGATTAAGAGTCAGCTGCTCTGCCAATTGAGCTAATGCCGCGCGTGGTGAAGCGACGTGAACGATACCAGCGGGGGACCAGCGAGAAAAATCGAGGGGGCACTCCCACGGATCGGGTCAGAGGGAGGCCAGCACGGCCTGCGCGGCGCTGTGCCCACCGAGCCCCGAGACCGCACCGCCGCGCCGCGACCCGGAGCCGCAGACGAGCACCGAGGCGACGTCGGTCTGCACGCCCCACTGCTGCGCCGGGGTGTCCAGCCGGGTCCGGTTGGGCGCCCACGGCCACTCCAGGTCACCGTGGAAGATGTGCCCGCCGGGCATCGCCAGGTCGCTCTCGATGTCCTGCGGGATCTTGGCCTCCAGGCACGGTCGGCCCTCGGCGTCGGTGGCCAGGCAGGACTCGATCGGGTCGGCCAGGTGCAGGTTGAGCGACTCCAGGGCCCGCGCGACCGCGAGGCGCTTGGCCTCCTCGGGGTGCCGGTCGAAGAGGGCGGCGGGCGTGTGCACGCCGAAGTAGGTGAGCGTGTGCTGGCCCGGTGCGGCGTCGCCGAGGATCGACGGGTCGGTGAGCGAGTGGCAGTAGATCTCGCCCGGCAGCACGTAGGGGACCCGGCCGGCGGCCGCGTCGTCGTACGCCGCCCCCAGCTGGCTGTAGTCCTCGCCGAGGTGCAGGGTGCCGGCGAACGCGACCTCCGGGTCGAGGCCGGAGCGCAGCCGGGGCAGGCGGTCGAGCAGCATGTTGATCTTCAGCTGCGAGCCGGCCGGCTTCGTGTCCGGCTCCTCGGGTCCGCCGAGCAGGATGCGCAGCACCCACGGTGCGACGTTGGCGAGCACGTGCCGGGCGGTCACGCGGTGCGTGCCCGAGCCGTCGTCCCAGGTGATCTCCGCGGCGTCGTCGGACGCGTCGATGCGGCTCACGCCGGCCGAGGTGAGGATCTCGGCCCCGGCGGTCCGTGCCGCGCGCGCCAGGGCGTCCGTGACCGCGCCCATGCCGCCGATCGGCACCCGCCACTCGCCGGTGCCGTTGCCGATCAGGTGGTAGAGGAAGCAGCGGTTCTGCAGCAGCGAGTCGTCGCGCATCGACGCGAACGTGCCGATCAGCGCGTCGGTCGCGACCACGCCGCGGACCGTGTCGTCGGCGAAGCGCGCCTCGATCGTCTCGCCGAGCGGCCGGGCGACCAGGTCGCGCCAGACGTCGGGGTCGACCTGCTCGCGGATGTCCTTCTCGAGGGGGAGGGGTCCGAGCAGCGTGGGGGCGACGACCTCGGCCAGGCCGGACACGTCGCCGTAGAACCGCTGCCAGGCGGCGTACTCGTCGTCGCCGCCGGTGAGGTCGCGGAACGACTGCTCGGTGCGCGGACCCTCCGGGCGCTCCACCAGCAGGCCGCCCGGGACGCCGTCGCGCAGCGTCGGGGTGTACGACGCCACCGAGCGCGACGCCAGGGCCAGGTCGAGCTCCAGGTCGGCGACCAGCTGCTGCGGCAGCAGGGAGACCAGGTAGGAGTAGCGCGAGAGCCGCGCCGGGTGACCCGAGAAGGCAGGCGCCGAGATCGCGGCTCCGCCGGTGTGCGACAGCCGCTCCAGCACCAGCACGGAGAGTCCCGCGCGGGACAGGTAGGCGGCGGCGACCAGGCCGTTGTGGCCGCCTCCGACCACGACGACGTCGTACGACGAGCGTTGCGATGTCATCCGCTCAACCTAGGGCACGGCTCCCGACACACCGGGTCCCGACCCATGGGCACCGATAGAAACCTGCAAGTCGCATGCCAGACTGCTGGACTCGCGAGAAGATGAGCGTGCCGTGACCTGGGAGAGCAGGCGGCTCGGGAGGTGGGGAGTGGCACAGAAGTCCTCGCTCCTGCCTGCCGCGGGGATGCTCGTACTGACGGCGGTCTTCGGCGCCCTCGCGTTGTACGGCGCCCCGGAGGGCGGCGACGCCATCGGGATCTGGCCGGTCGCGCTCGCCTCGTCGACGCTGCTCGTCTCGAAGCGGCCGCCCACGGCGGTCGTGCTGGTGCTGGTCTTCGCGATCGCGTTCGGGACGATCTGGACGGAGCGCCCGGCGGACGTCGCGCTCGGGCTCGCTCTCGGCATCACCGCCGAGACGTGGGTGGTGTGGTGGATCCTGACCCAGGGCACCCGGGCCCGTCCGTCGCTCTACACCAACATCGACCTCGCTCGTTACATCAGCTCCGCCGCCATCGGGCACTTCGTGGTCGCGATCGCCGCGGTCCTGACCAGCGTCGCGACCGGCTGGGGCAACCCGTGGCTGCTCGGCCTGGCCGTCGGTACGTCGAGCCTCGCGTCGCAGCTCGCGGTGACGCCGTTCTTCTGCCGGCTGCGCCCGCACCGCGGCCTGGCGCCGACGATCGAGAGGTCCGCGCAGTGGGCGCTGATCCTGTCGGTCACGCCGATCGTCTTCCTGCTCGACGACTTCCCGGCGATGGTCTTCATGATCATGCCGGTGCTCGCGTGGGGTGCGCTGCGCAGCGGCGCGTACGAGTCGATCGCCCAGCTCTTCGTGACGCTCGGCTTCGCCATCGGCCTGACGACCCGCGGGCACGGACCGTTCGCCCACGTCGCCGAGCGCTACGGGCTGCCGGCCGACGTGCAGGGCATCCTGCTCTCGGTCTTCATCATCGACTGCGCGCTGGTGGTCGTGCCCTTCGTGCTCAGCGTCGGCGAGCAGGTCGAGAACGCCCGCCAGGTCGCCGCCGAGCGGGACCGGGTCCAGAGCATCGTCAACGGCACCACCGGTGTCGCCATCATCGGCTCCGACTCGATGGCCCGGATCACCCTCTTCAACCCGGGCGCCGAGCGGCTCCTCGGCTACACCGCTGAGGAGGTGCTCGGCCAGAGCTCGAGGATGCTGCACACCGATGCGGGGATCGCGGAGAAGGCGGCCGAGCTCGGACTGGCCCCCGACTTCACGGTCGTCGCGGCGGCGCTCATCGGCCGGGGGCCGAGCGACATGAAGTTCGTCCGCAAGGACGGCGAGGAGCGCAGCCACTCCATGTCGCTCAACCGCATCACCGACGACCGTGGCGAGGTGATCGGCTACGTCAGCACGTCCGAGGACATCACCGAGCGGGTCGAGGCCGAGAACCGGCTGGTCGAGGCCCTCGAGACCGAGCGCCAGGCCGTCGAGCGGCTGCGCGAGGTCGACCGGGTCAAGGACGCCTTCGTCTCCAGCGTCAGCCACGAGCTGCGGACGCCGATCACCAGCATCCTCGGCTACACCGAGATGCTCGAGGACGGCGCGTACGGCCGGCTCGAGGAGGAGCAGCTCGACGCGATCCGCCGGGTCGGCGCGAACAGCTCCCGGCTGCTGTCGCTGATCGACGACCTGCTGACCCTCTCCCGGATCCAGGACGGCGGTCTCGGGATGATCGACCGGATCGTCGACCTGCGCAAGGTCATCGCCGCCGCCTGCGCGGTCGTGGCCCCGTCGCTCGAGCGCCGGTCGCTGGAGCTCGAGGTCGCCCTCCCCGACGAGCCGGTCCCGTTCCTCGGCGACCGCGACATGCTCGAGCGGGTCGTCATCAACCTGGTCGGCAACGCCGTGAAGTTCACGCCCGAGGAGGGCCACGTCGCCGTCCGCCTGCTGGTCGGGCCGGAGGAGCTGGTCATCGAGGTGACGGACACCGGGATCGGCATCCCGAAGCACGAGCAGTCCCAGCTCTTCGCCCGCTTCTTCCGCTCGTCGCTCGCCCAGGAGGGCGCGATCCCCGGCAGCGGCCTGGGACTCTCGATCGCGCACGCGATCGTCGAGCAGCACGGCGGGTCGATGTCCGTCGACTCCGAGCAGGGCGAGGGGACGACGTTCCGCGTCCACCTGCCGGTGCTCGCGCCGGCGGTCTGACTCAGAGCCGCTTCTCGAACCACGCCTCGGCGTACGGGTTGTCGTTGTAGCGCTCGATCGGGTGGTAGCCGGCGCGGCCGTACATCTCGATCGCCTCGGTGAGCGTGCCGTTGGTGTCCAGCACGACCCGGTCGTGGCCGAGGCGTACGGCGAGGGCCTCGAGCTCGCGCAGCATCCGTGACCCCAGCCCGGCGCCGCGCCAGTCCTCGTGGACCCACATCCGCTTGATCTCGCCGGTCCCGGGGGCGATCTCGCGGACCCCGCCGTACGCGACCGGGCGGCCGCCGCTGGTGGCGACCAGGAAGGTGCCGGCGTGGTCGGGCTCGCCGGGGTCGAAGCCGTCCGGGAAGCGACGGTCCAGCTCGGCGAAGTAGCGGCCCGCCGCGTCGACCGCGGCCGGGTCGCTCGGGGCCACCTCGCGCAGGTGGATGGTCGCCGCACGCACCAGCAGGTCGGCGGTCGCGAGGGCGTCGACGAGCCGGGCACGCTGGCGCTCGGTCAGCGGCGCCACCAGCTGCCGGGCCAGCGCCTCGGAGCGGTCGTCGAGCTCGCGCCACGAGTCGCGCCCCGCCCGGGTCAGGGTCGCGACCCGCCGCCGACCGTCGGCCGGGTCGGGCGCGACCTCGACCAGGCCCTCCTCGCCCAGCCGCTTCAGCAGGCGGGTCAGGTAGCCCGAGTCCAGGCCCAGCCGGTCGCGCAGCTCGCGCACGCCCGCGCCGTCCGGGCCGATCTCGAAGAGCAGGCGGGAGACGCCGAGCGGTCGCCCGGTGCCGAGGAACGACTCGTCGAGCACTCCGATGCGCTGGGTGTAGGTGCGGTTGAAGCGGCGCAGGGTGTCGGCGCCGTCGGCGTCCATTCTCTGACCATAGTCAGAGGAATGGGGCGGTGTCGAGACGACGGCAGTGGGGGAGGGTGCAGGCATGCGTCCAGCCCTCGCCGCCGTCCTCGTCGTCCTGGTCGGCGCGCTCGGTCTCGCCGGGTGTGCCGGCTCCGACGACCCTGGCCTCGCCGATGACTCGGGCACCTCCGAGGTCACGGCGAGCCCGACACCCGCCACCACGCCGAGCCCCGCGCCGTCTCGGGGGGACACGGGGCAGACCTGCGCGGGTCTCTACCACCCGCCCGACCAGCTGGTGCCGCGGGCGATCGAGCTCGTCCACGGCAACACGACCGGAGACCCGGTCGCCGAGGCCGCCGACCTGGTCACCGGGCTCTCGAACGTGGCCGCGACCGCCGACCCGATGCTCGCCGCGGACATCGCCGTCGTGCGCATCTCGGTCGACACCCAGCGCGCCGCGGTGCAGTCGGGCGTCGAGAGCAGCCAGGACCTGACGTCCTTCGATGCCGCCGTCCGCCGGCTCGGCAAGGCGTGCGCGTCGTACGGCGAGTGAGAAATGCCGACAGCCCCCGACGTGACCGTCGGGGGCTGTCGTCTGGGGTGAGTAACGGGACTCGAACCCGCGACATCCGCCACCACAAGGCGGCGCTCTACCAGCTGAGCTATACCCACCAAGCCGGTCCCGGAGGACCGAGGAGAAAGTGTAGGGGAACTACTCGCCGTTCGTGGAATCGACCTGGGCGGCCGGGCCCTCGTCCCCGGTGAGGCCGGTGAGGGCGCCGCCGTGGCGCAGCGCGATGGCCTTGGCCACGTCGCTCTCCGGTCCGGGCGACGGCACGAAGACGGCCTCGCGGTAGTAGCGCAGCTCCTCGATGCTCTCCTGGATGTCGGCGAGCGCGCGGTGGTTGCCGCGCTTCGCGGGCGCCTGGAAGTACGCACGGGGGAACCAGCGGCGCGACAGCTCCTTGATCGAGGAGACGTCGACGATCCGGTAGTGGAGGAAGCTCTCCAGCGTCGGCATGTCGCGCGCCAGGAAGGCCCGGTCGGTGGCGACCGTGTTGCCGGCCAGCGGCGGGCGGCTGCCGTCGGGGCAGTGCTCCTTGATGTAGGCGAGCACACGCTCCTCGGCCTCGGCGAGGGTGAGCCCGAAGTCGAGCTCGCGCGACAGGCCGGACTTCTCGTGCATGTCGCGGACGAAGTCGTTCATCTGGTCGATCGCCTCGGGCGGTGGCTTGACGATGATGTCGATGCCCTGCCCGAGCACGTTGAGCTCGAAGTCGGTGACCAGGGCCGCGACCTCGATGAGCGCGTCGGCGCCGAGGTCGAGCCCGGTCATCTCACAGTCGATCCAGACGAGTCGGTCGTTCACGAGACGTCACCCTACGCCGAGGAGCCCCGGGGGCCGGTCGGCCCCGGGGCTCCCGGACGTCGTACGCGGGGAGGCTGACTAGCGGTAGTAGACCTCGGCGCGACGGTTCTTCCAGGCGGTGCTGCTGACCGGCTGCTGCATCGCCATGGCGACCTCCGAGACGACCTTGGACCGCACGCCGAGCCCGTCGAGGAAGGCCACGGTGGCCCGGGCGCGGCGTGCCGCGAGGGACCGCGAGGACGCACTGTTGTGGCCCGGCCCGAAGGTGTGGCCGTAGACGACCACCAGGTCGGCCTTCGCCAGCATCGGGGCGACCTTGCGCAGGGTGGAGCGACCGTCGGCGGTCAGCTGGGCGGAGTTGAACGCGAAGTAGATCGTCGCGCCCAGGTCCAGGCTGCGGCGGGTGCCGGCCGGCTTCGCCGGCACGGTGACCTTCACGGCGTCCGTGCGGACGACGTCACCGCCGTCGCGGACCTCGATGCGGCAGACGCCGCCGTCGATCAGCGCGACCTCGCCGTCGGCCTCACGGCACACGCCGGCCGGCGTCGCGACGACGCGGTACGCCGCCTCGCCCTTGCCCAGCACGGTCAGCAGGTCGGTGGCCTTGGCCTTCGCCGGGACGGCGGGGAAGCCCCACACCGGGAACGACGCCGCGACGGCGTCCGCGCCGGCCTGGGTCGCGTGCAGGCGGCAGCTGCCGGCGCCGGTCAGGCGGACGGCGCCCGCCTCGGTGGTCCGGCAGACCTTCGGGCTGACGGAGCGAACGGCGATCGCACCGGCGCCGGTGGACGTGGCCCTGGCCGACGTCGTACCGGCCGAGAGAGGCAGGCCGGCCGGGACCTTCAGGGTCAGCACGGGACGCTCGCCGGCGGGAGCCGCGGGAGCCGCGGGAGCCGCGGGGACCTCGGGCAGCGGCAGCACCTGGAAGGCACGGGTCACCGGGTCCGCGGCCAGGTAGTAGCCGGCCTCGGGTGCGTCGGCCTGCACCGAGCAGGTGCCCGGTGCCACGAGGACGGCCGTGGCGCCCGAGATGGTGCAGACGGCCGGGGTGGTGCTGGTGTAGACGACGACACCCGGGGGAGTGGGGATCCGGGCGGCGACGCGGATCGGCGCCGTGGACACGGTGGCGAGCAGCGGGACCGGGCCGTGGTCGACACGGGTGTCGGCGAGCGGCGGGAAGTCGATCTCCTGCGGGACGCCGCAGCCGCCGCGGGCGAGGGCGCCGGTGCGGCACATCGCGTTGGCGGTCGCGGGCGTGAGCGCGAGGATCGCCCCGGTCAAGGCGGTGAGGACGAGCAGGATGAGCCCGCGGCGACGCCGGGGCGCGGAGGTGCGCAGCATGAAGTCTCTCTCTGGATAGGTAGGTCTTGCAGATCGGCGCCGACCTCGCCGGACTGAGGACTCGGCAGGACCTTCGCCTCTCAGACACGGTTCAGCCTCAGCCCCTAGGGTCGGAGGCGTGAAGGAATGGGTCGGCCTCGTGCTGCGCGTCGTCGTCGGCGGGGTCTGGATCTTCGCGGCGGCCCTGAAGCTGCCCGACCCGGCGCAGAGCGTCGCCGCCGTCCGCGCCTACCAGCTGCTGCCGGCGAGCCTGGTGACCCCGGTCGGCCAGCTGCTGCCGGTGATCGAGATCGTCGTCGGCGTGATGCTCGTGATCGGGTTGCTGACCCGCGGTGCCGCGGTGATCTCCTCGATCCTCTTCGTTGCCTTCATCATCGGCATCGCCTCGGTGTGGGCGCGCGGGATCAACATCGACTGCGGCTGCTTCGGCGGCGGCGGTGCCGATCCCGACGCCGCCTCGCAGTACCCGTGGGAGATCGCCCGCGACGTCGCCCTGCTGGGGGCCTCCCTCTTCCTCGTCTGGCTGCCGTCGACCCGGCTCTCGCTGGACTCCGCCCTGTTCCGCCGTACGCCTGTGTCCGAAGGATCCTGATGTCGAAGAAGAACCGCGCCAACGACCGCGCCGCCCGTGCCGCCGCGGCGCTCGCCGAGCAGCAGCGCGAGGAGCGCCGCCGCCGCAACCTGATGATCGGCGGCGTCGTCGGAGTCATCCTGCTGATCGTGATCGGTGGCTACTTCGTCGCGCGCAGCCTCGACACCACGACGGACGTGACGGCCGATCCGCCCAGCTCGAGCAGCGACCTGGGCCTGACCATCGGACCGGACGACGCGCCCAACAAGGTCGTCATCTACGAGGACTTCCTCTGCCCCTACTGTGGTGACTTCGAGGCCGCCAGCCGCGACGACCTCGCGCAGCTGGCCGCCGACGGCAAGGTGCAGGTCGAGTACCGCCCCTTCGACTTCCTCGTCAGCCTCGGCGACTACTCGGCCCGCTCGGCCGGTGCGTTCTCGATCGTGCTCGACAAGTCCGGGCCCGAGATCGCCAAGAAGTTCCACGACCTGCTCTACGAGAACCAGCCCGACGAGAAGGGCCCGTTCCCGAAGAACGACGAGCTCGCCGACCTCGCCGTCAAGGCGGGCGCCGACGACGCCGCCGTACGGGACGCCATCGTGAACAACAAGGGCCAGGACTGGGTGGACAAGGCCACGCAGGCGGCGGCGTCCGCCGGGGTAGCGGGCACGCCGACGATCCTCCTCAACGGCGAGGTCTTCCAGGACGGACGCACCCAGGAGGACATCGCGAAGAACCTGATCTCGCAGCTGCAGTGACAGACTGCCGCCCGTGACGATCGCGGACTTCATCCAGCACCTGCCCAAGGCGGAGCTGCACGTGCACCACGTCGGCTCCGCCTCGCCTCGGATCGTGTCCGAGCTCGCGGAGCGCCACCCGGGCTCGGTGCCGAGCGACCCGGACGAGCTGCGCCGCTTCTTCGAGTTCCGCGACTTCGGCCACTTCATCGAGGTCTACCTCGCGGTGGTCGGCCTGATCCGGACGCCGGAGGACATCCGCTACCTCACCCACGAGATCGGCCGCGAGATGGCGACCGAGCAGGGCCTGCGGTACGCCGAGCTCACGTGCACGCCGTACACCTCGGTGCGCCCGGACAGCACCGAGCTCGGCATGCCGATCGAGGCCTACACGGAGGCGCTCGAGGACGCCCGGGTGGCGGTCGAGCGCGACTTCGGGCTCGTGCTGCGATGGATCTACGACATCCCGGGGGAGTCGGGCGTGCCCTCGGCCGACGCCACCCTCGACTACGCGCTCCACCATCGCACCGACGCGCTCGTCGGCTTCGGGTTGGGAGGGCCCGAGATCGGGGTGCCGCGGCCGCAGTTCCAGCCGCACTTCGACGCGGCCCGCGCCGCCGGGCTGCACAGCGTCCCGCACGCCGGCGAGACCACCGGACCCGAGACGGTCTGGCACGCGCTGCGGCTGCTCGGGGCGGAGCGGATCGGCCACGGCACGTGGTCGGCACAGGACCCGGAGCTGCTCGCGCACCTCGCCGAGACCGGCATCCCGCTCGAGGTCTGCCCGTCCTCGAACATCGCGACCCGCGCGGTCGCGAGCCTCGACGAGCACCCGATCCGGGCGTTCCGCGACGCGGGCGTCACCTTCACCGTGAACTCCGACGACCCGCCGATGTTCGGCACCACGCTGAACCGCGAGTACGAGATCGCCGCCGACCTCCTCGACCTCGACGAGACGGGCGTGGCCGACCTGGCACGCAGCGCCGTGCGCGCGTCGTTCGCGGAGGACGCCGTCAAGGAGCGGATCCTGACCGAGATCGACGAGTACGCCGCCGGCGCGTCCTGAAATGAATGAGGCCCCGCGAGCTCATACCAAGCGGGGCCGTGTCCTTTCTATCCCCCGGCGGCCCCGAATCGACGCATTGACGCGCGTGTCGACCCGGTCACAGAAGTAAGGTTGCCGGCTATGGGAGAGGGACCTATCCGGGTCGCGGTCGTGAACGACTACGAGATCGTCGTTGCCGGCGTCGCGGCGATGCTCGCACCGCATCGCGACCGCATCAGCATCGTCGAGCTGGACTCGAGCCTGCCGGTCATCAGCGACGTCGACGTGATCCTCTACGACACGTTCGCGGCCATCCAGGGCGACGGCGTCGACCTGGACGTCCTCGTGCACGGGGGCGACGCCCGGGTCGTCATCTTCAGCTGGAACGTCGACGACCAGCTGGTGCGCACCGCCATCGAGCGCGGCGCCGCCGGCTACCTCTCCAAGGGCCTCGACGCCGAGCAGGTCGTCGCGGGCATCGAGGCGGCGCACCGGGGCGAGACCGTCACGCCGGCGGAGAGCAATGTCGCGGACCGCTCGGCCTCCGGCGAGTGGCCGGGTCGGGAGTTCGGGCTGAGCGCGCGGGAGGCGGAGGTGCTCGCGCTGATCACCCAGGGCCTGAGCAACCAGGAGATCGCCGAGCGCACCTATCTCTCGATCAACTCGGTGAAGACCTACATCCGAACGGCGTACCGCAAGGTCGACGTCACCCGCCGCTCGCAGGCGGTCGCCTGGGGGATGCGGCACGGCTTCGAGCCGGACCGGATGCGCAGCGTGGTCCCGCCCTCCCACCGCTGAGCGCTAACGCAGCTGGCGCAGGTAGCCGGCGGTGGTGCGTACGTCGCGCAGCCGGCTCTCCCAGGTGATGCCGACGACGGTGAGCAGCGTGCCGGCGATCCCGATCAGCACCCACTGCGGCACCGTCGCGGCGTACGGCGCGAGCTCGCGCAGCACCAGGACGCCGCCGACCGCCGCCCCGACGACGAGCGGTGCGCTCCACCGGAGCCGGGTGCCGAGCAGCACGAGCGTCAGGCAGGCGCCGCCGAGCAGCACCGCGCGGGGCGACACCGGCTCGACGAGCACCCACAGCAGGGACGGCACCGTGGCGAGCACCAGGCCGGGGCCGAGCGCGTGCTGGGTCGAGACCGTCGGGTCGCGGCGCAGCTGCACCAGACCCACGACGAGCAGTGCCCCCGCGATCGGCAGCGTGTAGGCCTCGGGTGCCTCGACCCCGAGGTCGGCCAGCCGGACCCAGGTCGCGAGCGCCAGCAGCGCGCCGCCCGGCCAGGCGAAGATCCGCCGGTCGGGGTGGACCAGGGCGCTCGCCACCACCAGCGCACCCGCGACCGTGAGGTGGACGGCCAGCGAGGTGGCCTGGTCCCCGGCCACGGCGACCGCGCCGGAGGCCGCGAGGAAGCCGGTCGCCGCGGCGCCGGTCTCGACCTCCGGGGCGGCGATCGCGATCGCCAACAGCCCGACGACGACCAGCACCGGGAGCCCGCGCCACTCGGTGGAGACGTCGAGCGCGGCGAGCGTGGACCAGACGAAGGCGCCGCCGGCCATCGGCAGCACGAGCCCACCCGCCTCCGCTGCGCCGTCGAAGGTCCCGCGCCAACGGGTGAGGACCGCTGCGCCCACGACCAGGGCCGCCACCAGCGCGGTCAGGGTGGCGCTCGGCAGCGCGACGACGCCGGCGGCCGCCAGGACCGCTCCGCCGGTGCCGGTCTCGCCCGGTCCACGCCGTACGCCGACGAGCGCAGCGCCCAGGGCGGCGAGGGCGGCGGTGACGACCCAGAGCGGGACCGGGTGGAGGGCGAGGGTGCCGACGATGCCGACGGCGACGATCACGCCGCCGGCGACCACGTGGCCCGGCGTACGTCGCACGAGCGCCAGCCCAGCCGCGACCAGCGCCGCGACTCCCACGGCCAACAGGGCGGGCGCGGCGTCCAGGACGGGATCGTCCAGCCGGAGGTCGAGGGTGCCGGCGAAGGGCGAGGTGGTGTCGAGGGCGTTGGCGACGGCAGCGGGCGTGAGCACGAGCACGACGGCCGCCACGGGCAGAGCGCCCAGCGCCATCGAGACCATGGGGACGACCCGCCACCGCGGCGGCACCACCAACGTGACGACCGTCCAGACCGTGAGGGCGGCCAGGCCCGCGAGGGCGAGCACCGTCGGGCCCTCGTCGAGGGCCGGCAGCGCCACGAGGAAGGTCAGCATGGCGATCGACGTGGTGATCAGCGCCCGCACCAGTGCGTCCTGGGTCCGCACGACGAGAAGGGGGAGGAGCAGCAGCAGGGCGGCGACCAGGAACGGGTAGCCGTGCCCGTCCAGCCAGAGCCCGCCCCAGGTGGTGTGGTCTGCCGCCTCGCTCAGCCCGGACACGGCGAACCAGAACCACCACCACGCGCCGCCGACCGCCGCCGACACCCAGAGGACGACCAGCCCGGTCCGGCGCGTGGTGGCGGCGAGGACGGCGTACGCCACGGCGACGAGAGCGGCCACCAGCTGTGGGCGTTCGGTCGTGACCGCGATCCCGAGACCGAGGGTCGAGACGACGACCGCCGCGAACAGCTGCGGCGCCACGAGCCGGGTGGTCACGCTCAAAGCGAGCCCGGCGACGAGGACGGTCGCGCTGGCCACGGAGACGAGAGCGGCCGGGTCGAGGCCGCCGAGCCACCCGGCGTTGTCCGCGCCGACCACGTCGAGGATCAGGAGCCCGAGCGAGACGGTGATCAGCGACTCGGCTGCCACCTGGAGGCCGCGCCTCCCGAGGACCACGCCCAGGCCTCCGCTGGTCGCGGTCAGTGCGACCAGGACCGCCGTACGACCGCCGACGCCGAGCCAGGTCCATGCCACGGCCAGGAAGATGACGGCCGCGACCAGGAGGCACAGGGCACCGAGCGAGAGCAGGATCCGCGGCACCGAGGCACCGCTGAGGCCACGAGGCTGTCGCGGCAGGACCGCTGGTGCGGGGTACGCCGTCCGCTCGACCGCCGCCGGCATCGCGACGGATGCAGCCTGGAGCTGGGTGAGCAGGCCGTCGGCGGTCGTGAGCGTCTGGAACAGCTCGGCGGCCAGCGGGTGCCCGAGGTCGAGACCGCAACCGGGACAGCGGGAGACCTGGACGGGCAGTCGGGTCCCGCAGCTGGGACACACGAACGGATCGGCGAAGCGAGGCATGCGGTCATTGACCCACCCGGCGTACTCAGCCCGCCTGAGTACGGATCCCTAGATGGCGCCCCCGGCAGGACTCGAACCTGCGACCTAGAGATTAGAAGGCTCTTGCTCTATCCAGCTGAGCTACAGGGGCGTGGGGTGGAAGAACTGTCGAGAAGGCATCTGGGTGTCAGTTGCTGATCCTGGCCGTTCACTCGCCCCGCCGCGAAGTCTAGAGGTTGCTCTCCGGCCCGTTCTGCACGCCGTCGCCCCACCGACATCCGTCATGAGTGCGGCGTCAGCAGGTCGAGGAGACCCGATAGGTGACGTTGGAGGTCCACGATCCCGCGCCACTGTCACCGTCCTCGTACTCCACCCGGAGCGGACCCGACGACGCGCCGTCTGCGCCGTGCAGCTGCACGATGAAGTTGGTGTCCGCGCCGTCGCCAGGCTCGATCGTCGCGCCGATCGCGGGGGTCCGGTCCTCCCAGAGCGCTTCGACGTCCGCGTCGTCCGGTCCGAAGTCCGGCGGGTCCCCGGTCCACACTCCGAACTCCCCGACGGGCCGGTCAGGGCCCAGCGTGACGACCGAGGTGTCGACCAGGTCCAGTCCCTTGGCGCCGTCGAGCTCGACCGAGGTGATCGTGACCGGGGCGTCACCGGTGTTCTGAGCGGTCGCGACCCCGACGACGTACGACGGCCCGCCATCGGCGGGGACGCAGATCTCGCGCTCCGACGCGGGGCCCGTCAACGCGTCGACCTGGTCGGAGTCGTCGCACCCGAGCAGCGCAACGATCAGAAGCGCAGTCACGGCCGAGGTCCGCACTCCCGCCGGCCGAAGGCGGTGCCTCGGCTCGTGGCGCCGCCGCTCACAGCCCTCTCGTCGCGCTGCGACGAGCACGGCTCGACCCTCCTCGCGGCGATGGTGCACCGATCCATCATGCCTGGCCAGGATCGGCGAGGACGCCACCCGAGGAGGGACCGTTCAGGCGGCTGCCAGGACCGGCTCGTCGATCGTCGCACCGACCGCGGCGTCGGCGAGAGCCGTACGCAGTCGACGCTGTGAGAGCGACACCAGGCTGAGGGCGCAGGCCATCGCCGTGACCGTGACGGCGAACGCCGCGGTGTAGCCGTGCGCGTCGGCGAGGCGGCCGGCGACGCTGGAGCCGAGGGCGTAGCCGACGCCGGTGGCGCTGGCGAGGACGGTCATCGCGGTGGCGACCCGGCCGGGGGAGACGACCCGCTCGGCGAGGGTGAAGACGCCGATCATGAACGGCGCGACCGCGCAGCCGAGCAGGGCGACGGCGGCGACCAGGGCCGGGAGGCTGCCGACGAGCAGCAGCGGCAGCGAGAGCAGGAGCAGCGCACCGGCGGCGACCAGGATGCGGCGCTCGGGGCCGAAGCGTTCGGGGATGTACGCCGTGGCGATGCCGGCGAGCGCGCTGCCGAGGCCGAGGGTGGCGTGCACGAGACCGGCGATGCCGGGCTGGCCGACCTCGGTGGCGAGCACGGTCGTGCCGGTCTGGGTGGCGCCGAAGAGCGTGCCGATCAGCAGCTGGGCCGAGACGAGCACGACCAGGACCGGGGTCACCAGGCGGCCGGTGGGCAGCGCGGCACCCTGACCACGCACGACCCGGGCGGTGCGGTGCAGCGCGAACGCCGTACCGAAGACGGCGAGCAGCGCGGCCGCGAGCAGCAGCGCGCCGCCGGGGGAGACCAGCACGACGCCGAGGCCGACGAGGGCCGGGCCGATCGCGAACGACGCCTCGTCGGCGGCGCCCTCGTAGGAGAACGCCACGTCGACGAGCCGGCGCTGCTGGGCACCGGTGCGTGCCGTGATCGGGCGCCACCGGACCCGCGCGAGAGGGCCGACCTGCGGCATCGCGAGCCCGGCGAGGGCGGCGGTGCCGACGATCGCGGCGTCGGAGGCGCCGGCGTGCACCAGCGCGACCAGGAGGGTCAGGGAGGCGGCGCCGGCTATCGACTGCACCAGCACCACGTGGCGCTGGCCGACCCGGTCCGCCAGCGACCCGGCGAACGGCGCGCCGATCGCGTTGGCGACGGCCAGGGCGCCGGCGGCGAGACCACCGAGGCCGTAGCTGCCGGTGGCCTCGGAGACGAGGAGGAGGGTGCCGAGCTGGCTCATGGCCAGCGGGAGCCGTGCGAGGAACGCGACGACGACGTACGGCGTGCCGGCGAGCTCGAAGAGCCGCCGGTAGGAGGCGAGGGGTGACACGGTCGGTGCCTTTCGGGTGCGTCTGTACGACGCGCCGAACCCACCTCCAAGACGCGTGAAACCCTCTGCACCCCCATCGTACGACGCACCGCCGCGGGCCACCCATTCGCGGACGCTCAGGCGACGGGCATTTCTGCCGATCCGTGAACAGGCCGGGCCTCCGGTCGGCACCCTTGTCCAGACCGGTCCGAGAGGAGCACCGTGCGATCGTCAGCCGCCCGCGGCAGCCTCGCGCTGCTGCTGCTGCTGCTGCTGCTGCTGCTCGCGACCCTGCTGACCGGACCGACCCCAGGCGCCACGGCGGCGCGGGAGCCGCTCGCCCCCTCGGTCGAGGTGTGGCAGGCGGCCGAGCCGGCGTACGCCGAGAACCCGACGAACCCGCTCGCCGGCCGCGTGTGGGGCGTCTACCAGGGTCCGCAGGACCAGGTGTCGGGTCCGTTCCTGAAGGCCCGTGGCACCAAGGCCGCGCTGCTCTCCAAGCTCGGGCTGCGACCGCGGACCAAGTGGTTCGGGGGCTGGGTCCCCGACTCCAGCATCCGGTCCACCGTCGAGAAGCACATCGCCTCGGCCCAGGCCGGCGACCCCGAGAAGCTCGTGCAGATCGCGGTCTTCCGGATGAAGCCGTGGGAGCAGGAGGGCTGCGAGCGCCGGTCCACCGCCGCCGAGAAGCGCAGCTATCGCCGCTGGATCAACCAGCTCGCCGCGGGCATCGCGGACACCCCGATGCTGGTGGTGATGCAGCCGGACGGCCCGTTCCTGTGGTGCGTCCCGGACCGCCCCGCCAAGGCCCGCCTGCTCACCTGGGCCACCCGCACGCTCTCGGCCCTGCCGCGCACCAGCGTCTACATCGACGCCGGTGCCGCCGACTGGTGCCAGAACGGCTACGGCGCGGACCCGGAGCGGTGTGCCGCGCTCCTGGAGCGCACCGGCATCGAGTACGCGCGCGGCTTCGCCCTGGACTCGACGCACTACAACGGCCCGGACGCCAACATCGCCCAGGGCGCGAGCATCGTCGGGATCCTCCAGCGCGACGGGTACGGCGACAAGCACTTCATCCTCGACACCGCCAAGAGCGGTCGCCCGATGGCCTGGCCCGACGTGATCCCGGCCCGCAAGGGCGATCTCAAGGACAACGCCCGCGTCTGCCGGACCGCGGCGCAGACCCGCTGCGTCACGCTCGGCATCCCGCCGACGGTCCGCACCGCGGCCCCGGACTGGGGGCTCACCGAGGAGAACCGGACGACCGCCCGGCGCTACGTCGACGGGTTCGTGTGGTTCGGTCGGCCGTGGCTCTACAACCAGGCCGACCCGTTCGTGATGAAGCGCGCGATCACCATGGCGCGGTCGACGCCGTGGCCGGGACCCCTGCTGCCGACCCCCTGACCGCGATCAGGCCAGCGCCTGGGTGCCGATCAGCGCGGTGACCGCCGAGGTCAGGACGGTCGTGGCGACGACGAAGCCGACCGTGGTCATCAGGCCGAGGAGCTTGCGGGCGGGCGACGACTCGTGCGGGAAGAGCGCGCGCTTGACGCGGCCCAGCCCGTGGCCGAGCAGCCCGAGCGCGTGCCGCGCCCAGTCGTACTCGAGCGCGAGCAGCGCGAAGCCCAGGGCGATCACCACGAGCCCCGGACCGGGGAGCACCAGCATCGCGACGCCCGCGGCGATGACCAGCGGACCGCCGACCGTGACCATGACCTTCACCACAGCGGCCCGCACAGGGCCGGCGTCGGACCACGCCTCGATCCGGGTCAGCAGAGCGTGGGCACGGGGCGAGAGCGAGTGGTCGGCGGGCACGCCTCAGGGTGGCAGCCCGGTCTGAGAGGCGTCTGAGCGAGTTTGGATCGCTCCGCCGAGCCCTTTACCGTCGAGGAGTCCCGGCAGACCGGGACCGCCCGCAGCCACGCCGAGCCCCGTCCGGCTGCGTGTGACTCGAGTTCCGAGGACGGGGACGGGGGACCCAGGTCTCCGGGTCGTACGACGACCCTCGGGGTGAAGCCGCACCCGTGCGGCCGGGCCACTCTCCGCCCGAACCCGACAGCTAACTCCGCAGGCGTCGAGGAGAACCCATGCGCATGCGCACTCTCGTGTCCGCGGCTGCCCTGACGGCGGCCACCATCACGCCCGTCGTCGCCACCACGACGACGGCCGACGCGGCCTCCACCCGCACCTGGGACCGGATCGCCCATTGCGAGTCCGGCGGCCGCTGGCACATCAACACCGGCAACGGCTACTACGGCGGTCTCCAGATCAGCAGGTCCACCTGGAACGGGTACGGCGGCCGGAAGTTCGCCCACCTCCCGAGCCGCGCGACCAAGCGCGAGCAGATCCGGGTCGCCGAGCGGATCCAGGACGGCCAGGGCTGGGGCGCCTGGCCCAGCTGCGCCTGATCCGGGCCTGATCAGCCTGATCAGCTGACGAGACGGGCCGCCTGCGTGCTCAGCCGCGCAGGCGGTCCATCCACTCCTCGACCTCGGTCGAGGTGCGGGGGAGGGCGGCCGACAGGTTGGTCGACCCGTCCGCCGTGATCAGGAGGTCGTCCTCGATCCGGATGCCGATGCCGCGCAGCTCCTCCGGCACCAGGAGGTCGTCCTCCTGGAAGTACAGCCCCGGCTCGACGGTGAGGACCATGCCCTCGACCAGGGTGCCCTCGGCGTACGACTCGGGTGCGGCCTGGCCGCAGTCGTGCACGTCCATGCCGAGCATGTGGCTGGTGCCGTGCAGCGTCCAGCGGGCGTAGACCCGGCTCTCGGGGTCGAGCGCCTCCTCGGCAGAGACCGGCAGCAGCTTCAGGTCCTCGAGCCCGTGCGCCAGCACGTCCATGGCCGCGTTGTGGCCGACCCGGAACGCCTCCCCCGGCTTGAGCGCCTCGATGCCGGCCTGCTGGGCGGCGTGGACGAGGTCGTAGAGCTCGCGCTGGAGCGGCGTGAAGCGGCCGTCGATCGGCAGCGTGCGGGTCACGTCAGCCGTGTAGAGCGAGGTGTTCTCGACGCCCATGTCGAGCAGCACGAGCTCGCCCGGCGTGATCGGGCCGGTGTTGTCGATCCAGTGCAGCGTGGTCGCGTGCTTGCCGCCGCCGACGATCGAGTCGTAGCCGATGTCGTTGCCCATCGTGCGGGCCCGGCGGAAGAAGGTGCCCTCGATCCAGCGCTCGCCGAACTCGAGCACGCGGTCCCACTCGCGCACGACGTCCTCGAAGCCGAGCGTCGTGATGTCGCACGCCTCCTGGAGCTGCTCGACCTCCCACTCGTCCTTGACCAGGCGCAGCTCGGACGCGACCCGCGCGAGCTCCGGGTCGGTCGTCAGGTCGCGGGTCTTGGGGCCGTCGTCGAAGGACGGCAGGTCGTCGATGTGGCGGACCTCGAGGCCGAGCGAGTCCGACATCTCCTTGAGCGACGGACGGCGGCCGGCCCAGAGCTCGCCGTACTGCCGGTCGCGGAAGAACTCGTCGGTCTCGCGCGAGGAGCGGGGCCGGGCGTAGAGGACCGACTCGCCGTCGGCGACCACCAGGACGGCGTCGCTGGTCTGGTTGCCGGAGAAGTAGGTGTGGGCGGTGTCGGGACGGAAGCGGTAGTCGGTGTCGTAGGCGCGCACCTTGTAGGTCCCGGCCGGGAGCACCAGCCGCTCGCCCGGGAACGCCTCCGCGAGCCGCTGCCGGCGCTGCGCCGCCGGGCCCGCGACGGCCGCGACCGGGAGGTCGAGCTCACGGTCGCCCCAGCCCTCGCGCATGAACGCGGCGTACGCCGCGGGGACGGCCGGGTCGTGCGACTCGGTCTTGGGCTCGGTGCTGGCCGCTGGACTGGACTGGTTCTCGCTCACAGGCTCACTGTACGCCGGGAATCCGGCCCTCCGGATCACCCCCGATAGGCTGCCGCCCATGCCCGGAACCCATCGTGAGAGCGCCGTGTCGTCGGCCGCGTTCACGGTCGTGGTGACGGTGCTCGTGGCCCTCGGAGCGCTGCTGATCCTCGCGATCGCCGCGCTCTCCGGCGCCCCGTCGAGCATCGCCCTGGGGGCGCTGCTGGCCGCCGTGCCGGTCGGCCCGATCGTGGCCTGCTACCTGTGGCTGGACCGCTACGAGCCCGAGCCGCGCAGCCTGCTGGCCGCCGGCCTGCTGTGGGGCTGCTTCGTGGCCACCGCCGCGGCGATCCTGCTCCAGGGCATCGGCGGCCTGGTCGCGGGCTTCACGGACCAGCAGACGCTGGAGATCGTCGCCCCGGTGACCGAGGAGGCGTGCAAGGGCCTCTTCCTGATCCTGCTCCTGTGGTGGCGCCGCGCCGAGCTCGACGGCGTCCTCGACGGCATCGTGTACGCCGGGATGGTGGGCGTCGGCTTCGCCTTCACCGAGAACATCTTCTACCTCGCCGCGGCGTACAACGGCACCGACGGCCTGGGCCCGGGCGGCACCGAGGCGGTGACCTCGACCTTCATCCTGCGGTGCGTGATCAGCCCGTTCGCGCACCCGCTCTTCACGACCTTCACCGGCGTCGGCGTCGGACTGGCGGTCAACGCGCGCAGCACGGGCGGCCGGGTGCTGTGGCCGCTCGCCGGCTACGCCTGCGCGGTCGTGGCGCACGCGGTCTGGAACACCGCCTCGGCCTACGACCTCGGCCACTTCGCCGTGACCTTCCTGGTGCTGATGACCCCGGTCTTCATCGCGGTCGTCGGCCTGGCCATCTGGTCGCGCAGCTCCGAGCGACGGATGCTCGCCTCCGCGCTCACCGACGCGGCCTCGCGCGGGCTGGTCCCGGCGACCGACATCGGGTGGGTCGTCGACCTGTCGGCGCGACGGCAGAGCCGGGCGTACGCACGCCAGGTCGGAGGCCGCGACGCCGAGCGCACGATGCGCGAGTACCAGCAGGCTGCCATCGAGCTCGGGTTTCTCCACTACCGTTACCTGCGAGGCACGCCGCCGCCCGACTACGCGGCCCGCGGCCAGCAGTTCCTCCAGAGGATCGACGCGCTCCGACCGTCGATCGCCTTCCCCGGACAGGTGGTACCGACCAGATGACGGTCACTCCCGACCACGACTCGCGCATGCTCACCGCGCTCGTGCAGCTGCACGACGCGCTCAAGGCGGCGCCGCTGGCACTCGACGTCCCGGGTGCCGCGGAGCTGCGCGTGTCCCGCCAGCAGCTGATCGAGCAGCTCGAGGACTACGTCCTGCCCCGGCAGATGACGGTCGAGGCGCCGCTGCTCGCGGTCGTCGGCGGGTCCACCGGCGCCGGCAAGTCGACCCTGGTCAACTCGCTCGTCGGGCGCCGGGTGACCGCGCCCGGCCTGCTCCGCCCGACCACCCGGTCGGCCGTGCTGGTCCACCACCCCGACGACGCGCAGTGGTTCGGCCAGGACCGGCTGCTGCCCGAGCTGGTCCGCGTCGAGCAGCCCACCGACGACCGGCACTCGCTGCAGCTGGTCGCCTCCGACACCCTGCCGCCCGGGCTCGCGATCCTGGACGCCCCCGACGTCGACTCCGTCGAGGAGGGCAACCGGGTCCTCGCGACGCAGCTGCTCGCGGCTGCCGACCTGTGGCTCTTCGTCACCTCCGCGGCGCGCTACTCCGACCAGGTCCCGTGGGAGCACCTCAAGCGGGCGGCCGAGCGGTCGACCTCCGTCGCGATCGTCCTCGACCGGACGCCGGCCGACGCGGTCCGCACCGTCGCCACCCACCTCGCCCGGATGCTCGCGGCCCGCGGCCTCAAGGACTCCCCGCTCTTCACGGTCGCCGAGGCGCCGGTCTCGGAGGAGGGCCTGCTCGACGCGAGCGTCGTGGCCGAGGTGCGCGCCTGGCTGGTGTCGCTCGCCGAGGACCCGGGCGCCCGCTCCGCCGTCGTACGGCAGACGCTCGACGGCACCGTGCGCTCCCTGGCCCGCCAGGCGCACGGGCTCGCCGACGCGCTCACCCTCCAGATCTCGGCCGCCGACGCGCTCCGCGAGGCCGCCACCACGGCGTACGCCGCGGCGGAGCAGCGCGCCGTCACCGCGGCCACCGATGGGACCCTGCTCCGCGGCGAGGTCGCCGCGCGGTGGCGGGAGTTCGCCGGCACCGGCGAGCTGCTGCGATCGCTCGAGGGCCGGGTCGGCCTGATCCGGGACCGGCTCGTCAACGCGGTCAAGGGCTCCGGCCAGCAGGCCGAGCGCGTCGCTGTCGCGATCGAGTCGGCCGTCGAGCTGATGGTCGTCGACCACGCCGAGGACGCCGCGACCAGCACGGCGGCCGCCTGGGCCGAGCTCGGCACCGCCGGCCCGGTGCTCGCCGGTGCCGACGACCTGGGGCGCGCGTCCGGAGGCCTGCGGCGCAGCGTCGAGGGCGAGGTGCGGGCCTGGCAGCAGCAGCTCACCGAGCTCGTGAAGGCCGACGACGGCGACCGCCGTACCTCTCGCTACCTGGCGTACGGTGCCCGCGGCCTGGCCGTGACGCTGGCCGTCGTGGTCCTCGCCGACACCGCGCCCGACGACCACGAGAGCGGGGCCGAGGTCGGCCGCACGCTGCTCGACGCGGTCTTCGGCGAGCACTCGGCGAGGCTCGTCGCCCGGGGCCGGGCCGACCTCGAACGCCGGATCGGCTCCGTCCTGGCGGCCGAGCGCGGCCGCGCACTGGGGCTGCTCGACGGGCTCGGGCTCGACGGCGAGGCCGGCCGGCAGGTCCGCTCCGCCGCGCGTCGCGTGGACGACCGGCGCTACGAGCAGAGCCGACCCGGCGCCGAACCCCTGCCCTGATCCCGTCGTCCGGGGGTCCAGGCCCTAGGGTGGTGGATGCACTGTCACGAGGAGCACGCCCTGCTGCGGGCAGGTCGAGGGAGAAGATGACGTCCTTGCTGGAGGGGACCGACCGGCTGGTCACCCGCGGTACCGACATCGGTGCCCGCATCGACGGCCTCGACGGCGCGGCCACGGCCGCCCGGGGACGCCTGGATGACGGGCTCGTCGACGCTGCGCGGGGCGTTGTGGACCGCGCCGCCGGCCGCCTGAAGCTGTCCGCGACCCACACCGTCGTCGGGATCGCCGGCGCGACCGGCTCCGGCAAGTCGTCCACCTTCAACGCGCTGACCGGGCTCGAGCTCTCCGCCGTCGGCGTACGCCGTCCGACCACGTCGTGGGCGACCGCCTGCGTGTGGGGCCGCGACGGCGCCGACGAGCTCCTCGAGTGGCTCGGCATCCCACCGCGGCACCAGACGACCCGCGACTCGATGCTCGACCTCGGCCGCAGCGACCAGCAGGCCGAGCTCGACGGCGTCGTGCTCCTCGACCTGCCCGACCACGACTCGACCGAGGTCGCCCACCACCTCGAGGTCGACCGCCTGGTCTCCCTGGCGGACCTGCTCGTGTGGGTCGTCGACCCGCAGAAGTACGCCGACGCCGCGATCCACGACCGCTACCTCAAGCCGTCGGTGGAGCAGCAGGACGTCCTGCTCGTCGTGCTCAACCACATCGACACCGTGCCCGAGGAGCGTCGCCAGTCGATGCTCGACGACATCCGGCGCCTCCTCGACGAGGACGGTCTCGACCGCGTGCCGGTGCTGCCGATCAGCGCGCGCCTCGGCACCGGCATCCCCGAGCTGCGCGCCGAGATCGCGCGCCGCTCGGCGGAGAAGCAGTCCACCCGGGCCCGGCTCGACGCCGACATCCGCGAGGCCGCCGGCCGGCTCGCCGAGGCCAACGGCGACGTCCAGACCCGCGTGGTCGAGCCGACCCAGGTCGCCGAGCTCGACGACGCCTTCGCCGACGCGGCGGGCGTGCCCGTCGTGGTCGAGGCGCTGGAGCGCTCCCTGCGCCGGCGCGGCAACAAGGCGACTGGTTGGCCCGTCCTCGGCTGGCTCGGTGGCATCAAGTCGGACCCGCTCAAGCGCCTCGACCTCGACCTCGGCGAGGACGGCCGCCGGCTCAGCGGCCGCACCCGCGCCGCCCTGCCCGCCGCCACCCAGGTGCAGCGCGCGCGGGTGGACGACGAGGTGCGCGGCTTCGCCGACAAGCTCAGCACCGGCATGACCCCTGCCTGGGTGGCCGCCGTACGCCGGGGCGCCGCGTCGCGCCTCGACCAGCTCGGCGACCGGCTCGACCAGGCGCTCGCCGACACCGACCTCGGTGCCGCGCGACTGCCCGCGTGGGTTGGCATCGTCCGGGTGCTCCAGTGGCTCCTGCTGCTCGCGGCCGTGGCCGGCCTCGGGTGGACCGGCGCGCTGGCCGGCCTCGGCCGGATCAACGACCCCGACACGATCTCGGTCGGCGGCGTCGCCCTGGCGGTGGTGCTCCTGGTCGGCGGGGTGGTGCTCGGGCTGGTCCTCGGGCTGGTCGGCCGGCTGCTCGTGCGAGGGATGGCGCGCCGGCGCGCGACCCGCGCCGACGAGCGGCTCCGCGAAGGGGTCAACACGGTGACCCACGAGCTCGTCATCGAGCCGGTCGAGGCCGAGCTGGCGGCGTACGCCGCGGTCCGCGAGGGCCTGGCCCGCGCTCGCGCCTGACCCGTCCGAGCCACTTTCCGTCCACAGGCCGGACGTCTGACAGCGCCTTCCCCAGCCGGTGGCCCGGCGGACGCCTGCTGTCGGTGCTGCCGCCGAGTCTCGAACCGTCCACCTGGATCGAGACGAGGAGAAGAAGATGTCTGACAGCACCATCACCGTGCGTGGCTGGCTCGGCGGCGACGTGAGCCTGCGCGAGGCCGGCGGCGTCCCGGTCGCGAGCTTCCGGCTCGCCTGCTCACCGCGCAAGTACAACCGCCGGACCGACACCTGGTCGGAGGGCCTGACGCAGTGGTACTCCGTGACCGCCTGGCGGGCGCTGGCCGAGAACTGCGCCGGCTCGCTGCACCGCGGTGACCCCGTCGTCGTGCACGGGCGGCTCGAGACGCGCACCTACGTCAACGGCAACGACGTGGAGGTCCTCAGCTTCGAGATCGACGCGATCCACGTCGGCCACGACCTGAGCCGGGGCACCAGCGCGTTCACGAAGACGCAGCGCCCGGAGCAGCCGGCCGTGCAGGAGGTCGAGCCCGAGCGGGCCGCCTAGTGCGTCGCCCGTGGGCCGAGACGCCGTGACCCCGATCGGGTCCCGTCACGGTCCGGCAACTAGGCTCGGGGACCATGGCGGAATATGTGTTCACCCTGCGCAACGTGCGCAAGGCCCACGGCGACAAGGTCGTCCTCGACAACGTGACCCTCTCGTTCCTGCACGGGGCGAAGATCGGCGTCGTCGGACCCAACGGCACCGGCAAGTCCTCGCTGCTGAAGATCATGGCCGGGCTCGACAAGGCCAACAACGGCGACGCGATCCTCGACCCGGCGGCGACGGTCGGCATGCTCCAGCAGGAGCCGCCGCTGACGGAGGGCAAGACCGTCCTCGAGAACGTCGAGGAGGCCGTCGCCGAGATCAAGGGCAAGATGGCCCGGCTCGACGAGCTCTACATGATGATGGGCGACCCCGACGCCGACCAGGACAAGGTCGCGACCGAGGCGGGCGACCTCCAGACCGAGCTCGACGCCGCGAACGTCTGGGACCTCGACAGCCGCCTCGACCAGGCCATGGACGCGCTCCGCTGCCCGCCGGCGGACGCGATCGTCGACAACCTCTCGGGTGGTGAGCGACGCCGCGTCGCACTGTGCAAGCTGCTGCTCCAGCAGCCCGACCTGCTGCTCCTCGACGAGCCCACCAACCACCTCGACGCCGAGTCCGTGCAGTGGCTCGAGGGCCACCTGAAGGACTACCCGGGCGCCGTCCTGGCCATCACCCACGACCGGTACTTCCTCGACAACGTCGCCGAGTGGATCCTCGAGCTCGACCGGGGCCAGACGCACCCCTACGAGGGCAATTACTCGACCTACCTCGAGACGAAGAAGGAACGCCTCAAGATCGAGGGGCAGAAGGACGCCAAGCGCGCCAAGATGCTGGAGAAGGAGCTGGAGTGGGTCCGCTCCAACGCCAAGGCCCGGCAGACCAAGAGCCGCTCGCGTCTCGCGCGCTACGAGGAGATGGCGGCCGAGGCCGACCGGATGCGCAAGATCGACACCTCCGAGATCAACATCCCGGCCGGTCCGCGGCTCGGTGACGTCGTCCTCGAGGCGCAGGACCTCAGCAAGGGCTTCGAGGGCCGCACCCTCATGCACGACCTGTCGTTCTCCCTGCCCCGCGCCGGCATCGTCGGCGTGATCGGACCGAACGGCGTGGGCAAGACGACGCTCTTCCGGATGATCACCGGCGGCGAGCAGCCCGACAGCGGCAAGCTCAACGTGGGTCAGACCGTGAAGATCTCGTACGTCGACCAGAGCCGTGGCGGCATCGACCCCAACAAGAACGTCTGGGAGGTCGTGTCCGACGGGCTCGACTTCATCAAGGTCGCCAACTTCGAGATGAACTCGCGGGCGTACGTCGCGTCGTTCGGCTTCAAGGGCCCCGACCAGCAGAAGAAGGCCGGCGTCCTCTCCGGCGGTGAGCGCAACCGCCTCAACCTCGCGCTCACGCTGAAGATGGGCGGCAACCTGTTGCTGCTCGACGAGCCCACCAACGACCTCGACGTCGAGACCCTGTCGTCGCTCGAGGACGCGATCCTCGACTTCCCGGGCTGTGCCGTGGTCACCTCGCACGACCGGTGGTTCCTCGACCGCGTCGCGACCCACATCCTCGCGTGGGAGGGCGACAACGAGGACGACGCCAAGTGGTTCTGGTTCGAGGGCAACTTCGCGGCGTACGAGGAGAACAAGATCGAGCGGCTCGGCATCGAGGCGGCTCGTCCGCACCGCGTGACCCACCGCCGCCTCACCCGCGACTGATCACGAGGTGGAGGTCAGGGGCGCTCGGCGTCCCTGATCTCCATCTCGGGGTGCGCGGCGATCAGGTTGTCGGCAACGGCGTCCATGACCCGGCCGAGCGCGGCGAAGTCCTCGCGGCTGGCCAGGTCGACGAGGTGCTCGCGCACGCCGTTGACGTGCACCGGGGCCATCCGGCCGAGCAGGTCGTAGCCCTTGTCGGTCATGCTCGCGACGACGCCGCGCCCGTCCTCCGGCGAGCTGCTGCGCACGACGAGGCCGGCGCGCTCCATCCGGGTGATCGTGTGCGTCACCCGGCTGCGGCTGTGTGCCAACGCGTCGGCGAGCTGCGCCATCCGCATCTGCCGGCCGTCGCTCTCCGAGAGCCGGACGAGGATCTCGTACTCGACGAGCGACAGGTCGCAGCTGCGACGCAGGTCGTCGTCGAGACGGTCCAGGAGAAGTGTCATGCCCACGATCAGCGCGCGCCAGGAGCGCTGCTGATCTTCATCCAGCCAGGTGGTCTGGCCGTCACCCGAGTCGGTCACCCGGGCAGTGTAGGACGGCCCGTCGGTGGTCTGGCGCAGGATGGTGACATGAGCGCGCCACCGACCATCGGCCGCGACCAGGTGCTGAGGTTCCGGGTCGCGGCCCAGCAGCTCGACCGCGGTGGACGGCACCGCGACGCCGCGATCCTCGACCTCGGCGTCCAGGACACCGGACCGGACGGCGCGCGGTGGGCGCTCGAGATCCGCGGTGCTCGTGTCCCCGAGGACGACCTGGTCCTGGCCTGGACCCTGCGCGGCGCACCCCACGCCTACCGGCGCGGCGAGGTCGCCCAGGTGGCCGCCGCCGTCGCGCCGTGGAGCGAGGCGGACGCCGCGAAGCGGATCTTCGACGCGGCCCGGCAGTACAAGTTGGCCGGCATCCCGGTGCTCGACGGCCTCGACCGGGTCGCCGGCGAGATGCGCGACATCGCCGCCCGGCCGGTGACGAAGGGTGAGATGTCCACCGCCCTGACCGAACGCCTCGGCGAGGGCTACGTCCGGTGGTGCGAGCGGTGCCAGGCGACGCACACCTACGAGCAGCCGTTTCGGCTCTCGGCGCTCCAGGCCGGCCTCGAGCTCGAGCCGGGCACGTCCCCGCCGGTGCTGCACCGGATCCCGCGCTGGCGCGGCGCCGCGAAGACGGTGCCCGAGCACCTCGACCCGGTGCGCGGGGTGCTGCGCCTCTTCGGGCCGGCCACGCCGAAGATGGTCTCGGAGTACGTCGACGCGACGGTCCGCGACGTCAAGGACCGTTGGCCCGAGGACGTCGTGCCGGTCCAGGTCGACGGCGTGGCACTCGACGTCCTGGCCGACGACCTGGAGACGTTGCTCGACCCGCCCGCGGCGGACGGCGTACGCCTGCTGGGGCCGTTCGACCTCTTCCTGCAGGGTCGCGACCGGGAGCTGGTGGTCCCTGACGCCGAGGCTCGCAAGGACCTCTGGCGCACCATCGGCCGGCCCGGGGGAGTGCTGGTCGGCTCCGAGGTCGTCGGGTCGTGGCGCCCGCGCACCAAGGGCGACCAGCTGAGGATCGCGGTGACCACCTGGGGCGGCGGCGCGGTCCCCGACGGCGTGGTGGAGCAAGCAGAACGCCTGGCCGCGTTCCGCGGCCAGGCGTTCTCGGGGTTCAGCGAGGAGTGAGGTTCAGAGCCGCTCGAGGATGAGCGCCATGCCCTGCCCGCCACCGACGCACATGGTGATCAGGCCGGTGGTCTTGTCGTGCCAGTCGAGCGAGTTCAGCATCGTGTTCTGCAGCCGGGCGCCGGTCATGCCGAACGGGTGGCCGACGGCGATCGCGCCGCCGTTGACGTTGAGCCGGTCGAGGTCGATGCCGAGCTCCTGGTAGGACGGCACGACCTGCGCCGCGAACGCCTCGTTGATCTCGACCAAGTCGATGTCGCCGATGCTCATGCTGGCGTACTTGAGCGCGTTCTTGGTCGCCTCGACCGGACCGAGGCCCATGATCTCGGGGGAGAGCCCGGAGACGCCGGTGGACACGATCCGCGCCAGGGGCTTGAGGCCGAGCTCGGCGGCCTTGGTGTCGGACATGATGATGACCGCGGCGGCGCCGTCGTTGAGGGCGCAGCAGTTGCCGGCGGTCACGACGCCGTCGGGGCGGAATACCGGCTTGAGGTCCTTGATGCCGTCGTAGGTGACGCCGGCGCGCGGGCCGTCGTCGGTGCTGACGACGGTGCCCGAGGGGGTCGTGACCGGGGTGATCTCGCGGGCCCAGAAGCCGTCGTTGATGGCCTTCTCGGCGAGGTTCTGCGAGCGGACGCCGAACTCGTCGAGCTCCTGGCGGCTCAGGCCGCGGATCTTGGCGACGTTCTCGGCCGTCTGGCCCATGGCGATGTAGACGTCCGGCAGCTGGCCGTCCTCGCGCGGGTCGTGCCAGCCCTGGCCGCCCTCGGCGGTCTTGTCGGTGCGCGCCTTGGCCTCGTCGAACTCGTGGTTGTGGGTGTCGGGCCAGTGGTCCGAGGTGCCCTTCATGAACCGCGAGACCGTCTCGACGCCGGAGGAGATGAAGACGTCGCCCTCGCCGGCCTTGATCGCGTGGAACGCCATCCGCGTGGTCTGCACCGAGGAGGAGCAGTAGCGCGTGATCGTCGCGCCGGGCACGTCGTCGAGGCCGTTGAGCACGTTGACGACGCGGGCCATGTTGTTGCCGGACTCGCCGCCCGGCAGGCCACACCCGAGGTAGTGGTCGTCGATCGTGGTCGGGTCGAGCGCCGGGATCTTGTCGAGCGCGGTCTTGACGATGAACGCGCTCAGGTCGTCGGGCCGGAACTCGGTCATCGACCCCTTGTTGGCGCGACCGATGGGGGTGCGGGCTGCGGAAACGATGACTGCCTCGGGCATGGGAACTCCGTCTCAAGGGGGATCGGTGCTGCTGCGGGAGCCACAGTAGCCCCCGCCCACTCATCGGGCAGATGAGGCGTACGTCACTCCCCGTCGGGACCGGCCATGGCGGCGCTCAGCAGCTCCAGCGAGCGCACCAGGAACTCGCGCCGTCCCTCGACGGGGTGCAGCAGACCTGCGAGCAGGATTCCGTCGTACGACGCGACCAGGGCCTCGGCGCGCGCCGGGCCGTGGTCGTGGCCAGCCGCCGTCATGATGTTCGCCACGATCTCGACGAGTCGCGAGCGGTGGTCCACCAGCAGCACCCGCAGGTCGGCGTCGCGGGTCGCCGCCATGGTGAGCTCGAGCCGGGCGACCAGGAGCTCTCGTTGGTCGAGCCACCGCAGGAAGAGCGCCAAGGTCTCCTCGACCTTGCGCTCGTCGCCGTCGCACTGCGTGATCCGATCGGTCAGCTGGTCGACGTCGGTCAGCAGCTCGGCGGCGACGTACTCCGTCAGCGCCGCCTGGAGGGCGTTGCGGGTGCGCCAGTACGCCGAGCAGCTGCCCTCCGGAAGGCCCGCCCGCCGGTCGACGGCGCGGTGCGTGAGGCCCTTGAGACCCTCGTCGGCGATCACGTGCAGGGCCGCGTCGAGCAGCTGCCGACGGCGGGGGGAGAGCGGAGCAGCGATGGCTGCGCCTGCTGCTGCGGCTGCTGCTGCGTCTGGCGTGGCGTGGGGCATGGGGTCCTTCGTGGGTGCTGTGACTGGAGACACTACCGCCGCGCTTGCCTCGGTCGTGGAACAGGCGTACCTTCTACAGAAGTAGATACTACAGATGTAGAAGGAGTCTCATCATGTTCACCATCTCCACCGCCACCGTCGTTCTCGCCTTCGTCCTCCTCGCCGTGGCCGCTGTCGCCGCCGTCTCCGCGATCGGCGCGATCTCCTACGCGATCGCCGGCACCCGCAAGGACCGCCTGGCCCGCCACGAGTCGATTCGCAGCTACTACGGCCGCGTCGCGTTCTCCCACTGATCCGCTCCCGCTGAACCCGCGGACCGGGCGTCTGGCAGCATCGGGGCGTGCGGCACCGCTACGAATGCCCGATGCGCTGGGCCGACATGGACCAGCTCGGGCACATCAACAACGTCGTCTACGTGGACTACCTCCAAGAGGCCCGCGTCGACATGATGCGCACGCACGGCGCGAACGCCCAGCAGGGTGAGCTCGCTGAGGGCACGGTCGTGGTCCGCCACGAGGTCACCTACGCCGCGCCCCTGCACTTCGGGCACCGCCCGGTCAGCATCGAGTGCTGGGTGACCCAGGTCCGCGCCGCCACCTTCACGGTGGCCTACGAGGTCTTCCACGAGGACGCCGAGGGCCTGCGTCAGGTCTACCTGCGCGCGAAGACCGTGCTCACGCCGTACGTCTTCACGACCGAGCGGCCGCGTCGCATCACCGACGCCGAGCGCGTGATGCTGTCGTCCTTCCTCGAGCCCGAGGAGACGACGCCCCGCTCGCCGTTCCCGGCCGAGCGCCCCGGGACGGCCCTGCACTACCCGGTCCACGTGCGGTTCTCCGACGTGGACGTCTACGGCCACGTCAACAACGTGAAGTACTTCGAGTACTTCCAGGAGGCCCGGATCTCCGGCATCGCCCGCATGTGGCAGGGCCTCGACCAGATCACCATCGTCGTCGCGCAGACCGACGTCGACTACCGGGTGCCGATCCTCTTCCGTCCCGAGCCGTACGACGCGTGGTCGTGGGTCTCGCGCGTCGGCCAGCGCTCCGCGACGATCGAGTCCGTCATCTGCGACGGCGACACCGTGCTGTCCCGGGCGCGCGTGACGATCGTCTTCTTCGACCAGCAGACCCAGCGCTCGACCGTCCCGCCGGCGGCGTACCTGGAGCGCCTGGAGGCGCACCGTTCCGCCTGACCGGTCCCGCTACTCGAACGTGTTGACCATGAACTGCGCCGCGTGCGTGACGTAGTCCCAGAACTGCTGGTCCTGCTCGGGGGTCAGGGCGACCTCGTCGAGACCCGCCCGGAAGTGCGTCAGCCAGTGCTCCTTGGCCTCCGGCGTGACGGCGAACGGCGCGTGCCGCATCCGCAGCCGCGGGTGCCCGCGGTTGTCGGAGTACGTGGTCGGCCCGCCCCAGTACTGCACCAGGAACAGCAGGAAGCGCTCCTCGGCCGGCCCGAGGTCCTCCTCGGGGTACATCGGCCGCAGCACCGGGTCCTCGGCGACACCCTCGTAGAACTTCGCCACGATCCGACGGAAGGTCTCGAAGCCGCCGATCTCCTCGTAGAACGTGGTCATGCGTCCATTCTGACGGTCGCCTGATCAGGGGCGGACACCGGCGTGCCAGACTCGCGGCACCGAGTCCTTCCGAGCGACGCACGAGGAGTGATCAGCACATGGCTACGACCCGCAACGCCAGCACGCACTGGGAGGGCACCCTCTTCGAGGGCGCCGGCCAGGTCACGCTGGAGTCCTCCGGCACCGGCACGTACGACGTCTCCTGGGCCTCGCGGGCCGAGGACGCCAACGGCAAGACCAGCCCCGAGGAGCTGATCGCCGCCGCGCACTCGTCGTGCTTCTCGATGGCGCTCTCGAACGGCCTCGCCAAGGCGGGTACGCCGGCGACGTCGCTCGACACCAGCGCCGCCGTGGACTTCGTGCCCGGCACCGGCATCACCGAGATCCGTCTCACCGTCAAGGGCGTCGTGCCCGGGATGAGCGAGGAGGACTTCGTCGCGGCCGCCGAGGGCGCGAAGGTCGGCTGCCCGGTCAGCCAGGCGCTGGCCGCCGTGCCGATCAAGCTCGAGGCGTCGCTGGGTTAGCGAGCCGGAGGTTTCGAGGCTCGCTGCGCTCGCACCTCAACCACCGGTGACAGGCTCTTCCCCTGCGGGGGAGGAGCCCGTCGCTGCGTCCGGGTCCGCGTCCGGGGTCGGCTCCTCGCGGTGCCAGACGACCCGTTGGGGCAGGGCGATGTCGATGCCCTCGTGGTCGAGGCGTGCCTTGATCCGCTGGCGCAGGGTGCGGGCGACGCCCCACTGCTCCATCGGGGCCGTCTTGATCAGCACCCGGAGCGTGACGCCGTCGGCGGTGAACATCTCGACGCCGGTGACCTCCGGCTCCTCGATGATGACGCCGCGGAACTCGTCGTCCTCCCACAGGTCGTGGGCGACCTCCCGCAGCACCCGCTCCACGCGGGCCAGGTCCTCCTGGTAGCCGACGTTGACGTCGACGACCGCGCGCGACCAGTTCTGGCTCATGTTGCCGACGCGCAGGATCTCGCCGTTCGGGACGTACCAGACCGTGCCGTTGAGGTCGCGCAGCCGCGTCACCCGCAGGCTGACGGCCTCGACCGTGCCGCTGGCCTCGCCGACGTCGACGACGTCGCCCACGCCGTACTGGTCCTCGAAGATCATGAAGATGCCGGACAGGAAGTCCTTGACCAGCGACTGGGCGCCGAAGCCGAGCGCCAGGCCGATGATGCCGGCGGAGGCGATGATCGGGGCGATGTTCACGCCGAGCTCGCTGAGCGCCATGGTGCCGAAGATCGCGATGAGCAGCCCGGTGACGATGCTCTTGAGCAGGTCGCCCATCGTCTTGGCCCGCTGCACCCGCCGCGTGGCGGTCGCCAGGTCGCGGGCCTCGGCGGCCTTGCCCCGGGAACCGAACTTGCTCATCCGGTCGGGCAGCACGCCGTCCTCCGCGCGCGAGGCGAGGCGGTCGATGAGCCGGTGCAGGATCCACCGGACCACGAGGAAGAGGACCAGCAGCCAGAGCAGGGCCAGGGGCTTGCCGATGATGATGTCGGAGGCGTTGGCGAGCTTCTGGTTGTCGGTCCAGCTGAAGACGGCCCGGCAGAGAGCGTCGGAGCCGTCACAGGTCGTGTCGTCGAAGCCCAACATGGGCCCCATGTCTACCGCACCGGTCAATCACGGACGAGCCGACGCGGGCCGTCCCCGTGGGGCGTGTGACGTATCCGACCCGATACGATTCCGTCCGTGACCACGAAGCTCGCCCGCCGCGCCCGTCGTACCTCCGTGCTCCTCGTCGCAGGGGCGCTCGTCCTCGCGGCCGGTGGACCCGCCGGTGCGGACGTCCCGGAGAACTGGAGCACCCCGTCCGACGTCGACCCGGTCGAGGCGGTCCTGCTCCTGGTCGGCGTGCCGCTGCTGCTCTTCCTGGTCATCACGGCGCTGGTCGTGATCCCGGGCGTCATCAAGGGCGAGCGGTTCACCCCGGGCGGCCAGGCCACCCAGGACCAGTGGTTCGGGGGACCCAGCAAGGGCACCGCCGAGCTGCCCGCCCCCGACAACGACGAGTCGAAGGCCGGTGGGGCAAGTGGGCGTTGGTGAGTTCAACAGCGCCGAGCGGTACCAGATCGACGAGGCGATCCGCGGCGCCGAGCAGGTCTCGCGCTTCGAGTTCAGCGTCTTCGTCGGTCGCTCGAGCGGCGATCCTCGCGCCTTCGCCACGCAGCTGCACAACTCGCTGGTCGCCCCGTCCCGCAGCATCCTGATCATGCTCGACCCGGCCGCCCGGGTCCTCGAGATCGTCACCGGCGGCGCCGTACGCCGCAACCTCTCCGACCAGGAGGTCGAGCTCACGACGTTGCAGATGCAGACGTCGTTCGAGAGCGGTGACCTGGTCGGTGGCCTCCGTCGCGGCATCCAGATGCTCGCCGACCACGCGCGCGCCCCCGAGACGCTGCACGCTGAGTAGAGCAGCGGCGCGTGAGGCACGAACGCGTCGTGTGGGCTCTGCCAGATTGAGCAAGCCCCGCGGCTGAGGAACGAAGCCGCGACGGGCGCGTCGAAATCCAGCAAGACGAACCAGGGCGGTGACCACGAAGGTCACCGCCCTGAAGTCGGTTCCGGGGTTTCGAGGCTCGCTGCGCTCGCACCCCAACCGCCGGAGGCGTGTGCGTCGTCAGGCCTGGGCGTCCTTGGCCTGGGCGGCCAGGGCGCGGGCGACGTCGGCCCGGCCCTCGTCGACGTAGCGCACGGCACCCTTCGGGGCGTCGGTGCTCGCCAGCCAGGCCTCGACACGCTCGAGCAGCTCGGGGGAGCCGAGCGCCTTGGGGAAGCCGTACTCCAGCACGACCGAGCCCTTGTGGAAGCCCAGGGTGTCGATGACGGTGTCGGCGGCCTCGAGGTACTGCTCGAGGTACGGCGCGATGACGTCCTCCTGGCCGTAGCGGAAGATCGAGAACACCATCTCCCGGCAGGTCTCGTTGGGCGTGCCGGGGTCGAGGATGGCGCGCCAGCCCTCGGCCTTGGCCTCGGCGTCCGGCTGCGCCACCCGCGCGGCGGCCGCCTTCTCCTTGCCCGCGATCGTCTTGTCGCGCTCGAGCTCGGCCTCGATCAGCGCCTCGCCCGAGCGTCCGGCGGCCGCGAGTGCGGTGACGAGGACCCAGCGCAGGTCCTGGTCGACCGCCAGCCCGTCGACCGACCAGGTGCCGTCGAGCAGCCCCTCGAGGTCGGCGAAGGCCTGCTCGCCGTGCGAGACGGCGGCGTAGGACCGCGCGAAGGTCAGCTGGTGGTCGCTGCCCGGCTCGGCGGCGAGCAGCAGCTCGCGCAGGCCCGCCTCCCACTCGTCGCGCAGCGCGGCCCGGTGCTCCGGCGCGCTGTAGGCGTTGACCGCGAGGGCGGCGTACGTCGGGATCCGGGTGACGCCCCACGCGTCGGTCTCGGCGCCGATGTTGGCGAGCACGAGGTGGACGAAGTCGGTGGCCGACATCTCGGCGTCGCGCGTCATGTCCCAGGCGGCGCTCCACACGAGGGCCCGGGCCAGCGAGTCGTCCAGACGGGACAGCCCGGAGGTCACGGTCGCCAGCGAGCGCTCGTCGAGCCGGATCTTGGCGAACGCGTGGTCGTTGTCGTTGAGCAGCAGCAGGTCGGGCTGCTGCTTGCCGGCGAGCTCCGGGATCTCGGTCTCGGCGCCCTCGACGTCGACCTCGACGTACTCACGACGCACGAGGCGGCCGTCGACGTCGTCGTAGAGGCCGATGCCGAGGCGGTGCCGGCGCAGCGTGGGCTGCTCGGGCGCGGCGGTCTGCAGGACGCGGAAGGCGCCGTACGTGCCGTCGGCGCCGACCTCGAAGGACGGCGTGAGCGTGTTGACGCCAGCGGTCTGGAGCCACTCCTGGGCCCAGCCCTGGAGCTCACGGCCGGAGGCCTTCTCGAGCGCGACCAGCAGGTCGGCGAAGGTGGCGTTGCCGAACTCGTGGTCCTTGAAGTACTGACGCAGGCCGGCGAGGAACGGGTCCAGCCCGACCCACGCGACGAGCTGCTTGAGCACCGACGCGCCCTTGGCGTAGGTGATCATGTCGAAGTTGACCTCGACGGCGTGCAGGTCGACGTTGTCGGCCGCGATCGGGTGCGTGCTCGGCAGCTGGTCGGCGCGGTAGCCGGTCTGCTTGCGGGCGTTCGTGAAGCCCGTCCAGGCGTCGGTGTACTCGGTGGCCTCGGCCTCGCACCAGTAGCAGGCCCACTCGGCGAAGGACTCGTTGAGCCACAGGTCGTCCCACCACTGCATGGTGACGAGGTCGCCGAACCACATGTGCGCCATCTCGTGGGTGATGACGGAGGCGCGGAACTCGTAGAACGAGCGCGGCTGGCGGCTGCGGGGGAGGTACTCGTCGCGCAGCGTCACGCAGCCGGCGTTCTCCATCGCGCCCATGTTGTACTCCGGCACGTAGAGCTGGTCGTACTTGCCGAAGGGGTAGGGGTAGTCGAACTGCTCCTCGAAGAACGCGAAGCTCTGCTGGGTCAGCTCCACCAGGACGTCGACGTCGAGGTGCTCGACGAGGGACTGGCGGCAGTAGTGGCCGAGCGGGATGTCGCCGTGCTTGCCGCGGTAGACGTGCTGGACCTCGTGGTACTCACCGGCGACGACCGCGGTGATGTAGGTCGACATCGGCTTGGTCGGGGCGAAGCTCCACACGGCCTTGCCGCTCTCGCCGGCCTCGTCGAGCGGCTCCGGCTCGGGCGAGGGGGAGTTGGAGACGACCTTCCAGTGGTCGGGGGCGGTCACGGTGAACGTGAACGGCGCCTTCAGGTCGGGCTGCTCGAACGTGGTGAACACGCGGCGGGCGTCCGGGACCTCGAACTGCGAGTAGAGGTAGACCCGGTCGTCGACCGGGTCGACGAAGCGGTGCAGGCCCTCGCCGGTGTGGGAGTAGGTGCAGTCGGCGCGGACGACGAGCTCGTTCTCCGCCTGCAGGCCGGGGAGCGTGATCCGGCTGTCGGCGTACGCCGTGGCCGGGTCGAGCGCCTCGCCGTTCAGCGTGATCTCGTGGACGATCGCGTCCACGAGGTCGGCGAAGGTCTCGGCGCCGGGCTCGGTCGCGGTGAACCGGATCGTCGTGGTCGAGCCGAAGATCTTGTCGCCGGTCGTGAGGTCCAGGTCGATGGAGTACGACGTGACGTCCAGGAGGGCGGCGCGGGTGGCGGCCTCGTCCCGGGTGAGGTTGGTTCCAGGCATGCGCAGCATCCTGCCACTCGGGGTGGTGGCGATGAAAAGCGCACGGGAATAGTCAGCCCGCCGCCGGGTTTGCACCTGTATGACGACTGCGCAGAAGACCAACGCCGACTTCTGGTTCGACCCGGCCTGTCCGTTCGCCTGGATCACCTCGCGGTGGATCCTCGAGGTCGAGAAGGTCCGCGACATCTCGGTGACCTGGCACATCATGAGCCTCGCGTTCCTCAACGAGGACAAGGACATCCCGGACGAGTACCGCGAGTTCCTCAAGACCGCCTGGCAGCCGGTCCGCGTCGTCCAGGCCGCGAAGGAGAAGTACGGCCAGGAGGCACTGCTCCCGCTCTACACCGCGCTCGGCACCCGCATCCACGTCCAGCAGCAGGACAAGGACCGCGCCATGATCGAGTCGGCGCTCGAGGAGGCCGGTCTCGACGTCGCACTGGCCGACGCGATGGACGACTCGTCGTACGACGACGCGATCCGCGAGTCCCACAAGCGCGGCATGGACCAGGTCGGCAACGAGGTCGGCACGCCGACGATCGCCTTCGAGGGCCGCGCCTTCTTCGGCCCGGTGATCAGCAAGAAGCCCGTGGGCGAGGACGCCGGCCAGATGTGGGACGCCTTCGTGACGCTCTCGAAGTACGACCACTTCTACGAGCTCAAGCGCAGCCGCACCGAGGACCTCGACTTCAGCTGAGGCGCCGCTGCCCGAGTGTGCGAGGGCAGCGATGAGCTCGCCATCACGTCGGTCGGTGGTTTCGAGACAGGACTTCGTCCTTCCTCAACCACCGATCGCGACTCAGCTGGTCGCCGCCGTGGTGGCCGCCGTGCTGGCGGCCACCGCCGCGGTCATGGCTGCGACCGCGGCGTTGATGGCGTCGCGCACGGCCTTCGCCGCCCACGCCCCCTCGCTGATCTCCTTCGCCCGCGCGCGCACCTGCTTGCTCGAGATCCCGTCGTGGTCGACGACCTTGTGCGCCTTGTCGAGGGCGTGCAGCAGCGCGACGATCGCCGCCGTCCGCTCGTCCGGGTCCTGACCCTGGACGAGGGCGCCCGTGAGCGCACGGCGCACCCCGTCCTCGTGGGTCGAATCGACCGCCGGCCAGCGCGTGCGCGGGAAGAGGCCGAGCACCTTGTCGTCGCGCCGCTCCAGGATGCCGCGCTCGACCAGCTGGTCGGCGAGCCGGTCCCTGACCCCCTTGCCGAGCCGGTCCACGAGGTCCTGGGCGCTCCGCTCCTTCTCCGCGACCACGTCGTACGCCGCGCGCAGGATCGGGTCCTCCGGCGGCTGCTCGGGAACGGCCCGCACCTTCGCGGTGCGCCACACCGACGTCTTGTCGCCCACCTCGACGGCACCGCTGAGCGCGAGCTCGATCAGCAGCGCGCCACCCAGGGCGGGCTGCGGGTAGGACGTCCCGGTCAGCTTGCCGGACTCGTCATCGAGCAGCAGCAGGAGCAGGTCCTCCGCGATCAGGGTCACCATGATTCGAAACTAACGTGGGCCGTCACGGCGTTCGAGCCACGCGGCGAGCAGCCACGACATGGTCGACCAGTGCATGCCGTGGATCATCTCGACATCATCGTCTCCGGGCGAGGGTGCGACTCGCGCGACGTGGACGAAGCCGGCGTCGCGCCAGCCCAACCTGCCCTGATCCTCGATCGGCGCGAAGACCGCCGGAGCAGGGGGATGCGGCGTCGGATCGTCGTCCGCGTAGAGGAAGACGCCCTCGTTGGTGCGGATCGGCAACCCCTGCACGGTCTCGGACGTCGCCGCGCCTCCCTGCCAGTCGAGCAGCGCCACGATCGGTCGCTGTCCGTCGCGTTGATCTTCGACGCGCAGAACCCGGAACAGCGCGACCGCGCCGCTGTCGGACGTCAGGCTGAGGATGTCGCCCGCGACGAGGTCGGTGGTGACCTGTCGCGGCCGGCGTACTCGCTTCGGCGCTGGCTGTGGTCCGGTGAGCTGCGCGCGCAGCCTGCCCAGCATCTTCTGGCGGCGAGCGAGGTCGGCGCCGCCGACTGACTCCCAGAGCTCCATGCCGACGCCGTCGTCGATGATCTGGAGCGCGTGCGCCTTCACGGCGTCGTCGAGCCGGCCGACGATGTGCTGCGCGGCAGCCAACGCGAGCCAGAATGTCGCCCTGTCCTCGTCGTCGGTGACGGCTCCGAACGCGTCGACGACCCGCTTCGTCGCTTCCGCATCGGGGACCCGCTGCTCCAAGAGATCGCGATACTCGTCCCTGACGTCGGCGGCGAGGTCGTCGTCGAAGACCGCAGCGTCCCAGGCGCTCATGGCCGCACTATCGCAGACGTGCGGTTGGTGGTTTCGAGGCTCGCTTCGCTCGCACCTCAACCACCGACGCCACCGATGGGAATGCGGTGGCGCCGCATCCCTAGGATTGGCCCATGAGCAAGGTCCTCTCCGCAGTCGCCTGGCCGTACGCGAACGGCCCGCGCCACATCGGCCACGTGGCCGGTTTCGGTGTGCCCTCCGACGTCTTCAGTCGGTACATGCGGATGGCGGGCCACGACGTGCTCATGGTCTCCGGCTCCGACGAGCACGGGACGCCCATCCTGATCGCCGCCGGCGAGGCGGGGGTGTCGCCGCAGGAGCTCGCCGACCGCAACCACCGGATCATCGCCGAGGACCTCGCGTCGCTCGGCCTGACCTACGACCTCTACACGCGCACGTCCGCGCTCAACCACCACGCCGTCGTGCAGGAGCTCTTCCTCGGCGTCTACGAGAACGGCTACTTCGTCGAGCAGACGACGTACGGCGCGATCTCGCCGGCCACCGGCCGCACCCTGCCGGACCGCTACATCGAGGGCACCTGCCCGATCTGCGGGTACGACGGGGCGCGCGGCGACCAGTGCGACAACTGCGGCAACCAGCTCGACCCGCAGGACCTGATCAACCCGGTCTCGAAGATCGACGGGCAGCCGCCGGAGTTCATCGAGACCCAGCACTTCTTCCTCGACCTGCCGGCGCTGGCCGACGCGCTGGGGGAGTGGCTCGACGAGCGGGCGGCGTCCGAGACGTGGCGCCCGAACGTGATCCGCTTCAGCCAGAACATCCTCAAGGAGATCCGCCCTCGGGCGATGACGCGTGACATCGACTGGGGCATCGCGATCCCGCTCGACGGCTGGCGCGAGAACCCGACCAAGAAGCTCTACGTCTGGTTCGACGCCGTGATCGGCTACCTGTCCGCGTCGATCGAGTGGGCGCGTCGGACGGGCAACCCCGATGCCTGGCGCGAGTGGTGGAACGACCCCGAGGCCCTGTCCTACTACTTCATGGGCAAGGACAACATCACCTTCCACAGCCAGATCTGGCCGGCCGAGCTGCTCGCCTACTCCGGCAAGGGGGCGAAGGGCGGCACGCCGCGCGAGCTGGGGGTGCTCAACCTGCCGACCGAGGTCGTCAGCAGCGAGTTCCTGACGATGGAGGGCAAGAAGTTCTCGTCCTCCAAGCGCGTCGTCATCTACGTGCGCGACCTGCTCAGCCGCTACCAGCCCGACGCGTTCCGCTACTTCGTGGCCGCCGCCGGGCCGGAGAACCAGGACTCCGACTTCACCTGGTCGGAGTTCGTGCGCCGCACCAACGACGAGCTGGTCGCCGGCTGGGGCAACCTGGTCAACCGCACGGCCACGCTGATCGCCAAGAACTTCGGCGAGCTGCCGAAGGCCGGCGAGCTGACCGCCGAGGACCAGACGATCCTCGACGCGGTCGAGGCCTCGTTCGGCGTCGTGGGCGACCTGATCGGCCGGCACCGCCAGAAGCAGGCCATCACCGAGGCGATGCGGACGGTCGCCGAGGTCAACAAGTACGTCTCCGACTCCGAGCCCTGGAAGATCAAGGACGACCCGGAGCGGCTGGCCACGGTGCTCGCCGTGATGGCGCAGTGCGTCGTCGACCTCAACCTGGTCCTCAGCCCGTTCCTGCCGTTCGCCGCCAACGAGGTCGACAAGGCGCTCGGCGGCGCGGGCGACATCGCCCCGATGCCGCGCATCGACGAGGTCGAGGACCTCGACGGCGGTGCGGCGTACCCGATCATCACGGGCGACTACACGAACGTGCCCGCGTGGGAGCGCAAGCCGATCGTGCCCGGTACGCCGGTCGCGAAGCCTACGCCGATCTTCACCAAGCTCGACCCGTCGATCGTGGACGAGGAGCTCGCGAGGCTCGAGTCGTGATCGCCCTCCTCGGTGACGACCGGGGGCACCGCAGCCACCAGGAGCTCAACGCGCTGCGGCCGATGCTCGACGTCGTCACCGAGTGGGTGCCGACCGACTCGGGCTTCGACATCGCCGACTACGACGGCGTCTGGCTGGTCCCGGGCTCGCCGTACGCCGACGACGACGCGGTGCTGCGGGCGCTGACCGTGGTCCGCGAGCGAGGGATCCCGTTCCTCGGCACCTGCGGAGGCATGCAGTACGCCGTGGTCGAGTTCGTCCGCAGCGTGCTGGGTGGGTCCGCGACCCACGCGGAGTCCGACGGGGAGGCCGAGGACAACGTCGTGACCGCCCTCGCGTGCAGCCTGTACGGCGAGGAGCGCGTGGTGACGCCGGTCGCCGGGACCCGCTTCGCCGGGTGGGTCGACGAGCCGTTCACCGGCATGCACTTCTGCAGCTACGCGCCGACGCCCGAGGTCGTCGACCGCCTGGTCTCCGCGGGGGTCGTCGTGGGCGCGACCGCCGACGACGCCGGGGCGGAGGTGCTGGAGTTCCCCGACCACCCGTTCTACGTCGCCAGCATGTTCCAGCCGCACGTCGGGGCCCTGGCCGGTGCGCCCGTGCACCCGCTCGTGCGTGCCTTCGCCGACGCCGTGCGGCAGGGTGCTGCGCATGCGTGAGGGAGAGCCCAGCCGGACCGCCTTCGGGGCCGCGACCTACCGCGCGGTCCACCAGGACGTCGACGGCGGCCGGATCTTCCGGGACCCGCTCGCGTGGCAGATCCTCGGTATCGACCGCGAGGCCACCCTCGCCGAGCCGGAGGCGACCGCGCGGCCCCGGCTGCGGGTCTTCATCGCCGCCCGGCACCGCTTCGCCGAGGACTCGCTGGCCGCGGCCGTCGAGCGCGGCGTCGCCCAGGTCGTCGTGCTGGGGGCCGGCCTCGACACCTTCGCCTACCGCAACCCGTTCGCCGGGACCCGGGTCTTCGAGGTCGACTTCCCGGCCACCGGCGTGTGGAAGCGTGAGCGGCTCGCGGACGCCGGGATCGAGGTGCCGGAGAGCGTCGCGTACGTCGGCGTCGACTTCGAGACCGACGACCTGGTCGCGCGGCTCGTCGAGGCGGGCTTCGACGACGCGGCGCCGGCGTTCTTCGTGTGGCTCGGCGTCGTCCCCTACCTGACCGAGGAGGCCGTCACCACGACCCTGCGGTCGATCGCCTCCGTGCCGGGCGCGGAGGTCGTCCTCGACTACACCAACCCGGCCCACGAGCTCCGACTCACCGCCCAGGGCGACCGCGCCGACCTGATCGCGCGCGTCGCCGAGGTGGGCGAGCCGCTGTCGCCCGGGCTCGAGGCCGAGCACCTGCACGCGGTGCTGTCCGACCTCGGGTTCACCGAGGTCGAGGACCTCGACCGGCCGCAGATCCGGGAGCGCTTCCTGGGTCGGCCGGGCGGCACCGAGGGCGGCGGCGCACACCTGCTGCGGGCGCGCGTCTGACGGTACTGTCGCCGCATGAGCCTGGCGTTCCTGGTGACGGCGCTCGTGATCGTCGCGACGCCCGGGACCGGCGCGCTCTACACGATCGGCGCGGGCCTGGCCCGCGGGACCCGAGCCAGCATCCTGGCGGCGTTCGCGTGCACGCTCGGCACGGTCCCGCACCTGCTGGCGGCCGTGACCGGTCTCGCGGCCGTGCTGCACGCGAGTGGCGTCGCGTTCCAGACGATCAAGTACCTCGGTGTCGCCTACCTGCTCTGGATGGCCTGGTCGACGTGGCGTGACACCGGCGCGCTGAGCGTCGACACCGGCGCCGGCCCCACCAGCCGCCGCCAGGTGATCGTCTCCGGCGTCACGCTCAACCTGCTCAACCCGAAGCTCACGATCTTCTTCTTCGCGTTCCTGCCGCAGTTCGTGCCCGCCGGGTCACCACACCAGCTCGCACGGATGCTGCTGCTCAGCGCGGTCTTCATGGCGATGACGTTCGTCGTCTTCGCGGCGTACGGCGCGGGCGCGGCGGCCCTGCGCGACCGGGTGCTCAGCCGGCCGCGGCTGGTGCGTCGGATCCGGCAGGCCTTCGCGGCGTCGTTCGTCGCTCTCAGCGCCCGCCTCGCGGTCGAGAGCCGGTAGCGCTCACGGGTCACGCACCCGTCCGCGCAGCGACTTCGTCTCCCCGCGCTGCTTCTTGGCCTCGAGCCGGCGCTCCTTGGACCCGCGGGTCGGCCTGGTGGCCCGACGGGTCGGCGGCGGTGGGGCGAGCGCCGTGCGCACCTGCTCGGCGAGGCGCTCGCGCGCCGCGACGCGGTTGCGGTGCTGCGAGCGGTGCTCCGTGGCGACGACGCGGATGACGGGCCCGGGCAGGCGGGAGAGGAGCCGGGAGCGCTGGGCGTCCGTGAGCGCCACCGACGTCGCGGCGTCCCACTCGAGCTCCACGCGGCTGTCGGTGGTGTTGACCGACTGGCCGCCCGGCCCGGGGGAGCGGCTGAACCGCTCGACGAGCTCGCCGCTCGTGATCACCAGCCCGTCGGGCAGCCCGGGGCCGGCCGGCACCCTCACGTCCACCTCACTCCTCCGGGGTCGCCAGGGCGGCGATCGCAGGCACCTGGGCGAGGGCGTTGACGACGACGGAGAAGACCAGCAGCGCCGCCGCCCAGACCGGGTGGCCGGCGTCCCACAGCGCGAGCGAGGCGAGGCCGAAGACGACGACCTTGACGACCGGCCGGCGCAGGCGACCGCCGTACTGCGCCTTCGGTGAGGCGAAGAGGAACCACGCGGTCATCGCGACCAGCGGCAGCAGCCACACCCACAGCCAGCGCGGGTCCTGCTGCCAGCCCCAGACCCCGAACGCGGCGACGGCGAGCAGCTCGTCGACGAAGACGAGCGCCAGCACCAGCCACCCGAACCCGACCATGCGCCTACCCGACCACGCTCAGCCTCGACGACGCCACTCGATTGCCGGGCACGTGTCCATCACCATCGGGACGCCGGCGGCGGTGGTGCGCTCGAAGGCGCCCTCGTCGACGACGCCGAGCTGGAACCACACCCCGCGCGCGCCGATCGCGACCGCCTGGTCGGCGTACTCACCGGCCGCCTCGGAGCGACGGAACACGTCGACGACGTCGACCGGGAAGGGGATGTCGGCCAGGGTCGCGTAGCCCTGCTCGCCGAGCACGGTCGGCGCGGTCGGGTGGACCGGGACGATCCGCTTGCCCCGGCTCTGGAGCAGCGCCGCGATCTCGTACGCCGTCCGGCTCGGGTCGCCGGAGAGGCCGACGACCGCCCACACCTCGCAGTCGTCGAGCATCAGCCCGACCCACTCCGGGTCCTGCCAGCTGGCCGCGTCTCCGCTCATGGCTCCAGCCTATGCGGACCGAAAATCGCGGATATTCGCAACATTCCGGGGTTCCGCGTCGGAGGTCGCGGATGTGGGTCTACTGTGACGGCCGTCTCTGCTACCGCCCGGTAGCGAGCTGAGTTGCTCGGGAGGGAGCACCTTTCATGAATCTTCGTCACCTCACCGTCCGCACCGCCGTTGCCGGTGTCACCGTCGCGCTCGCCGCGGGTGCGCTCGTCGGCCTCGGCACGTCGGCCGCCGACGCCGCCACCGGCACCGCGACGTACAGCTGCTCCGGCGCCGGAACCCCGCTGCCGCTGTCGGTCTCCGCGGACGCCGACCTGTCGGGCTACCCGTCCTTCCCGTCCGGCCAGTCGGTCAACGCGGGCCTGGTCAGCCTGACGCTGACGATCACCGTGCCGGCTCCGGTCGTCAACAGCCTGATGGACGACTTCCACCAGACGACCATCGGCGGCGGCAGCAAGGACCTGGCCTTCCCGATCGGCAACGGCTCGGTCCCGATCGCGGACTTCACCATCGACCCGGTCACGCTGGTCCACGACACCCCCGCCGTGCTGTCGAAGGGCGTGTCGAACGACGCGTTCAAGCTGCCGGACGCGGGCGCCGCCAAGGTCACCATGCCGTCGTCGTTCACGCTCGACACCATCGTGCCGCTCACGTGCACGACGTCCGACACGTCCGTCATCACGACGTACACGATCTCGAAGCAGACGGCCGGCGTCACGGCGAAGGCTCCGAAGTCGGTGAAGAAGGGCAAGGCGTTCGCCGTCGCTGCCAAGGTGACCGGCCAGAACAAGACCGCCACCGGCAAGGTCGTCGCGAAGGTCGGCAAGAAGGTCGTCGGCGCGGGCGTGCTGAAGAACGGCAAGGCCGCGATCAAGGTCAAGAAGGGCCTCAAGAAGACCTCGAAGATCACCGTCGTCTACGCCGGTGACAAGTCGACCTCGGGCTCCTCGAGCTTCCCGGTCACCGTCAAGGTCAAGAAGTGACCTGAGGGACACCTCACTGTCGGACGCCCGGCCGGGTTCTGCCCCGGCCGGGCGTCCGCCATTTCACGGCGGCATTTCACGCCTGCGGCCCGCGTGCGAGGGGGCGGTTACCAACGCGTAGATTTGCCCGCATGAGCTCCGACTTCCCGATGTTCGCCCTCTCCGAGGAGCACCAGGCCGTCCGCGAGGCGGTCCGCGCGATCTGCGACGCCAAGGTCGCCCCGCACGCCGCCGACGTCGACGAGAACGCCCGCTACCCCCAGGAGGCGGCCGACGCCCTCCTGGCCGCCGACTTCCACGCGCCGCACGTGCCGGAGGAGTACGGCGGCGCCGGCGCCGACGCCCTGGCGACCGTGATCGTCATCGAGGAGGTCGCCCGGGCCTGCGCGTCCAGCAGCCTGATCCCGGCCGTCAACAAGCTCGGCTCGCTGCCGGTGCAGCTCTCCGGCTCCGAGGAGCTCAAGAAGCACTACCTCGGCAAGCTCGCCGCCGGCGAGGGCGGCTTCTCCTACTGCCTCTCCGAGCCGGACGCGGGCTCGGACGCCGCCGGCATGAAGACCCGCGCCGTACGCGACGGGGACCACTTCGTGCTCAACGGCGTGAAGCGCTGGATCACCAACGCCGGCGTCTCGGAGTACTACACCGTGATGGCCGTGACCGACCCCGACAAGCGCAGCAAGGGCATCTCGGCGTTCGTCGTCGAGAAGTCCGACGAGGGCGTCTCCTTCGGCGCCCCGGAGAAGAAGCTCGGTATCAAGGGCAGCCCGACCCGCGAGGTCTACCTCGACAACGTGCGGATCCCCGCCGACCGGATGATCGGCGCCGAGGGCACCGGCTTCGAGACCGCGATGCGCACCCTCGACCACACCCGGGTCACGATCGCCGCGCAGGCCGTCGGCATCGCCCAGGGCGCCCTCGACTACGCGCTCGGCTACGCCCAGGAGCGCAAGCAGTTCGGCAAGCCGATCAGCGACTTCCAGGGCCTGCAGTTCCTGCTCGCCGACATGGGCATGAAGGTCGAGGCCGCTCGCCAGATGACCTACGCCGCCGCCGGCAAGTCCGAGCGCGGCGACAAGGACCTCACGTTCTTCGGCGCCTCGGCGAAGTGCTTCGCCTCCGACGTCGCGATGCAGGTGACCACCGACGCCGTGCAGGTGCTCGGCGGCTACGGCTTCACCCGCGACTACCCGGTCGAGCGGATGATGCGCGACGCCAAGATCACCCAGATCTACGAAGGCACCAACCAGGTGCAGCGCATCGTCATCGGCCGTCAGCTGCTGGCCGGGGTCCAGAGCCAGATCTGAGGTCGGTACGGTCGCAGCCATGGGCGAGACGATCGAGATCCAGGCAGCAGACGGAGCCGCTGAGGCCTACCTGACCGGTGAGGCGGGCAGCCCCGGCGTCCTCTTCTACGTCGACGCGATCGGGCTGCGGCCGCAGATCGAGGAGATGGCCGACCGCATCGCGTCGTGGGGGTACGTCGTCCTCGCGCCGCACGTCTTCTACCGCGACGGCCGCGCCGCCGACCTCGCGCCGCAGGGCGACCTGCGCGACGAGGGTGCCCGGGAGGCGTTCTTCGGCGGCGGCGTGATGGACCGGGTGGGCGCACTGACCCCGGACAAGTCGGGCCCGGACGCCGATGCCTGGGTGGGCACGCTCCGGCAGCACGCGGGGCCGGGCCCGATCGGGGTCACCGGCTACTGCATGGGCGCCCGGCTCGCCGTCCGCACCGCCGGGCAGTTCCCGGGCACGGTCGCCGCCGTCGGCGGCTTCCACGGCGGGCGCCTGGTGACCGACGCCCCGGACAGCCCGCACCTGGCGATCGCGCCGTCGACCGCGGCGTACGTCTTCGGCCACGCCGACCAGGACTCCTCGATGCCGGTCGAGCAGGTCGAGGCGCTCGGGCAGGTCCTCCAGGACGCCGGCCGCGAGCACGTCAACGAGATCTACGCCGGCGCCGGGCACGGCTACACGATGGCCGACACGTCGGTCTACGACGAGGCCGGCACCGCGCGGCACTTCGCCGTCCTCGAGGACCTGTTCGCGAGGACGCTTCGCCCCTAGCCTGACCGGGTGACCGGCGAGGTCCCGTCCCTCGGACGCGACGAGCTCGAGGCGCTCCAGCTGGAGCGCCTCGGGGCCACGCTGCGCTCGGCGTACGACGGGGTCCCGCACTACCGCCGTTCGTTCGACGAGGCGGGGGTGCACCCGGACGACCTGAGGACCCTCGCCGACCTGGCGCGCTTCCCGTTCACGACCAAGGCCGACCTGCGGGCGAACTATCCCTTCGGCATGTTCGCGGTGCCGCGCGAGGAGGTCGTCCGCGTGCACGCCTCCAGCGGGACGACCGGCAAGGCGACGGTCGTCGGCTACACCCAGGACGACGTCGACACCTGGGCGGAGCTGATGGCGCGCTCGATCCGGGCGGCCGGCGGGCGGCCGGGCGACGTCGTGCACGTCGGCTACGGCTACGGGCTGTTCACCGGTGGCCTCGGCGCGCACTACGGCGCCGAGCGGCTCGGGTGCACGGTGGTGCCGGTCAGCGGCGGCATGACCGAGCGGCAGGTGCAGCTGATCCTCGACTTCGAGTCGCGGGTGATCATGGTGACGCCGTCGTACTTCCTCGCGATCCTCGATGAGCTGGAGCGGCAGGGCGTCGACCCGCGCAGCACCAGCCTCGAGGTCGGCATCTTCGGAGCGGAGCCGTGGACCGACGAGATGCGGAGGGCCGTCGAGCTGCGTTCCGGCCTGCGCGCCGTCGACCTCTACGGGCTCTCGGAGGTGATGGGGCCGGGTGTCTCCGCCGAGGCGGGGGAGACCCAGGACGGGCTGCACGTGTGGGAGGACCACTTCCTGCCCGAGGTCGTCGACCCGGTGACGCTGGAGCCGGTGCCCGACGGCGAGCGCGGGGAGCTGGTGTTCACGTCGTTGACCAAGCAGGCGATGCCGGTGGTCCGCTACCGCACCCGTGACCTCACCCGTCTGCTGCCGGGCACGGCGTACCCGGCGTTCCGGCGCATGGAGAAGGTCACCGGACGCACCGACGACATGATGATCGTGCGCGGGGTGAACGTCTTCCCGAGCCAGGTCGAGGAGCAGATCCTCACGGTCGAGGGCCTCGCGCCGCACTACCTGTGCGTGCTCACCAGGCCCGGCAACCTCGACGAGCTCACCGTGCAGGTCGAGGCCGCCACCACGTCGTACGACGCAGCGCTCGGCGCAGCGTTGGAGGAGCGGATCAAGCAGCGGATCGGGGTCACCGCCCGGGTGGAGGTGCTTGCGCCGCACGCGCTGGAGCGGTCGCTCGGCAAGGCGAAGCGGATCAGCGACCAGCGGCCGCGTTGAGGTACCGCTCGGTGATCCGGTCCTGCACCGCACGCCCGATCGGACCACCGAGCCGGGCGAGCATCGTGGCCGGCCGGGAGAACGCCGTCACCTCGAACGTGACGGTGCCGTCGGCAGCGCGCGCGACCTCGAAGCGCTCCTCTCCGGACTCCGGGTGCCCGGGCAGCGTCCCGTAGGCGAAGCCCACGCGGTCGGGCTCGCGCACGACGTAGACGACCCGGCAGGGCACCCGCAGCGGACCGAGACGCATCGCGACGGTGGCACCCGGCTCGTCGGCCGGTCCGGAGGCGTCGACGCGAAGGCCGGCACGCTCGTGGATGCGCCAGTGGACGAGGTCGTCGACGACCTCGTCGAACGCCCGTGGCACCACGACCTCCCGACGGAGGTGCCGGTAGCCGGCGGGCAGCCGGCCGGCCGTGGCCCCCACCTCGGGATAGGTGAAGGGGGCCTCGGGCAGGTCGGCCACGGCCGTCAGAAGACGTCGGGCAGGTCGGCGGCGGAGCCGGTGAAGCTCGGGGAGCGCTTCTCGAGGAAGGCGGCCACGCCCTCCTTGCCGTCACCGAGGGACTGCCAGTACATGGCGAGCGAGTCGGAGAGGTGCGCCTCGAGCGGCTCGGCGGCGGCGCTGTTGCGGTAGAGCAGCCGCTTGGCGAGGCCGAGCGCCGCGGGGGAGCGGTCGACGACGAACGACCGGGCCAGCTCCTGGGCGGCGGGCAGCAGGTCGTCGGGCTCGTGCAGGCTGCGGACGAGGCGACCGGCGAGCGCCTGGTCGGCGGTGAGGATGTCGGCCGAGTAGACCCACTCCAGGGCCTGCTGGATGCCGACGATCCGAGGCAGGAACCAGCTCGACGCCGCCTCGGGCACGATGCCGAGCCGCCCGAAGACGAAGCCGATGCGGGCCTTCGTCGAGGCCAGCCGGAGGTCCATCGCGAGCGTCATCGTGGCGCCGATGCCGACGGCCGGGCCGTTGATCGCCGCGATCACCGGCTTGGGCAGCGCGTGGATCGCGAGCGTCACCTTGCCGCCGGTGTCGCGGACGCCGTCCTGGTACGGCGCCTCGTCGTACGCCGCGCGGAAGTCGGCGACCGTCGGGCGCAGCCCCTCGTCGAGGCCGAAGACGTTGCCGGCCGCGTTCAGGTCCATGCCGGCGCAGAACGCCCGGCCCGCGCCGGTGACGACGACCGCGCGCACGGGCTCGGCCCAGGCGTCGGCGCGGAAGAACTCCTCGAGCTCGCCGGCCATCGTCAGGTCGAAGGCGTTGAGCTGGTCGGGCCGGTGCAGGGTCAGCGTGCCGACCCCGTCGGCGTCGACCTCCCAGCGGAGGGTCTCGTAGCTCATCCGGTGACGCTCTTCGGCAGACCGGTCGGCGTGCAGAGCCCCTTCGGGATGTCGTCGGTCTTGTCTTCCTTGATGTAGTCGAACATCTGCTTCGACCGCTTCGGATCCCAGTGCACGGCCAGGTCCGAGATCGGGACGACGCAGCTCAGGCCGACGTTGGTCATGGCGAGGGCCCACATCCCCGCCCGCACGGGCCCCATGCCCTCGCCGAAGGCGAAGAAGTCCGGGATCGCGTTGGTCAGCCGCCAGTAACGGACCGGGTTGATGAACGTCCAGGGCGAGAGCACCCCGTCACCGACGGCCGCGACGACCTCGCGCTGGTGCTTGACCCGATCGATGTCGCCGACGGCCGACGTGTGTCGCGAGCGCGAGTAGGCCAGCGCCGTCCGCCCGTCGGCCTGCTGGCAGCCCTTCTTGACGTTGAGGCCGGCCAATGGGTCCTTCATCCTCTGCGTGGGGCAGATCTCGATGCCGCCCACCGCGTCGACCACGCCGGCGACGCCGCCGAGGCCGATCTCCACGTAGTCGTCGATCCGGATGCCGGTGTTCTGCTCGATGGTCTTCACCAGGAGCTTCGCCCCGCCGTGGGAGTAGGCGGCGTTGATCTTGGTGGTGCCGTAGCCGGGGACGTCGACGAGCGAGTCGCGGGGGATCGACATCAGCAGGTTGGGCCCGGACCCCGTGTGCAGGATCATGATCGTGTCGGAGAGCTGGCTGCTCGGATTGCCGGTGGCGTACTCCTTGCGCTGCTCCTTGGTCAGCCCGGCGCGCGAGTCGCTGCCGACCATCAGGTACGTCGTGCCGGGCTGGTCGTCGGGGCGGTCGCCCTTCGGCTCCCACTCGACCTTGGTGACGTGGGTCCAGGCGTAGATCGGCACGACCACGAGGTAGGCGACCCACAACAGCAGCAGCGCGAGCACGATCCGCAGGTAGAAGCGGAAGCCGCGCCGCCGCGGTGCCGAGGGGGGAGGGGTCGAACCCTGGCCGGGCGTCGGGGCGACCGGGGGCGGCGTCGGCGGGGTCCCGGCACGAGCCGGTTCGTTGGTCGGTCTGGCCATCGCGGGCATCATCCGGGTCTCGTCGGGCCGGGGCTCGCGCGGCGATCCGGACTGGGGGGTGGGGGCGGGCGGGGTGTCGGCGCCGCCGCCGTACAGCCAGTGGTACTCGGGCGTGCCCTCCGCGGGTTCGCCGTCACCGCGAGGACGGTCATTCATGCGGCGACGGTACCCGGTCGCTCCCCACCTCCCCGGATCGCCCGGCGCGTCGTGTCGGATGTTGCGCCTGTGACTGGTGATACTTGCGGGGCACCGCCACTTCCCCGTACGACGTTCTCGAGAGAGGCATCTCGATGCCGCCCGCACCTTCCCCCGGGTCGCAAGCCTCGCGCTTCACCCCTGGTGAGCGCGCGGCTCGCGTCCGTTTCCGCCGGGCCGTCGCCCTGATGCTGATGACCCTCGTGCTGCCCGGCTCGGCGCAGCTGGTCGCGGGCAACCGCCGGGTCGGCCTGGTCGCGCTGCGGATCTGGGCCGTGCTCCTGCTCTCCTTCTTCGTGGGCGCGGTCCTCGCGCTGGTCCGACCGACGACGTACCTCGACCTCGCCTTCGACCCGGTCGCGCTCCTGTTGCTCCGGCTGCTGCTGATGGCGCTCGCGGTCGGCTGGGCCTACCTCTTCATCGACGCGTGGCGTCTCGGGCAGCCGCTCACCCTGAGCATGGGCCACCGGCGGGCCGCGATCGGCGTCAACGGTGCGCTCTGCTTCTCGATCGCCGCCTCGCTGCTCTTCGGCGCCCACGTGGTCGGCGTCCAGCGTGACTTCGTCATGGCCCTGGCCGGGGACGGCGCGGCCACCGACGCCCACGACGGCCGCTACAACGTGCTGCTGCTCGGCGGCGACTCCGGAGCCGGACGGTGGGGGCTGCGGCCCGACTCGATGACGGTCGCCAGCATCGACGAGGAGACCGGCCGCACGGTGCTGATCTCGCTGCCGCGCAACATGAAGAACTTCCCCTTCGTGAAGGGGTCGGTGATGCGCCAGCAGTTCCCCGACGGTTTCGACGCCGACTACCTCAACGGCGTGAGCACCTGGGCGGGCGACAACACCGAGCTCTTCCCCGACTCCGACAACCCGGGCGTCGACGCGACGATCATGGCGATCGAGGGCATCACCGGGCTCAAGATCAACTACTGGGCGATGGTCAACCTGCGCGGCTTCACCGACCTCGTCGACGCCGTCGGCGGCGTCACCCTCAACGTGCGCCAGCCGATCCCGGTCGGCGGCCTCGGCGACGACGTCACCGGCTACATCCAGCCCGGCGTCCGCAAGCTCGACGGCCACGACGCCCTGTGGTTCTCCCGGGCGCGCGACGACTCCGACGACTACTCGCGGATGGCGCGCCAGAAGTGCGTGATGAGCGCGATGCTCCAGCAGATCAGCCCGCAGACCGCCGTACGCAACTTCGCCGACATCGCCAGTGCCAGCTCCGCGATGGTCTCGACCGACATCCCGGCCAGCGAGTTCTCCCGCTTCGCGCAGCTCGCCCTCAAGGCCCGCAGCCAGAAGGTGTCCACGCTCTCCCTGGTGCCGCCGATGATCAACACCGCCGAGCCGGACATCCACCTGATCCGCACCAAGGTCGCCCAGGCGATCGACCGCGCGGAGGGCAACGCCCCCGCGAAGTCCACGAAGGCCAAGAAGGCGACGACCGAGACCGTCACCGGCGGATCGCTGGGCTCGCTGAGCACCGGGTACGCCGCCAACGACGCGGACGACCTCGACTCTGCCTGTTAGTGGTGGTTTCGAGGCTCGTCGCTAGCGCTCCTCGCACCTCAACCACCGGCACCGGTGGTTGAGGTGCGAAGCGAAGCGAGCCTCGAAACCACTCTCCACCGTTGGACTCTCTAGGGTGTACGCCGTGCCCCAGGACGCCCCTCGAGTGATCGCCGTCGTGGTCACGTTCAACCGCCTGGGCCTGCTGCGCACGCTCGTCGACCGCCTCGAGCAGGTGCCCGGGCTGGCCGAGGTCCTGGTGGTCGACAACGCCTCGACGGACGGGACGGGGGAGTGGCTCGCCGGTCTCGGCGGCCGTGTCCGGGCCCGGACCCTCGCTGAGAACGGCGGCGGTGCCCGGGGTTTCCACGACGGCCTGGCGTGGGCGGTCGAGCTCGAGGCCGACCTGGTCTGGCTGATGGACGACGACGGCCTGCCGGACCCGGGCTGTCTCGCCCGGCTGCTCGAGGAGACCGACCTCGACTTCTGGGGGCCGCTGGTGGTCGACGAGGTCGAGCCGAGTCGGCTGGTCTTCCCGATCCGGCTCCCCGGCGGCACCCGCGTCGTGCACGAGCTCGCCGACGTCGAGCGGGCGGCCACGGCCGGCCGGATCGACGGCATCGTCATCCCGTTCAACGGGGTCCTGGTCACGCGCGAGCTGGTCGAGCGGATCGGGCTGCCCCGCGCGGAGTACTTCATCTGGGGCGACGACCACGAGTACCGCCTGCGCGCCGAGGCCGCCGGCGCCCGCATCGCGACCGTCGTCGACGCCCAGGTCCGGCACCCCGCGGTCGGCAGCCTGGGGACGCCGATGATGTTCGGCCGCACGACGTACAACCACAGCCCCAGCGACCTCAAGCACTACTGCATGGCGCGCAACAACCTGCTCAACCTGCGCGAGTACAAGGGCTGGCCGCACGCGCTCGCCTTCGTCGCGAAGACCGTCTGGTTCTACACGTTCACGAGGCCGAGCCCGCGCCGGATCGGCATCAGCCTGCGGGCGATGTACGACGGCCTCCGCGGCGACTTCACCGGGCACCGGAAGTACCTCGCGTGACCGGGCACGAGACCGTCGCCGTCGTGGTCGTGACCTACGACCGCGCGGACCTGCTGGAGCGGATGCTGGTCGGGCTGGCCGCGCTCGACCGGCTCCCCGACGCCGTGATCGTGGTCGACAACGCGAGCACCGACCACACGCCGGCGGTGCTCGCCGCCGCGACGAACCCCGGCCTCCAGGTGATCCGGAGCGACGACAACCTCGGCGGCGCCGGCGGCTTCCACCTGGGCGTGCGCACGGCGTACGCGCAGGGCTTCGACCGGATCTGGCTGATGGACGACGACGTGGTCCCCGCGTCCGGCTGCCTGACCGTGCTGATGGCGCGCGACGAGGACTGCCTGATGGCGGTCCGCGAGGACACCGCCGGCCACCTGGTCGAGAAGGCCGCGACCCGGTTCGACCTGCGCAACCCGCTCGCGATCCGGCCGAAGACCGGCATGGTCGAGACCGACTTCGGCAGCCGCGACCGGATGCCCGAGCTGGTCGAGATCGAGAACGTCGCCTTCGAGGGCTTCATGTGCCGCCGCGCGGTCGTCGACGCGATCGGGCTGCCCGACCCGTCGTACTTCATCTTCTACGACGACGTCGACTACGCGGTCCGCGCCCGCCGGGCCGGATTCCGGATCTGGGCGGTCCGCGACGCCGTCCTGGTGCGCCAGCTCGACTTCGACCAGCAGCACGACCTGGGCGGCTGGAAGGGCTACTACATGTATCGCAACCTCTTCGTCGTGCACCTGCGGTACGGCGAGAACGCGCTGGTCCGGCTGAAGCCCTGGCTGGTCACGGCGGCGGTCGTGCTGCTCAGCCCGGTGCGCGGGGGACGGGCCGAGGCGCGCAATGTGATCCGGGCCATGCGCGACGCGCGGGGAATGCGTGCCGTACCCACCAGATCCGTAGACTGACCGATCGTGTCAGCCCCTTCTCCCGATCCCTCGCAGGGCCCCGATCTGGTCGTCGTCGGCTCCGGCTTCTTCGGCCTCACCGTCGCCGAGCGCTGCGCGCGTGAGCTGGGACTGAAGGTCCTCGTCCTGGAGCGGCGCCACCACCTGGGCGGCAACGCCTACTCCGAGTTCGACGAGGAGACCGGGATCGAGGTGCACGTCTACGGGACGCACCTCTTCCACACCTCGAACAAGAAGGTCTGGGACTACGTCAACCAGTTCACCGACTTCACGGGCTACCAGCACCGGGTCTTCGCGAAGTACCAGGGGCAGGTCTACTCGTTCCCGATGAACCTCGGGCTGATCAACCAGTTCTTCGGCAAGGCGCACACCCCCGACGAGGCACGCGCGCTGATCGCCGAGCAGGCCAGCGAGATCGCCACCCAGGACGCGACCAACCTCGAGGAGAAGGCGATCAGCCTGATCGGGCGGCCGCTCTACGAGGCATTCGTGAAGGGCTACACCGCGAAGCAGTGGCAGACCGACCCGAAGGAGCTGTCGGCCGACATCATCACGCGGCTCCCGGTGCGCTACACCTTCGACAACCGCTACTTCAACGACACCTACGAGGGCCTGCCGGTCGACGGGTACACCGCCTGGCTCGAGCGGATGGCCGACCACCCCAACATCGAGGTCCGCCTCGACACCGATTTCTTCTCGGTGGCCGACGAGCTCAAGGGCCAGGTGCCGATCGTCTACACCGGCCCGGTCGACGAGTACTTCGAGAACTCCGAGGGCCGCCTGTCCTGGCGGACCATCGACCTGGAGCGGGAGACGCTCGACGTCGACGACTTCCAGGGCACCGGCGTAGTCAACGCCAACGACGAGGACCTGCCCTACACGCGGACCCTCGAGTTCAAGCACCTGCACCCGGAGCGGACCTACCTGCCGGGCAAGACGGTCGTCGTGCACGAGTACTCACGCTTCGCCGAGGAGGGCGACGAGCCGTACTACCCGGTGAACACCGCCGAGGACCGTGCGAAGCTGCTGAAGTACCGCGAGCTCGCGAAGCGGGAGCCGATGGTGCTCTTCGGCGGCCGGCTCGGCACCTACAAGTACCTCGACATGCACATGGCGATCGGCTCGGCCCTGTCCATGTTCGAGAACAAGCTGCGGCCGCACTTCGCCGAGGGTGCGCCGCTCACCAGCGGAGGAGTCGACGAGTGAGCCCCTCGAAGCCCGGCGCGACGACGGCGACCGTACGCCGCGTCCTGCAGACCCAGATCATGCCGGTCGACCGCGACCTGGACGTGCTGCCGCTGTACGTCGACCCCGACCCGGCGGTCCTCGATGCCGACAAGTACAACGTCGGCGGCGACAAGGGTGCCAAGGAGCTCAACAAGGCGTCACTGCGCCAGTCCGTCAGCTCCGGCACGATGATCCACCCCGACCAGATCGTCGACCGGCACGCGGTCCGCATCGAGCAGGGCGAGCGGCTGTCGTTCGGCAGCTACTTCAACGCGTTCCCGGCGTCGTACTGGCGGCGCTGGACGATCGTCGAGGACGTCCGCCTCGCCGTCGAGCTCCACGGCCGCGGCGCCAGCGTCACCGTCTACAAGTCGATGGCCAACGGACGCTCCCAGCGGGTGTCCTCGCAGCAGGTCGAGGACGGCGCGGCCGGCGGCACGTTCGTCTTCGACCTGTCGCTGCGCCCCTTCGCCGACGGCGGCTGGTACTGGTACGACGTCACCGCGGGTGACGAGGACGCCGTCGTCAGCGCGGTCTGGGACGCCGAGGTGCCCGCCGACCGGGCCGAGTCCGGCTCCGTCGCCGTGACCATCACGACGATGAACCGGCCGGGCTTCTGCTCCGACCTGATCACCCAGCTCGGCTCCGAGGACGACGTCATCGCGATCCTCGACACCGTGTTCGTCGTCGACCAGGGCACCGACAAGGTCCGTGGCGCGGCCGGCTTCGCCGCCGCCGAGAAGGCCCTCGACGGCCGGCTCCGCGTCATCGACCAGGGCAACTTGGGTGGCTCCGGCGGCTACGCCCGCGGTCAGCTCGAGACCGTGAAGGCCGGCACGGCGACGTACGCGCTGATGATGGACGACGACGTCGTGTGTGAGCCGCAGAGCCTGCTGCGCGCTGTCGCCTTCGCCGACCTCGCCCGCCGCCCCACGATCGTCGGCGGCCACATGTTCAGCCTCTACTCCCGGGCGCGGCTGCACAGCTTCGGCGAGATCATCCAGACCTGGCGCTGGTGGTGGATGTCGCCCGAGCACGTGCTCTCGGAGTGGGACTTCGCCGCCCGCAACCTGCGCTCGACCCGCTGGCTGCACCGCCGCGTCGACGTCGACTTCAACGGCTGGTTCATGTGCCTGATCCCGCGCCAGGTGCTCGACGAGGTCGGTCTGTCGCTGCCGGTCTTCATCAAGTGGGACGACAGTGAGTTCGGCGTCCGCGCGAAGGCTGCCGGCTACCCGACCGTGACGTTCCCGGGCGCCGCGGTGTGGCACGTGCCGTGGACCGACAAGAACGACGCCCTCGACTGGCAGGCCTACTTCCACGAGCGCAACCGGCTGATCGCCGCGCTGCTGCACTCGCCGTACAAGCACGGCGGCCGGCTGATCCAGGAGAGCGTCAACCACTCCGTCGCCCACCTGGTCTCCATGCAGTACTCGACCGTCGAGCTGCGGCAGCTCGCGCTCGAGGACGTGCTGGCCGGCCCAGACGGCCTGCACGAGGCGCTGCCGCACCGGCTCGCCGACGTCAACGCGTTCCGCAAGCAGTTCTCCGACGCCCAGCTCGAGGCGGACCCCGACGCCTTCCCGCCGATCCGGCGCAAGCCGTCGCGGCGCGGCCACAGCGAGCTCGAGGTGCCGAGCAAGCGCTCCCAGATCATCCAGGCCGGCCTGATGCCACTGCGACAGCTGCGCAAGCCGCGGGCGCTGTCCCGGGAGTTCCCCGAGGGAGAGATCGCCGCGATGGACGCGAAGTGGTACCGCATCGCGCGCTACGACTCGGCGATCGTCTCGATGCCGGACCAGACCTCGGCGGCGCTCTACACTCGAGACCCCGAGCTGTACCGCGACCTGCTCAAGCGGATCGCCGACCTGCACCTGAAGCTCTATCGTCGCTGGCCGGAGCTCTCCGCGGAGTACCGCTCGAAGTTGCCCGAGATCACCTCGCCGGAGGCGTGGGAGGAGACCTTCCGTCCGTGGACCGAAGCAGACGCCGAGGCGGCCGATGACTGACGTCACCGAGCCTGAGGTCGACGCTGCTCCCCGTCCGTTGCGGACGGTGGACGCGCCGCTCGCCTCGCCCGCCGCGACCGCGGGCCTGCTCGAGGTCTTCCGGCGCCGCTACCTGCTGCGCCTGCTGGTGCGTCGTGAGATCTCGGCGCGCTACCAGGGCTCGTTCCTGGGTCTGCTGTGGTCCTACATCAACCCGCTGAGCCAGTTCTTCATCTACTACGTCGTGATGGGCGTCCTGTTCGGGCTCCACCAGGACGTGGAGAACTTCGCCATCCACATGTTCTGCGGGATCATCATCGTCCACTTCTTCAACGAGACGTTCAACGCCGGGACGCGCTCCATCGTGCGCAACAAGGCACTCGTGCAGAAGATGGCGATGCCGCGCGAGATGTTCCCGGTCGCCTCGATGCTGGTCTCGGGCTACCACGTGGTCCCGCAGCTGGTGATCATGATGATCGTCTGCGTCCTGCTGGGCTGGATGCCGACCCTGGCTGGAGTCGTGGCCCTGGTCACCGCGCTGGTCATCATCGCGACCGTCGGCACGGCGATGGCGCTGCTCTTCAGCGCCGCCAACGTGTTCTTCCGCGACGTCGGCAACGTCGCCGCGATCCTCACGAACTTCGTGCGCTTCGGCGTGCCGATGATCTACCCGTACACGATGGTCGAGGACAAGTTCGGCCAGTTCGCGCAGTTCTACCTCTTCAACCCGATCGCCGACGCCGTGCTGCTCTTCCAGAAGGCGTTCTGGGTCGGCACCACCGACCATCCGGCCGCGACCGAGGCCGCCCACCTCCCGGCCAACCTGTGGGCCTTCTCCGGCCTCGCGGTGGTCGCGGGAGTGATCCTGCTGGTGATCGGTCAGATGGTCTTCTCGCGGCTCGAGAACAAGATCCCGGAGCGCCTCTGATGAGCGGGACCGAGTCGATCGTCGTCGACCACGCGACGAAGATGTTCACGCTGCGCTACCACCGCACGTTCAAGCAGATGACGGTCGCGGCGCTGCGCCGCCAGGACATCAGCGACACCTTCCGTGCCGTCGACGACGTCTCCTTCACGATCCAGCAGGGGGAGTCGGTCGGCCTGATGGGCCTCAACGGCTCCGGCAAGAGCACCCTGCTGAAGCTGATCAACGGGGTGATGCGCCCCGAGGGCGGCACCGTCGAGACCCGCGGTCGGATCGCCGGCCTGATCGCGACCGGCGCCGGCTTCCACCCGCAGCTGACCGGCCGCGAGAACATCTACCTCAACGCGGCGGTCCTCGGCATGTCCGAGGCCGAGACGAAGCGGAAGTTCGACGACATCGCCGACTTCGCCGAGCTCGGCAAGTTCCTGGACTCGCCGGTCGGCCACTACTCCTCGGGCATGAGCTCGCGGCTGGGCTTCTCGGTCGCCATCCACGTCGACTCGGACATCTTCCTGGCCGACGAGGTGCTGGCGGTGGGGGACAAGCCGTTCAAGCAGAAGTGCCTGCAGAAGATGCAGGAGATCCGCGACGGCGGCCGCACCCTCGTCTACGTCAGCCACGCGGCCGGCTCCGTCCGCCGCATGTGCGACCGGGTGATCGTGCTCGAGCAGGGCAAGGTCGGCTTCGACGGTGACGTCATCGAGGGCATCAAGTACGTCAAGTACGACTCCGGCGACGAGACCCAGGAAGAGCTCGAGTCCGAGGACGACGACCTCGGCGCCGACATCTGAGCTCCCCCTGGACCGAGCTTGCTCGGGCCAGGGCCTAGGAGCCAGGTTGAGTAGCCGCGCGACCGACGGAGGAGGTCGCGTCCGGCGTATCGAGACCCGGTCAGGCGAGAGGCGGCGCCGAGTGGTCTCGATACGGCCGCTCGTTCCTCGCGCCCTACTCGACCAACGAAGGCGAGAACTACACGCGTGAAGTTTCTTGACAAATCTCGAATGCATCGGCGTGTCGACTGGAAATTACAGTCTTGTAGTTACTCACGAAACCTTCCGTGTCTGCTGTGACGCGTGTGAAAGTTGCTACCCGTGTGAACTTCCCCCGCACTGGAGCAACCACTCATGCCACCCAGCAAGATCCGCTTCGTCACGGCCTGCCAGCAGCTGCTGGCGCTCGGTCTCGTGGTCGCCGTGCTCACCCCTGCGGCGAGCGTCGTCAGCCTCGACGTCGTGCACGAGCGACCCGACGAGACCGCCGCAGCGGCGGGCGCGGCCGGCGACCTGGCCGCCGACCTGAGCGCCTACGTCCGTGAGTCCGCCCGCACGTCGACCGTGCCGGACGAGGTCGTCGACCCGACGGTGGACGAGTACGCGCTGACGCCGGCGTCCAGCCCGGCGGGCACGTCGCGGCTGGCGCGCACCAAGGCGGACATGGTGGCCGCGCAGAGCACCGTCACCAGCGTCCCCGAGCCCGTCGAGGGGTACGGCGCCGTCGGGGTGACCTGGGCGCACGGCACGAAGATCGCGCAGGGCGACATCGCGCTGAAGGTCCGGACCCGCACCGGGTCCGACTGGTCGGCGTGGATGGACCTCGACTACGACGCGGACCACGGTCCGGACCCGGGCTCCGAGGAGGCGCAGCACGCGCGCCCGGGCACCGACGCCCTCCTGGTGGGCGACGTCGACGACGTCCAGGTCAAGGTGAGCACCACCGACGGCGACCTGCCGCCCGGTCTGCGGCTCGCGGTCGTGGACCCCGGCGAGGCGGACAAGACGGCGGTCGAGCACCCGGCCCTGGACACGAACGGCACCGCTCCGGCGACGACGACGGGAACGGAGACCGGCCCGGCGGACGCCACGTCGCTCGACACGGACGCGGGCGAGGGCGAGGGCGGCAGCGACAAGATCTCCCTCCAGGCGGCGACGTTCACCCCGAAGCCGCAGATCTACTCGCGCGCCCAGTGGGGCGCCGACGAGAGCATGCGCGACAAGAGCTCGCTGCACTACTTCGAGGTGCACGCCGGCTTCGTGCACCACACGGTCAACGCCAACGACTACACGCGCGACGAGGTGCCGGGGATCATCCGCAGCATCTACGCGTACCACACCAAGAGCCGCGGCTGGTCCGACATCGGCTACAACTTCCTGGTCGACCGGTTCGGCCGGATCTGGGAGGGCCGGTACGGCGGCATCGACCGTCCGGTGGTCGGCGCGCACACCCTCAACTACAACGACTACTCCTTCGCGATGTCGGCGATCGGCAACTACGACATCAAGCAGCCGTCCAACGCGATGGTCGAGGCGTACGGCGCGCTCTTCGCCTGGAAGCTGTCGCTGCACGGGGTGAACGCGGCGTCCACCAGCCAGCAGGTCGGCTCGAAGGTCTTCCAGGCGATCAACGGTCACCGCGACGCGGCGTCGACCGCGTGCCCGGGCCGCTACCTCTACGCCCGGATCCCCGACATCCGGCGACTCGCCGCCGAGGCGCAGCGCGGCTGGGCGGGTCGCGAGCTGGAGTCCGACCTCGCGTCGACCCCGCACCCCGACCTCGTGGCGCGGCGCGCCAGCGACGGCCAGGTCTTCGTCATCCCGACCGGCGGTCTCACCGCGTTCTCGGGCCCGGTCGCCGCTGCGACCGGCCTGGCCGGCACCGACCGCACCGTCGTGTCGCCCGACCTGACCGGTGACGGCATCGCCGACCTCGTGGTCATGGGCGGCAACAACGCGGCGCGGGTGCGCCCCGGCACCTCCGCCGGCACCTTCGGTGCGGCGTCCGCCCAGATCGGGCGGCTGGCGGGCCATGACCTGGTCAGCGCGGTCGGGGACGTCAACGGTGACGGCCGCAACGACCTGGTCGCCCGGGTCCCCTCGACCGGCCGCCTCGACGTCCTCCTCCGGCGTGCGAGCGGCACGTACGCCGTGCGCCACCTCGCCTCGTCCGGGTCGTCGTACAACCAGCTCACCAGCATCGGCGACGTGACCGGCGACGGGCGGATGGACCTGATCGCCCGTGACACCTCGGGCCGGCCGTGGCTGATCGCGGGCGCCGGAGGGGGCCGGTTCGCGGCACCGCGGGCGCTGGCGGGCTCGTGGACGTCGTTCGCGTCGTTCACCGGCATCGGCGACTTCACCGGCGACGGGCGCCAGGACCTCTTCGTGCGCAAGCGGGACGGCAAGGGCTACGTCTACCCGTCCCGGGGCAACGGCACCTTCTCCCACGCGCTGGGTCCGGTCGCCGTGGCCGGTCAGGTGGTCGGCGTCGCGCAGCTGGTCCGCGACGCCACCCCCGACGTCGTCGTCCGCTCGGGATCGACCGTGTCGGTGCTCGCCAACTCGGGCGGCACCGAGATCCGCGGGCCGATCGCGACCGGTATCAAGATCCCCGGAGCCAACGCGCTCTTCAACGCCGGTGACTGGGACCGCGACGGTCACGGCGACATCATCGTGGGCAACGCGCAGGGCGTGCTCGCCCTGCGTCGTGGCGACGGGGCCGGCCACTTCGGCGCCCCGGTCGTCATCGGCACCGGCTTCTCCTCGGTGAAGCTGCTCGCCGCGGTCGGCGACATGACCGGTGACGGCTGGCCGGACCTGATGGGCCAGCCCGCCGGCGGCGCGATCCGGATCTACCCGGGCAACGGCCTCTCCGGCCTGCGACCCAGCTACGTCGCCCACGGCGCGATCAAGGCGACCGAACAGGTCCCGGTGGGTCGGTGGAACGCCGATGGTGCCCCGGACTCGCTCTTCGTGCGGGGCTCGAAGACCTACCTCTTCCCGGGCAACGGGCCCGGCGGCCTGACCGGCGCCCGGGCGGTCAGCCTCAACCTCGCGCCGTACGACTGGGTGATCGGGATCAGCGACATCGGGCTGACCGGGCACGCGGACCTGGTGGTGCGGCAGCGCTCGACAGGCAACCTCTTCCTGCTGCCGGGCTCGGCCACCGGCTTCGGCAAGCCGCGCTTCCTGGCGCAGGGCATGGGGGTGTTCGACCTGGCGGGGTGACCCCGCACATCGAGAACGTGGTGCTTGCTCGCCCTCAAGGGAAGCGAGCCGTGGCGCGCTCCGCGACGTACGTCGCGCTGAGCCGCTCCGGTTCGGAGTGGACGACCAGCACCAGCGAGCCGCCGATGGCGAGCGGCTCGGTGAAGGAGGCGAGCCCCGGTGGGGAAGCCGGGTTCGCCTCCGAGAGAAGGCGGCCGCCGTCGGTGAGCAGACTCCCGGCGGCGGCCGCTCTCCACAGGTCGCCCTGGGTGCGGTCGCCGAACGCGCCGGCGGTCGCCGCGTCGTCGGGGCCGGGCGGGTCGTAGGCGATGAACGCGTCGGGCTGCGACCAGACCTCGATGCCGACGTCGTGCACGCCCGCGGGCAGGGGATCGGCGAACCGCACGCCGAGCGGCAGCAGCGAGCAGGCGAGCACCGGCAGGTCGTCGGCGACCTCCGCCCACCGTGCGACCGACGCCGGGCCGCAGACGACGGCGTCGGGATCGCCGTCGTCGGGGCCGACCACGACGAGGCCCACCGACCACGCGGCGCCCAGGAAGACGGTGCCCAGCCAGTGGGTCGGCAGGTCGACCACCAGGCGCTGGCCGCGCTCGAGGTCGTGCTCCTCGACGAGCAGGGACGCGGTCTTGGCCACCCAGTTCGCGTACGTCGTGGTCGAGAGCTCGACCCGTTCACCGGTCGCCTCGTCGTAGAACGTGACCAGGGGTGATCCAGGATCCGTGCGCAGCTGGCGCGCCAGCACGTCGCTGAAGGTGCTCATGCCCCTAGGGTTCCATCGTGACGTCCATCGACCACTTCTGGGCCGTGATCCCGGCCGGCGGAGCCGGCACCCGGCTCTGGCCGCTGTCCCGCTCCTCCGCCCCCAAGTTCCTGCACGACCTGCGCGGCGAGGGGAGGACCCTCCTCCAGGAGACGCTCGACCGGCTGGCGCCGCTGGCCGACGACCGGGTCATGGTCGTCACCGGCCAGGCGCACCGCGAGGCCGTGCGCGCGCAGCTGCCCGCGCTCGGCGCGGGCTCCGTGATCGCGGAGCCGTCGGCCCGCGACTCGATGGCGGCGATCGGCCTGGCCGCCGCGCTGCTGGAGCGGTCGGACCCGGACGCCGTGATGGGCTCCTTCGCCGCCGACCACGTGATCACCGACCCCGACCTCTTCGCGGAGGCCGTCGGGCGCGCGGTGGCCGTCGCACGCGAGGACTGGCTGGTCACCCTCGGCATCGAGCCGACGTTCCCGTCCTCGGCCTTCGGCTACGTCCACGTCGGTGAGCCGCTCTCAGGCCACGACGGCGCGGCCGTCGTCCAGGAGTTCGTCGAGAAGCCGTCGGTCGCCACGGCCGAGGGCTACCTGAAGACCGGGCGCTACCGCTGGAACGCCGGCATGTTCGTGGTCCGTCCGCGGGTGCTGCTCGACCTCCTCGGCCGCTGGCACCCGGAGTTCGGAGCGACGCTGCGCGCCATCGCCTTCGAGCCGGACCGGCTCGAGGAGCTCTGGCCGGACCTGCCGAAGATCGCCCTCGACCACGCGGTCGCCGAGCCGGCGGCCGACGCCGGCAAGGTCGCCGTCGTGCCGTCGGCGTTCCACTGGGAGGACATCGGCGACTTCGACGCCCTCGCCACCCTCCTCGAGCAGGACGGCGTACCGATGTCGGTGCTCGGCGACGCGGACTCCGTGCTGGGCGTCGACAGCACCGGCCTGGTGGTGCCGGCCAGCGGGCGGGTGGTGGCCGTCGTCGGGCTCGACGACGTCGTCGTCGTCGACACGCCGGACGCCCTGCTGGTCACGACCCGGGCCCGCGCCCAGGAGGTCAAGCAGGTCGTCGCCGCGCTCAAGGAGTCCGGCCGCTCCCCGCTCACCTGAGCGGGGGGAGCGGCTCGACCTCAGGGAACGGTGGGCTCGGGCGAGTCCGTGTAGGGGTACTCGTCCATGAAGTCCGACAGGGCCGCACCGCTCACGGCGGAGCAGTACTGGAACGCGCCGACCTGCTTCGAGGTGTCGGTCTCGCCGTTGCCACCGGCGGACCAGTGCGTGAACGCGACGTGCTGACCGTCGGGGAAGGCGGCGCCGTCCTCGTCGTCGGACTTCCACGGCGCGGCGATGAACTTGTTGCGGAAGTCGTCGCCGCCGAACTTGCGCGAGATGGCCTCGACGTCGGCGAGGGCGGTCTTGTCCTGGGCGATCGTGTCGTCGTACCAGAGGATCGTGTAGCCGTGCTCGAGGTTGTGGACCAGCGCCTCGAGGGCCGGACGGTCGTCGGTGGAGTAGAACTTGCGCGAGAACGACGCGGGCGCGAGGCCGGCCTGGTTCCAGTGCGCGCCGAACGCGGGCGGTGCGGTCGTGTAGTCGACCGGGGTGTCGACCGGCACGTGCTGCGAGTTGCCGTCGGCCTTCTTGGTGGTGACCTTCTGGCAGACCGTGGCCGCCGAGCCGATCTGGTCGAGCGCCTTGCTGTCCAGCTCGCTGTCGTTCTTCTTGTCGAGGAGGATCGGGACCACGGCCGCGCCGATGATGCCGAGAGCGACCAGGACGCACACGGTGACGATCACCGCGCCGCGTCGGCGGTCCGAGCTCTTCTGCTTCTTGCGCATCTGTTCGATGACCGCCTTGCGGTCGGTCTTGGCGGGCTTGGCCACGTCGTGTTCCTCGGGCGTGCAGGGCGATCCTCAAGGGTCGGATCGCGCGGGTCGGTTTCGTCGGCAGAGTCTACGGGGACGTCAGTCGGATGCCGGGCGCAACCGCAGCTCGTTGGGATGATCGGTCGAGTTCACCGTCCAGCCGTGCGCGAACGTCAGGGCCGTCAGGGCCCGGAGCAGGCCTCGCGGGCAGGTGACCATCAGTGACCCGTCGGCGCGGCCGGTGTGGGACGGCACCAGGCTGATCACGTCGCGGATCGCCGCCGCGAGCTCGGCAGGCGGGGCCGGGGCGCCGAACGGGCGCTGGTCCGCCGCCTGGGCGCGGAGTGCACGGACGACGGCCTCGCGCGCGCCGTACCCGAAGAGGTCGGCGCCGTCGGGCCGGATCAGCGACGCGGCACCGGGGCCGTGGTCGCCCGGCGGCAGGACCAGGTCGGCGCGACCGCGGACGACGGCGAACGGGCGGCCTCCGAGCTTGCCGGTCGCGAGCTCGGCGGCGCCGGCCAGCTCGTCGGCGACGGCGGGCAGGGTCACCGCCAGCTCGTTGCCGTGCGGGTCGCTGCGGCCGGCGAAGTCCTCCGCGACGACGAGGCCGGCGGCGCCGATGGCGATGTCGGTCTGTCCCTCGCGCCAGGCCCGGCCGGCGGTGTCGCTGATGATGACGGCGACGTTGACGCCGGCGTGGTCGTGGATGCCCTCGCGCAGCGCGCGTGCGGTGCCGTCGGGGTCCTCGGGGAGCAGCACGATCTGGCCGAGCGGCACGTTGGAGTTGTCGATGCCGGCCGCGGCCATCGTCAGCCCCAGGCGGTTGCGCACGATCGCGGTCTCGCCGCGCCGCGCCACGACCCGGGTGGTCTCGCCGGGCAGCGCGTCGTCGCGCGTGCCGCGCCGCAGCCGGCCCTCGGCCTTGCTGACGACCTTGCTGGTCACGACCAGCACGTCGCCGTCGGCGAGCGAGGTCATCAGCAGCACGATCGCCACCAGGTCGTCGCCGGTCTCGACCTCGGGGGTCCCGTCGGGTGCGGTGATCTCGAGGCGGCTCATCGCGCCACCAGCTCCACCGCCGCTGCCGCCATCGCCGCCGTGGCGTCCGGGTCCGTCATCATCAGGGGTACGGCGCGGCAGGCGAGCCCGCCGGCCTCGACCCGCTCCACCTGGTCGGCGTCGACCTGGTCGACGAGCCAGCCGTCGAGCACCCCGCCGTTGGCCCGGGCGCCGTAGTGCAGGCCGACGCCCGCTGCGCTGACCTCGACCCCGATCGAGGTCAGCATCTGCTCGGCCATGCCCCGCACGTGCGTGCCGCCGACGATGGGGGAGAGGCCGACCACGGGCGCGCTGGTGGCGGCGAGCGCCTCGCGCACCCGCGGCACGCCCAGGATGGTGCCGACCGAGACGACCGGGTTGGACGGCGGCAGCACGACCAGGTCGGCGTCGGTGATCGCGTCGATGACGCCGGGGCCGGGGGAGGAGTCCTCGAGCCCGACGACGACCACCATCTCGGCGGGCACCGAGGCGCGCAGCCGCACCCAGTACTCCTGGAAGTGGACCACCCGTCGCCCGCTCGGCGCCTCGGGGTCGGCGATCGCGACGTGTGTCTCGACCCGGTCGTCGCTCATCGGCAACAGCCGCAGCCGGTCGCCGAACGTAGGCGTCAGCCAGCGCTGGCACAACGCGTCGGTGACCGCGGAGAGCGGGTAGCCGGCGTCCAGCATCTGGGTGCGCACCAGGTGGGTCGCGATGTCGCGGTCCCCGAGGCCGAACCACGTCGGTTCCACGCCGTACGCCGCGAGCTCGTCCTTGGTGCTCCAGGTCTCCTCGCGACGGCCCCACCCGCGCTCGGGGTCGATGCCGTCGCCGAGCGTGTACATGACGGTGTCGAGGTCGGGGCAGACCTTGAGGCCGTGGACCCAGATGTCGTCCGCCGTGTTGGCGACGACGGTGACCGTCGCGTCGGCCGCCACGCCGGGCACCGACCCCGCCGCGATGCCGTGCAGCAGGCCCTGGAGGAAGCGCGCACCGCCCATACCCCCCGACAGCACCGTGATGTTCTGCATGCGGATACCTTGCCGCACGGGTGGTGGCCGTGGAGCGCCGGACTCGAGGCGTCGGGGGCGAGGGAGCGCGCCATAGCAGATGCGGGGTTGACTTTCGGGGTACGACAGGCATGTAATTCCCACAGTGTCGTTCACGTTTTCACCACGGTGGACCGGACCGTTTCCCCCGGTCCGGACCGTGACGGGGACGCGGATGTGGGAGCAGTACCGGGTCGAAAGGGCGAGTGCCGTGAGAGAACTCTTTCTCCTCGACGGGGACGCCGAGGAAGCGGGATGGCAGGACCGTGCGCTGTGCGCACAGACCGACCCCGAGGCGTTCTTCCCCGAAAAGGGAGGGTCCACGAGGGAGGCCAAGAAGGTCTGCCTCACGTGTGAGGTGCGTGACGACTGCCTGGAGTCCGCGCTGATGAACGACGAGCGCTTCGGCATCTGGGGCGGTCTGTCCGAGCGCGAGCGCCGCAAGCTGAAGAAGCGCGCGGTCTGAGCGAGCGCCACTGAGGGCGGCGGCGGTGGGTACCACTGCCGAATCTGAGCGGCCACCACCTGGCCGTTAGGGTTCGGGATCGTGGTTCCCTCCGTCGCTGCTCTGCTCGTCAGTCACGACGGCGAACGATGGCTGCCCGCCGTCATCGACGGCCTCCGGGCCCAGCGGGCCCCGCTCACGACGGTCGTCGGCGTCGACACCGGCAGCAAGGACCGCAGCGCCGACCTGGTCGAACGTGCCTTCGGCGACGTCCTCCGCGCGCCCGGCTCCACGTCGTTCCCGGCGGCGGTCGGCCTGGGGCTCGAGCGGCTGCGCGAGCGCGGGGACGCCCCGGAGTGGATCTGGATCCTGCACGACGACGCCAACCCCGACCCCGGCGCCCTCGCGGCGCTGCTGGCCGCGGCGGCCGAGGATCCCGACGCCGACGTCCTCGGTCCGAAGCTGCGCGAGTGGCCCTCGCTCAAGCGGCTCCTCGAGCTCGGCGTCACGATCAGCGGGACCGGTCGCCGGGAGACGGGGCTGGAGCGGGGCGAGTACGACCAGGGCCAGCACGACGACGTACGACGGGTGCTCGCGGTCAACACCGCCGGCATGCTGGTGCGGCGCACGGTCCTCGAGTCGCTCGGCGGCTTCGACCCGCAGCTGCCCATCTTCGGCAACGACATCGACTTCGGCTGGCGCGCCGCGGCCGCCGGGCACACGACGCTGGTCGTCCCCCAGGCGATCGTGTTCCACGTCGAGGCGGCCCACCGCGGCGCCCGGCGCACCCCGCTGACCGGCCGGCACACGCACTACCAGGAGCGCCGGGCCGCGCTCTACACGCTGCTCGCGAACGCCCCGGGCCGCAAGCTGCCCTGGCTCGTCGTCCGCCTCTTCTTCGGCACGCTGCTGCGGATGGTCGGCTTCCTCGTCGTGCGCTCCGTCGGTGAGGCGCTCGACGACCTCGCCGCGCTGCTCTCCCTCTACGCGCACCCGGGCGAGGTCCGGTCTGCGCGGCAGGCGCGGCGTGAGCAGCCCCGCGCCGACCTCGACCGGGCCCGGCCGCTGCTCTCGCCGTGGTGGGTGCCCTACCGCCACGGGCTCGACTTCCTCGGCGACCTGGTCGCAGCGGCCACCAACCAGGCCCAGGACGTCGCCGAGCGCCGACGCGCCGCGGCGGCCGAGCGTGCCCCCGCCAGCTACGCCCCACGGGTGCCGGTCGACGACGAGGACATGATCGCCGCCGACACCGGCATCCTGGCCCGCTTCCTCACCAACCCCGTCGCCCTCCTCACCGCCCTCGTCGTGGTCGTCGCGCTGGTCGCGGCACGCACGGCGTTCGGCTCGATCGCCGGCGGCGGGCTCTCGCCGGTCCCGGCCGGCGCCGGCGACTGGTGGCGGCTGCAGGTGGAGACCTGGCACCCGCTCGGCACCGGTACGGCGGTGCCGGCCCCGGCGTACGTGCTGCCGATGGCGCTGCTCGCGACCCTGCTCGGCGGCAGCCCCTCGGCCGCGGTCTCGCTGGTGTTCGTGGTGGCCGTGCCTTTCTCGTTGTGGGGTGCCTGGCGGTTCCTGCGCGTGGTCGGGCGCCTCGTGGTCTTCACCGGTGCATCGCGCTGGGTGCTGCTGTGGGGCGCGGCGACCTGGGCCCTCGTGCCAGTGGTCTGCGGGGCGTGGGGTGACGGGCGGGTCGGGCTGGTCGTCGTCGCCGCGACGCTGCCCTGGCTCGCACACGCTGCGCTCGGCTTCGCCGACCCGGCGGCCGACCGGCGCTGGCGCGCGGCCTGGCGGGTCGGGCTGCTGCTCACCCTGGGCTCGGCGTTCGCCCCGGTGCTGTGGGTGCTGGCAGCGGTGCTCGGCCTGGTCGTCGTCGCGGCCGCCGCGCTGGTCGTGCGGGGCGCGGTCCGCGACCGCTCCGTGTGGGGGCCGCCGGCCGCCGCCATCGGGCTGGTGCCGCTGCTGCTCTCCCCGTGGTGGATCCCGGCGATCCAGCGCTCTGCCGCCGAGGGCCTGCTGCTCGACACCGGGCGGCTGCCGACCCCGACGGCCGACACCCTCGACCTGATGAGCGGCAGGCTCGACGGGCTCGGCGCCCCGTGGTGGCTGGGGCTCGTGGTCGCCGCCCTGGCGCTCCTGGCCCTGCTGCCGCGCGCCACCCGGATCCCGGTGCTCGTCTGCTGGGTGGTCGCCCTCGTGACGAGCGTGCTGGCCGCACTCCTCGGCGCGCTGTCCTTCTCCCTCGCCGCCACCACGGCCGGCGCCGGCGTCGGCGTGCTCGTGGTCGTGCTCCAGGGCGCGCTCGTCGTGGCCGCCGCGATCGGTGCCGTCGGCCTGGGCACCGAGCAGGTGCCGTGGCGGCGGGTGGTCGCGGGCGCCCTCGTCGTGGTCGCCGCGGTCGTGCCGCTCGGCGGGTTCGCCTGGTGGCTCGGCTCGGACCCGGCGATCGCCGACGGCATCGACACCGACATCCCCGTGTACATGGTCCAGAGCTCCGAGGAGGGCCCCGAGCACGGCATCCTGGTGATCCGCGGCACCGTCGAGGACGGGCTCACCTACACGATCCGGCGCGGCGACGGCATCACCCTCGGCGAGGACGAGGTCATCAACCTGACCACCGAGGACAAGGACTTCAGCACCGGCGTCCAGGCGCTCGTCTCCCGCCCCACGACCGAGCTCGTCGACGCTCTCGGCGAGCACGGCATCGAATACGTCGTGCTCCCGTCGCCCGCCGACGGCGACGTCGCGGCGGTGCTCGACGCCACGACCGGTCTCGTGCAGGCGAGCGCCGAGGACCGCAGCACGCGGGCCTGGCAGGTCGACCGACCGCTGGACGCCTCGGGGCTCGAGGGCCCGGTGTCCTGGCTGCGGATCCTGCTGCTCGTCGTGCAGGGTGCCGGGGCCGTGGTGGTTGCCGTGCTCTGCCTGCCCACGACCAACACGAGGCGGTCCACGCCATGAGCCACTCGCAGCCCCCGTCCACGGCGCCGCACGGCGGACGCCGTACCGCCGCCCGGCGGAGCCGTCTCAACCTCACGGTCGTGCTGGCCGTCGTGCTGCCGGTGCTGAGCGCCGGCGTGCTGCTGCTGGTGCGCCCGGAGGCTCCGGACGACGCGACCTACCCGCCGACCCGGACCACGCTGACCGCCTCGACCCTGATCTGTCCGTCGGCGCTCCCCGGTGCCCCGGGGGTCGCGCTGACGACCGCGTCCGACGACGTCGACGGCCAGGTGCAGGTCGGCCTGGGCGACAAGGCCACGGCCGCCGACCTCGTCAGCGGACGCGTCACCTCGGCGGACGACGCCGGGGCGCTGGCGGTCGTCGGCGAGGACGACGCCGCCCCCGGGCTGGTCGCCGGACGGGCCGGCGGTGACGACGCCGCGGTCGCGAGCTGCCTGCCGCCCGCAGCGGTGCGCTGGTTCACCGGCGTGGGCGCGGGGGCGAGCCATCGGTCGGTCCTCGAGCTCACCAACCCCGACGCCGGTACGGCGGTCGCGGACGTGACGGTGCTCGGCGCCGACGGCGTCGTCGACGCGCCGGGCCTGCGCGGCGTGTCCGTGGCCGGCGGCAGCAGCGTGCGCATCGACCTCGCGGCCCTGGTGCCCCGCACCGACGAGCTGGCCCTGGAGGTCGTGGCCGCGCGCGGCCGGATCGGCGCGACCGTGCGGGACCGGATCGACCGGGTCGGCACCGACCCGCTCACCCAGGACTGGCTGCCCGGCCAGGAGGAGCCCAGCACCGACAACGTGCTGCTCGGTCTCGCGCCGGGCAGTGGCCGGCGCACCCTCACCGTCGCGAACCCCGGCACAGACGAGGTGCGGGCCCAGCTGAGGATCATCGACACGGAGTCCGTCTTCGCCCCCGACGGCGTCGACGAGATCCGGGTGCCCCCGCAGAGCGTGGTGCGGGTGCCGGTGACGTCGGTCGTCGACCAGGCGGTCGCCCAGGACGCGATCGGACTGACCCTCACGTCGACCGCGCCGGTCACCGCGTCCGTGCGCTCGATGGTGGGCGGCGACCTGTCGGTCGCCACCGCCGGCACACGGTTCGACACCGACGCGACGGTGCTCCTGCCCGAGGCGCCGGACAGCGGCCGGCAGGCGGCCACCCGCCAGGTCGTGCTCGCGCAGGCCACCACCGCAGGCACCGTCCAGGTCGTGGCGCGCGCGGCCGACGGCTCGACGCTCAAGGAGAAGCTGGTCGAGGTCGTCCCCGACCGCGGCGCTGTCGTGGCCGTCCCGGCCGCGACCCGGATGCTCACCGTGCAACCGGCGCGGACGTCGGTCATCGGCTCCGTGGTGACCAGCGCGAAGGGTGGCGCCTCCGTGCTGCCGCTGACGGTCCCCGTGGTCAACGGCCTGGTCCCGCACGTGCGGCCCGGCCTGCCCTGACCTTCGATCGGGCTAGTCGCCGGTGTCGTAGCGCGGGTCGACGTCCTCGGCGTCGATGCCGAGCAGCTCGGCGATCTGCTCGACGACGATCGTGAGCAGCATCGCCTCGAGGTCCGTGCGGGTCTCGCACCGGTGCTCGATCGGCCGGCGGAAGAGCACCAGCCGGGTCGGCGTGGCACCGCTGCCGCGCACGAGCGAGGACAGCGGCACCGTCTCGGAGCTCCAGTCGTCGGGGATCTGCGGGGTGTCCTCCACGGCGTACTCGACCAGGCCGAGGCGGTCCTGCCACCGGCTGTCGATCTCGGTCACGATGCCGAGCGCGAGGTCGTCGAAGCGCTCGCGGCCGGTCGGCATCTCGGGTCGCCCCGGCACCGCCGGCAGCACTGCCGGACCACGCATGCCCCGCCCGCGGCGGTCCCTGAGGCGTCCTCGACGATCCACGCCGCGAGCCTAATCGGCGCGGTCGTGGTTCGGAGGTACCGTCTGCCTCGTGAGTCCTGCCCGCCGTTGTTCGCGCACGGCCTGCGGTCGTGCCGCGGTCACCACGTTGACCTATGTCTACGCGGACCAGACGGCGGTCCTCGGCCCGTTGGCCACCTACGCCGAGCCGCACGCCTACGACCTGTGCGACGTGCACAGCGAACGGCTCTCGGCACCCCGCGGCTGGGAGGTCCTGCGCCTGGCGCGCGACCCCGCGGCGGAGGGTCCGTCCAGCGACGACCTCCTCGCGCTCGCCGATGCGGTCCGCGAGGCCGGGCGTCCCGTCGCGCCGCTGCGGATCGCCCCGGAGGACGAGACCGGTCGCGAGACGACCCGGCGTGGACACCTGCGCGTCCTGTCGACCGACTGACCACCTGCCCCCACGGTCTCGACACGTCGGTCGCGGCCTCGTTCCTCGGCCGCGCGACTCGCTCGACCACCATCACTGAGGTCGCTGCCGCGCCCCCACTAGTGTTCGGGGCATGGCCGACACCCTCGACCCCGCGAACCTGCGTGCCGTCTTCAAGGCGTACGACGTCCGCGGCACCGTCCCCGACCAGATCGACGAGCAGCTGGCTCACCGCACCGGCCGGGCCTTCGCCCAGGTCGTGGGGGCGGCGACCGTCGTCGTCGGTCACGACATGCGACCGAGCTCGCCCGGGATGGCCGGGGCGTTCGCGGCCGGCGCGACGGAGGCCGGCGCCGACGTCGTGATGATCGGCCTGGCGTCGACCGACCAGCTCTACTTCGCGTCCGGCCACCTGGGTCACCCCGGGGCGATGTTCACGGCCAGCCACAACCCCGCGCAGTACAACGGCATCAAGATGTGCCGCGCCCACGCGCAGCCGATCGGGATGGAGACCGGCCTCGCCGAGATCCGGGACCTCGTCGAGGAGCCCCGCCCGGTGGTCGGCCCCGCCGGCAGCATCAGCGAGCACGACGTGCTCGAGGCGTACGCCGCGCACCTGCTCCGCCTCGCCCCGGTCGCCGGCCGCCGGCTCAAGGTCGTCGCCGACGCCGGCAACGGGATGGCCGGACACACGGCGCCCGCGGTGTTCGCGCGCCTCGGCGACCAGGTCGACCTGGTCCCGATGTACTTCGAGCTCGACGGCTCCTTCCCGAATCACGAGGCCAACCCGATCGAGCCGGAGAACCTCCGCGACCTCCAGGCCCGCGTGCTCGCAGAGGGGGCCGACATCGGCCTGGCCTTCGACGGCGACGCCGACCGCTGCTTCATCGTCGACGAGCGCGGCGAGGCGGTCTCGCCGTCGACGCTCACCGCGCTGATCGCCTCCCGCGAGCTGGCCAAGGAGCCCGGCTCGACGGTGATCCACAACCTGATCACCAGCCGCTCGGTCCCGGAGATCGTCCTGGAGCTCGGCGGCAAGCCGGTCCGCACGCGGGTCGGGCACTCCTACATCAAGGCGACGATGGCCGAGACCGGCGCGATCTTCGGCGGCGAGCACAGCGGCCACTTCTACTTCCGCGACTTCTGGCGCGCCGACTCCGGCATGCTCGCCGCACTGCACACCCTGGCCGCGCTGGCCGAGACCGACCGGCCGCTGTCGGGCCTGCTCGCCGAGTTCGACCGCTACGTGCTGAGCGGCGAGATCAACTCCGAGGTCGCCGACCAGGCCGGGGTCACCGCCGAGATCGAGGCGACGTACGCCGCGATGGACGGAGTCACTACCGACCACCTCGACGGCCTCACGGTCAGCCACGACGACTGGTCGTTCAACGTCCGCCCGTCCAACACCGAGCCGCTGCTCCGCCTGAACGCCGAGGGCCGCGACGAGGAGACCATGGTGCGGGTCCGCGACACCGTGCTCGCCCAGATCAGGAGTGACCGATGACCGAGCTCGACCCCGCCCTCCTCGAGATCATCGTGTGCCCGTCGTGCCGCTCTGACCTCGCCGTCGTCGCCGACGAGCTGGTCTGCCAGGGCTGCGGCCTGGCCTACCCGGTGCGCGACGGCATCCCGGTCCTGCTCGTCGACGAGGCCCGCAAGCCTTCCTGAGAGGTACTGGTCCATGGCCACCTGGTTCGACGAGTCCCGTCTCGACGACGCCGCTGCCCTCGAGGCCAGCGACGCGGCGCTCCGCGTGCTGGCCGAGTCGGGCGCGCGGGTGCGCCGTACGTCCGGCGAGGCTGCGCCGGCCGCCGCCGAGGCCGTCGCGCGTGCCGAGGACCTCGCTCGGCCCCGCGCGGTGATCGCGGCCGGCCCGGACTCCCGCCTCCTGCGCGCGGTGCTCGAGCCGTGGTGCCCGGTCCCGTTCGTGGCCTGGCCGGCGCCCGGCCTCCCCGGCTGGGCCGGCAGCCTCGACCTCGTGGTCGTGCTCGCGCCCGACGGGGCCGACCCCGGCACCGCGTCCGCCGCCGCGGAGGCCGTACGCCGGGGCTGCCAGCTCGTGGTCGCCTGCCCGCCGGCGTCGCTGGTCGCCGAGCACGCCGCCGGCCGCTGGAGCACGGTGCTGCCGACCACCGCCCGCGACCAGCTGGCGACGGCGGTCGTGCTGCTCGACTACCTCGACCGCGTCTCGCTCGGCCCGCGTGCCGACGCCGACCAGGTGGCGGAGGCCCTCGACGCTGTCGCGATCTCGTGCTCGCCGCACCGCGACCTGGCCGTGAACCCCGCGAAGATGCTCGCGATCGCGCTCGCCGACGCCAACCCGGTCGTCTGGGGCGGCTCGGTCCTCGCGGCCCGCGCCGCGCGGCGCGTCGCGGAGTCGATCCGGCGGGCGACCGGCCGCTCGGCCCTGGCCGGCGACGCGGAGCACCTGCTGCCGGTCATCGAGGCCGCCCGGCAGCGTGACGTCTTCGACGACCCGTTCGCGGAGGACGCGGGGGAGCGGCGACCGATGCTGCTGGTCCTCGACGACGGGTCGGAGGACGCCGTCGTACGCGAGCAGCGCGGCCGGCTGCTGGCCGCCGCGGCCGAGCGCCGGGTGCGGGTCGAGACGGTGACGACCGAGGCCCCGACCGAGGTGGCGCGCTACGCGTCCCTGTTGCTCAGCGGTACGTACGCTGCGGAGTACCTGAGAATCGGCTTCGTCGAGGACTGATCGCCGAAACACCGGGTAGACCGGGAAGGTGCCTACCCCGAAGACACGCGACCCCTGGTTCGACAACGCCAAGATGATGCTGGTGACGCTCGTCGTCGTCGGCCACTCCTGGGTGCTGCTGCCGAACAACGCGGTCACCGACCACTTCTACGACTTCCTCTACGCCTGGCACGTGCCGGCGTTCGTCTTCGTGACCGGCTACCTGTCGCGCGGCTTCGTCTACAGCAAGGTGCGGCTGTGGCAGCTCGTGCGCACCGTCGTCGTGCCGTACGTCGTCTTCGAGTGTGCCCTCGCCCTCTTCCGCGTCTACGTGGGCGGCGAGGAGATGAAGAACCTCTTCCAGGACCCGCACTGGCCGATGTGGTACCTCGCGGCGCTCTTCTTCTGGCGGCTGCTCACCCCGATCTTCAAGCCGATGTGGGGCGGGCTCGTGGTCGCGGTCGCGATCAGCTTCGTCGCCGGCCTGTACGCCGGCAACACCCTCGACATGGCCCGCGTGCTCGGCCTGCTGCCGTTCTTCGTGATGGGGCTGAAGGCGACCCCGGAGCGTCTGGAGCTGCTGCGTCGCAAGCCCGCGCAGGTCGTCGCGGTCTTCGTCCTGGTCGGCATCTGGATCGCCACCACCTGGACCAGCGCCTGGGCCAGCACCGAGTGGCTCTACTACCGCTCGCGCTACGACGAGATGGGCTACGCCGACGACCTCCGCGCCCTGCTGACCCGGGCCCTCGTGCTGGCGATCGGCACCCTCGGAGCCTGGGCCTTCTTCGCCCTGGTGCCCCGCATCGGTGGCTGGTTCGCGCGGATGGGCTCCGCGACCCTCGTCGTCTACCTCTTCCACGGGTTCGTCGTGAAGGGCGCCGGCTACGCCGGCTGGGGCGGCTGGGCCGACCAGCACGCGATCCTCGGCTTCGGCATCACCACGACGGCCGCCGTGCTCCTCTCCCTGGCGCTCGCCTGGCACCCCGTCTCGTCGCGGCTCACGCACGTCGTCGACCCGCTCGGGTACGCCGAGCGGCACCTGCACCACGCGGTCGACCTCACCGTCGCCAAGGACCAGGTGCAGCCCGAGGTCCAGGCCGAGGTCGAGGCCGGCGTCGACGCGGGCCTGCACCACGTCGGCGCCTCCGCGGTCGGGGAGCACATCTCCGCCCGATAGCCTTCGCGCATGGCTGGTGGGCTCTTCGCGCTGCTCGACGACGTCGCCGCGCTCGCGCGCCTGGCCGCGGCGTCCGTCGACGACATCGGTGCGGCCGCGGGCAGGGCCACCACGAAGGCCGCGGGCGTCGTCGTCGACGACACCGCCGTGACGCCGCAGTACGTCCACGGCGTCACGGCCGACCGTGAGCTGCCGATGATCAAGAAGATCACCATCGGCTCGCTGCGCAACAAGCTGCTGATCATCCTGCCGATCGCCCTGCTGCTCAGCCAGTTCCTGCCGTGGCTGCTCACGCCGATCCTGATGGTCGGCGGCTCCTACCTCTGCTACGAAGGCGCCGAGAAGGTCTGGCACCGGCTCCGCGGCCAGGACCACCACGACACCCCGGTCGCCGAGAACGGTCCCGAGGCCGAGAAGTCGATGGTCTCCGGCGCGATCCGCACCGACCTCATCCTCTCCGCCGAGATCATGGTGATCGCCCTCAACGAGGTCGCCGACGAGCCCTTCGTCAGCCGGCTGCTGATCCTCGTCGTGGTCGCGATCGCGATCACCATCGCGGTGTACGGCGTGGTCGCGATCATCGTGAAGCTCGACGACATCGGCCTCGCCCTCGCCGAGCGGTCCTCCAAGGCCGCGCAGCGCATCGGCCACGTCCTGCTCGTCGGCACCCCCAAGCTGCTGGCCTTCCTCTCGGTCGCCGGCGTCGCCGCGATGCTCTGGGTCGGTGGCCACATCGTCCTCAACGGCCTCGACGAGCTCGGCCTGCACGCGCCGTACGACTGGGTGCACCACCTCGAGGAGGCCGTCCACCACGGCGTCCAGGGCTGGCTCGTCAACACCCTCGCCTCGGCGGTCTTCGGGCTGCTGCTCGGTGCGGTGATCCTCGGGATCCTGCACCTCGTGCCGCGGCGCAAGTCGGCGCACTGACAGTCGGCAGCTGGTCCGCTCGGGTCGGCCGCCGACAGGCTTCCTACACGGGTACGGCGGGCTCGTGGTTCCGGCCGCTTCCCGGCACACGGTGGTTGAGGTGCGAGCGCAGCGAGCCTCGAAACCACCACCCGGCGACAGGTGAATCTCTTCGAATCTCTACTCGTACATGTGTTCGAATCATGGTAAGACCGAGCATGGCTCGACGCACCCGGACCCAGGACCCGCACCTCGCGGACCTGTTGGCGTGCGCGACCGAGCAGACCCAGATCGCGTGCCTCGCTGAGGCGGCCCGGTTCGAGCTCGCGGCCCGGTGGGCCGAAGCCCACCCGGCACCGGTCGAGGACGCGGTGGTCGACGAGCTGGGCGAGCTGGTGATGTTCGGCGACCAGCCGATCAACCTGGCCGGCGAGGGCGCCCCCGGCATGTCGGAGTTCGCGGTCGCGGAGTTCGCCGCGGCCTGTGGGATGACGGCGTACCAGGGTCGGGCGTTCCTCGGTGCCGCCCTGGAGGCGAAGTACCGGCTCCCCCGGATCTGGGCGCGTGCGATGGCCGGGGAGGTCGCGGTGTGGAAGGTGCGTCGGATCACCGACCGCACCCGCCGCCTCGACCCCATCGCCGCCGCCAGCGTGGACCGGGACCTCGCACCCGTCCTGGCCTCGTGCTCGTGGGTCAAGGTCGAGAACGCCGTCGAGACCGCCGCCGCCGAAGCAGACCCCGAGCACGCCGAAGGCGTACGGCTGGATAGGTCCCGCGACCAGCACCTCGACATCGGTCTCACCGTCACCCACCTCAACGACGGCCTCGTCCCCGTGTCCGGGCTTCTGGACTACACCGACGCCCTCGCGTTGGAGGCACAGATCAAGGCCGGCGCCCACGCCCTCCTGGTCGACCACCCCGAGCTCGACCTCGACATCCGCCGTGCCATGGCCGCCGGCCAGCTCGGCGGCGAGACCGCGGTCCCGCGTGAGATCGTCATCTACGCCCACCACCAGCCCGACGAGCCCCACGGCATCGTGAGTGTCGAAGGCGCCCACCTGCCCTACGCCACCATCGAGCAGCTCCACGAATGGTGCGCCACCAACGGCACGAAGGTGTCGATCCGGCCGGTGTTGGACCTGTCGGAGGAGATCACCGTCGACCGGTACACCCCCACGGACCGGCAACGCGAACAAGCCATCCTCACTACGCCGACGTGCGTGTTCCCACACTGCAACAAGGAAGCCCGCGACTGCGACCTCGACCACATCCAGCCCTACGCCAGGGGCGGGAAGACCACCAGCTCGAACCTGGCGCCGTTGTGCCGCTACCACCACCGTGTGAAGACCTTCGGCGGCTGGACCTACCACCGCACCTCCCGCACCGCGTTCCTGTGGACCACCCCGAAGGGCCGCACCCACCCCGTCGACTTCGACGACCACCGACGGCGACGAACCCGCTGACCCCCACCCCACCGGCCACGGCCGGTGGGGCCACTCCCATGCCCACCCGGGCCACGACGGTCGACCCGAGCGGACCCGCAGGCCGACAGGCCACTGGAAATCGCCCCCCGCGACCACAGCGAATGGTGACCACGTATCCCGTCTGTCGCGTCACCGGCGGCGACCACGACGAACCGCGGCGCTGAGCCCGTCGAACGAGGGTGCGCTGAGGATTCTTCGTCTCGGTGTGACGCGTTCTAATCTCGGAACTCCCAGCAGCACGCACGCATCGGACCCCCAGGAGCAGCAATGGACTTCAAGGTCGCCGACCTCTCCCTGGCCGACTTCGGCCGCACCGAGATCCAGCTCGCCGAGCACGAGATGCCCGGCCTGATGGCGATGCGGGAGCGCTACGGCGCCGACAAGCCGCTCGCCGGCGCGCGCATCGCGGGCTCGCTGCACATGACGATCCAGACCGCCGTGCTCATCGAGACGCTGGTCGCGCTCGGTGCCGAGGTGCGCTGGGCCTCCTGCAACATCTTCTCGACCCAGGACCACGCGGCCGCCGCGATCGCGGTCGGCCCGAACGGCACTCCCGAGGACCCGCAGGGCGTCCCGGTCTTCGCCTGGAAGGGCGAGACGCTGGAGGAGTACTGGTGGTGCACCCAGCAGATCCTCGACTGGGGCACCGAGCAGCCGAACATGATCCTCGACGACGGTGGTGACGCCACCCTCCTCGTCCACCTGGGCGTCCAGGCCGAGAAGAGCGGCGCCGCGCCGGACCCGGCCACGGCCACCAGCACCGAGCAGCGGATCATCTTCGAGGTCCTCAACTCGGTCCTCGCCGAGAAGCCGAACCACTGGACCCCGATCGCGAACTCGGTCAAGGGCGTCACCGAGGAGACCACGACCGGCGTCCACCGCCTCTACGAGATGATGAAGGAGGGGACGCTCCTCTTCCCCGCCATCAACGTCAACGACTCGGTGACCAAGTCGAAGTTCGACAACAAGTACGGCTGCCGCCACTCGCTCATCGACGGCATCAACCGCGCCACCGACGTCCTCATCGGCGGCAAGGTCGCCGTCGTCTGCGGGTACGGCGACGTCGGCAAGGGCTGCGCCGAGTCCCTCAGGGGCCAGGGCGCGCGCGTCATCGTCACCGAGATCGACCCGATCTGCGCGCTGCAGGCGTCGATGGACGGCTACCAGGTCACCACCCTCGAGGAGGCCCTGCCGTACGCCGACATCATCATCACGTCGACCGGCAACAAGGACGTCGTCACCCTCGACCACATGAAGTCGATGAAGCACAACGCGATCGTCGGCAACATCGGCCACTTCGACAACGAGATCGACATGGCCGGCCTCGAGGCGCCGGGCGTCGCGGAGCGCAAGAACGTCAAGCCGCAGGTCGACGTCTGGACCTTCCCGACGGGCAGGTCGATCATCGTCCTCTCCGAGGGCCGGCTGATGAACCTCGGCAACGCGACCGGGCACCCGTCCTTCGTGATGTCGAACTCCTTCACCAACCAGGTGCTCGCGCAGATCGAGATCTTCACCAAGCCCGAGGAGTACCCGGTCGGCGTCTACGTGCTGCCGAAGCACCTCGACGAGGAGGTCGCCCGCCTGCACCTCGACGCGCTCGGCGTGAAGCTGACGACCCTCACGGACGTGCAGGCCTCCTACCTCGGCGTCGACGTCGCGGGCCCGTACAAGTCCGAGCAGTACCGCTACTGAGCAGCGCAGACGCGGTCGGTGACGACCGGCGGGCTGGCACTATGGCTGTCACTATGGATGGCATGAGCGAGCCCGCCGGCGCACCGTCCGGCCCACCGACGGACCAGGCGACCAAGGGTCGGATCCTGGTCGTCGACGACGACGCGTCGTTGGCGGAGATGCTCACCATCGTGCTGCGCCAGGAGGGCTTCGAGAGCCGGATGGTCACCCGGGGTGACGAGGCGGTCGAGGCGTTCCGCGGCTACCGTCCGGACCTGGTGCTGCTCGACCTGATGCTGCCCGGCAAGGACGGCATCGACGTGTGCAAGGAGATCCGCGCCGAGTCCGGCGTGCCGATCGTGATGCTCACGGCCAAGGGCGACACCGTCGACGTCGTCGTCGGGCTCGAGTCCGGCGCCGACGACTACGTCGTCAAGCCGTTCAAGCCCAAGGAGCTGGTGGCCCGGATCCGGGCCCGGATCCGACGCTTCGACGCGCCGACGCAGGAGAACCTGCTGATCGGCGACCTCACCATCGACGTCGCCGGTCACGCCGTCGCGCGGGCCGGCGTCCCGATCAGCCTGACGCCGCTCGAGTTCGACCTGCTCGTCTGCCTTGCCCGCAAGCCGTGGCAGGTCTTCACCCGCGAGGTGCTCCTCGAGCAGGTCTGGGGCTACCGGCACGCCGCCGACACCCGTCTGGTCAACGTGCACGTGCAGCGGCTCCGCTCCAAGGTCGAGCACGACCCCGAGAGCCCCGAGATCGTCGTCACCGTCCGGGGCGTCGGTTACAAGGCCGGGACGGCGTGAGGTCCGACCATGCTGCACCTGCGCCCACGCGGGTCGCACTGGCTCCCTGAGCCGGTACGCCGGGCTCTCACGTTCTGGCGCCGTTCCATCCAGGCGCGGGTCGTCGTCAGCACGGTGCTCCTCTCGATCGCGGTCATCACCGTCGTCGGGTGGTACCTGCTCCAGCAGGTGCAGGACGGCCTGCTCGACCACCGGGTGGCCGCCGTCGTCGCCGAGTCGAACGACGAGACCGCCGAGGCCCGCGACCGGCTCGAGGCGGCGTCGGGCACCGACGCCGACGTCGCCAGCCAGAAGCTCGACCTGGTCGACCCGATCGTCCAGGCCGGCGAGACCCGCGGCTTCTCCGTCGTGCTCGCGGGGCCGACCGGGGGCAACGGCCGAATCGCCGACGGCGGGGTCAACTCGACGCCCCAGCTCGACACCGGCAGCGTCCCGGCCTCGCTCGAGGAGCACTTCGACGAGGAGGCCTCGACCGCCTGGACGTACACGACGATCCGCACCACCGACGACGACGGCGTGACGACGACGAGCCCCGGCATCGTGGTCGGCTCCCAGGTGCTGCTCCCTGCGGACGCCCAGACCTACACGCTCTACTACCTCTTCCCGCTCGACGAGCAGGAGGAGACGATGGCCCTGGTGACGCGGGCCCTGCTCACCGCGGCGGTCCTGCTGATCGTGCTGGTGGCGGGCATGACGTGGCTGGTCACCCGGCAGGTCGTCACCCCGATCCGGATGGCGCGACGGGTCGCCGAGCGGCTCGCGGCGGGCCAGCTCCAGGAGCGGCTGCGGGTGTCCGGCGAGGACGACCTGGCGCGCCTCGCGACGTCGTTCAACCAGATGGCGAGCAACCTCCAGCGCCAGATCCGCCAGCTGGAGGAGCTCAGCCGCGTGCAGCGCCGCTTCGTCTCCGACGTCTCGCACGAGCTGCGGACCCCGCTGACGACGGTGCGGATGGCGAGCGACGTGCTCCACGACGCTCGCGCCGACTTCGACCCGACGACGGCCCGCGCCGCCGAGCTGCTCCAGACCGAGCTGGACCGCTTCGAGACGCTCCTGGCCGACCTGCTGGAGATCAGCAGGTTCGACGCCGGCGCCGCGGTCCTGGAGCTCGACGACATCAACCTGGTGGACGTGGCGCACCGGATCGTCGACGCGACCCGGCCGCTGGCGCGTCAGCGCAACGTCGAGGTCGTGGTCCGGGCGCCGGAGCACCCGTGCCTGGCGGAGGCCGACGTACGCCGGGTCGAGCGGGTCGTGCGCAACCTGGTCACCAACGCCATCGACCACACCGGCACCGAGCGCTCGGGCGGCGACATCGTGGTCCTCGTCGAGGGCGACGACCATGCCGCGGCGATCGCGGTCCGCGACTACGGCATCGGCCTGGCGCCGGGGGAGGCGGCGATGGTGTTCAACCGCTTCTGGCGTGCGGACCCCGCCCGGGCCCGGACCAGCGGTGGCACCGGCCTCGGCCTGTCGATCTCGCTCGAGGACACGCACCTGCACGGCGGCTGGCTCCAGGCCTGGGGTCGACCCGGCGAGGGCGCCCAGTTCCGGCTGACCCTGCCCCGCCGCGCCGGCGGTGTGCTCCGGCACAGCCCGCTGCCGCTGGTGCCCTCCGACGTGACGGAGCCGGTCACGTGAGCCGCCTGCAGCGCGCCCCTCTCGCCGTCGTGGTCGCCCTGGTCACCGGGGCGCTCCTGACGGGCTGCGTCACGATGCCCGACTCGGGTCCGGTCGTCGAGAGCCAGTCCCGGGGCGGCGACTCGACCGCCGGTGGCACCTACTTCAACCCGAAGCCGCCGCAGGCCGGCGACACCCGGGCCGACATCGTGCGCGGCTTCCTGGTCGCGATGCGCGCGACGCCGATCCAGACCAACACGGCCCGCGAGTTCCTGACCAAGGACGCGGCCGCGGCCTGGTCGCCGGACCAGACGGTCACCTATGCCGGCTACCCGAAGGTCGCGGAGACCGCCGCCGGTGTCTCGGTCTCGCTCGCGGAGCCCAACCACATCGACGCCCAGGGCGCCTGGCAGGGGCCGCTGGCGAGGTCGCAGCGCACCATCAGCTTCCCGATGGCGTTCGAGGACGGGGAGTGGCGCATCGACGCGGCTCCCGATGCGCTGATCGTGCCGGAGACCTGGTTCGCCACCCGCTTCCAGCAGGCGTCCCTCTACTTCTTCGACCCGACCGTCGGGACCCTCGTCCCCGAGCCGGTCTACGTCCAGGGCGGCAAACAGCTGGCGAGCACCCTGACGCAGGCACTGCTGCTGGGACCCAGCGAGGGACTGGACCGGGTCGTCAAGAGCTTCGTCCCGCCGGGGCTCACGATCAACCTGTCCGTCCCGATCTCCGCGGACGGCGTCGCCGCCATCGGGCTCAAGGGCGACGCCGGCCAGCTCTCGCCGGAGTCGATCGAGCTGATGATGGCCCAGCTCGCCTGGACGCTGCGCCAGGACCCGCGCATCGAGGCGCTCAAGGTCACGATCAACGACGACCCGGTGGCGCTGCCGGGCGGCGTGAGCGCCTACCGGGTCGACGGCGGCGCCCAGTACGACCCGGCCGGCTTCCAGGCGAGCCCGCTGCTCTACGGCCTGCGTGACGGGCTCCTCGCCTCGGGTACCGGCGGCACGCTCGCGCCGGTGAGCGGTCCCCTCGGCACCACCGACCTCGGTCTGCGCAGCGTGGCGGTGAGCGTGACGGCCGAGCAGGCCGCCGGGGTCGCCGACGACGGCCGGTCGCTGGTCGTCGGCCCGGTCAGCAGCAGCGACGGCGCCACGGTCGACACGGTGCTGAGCGGCGCCCGCAGCCTGCTGCGTCCGGCGTGGGACTTCGCCGACCACCTGTGGGCGGTGGACCGGACCGCGGACGGCGCGGCCGTCTCCTGGACCAGGAACGGCGTGAACCACCCCCTCTACGTCCCGGGCATCACCAACACCAAGGTGCGCAGCTTCGTGGTCTCCCGCGACGGGACCCGGCTGGTCGCCGTCGTACGCCGGCGCGGGGGAGACCAGATCCGGGTCAGCCGGATCGCCCACAACCGCACCGGGCGGGTGCTCTGGGCGACCCCGGCGAGGCCGATCTCGGCGGCACCCGACAACGACCTCCCGGTGCGCGCGATCGCGTGGCGCTCGACCACGACGGTGGCGGTCCTCAGCCCGTTCGGGTCCAGCGACAACCTGGTGCAGCTGCGCACGGTCTCGGTCGACGGCTCGCCTGCGGTGGTGGGCAGCCCGACGACGATCGAGTACGGGCTGCGAGCGTTGGTGGGCTCGCCGGACCCGGAGGACCCGCTCTTCGGCGCGAACCGGCAGATCCTGGTCAACCTGTCCGCGCGCGCCCGGCCCACGGACCCGCTGGCCGACGGCACGACGGCGATCGGGTACGTCGGCTGAGCCGGTGATCCACAGGCACGCCGCGCGCGGTTGAGCCGAGCCCGTGACGGTGGTGGCATCGACGGGTGCGCCACCACCCCTGGGACGAGCTCGCCGACGCGGCCGCCGACCTGCTCCTCGGCGGCCGGTGCGCCGGCTGCGCGCACCCCGGCCGGGTGCTCTGCCCGGCGTGTGCCGCGGCCCTGCCGACGGATGCGCGTCCGGCCTGGCCCGACCCGGTCCCCGCCGGCCTGGTGCCGCCGTGGGCGGCGGCCGAGTACGCCGACGCCGTCCGCGGGCTCGTGGTCGGGCACAAGGAGCGGCGCCTGGTCGCACTGCGCGACCCGCTCGCCCGGCTGCTCGCCCAGGCCGTGGCGGCCGCTCTCGCCGACCTGCCCGACGGGCCGGTGGTGCTGGTGCCGGTGCCGTCGCGGCCGGGTGTCGTCCGCGGTCGCGGGTACGACCCGACCGGGCGGCTCACCGCAGGCGCCGCGTCCCGGCTGCGGCGTACGGGCGCCGACGCGATCGCGCTCCCGATGCTGCGGGTGCGGCGCGGGTCGGTCGACCAGGCCGGCCTCGACGCGGGGGAGCGGGCGCGGAACCTGGCCGGCTCCATGCACTGCCCCACCGAGCTGCTGCGGCGACTGGCCGCACGCCGGGACCGGGCCCGGATCGTCGTCTGCGACGACGTCGTCACGACCGGTGTGACCCTGCGGGAGGCGCAGCGCGCCCTGGAGGCGGTCGGGCTGGAGGTCGCCGCTGCGGCCGCGGTGGCCGCGACACGCCGACGGATCCCGACCGGTGGACCGTCGCCCCTTTCGTCTGCCGACCCGGAGGACTAACGTCTCTACATGGAGTCCGTCCGGGTCCGTGGTTGCGTCGTCCAGACGCCTCGGTCCAACCGGGCGCGCGGGCGGCTAGCCGATGCCAGTCGCAGGCGAAACGGTCCACGTAACCACGTCCTGCTCCCGCAGCAGGCCGTGGGATCACGGTGCGGCTTAGTGGTAAGTCCTGCCTCGGCCCCGTCGTCAGATGCGACGGCGGTCGGGAGAAGGCCAGTAGTGGCAGAGAAGCTGCGACCGCCTCAGCAGGCGATTGTGGGGTCGAAGACCAGGTCGGCCGGACGGACTCCTCTGCTGTTGAAACCAAACGGATAACGGGAGGTTCACATGGAAGTTGTGGTCACGGGTCGGCACTGCGAGCTGTCAGATCGCTTTCGCAGTCATGTCGAGGAGAAGTTGTCGCGGCTCGAGAAGCACGATCATCGGATAATCCGGGTGAACGTCGAGGTCGAGAACGAACGCAACCCGCGCCAGGCTGACCGAGCCGTACGGCTCCAGCTCACCGCCCTCTCCAAGGGGCCCGTGATCCGGGCCGAGGCGTGCGCGGCCGACAAGATGGCTGCCTTGGACCTCGCCCTCGACAAGATGGCCGCGCAGATGCGCCGGGCCTCCGACCGGCGCCGGGTCCACCACGGCCGGCACGCACCGGTCTCGGTCGGGCAGGCGCTGGCCAACGGTGCGTCGGAGACCGACACGGTCGTCGACGAGGTCGTCACGACCGACCGCCAGGTCGGACCGATCACGGTCACCGGCGACGGGCCGCTCGTCGTACGGGAGAAGACGCACCCCGCCGACCCGATGACGCTCGACCAGGCGCTCTACGAGATGGAGCTGGTCGGCCACGACTTCTACCTGTTCGTGGACAAGGAGAGCGAGCGCCCGGCGGTGGTCTACCGGCGCCGCGGCTACGACTACGGCGTGATCTCCCTCGACCTCGAGGCGACCGGCTGAATCGGTTCATCGAGGCCTTGCGAGGCCCGCTCAGCTGACGGGATGGCCCGGACGGGCCATCCCGTCCGCGCGTCCGATCACCCGCCTGAGAGCACAAAAGGGTCCGGTCGTGCCATGATTCCCCCGTGGCCGAGCCGATGAACGACGCGGGGCGAGAGCCCATCCGCGTGCTCGTGGTCGACGACCAGGAGCTGTTCCGGCGCGGGCTGACGATGTTGCTGGGTGTCGAGCCCGGGGTCGAGGTGGTCGGCGAGGCCGGCGACGGCATCGAGGGGACGGCGCTCGCCGAGCGCACCGCACCCGACGTGGTGCTGCTCGACATCCGGATGCCGAAGCGCTCCGGCATCGAGGCGTGCCTGGCGATCAAGGAGGCCGTGCCCACGGCCAAGATCGTGATGCTGACGGTCTCCGACGAGGAGGCCGACCTCTACGAGGCGGTCAAGAGCGGCGCCGCCGGCTACCTGCTCAAGGACTCCTCGATCGAGGAGGTCGCCCAGGCGGTCCGGGTCGTCGCCGACGGCCAGTCGCTGATCAGCCCGTCGATGGCGGTCAAGCTGATCGACGAGTTCAAGCAGATGTCGCGCCCCGAGCGCGACCACGCCTCCGGCCTGCGGCTCACCGACCGCGAGCTCGAGGTGCTCCGGCTGGTCGCGAAGGGCATGAACAACCGCGAGATCGCCAAGGAGCTCTTCATCAGCGACAACACGGTGAAGAACCACGTGCGCAACATCCTCGAGAAGCTCCAGCTCCACTCGCGCATGGAGGCGGTCATGTACGCCGTCAAGGAGAAGCTCTTGGATCTTCCCTGACGGGAAGATGTCGGCGCACTCCTCTAGCCTCGGCGCCATGCAGTCGATGAGCGTCGCGCAGGCGCGGCGTACGGCGCTCGCCGCCCAGGGCTTCCTCGACAAGCCGCACGCCGAGCCCACGATGCGCACCTTCCTGCGCACGCTCGAGCGCACCGGGGTCCTCCAGGTCGACTCGGTCAACGTGCTCCAGCGCGCGCACTTCATGCCGCTCTACTCGCGGATGGGCCCCTACGACGTCGACCTGCTGCGCCGGGCCGCCGAGCGACGTCCGCGCCGGGTCGTCGAGTACTGGGCCCACGTCCAGGCGTTCATGCCGGTCGAGCTGTGGCCGGTGATGCAGCACCGGATGGACGACTACAGACAAACGCGGGGCAAGTGGGGGTTCGTGCAGGTCGACGACGAGCTCGAGCGGAGCCTGCTCGCCGAGATCGCCGACCGTGGCGCGTCGACCGCGCGCGATCTCGACGACGGACTCCCGAGGTCGAAGGACAACTGGGGGTGGAACTGGTCGAAGACGCGACGCGTCCTCGACTACCTCTACACGTCCGGCCAGGTGGCGATCGCCGGGCGCAACAGCCAGTTCGAGATCCGCTACGACCTGCCCGAGCGCGTCATCCCCGCCGCGGTGCTTGCGCAGCCGACGCCCACTCGCGCAGAGGCCTCGCTCGAGCTGGTCCGCCGGGCGGCCCGCTCGCACGGGGTCGCGACCGTGCAGGACCTGCGCGACTACTACCGGATGACCGTCGACGACACCGCCGCTGCCGTCGACACGCTGGTCGAGGTCGGCGAGCTGGTGCCCGTGTCGGTCGCCGGGTGGAAGCGCCCGGCGTACCTCCACCGCGACGCGCGCCTCCCTCGTCGGGTCGACGCCCGCGCGCTGCTGAGCCCGTTCGACCCGGTCGTGTGGGAGCGGGCCCGCACCGAGGCGCTCTTCGACTTCCACTACCGGATCGAGATCTACGTGCCCGCCGAGAAGCGGGTCCACGGCTACTACGTGCTGCCGTTCCTGCTCGGCGACCGGGTCGTCGCGCGGGTCGACCTGAAGGCTGATCGGAAGGCCGGACGGCTGCTCGTGCAGGGGGCGTACGCCGAGCCGTCGGCACCCGCCGAGACCGCCGAGGAGCTGGCGGCCGAGCTGCGCAGGCTGGGCGGGTGGTTGGGCCTGCCGGACGTGGTCGTCGCACCGCGCGGCGACCTGGCGCCTGCCCTTCGGACCCTGGGTGTCGCTGGGTAGAGTGGCGCCGCTCAGCGATTTACGCGACCTCAGGGAAGTTGGACCCACGTGCCTGCCATTCTCGACAAGATCCTCCGCATCGGCGAGGGCAAGATCCTGCGCCAGCTCGAGGCTGTCACCGCGGCTGTCAACGCGATCGAGGACGACTTCGTCGCGATGAGCGACGACGAGCTGCGCGGGATGACGGCGGAGTTCAAGGAGCGGCTGGCCAACGGGGAGTCTCTCGACGACATCATGCCCGAGGCGTTCGCCACCGCCCGCGAGGCGTCGCGCCGCGTGCTCGGCATGCGCCCCTTCGACGTCCAGGTCACCGGCGGTGCCGCCCTGCACATGGGCAACATCGCCGAGATGAAGACCGGTGAGGGCAAGACCCTGGTCGCCGTGCTGCCGTCCTACCTCAACGCGCTGTCGGGTGACGGCGTGCACGTGGTCACCGTCAACGACTACCTGGCCAAGTACCAGTCCGAGATGATGGGTCGCGTCCACAACTTCCTGGGCCTGACCGTCGGTGTCATCACCCCTGACCTGCGCCCCGACCAGCGGCGCGAGGCCTACAACTGCGACATCACCTACGCGACCAACAACGAGCTGGGCTTCGACTACCTGCGCGACAACATGGCGGGCTCCATCGAGGAGTGCGTGCAGCGCAAGCACAACTTCGCGATCGTCGACGAGGTCGACTCGATCCTGATCGACGAGGCGCGCACCCCGCTGATCATCAGCGGTCCCACCCAGGACGACGTCCAGTGGTACGCCGAGTTCGCCAAGATCGCGCGCACCCTCACGATCGACGTCGACTACGAGGTCGACGAGAAGAAGCGCACGATCTCGGTGCTCGAGCCCGGGATCACCAAGGTGGAGGACCACCTCGGGATCGACAACCTCTACGATTCCGTCAACACGCCGCTGATCTCCTTCATGCACAACTCGATCAAGGCCAAGGAGCTCTTCCGCAACGACAAGGAGTACGTCGTCATGGAGGGCGAGGTGCTCATCGTCGACGAGCACACCGGCCGCATGCTGGCCGGTCGCCGCTACAACGACGGCCTGCACCAGGCGATCGAGGCCAAGGAGGGCGTGGAGGTCCGCGAGGAGTACCAGACCCTCGCCACGATCACGCTCCAGAACTTCTTCCGCCTCTACGAGAAGCTCTCGGGCATGACCGGCACGGCCATGACCGAGGCGTCCGAGTTCGACAAGATCTACGACCTCGGCGTGGTCCCGATCCCGACCAACAAGCCGATGGCCCGCGTCGACCAGGCCGACCTCGTCTACCGCACCGAGGAGGCGAAGTACGACGCCGTCGTCGACGACATCGCCGAGCGGCACGAGAAGGGCCAGCCGGTGCTGGTCGGCACCGTGTCCGTCGAGAAGTCCGAGCACCTCTCGCAGAAGCTGCGCAAGCGCGGCATCCCGCACTCCGTGCTGAACGCCAAGGTGCACGCCGACGAGGCCAAGATCGTCGCGATGGCCGGCCACAAGGGCGCGGTCACCGTCGCCACCAACATGGCCGGTCGAGGCACCGACATCATGCTCGGCGGCTCCGTGGAGTTCCTCGCCGACCAGGAGCTCCGCAAGCAGGGCCTCGAGCCCGGTGGCGAGACCGCCGACCAGTACGACGAGGCCTGGCCGACCATGGTCGAGCGGATCAAGGAGCAGGTCGCTGCCGAGCACGACGAGGTGCGCGCGGTCGGCGGCCTCTACGTCGTCGGCACCGAGCGGCACGAGTCCCGGCGCATCGACAACCAGCTGCGTGGTCGCTCCGGCCGCCAGGGCGACCCGGGCGAGTCCCGCTTCTACCTGTCCCTCGAGGACGAGCTGATGCGGCTCTTCAAGTCCGAGTGGGTCGACCGCGTGCTCCAGGTGCTGAAGATCCCGGACGACGTCCCGATCGAGAACAAGCGGGTCACCAGCGCGATCGCCAACGCGCAGGGCCAGGTGGAGTCGCAGAACTTCGAGTCCCGCAAGAACGTCCTCAAGTACGACGACGTCATGGACCGCCAGCGCAAGGTGATCTACGCCGAGCGCCGCGAGGTCCTCGAGGGCAAGGACCTCGAGGAGCAGATCGCCGGCTTCCTCGACGACACCGTGGCCGGCTACGTCACCGGTGCGACGGCCGAGTTCGCCGAGCAGTGGGACCTGGACGCGCTGTGGAACGCGCTGCGCCAGATCTACCCCGTCACGGTGAAGCAGGACGAGCTCATCGATGCCGCCGGCGGTGTCGAGGGCCTCGACCGCGAGGAGCTCGTCGAGACCCTCCAGGCCGACGCCCACGCGGCGTACGACCGCCGTGAGGAGGAGATCGGCGAGCCGGTCATGCGCGAGCTCGAGCGTCGCGTCGTGCTGTCGGTGCTCGACCGCAAGTGGCGCGAGCACCTCTACGAGATGGACTACCTGCGCGAGGGCATCTACCTGCGGGCCTACTCACAGCGCGACCCGCTGGTCGAGTACCAGCGCGAGGGCTTCGACATGTTCACCGCGATGATGGACGGCATCAAGGAGGAGTCTGTCGGCTTCCTGTTCAACCTCGACGTCCAGGTCGAGGAGGAGCCGGAGGGCGAGGTCGACTTCGAGGTCGAGGCCGAGGAGGTCGCCGAGCCGATGGCCCGCGTGCTCCCGTCGGCCGAGCAGCCCAGCGCCCAGCCCGCGATCCGGGCCAAGGGCCTCGAGCGGGCCGCGGCCCCGCAGAACCTCTCCTACTCCGCCCCGAGCGAGGACGGCGAGGCAGAGGTCGTCACGGCCGCCGCGGCCGAGGACGAGTTCTCCAAGGTCGGGCGCAACGACAAGTGCCCCTGCGGCTCGGGCAAGAAGTACAAGATGTGCCACGGCCGCCCCGGCGGCCCGACCGGTCTGACGGCGCGCATCAGCTAGTCCGGTGGTGGTTGAGTAGCGAGCGCCTTTCGTTGGTCGAGTAGCGAGCGCCAGCGAGCGTATCGAGACCCGGCCGTCAGCGAAGGCGACTGGGTCTCGATACGCCGCATCACGACTTCGCGAGCTCAGTCGTGGCGGCTACTCGACCTGCCTGAGCCACGCTCCGCATCGCGAAGCGATGCGGAGCTGCTCAGGCAAATTCGAGGGCGGTGCAGCGCCAGCGGTTGTCGCGGGTGCGCTCGAACCGGGCGGCGAGGGCGCGCGAGCGCTCGCCGTACCGGACGTGCGTGCTGACCTCGACGACGTCGCGGTTGATGAAGCACGGGTGCACGCCGAGCACGCGCGGGCGGACCGGCTGGAAGCGGCCCTGACCGGGTTGGTGCTTGCCGGCGCGCGCGACGAGCAGGGCGCGGCGCTGGAGGTTGTCGTAGACCTCGCGTGAGCTCCACCGCAGCAGCTGGGTGACCGGGCGGTCGCCGCCGACGATCTCGACCGCGGCCTGCGAGTACCGCCGCGCCCACTCCTCGATCGCCCGGCGCAGGGGGCCGTCGATCGGGAGCACGTCCGCGACCGGTCCGTGACCGGGCGTCGGGTCGACCCAGGGCGGGTCCTGGCGCGGCTGGAGGTCGAGCGCGAGGGTGCCCTGCACGCTGGCCATGGGCGACGGTCGCCGCAGCGGTACGACGTCGTGGGGTCGAGATGCGGTCATGGCAGTACCTCCAGTCGCTGGGCGGGGTGGATGACGTCGGGGTCCGGGCCGATCACGTCCCGGTTGAGGTCGTAGAGCCGGCGCCAGCCGGCGTCGATCTCGGCAGCACTGGCGCCGGGGCCGAGGGTGCGGGCGGCGATCGACCAGAGGCTGTCGCCGGGGGCGACCACGACCGTGCGGTCGGGTGCCGGGGCCGGCGCCCGCTCGGGGAGCGGGAGTCCGGCGAGGACCGCCGCGGAGCCGGCCACACGGTCCTCGTGCAGTCGCCCGGGGGTCGCGTGGGCGGTCCCGGTCGCCAGGCCGCCCACGAGGGCCACTCCGCAGGCGGCGAGGACGACGCGGCGCACGGGAGCCGTCGCAGCGCCCGCAGCGCGTCCGCGGCCGCGCAGGGCATCGAGGACCGTGAGGACGACGACGAGCCACAGCCACGCGGCAGCCACGACGCCGAGGGCGGCGCAGAGCCGGACCAGCGCGGCCTCGAAGGTCGCCGCGCCGGGCGCGAGGGCCGTCGAGAGCAGCCAGGCCACCAGGAGACCGCACCCGAGCGTGGCGACCGCCGCGACGGCGAGACAGCGGGGCAGGGAGATCATGGCCGAGATCCTTGATCGTTGCGTTTGCTTGTGTTTGCTTAAGGAAACGCCTCTTTACCCACGACGTCAATCGTTCGTCCACAGGTTGCGGGGGATACGGTCGACCGGTGCCGCCACGACGTACGACCACCCAGCAGCCCCAGATCGACCGCCTGACGCTCGGCGCCCTGACCGAGGGCGACCCCGCGGAGCTCCGCGCACGGGCCGACCTCGAGGCGGTCGGGTACGCCGACCTCGCCCTGCCCGCCCTCGACCTGGCGGGAGGGGTCGTGAACGAGGCGCGGTTCGCCGGCGTCTCCGCCGACGAGACCACGCTCCAGGGCAGCCGCTTCGTCGACGTCGAGCTGGAACAGGTCAACCTGCCGGTCGTCTGGGCGGCCCGGTGCGAGTGGCGCGACGTCCGGGTCACCGGCCGGCTCGGCTCGTTCGAGGCCTACGAGGCGCAGTGGCGCTCGGTGCACTTCGTCGGCTGCAAGATCAGCTACCTCAACCTCCGTGGCGCCGAGCTCATCGACGTCGCGTTCACCGACTGCGTGGTCGAGGAGCTCGACCTGTCGGGCGCCGTGGCCCGGCGGGTCGCCCTGCGGGGGAGCAGGGTCGGCGCGCTGAGCGTCCAGCAGGCGCGGCTCGAGGACGTCGACCTCCGCGGCTGCGAGCTCCAGGAGCTCTCCGGGCTGCTCGACCTGCGCGGTGCGACGATCAGCCCGGACCAGCTGCCCGTCCTGGCGCCGCTGATGGCGCAGGGCCTGGGGCTGCGGGTCGAGGCCTGAGAGGGGAGAGTGGGTCCATGGCCTGGGAGGAGGAGCTCTTCGCGCTGCTCGACGACCTCGAGCAGCAGGCGGAGGCCCTGTACGACGCAGAGCGCGGCGCCGAGCTCGCCGACCGCAGCAGGTCGGAGTACCAGCAGGTCACCCTCGCCAGCCGGCTGATGGCCACGGTCGGCGACGAGGTCGTCCTCGACGTCCGCGGCGTCGGGGCGGTGAACGGGACACTGGAGCGGGTCGGCACCGGGTGGTGCCTGGTCAGCGGCACCGGTCAGGACTGGATCGTCCCGCTCGCCGCCCTGGTGGGCGTCCGCGGCGCATCCGAGCGGTCGTCGCCCGAGGTGGCGTGGTCGCCGGTCGCCCGGCTCGGCCTCGGCTCGGCGCTGCGCCGGCTCGCCGAGGCAGGGGAGCGGTGCGTGCTCCACCTGGTCGACGGCAAGGCGCTCGATGCGACGGTGCGCCGGGTCGGTGCCGACTTCGTCGAGGCGCGCGTCGGCGAGGAGGGTCGCGCTGTGCTGGTGCCGTACGACGGGCTGGCCGCGGTGCAGTCGCGCTAGCCGACCCTAGGTCGCGTCGACGTCGTACGGCGGGATCTCGCCGTCCTCGAGCGGGCGCTGACCCCTGCGGGTCCGGACCGGTGCGTCGTCCTCGTCGTCGAGGCTGTCCATGGCCTCGGTGATGTGGCGGCGGACGATCTCGCGCGGGTCGAGGTCGCGCAGCTCCAGGTCGGAGTACTCCGGCCCGAGCTCCTCGCGCAGCTCGTCGCGGGCGGAGTCGGCCATCCGCTTCACCTGGCGGGCCATCCGGCCGGCCTGACGGGCCAGGTCGGGGAGCTTGTCGGGACCGAACACGAAGATCGCGATGACAGCGATCACCGCGAACTCCGGCAGCCCCACCCCGAACACGACGCAGAACCTACCGGGTCAGAACTTGCTGGTGGGCGTGAGGCCGAGCTGCATGCCGGCGAGTCCGCGTCCCCGGCCGGCGAGCCGGGTGGCGACGGCCGTCAGCGCGACCGCACCCGGTGCGGTCGGGTCGGAGTCGACGATCGGCTTGCCCGCGTCGCCGCCCTCGCGCAGCGAGACGTCGATGGGGACCTGGCCGAGCACGGGCACGTCGTACCCGAAGCGCTCGGAGAGGGTCGCCGCGACGCGCTCGCCGCCGCCGCTGCCGAAGATCTCGAGGCGGTGCTCGGTGCCCTCGGCGGCGCAGTGCGGGCAGGGCAGGAAGCTCATGTTCTCGACGACGCCCACGACGCGCTGGTGCATCATCGAGGCCATCGTGCCGGCGCGCTCGGCGACCTCGGCGGCGGCCTCCTGCGGCGTGGTCACGACGACGACCTCGGCACCCGGCAGGTGCTGGCCGAGCGAGATGGCGACGTCGCCGGTGCCGGGCGGCAGGTCGAGGAGCAGCACGTCGAGGTCGCCCCAGTAGACGTCGGCGAGCATCTGGACCAGGGCCCGGTCGAGCATCGGGCCGCGCCAGGCGACGACCTGGTCGCGGCGCGGCTTCAGCATGCCGATCGAGATGACCGAGACGCCGCTGGGCGTGGGGACCGGCATGATCAGGTCGTCGACCTGGGTGGGTCGGTGGTCGGCCACGCCGAGCATCGCGGGCACCGAGTGGCCGTAGATGTCGGCGTCGACGATGCCGACCTTGAGGCCCTGCTTGGCCATCGCCAGCGCCAGGTTGACGGTGACCGACGACTTGCCGACGCCGCCCTTGCCGCTGGCGATCGCGAGGACCTTGGTCAGCGAGCCGGGCTGGGCGAACGGGATCTCGCGCTGGGCCTGGCCGCCCCGCAGGGTCTCCTGGAGGCCGGAGCGCTGCTCGGCCGTCATCACCCCGAGGGTGAGGTCGACGCCGGTGACGCCGGAGATCCCGGAGACGGCAGCGGTCACGTCGCGGTTGATCGTGTCCTTGAGCGGGCAGCCGGCGACCGTCAGCAGCACGGTGATCTGCGCGACGCCGGCCTCGTCCACCTCGACGGAGTCGACCATCCCGAGCTCGGTGATCGGCCTCTTGATCTCCGGGTCGTTGACGGTGGCCAGGGCGGCCTGGATCTGGTCGAGGAGGGGGGTGCTCATGGTCCAACGAGTGTAGATGGGTCACCTATCCTGACCGCATGCCTGGTCCCTCCCCTGCTCCACTGGTCTTCGCGGCGAGCACGGTCATGGACAGTCCCGAGCACGTGCGCAGGTACGTCGAGGGCAACCTGGCCGGTGGCGTCGACCACCTGGTGGTCTTCCTCGACAAGCCCAACGGGCCGCGCCAGGACGAGGTGGAGGCGTACCTGGACGGGCACCCGGCGGTCACCTGCGTGCGCGCCGGCAGCGGCTGGTGGGCGGGGGCCCGGCCGAAGGAGCTCAACGAGCGGCAGTGCACCAACGCCAACCTCGCCAAGGACGTGCTGGCCGGGCTCGGCCTCGCCGACGCGTTCGTCTTCCACGTCGACGGCGACGAGGTGCTCCGCCTCGACCCGGCGGTGATGACCGCGCTGCCCGCCGGCACCACCGGCCTGCGCGCCGCCACCCGGGAGGCGCTCAGCCGCCGCACCTGGGACGGCGAGCCCTCCCTCTTCAAGCGGGAGCTCGACGAGCCGGACCTCAATCTGCTGCACGGCCTGGGACTGGTCGCCGAGCCGACCAACCAGTCCTACTTCCGCGGCCACCTGATGGGGAAGTCGGGTGTCCGGGTGGGGGAGAGGGCCTGGCTGACGCTGCACAAGGTCGTCGACGACGGCGGCAGCCCGTGGCCGCTGCACGAGGCCGACGGGCTCGAGCTCTTCCACTACGAGTCCTACTCCGCCGAGGAGTTCGTGCGGAAGTGGACCGCGATGGTCGCCTCCGGACCGAAGGCGAGCTACCGCCCCGACCGCCAGCCCGCGGCCCGCACCCTGCGCGCGCTCATCAACCGCGGCCTCGAGCCGGCGGCGCTGGACCGGCAGCTGGTGCGCTTCTACGAGAAGTACGTCGAGGAGGAGGTCGACGCCCTGCACGACCTCGGCGTGCTGGTCGAGACCGACCCGCTCGTCCCGGTCGCCGAGCGTCCGGCTGCCGGCGTACCGACCGCGGACCTGGCGGTCGCCCTGGAGGAGCGCCGCAGCGCGACCAAGCAGGAGTACTTCAAGGGCACCTCGCCGGGTGCGCGCACCGAGGCACCCACCCGCGGGCTCGGCCGTCTGGTGAAGCGCGGCTAGCTAGCAGCCTTCTACGACGCCTCGCCGCGCTCGGCGGCGCGCTCGTCGAGGTCGGCGAGCAGCGAGCGGAGCTCCGAGCGCAGGTAGTCACGGGTCGCGACGTCACCGACCGCCATCCGCAGCGACGCGACCTCGCGGGTCAGGAACTCCATGTCGGCGTGTGCCCGGGCGTTGGCCAGGCGGTCCTGCTCGGCGATCACCTTGTCGCGCTGCTCCTGGCGGTTCTGCGCGAGCAGGATCAGCGGGGCGGCGTACGACGCCTGGAGGCTCAGCGCCAGCGTCAGGAAGATGAACGGGAACTCGTCGAACTTCAGGTCGGCGGGCGCCAGGGCGTTCCAGAGGACCCAGAGCAGGACGACGGCGGTCATCCACATCAGGAAGCGCGCGGTGCCCATGTAGCGCGCGAACCCCTCGGCGAAGCTGCCGAAGGCGTCGGCGTTGTACGACGGCCGGCGCACCAGCGGCTGCCGGCGGGTCTCCTTGGGCGTGTCCAGGCGCGGGGTGCGGTCGCTCATCGGCGCGCCTCCTGCGGCTGGTCGGTGCCGGAGCGGGCGCGGTCGCGCCAGCCCTCGGGCAGCATGTGGTCGAGCAGGTCGTCGACGGTGACCGCGCCGACCAGGTGGCCGTTCTCGTCGACGACCGGGGCCGCGACCAGGTTGTAGGTGGCCAGGTGGGCGGCGACCTCGTCGATCGTCGCGTCGGGGCGCAGCGTCTCCATCGTGTCGTCGAGGGCGCCGGCGACCAGCGTCGAGGGCGGCTCGCGGAGCAGCCGCTGGATGTGGGCGACGCCGAGGAAGCGACCGGTCGGGGTCTCGAGCGGCTGGCGGGTCACGTAGACCAGCGCCGCCAGCGAGGGCGTCAGCTCGGGGTTGCGGACGTGGGCGAGCGCGTCGGCGATCGTGGCATCGGGGCCGAGGATCACCGGCTCGGGCGTCATCATCGCGCCGGCGGTGTTCTCGACGTACGACATCAGGCGGCGTACGTCCTCGGCCTCCTCCGGCTCCATCAGCGCCAGGAGGGTGGCCGCGGTCTCGGGGGAGAGGTCGGCGATCAGGTCGGCCGCGTCGTCCGGCGACATCTCCTCGAGGACGTCGGCGGCCCGCTCGGAGTCGAGGAGCTCCAGGATCTCGACCTGGTCCTCCTCGGGCAGCTCCTCGAGCACGTCGGCGAGCCGCTCGTCGTGCAGCGCCGCCACGACGGCGGAGCGGCGCTCGGCGGGCAGCCCGTGGAGCATGTTGGCGGCGTCGGCCGGGCGCATCTCGTTGAGCGCGGCGATCAGGTGGGTGGCACCCTGCGACTCGTCGCGCCGGGTGAGCCCCTCGACGTCGCGCCACTCGACCACGTGGGTCTGGCCACGGCGCCGCAGGCCGCGCCCGGGCTCCTGGATGGCCACCCGGGAGATCACCCAGTCGCGGTTGCGGGCCTGCTCCATGGCGACGTCGTAGACCGTGCCGGTCGTCTGGCTGCCGGCGACGCGCACCTCGCGGTCGAGCATCTGGCCGATCACCAGGGTCTCGCCGGGGCGCTGCTCGAAGCGGCGCATGTTGAGCAGCCCCGTGGTGTGCACCTGGCCGCTGTCGATGCTGGTCACCCGGGTCATCGGGACGAAGATCCGGCGTCGCCCGAAGACCTCGGCGACCATGCCGAGGACGCGGGGCTGGTGGACCTCCGAACGGACCGCCACGACCAGGTCGCGGACCTTGCCGACCTGGTCGCCCGGGGGGTCGAACATCGGCAGACCCACCAGTCGCGCGATGTAGACCCTGACGGGAGCGTTGCTCACAGGGGGAGGCTACCGGGCTCGCGTCGGCTGGGTGAGCGGCCACGCGGCATGTATTCTGCCGGGGACCCAGCTCGTGTCGGACGCTCGTGAAGCACGTCGACCGGTGGCGACTCACCAGCCTTCGAGGGAGATCTACGTGCACCTGCTCCGCAGCGCTCTGGTGGCCGTCCTGTGCGGCGCCCTGGTGGCGACCGCCGGACCGCTCTCGAGCCTGGAGACGGCCGCGTCGGCCTCTCCGGCCCAGCAGCCGAGCAAGCCCAAGAAGCAGCGCTACGAGGTCACGCCGGGGATCACCTTCAACTCCCCGATCGGCTCGCGGGCCACGAAGAACCACATCAACTACAAGATCATCGGCGCGATCAACCACGCCCGACCGGGCTCGTCGATCAAGATCATGACCTGGAACTTCCAGTCCCCGCAGGCGGCGACGGCGCTCGTCAACGCCCAGAAGCGCGGCGTCGTGGTCCGGCTCCTCATGGACGCCTCCAACAACGACGAGGACACGCCCAACCCGTCGTTCCGCCGCCTTCGCGCCGAGCTCGCGGCCGGCAACAAGGGCAAGAAGCGCCCGGAGAACCGCAGCATCGCCAAGACCTGCACCGGCTCGTGCCGCGGCAAGGGCGGCTCCGCGCACGCCAAGTTCTTCCTCTTCAGCAAGACCGGCGCCTCGCCGTACGTCTTCATGCAGGGCTCGGCCAACCTCACGGTGGCGGCGGCCTACAACCAGTGGAACGAGCTCTTCACGTACGTCGGGCGCAAGGACATGTACCGCTTCGCCGGCGGCGTGTTCAACCAGATGTGGCGCGACAAGCCGATCAAGCAGCCCTACACGACCTTCTCGCGCGGCGGCTTCGGGCTGACCTTCTCGCCGTACGCCGGCAAGGCGATCAAGTCCGACCCGGTCCAGGACGCGCTCGACATGGTGCGCTGCCGCGGCGCGGTGGACTCCGGCAACAAGCGCGGTCGCACCATCGTGCGCAGCGCCCCCGACGTGATCCGCGGCAACCGCGGCATGGTCGCCGCCAAGCGCCTCAAGGCGCTGTGGGACAGCGGCTGCGACGTGCGCATCGTCTACACCGTGATGGGCGTCGCGGTGCGCAAGGTGCTGCGCGGCTCGGGCGGTCGGGGCGCGGTGCCGATGCGGCACCTGGTCCAGGACTTCGACGGCGACGGCGACTTCGACAACTACTTCCACATCAAGGTCCTGACCATCAACGGTGTGGTCGGCAAGGACCGGACGACGTACGTCGCGTACAACGGGTCGTCCAACACCTCGGACCTCTCGACGCACTCCGACGAGAACATCGGGACCCTGCACGGCAAGCGCTACACGCTGCGCTACCAGGACCACATCGACTACTGGTTCGACAACCCGCCGCCGGACGGCAAGTACGACGGCACCGACGACGGCACGGGTGGCGGCGCCGCCGGACGTCTCGCCCTGCCCCGCGTGGTCGACCCGTACGTCAACGTCGACCTCGACTGATGGCCGCCCTGGCGGCACGGGTCCTGGCCGTCGACGAGACGGAGGTCAGGCTCCTCGTCCCGGGTCGGGACCTGGTCGTGGACGCGCTGTTCGACGGCCGCCGGATCTGGTCGTTCTGGGTGCGCCGCGACACGACGGGCCGCGTGGTGCGTCGCGTGTCGTGGCCCGAGGTCATGCGGCCGCACCTGCGCGGCACCTCGACGGTGACGCTGCGCGAGCACGTCTCCGACCGGGTCCTGTGGGAGGGCGACCTGTCCTTCGGTGACGGCGCGGACCGGGAGCGCCGGATCGAGTTCGTGAACAAGGCGGGGCTGGAGATCAGCCTCGACAAGGCCGGCCGCTTCAGCCCGACCTTCTCCGTGCGCACGCAGGCCGACCTGGACCCGCTGCTGGACGCGATGGACGACGTGCTCGGTGCGTTGGGCGACGAGGGCGTCGCCGCGTTCCCGGCGTACGGCACCCTGCTCGGCGCCGTGCGGGAGGGCCAGTTCCTCGGGCACGACTCCGACGCCGACCTCGGCTACGTCTCGCGGCACACCGACCCGGTCGACGTGGTGCGCGAGTCCTTCCGGCTCCAGCGCGCCGTCGCCGCCCGGGGGATGGACACCTACCGCTACAGCGGCGCCGCCTTCCGGGTGCGCGTCGAGGAGGGCGACGGGATCCCGCGCGGCCTCGACGTCTTCGGCGGCTTCCTCGACGGCGGCCGGCTCTACCTGATGGGCGAGGTCGGCACCGACTACGAGCCGGAGTGGATCCACCCGCTCGGGACCTGCGAGCTGGCGGGCCGGACGTTCCCCGCACCGGCCCGGCCGGAGAAGCTGCTCGAGGCGATGTACGGCCCGTCGTGGCGGGTCCCGGACCCGGCGTACCAGTTCGAGACGTCGGAGCGCACCAAGGCCCAGCTCAACCAGTGGTTCCGCGGTTCCGCCTACCAGCGTCGCGAGTGGGAGCGGGAGTGGTCGCTGGCGCGCAGCACGTCGCTGCCGAAGAAGGGCAGCGACCTCGCGCGCCTGGTCGCCCGCCGCGAGGACCCGGCGACCCACCTGCTCGACGTCGGCGCCGGCCGCGGCTCCGACGCGCTGTGGTGGGCGCGCCGCGGGCGCCGCGCGACGGCGTACGACTTCGCGGCCGTCGGGCCGCGCAAGGCCAGGCGGCACGCGGAGAGCAAGGACCTCCCGATGGAGGTCCGCCCCCTCAACCTCACGGAGTGGCGCTCGGTGCTCAGCGAGGGCGCGCGGGTGGCCCGGGAGCCGGGGCCGCGGGCGGTCGTCGCGCGGCACCTGCTGGACGCGACCGACGAGTTCGGGCGCCAGTCGCTGGGGCGGTTCGCGTCGATGACGCTGCGTGGCGGTGGCCACCTCTACCTCGAGTTCTGGACCGGCGAAGGTGAGCCCGACCCGGACCTGATGCTGCGGCCGATCGCGGTCGAGCGGGCGCGGCGGCTGGTCACGGACCACGGTGGGACAATCCTGTCGGTCCGGGAGCTGGACCCAGGAGCAGGGAGCGACGCACGGTCGTTCGCAGTCGGAAGGTTGGTGGCGCAATGGAGCTGAGGTCACGTCTGCCCGGTGGACGGGTGCACGAGCTGACCCAGCGGGTCGAGCGGCTCGAGGCCGACCTGGCCGAGGTACGCCGGCACAACCTGCGGCTCGCCGAGCTGGCGGACCTGGTGCAGGAGCTGCTGCTCCCCATGGCCGACCAGGACCGCGAGCGCATCGACCGGGCGATCGAGAAGTTCCAGGACAGCATCTGATGGTGCGTCGCGTCTTCGTGCACATCGGCCTGCCGAAGACCGCCACGACGTACCTCCAGACGATCCTGTGGGCCAACCGCGACGTCGTCCGCGAGCAGGGCCTGCTGCTGCCCGGGCGGGAGCGCCGCGACCACCTGTGGGCCAGCCGGGTCGTCCGCGAGGAGCCCGAGCGCACTCACAGGCCCCAGCGTGAGCACGAGGCCTGGTCGCGGATCCGCGCCGACCTGAGCGGCTGGGACGGCGACGGTCTGGTCAGCCACGAGTTCTTCGCGGCCGCCGACGCCGAGCAGGCGCAGGCGATGGTCGAGCAGCTCGCGCCGGCCGAGGTGCACGTGGTGGTCACCGCGCGCGAGCCGCTGGGACTCTTCACCGCCAGCTGGCAGGAGAGCCTGAAGAACCGCGGCACCGCGCGGATGGAGGACTACTCCCGCCGCGAGTCCCCGAGCCCGCAGATGATCTGGAACTGGCGGACCCTCGACCTGCGGCTGGTCCTGCGGCGGTGGTCACGGGCCGTGCCGCCCGAGCGCATCCACGTGCTGCCGCTCGACCCGAGCGCACCGCGCGAGGAGATCTGGCACCGCTTCGCGGCGCTGGTCGGCATCTCCGCCGACGGCGTCGACCTGTCGAGCTCCTTCCCCAACCAGTCGATGGGCGTCGTCGAGGCCGAGCTGCTGCGGCGGGTCAACGAGCACCTCGACGACTTCCAGTCGTCCTTCGACCGGGGTGTCTACATCCGCACGTTCCTCGCCGATGACCGCCTGGTGCCGCGCGGCGGCGAGCGCTACTGGCCCGGACCCGAGCAGGTCCAGGAGTGCCGCGACCGGGGCGACCGGGCGATCGCCTTCCTCGGCCGCCGGCCCTTCGACGTCGTCGGTGACGTCGAGCTGCTGCGGGTCCCCGCCGAGCTGGAGCCGCGCCGTACGCCGGACACGGTGACGGACGCGGAGGTGGCCGACGCCGCCGCCGAGGTGGTCGCCGGGCTGCTGGGCGACGTGCGCGAGCTGCGGCGCTCGCGCGAGGTCAGTCGACCGGCCCGATGGTGGCGAGGGCTGACACGAAGTAGTGGTCGCTGATCTTCCGCGCCTGCGGTGAGCCGTCCTGCCAGTAGCTGCTGAAGCTGACGTCGCTGGAGCCGACGACCCAGTCGACGGCCATCCGGGCGGGCGGGTGGCAGCCGCCGCTGATCGAGCCGCCGACGGCCGCGACGCCGCCGATGCGGGGGAGCACCCGGCAGAAGAAGTCGCCACGGTCGTTCATGTCGCCGGTGAGGAAGACCGGCAGGCCGCTGGCGCGGAGCTGGTTGAACATGTCGGCGCCGGTGAGGTGACCCGCGATGCGGGTGCCAGTGTTCTTGGCGTCGTGGCCGGCCGAGGCGTGCATGTTGGCGAAGTACATCTCCCGGCCGGTGGAGCGCTCGCGCAGCTTGAGGATCGTCTGCGGGTGCTGGCCGTTCATGAACGTGATCGTGAACGACGAGCCGTCCACGAACTCGAACTTGGCCGGGTCGTAGAGGATCGAGTTGTCGGTCTCGTTCGAGCCGAAGGCGAAGCCCGGGTAGGCCGCGAAGCCGGTGGCGTTCTCCAGCCCGGTGAGCTGGTCGCCCTGCACCTCCTGGAGCCCGACCACGTCGACGTCGTGCTGCTTGATCAGGGCGGCGGCCTGCGGCGTTCGCCAGGAGGCCGACGGGAAGCTGCGGCGGTCGCCGCCCGGCGCGGTGTGCTGGCTGCCGAGCACGTTGAACGACCCGATCCGCAGCGAGACCGGCTGCGCGGCGGCCTCGGCGCGGGCCGCGAGCAGCTGCTGCTTCTTGATGACCTTGGCCGGGATCCGGGTCAGCTTCTTGGCCTGCACGACGCGCTGCGGCGCGGGGGTGCGGACCATCGCGCGGCTCGCCGGCGCGGAGGCCTGGGCCTCGGCGGGAGCCGACGTCGTGGCGCCCGCGGAGGGGGCCTCGTCGAGGACGGCGGCGACGTCCGAGGGGGTCTCGGGGGAGCGGTCCATCAGCGGCGTGGCGACGGCGGCGGTGGTCACGCCGACTGCGACCAGCAGCCCGAGAGCGACTAGGATTCCCGTCGCACCGCGGCGTTGCCGGTCCCGATGACGGCCGGGCTCCTCACGCACCGGGCCACCCTAACCGACCTCCGACGACCCGAGAGAATCCCGCGTGACGCTCCCAGCGCCGACCGAGACCCCTCGTGCGAACGCCGGTCGACCCGTGGCCCGCTTCCGCGGCGACATCCAGGGCATGCGCGCCGTCGCGGTCCTCCTGGTGATCGCGGCGCACGCCGGATTCTCCTCCCTGTCGGGCGGCTACATCGGCGTCGACGTCTTCTTCGTCGTCTCCGGCTTCCTGATCACGACCCTGCTGATGCGCGAGGTCGTGCGCTCCGAGCGGCTCTCCCTGCTCGGCTTCTACGCGCGCCGCGCGCGCCGCATCCTTCCCGCCGCGACGGTCGTGCTCGTCGCCACCTGCCTGGCCAGCGCGGTCTTCCTGCCGGTCGTGCGGGCCGACGAGATCTTCGTCGACGCGATCTGGGCCGGCCTCTTCGCCTCCAACATCCGCTTCGCGATGGTCGAGACCGACTACTTCGCGACCGACCGCCCGGTCTCGCCGCTCCAGCACTTCTGGTCGCTCTCGGTCGAGGAGCAGTTCTACGTCATCTGGCCGCTCCTGCTGCTGCTCGTCCTGGCGACCGGCCACCTCGTCGCGCGACGGTACGACGTGCGCCGGCGGGCCACGGTGGTGCTGGCCGTCCTGGTCGCGGCCTCGCTCGGCTGGTCGGTCTGGGCGACGTACGCGTCCCCGGACACGGCGTACTTCTCGACGCTGACGCGGGCGTGGGAGCTCGGCGCCGGCGCGCTGCTGGCGGTGGTCATGCTCCGCCGGGACACCGCCGACGAGGACCCACCACCGCGCACCCCCGGCATCCGGGTCGAGCTGCTCGCCGCCGCCGGCATCGTGGCGATCCTGGTCGGCGCGGTCACCTTCGACGCGCAGTCGCCGTTCCCGGGCGTGCTGGCGGCCGTCCCGGTGCTGGGCGCCGTCGCGGTGCTCGCCGCAGGCGGTCTCGCGGGTGGCGAGCGGACCCTCGTCGCCCGGGCGCTGTCGGTGCGGCCCGCGCGGATCGTGGGCGACTGGTCCTACTCGCTCTACCTGTGGCACTTCCCCGTGCTGGTGATCGCGCGGTCGCACTGGCACGGCCTGTCGCGCACGCACCTGGTGGTCTGCCTGGTCGCGATCTTCGTGCTGAGCGGCCTGACCTACCGGTTCGTCGAGGAGCCGTTCCGCCGCGGACGTGTGTGGCGCCCGTCGTGGCGGGCGGTCGCCCTCTACCCGGCCAGCGTCGGCATCGTCGTGCTCGGCCTGGTCGTCTCCAACGCCTGGATCGACCACAAGCTGGACCGCAACGCCGGCAACCCGGCGATCAGCGTCGACGAGTTCGCGGGCAAGAAGCTGAGCGACGACCCGGCCCGCGCGCTCGTGCAGGCCTCGGTGCTCGCGGCCAAGAAGGGCCAGCCCGTGCCCGGCGACCTGGTCCCGGGGCTGCGCGGCATCCGCCAGGACACGGCGCCCCTCGGGGACTGCGACTACCGCACCGGCACCCACCAGCTCTGCCCGAACGGCGACCCCGACGCCGACCGCTCGATCGTGGTGATCGGCGACTCGCACGCCCGCGCCTGGAGCCCCGCGGTCAACGCGATCGGGGCGAAGCACGGCTACCGCGCCTACACGTTCGTCTACAGCGGCTGCCCGGCCAACCAGGCCTACCGGCTCGACCCGGAGACCGGCCGGCGCTGGGCGGCGTGCGAGGACTTCATCAACTGGACGATCGACACCATCGGCGACCTGCGCCCTGACCTGGTGCTGATCTCCAACGCCCCGCTCGCGCCGGTCGTCGACCCGGAGACCGGCGACGTGGTCGAGCGCGCCGGCAACCGCGAGGAGTTCACCCGGGCCGTCGGCGAGGGACTGCGCCGCGAGATCGAGGCGCTGACGCCGTACGCCGGTGAGGTCGCGGTGCTGGGCAACACCCCGAAGCTGCCGCGCGAGCAGGCCGTCTGCCTCTCGGAGGCCGACGACCTCGGTGACTGCCTCTTCTCCCCGAGCTCGGCCCAGCGCTCGATCGAGCGCAGCTTCGGGCCGGTGGCCGCCGAGGCCGGTGCGCGGTACGTCGATGCCGAGCACTGGTTCTGCGACCGGCGCCGGTGCCCGTCGGTGGTCGGCTCGTTCATCCCGATGCGCGACAGCGAGCACATGACGACCGAGTACGCCGAGCACCTCGCGGAGCCGTTGGCGGCCGTCCTGGGCATCTCGGACGCCTCAGCAACGCCGTCGTCCGGCCGATGATGGGGGTCGGCGCGGTCGGTCTAGACCTCGTCCGGAAACTACAGATCTGTAATTCGCGCGGAGCTCTTGCCGTGTTGCTGGTGTGACTGGTGAGATCCATGTGGTGCACCGTCGGGGGCACCGTTGGAACGTCCCGTTCCGCCGCTGAAAGGACCGTCTCGATGAAGCTGTCGCCCCGCCCGCCGATGCGCCGGGGAGCCGGTCGCGCCGCCTGGGGCGCCGCCCTCGCCGCGCTCGCCTGCGCCGTGCCGGTGGCCGTCCACGCGACGTCCGCCGCGGACGCCGCGCAGCCGGTCGCCAGCCGCAAGGTCACCGGCTGCCCGACGACGACCAACACGACCGGCGGCAACGGCACCACCACGCCGACGCCCGGCAACACGGCGACGCCGACCCCCACCCCGACGCCCGGCAACACCGCGACGCCGACGCCGACCCCGACCCCGACGCCGACGCCCGTGCTGCCGATCTCCTCGGTCCGGATCACGCAGGCGAACCTCAAGTCCGGTGAGGCGACGCCCAAGTTCCTCTCCGACCTGAGCAAGGTCTTCTCGAACTGCCCCGACTTCGTGACCTTCAACGAGGTGCCCTACCGCGCCGACGACCTGCTCGCGCCGACCGGCTACGACCTGTTCCGCACGCCCGGGCAGTACACCGGCGCGTCGCCCGTGGTCTGGCGCACCGACCGGTGGACGGCCATCAACCGCGGCACCACGATGATCAGCAACAAGCGCGGCCGCGAACGCGGCCAGCACGTCGAGTGGGGCATCCGCTACGCCAACTGGGTGACGGTCCGCTCGAACGACGGCAAGCAGATGGTCTCCATGGTGGCGACGCACATCGCCCCGAAGAACTCGATCACCGCCAAGCTGATGGGACCCTCGATCCAGCGGCTCGGCGCCCTGGTCGGCGGGCTGAGCAGCATGGGCCCGGTCTTCGTCGGCGGCGACTTCAACGTGCACTACCGCGCCAAGGACTACCCGCGCGCCGGGCTGACCGCGGCCGGCCTGACGCCGAGCTACGACGTCTACGGCTCCTACCTGCCGACCGGCGACCACCACGGCGCGACCATCGACTACGTCTTCATGCGGCCGGCCGCGTCGTTCAGCGTGCTCGAGCAGGCGACGACGGAGCTCTACTCCGACCACGACGCCCTCTCGGTCGTGCTGAGCATGCCGGCGACCACGAGCGGCCAGACGCCGGTCAGCTTCGCGCCCGGCACCAGCGTGAACGACCCGACCTCCACGTCGTCGGCGTCGCGTCGCTCGGTCGCCCGCACCGTCCGCGCCGCCGTCCACAACACCACGTCCGGCGCGGCCATCCGCCTCTCCACCGCCCAGCTCAGCGACCGGGCCATCGCCGCCCAGCTGCGGCGCGCGCACCGGCTCGGCGTCACCGTGAAGGTCGTCTCCGGGAGTGCGACGCCGACCAAGGCCGAGCAGGCGCTGGTGGCCGAGCTCGGCACCCGGCGTACGGCGCGCTCGTGGATCGTGTTCCGGCCGTCGAAGTTCACTGCTTCGACGACCCCGACCAGCATGCTGGTCAACCGCACCGGCGCAACCACCTACCTGGTGCTGACGGCGAACCGGCCGCTGACCACCGCGATGGCCCGCGACCTCGCGGCCGCGCGGATGTCGACGACGTCGGACAACTACGCCGCCACCCTGCGGACGTTCGGCAAGCTCGCCAAGCGCTGAGGCTCCGCACACCTGGCGCTGGACGCACCCACAGGGGCGCGTTCTAGTCTCAGCGCGTGAGTCGCCAGCTCTACCTCCACATCGGCCTCCAGAAGACCGGCACGTCGTACCTCCAGGGCATCCTGCTGGCCTCGCGTGAGGAGCTGCTCGAGCAGGACGTCGACCTGGTGCTCCGGCGGCGGGCCGCCTTCTGGCTGATGCTCGACGTGCGCGACCGGCTGCTCCCGCACGACCCCGCCGAGGCCGCGACGGTGCTGCCCGGGCTGTCGGCGATGCTCGAGGGGTGCACCGGGTCGCGGGCGGTGATCTCGGAGGAGTCGCTCTCGCCGGCCGACGACACCCAGATCGCCCGCCTGCTCGCGGCCTGCGGGGACCGCGAGGTGCACGTGATCGTCACCTGCCGCGACCTTGCGCGACAGATCCCGTCGGTGTGGCAGCAGGGGCTCCAGTCGGGGCGCCGCTCCACCTTCGCCCGCTACCTGCGCCGGCTCCGCGAGACCGAGGGCACCGACGCGTCGATCTGGTGGCAGAAGGACCTGCCCGGCGTCCTGGAGCGCTGGTCGCGGCACGTGCCACCCGAGCGGATCCACGTGGTCCCCGTCCCTCCGGCCGGCAGCGACCCCGACCTCCTGCTCGACCGCTACTGCAGCGTGCTCGGCGTCGACCCCAGCCGCCTGGACCGGGAGGCCGTCGGCCGGGGCAACCGCGGGCTGCGGCTGGAGCAGGCGGAGGTGCTGCTCCGGGTCAACCAGACGGTCCCCGACGGGCTCAAGCGGCGCGACGCCTTCGGCAAGGTCGGCAAGCGCTACCTGTCGACGCAGATCCTGGGCTCGGCGGAGGGTCGGCGGATCCTGGTGCCGCCGGAGCACGCCGCATGGTGCCGTGACCTCTCGCGCCGGTACGTCGAGCACGTGCGCGCCGGCGGGTTCGACGTCGCCGGCGACCTCGACGACCTGCTGCCTCGCGACTCCGAGTTCGCGGACGGGCCCGAGGTCGTCACCGACGCCGAGCTCGCCGACGCGGCGATCCGGGCGCTCAGCGAGATCGTGACCCGGCAGCTGACCGAGGAGATCGACCGCACGGAGGAGGTCGGGGTGCCGCGTGAGGTGCAGCCCGACGACCGCGGTTGGTGGCGGCGGCTCCGGCGCTGACCTGATCGGCCGCCGGGCTCAGCCGCCGAAGAACGGCAGGCAGACCTGGGGAGCGCCGGTGCCGACCTCGAAGACGGTGCGCACCGCGCTGTGGTCCGAGACCGCGCTCGGCAGCACCGCGGACGCGACGGGCTGGAGGCCTCCGGCGTACAGCAGGTAGTCGATCCGCGACCGCGGAGCGGTCGTGGGGTGCGTGAAGCCGGTGCCGAGGCCGGCGGTCGTCCAGCTGTCGTCGAGCGGGCCCCGCAGCGTGCCGAGCACGTCGGAGCCCGGCCCGGCGTTCATGTCGCCGCCCACGATCTTCGCGTTCGGGTCCTGCGCGACGATCTGGGCGATCGACCGGGCCTGGGCCAGCCGCATCGTCGACGAGGTGTTCTCGAGGTGCGTGACGTAGAGGCTGATCGGCGTCCCGAACGGCGACACCACCACGCGCAGCAGACCGCGCTGCTGGCCGCCCGGGCCGTTGGGCAGCAGGGTGTTGCTGGCGTCGCTCACGGGGTAGCGCGACAGGATCGCGGTGCCGTACTCGCTGTCGCCGGACCGGCGCACGTTGGTGCCGAACGCGTAGTACATGCCGAGCTTCGCCGCCAGGTACGCCGGCTCGTCGACATGGGCGCTCCAGCGCCGGTTGCGGTCGACCTCCTGGAGCAGCACCACGTCGGCGCCGAGCGTGCTGATCTCGGCGGCGATCTGCTCGAGCTCGAGCCGGCTGCGGTCCCGGTTGAAGCCCGAGTGGATGTTGAACGACGCGGCGGTCAGGCGCGACGCGGGGACGTCCACGCACACGCCGCCACCGCGGTTGCTCGGCAGGCCCGGGAGCCCGGGGACCGTCGACCCGGACGACGGCGACGAGGTCGAGCGCGGGCCGGTGCCCGGCGACACCGTCGGGGCCGGCACCACCTGCTGGTCGGTGGGGGAGGCCGACGGCGCTGCGCCGCGGGCGCCGCCCGTCGGCGTCGGGTCCGGGTCGGAGCCGCCGAGCCTGCTCGGGAGCACGAACGCAAGCACGAGCACGGCGACCACGAGCAGCGCCAGCGGGATGTCCGGGCTGGCCCAGCTCGGGCGGGGTCGGTGCATCCCACCCCCCAAGTCGTGGTCCGGTCCCGGTGACCGTCGCCCCGTGTCCAGTCTAGGAGCCGGTCGTGTGAGGGTTGTCACCGCGGCCCGCGGAAGGGTGTGGGAAGTGACTGGCCGGTAATAGTCTCGACGCCAGCCGAACCACCGCGCCCCCGAAGGATGCCGCAATGCGCTTGTGCGAGACCGATGGCCTCACCGACGACCAGGCCGAGATCATCAAGGCCGTCCGGAGCTTCGTCGAGAAGGAGATCCTGCCGGTCGCGACCGAGCTGGAGCACGCCGACGAGTACCCCCAGGAGATCGTCGACGGGCTCAAGGAGCTCGGCATCTTCGGGCTGATGATCCCCGAGGAGTACGACGGGCTGGGCGAGTCGCTGCTCACCTACGCGCTGTGCGTGGAGGAGATCGCGCGCGGCTGGATGAGCGTCTCGGGCGTCATCAACACGCACTTCATCGTGGCCTACATGCTGATGCGGCACGGCACCGAGGAGCAGAAGCAGAAGTACCTGCCGAAGATGGCGACCGGTGAGATCCGGGGCGCCTTCTCGATGTCGGAGCCGTCGCTCGGCTCGGACGTGTCGGCCATCAAGACCAAGGCCACCAAGCAGGATGACGGCGGCTACTCGATCACCGGCCAGAAGATGTGGCTGACCAACGGTGGCTCGTCCAACCTGGTCGCCGTCCTGGTGAAGACCGACGAGGGTCAGGACTCGGTCTACAAGAACATGACGACGTTCCTGGTCGAGAAGGAGCCGGGCTTCGGCGAGACGGCGCAGGGCGTCACCGTGCCCGGCAAGATCGACAAGATGGGCTACAAGGGTATCGACACCACCGAGATGGTGTTCGAGGGTCACGAGATCTCCGCCGAGCAGATCCTGGGTGGCGAGCCGGGCAAGGGCTTCTACCAGATGATGGACGGCGTCGAGGTCGGCCGCGTCAACGTCGCCGCCCGCGCCGTCGGCATCGCCAACCGGGCCTTCGAGCTCGGCGCGGCGTACGCCCAGCAGCGCGAGACCTTCGGCAAGCCGATCGCGGAGCACCAGGCGATCCTCTTCCGGCTCGCGGAGATGGCGACGAAGGTCGAGACCGCGCACTCGATGATGGTCCGCGCGGCCCGCAAGAAGGACGCCGGCGAGCGCAACGACGTCGAGGCCGGCATGGCCAAGATGGTGGCCTCGGAGTACTGCAACGAGGTCGTCCAGGACTCCTTCCGGATCCACGGCGGCTACGGCTACTCCAAGGAGTACGAGATCGAGCGCCTCTACCGCGAGGCCGCGTTCATGCTCATCGGCGAGGGCACCTCCGACATCCAGAAGATGATCATCGGGCGCGCGCTGCTCAAGGAGTACAAGCTCGGCTGAAAGCCTGTCGACGTCCGTGCGCCGACGTGCGAGGGTGGCAGGACCCACTGGCGACTCGCGGAGGAACCATGACGGACTCGAACGGCAACGACGACCTCAAGGCCAAGATGCGCGAGGCCCTGGACCGCAAGAACTCCAAGGAGAAGGGCGTCCACCAGGACGGTCCGCTCCAGGAGAAGGCACACGGCTCCGAGGTGGCCGGCGGCGCCGCGCCGCAGATGCACCGGCGCAAGGCCGGTGGCGGGGGCTCCTGAGTGCCGGGTGACATTACCCACGCGTAACAACGGGTGACGTGGCGGCGTCCGGGCGGGCAGTATCGGCCCATGCAGTTCGGACGCAGCTACGAAGAGTTCGAGGTCGGCGCGACCTACAAGCACTGGCCCGGCAAGACGGTGACCGAGTACGACGACCACCTGTTCTGCCTGCTCACCATGAACCACCACCCGTTGCACCTCGACACGAACTACGCCGAGGAGACCACCCAGTTCGGCAAGAACGTCGTGGTCGGCAACTACGTCTACTCGATCCTGCTCGGCATGAGCGTCGCGGACATCTCGGGCAAGGCGATCGCCAACCTCGAGGTCGAGTCGCTGCGCCACGTGGCGCCGACCTTCCACGGCGACACGCTGTACGGCGAGACGACCGTCCTGGACAAGACCGAGAGCAAGTCCAAGGACGACCGCGGCGTCGTGTACGTCGAGACCATCGGCTACAACCAGGACGGCAAGGTCGTGTGCATCTTCCGCCGCAAGGTGATGGTGCCGAAGGCGAGCTACCTCGAGGCGCGCGGTGGCGAGCAGCCCGGCCGCCCCGTCCCGGTGCCGGACAAGGTGTGGCCAGGCCCGCAGGCCTGACCCTCGTTTGCCCGGCGGAGGGCCCGGGCACGGTGACCTGGTGAGCAGCTCAGCCGACGTCACCCACCCCGACGAGGTCGACCGGGGGTTCTTCGGTCACCCACGCCCGCTCGCCAACCTCTTCGGGGTCGAGCTGTGGGAGCGGTTCAGCTTCTACGGCATGCAGGGCATCCTGCTGATCTACCTCTACTACTCCGCCTCGAAGGGCGGCCTCGGCATCGACGAGGCCACGGCCACCGGCATCGTGGGGGCGTACGGCGGGGGCGTCTACCTCGCCACCATCGTCGGTGCCTGGATGGCCGACCGGGTCCTCGGCCCCGAGCGGATGCTCTTCTACGCCGCGATCGTGGTGATGCTCGGGCACATCGCGCTCTCGGCGATCCCGGGCCTCGCCGGCGTGGGCGTCGGCCTCGTCCTGATCGCGCTCGGCAGCGGTGGGGTGAAGGCCAACGCCAGCTCGGTGCTCGGGTCGCTCTACGCCGAGGACGACGAGCGCCGCGACGGCGGCTTCTCGCTCTTCTACATGGGCATCAACATCGGTGCCTTCGCAGGTCCGCTGCTGACCGGGTGGCTCCAGGAGAACGAGGGCTTCCACTACGGGTTCGCCCTCGCCGCGATCGGCATGTTCCTCGGCCTGGTGCAGTACTCGGTCGGACGTCGCCGGATCCCCGACCACGCGCGGGTCGTCCCGAACCCGCTCCCGCCGCCCGAGCGGCTCCGCTGGGTCGCGGTGGCCGTGGCCGTCGTGGTGCTCGTGGCGGTGGCCTGGCTGCTCGACCTGATCACGCCCGAGAACCTCGTCAACGTCGTCCTGGTCGTCACGATCGTCGCGTCGGTCGCCTACTTCGCGCTGATGCTCGCCAGCCGCCACGTCACGGCCGTCGAGCGCAGCCGGGTCTGGTCGTTCGTGCCGCTCTTCATCGCCAACGCCGTCTTCTGGTCGCTCTACCAGCAGCAGTTCACCGTGGTGACGATCTACTCGGACAAGCGCCTCGACCGCGACTTCTTCGGCTGGGAGATGCCGGTGTCGTGGGTGCAGTCGATCAACCCGGTCTTCATCATCCTGCTCGCGCCGGTCTTCGCCGCGATGTGGACCCGGCTCGGCCCGCGCCAGCCGTCGACGCCGGTGAAGTTCGGGGTCGGCACCGTGCTGATGGGCGTGGCGTTCCTGCTCTTCCTCCCGGTGCCGGCGGGGCCGCACGCGGCCTCGCTCTGGGCGCTGACGGGGATCCTGCTGGTCTTCACGCTGGCAGAGCTCTTCATCTCACCCGTGGGGCTGTCGTTGTCGACGAAGCTCGCGCCGCAGCGGTTCACCACCCAGATGGTGGCGCTCTACTTCCTGTCGATCTCGATCGGCAGCACGATGGCCGGCAAGCTGGCGGGCTACTACGACTGGCAGGACGAGGACCCGTACTTCCTCGTGCTCGGCCTGGTCGCGGTGGTCGTCGGTGCTGCCGTGCTCCTGGCGACGAAGCCGATCAGGACGCTGATGGCCGGGGTGCACTGACCGCGGCGACGATCTTCGGTGCGAAGGCCGGGGCGAGCGGGATGATGCCGAGGACCAGGATCATCGGGACGGCGAAGCCGATCCGCAGCGAGTCCTGGCCGACCAGCCCGGTCATCACCGAGCCGAGCAGGGCGCCGACGTAGTTGAACTGGTTGAACCGGGCGATCACGGCGTCGACGCGCGCCTGGCGGACGGCGGGCTCGAACTCGACCCCGCCCTCGGAGGCGCCGGCGATCCGGGCGGCGGCGGAGAAGCTCAGCGGCGCCACGACGGCGACGCCGGCGCCGAGGACCGCGAACCCGAGCACGGCGACCTGCCAGGTGGGGGAGAAGACCACGACCGCGAGGCCGGCGGTGCCGATCAGTGCGCCGACGCGGAGGATGACGACGACGCCGAGCCGGGACACCAGCCAGTCGCCGGCGATCCGGACGGCGCCGCTCGCGAGGAGGTAGGCCAGCGCCGACAGGGCGACGTACCGCTCCGGGGTGGTGAAGGTGTGGTCGAGGAAGAGCGGTCCCCAGGTCTGCACGCCCGTGTCGACCATGTAGAAGAGCACCATCGCGATGCCGACCAGGATGATCGGACGCCAGGGCACCGCGACCTCGGTCGGCAGCTCTGTCGGCCCGTGGTCGCGGGGCAGGAACGGGCCGAAGGCGACGACCAGTGGCACGATGCCGACGACGGCCGAGACCTGGAGCGACGACTCGGCGGTGGCCAGCCCGATCAGGGCGCCGATGACGCCGCCCAGGGTCCAGGCGCCGTGGAACGACGGCAGGATCGGTCGGCCGTAACGGTGCTCGAGCGCGACCGCCTGCATGTTGGTGCTGGCGTCGACGACGCCGAGCCCGATGCCGTAGCCGGCCATGCCGGCGACGTACACCGCCGTCGTCGGGGCCAGGCACAGCAGCGGTACGGCGACCGCGATCAGCAGCAGGCCGGAGCGCAGCAGCGTGGCGCTGTCGCGACGCTTCGCGAGCGTCTCGGCGACGACCGAGCCGACGCCGGCGAGCAGGATCATCATCAGCAGGACCAGCGACAGCTTCACGTCGGACAGGTGCCACTTGTCCTGGAAGTCGGGGAGCCGGGTGGTCAGGCTGAGCAGGATCAGCCCCTGGGTGAGGAAGCCGGCGGCGGTGGCCGCGCGGGCCCGGGAGTTCTGCATGGCGCGCATCGTGCCACGCGCCGTGGCCGGCGACCCCAGACTTCGCGGGAAACGCCCACCCCGGGGCGCATCGTGCGCGACGATTCTCCCGGGAAACGGACACATGGGGGATGGACAGATGGCACGGACCGGTCTTCAGGCACGCCAGCGCACGGTGCGGGCGATCAAGGCTCCGACCGCCGAGAGGACGACGCCGATCGCGCGTCGCCAGCACCGGGAGGAGCCGAAGCTCCGCGAGAAGCTGCGCTACCAGTTCGACAACAGCATGTCGCGGGGTACGCCGGCGCTGATCGCGTGGCTGTGCGTCGCCACGTTGGCGCTGATCCTGGTGTTCACGGTCATCGTCAACCTGTTCAGCCTCCGCAACAGCGGCGACGGGCTCCCGTTCTTCCGCGAGCTGATGCAGAACCTCTTCCACGCGCTCGACCCGGGCACCGTCGCCGGCGACGGCGACTTCCAGTGGCGCTACCTGCTGTCGATGCTGCTGCTCACCATCGCGGGCCTCTTCATCGTCAGCGCGCTGATCGGTGTGATCGCGACCGGCATCGACGCCAAGCTCGCCGACCTGCGCCGCGGTCGCTCCACGGTCCTCGAGAAGGACCACACCGTGATCCTCGGCTGGTCGGACTCGATCTACACGATCGTCAGCGAGCTGACGCTGGCCAACGAGAGCCGGAAGAAGCCGGTGATCGTGGTGCTGGCCGACCGCGACAAGGTCGAGATGGAGGAGCTGCTCCGTGCCAAGGTCCCGGACCTGCGCGGCACCCGGGTGATCTGCCGGTCCGGCTCGCCGATGGACCTCGACGACCTGGCCCTCAGCAGCCACCCCGCCGCCCGCTCGGTCATCCTGCTCGCGCCCGAGACCTCCGACGACCCGGACGCCGAGGTCATCAAGACCCTGCTCGCGCTGACGCACGCCGGCCCCGACGGGCCGCGCATCGTCGCCGAGATCCGCAACCCCACGAACCTCGAGGCGGCCCGCCTCGTCGGCGCCGAGCGCACCGTGCTGCTCGACATCCGCGAGACCGTCGCCAAGCTGGTCGTGCAGACCTCCCGGCAGTCCGGCGCCGCGGCCGTCTACACCGAGCTCTTCGACTACGGCGGCGACGAGATCTACTTCCTCGACGACCACGGCCTGGCTGCGGACGCGACGTACGGCGACGCGCTGCTCGCCTACGAGCTGGCCGGCGTGATCGGCCTGATCGGGCCGGACGGCCCGAAGCTCAACCCGCCGGCCGAGACCCCGGTCGCCGGGTGCACGCTGATCGTCGTCGCCGAGGACGACTCGACCCTGCGCGGCGAGCCGGACGCCCTCGTGCAGCCCGACCGCACCCGCCTGGGCACGTCGTTCGGCGTGGACGACCACCCGACGCGGGCCGTGCTGATCGGCTGGAACGAGCGCGCGCCGATCGTGCTGCGCGAGCTCGACAAGTACGCACCGCACGGGTCGGGGCTGACCGTCGTGACGTCGTACGCCCCCGAGTCGCTGCCGCCGATGGTCAACCTCGACGTCACCGTCGTCACCGCATCGACGACCGACCGGGCGACGCTCGAGCAGCACCTGGGCGCCGACCTCGACCAGGTGATCGTGCTCTGCTACTCCGACGACCTGGAGCCCCAGGCGGCGGACGCGCGCACGCTGGTCACGCTCCTGCACGTGCGCGACATCCTGGCCCGGATGGACGCGGCCACCCCGGTCGTCAGCGAGATGCTCGACGACCGCAACCGGGTGCTCGCGCAGGTCGCCCACGTCGACGACGTGGTCGTCAGCGGGGAGATCGTGAGCCTCCTGGTCACCCAGCTCTCGGAGGACCACCGCCTGGAGGCGGTCTTCTCCGAGCTCCTCGGCGACGAAGGCAGCGAGATCTACCTGCGGCCCGCCGAGTGGTACGTCGAGCCGGGCGCCGAGGTCGACTTCGCGACCGTCGTCGCCGGCGCCGTACGCCGTGGCGAGACCGCGATCGGCTACAAGTCCACGGCGCTGGCCGACGGCAGCGGGACCAGCTTCGGCGTCCGGGTGAACCCGGCGAAGTCCGAGACGTTCCAGGTGATCCCCGGCGACCGGGTGGTCGTGCTCGCGGAGGACTGACCGGACGACAGCTCCGAGGCCGTCGGGTCTAGGGTTCGTTCGTTCGAACCCGCGAGGAGTCAGGAGCTGTCATGGCGAGGATCAGTCAACGGACCGGCGCGTCGGCGACCGCCATGCTCGGGCTCGGGGTCTATCGGCCGGCACGGCTCGTGACCAACGACGAGATCTGCGAGGTCCTCGACTCCAACGACGAGTGGATCCAGACCCGCTCTGGCATCCGCACCCGACGGTTCGCGGGTGAGGACGAGTCGCTGCTCGACATGGCGACGCACGCTGCCCGGGCGGCGCTCGAGGTCTCGGGGATCGGTGCGGAGCAGATCTCCACGGTCATCCTCGCGACCTCGACCCACGCGCAGCACACGCCCGCCGCGGCCCCGATCGTGGCCGACCGGCTGGGCTCGCGCGCCGCGGCCTTCGACGTCTCGGCCGGCTGCGCCGGCTTCTGCCACGCACTCTCGGTGGCCTCCGACCTGGTCCGCGGCGGCAACGCCGGCTACGCGCTGGTCATCGGCGTCGAGAAGCTCAGCACGTTCATGGACCCGACCGACCGCGGCACGGCGTTCATCTTCGCCGACGGCGCCGGAGCCGTGGTCGTGGGACCGGCCGAGGACGCCGGCATCGGCCCGGTGGCGTGGGGCTCGGACGGCTCCCAGTCGCACGTCATCACGCAGCAGCCGACCTGCCAGCACAACAGCGCCGAGCACCCGATGGTCGTGCAGATGGAGGGTACGGCGGTCTTCCGCTGGGCGCCGTTCGCGATGGCCGACGTCGCCCGCGAGTCGATCGAGGGCGCCGGCCTGACGATCGACGACCTCGACGCGTTCGTGCCCCACCAGGCCAACCTGCGCATCACCGAGACCCTGGCCCGCAACCTCAAGCTGCCGGAGGGGATCGCCATCGCCCGCGACGTGCAGGACTCGGGCAACACCTCCGCCGCGTCGGTGCCGCTCGCGATCGAGGCGATGGTGCGCCAGGGACAGGCGAAGGCGGGCGACACCGCGCTGCTGATCGCGTTCGGCGCGGGGCTGAGCTTCGCCTCCCAGGTCGTGACGCTGCCGCCGGTCGCCGGTCTCTGAGCATGCTCTTCCCCGAGTCCCGGCTGGCCCTCGAGCTGATCGCCGGCGAGACCCCGGTCTGGACCGACGGCTACGACATCGACGCCGCGCGGGCGCTGGCCCGCGCGCAGGCGGCTGCCGAGCCGCGGGAGGACGTGGCCGAGGTCGCGGACGTCGACGCGGACGGCGTACCGGCGCGCCTGTACACGCCGTCCGATGCGGGCGCGGCGAGCATCGTCCACGTGCACGGCGGCGGCTTCGTCTTCAACGACGTCGAGGTGCACGACGCCGCGGCCCGGCGGCTGGCCAACCGCAGCGGGATGCGGGTGCTGAGCGTCGACTACCGGCGGCCACCGGAGCACCGTTTCCCGGCGGCGCCCGCCGACGTCGCCGCCGCGGGCGGCTGGGCGCAGCGCACCCTCGGCGGACCGCTGCTGGCCCACGGGGACAGCGCCGGTGGCAACCTCGCGCTGGTCGACGCGCTCCGCCATCCGGGGCGGTACGCCGCGATGGCGCTGATCTACCCGTTCCTCGACCCGACCGCCGGCTTCGAGTCCTACCGCACCCACGCCGACGGGTTCGACCCGCGCGAGGGTGCTTGGTACTGGGAGCAGTACGCAACAGCGGCGGACCACGCCGACCCGGACCTGGCGCCGCTGCTCTCCGACCGGCTCGGCACGCTGCCGCCGACGATCGTGGTCACCGCCGAGCACGACCCGCTGCGCGACGAGGGCGAGGAGCTCGCGCGCCGGGTCGCGGAGGCCGGGGTCGAGGTGGTCTCGAGCCGCTACCAGGGCCAGCTGCACGGCTTCTGGCGGCACCCGCGGGTCTTCCCGGCCGCCGAGACGCTGATGGGACAGGTCGCCGCGTTCCTGCGCCAGCACGGCTGAGAGGATGGCCGCATGCGCGTGCACCTCGGCTGCGACCATGCCGGACTCGACCTCAAGGACCACCTAACCGCCTGGCTGACCGAGCACGGCTACGAGCCCGTCGACCACGGCCCGTTCTGGTACGACGCGGAGGACGACTACCCGATCTTCTGCCTGCGTGCCGCCGCGGCCGTCGCCGAGGAGCGGGCCGCGGGGCAGGACAGCCTGGGCGTCGTCATCGGTGGTTCCGGCAACGGCGAGCAGATCGCCGCCAACAAGGTCGCCGGCATCCGCTGCGCGCTCGCCTGGTCGGAGGAGACCGCCCTGCTCGGCCGCCAGCACAACGACGCCAACGTGGTGGCCGTCGGCGGCCGGATGCACTCGCTCGAGGACATGACCCGCTTCGTGGAGCTCTTCCTCGCCGAGCCGTTCTCCGGGGCCGAGCGGCACCAGCGGCGGATCGACCAGCTCACGGCGTACGAGGCGGACGGCGTGCTCCCGCCGCTGCCCGCACGCCCCACCGATGCCTGAGGGCCACACCCTCCATCGCCTCGCCGGTGAGCTGACCGCGGTCTTCGGGGGTCGGGAGGTCGAGGTGAGCAGCCCGCAGGGCCGGTTCGCCGGCTCCGCCGAGCTGCTGACCGGGCAGGTGCTCGTCGGCGCCGAGTCGTGGGGCAAGCACCTCTTCGTGGAGTTCCCCGACGACAGGTTCGTGCACGTGCACCTCGGCCTCTACGGGAAGTTCGACGTGCACGCCGGCGTCGATGTCGTCCCCGAGCCCGTCGGGCAGGTCCGGCTCCGGCTCGAGACGGAGCGGTCGTACGCCGACCTCCGCGGCGCGACGGCCTGCGAGCTGCTGACCCGCGACGAGCGCGACGCGATCGTCGCCCGGTCCGGTCCGGACCCGCTGCGTGACGACGCGGACCCGACCGTCGCCTGGGAGCGGATCCGGCGCAGCAAGGCGCCGATCGGCGGCCTGCTCATGGACCAGTCGGTGCTCGCAGGCGTGGGCAACGTCTACCGCGCCGAGGTGCTCTTCCGGCACCGGTTGGACCCCTATCGGCCGGGCAGCTCCCTGCGGGTCGGCCAGTGGCGCGCGATGTGGGACGACCTGGTCGTCCTGATGGCCGACGGCGTGCGCACCGGGCGGATCGACACCGTGCGCCCGGAGCACACCCCCGAGGCGATGGGACGACCGCCGCGGCGCGACGACCACGGTGGCGAGGTCTACGTCTACCGCCGCAACGGGATGCCCTGCCACGTGTGCGGCCACGCCGTACGCACCGCCGAGCTGCAGGGACGCAACCTCTTCTGGTGCTCCCATTGCCAGCGCAGGTACCGGTCGCGAGCACTACAGTGATGCCCACCCAGGGACCTGGGACCGAGGACGAGGACCGACGACCAATGACCGCACGCAGCGACGCGGACCGGGCCGCCAGCCCGTCGAAGCTGAAGGTCGCGCGCCGGCGACGCCGGCTGGTCCCGCGGGGCAACGACACCCTCGCCGCGCTGGTGGCGCTCACCGTCGCCGTGACCGTCCCGGTGCTGGTCTGGCCCGACACGGCGCCGATGACCATGCTGATCGTGCCGTTGCTGCTCGGCAGCCTGCTGCTCGGGCCGCGGCAGCTGCCGTGGTTCGTGGTCTTCGTGATGGTGATGCTGATGCTCGCCATCTCGGCGCAGCCGAAGATCACCTCCAAGCAGGTGCTCGCGATCACGATCCTCTACCTGCTCTGCTTCATCGTGCTGCTGACGTCGTTCCGGCGCTCGCGCCTCGGCGTCGCCGGCGTGCAGGGGGAGTCGATGCTGGTGGACCTGCGCGACCGGATCCTCAGCCAGGGCGCCATCCCGCCGCTGCCCGAGGCCTGGCTCACCGAGACGGCGCTGCGCTCGGCGGGAGGTACGCCGTTCGCCGGTGACTTCATCGTCGCCGTCCGTGCCGAGGAGACCGACCGCCTCGAGCTCGTCGTCGTCGACGTGTCGGGCAAGGGCGAGCAGGCCGGCACCCGGGCGCTGCTGCTGTCCGGCGCCTTCGGGGGACTCCTGGGTGCGCTCCCGCCCGCCGACTTCCTCCCCGCCGCCAACGAGTACCTGCTGCGCCAGGGCTGGGAGGAGGGGTTCGCGACCGCGGTCCACCTCTCGCTCGACCTGGTGAGCGGCGCCTTCGAGGTCCGCACCGCCGGGCACCCGCCGGCCGCCCAGCTCGACGCCGGGTCCGGGCGGTGGACCGTGCACGAGGGGGAGGGGCCGGTCCTCGGCCTCATCGACGGTGCCGAGTTCACCACGATCTCCGGCGTGCTGCGCAGCGGCGACGCCCTGCTCCTCTACACCGACGGCATGGTCGAGACCCCGCGCCGCGAGATCGGCCTGGGCATCGACCGGATGCTCGGCCAGGCCGAGCGGCTGCTGCGCGGCGAGTTCGAGGGAGGGGCCGACCGGCTCGTCGACTCGCTTGGCTCGCGCAACGACGACCGGGCCCTGGTGCTGGTCCACCGGCGCTGAGGGCGCCGTCCGGGCGGTCGTCCCGGTTGGGGTCGGGACCCGCGCATGTGGCACGATTGCACCCGCTCTCGGGGCCTCGGCCCCGGGCTCGCGGATGTAGCTCAATGGTAGAGCCCCAGTCTTCCAAACTGGCTACGCGGGTTCGATTCCCGTCATCCGCTCCAAGCAGGGTCCTGAGCGTGCCCCGGGCACGCGTGGGACCCCACTTGGCGGGGCGTAGCGTAGTGGCTAGCGCGCCTGCTTTGGGAGCAGGAGATCGCAGGTTCGAGTCCTGTCGCCCCGACTGAACGAGCACCGAACCACCACCGAGCACCAGTCATCGAAAAGCCATCAAAAAGTAGGAGAAAGCCTGTGAAGAGCGCCGTCGAGACCTTGAGCCCGACCCGGGCCAAGCTGACCGTCGAGGTGCCCTTCGAGGAGCTCAAGCCGAGCCTCGACGCGGCCTATCAGAAGATCGCCAAGCAGATCAACGTCCCCGGCTTCCGCCGTGGCAAGGTCCCGCCGGCCGTCATCGACCGCCAGGTCGGCCGTGGCGCCGTCCTCGAGGAGGCCGTCAACGAGGTCGTCCCGCAGAAGTACGTCGAGGCGCTCCAGGCCAACGACCTCCAGCCGCTCGCGCAGCCGGAGATCGAGGTGACCAAGTTCGAGGACAACGAGGCGCTCGAGTTCACGGCCGAGGTCGACGTCAAGCCCGAGATCAAGCTCCCGACGTACGACGGCGTGACCGCGTCGGTCGACGACATCGTCGTCAGCGACGAGGACGTCGCCGAGCAGGTCGAGGCGCTGCGTGAGCGCTTCGCGACCCTCATCGACGTCGAGCGCCCGGCCGCCGACGGCGACTTCGTGGTCATGGACCTCAAGGCGACCAAGGACGGCGAGGTCGTCGACGGCGCCGAGGTGTCCGGCATGTCCTACCGCGTGGGTCGCGGCGGCATGATCGACGGTCTCGACGAGGCGCTGGTCGGCCTGGCCGCCGGCGACGAGAAGGTCTTCTCCTCCCAGCTCGTGGGCGGTGACCTGGTCGGCGAGGGCGTCGACGTCGCGGTCGCCGTCAGCCAGGTGCAGGAGCAGGAGCTGCCCGACCTCGACGACGAGTTCGCCCAGCTCGCCTCGGAGTTCGACACGGTCGCCGAGCTGACCGAGGACGTGCGCGAGCGGCTCGGCCGCGGCCGCCGCCTCGAGCAGGCCGCCGCCGCCCGCGACGCCGTCCTCGAGGCGCTGCTGGAGTCGGTCGACATCCCGCTGCCCGAGACGATCGTGACCGACGAGCTCAACGCCCGCCGCAGCAGCTTCGAGCAGCAGCTCGCGTACGCCGGCGTCACCATGGAGAAGTACCTCGAGGACGAGTCGCAGACCCAGGAGGAGTTCGAGGCCGACCTCGAGCGCCGGGTCCGCGACGCGGTCACCGCCCAGTTCATCCTCGACGAGATCGCCCAGGTCGAGGAGTTCGGCATCGACCAGCAGGAGCTCTCCGAGCACATGGTCCGCAAGGCCCAGCAGTCCGGCGAGGACCCGCAGGCGTTCGCGAACCACATGTTCGAGCACAACCACATCCCCGAGCTGGTGCAGGAGATCCTGCGCGGCAAGGCGCTGGCCCGCATCGTCGAGTCGGCCGTCGTCACCGACGCGTCCGGCAACCCGGTCGAGCTGAAGAACCTGCGCCCCGACGGCACCATCGGTGAGCCGGAGGCCGAGGTCGAGGCCGACGAGGCGACCGAGCCCGCCGAGGAGGAGAAGGCCGAGGCCTGATCCCCCCGACGTCGTACCGCACGTCGTACGCCGGCCCGCCAGGTCTGACCTGGCGGGCCGGCGTCATTTCGGCGCCCGGGCCACCGTTTGGTCACCAACCGCAGATCGGGAGCGTTCCCACCTGCGGTTCGGTCACCAATCGGTGGGGCGGCGCCCTCGCCAGCGACACATACCGCGGGTATGGTCACCGCATGAGCCTGCGCGCATCCGGACCCGGCGTGCTCGACGCGCTGTCCCTGCTGACCGAGGTCACCGACGAGCTGGTGGTGCGCGGGGTGCGCGACACCCACGACGCGTGGGCGGACCGCTTCGGCGGCTACCCCGGGCGCACGATCACCAGCGCCGTCTACGCAGGCGCGGGGCTGGGCCTGCGGGCCGCGGCGACCGCCCTCGACCGCGCCGGCGCGGCGGGGCTCGGGCCGCGGCTGGACGCCGGCGTGCGGGGCCGGTTCGTCCGCTCCGCGGTCAACGGGCTGATCGGCGACCGCCTCGCGGTGGAGCGGCCCCGACTGGCGATCACCATGGCCGTGCGCGCGGACGGCCGCGACGTGCCGCTGACGCCCGAGGGCCTCGCCGCCGCCTTCCCCGACGCCACCGAGCGCGTGGTCGTCCTCCAGCACGGGCTGTGCGAGAACGAGTCCTACTGGGACTTCGGGCGCGAGCGCACCGGCACGACGTACGCCGAGACGCTGGCGGCCCTCGGCTGGACCCCGGTGTTCCTGCGCACCAACACCGGACTCCCGGTGCGCGAGAACGGTGTCGCGCTGACCAGCCTGCTGGACCGGCTCACCGACGCCTGGCCGGTCCCGGTCGCCCGGGTCGCGCTGGTCGGGCACTCGATGGGCGGGCTCATCATCCGGGCGGCCGGTGCGGTCGCGAACGACCGGCCGGCGCCGTGGACCGGCCTGGTCTCCGACGTCATCACGCTCGGTACGCCGCACCTGGGGGCCCCGATCGCCCGGGGGATCGGCCACGGCGCCCGCGGCCTGGCGCGCCTGCCCGAGACGGCCGCCTTCGGGCGGGTGCTGGACCGGCGCTCGGTCGGCGTCCACGACCTCGTGGACGGCCTGGCCGAGGACGTGCCGCCGCTGCCGCACGCGCGCTACCGCCTCGTCGCCGCCACGCTGACCGAGCGGGAGCGGCACCCGGTCGGCCACGTCGTCGGCGACCTGCTGGTGCGGCCACCGTCGGCGTACGGCCGCGGGCGCGCGGGCCGCGAGCTCTTCCCCGGCGCCGACGTGCTCCACCTCGGCCGCACCGACCACTTCGGGCTGCTCAACCACCCCGACGTGCACGAGGCCCTGCGCGGGTGGCTCGCATGAGCAGTCCCGACCGCGAGCTGCGCGCCGAGGCCGTGGTCGCGGCGCCTCCCGAGCGGGTGTGGGCGCTGCTGACCGACTTCTCCCGGATGCCCGAGTGGAGCCCGGAGCTGGTGCGGATGGTGCCGCTGAAGCGCGGGGGACTGCGGGTCGGCCAGTGGTACCTCGGCATCAACCGGCGCCGGGCGGCGGTCTGGCCCACCCGGAACGTCGTCGCGCTGCTCGAGCCGGGGCGGCTGCTCGCCTGGGACACCACGTCCAGCGGCGCCCGCTGGATCTGGGAGCTCGCGCCCGCCGCGGAGGGCACGCTGGTCGTGCACCGCCGGCCGGTGCCGCGCCGGCTGACCAGGATGTCGCGGCTGTTCGCGCCGCTCGCCCTGGGCGGGAGCGCCGGGCACGCCGACGAGCTCGAGGCCGGGATGGTCCAGACGGTGGACCGCCTCCGCGAGGCCGCCGGGGCGTGAAATCCGCTGTTGGCGAACAGGGGCCGGTTGGCCGTGGAACTGTCGGCTCTTGCGGCTAGGGTCGCTTCCGTGACCCAGTACTCCAGCTCCGCATCGCACCCGGGGACTCATCAGCCGCAGCTCAACGGCGGCGGCGGGATGAACGACCTCGACGGCCACATCTACCAGCGTCTGCTGCGTGAGCGGATCGTCTTCCTCGGCTCCGAGGTGCGCGACCAGAACGCCAACGCGATCTGCGCCCAGTTGTTGCTGCTCTCGGCCGAGGACCCCGAGGCCGACATCTTCCTGCACATCAACAGCCCGGGTGGCTCGGTCGACGCCGGCATGGCGATCTACGACACGATGAACTACATCCCCAACGACGTGGCGACGGTCGGCATGGGCCTGGCCGCCTCGATGGGCCAGTTCCTGCTCTGCGCCGGCACGAAGGGCAAGCGCTACGCGCTCCCGCACGCGCGGATCATGATGCACCAGCCGTCGTCCGGCATGGGCGGCTCGGCCTCGGACATCAAGATCCAGGCGCAGCAGTCCCTGCACATCAAGCAGATCCTCCTCGACCTGATCGCGGAGCACACGGGCCAGCCGCGCGAGCAGGTCGAGAACGACGCCGACCGCGACCGCTGGTTCACCGCCGACCAGGCCAAGGACTACGGCCTCGTCGACCAGGTCATCAAGAGCGCCCGCGAGGCGGCCGACGACGGCCGTCCGGCCCGGCAGAAGGACTGACGCATGAACTACTACATCCCCCAGTGGGAAGAGCGCACGTCCTACGGGTTCCGGCGCATCGACCCCTACGCCAAGCTGTTCGAGGACCGCATCATCTACCTCGGCACGCCGATCTCCGACGACGTCGCCAACGCCGTCATCGCACAGCTGATGTGCCTGGAGTCGATGAACCCGGACCAGGACATCCAGATCTACATCAACAGCCCCGGTGGCTCCTTCACTGCGCTGACGGCGATCTACGACACGATGAACTTCATCAAGCCGGACGTGCAGACGGTGTGCATCGGCCAGGCCGCCTCGGCGGCGGCGATCCTGCTCGGCGCGGGTGCCCGCGGCAAGCGGATGGCGCTGCCCAACAGCCGGATCCTGATCCACCAGCCCTACACCGAGGGCACGTTCGGCCAGACCTCGGACATCGAGATCCAGGCCAACGAGATCCTGCGGATGCGCGAGCTGCTCGAGAAAATGATCAGCGACCACAGCGGCCGGCCGATTGAACAGGTGAGCGTCGACATCGAGCGCGACAAGATCCTCACCGCCGAGCAGGCCGTCGAGTACGGCCTGATCGACGCCGTGATCGAGTCGCGCAAGGGCGTCCCGGCGCTCACCTGAGCTCCACCATGACCCGACGTTGCCCGTGTCCACCCCCTCATCGGGGGTGGCACGGGGTACCGTCAGGGGGGCTCTCGGGCCCCGAACCGCTCCACTCCCACGCACAGCTGCTGTACCAGCTCGACTTACCGGGCTCGACCTACCGGAGGATGACCGCCCGTGGCACGTATCGGTGACGGAGGCGACCTGCTGAAGTGTTCTTTCTGCGGGAAGAGCCAGAAGCAGGTCAAGAAGCTCATCGCCGGCCCCGGCGTCTACATCTGCGACGAGTGCATCGACCTCTGCAACGAGATCATCGAGGAAGAGCTCAACGAGGGCACCGAGGTCAGCCTCGACGAGCTGCCCAAGCCGCGGGAGATCTTCGAGTTCCTCAACTCCTACGTGATCGGCCAGGAGCAGGCGAAGAAGTCGCTCGCGGTCGCCGTCTACAACCACTACAAGCGCGTCCAGGCGGGCATCCAGCCTCTCTCCGGCAAGCACAGCAAGGAGGAGGTCGTCGAGGTCGCGAAGTCCAACATCCTCGTGATCGGACCGACCGGCTGTGGCAAGACCTACCTCGCGCAGACGCTGGCGCGCATGCTCAACGTCCCGTTCGCCATCGCGGACGCGACGGCGCTGACGGAGGCCGGCTACGTCGGTGAGGACGTCGAGAACATCCTCCTCAAGCTGATCCAGGCCGCCGACTACGACGTCAAGAAGGCCGAGACCGGCATCATCTACATCGACGAGATCGACAAGGTGGCCCGCAAGGCGGAGAACCCCTCGATCACGCGCGACGTCTCCGGTGAGGGCGTCCAGCAGGCGCTCCTGAAGATCATCGAGGGCACGACCGCCTCGGTGCCGCCGCAGGGGGGTCGCAAGCACCCCCACCAGGAGTTCATCCAGATCGACACCACCAACATCCTCTTCGTGGTGGGTGGTGCCTTCGCCGGTCTCGAGCACATCGTCGAGCAGCGCGTCGGCAAGAAGACCCTCGGCTTCACCGCCGAGGTCCGCGGTCAGGTCGAGCGCGACGCCGAGGACCTGCTCTCGCAGGTGCGGCCCGAGGACCTGACCAAGTTCGGCCTGATCCCCGAGTTCATCGGCCGGCTGCCGCTGATCGCGAGCGTCTCGAAGCTCGACCGGCCGGCGCTGGTGCAGATCCTCACCGAGCCCCGCAACGCCCTGGTCAAGCAGTACCAGAAGCTGTTCGAGCTCGACGGCGTCGAGCTCGAGTTCACGACCGAGGCCGTCGAGGCGATCGCCGACAAGGCGATGGAGCGGGGCACCGGCGCCCGCGGCCTGCGCGCGATCATCGAGGAGGTCCTCCTCCACGTGATGTACGACGTGCCCTCCCGCGGCGACGTCGCCAAGGTCATCGTCACGGGCGAGGTCGTCACCGACGACGTCGCGCCGACCCTGGTCCCGCGCGAGTCCGAGGCCAAGAAGAAGAAATCCGCCTGACCCGGTTCGCGTAGCCCATCTGGGCCATTTATGACCAGATCCGGCCCAGGGGTTTGGTCCGCACCGGTCTGGACCGGAAAACTGACCCACGAACGTCCGTTTTTCTCGGGAGGGTCTGCATGCGGTCAGAGCACCGTGCGCCGTTGGTCGCGTCGATCGTCGTCGTCCTGGCGTGCTTCGGGGTGATGGTCCACGCCGTCCGCACCGACGCCCTGGGCGGCTTCGCCCGGCACCTGCCGATGGGGATGATCGCCGGCACCGTCATCCAGCCCAAGCCCGCGCCGGCCGGCGAGGCGCCACGCCCGGCCGTCGCCGCGCCCCCGGTCTCGACGCCGGCAGCGCCGCCCAGCGCCGCCGCCGACACGACGGCCCCCGCCGTGCCGCACGGCCGACCGGCCGCGGGGCACAGCCCGCGCCCGGCCCACACCGCGGTGCACCAGGTCGCCCACCAGGCGCCCGCGGCGCCCCAGCCCGCCGCGCCGCAGCCCGTCACCCCGGTCGCGCCGAGCACCCCCGCCGCGACGTCGCTGCCGACGCCGGTGGTCACGCCCTCGGTGCCTGCCGTGCCGGTGCCCACCGTGCCCAGCCTCCCGGGGCGTCAGCACGGCAACGGCCACGCCTCCGGGCACTCGAACGCCCAGGGCCTCGGTCAGGGCCCCGGTCAGGGCCTCGCCGCAATCGGCTCAGCCGTCAGCGGCGCGATCACCAGCGCCATCACCAGCGCCATCACCGAGGCCCTGGCCGATGCTCGCGACAACGGCTCCCGCGGTCACGGCTACGGTTCCCGCGGGTACGACTCCCACGGGTACGGCTCGCACGACCGCGGGTCGGACTCCGACGACGGGGACGACTACCGCGGTGGCCACCGCGGCCGGCACTGACCGGCGTCAGCCCTCGACGGGTGCCAGCTCGGCCACCACGGTGATCTCCGTGGCGCCCTCCTCGGCGACGAACAGCAGGTCCCCGACGATCTTGCCCGTCTTGCGCAGGTCGTCGGCGGCCAGCTCGGCCGCGTCGACCAGGGCCTGCGGGCCACGGATCTCCACCCGGGACAGCTCGGCGCGCATCGAGACCTTGGCGTTCGACTTGGCGCCGCGGATCCCGACCAGCGCGGCCGCCACGGCGTCGAGCGCGACCGGGTCGGTCGCCGCCGCGGAGCCGAGCTCGGTGACGGTCGGCCAGCTGGAGCGGTGGATCGATCCCTCCTGCCACCACGACCAGACTTCCTCGGTCACGTAGGGCAGGAACGGCGCGAGCAGCCGCAGCTGGACGTCGAGCGCGATCGCGAGGGTCGCCTTGGCGGACACGGTGGCGGCGCTGTCGCCGTCGGCGTACGCCCGCTCCTTGACCAGCTCGAGGTAGTCGTCGCAGAACTCCCAGAAGAACTTCTCGGCGACCTCGAGCGCGCTGGTGTAGTCGTAGGCCTCGAACGCATCGGTGGCGGCGCGGACCACCTCGGCCAGGCGGCCGAGCAGGGCGCAGTCGACGGGCTCGGAGACCTCGAAGGGGTTCACGCCGGTCGCGCCGACGCCGCCGAGGACGAACTTCGACGCGTTCAGGACCTTCATCGCCAGGCGGCGACCGACCTTCATCTGGGTCTCGTCGAACGGCGAGTCCAGGCCCGGGCGCGCCATCGCGGCGCGCCACCGGACGGCGTCGGCACCGAACTTGTCGAGGATCTCGGTCGGGACGACCACGTTGCCCTTGGACTTGGACATCTTCTTGCGGTCCGGGTCGAGGATGAAGCCGGACACCAGGGCGTGCGACCACGGGGCCGCGTGGTTCTCGAAGTGGGCGCGGACGACGCGCGAGAAGAGCCAGGTGCGGATGATGTCGTGCGCCTGGGTGCACAGGTCCATCGGGAAGACCCGCTGCCACAGGTCGTCGTCGGACTCCCAGCCACCCGCGATCTGGGGGGTGAGCGACGACGTCGCCCAGGTGTCCATCACGTCGGGGTCGCCGATGAAGCCGCCCGGCTTCCCGCGCTGCTCCTCGGTGTAGCCGCCCGGGGCCACCGTCGACGGGTCGACCGGCAGGTCCGCCTCACGCGGGAGGAGCGGGTGGTCGTAGTCGGGCTCGCCCTCGGCGTCCAGCGGGTACCAGACCGGGAACGGGATACCGAAGAAGCGCTGCCGCGAGATCAGCCAGTCGCCGTTGAGGCCGCCGACCCAGTTGTCGTAGCGGTGCTTCATGTGCGGCGGCAGCCACTGGATCTCGGCACCGCGGTCGATCATCTCGGTGCGCAGCGCGGCGTCGCGGCCGCCGTTGCGGATGTACCACTGGCGGGTCGCGACGATCTCGAGGGGCTTGTCGCCCTTCTCGTAGAAGTTCGTCATCCGCTGCGTGGGCTTCGGCTCGCCGTCCAGGTCGCCGGACTGACGCAGCGCGGCGACGACCGCCTCGCGCGCGGAGAACGCCGTCTTGCCCTTGAGCTCCTCGTACGCCGCGGCAGCGGCCGGTGCGCTGAGCCAGTCGGGCGTCTCGCGCGACATCCGGCCGTCGCGGCCGATCAGGGTGCGGACCGGGAGGTCGAGCTCGCGCCACCAGGTGACGTCGGTGAGGTCGCCGAACGTGCAGCACATGGCGATGCCGGCGCCCTTGTCCATCTCGGCGGCGGCGTGCGCGCGCACCGGGATCTCGACGCCGAAGACCGGGCTGGTCACGGTGGTCCCGAAGAGGGACTGGTAGCGAGGGTCGTCCGGGTGCGCGATCAGCGCGACGACGCTCGGGATCAGCTCGGGGCGGGTCGTCTCGATGTAGACGGGTTCGCCGTCGGGCTTGTGGAACGCGACCCGGTGGTAGGCGCCGGCGTACTCGCGGGCCTCGAGCTCGGCCTGGGCGACCGCCGTCTGGAAGGTGACGTCCCAGAGGGTCGGCGCCTCCTGGAGGTAGGCCTCGCCGCGGGCGAAGTTGCGCAGGAACGCGCGCTGGCTGACGGTCTGCGACTTCGCGCCGATGGTCGTGTAGTGCTGCTTCCAGTCGACCGAGAGGCCGAGGGTGCGCCAGAGCTGCTCGAAGACCTGCTCGTCCTGCTCGACGAGCTGCTCGCAGAGCGCGATGAAGTTGGGTCGGCTGATCGGGACCTGCTTCTTGGCGTCCGGCTTCTCGGGCGGGGTGAAGTCGGCGTCGTACGGCAACGACGGGTCGCAGCGCACGCCGTAGTAGTTCTGCACCCGGCGCTCGGTCGGCAGGCCGTTGTCGTCCCAGCCCATCGGGTAGAAGACGGACTTGCCGCGCATCCGCTGGAAGCGGGCGATCAGGTCGGTGTGCGTGTAGGAGAACACGTGGCCGACGTGCAGGCTGCCGCTCACGGTCGGCGGCGGGGTGTCGATCGAGTAGACGTTCTCGCGCGGCTGGGTGCGGTCGAAGGCGTAGGTGTCGTCGGTCTTCCACCGCTCGCTCCAGGTGGCCTCGAGGCCCTCGAGCGCAGGCTTGTCGGGTACGACGACGGCGGGTCGATCCGCGCTGGTCGTCTCCGTGGCCTGGCTCTGCGTCTCGGTCATGTCCGAAATCCTAGGGCGCGCACGCTCCCACACCGAAACCGGTTGCGGTCGTGGCCGCGCGTCGGCCACCGTGCGGAACGTGTCCAGCCTGGAGTTCCTCGACGATCCCGCCGCGTTCCTCGACGCCGCGGCGGCCCATCTCGCCGCCGATCCGGTGGTCACGACCGTGATCGCGTCGGTCAGCGCGCGGATGGCGCACCGCCCGGCGGGCGACGCGCCGCACCGCTGGTGGGCGATCGCCCGCGACGACGCGGGAGCCGTCACGGGCGTGGCGATGCGCACCGCGCCGTTCGAGCCCTACCCGGCGTACGTGCTGCCGATGCCGGCCGACGCCGCGCTCCTGCTGGCCTTCGTACTGCACGAGCGCGGCGAGGTGCTCGGCGGCGTCAACGGCGCGCTGCCGGCCGCCCGGGTGATCGCCGAGGAGACCGCGCGGCTGACCGGGGGAGCGGTGACGGTGCACGAGCACCTGCGGCTCTTCGAACTCGGCGACCTGGCGATGCCGACGCCGCCCGCCGGGCGGCTGCGGAAGGCCACCGCCGACGACGCCGACCTGTGCCTGGCGTGGTTCCTCGACTTCGCGCGGGCGGCGGCCGAGCAGGCGGGCCGCACCGACCCGCACGCCATGGAGACCTTCACCATGGACGAGATGCTCGCTCGGATCGACGGTGGCGTGATCTGGCTCTGGGAGGACGAGCACGGCGAGCCCGTCCACCTGACCGGCGCGAACCCGCCGGCGTACGGCGTCGCCCGGATCGGCCCCGTCTACACGCCGGCCGGGCTGCGCGGCCGCGGCTACGCCAGCCGCGCCGTCGCCGAGGTCTCGCAGCAGTACGTCGAGGGCGGCGTGCGCTGCTGCCTCTTCACCGACCAGGCCAACCCGGTCTCCAACCACGTCTACGAGGCGATCGGCTACCGGCCGGTGGTCGACATGGTGAATCTGCTGGTCGGGTGAGGAGTCTCTAGACTCGTCACGAGATGAGTGAGACCCCTGACGCACCCCGGCTGGCCGAGACCTTCGACGAGGTCGAGGACGCCCTCCTGTCCCGCTGGCCGGAGACCAAGCTTGAGCCGTCCCTGGACCGGATCGAGGCCTTCATGGAGGTGCTCGGCGACCCGCAGCGCAGCTATCCCGTCATCCACCTGACGGGGACCAACGGCAAGACCTCGACCTCGCGGATGGTCGACACCCTGCTCCGGGCGCTCGACCTGCGCACCGGACGCTTCACCAGCCCGCACGTCGAGCGGATGAGCGAGCGGATCTCGATCGACGGGGAGCCGCTCTCCGACGACGACTTCGTGCGTGCGTTCAACGACGTCGCGCCGTACACCCACCTCGTCGACGCCGACCAGGACCACCCGCTGTCGTTCTTCGAGACGGTCGTCGGGATGGCGTACGCCGCGTTCGCGGACGCGCCGGTCGACGCCGCCGTCGTCGAGGTCGGGATGGGCGGCTCGTGGGACGCCACCAACGTCGTCGACGCGACGGTCGCCGTGGTGCTGCCGATCGCGGTCGACCACGCGCGCTACCTCGGCGAGACGCCTGCCGTGATCGCCGTCGAGAAGGCCGGGATCATCAAGCCCGGCGCGACCGCCGTGCTCGCCGAGCAGGAGCCCGACGTGGCGGCCGTCCTGGCGGACCGGATCGCCGAGGTCGGCGCGACCGCCGTCCGCGAGGGCGTCGACTTCGGCGTCGCCGGCCGCACGCCCGCAGTCGGGGGGCAGATGCTGTCGCTCCAGGGCCTCTACGCGCGCTACGACGACGTCTTCCTCCCGCTCTACGGCGCGCACCAGGCGCAGAACGCCGCGGTCGCTCTCGCGGCCGTCGAGGCGTTCGTCGCCAGTGCCGAGCAGCCGCTGGACGCGGAGGTCGTGCGCGCGGCGTTCGCCGAGGTGACCTCGCCCGGCCGGCTCGAGATCGTCCGCCGCAGCCCCACCGTCCTGCTCGACGCGGCCCACAACCCGCACGGAGCCGAGGCGCTGGGCGCGGCCCTCGAGGACTCCTTCACCTTCAACCCGCTGATCGGCGTGCTCGGCGTGATGGCCGACAAGGACGCCGAGCAGCTGCTGGTCGCGCTCGAGCCGCACCTCGCCCACGTCGTCTGCACGCAGAACTCCACCGACCGGGCGCTGCCCGCCGACCTGCTCGCCGAGAAGGCCCGCGAGGTCTTCGGCGAGGACCGGGTCTCCGTGACGCCGAGCCTCGGCGACGCGATCGAGGCGGCCGCGACGCTGGCCGAGGCCGGAGCGGCGGTGGGCGAGTCGCTCGGGTCGGGTGCGGTGCTGGTCACCGGCTCGGTCGTCACCGTCGGCGAGGCGCGCTCGCTGCTGGTGCGCCCCGCGAAGGACCGCCGATGAGCGACGTCGACCCGGAGCGGACCCGCTCACCGCGGCGCGGCATGTGCGCCGCCGTGCTGAGCCTGGAGGCCATCACGCTCGGACTGACGACGCCGGTGATGATCACCATCGCCGACGTCTCCGCTGGTACGGCGGTCGCGGTCGGCGTCGGGCTCGCCGTCGTGTGCCTGCTGCTCGCCGGCATGCTGCGCGCGGAGTGGGCCTACATGCTCGGCTGGGTGGTCCAGGTCTGTGCGATCGCGCTCGGCTTCGTGATCCCGTTGATGTTCGTGCTCGGCGGCATCTTCGCGCTGCTGTGGGGCTCGGCCTACCTCCTCGGTCGCAAGATCGAGCGCGAGCGGGCCGAGGCCTTTGCTGCCTTCGACTCCGAGGCCTCAGACCAGGGCTGACGTCACCGCGGCCAGCGCGCGGTCCAGCTCCTCGTCGGTGACGCCGCCGAACCCGAGCACCAGCCCGGTCAGCCGTGCGGAGCGACAGTAGTCCGACAGCAGGTTGACCTCGAAGCCGGCCTCGCGCGCCGCCGCCCGCGCCCGCAGCGCGTCGGGCTGGGGGAGCAGCCAGGTCGAGTACATCCCGGCGAGCGGCCCCGCCAGCTCGGCGTACGGCGTGAGCGCGGCCGCCACCCGGGGCGCGCGCTCGGCGTAGACCCGGCGTGCGGTGCGGACCACCTTGTCGACGTACCCGTCACGCATCAGCGCGAGGAACGCGCGCTGCACCGGCCACGGCGCGCCCTCGTGGGTGACCACGCGGCGCGCGTTGATCGCGTCGAGGTACGCCGGCGGCGGGACCAGCCAGCCGAGCCGGAGCGACGGGGCGACCGCCTTCGCCGCGGTGCCGAGATAGGCGACCTGCTGCCGGTCCAGGCTGGCCAGGGCCGGCACCGGCGCCACGTCGTAGCGGAACTCCGAGTCGTAGTCGTCCTCGACGACGACCGTCCCGGCGGCCCGGGCGGCGTCGAGCAGCGCGACCCGCTCGGTCGCGGGCAGCACCCGACCGAGAGGGTGCTGGTGGGCCGGGGTCACGTAGGCGGCGGTGACTCCGGTCAGGTCGGTGACCGGTGCCAGCGCCGGGAGGTCGCGGACGGCGCGGGCGACGCCGCGGACGGTCTCGACGGCGGCCCGGTAGCCGGGGTCCTCGAGGGCGACCGGCCCGGGCGGCAGCACGGCGAGCAGGTGCCGCAGCCCGTCCGTGGTCCCGTTGGTCACCACGACCTCGTCGGCGTCGACGACCAGTCCGCGGGTCCGGCCGATCCGGTCGGCGAGCGCCGCGCGCAGCTCGGGGAGCCCGCGCGGGTCGTCGTAGCCCCGGGGCGGCCGGGCCGACGACACCTCGCGCCACGCGCGCCGCCACCCGGCCGCGTGGCGTGGGTCGATCCAGGGCGTGCCGGCATCCAGGCGGACCAGCCCCGGGTCGGCGCTGGGCGCCGGCCGTCGTGCGGCGGTGGCCGGCGCGGAGCCTCCGGCGGCGACGTACGTCCCGGCCCCGCGTCTTGCCTCGAGCCACCCCTCGGCGAGCAGCTGCTCGTAGGCGTGCTCGGTCACCGACCGGCTGACCCCGAGGTCCAGGGCCAGCGCGCGGGTGCTCGGCAGCCGTTCGCCCCGGCCGAGCGTGCCGTCGAGCACCAGGGACCGGATCCGACCGGACAGCTGCACGCTCAGCGAGCCGGGCGCCGTCCGGTCGAGCACGAGGGGGAGCGTGGTCATTGGCCTGCCGAACTAGTCATTGATTGGCCCGTGTCACCAGGCCACTTCTCTCGGAGGATGGTGCCATGACGACGACGCCCCTGTCTCCCACGCAGCGGACCACGATCGGTCGCGGCCGCAACCGGATGGTCGAGGACCGCACCGAGCTGCACCGCCTGCTCGACGACGCGCTCATCGCCCACCTCGGCGTCATCGTCGGCGGGCACCCCCTGGTGCTGCCGGTCGCCTTCGCGGTCGACCTCGACGGTCCGGACGAGGACGGCACGCTCTACCTGCACGGCTCCGTCGCCGCCGGGTGGCTGCGCTCGTCCGCCGACGCCACCGTCTGCGTGACCATCACCGAGCTCGAGGGGCTGGTGGCCGCGCGGTCGGCCTTCCACCACTCGATGAACTACCGCTCGGCCGTCGTGATCGGCACGGCGCGCATCGTGGAGGACCCCGCCGAGCGGCGGCGCGCGCTCGGCCTGACCGTCGACCACATGATCCCGGGCCGCGACGCGACGCTGCGCGAGCCGACGCGCAAGGAGCTGGCGGCGACCGCGGTGCTCGCCGTACCGCTGCACGAGGCGTCGATGAAGTCCCGCGGCGAGGGTCCGGTCGACGACCAGGAGGACATCGACGCGGGGGTGTGGGGTGGGGTCATCCCGCTGCGCCGCGTGGCCGGCGACCCGGTCGCCGCCGACGACGCCACCGGTCCGGCCCCGGCCGACGTCGTACGGCGGGCCGCGTCCCTCTAGGCTCAGGCCCATGACCCAGCGCACCCTCGTCCTGCTCAAGCCCGACGCCGTCAAGCGCGGCCAGGTCGGCGAGATCGTCCGCCGCATCGAGGCCAAGGGCTACGGCCTGGTGGCGCTCGAGCTGCGGGACGCGACGCCCGAGGTGCTCGCCGAGCACTACGCCGAGCACGAGGGCAAGCCGTTCTACCAGCCGCTCGTCGACTTCATGCTCTCCGGCCCGGTCGTCGCGATCGTGCTGGAGGGCGAGCGCTGCATCGAGGGGTTCCGCTCGCTGGCCGGCGCGACCGACCCCACGGCGGCCGCGCCGGGCACCATCCGCGGCGACCTGGGCCGCGACTGGGGCCTGAAGGTCCAGCAGAACCTCGTGCACGGCTCCGACTCCGAGGAGTCCGCCGCACGCGAGATCGGGATCTGGTTCCCCCACCTCTGATCCAGCCTCTGATCCAGCGCTAGCGGTTTCGGGAGGCGGGACCCGGGCAGCCTCCCCGCATGGAGCTCCAGTCTCGGGATGCGCCGCTCCCTCCGTTCTTCGCTGCCGTCCGGCGCCGACATCCGGACGTCGACATCGTGCTGCTGGCGCCGCCGCCGGCGGACCCGGAACAGCCGGACGCCGCGACCGAGGGCCAGGTGGCGAACGCCTTCGACCTCGCCACCGGCACCGCGACCAGGGCGTGGGCGGAGGCGGTCGGTGACGGCAGGGTGCCGGACACCCGCTTCGCCTACGGCCCGGACGAGGCCACCGTGGTCGCGCGGTCCCGGCTGGCCGCACCGCTGGTCGGGTCGCCGCTGACGATGCTCGCCGCGGCGCTCGCCCGAGACGGGTGGGAGCTCGGCCACCGCGCGGGTGCGGTCAGCCAGCTCGTCGCTCGTCGAGCGACCATGCACCTCCTCGCGTCGTACGCCGACGCCGGCACCTTCGTCCTCACCGTCACGTCGACGCCGCTCGGGGTCGGCGTCGAGCGGGCCCGCGCCCTGGCGAGGCTCTGATGGAGGCGGTGCCGCTGGCGATGGGCCGGACCGCCCGGTCGTGGGACGAGCAGCACCTCGACCTCGAGGCGGCGGCCGGCCAGCTGGGCGCGGCGCCCACCGGCGGGTTCACCACCGGCGTCGCGGGTGCGGCGGCGCGCTTCGCCAGCACCTGGCAGCGACACGTGAGCGAGCTCGGCGAGACCGCGGAGACTCGCGCCGACGGGCTCCGGACCTCCGCCACCGACTACCTGCAGACCGACACCGCGGTCGCGTCCGACCAGCTCCTGCTCGGCCTCCAGGTCAAGGAGGTCCGATGAGCGGGACGGTCACGCTCCCGCCGGTGCCGCGGGAGGTCCCCGAGCTGGTCGCCGACCCCGCGGGCATCCGCGCGTACGCCGCCGACCTGCTGGCCGCGTCGACCCAGGTCGACGAGCTCGGCGTGTTCGTGGCCGGCGACGCCCGGGTCGCTGACTGGACGGGGCTCGGGTCGACGGCTTACCACGACGCGATCCGGCCGACCGGACGGCGGGCCGACGCGATGTCGCTCGCGCTGCGCAACGTCGCGCGCCGCGTCGACCAGCACGCCGCCACGCTCCAGGCCCTGCTCGACCGCCGGGCGGCGCTCGCCGACGAGCGCGCGCAGCTCGTCTCGGCCATCCATGCCCTGCGCGACCGGGTCGCCGGCGCGACCGAGGACGAGGCACCCGCGATCCAGGCGCAGTGCGACGACTGCGCGGCGCGGGTGACGACGTACGAGACCGACCTGGACCGGTGGATCACCGACCTGATGGCCGAGGAGGAGGCCATCCAGGAGGCCTTCGCACGGGTGCTGACGCTCGACCAGGTCGAGCGGAGGTACGGCGGGGTCGACGACCCGGCCGACACCGCGCTCGACGCGATGCCCGGGCCGGGGGCCTCCTCGCGCGAGGTCAACGCCTGGTGGGACGGGCTGACGCCCGAGCAGCAGCTGGCGATCATCGCCGCCTCGCCGGGGTCGATCGGCAACCGCGACGGCATCCCGCCGGAGGCGCGCGACGCCGCCAACACCGTGGCGCTGGACCGCGACCTCGCCGACTGGGGCCACCTCGAGGACCTCGGCCTGCTCACCGACGACGAGCGCCGGTGGCTCGACAACGCCCGGGCGGCGCAGGACGCGATCGACACCATCGAGGCCGGCGTCGACCCGCAGACGCTGGCCGCCGTACCGTCCCAGCTCTACCTCTACGACCCGACCGCCTTCGACGGCGACGGTGCCGTCGCGGTGGCCGCCGGCGACCTGGCCACCGCCCACGACGTCGCGGTCACGGTCCCCGGCTTCGGCACCGACGGCCAGAGCGCGGCCTACCAGGCCGACCGGGCGCTCGACCTCTACGAGGCGACCCGCAGCGTCGACGGCACCGGCGGCGTGGCCACGATGTTCTGGATCGGGTACGACGCACCCGACAACCTGCCGTGGACCGGCGACGGCTGGGACGCCGCCGGCGTCGTCAGCGAGGACATGGCGACCGCCGGCGGCGACCGGCTCGCCGACCTGATCGACGGACTGCGCGACTCGCGCGACGGCGACCCGGCACACCTCACCGCGATCGGGCACAGCTACGGCTCCACGACGACCGGCCACGCCGCCCACGACGAGGGGATCCCGGTCGACGACCTGGTCTTCGTCGGCAGCCCCGGCGTCGGCGGCGACACCGACGACGTGGGCGACACGGGGGTGGACCCCGACCACGTCTGGGCCGGCGCCAACAGCCGCGACCCGATCGCCGACCTTGGCAACCACGGCTGGCTGCACCTCGAGACGCTCGATGGCGGCGGCCTCGGCGACGACCCGGCCGAGGACGACTTCGGCGCGATCCGGTTCGAGGCGGAGTCGACCACGCGGCCCGACCACCTCGACTTCGACGAGCACTCGAAGTACTTCGACCACGGCACCGAGTCGCTCTACAACCTGAGCCAGATCGTGAGCGGCCACTACGACGCCGTGCTCACGGCCGACCCGGTCACCGACCCCTGGTACGCCGGCCCCCAGGACCCCGAGTGGGACCGCGACCCCACGGAGCGCGACACGCTGGACGGGCCGTGAACCACCGGTGGCCCGTCGCCCTCGCGGCGGCGCTGCTCGCGACCGGGTGCACGTCGTCCGGGGGAGACGACCCCGACCCGGCGACAGCCGAGGACGCGTTGCTCGCCCAGCGCGACGCCGTCGAGGAGACCGCCCAGGGCCTGGTCGCGGCGAGCGAGGACGTGCTCGGGAGTCGCGTGCTGGAGTCGCGCGGCGGCTGGGAGGGCTGCACCAGCCGCTTCCCGGAGGGCTACGAGGACTTCCGCTACACCGCCGACGTGCGCCTGGCCGCCCGCCCCGGCAGCCCCGAGGACGTCGGTGCCGAGCTCGCGACGGTCGCCGAGCGGAGCGGGTACGACGTCGCGCCGGCCTCGGAGGACGTGGAGGTCACCGACGGCCCGGTGTCGGCCACCCTGCAGGACGTCCCGGACCTCGGTGCCGAGGGCGACGTGCTGATCCGGCTCGCCGCCGGACCCTGCGTCGACGTACCCGAGGACGAGTGGCGGGACTGGATGAGTCGGGACGACCCCGGCCCGCAGGTGTGAGGAAGGTGTGACCTCGTCCACCGATTAGGGCAGGTCACGCCGCGTGTCCTCCCCGGTGAGCGGGGCGGTCGTTCGTAGCCTGGTGTCACTTCTTCCCCACCTGCACCAAGGCGACACGATGGCTAACAGCTTCATCGGCCGCGACATGGCCGTCGATCTCGGCACCGCGAACACCCTCGTCTACGTACGTGGCAAGGGTGTCCTGCTCGACGAGCCGAGCGTGGTGGCGATCAACGACAGCACCGGCGACATCCTCGCCGTCGGCCACGAGGCCAAGCGGATGATCGGTCGGACGCCCGACAACATCGCCGCGATCCGGCCGCTCAAGGACGGCGTGATCGCCGACTTCGAGGCCACCGAGCAGATGCTGCGCTACTTCATCCAGCAGGTGCACCGGCGCCGCTACTTCGCCAAGCCGCGGATGGTGATCTGCGTGCCGAGCGGCATCACCGCCGTCGAGCAGCGCGCCGTCAAGGAGGCCGGCTACCAGGCCGGCGCCCGCACGGTCTACATCGTCGAGGAGCCGATGGCCGCCGCGATCGGCGCCGGGCTCCCCGTCCACCAGCCGACTGGCAACATGGTCGTCGACGTCGGCGGCGGGACGACCGAGGTCGCGGTCATCTCCCTGGGCGGCATCGTCACGAGCCTCTCCATCCGCACCGCCGGCGACGACCTCGACCAGGCGATCGTCGCATGGATGAAGAAGGAGCACGCGCTGATGCTCGGCGAGCGCACCGCCGAGGAGGTCAAGATGACCCTCGGCTCCGCGTTCCCGATGCTCGACGAGCCGGAGGCCGAGATCCGCGGCCGCGACCTGGTCTCGGGGCTGCCCCGCACGGTCACCGTGTCCAGCGCCGAGGTGCGCCAGGCGCTCGAGGAGCCGCTGCACGCGATCGTCGACGCCGTCCGCAGCACCCTCGACCAGACCCCGCCGGAGCTCGCCGGCGACATCATGGACCGCGGCATCGTGCTCACCGGTGGCGGTGCCCTGCTCCGCGGCCTCGACGAGCGGCTGCGCCACGAGACCGGCATGCCCGTCCACGTCGCCGAGGACCCGCTCACCTCGGTCGCGATGGGCGCCGGCAAGTGCGTGGAGGAGTTCGAGGCGCTCCAGCAGGTGCTGGTCTCTGACCGCAGGCGGGTCGGATGAGGCTCGACCGGTTCGACCGTCACAAGGAACGCCGGTGGCGCGGCTCCGACCACGACCAGCAGCGTTCCTCGCGGGGACTGCTGGTCGCTCTGGTGCTGGCCTGCCTCACCGTGATGAGCCTCGACTCGCTCGCCTCCTCGCCCGTGGACCCGGCCCGGCGCGCGGTCGGTGAGGTCTTCGGCCCCGTCGAGATCGGCACCGCGACCGCCATCCGGCCGTTCACCGCCGTGCCCGACTGGTTCCGCACCCGCGACTCGATGCAGCAGGACCTCCTCGACCTCCAGGCCGAGAACTCCGACCTGCGCTCGCAGGTCGCCACCCAGGACTACGACCGCAACCGGCTCGAGGAGTACGACGGCCTCACGGCTGCGGCCAAGAGCCTGGGCTACTCGCTGGTGCCCGCCCGCGTCGTCGGCCTCGGGCCCTCGCAGTCCTTCTCGCGCACCGTGACCATCGACGCCGGCTCGGACGCCGGCGTCCACCCCGACCTCACCGTGGTCAACAACGACGGCCTGGTCGGCCGGGTCCTGCGCGTCACCCACACGACCGCGACCGTGCTGCTCATCGTCGACGCCGACTCCGTCGTCGGCGGCCGGGTCGGACGCAGTATGGAGGTCGGCTTCCTGCACGGCCGCGGCGTCCTGGGCAGCGACGGCCGCCTCGACCTCGAGCTCGTCGACGACACGGCCGTCCCCGCCAAGAACGACACCGTCGTCACCTGGGGGAGCGAGGCCGGCGGACCGTACGTCGCCGGCGTACCGGTCGGCCGCGTCACCACGGTCTACAGCAGCCTGCGCGAGACGGCGCAGCGCGCGGTCATCGACCCGTTCGTCGACTTCGGCGCGCTCGACCTGGTCGGCGTCGTCGTCCCGACCGGCACCACCAGCGACCGCGCCGTGATCGGTGCCGACGGAGGACTGCAGTGAACGCCCTGCGCGCCCTGGTCGCGGCCGCGGCCGTCGGCGTGGCGCTGGTCCTCCAGGTGTCGTTCTTCCCGCACCTGGCCTGGGACGGGATCGTCCCCAACGTCTGCCTGCTCGTGGTCGTCGGCGCCGCTCTGACCCGCGGCCCGGAGTTCGCCGCGGTCCTCGGCTTCGTCGCCGGCCTCGCCCTCGACCTCGCGCCGCCCGCGGACCACCTGGCCGGGCGCTGGGCGCTGGCCCTCGTCGTCGTCGGGTACGTCGCCGGTCGCGTGCGTCGCGACGCCAAGCCGACCGCCGGCACGGTGGTCGCGACGGTCGCCGCGTCGTCGTTCGTCGGCACGTCGATCTTCGCCCTCTCCGGCCTGGTGCTCGGCGACGCGATCGCCATCCCCGAGCTGCTCGAGGTGGTGCTCGTGGGCGTGCTCTGGGACGTCGTGCTGACCCCGCTGGTGCTGCCGCCCGTGATGGCGATGTTCCGCCAGCTCGAGCCGGACCGGTCGCTCGCCTGATGTCGCAGCAGAGGACCGGGCGGATGCGGCTGCTCGTCATCCAGGCCGTGGTGTTCTCGCTCTTCGCGACCCTCTTCGTGCGGCTCTACTACCTCCAGGTCGTCGGCGGCGAGGAGTACCACGCGCAGGCCACCTCGCAGTCGGTGCGCGAGGTCGTCGTGCAGCCGCAGCGCGGCCTGATCGTCGACGACATGGGGCGACCGCTGGTCGCCAACCGCACGTCGTGGGTCGTCTCGATCGACCGCACCGTGCTCGGCAAGCTCGACGAGCACCAGCAGAAGGTCCTGCTCGAGCGGGTCGCCGGCGTCGTGGACGTGCCGGCGCACCGGATCCGCGCGCTGCTGGTGACCTGCGGCGAGGACGGCTCCGAGCCCGGGGTCTGCTGGAACGGCTCGCCGTACCAGCCGGTGCCGGTGGCCGAGGACGTCAAGAAGTCGGTGGCGCTGCGGGTGCTCGAGCAGCCCGAGGACTTCCCGGGCGTCGTGGCCGAGCAGCAGAGCGTGCGCGCCTACCCGCAGCCCTACGGCATCAACCTGGCCCACGTGCTCGGCTACCTGAGCCCGATCACCGAGGACGAGCTGGACCGGGCCGAGAAGGACGACGACACGTCCGTCAACGGCGCCTCGTCGGTCGGCCGGGCCGGGATCGAGAAGGAGTACGACCGCTGGCTGCGCGGGATGCCGGGCTACAAGAGCGTCGCGGTCGACTCGATGGGCCGGGTGCTCGGCGACGACGGCGAGGTCGCGGGGGAGCCGGGCAACACCCTGGTGACCAGCATCGACGCCAAGGTCCAAGGCACCGTCGAGCGCGAGCTCGCCGACACGATCGCGACCGCGCGGGCGCAGTACGACCCGGTGACGCACAAGAACTACGTGGCCGACTCGGGCGCCGCCGTCGTCATGGAGGCGAAGACCGGTCGCATCGTCGCGATGGCCAGCCAGCCGACGTACGACCCGTCCGAGTGGGTCGGCGGCATCACCAAGAAGCAGCTGGCGCGCCTCTACTCGGCGAAGGCCGACAATCCGCTGCTCAGCCGGGCGACGCAGGGCCAGTTCGCACCGGGCTCCACCTGGAAGCCGTTCATGTCGACCGGCGCGCTCTCCGACGACCTCGGTCCCGACACCCGCCTCGGCTGCACCAGCGGGCTCCAGATCGGCAACCGCTGGTTCAAGAACTACGAGTCGGAGTCCTACGGCGACATCTCCTTCGCCGAGGCGCTCAACGTCTCCTGCGACACCTTCTTCTACCGGGTCGGCCTGCACTTCTGGCAGAAGTACGGCTCGGACCCCGCCAACTCGAAGGCCAAGGACCCGCTCGCCGCCGCGGCCCACACCTTCGGGTTCGGCGCGAAGACCGGCATCGACATCCCCGGCGAGGCCAGCGGCCGGGTCGGGGACCGGGTCTGGCGGGCGTCGTACTACTCGTCGATGAAGGACTTCTACTGCACGATGGACCGCGACGGGACCGCGAAGACGGCGTTCCTCAAGCTGTTCGCGCACGAGTTCTGCCTGGAGGGCAACTACTTCCGGCAGGGCGACTCGGCCAACTTCACCATCGGCCAGGGCGACACCATCGTCACCCCGATCCAGCTGGCGCGGGCGTACGCCGCCCTCTCGAACGGCGGCACGCTCTACGCGCCGCGGGTCGGCAAGGCGGTCGTCGGGCCGGACGGCACCCTGATCAAGAAGATCCCGCCCAAGGTGGTCGGGCACGCGAAGGTCAGCAAGCAGGCCATCGACTACGTCGACAACGCGCTGCTCGGCACCCTGAAGTCCGACGGCGCCTGGAACGGCACCCTGGCCTGGAAGTTCGGCGACTTCCCGCTCGACTCCGTCCACCTGCGCGGCAAGACCGGCTCGGCCGAGGTCGAGGGCAAGCAGTCGACCTCGTGGGTCGCGACGTACGACGAGAACTACGTGGTGGTCATGATGGTGACCCAGGCCGGCACCGGCTCGGGCACGTCGGGCCCTGCGGTGCGCAAGATCTGGGAGTCGCTCTACGGGATCGACGGGATGACCGTGAACCCGAAGCACGCCGCGATCCCCGGAACCACCCCGCCGGCCGGCCTCCCCACCTTCATGCGGGACGGCTCGATCCTCCCGCCGACCGCCGCGAAGGAGGACTGACGTGCCCACCTCTCGATGGACATGGCCTCGGTTGGACTGGGTGCTCATGGTCGCGGTCCTCGCGCTCCTCACCCTCGGGACCCTTCTGGTGTGGTCGGCGACCAGCCACCGGGCCGACCTCACGGGCGGCGACACCACGGCGTACCTGCGCAAGCAGCTCGTCAACGTCGTGATCGGCCTGGTCCTGATGGTCACGGTGCTGGTGACCGACCACCGCTGGGTCCGCATCGTCGCGCCGCTGGTCTACCTCGGCTCGGTCGCCGGGCTGGTGCTGGTGCTCGCGATGGGCAGCACCATCAACGGGTCCCGGTCCTGGCTGCAGCTCGGCGGGATGTCGATCCAACCCTCGGAGTTCGCCAAGCTCGCCGTCGTGATCGGGATGGCGCTGTGGGTGGCCGAGCGCGCGGAGGTGCGCAAGGCGCGCACCGGGGGCGGCGTCGGCGACGTCGTCGGGATGCTGGTGATCGCCGGCGCGCCCGCGGTCCTGATCCTGCTCCAGCCCGACCTCGGCACCATGCTGGTGCTCTCCGCGACCGTGCTCGGCGTGGTCGCCGCGTCCGGGGCGCCGCGCCGCTGGCTGGGGCTGCTCGCCGCCGGGGGCGTGACCGCCGCGGTGGCCGCGGTGGCCGCCGGCTTCCTCAAGCAGTACCAGGTCGACCGGTTCCTGGCGTTCACCAACCCGGACCTCGACCCGCGCGGCGCCGGCTACAACGTCGAGCAGGCGCGGATCGCGATCGGCAACGGCGGCGTCTTCGGGCAGGGCCTCTTCGACGGCTCGCAGACCCGCGCGGGCTTCGTGCCCGAGCAGCACACCGACTTCGTCTTCACGGTCGCGGGTGAGGAGCTCGGCCTGGTCGGTGCCGGGGTGCTGATCGCGCTGCTCGCCGTCGTCATCTGGCGCGCCCTCGCCATCGCCGCCCGCACCGACGACGTCTTCGGCCGCCTCGCCGCCGCCGGCATCGCCTGCTGGTTCGGCTTCCAGGCCTTCCAGAACGTCGGCATGTGCCTCGGCATCATGCCGGTGACCGGCGTACCCCTGCCGTTCGTGTCGTACGGCGGCAGCTCGATGTTCGCCGGCCTGCTGGCCATCGGCCTGCTCCAGAACATCCACCTGCGCGCGCAGGCCGCCCCGGCTGCCCGCCTCGGAACCCCGTCGCGCGTGCTCGTCTCGCGTTGATCTGTCTCGGCCGTGGTGGTGGTTTCGAGGCTCGCTCCGCTCGCACCTCAACCACCGTCACGGTGGTTGAGGTGCGAAGGCCGCCAGGCCTGAGCCTCGAAACCACCCTGCTACGGATTGATCGCGAGGAAGACGAACGCGGCGAGCAGGGAGAGGTGCACGAAGCCCTGGAGGGACTTCGAGCGACCGGGCACGACGGTGAGGATCGACACGATCACCGAGACCAGCAGCAGCACCATCTGGGTCGGCTCGAGACCGAGCACGAGCGGGCCGTCGAGCCAGATCGAGGCGACCGCGATCGCCGGGATGGTGAGACCGATGCTCGCCATCGCCGAGCCGTAGGCGAGGTTGAGGCTGGTCTGCACGCGGTTCTGGGCGGCTGCCCGGGCGGCCGCGATCGACTCGGGCAGCAGCACCAGCAGTGCGATCACGACTCCGACGAAGGAGTGCGGGAAGCCGAGGAACTCGACGCCGTCCTCGATCGGGTAGGACTCGACCTTGGCCAGCCCGACGACGGCGACGAGACCGAGGAGCAGCAGGGCGAGGCTCGCGAGGGCGGCCCGGTCGCTCGGCGGGTCGGCGTGCCCGTCCTCGTCCTCGTCGACCGGCCCGGAGACCGAGCCGGACCCGGGTCCCGTCGCGACGGGCAGGAAGAAGTCGCGGTGCTTGACCGTCTGGGTGAAGACGAAGATGCCGTAGAGGCCGAGCGAGGCGACCGCGGCGAAGGCCAGCTGGGCCGACGAGAACTCGGGCCCGGGGTGGCTGGTCGTGAAGCGCGGCAGCACCAGGGTCAGGGTCGCGAGCGCCACCACGGTCATCAGCGCCGAGCCGGCGCCCTCCGGGTTGAACACGGCCATCCGGTACTTCACGGCGGCGATCAGCAGGGAGAGACCGGCGATCCCGTTGAGGGTGATCATCACCGCGGCGAAGACCGTGTCGCGGGCCAGCGCCGAGGTGTCGCTGCCGCCGAGCATCAGCGTGACGATCAGGGCGACCTCGATCACGGTCACCGCGACGGCCAGCAGCAACGAGCCGAACGGCTCGCCGACCCGGTGCGCGACCACCTCGGCGTGGTGGACGGCCGAGAGCACGGCGCCGATCAGGAAGATCCCGACGGCCACCGCTGCGACGGTGCCGGGGTGGCGTCCCCAGGCCAGCGCCAGCACCACGATCGCCGCCAGGGGAGCCAACATCGTCCAGCTCAGCCAGGCGCTTCTCCGCTCGCTCATGCCTGAACCCTACGGACCCGCCAGGCAGGATAGACACATGCCCGACTACGGCCAGGACCTCCAGTTCGGTACGTTCCTCACCCCGGACGCCGCCCAGCCCGACCGGGTCGTCGAGCTCGCGCTCCTGACGGAGGCGGCCGGTCTCGAGCTCGCGACGGTCCAGGACCACCCGTACCAGAAGCGGTTCCTCGACGCCTGGGCGCTGCTCGCGACGGTCCTCGCGCGCTCGTCGACCCTGCGGGTCACCACCAACGTCAGCAACCTGCCGCTGCGACCGCCGTACGTGCTCGCGAAGACGGTCGCCAGCCTGGACGTGCTGAGCCGGGGCCGGGTCGAGCTCGGCATCGGTGCCGGTGCGTTCTGGGACGCCATCGCGGCTGCCGGCGGCCCGCGCCGTACGCCGGGGGAGGCGCTGGCCGCGTTGGACGAGGGCATCGAGGTGATCCGACGCGCGTGGAGGTCCGGACCGGCGCCGGTGCACGACGTGGAGGTCTGGATCGGGGCGATCGGCCCGAAGATGCTGGCGCTCACCGGCCGGGTCGGTGACGGGTGGCTGCCCAGCCAGTCCTACGTGCCGCCGGAGGACCTGGCCGAGCGCAACGCGCGCATCGACGACGCCGCGCTCGCCGCGGGACGCGACCCGAGCGCCGTGCGCCGGCTCTACAACGTCAACCCCTCCGACGACCCGGCGTGGCCGGAGTGGCTGGCCGAGCTGACCCTGACCCCACGGCACCAGCACGTTCATCCTCGGCGGTGACGACCCGGTCACGATCCAGCGGTTCGGCACCGAGGTCGCGCCGGCCGTGCGCGAGCTGGTCGCGGCCGAGCGGGTCGGGGCACCGCGGGCCGCGACACCGGAGCCCGCAGCCGTCGAGGTGCGCGCCGGCGGTGCACCCGTCCGGCCGACCCCCGACGAGGGTGTACGGCGCAGCGACCGGTCGCCGTGGGACGAGTCGACCCGGCCGACGTACGCCTTCGACGGCGCGCCGCTGGCCTGGACCGACCACGAACGTGCGGCCGGCCAGCACCTCGTCGACGTGCACGACCACCTTCGCTCGGAGCTGGCGCAGCTCTTCGACCTGATCGCCCAGGTGGAGGCCGGGACGCTCGAGGTCGGTGCCGCCCGGTCGCTCATCAACACGATGACGATGCGGCAGAACGACTGGGCGCTGGGCGCCTACTGCCAGGCCTACTGCCGGGTCGTCACGACCCACCACACGATCGAGGACACCTCGATGTTCCCGCACCTGCGCGCCAGCGACGCCGACCTGGTGCCGGTCATCGACCGCCTCGAGGCCGAGCACCACGTGATCGCCGGGGTGCTCGACGAGGTCGACCGGGCGCTCGTCGCCGTGGTGTCCGAGCCGGACGGGCTCATGCGCCTGCGCGAGGCCGTCGACCTGCTCGCCGACACGATGACGTCGCACCTCTCCTACGAGGAGCGCGAGCTGGTCGAGCCCCTGGCCCGCTTCGGCTTCTACTAGTCCGCCTACCGGCAGAAGCCGAACGACTGCGGCGACCCGGCCTTGATCAGGTCGTTGTAGCCCGCGCCCCGTAGCCGCCACTGGAAGGTCCCGCTCCCCGACGTGAAGTCGATCGACGTGGAGTTCCAGAAGTTCGTGGGCAGCGACGTCAGGGCGTAGTTCGGGCCGGTGAGGTTCGGCGTGTTCTGGGTGAGGACGGCCCGCCACTTCACGAAGTCGGTGGACGTCGTCGAGACCGTGACCGTCGCGCAGTACTGGCCGCCCGGCGCGTTGCTGGTGTTCTGGAGGCTGACCGACACCGTCGCGTCGACGAGCGTGGCCGACTGGTTGGTCGGGGCGCAGAAGCTCCACGTCGCCGGGGATCCCGACTTGATCAGCTGGTTGTACGACAGGCCCTGGACGACCCAGGTGCCCGTGCTCGAGTCGAAGGACACGGTCGCGACGTTGCTGAAGTTCGTCGGCACGGCGTTCAGCCAGTAGGTGTTGCCGGACAGGCCGGTCGTGCTGTGGTTGATGGTCGCCTTCCACTTCACGTACGTCGGCGACGTGGTCGACGCGGTGACGCTGGCGCAGTACTGCTGGCTGTCCTGGCTGGTGATCGACACGCTCAGCGTCGCGTCGATGTACGGCGCCGCCGCACCCGCCGGGGCGCAGTAGCCGAAGGTCGCGTTGGTGCCCGAGCGGATGTACTCGTTGCTGGACACGCCGCGGACCACCCAGGAGCCGGTGCCGGCGTTGAACGAGATGTTCGTCATGTTGTTGGAGTTGGTGGGCTGCGCGGCGAGCCAGTAGGCGCTGTCGGTGATGCCCGGCGTGCTGTGGTCGAGGGTCGCGCGCCAGCGGATCCAGTCGGTCGACGCGGTCGAGACCGTCACCGTCGCGCAGTACTGCTGGGCGTCGGACTGGGTGACGTTCACGCTGGCCGTGGCGTCGACGAGCGAGGTCTCCGAGCGGGCACCGCAGTAGCCCCACTCGTAGCTCTGGTTCGGCGCGATGATCGAGTTGTAGTCCGCTCCTCGGACCCGCCACAGGTCCGGCTGGAAGGACACCGTCGTCACGCCGTACGACGACGCGACGGAGCTGGCGTTGTAGGGCTGCGCCGAGATGTTGAGGGTGATCTCCCACTCGACGGAGGCGCTGGAGTGGTTGGTGACGGTGACCGTCGCGCAGTACTGGAGCGGCCCCTCGCTGGTCAGGTGCTGCTCGTAGGACACCGGGTTCTGGGCGAGAGAGGCTGCCGTCGTGCCCGTGTAGATGTCGGCGGAGGCGAGCGTGCCGAGGTCGGCCGCCCGGGCCGGCACGATGCCGAGGACGAGCCCGGTCACCGCCGCGAGGGCGACCGCCCGCGACGCGATCGGGACGACCGGTGGCGTGGGCTTGCGGTGCCGCTTGCGCCGGCGCGAGCGCCACCGCGGACGGATCGGTGGGTCCTCGTCCTCGTCCGGTCGTTTGAGCACCGCCATGGCGGTGAGGATGCCGGCGATGACGGCGAGCACCATCGGCGAGCCGACGATGCGCAGCAGGCGGCCGCCCGCAGGGACCCGGACGACGACCCGGCCGTGGACGTCGGAGTCGACGGGCTTCCACGGGTCGATGTGGTCGTTGTTGTCGCCCTGGGTGACGTGGGTGCCGTCCGGTCGGACCTCGATCACCCGGTGCACGACGTTGAGGCCCGCGCCGGCTTCGCCGGCGGGGATGCCGTAGACGATCGGTGTGCCGACCGGATAGCTGTCGCTGCGCCAGGTGACCAGCAGGTCCTGCGGGTCGTACGTCGGGAGCATCGACGGCCCCGAGACGACCGTGACCCCGAGGTGGGGTGGGCCGAGCGGGGTGGGCAGCGCGAGCGCGAGCAGGACGATCGTGCTCAGCCAGCTGAGCATGCTGAAGAGGCGGCGCAGCCACGGTCTGCGCCGCCTGGCTCGGATCTTCAGCTCGACCATCATGGCTAGGCCGGCTGCCCCCCGCCGGTCAGGTGCTAGCCGCTGATGACGACAGCGACGTTCTCGACGTCCTCCGCCTCGACGTCGGTGAGCGGCGAGGTCGCCGACACGGTGAGGGTCACGGTCGTGGCCGGGGATGCCGGCATCGTGCCGCTCGCGGTGCCGAGGTCGGCGTTGCCGTCGTCGGCGAGGGTGACGTCGATGCTCTGGCCGGCGCACGCGACGTCGACGTCCGAGAGCGTCACCGAGGCCACGGTGTAGCTGCCGGTGTCGCTGGAGTACTCGGTGGTGTAGTCGACCGAGATGTCGTCGTCATCGCACGAGGCGACCACGTTGACGCCCGCGCCGAGGTCGGTCGAGTTGACCGTGCCGAGCGTCGCGGCAGACGCGACCACGGCCGCGGTGACGGCGCCACCGGCACCGAGGGCCAGAAGGAGTTGCTTGGACATTTGGGTGCGTACCTCTCGTTGTTGCCCCCCACGGGGCACCCTTCGGAGAGCACGCACACGTCTCGCAAGACCGCCACCCCAGCGCGGCATGCGGGACGCATGCAGCGACTCTCCCCAATTCACTGTCCGCGCCGAGCCGCGTGGTGATGCTGGGGACTGGTCTAGCACCGGGATTCCGGACGGTGTTGGTCCCGCCGGATTTCTTTACCGGATACTGTCCAAACGGCTGATATCGGCGGTCTTCTCGCTCGCCCACAGCCGGAACAGGAAGTACGCCGAGGCCGCGTCGAGCAGGTGCCACGCCGCGTGCCCCTGGAGCAGCGAGTGCGGGTCGCACCACAGAGACTTGGTGACGTTCCAGATCGCGAACGCCACCAGGATCGCGCCGAGCGACGCCGCACCCCACCGCAGGTCGGTGCGTGGCACCGGGGCCGGCGCCCGCCCCGCCCGCAGCCAGAGCCGGACCTCCAGCACGACCGCCGTGAGCAGCAGCGCCGCGAACGCGACGTTGCCCGCGAAGTCGACGACCGGCACCTCGCCGTCGTACAGACCGATCAGCTCGCACGCCGCGACGAAGAGCAGGAAGAGCTGCGTGAACAGCACCCGCCCCTGCCGCACCCAGCGCATCAGCGAGTACGCCGCGGCGAACGACGCCACCAGGTACATGCTCAGCATGTCGAAGTCGCCCCCGCGCTTCGCCTGCGTCGCGTGCATCGCCGCGCTCGCCGGCCCGAGGAAGACCACGACGCACCCGTACGCCGTCGCGAGCGGCGGGTGCAGCGGCAGCACCTCACCCAGCTGGTCGCGGCGTCCGGCCCGCCACGCCACCAGCAGCCCCGCCACCACGAACCCGAGGTTCGAGAACGAGTTCGCCGGCTGCTTCACCCACCCGTCGCGCGCCGCCTCGCAGAAGTTCGCGCCCCGCCCGACGTCCGGCCCCAACCAGCCCTGCCCGATCGCCAGCACCAGCAGGCCTGTCGACACGACGGCCGTGACCGCGGCATACGCCAGCGGGCGCAGGGACCGGGTCGGCATGTGCTGACCCTAGGGGGTGCGTCCGCCGCGCGACGGCTTGTGTCGGCGCCGCACACCGGTGTCGGTGGGCTCTGGCACGCTGACGCCGTGGACCTGGCGGTGGACCTGAGTGAGCGCGGGGACCGGGCGAGTGCGATCTACCGCGCGCTGCTCGACGCGGTCCGCGCGGGGCGGCTGAAGCAGGGCGACCGGTTGCCGCCGACCCGGGCGCTGGCGCAGGACCTCGGGGTCTCGCGCAACACGGTGGCGCTGGCCTACGAGCGGCTGGTGGCGGAGGGGTTCCTCGAGTCGCGGGTGGGGGCGGGCACCTACGTCACGGGCCAGGCGACGCCGACGCCGAGGACGACCCGCACCGGCGCGCTGACGCCGAGGCCGGGCTGGACGTTCACCCCGACACCGACGAGCGGCACGACGCAGGCGCCGCCGTACGACTTCCGCTCGGGCATCCCGGACGCGTCGCTCTTCCCGTTCGACACCTGGCGCCGGCTGGTGGCCGCCGAGCTGCGCGCGGGCGCGCACGCGCCGGGCCGGTACGCCGACCCGGCCGGGCACCCCGACCTCCGGGCAGCCATCGCGCGCTACGTCGCGCTCTCCCGTGGCGTGACCGCCGACGCCGACGACGTGGTCGTCACCCACGGCACCCAGCAGGCGCTCGACCTGGTCGCCCGCGTGCTGGTCGGGCCGGGAGACGTGGTGGCCGTCGAGGACCCGGGCTACCCGCTCGCGCGCGACCTCTTCGCGTCGTACGGCGCGCGCGTCGTGCCGGTGCCCGTCGACCGGGACGGCCTCGTCGTCGACCTGCTGCCCGACGACGTGAGGGTGGTGTTCACGACGCCGTCCCACCAGTTCCCCTTCGGCCCGCCGCTGTCGCGCGATCGCCGCCGCGCGCTGCTCGACGTCGCCGACCGGCGCGGGGTGGCGATCGTCGAGGACGACTACGACAGCGAGTTCCGGTTCACCGACGGGCCGCTCGAGCCGCTGCACGCGCTCGACGAGCACGGGCGCGTCATCTACGTCGGCACGTTCTCGAAGTCCCTGGTCCCCGCGCTCCGGGCGGGCTACCTCGTCGCGCCGTCGTCGCTCCACGAGGCGCTGCGGGCGGCGCGCCAGCTCGCCGACGGCTACGGCCAGCCCGCGCAGGAGGTCGCGCTCGCCCGCTTCATCTCCGACGGCCTCCTCGGCGCGCACCTCCGCCGCGCCCGCGCGGTGTACGCCGAGCGGCGCGCCCTGCTGCTCGACGGGCTCGATCGCCGGCTCGGTGACCGGCTCGAGGTGATGCCGTCGGCCGCAGGGCTGCACCTGACCGCTGTCCTCCGGGACCAGGGCGTCGCCGACACGGAGGTCGTCGCGGCCGCCGCAGCAGAGGGCGTGGCGGTCGAGGCGCTGTCGTCGTACGCGCTCGGCGACGGCGTGCCGTCCGGACTGGTGCTGGGCTACGGCGCCGCGTCGGCCGGCGCGATCACGGCGGGCTTGGAGCGGCTCGCCCAGGTCGTCCAGGCGACGGCGGCGAGCCCGACGACCAGCTGAGGCAGCAGGTGCTGGCCGACCAGGCCGAGCAGCAGCAGCGCCGAGGCGAAGGCGACCACGGCGCCGCGTCGTACCCAGGTGCCCCGGGGCAGCAGCCGGAGCGCCGCTGCGGTGCCGACGACGTAGACGAGCGCGAACGCGCCGGTGACGAGCAGCATCGTGCGCTCGACGGCGACGCCGGTCAGGGCCACGCCGAGCAGGGTGAGCATCGAGCCGGCGGTCACGACGGCCAGCGACCGGCGCGGCACCTCGCCCGCCGACGACCCGCGGGCGAACCACGCCGGCAGCGAGCCGTCGCGGCCGAGCGCTGCGCCGAGGCGGGCGCTGCCGGCGAAGTAGGCGTTCATCGCGCCCAGCGAGAGCAGCACGGCCACGACCGTGGTGACGCCGCGGGCCGGCTCGCCGAAGCCGAGCACGAGCAGGTCGGAGAGCGGTGCCTTGCTGGTGTCGTCGCCGAGCACGGCCACGGTCGCGACGGCGACGCCGAGGTACATCACGCCCATCACGACCAGGGCGATCGCGGTGGCGCGGGTGATGTCGCGGGCGGGGTCGCGGTACTCCGACGACAGTGACGTGACGACCTCCCAGCCCGCGAACGCCCAGATCAGCAGCGCGGCCGCCGGGCCGATCGCACCCCAGCCGTGCGGCGCGAACGGCGTCAGGTTGTCGGTGCTCGCGTGGGGGAGCGAGACGAGCGTCGCGACCAGCAGCAGCACGGCGAGGGTGCCGGCGATGACCAGCTGGACGCGGCCGGAGACGCGGACGCCGTACCAGTTCATGATCGCGACGGTGCCGATCAGCAGGCCGGAGGTGAGCAGCTGGGTCTGCCGGCCGCCGCCGAGGCTGTCGGCGACGTACGCGCCGGCGAAGCCCGCCGCCGCCGGCGCGCCCAGCGGGATCGCGAAGTAGAAGCACCAGCCCGTGACGGTGGCGACCCGGCCCCCGAAGGCGCGGCGGGCGTACGTCGCCACGCCGCCGCCGTCCGGGTAGCGCGCGCCCAGCGCGGCGAAGGTCGTCGCCAGCGGCACCGACAGCAGCACCAGCGCGACCCAGGCGACCAGCGAGGCGGGCCCGGCCTCGTGCGCGGCCAGCCCCGGCAGGGAGATCACGCCGGTGCCGAGCACGGCGCCGAGGGTGAGGGCGGCACCCTGGGGGACGCCGAGACCGCCCCGGGTGACGGGGTCGTCGACCGGGATCGGGTCGGGCGTCAGAGCGGTGGTCACGCCGCAAACCTAGGGCTCGCGCGGCGCCCCGCGCAGGGCCAATTCGGGCCTGCCTGGTTGGGCCGATCCGGGTCGGGCGGGACCTCAGCTGCCGGCCGAGATCTTCTCGATCAGCGCGGTGGTCGAGATGGCTGGCGTCCGGGTCAGGTAGACGACCTCGCAGATGTCGCGGAACTCGTCGAAGCGGCCCTCCCAGTCGTCGCCCATCACGAGGACGTCGGCGCCGAACTTCTGGATGTACTCGCGCTTCAGCTCGAGGCTCTCCTCGACGAAGACCTCGTCGACCGGCTTGAGCGCGGCCACGATCGCGAGCCGCTCGGCCTGGCTGAAGACCGGCTCGCGGCCCTTCTTGCGGAGGTTGAGCTCGTCGGCCGAGACACCGACGACCAGGCGGTCGCCGAGGGCAGCAGCGCGCTCGATCACCCGTAGGTGCCCGACGTGGAAGACGTCGAACGTGCCGAAGGTGATGACGGTGCGGGACATGAGGGGGATCCTCTCACCCCGGCGTCGGTTGGGCCGAATGGGGAAGGATGGCCGGGACATGGCTGCCACGCTGACGATGATCACGCCCGACCCCCAGGCCGACGAGCGCCGCCGACGGGGCCTGCGCCGGATGCGCTCGCTCGCCGTCGGGCTGCTGCTGCTGGCCGCCGTCGTGTACGTCGCGACGCTCGGCCGCACCGGGTTCTGGGGGTTCGTCAACGCGGGCGCGGAGGCGTCGATGGTGGGTGCGATCGCGGACTGGTTCGCGGTCACCGCGCTCTTCAAGCGCCCGCTGGGCCTGCCGATCCCGCACACCGCCCTGATCCCGCGGCGCAAGGACGAGCTGGGCCGCTCGCTCGAGGAGTTCGTCGGGGAGAACTTCCTCCAGGAGGCGATCATCCGCGACCGGGTCGACGCCGCGACGATCTCGCTGCGCATCGGCCGCTGGCTCGCCGTACCGGAGCACGCGCGGCGGGCCGTCGACGAGGTCGCCGACGTCGCCGTGATCGGGCTCGGCCGGATCCGCGACGACCACGTCGAGGAGCTCGTGCGCGACGTGCTGGTGCCGCGCTTCCACGAGGAGCCGATCGCGCCGCTGATCGGCAGCCTGCTCGAGGAGACGATCCGCGACGACCTGCACCACGGCCTGGTCGACCTCACCCTCGACGAGCTGCACGGCTGGCTGGTCGCGAACCCCGACGTCGTCGCCGAGATCCTGGGGGAGCGGGCGCCGTGGTGGGCGCCGACCCGGCTCAACGACGCCGTCATCTCGCGCCTGCACCGCGAGCTGGTCAGCTGGGTCGACGACATCCGGCACGACCCGCGCCACCACGCACGGATCGCCCTCGACTCGATGCTCGCCCAGCTCGCGCAGGACCTGCTGCACGACCCCGAGACCCAGGAGCGGACCGAGCGGCTCAAGGCCCGGCTGCTGGACCAGCCCCAGGTCGTGGCCTCCGGTGTCTCGCTCTGGAACGCCCTGCGCCGCAGCATCCAGGCCTCCCTCGCCGACCCTGACGGACCGCTGCGCGCCCGGCTCACCGACGAGGTCACGGCGTTCGCCCAGCGGGTCGTCTCCGACCCGGTGCTGCGGGCCCGCTTCGACGGCCTGGCCGCGGACGCGGCCGTCTTCGCCGTCGAGCGGTACGGCGCCGAGGTGACCGCCGTGATCACCCACACCGTCGACCGGTGGGACGGCAAGGAGGCCTCGCGCCGCATCGAGCTCCAGGTCGGCCGCGACCTCCAGTTCATCCGGATCAACGGCACCATCGTCGGTGGTCTCGTGGGCGTGCTGATCCACACCGTCAGCGTCGTCATCGGCTGAGGGCGTCTGCCGTCGAGACCCGTCAGATGGTCGTCGGACCGGCCTCCCGGCAGCCACCTGACGGATCTCGACGATCGACTCAGGCCGCCAGGTCGTCCAGGTACTCGTCCAGGGTCGGTCGAGCCGGTGGTGCCAGCTGCCAACGGCGCTCGAGGTGGCCGGCGCGGGTGGCAGCCTGCTCCATGCGGTGCACGACCCGAGCCTCATCACGCAGGTCGCGGCCGACGGTCTCGACGTACTCGAGCCCCGCGTTGCGCAGGTCAGCCTCGCGCTGGATGTCCCGGGCGTGACGGTCGATGTCGCGATGGTCGGCGCCGGCGTACTCGCCCACCACACCGCGGACCGGGTCGAAGAGATCCGGGGTGGCGAGGAACCCGCCGTCAAGGTCCAGGAGCGTGCGGTTGACCAGGGGCCGGCCCCAACCGGCGGTGTACTCCCAGATGATCCGGAACCGATCCTCCTGCGGCGATCGACAGCCCTCGCAGGACATCTCGACCGCCGCCGTGACCAGGCGGACGTCGCGGTACCAGCGGCGGGTGGCGGCGTACAGCCGCATCCGCCTGATCGAGGTGAGCTTCGCCGCGTACGTCGCGCCCGCGGCCACCGCCATCTCTCGGACATCGCCGATCCGCTGCATCTCGTCGTACAGCGCGCGCTCGACCTTCGCGCAGGGCATGCCGTGGATGACCGTAACGTCGTCCGGCGGGATCCGGTCGCCGATCACGCGGGCGCCGAATCCGGTCTCCAGACGCTCGCCATTGGCTGCCAGCACCACCGGCAGTCGGGTTCGGCCGTCTCGGGCGAGCCCGTCGAAGAAGGCGGCACGATGCAGGCGTAGGGCCGCCCATGCCGTGATGACGGCGCGCGTGCCGGCTCGCGCATGCACCTCGACGATGCGCTGTTCGGGCAGGGTGTCGTCGGTGTCAGCAGGGACGTAGAGGCCGGGCGACGTCCGTCGCCAGCTGGACCCCCGGCTCTGCCCGCGCGTCGGACCGTCACGTCCGAGCGGGTCGATCCGCACCGGGCGGACCACCGTTCCGACCGGTGGTGCGATCGGGTCCCAGCGATGAGCCATGCATTCCGCTTGCCCCGACCCGGCTGTGGACGAATCCGTCCGCGTCCCTACCTGTGGAAACCGCGTCGAGACCCGTCAGATGGTCGTCGGACCGGCCTCCTGACAGCCATCTGACGGGTCTCGACGCGGGATGGGCGAGACTGGCCCCATGCCCGAGCCGTACGACGTAGCCATCCGCGACCAGTCGATCCGGCTCGGTCAGTTCCTCAAGCTCGCCAACCTGGTCGAGAGCGGCGCGGAGGCCAAGCCGGTCATCCAGGACGGGCAGGTGCTCGTCAACGGCGAGGTGGAGACCCGCCGCGGGCGCCAGCTGGTGGTGGGCGACGTGGTCACGCTGGGGCCGCAGTCGGCCCGCGTCGCCGACGAGGCCGCCGACGACGGACTCCCGTGGTAGAGCTCAGCTCACACCGATCAGGTCCACCACGAAGATCAGGGTCTCACCGGGCTTGATGACGGCGCCGGCACCGCGGTCGCCGTACCCGAGGTGCGGCGGGATGACGAGCTGGCGACGACCGCCGACCTTCATGCCCTGCACGCCCTGGTCCCAGCCGGCGATGACCTGGCCGACGCCGAGGCGGAACTGCAGCGGCGCGCCGCGGTTGTACGACGCGTCGAACTCCTCGCCGGTCGAGTGGGCCACGCCCACGTAGTGCACGGAGACGTTCGATCCGGGGCCGGCCTCGTCGCCGGAGCCCTCGGTGATCTCGGTGACCACGAGGTCGGCGGGCGGGTCGAAGTCGGGGAAGTCGATCTCGGGCTTGTCCATGCCCACCACCCTAAGACACCCCGAAGTCCCCTCGTCGGCTTGCCCGGACTGGCAGGATGCGCTGGTGACGTGGACGCGACGCAACCTCGATCCCGGGCTGGTCGTGGGGTTCGGCACCCTGGCCGTGCTGGTCGCGCTCTCGATCGCCACCCCGGCCCAGCTGATCGCGATCTTCGCCGGCTCGGCGATCCTCGCGAGCCTGCTGACGACAGCACGCCGTACGGCGGTGGTCGCGGGCGCGTCGATCGCGTGCGCGCTCCTGTCGGCGACCTGGCTGGGCAACGGCGGCACCTTCGACTGGTTCACCCGGATCCTGCTCTGCGTCGTGCTCGGCCTGGTCGCGGTCCAGAACGCCGCGCTCCGGGAGCGCCGCGAGGAGCGCCTCCAGCGGATGACGGTGATCGCGGAGACGGCCCAGCGTGCCGTGCTGCGAAGCATCCCCACGGCGATCGGGTCGGTCGGCCTGGCCGCCCGCTACGTCTCAGCCACGGCCGAGGCGATGGTCGGAGGGGACCTCTACGAGGTCGCCGAGACGCCGTACGGCGTCCGCGTCATCGTCGGTGACGTGCGGGGCAAGGGGCTCGAGGCCGTGCAGACGGCGACGGCGGTCCTCGGCGCCTTCCGGGCGGCGGCGTTCACGGAGCCCGACCCAGCGGCGCTGGCGCGCCAGATCGACGAGACCATGGGTCGGATGCTGGGCGACGAGGAGTTCGTGACCGCGATCGTCGGGCAGTTCGAGGGCGACCGCGTGACCCTGGCCAACTGCGGCCACCACCCGCCGCTGCTGGTCCAGGAGGGGACGGCGACCGAGGTCGACACCGGCGAAGCGACCGTGCCCCTCGGCATGGGCTCCCTCCCGACGGTCAGCGAGCACCCGTGGCCGCGTGGTGCGCGGATGCTCTTCTACACCGACGGCCTGGTCGAGGCACGAGACGACAGTGGCGAGTTCTTCCCGCTCGACGACTACGCCGAGGAGCTGGCCGACGGCACCGTCCAGGAGGCGGTGGACCGGCTGGTCGCCCACGTCACGGCGTACGCCGGCGGCATGAACGACGACCTCGCCCTGGTGCTCGCGGAGCGCGACGGGCGCTGACCCTCAGGTCTGGTGGACGTAGCTGTCGAGCTGGTCGCGCTCGAACTCCAGCTGGTCGATGCGGTGCTTGACCACGTCGCCGATGCTGATGATCCCGACCAGCTGGTCGTCGTGGACGACCGGCACGTGCCGGATCCGGCGGTCGGTCATCATCTTCATGAGCTCGTCGACCTCTGCGTCCTCGTCGCAGGTCGCGACCACCGCGGTCATGATCGCGGCGACGGTGTTGTTCACGACCGTCCCGTCGCTGTGCAGGTGCCGGACCACGTCGCGCTCGCTGACGATGCCGTCGAGGCTGGTGCCGTCGGCGCTGACGATCAGCGCACCCACGTTGTGCTCGGCGAGCTGGGCGACCAGCTCGCGCACGCCCGCGTCGGGGCTGATGGTCACGACCTCCTGGGAGGCCTTGGCACTGAGCACGTCACCGATCCGCATGCACCGACGGTACTCGTGAGCGGCGTCACACGTACAGGTCTCACTCCCGCCGGTGGGACCGCAGGTCCGAGACCGAGCCCGGCCCGGTGCGGGGGGAGTCGGGGTCGTCGTCGTCATCGGGCGACGAGCCCAGGAAGGACAGCGCGGCCTCGTGGAGGTGCCCGTTCGACGCGAGCGCGTTGCCACCGAACGGTCCGTCGGTGCCGTCCAGCGAGGTGAACCGTCCGCCCGCCTCGCGCACGATGATGTCGAGCGCCGCCATGTCGTAGACCTCGAGCTCGGGCTCGGCCGCGATGTCGACGGCGCCCTCGGCCAGCAGCATGTAGGACCAGAAGTCGCCGTACGCCCGGGTGCGCCAGCAGCGCCGCATCAGCGACTCGAAGTCGTCGAGCCGGTCGCGCTCGTCCCAGCCGGAGAGCGAGGAGTAGGACAGCGACGCGTCCTCGAGACGGCGTACGTCGGAGACCTGGCAGCGGGTCGCCTTGAGCAGCGACCGCCCGGTCCAGGCGCCGTTGCCCGTGGACGCCCACCAGCGCCGCTGGAGCAGTGGCGCGGAGACGACGCCGAGCACGACCTCGTCGTCGACGACGAGGGAGATCAGCGTCGCCCACACCGGCACGCCGCGCACGAAGTTCTTGGTGCCGTCGATCGGGTCGATGATCCAGCGCCGCTGGCTGTGCCCGCTGGAGCCCTGCTCCTCGCCGGTGATCGCGTCGCGCGAGCGGGCGCGGGAGAGCGTCCGGCGGATGCTCTCCTCGACGGCCTGGTCGGCGTCGGTGACGGGCGTGAGGTCCGGCTTGCTCATCACGTGCAGGTCGAGGGCCTTGAAGCGGCTCTCGCTGATCGAGTCGGCGTCGTCGGCCAGGACGTGCGCGAGGCGCAGGTCGTCGGTGTAGTCCGTGGAATTCGTCGGCACGGCCTCACACTATTCTCATCAACCTGGTGCAACCTTCACCCATGGAGATCAACGGACTCCCGTTGCACCCGCTCGTGGTGCACGCAGCGGTCATCTTCGGTCCGATCGCGGCGCTCGCCGCGCTCGCCTTCCTGGTGCCGCGGTGGCGGCTCAGGCTGCGCTGGCCGATGGTCGCGCTGGCCCTGGTCGCGACGGCGTCGATCGTCGCGGCGTACCTCACCGGCGACAACTTCCTCGAGCACAAGCCCGAGCTGCGCACCAGCCCGCAGGTGCAGACCCACGAGGACCGCGCCGGCCAGCTGCTCTGGGTGACGATCGCCTTCGGCGTCATCGCGCTCGTGACCGGCTGGTTCGCGACCCGCACCGGCGCGCTGCGGGTCGTCCTCGACGTGCTGCTCGGCGTGGCCGCGGTCGCCACCCTGGTCCTGGTCTTCCTCACCGGCGAGGCCGGCGCCCGGGCGGTCTGGGGCTAGTAGAGCGGCTCGCTGCGGGCGGCCAGGAGCCGCCGGAACGACTCGACGCGCAGCGGATCGGCGGTACCCGCCTCGACGGCCTCGTCGAGTCCGCACTCCGGCTCGTCGCTGCCGTGCGTGCACCCGCGCGGGCAGTCCTCGGTCATCTCGTCGAGGTCGGGGAACGCCTCGATCAGCCGCTCCGGCTCCACGTGCGCGAGCCCGAACGACCGGATGCCCGGGGTGTCGATGATCCATCCGCTGTCGTCAGGCAGCTCGAGCATGAAGGCGGACGTCGACGTGTGCCGCCCGCGCCCGGTCACGGCGTTGACGTGCCCGACGTCGCGGGAGGCGGTCGGCACCAGCGCGTTGACCAGCGTGGACTTGCCGACGCCGCTCGACCCGACGAGCACGCTGATCCTGCCGTGCAGACGCTCGCGCAGCTCGACCAGGTCGCCCCCGCGCTGCGTGACGACCCACGGGACGCCCAGCGAGCGGTAGGTCACCAGCAGCGTCTCGGGGTCGGCCAGGTCGGCCTTCGTCAGGCACAGCAGCGGCTGCATCCCCGCGTCGTACGCCGCCACCAGGGCGCGGTCGATGAGCCGCGGCTGCGGCTCGGGGTCGGCGAGGGCGGTGACGACGACGAGCTGCTGGGCATTGGAGACGATCACGCGCTCCACCGGGTCGTCGTCGTCCGCCGTACGACGCAGCGTGGTCTCGCGCTCGTGCACCTCGACGATCCGCGCCAGCGACCCGTCGTCGCCGGAGGTGTCGCCGACGACGCGCACCCGGTCGCCGACGACGACGCCCTTGCGGCCCAGCGGCCGCGCCTTCATCGCCATCACCTTGTGGCCGTCGAGGAGCAGCGTGTAGCGGCCCCGGTCGACGGTCACGACGACGGCGTCGACCGCGTCGTCGTAGGTCGGGCGGTCCTTGGTGCGGGGACGGGTACGCCGGCGCGGACGGTCGTAGTGCTCGACGTCCTGGTCGGAGTACCGGCCCGTCATGGGGTGACGATCCCCGACCAGAAGCCCGCGAAGTCGGGGAACGTCTTGCCGGTGGTCGCGATGTTCTCCACCAGCACACCGTCGACGGCCGCGGCGATGATCACGCCGGCGTGCGCCATCCGGTGGTCGGCGTACGTGTGGAAGACGCCGCTGCGCAGGGGAGCGGGCTCGATGCTGAGGCCGTCGGCGTGCTCGGTGACGTCGGCGCCGAGCCCGCTCAGCTCGGTCGCGAGCGCGGCGAGCCGGTCGGTCTCGTGGCCTCGGATGTGTGCGATCCCGCGCAGGTGTGACGGTCCGTCGGCGAGGGCGCAGAGGGCTGCGATCGCAGGGGTCAGCTCCCCGATGTCGTGCAGGTCGGCGTCGATGCCGGCCAACGTGCCGCTGCCGGTCACGCGCAGGCCGTCGTCACCGAGCTCGACCTCGCAGCCCATCGTCGTGAGGACCTCGCGCAGCGAGTCCCCGGGCTGGGTCGTGGCCCGCGGCCAGTCGCGCACGACGACCGTGCCACCCGAGACCGCGGCGAGCGCGAGGAACGGAGCCGCGTTGGAGAGGTCGGGCTCGATGAGGTGGTCGACCGCCTTGATCGCACCGGGGGCGACCGCCCACCGGTTGGCATCGCTGTCGTCGACCTCGACGCCGTGCTCGCGCAGCATCGCGACCGTCATGTCGATGTGGGGGAGCGAGGGGACCGGCTTGCCGTCGTGGCGCACGTCGACGCCCTCGTCGTAGCGCGCGCCGGCGAGCAGCAGCGCGGAGATGAACTGCGACGACGCCGACGCGTCGACCACCACGGTGCCGCCGCGGACGGCGCCCGAGCCCCGGACCGTGAACGGCAGCGCGTCGCCGTCGACCTCGACGCCGAGGGTCCGCAGCGCGCCGAGGATCTCGCCGATCGGCCGCTTGCGCATGTGCGGGTCGCCGTCGAAGGCGACGGCGCCCGTCGACAGCCCGGCCACCGGGGGCACGAAGCGCATCACGGTCCCGGCCAGCCCGCAGTCGACCGCGGCGTCGCCGGCGAAGGTCGCAGGCGTCACCGTCCAGTCGTCGCCCGAGGTGTCGACGACCGCGCCCAGCGAGGTCAACGCCTGGGCCATCAGCGTGGTGTCGCGCGAGCGGAGCGCGCGCCGTACGACGGAGGGGCCGTCGGCGATCGCCGCCAGGACCAGGGCGCGGTTGGTGAGCGACTTGCTGCCGGGCAGCGACACGACCGCGTCGACGGGGTGGGCGGCGCGCGGCGCCGGCCAGGGGTCCAGTACGTCGCTCACGCGTCGAACCCTAGCGGCGTCAGCCGATGCGGGCCTTGGCGAGTCTCGCCTCGAGCCGGGCGTCGTGGGCCAGGCGCTTCGCCTCGCGCCGCGCGTCGCGGACGCCGTGGCGGGCGCGCCAGGCGACGCCCGGGCGACCCTCGGTGTCGCCGCTGGCGATGATCAGGCCACCGACGAGCGAGACGTTCTTGAAGAAGTGCAGCCGCTGCTGGGTGCGGGTGGCGTCGTCGTCGGCCTCCCAGAAGCGGTGACCGGCGGCCGTCGTCGGGACGAGCGACGCGGCCAGCACGGCCGCCGAGATCCGCGGGGCACGACCGGTCGCCAGGGCGAGCCCGGCGGCGATCTGCACGCCGGCGTTGAGCTTGACCAGGGTCTCGGGGTCCTCGGGCAGCGGGATCCCGGCCTTCTTGGCCAACGGGACGAGGCGGGAGGTGACCGCGTCGGCCTTGGCCGCGGTCCCGGTGGTGTTCTTGAGGGCGGTCGCGGCGCCGACCACGAAGATCGACGCGAGCATCGGGCGGGCGATGAGTCTGCTGACGGTCATGTCTCGTGTTTACCCCACCGGCGGCAACGGCACTCCCACCGTGGTGTCGGGGATGACCGTCGTGCCGCCCAGGCCGAGGCCCAGGCCGACCTCGAGCCCGTCGGGGCCGGCGGAGACGCGGGCGGTCAGGTCGACCAGCGACGGCGTGCTCGGCTCCGCCGGGGGCTGCGTCGGCGCCAGCGTCGGCGGGGGAGACGGAGCAACCGTCGGACCGGACGTGGACCCGCCGGGCTGGGCGTCCGGCTGGGTGTCGTCCGGCGGAGCGTCCGTCGAGCCGGCGGTGTCCGGCGGGGTGGTCCCCGCGGCCGTGCTCGGCGTCGTGAGCGGGCCGGTGACCTGTCCGGTGCTCGTGCCGTCGCCCTTGCGGCGCAGCGGCCGGTCGTCGTCGGGCCGGACCGACGGCGAGCCGGCGACCGACGGCCCGCCGATCGACGGGGCGTCGTCGGCACTCGGGGTGCCGTCGCGGTCCTGGTTGAACGTGATCACGGCTCCGGCGACGACCGCTGCCGCGGCGGCGCCGGCCACGGCCGCGGTCGGTCCGTGGGCGAGGACGGCGTCGCGTCCTCGGCCGAGCAGCAGCAGCACGCCGTGGCCGATGCCGGTCGCGGTGACGCCGGTCGCGGCGACGTACGCCGCCGCGGCGCCGCCCAGCAGCAGCGGCGCCAGCACGGCGCGCAGGTTGGAGTTGACCTCGATCAGCTCGAGGTAGAGCGCGGTGCAGGCGCGGCACTCCTGGAGGTGCTTCTCGACGCGCGTGGCGTCGCGCCGGGAGAGCCCGCCGCGCACGTAGGCGCCGAGCTCGGCGCGGGTGCGCTCGCAGGCGTCGTCGTCGAGGTCGCCGGCGTGCATCGAGAGGTAGGCCTGGCGCAGTCCCTCGCGGGCTCGGTAGGCGAGCGCGGAGACGGCGTTCGGGGTCATGCCCAGCAGGGGAGCGACCTCGGCCGGCTTCTGCTCCTCGACCTCGGTGTGCCACAGGACCAGCTGCCACCGCTCCGGCAGCGAGGCGAACGCGCGCGCGGCCGCGGCGCTCTCGAAGCCCTCGACGGCGGTGTCGCGGAAGGGCACGCCGGGGTCGAACGGCGTGAGGTCGTCGGTCGTGTGCAGCCGCGACGCGGCCCGGATCCGGTCGACGTGGACGCGGCGTACGGCGGTGAGCAGGTAGGCGCGGAAGGCCAGGTCGGGACCGCCGCCGCGCTGCAGGACGCCGAGCACCTTGGTGAACGCCTCGGAGACGAGGTCGTCGACGTCGGGACCGGGCACCAGCTGGCGTCCGAGCCGCCGGGCGGACTCGACGTGGCGGGCGAAGAGCTCGCCGTACGCCGCGACGTCCCCCGCGCGGACGGCCGAGATGAGCTCGGCGTCGCTGCGCTCGTCGAGGGTCGAGACGGAGGGGCCCACGGGTGCACAACGCGCGAGCGTGCGAAAGGCGACGCGCCCCCGGCCGAAAAGATTTCGGCGAATCCGGCGGAGCCGCGTCATGGCCCGATATGAGGCGCGTCTCATCGCCGGCAGACCGGAACCAAGGGGGAGCCACCGTGGACTGGATGGCAACGCGCAGGCGGAGCTCGACCACGGGCGATCCCGAAGCAGGGCGGGAACTGTCCTCGGAGCAGAGAGCGGCCCTGCCGCCCCGCTTCGAGGCAGTGGGGGAAGCCCTCGCTTCGGGATCGGGTTCGGTCCCCGCCTGCGAGGTGCTCGGCGGGGTGCTCGCCCGTGACGGTGTGTCGCTCGCCGAGGCCCTGGACGACCTCGCCACCGCGTGGCGTCTCGTGCGTGGCTCCGAGCCGGAGCACGCCGAGCTGCGTGCACTCGCCGTCGCGTGGAGCGACGCGACCCTCGGCTACGTGCACGGGCTCTCGTGCGCCGACCCGCTGACCGGGCTGGCCAGCCTGGCGCACCTGCGGACCTGCATCGGCGACCTGCACCGCGCCGGACCCGCCGCCGAGACCCACGCGCTCGTGGTCGTGGTCGCCGACGTGGCGCACGACGTCGAGCAGCTCGGCGAGCCGCTGGCCCGTGCGATGGAGGACGCCCAGCTCGGGGCAGTCGTCCGCGGCGTCTTCCCGGGGCGGGAGACCATCGGGCACGTCGCTCCTGGCCGCGTGGTGGTCCTGGTGGACCGCGACGACCGGCTCGCCCGGCGGCTGGACCTCCTGATGCGGATGCTGGAGACCGGAGCCCCGCCGCGGCCGCGGGTCTGGATCGAGGGCCTCCCCGACTCGGACGCCGCCGTCTCCGACCTGCTGGACGAGCTCACCCGCGTCTGACCCACCTCCGGGGGGACCCGCCTCTAGAGTGGCCCGCATGTGCGGCCGCTACGCGTCGAGTCGGCGCCCGGAGGACCTCGTCGACGAGTTCGACATCGTGGAGAGCCGGATCCAGGACGCCCTCGAGGCCGACTACAACGTGGCGCCCACCAAGGAGGTCTACGCCGTCGTCGAGCGGCCGCCCTCGAAGGACAGTCCCGAGCCGCCGCAGCGCCAGCTCCGGGTGCTCACCTGGGGCCTGATCCCGTCGTGGGCCAAGGAGGCCTCCATCGGCAACCGGATGATCAACGCCCGGATGGAGACGGTGGCCGAGAAGCCGGCGTACAAGCGGGCGTTCGCGGCCCGGCGGTGCCTGCTCCCGGCCGACGGCTACTTCGAGTGGTACCCGACGGAGGAGCTCACGAAGACGGGCAAGCCGCGCAAGCAGCCGTTCTTCATCCGGCCCCAGGACCACGGGGTCCTCGCGATGGCCGGGCTCTACGAGATCTGGCGCGACCCCGACAAGGCCGAGGACGACCCCGACCGGTTCCGGTGGACCTGCACGGTGATCACCACCGAGGCCGAGGACTCCGTCGGCCACATCCACGACCGGATGCCGCTGATGGTCGAGCGGGACCGCTGGGCCGACTGGCTCGACCCCCGGGTCGGGGGCGACACCGGCCTGCTGGTCCCGGCTGCGCCCGGCCGGCTCGAGGCCTACCCGGTCTCGACCCTGGTCAGCAACGTCCGCAACAACGGCCCCGAGCTGCTCGAGCCCCTGCCCCTGGAAGGGTCCTGATGACCACGGTCGAGCGACGCATCGTCACCCCGCACGGTGAGGCGCGGCTCGTCGTACGACGCGCCCGAGGGGCCGTGGCGACGCTGCTGCTCAGCCACGGAGCGGGCGGCGGCATCGACAGCCGCGACCTCGCGGCTCTAGCCGCGGACCTGCCGCGCAACGGCGTGACCGTGGTGCTCCTGGAGCAGCCGTGGAAGCTGGCCGGGCGCAAGGTGGCGACCCCACCGGCGACCCTCGACGCCGGCCTGGTCGCGGCCGCCAACTCGCTCAAGACGCGGACCCCGCTGGTCGTCGGCGGCCGGTCGGCCGGCGCGCGCTCGGCGGCGCGCTGCGCCAAGCAGCTGGGCGCCTCGGGCTGCCTGGCCCTCGCGTTCCCGCTGCACCCGCCCGGGAAGCCCGAGAAGTCGCGGCTGGTCGAGCTGCGCGGCACCCGGGTGCCGACCCTCGTGATCCAGGGGGAGCGGGACACCTTCGGGCGGCCCGAGGAGTTCCCGACCGACCTCGACCTGGCCGTCGTGCCGGCCGCCGACCACGGCTTCAAGGTGCCCAGGAGCGCGGGCCTGACCGAGGCGGAGGCGATGGGGATCGTCGTCGAGTCGACGCTCGAGTGGATCGTGCGCGAGGTGGCCGGTGGGGCCGCCCGCGGGGAATGAGCGCGGGGTCCGTCGCGTTCTTCCACCATGCAGGCCGTGCTTGAACGCCCCACCGGGCTAGTCTGGGAGACGATGACTGACCCTGTTGAGACGACCCCTGAGGTCGTCGTACCCGCCCTGGACTCCGAGGTCGACCCCGCATCCATCGATGTGGCGACCGAGTCCGAGGCCGACCGCTCCGCCCGCTTCGAGCGGGAGGCGCTGCCGTTCCTCGACCAGCTCTACTCCGCCGCGATGCGGATGACCCGCAACCCGGCGGACGCGGAGGACCTGGTGCAGGAGACGTACGCCAAGGCGTACTCGTCCTTCCACCAGTTCCGGCCCGGCACCAACCTGAAGGCCTGGCTCTACCGCATCCTGACCAACACGTTCATCAACAACTACCGCAAGAAGCAGCGGCAGCCGCAGCAGTCGATGTCCGAGGACGTCGAGGACTGGCAGCTCCACCGCGCCGAGTCGCACGCCTCGACCGGGCTCCGGTCCGCCGAGACCGAGGCGCTCGAGCACCTGCCCGACTCCGAGGTGAAGGACGCGCTCCAGCGCCTGCCCGAGGAGTTCCGGCTCGCGGTCTACCTCGCCGACGTCGAGGGCTTCGCCTACAAGGAGATCGCCGAGATCATGGACACCCCGATCGGCACCGTCATGTCCCGGTTGCACCGGGGTCGGCGCCAGCTGCGCGACCTGCTCTCGAACTACGTGCGCGACAACGACCTGCTCACCGTCGGCCGTGAGGGGAACGGGTCATGAGCCACGACCACCCGCACCCGACCGAGCCGTCGGCCGCGGACTGTGCCGAGTTCCTCGACCGGATCGTCTACTTCATCGACAACGAGCTCGACGAGGCCGACTGTTCCGCCGTCCGCGTGCACCTCGACACCTGCAACCCGTGCCTGGAGAAGTACGACCTCCAGCGCACCGTGAAGTCGGTCGTCGCGCGCTCGTGCGCCGAGGTCGCGCCCGACGACCTGCGCCAGCGGGTGCTCTTCCGCATCCGCGAGGTCCAGGTGGAGATCCGCGAGGGTTAGCGGAGACGCGGCGACAGACGCGAAAGAACCCCCGAACCTGCTGGTTCGGGGGTTCTGTCTTTGCTGGTGCGCTCAGGCGTTGGGGCGCTTGCCGTGGTTCGCGCCCTTCTTCTTGCGAGCGCGGCGCTTGCGGCCGGTCTTGCCCATGGTGTTCCTCCTGATCGGGACGAGTCTGGCCTCGAGGGCCTACGGCCAGTCTCTCAAACTCTTGCTCGCGCGGGAAATCGGCCTGTCCGCGGTCCCACCCGTCCCGCTGGCACCAGCGCACGGGCACTTCGTGAACTTCTCGGGCTTTGCAGAGGCCCATAAGTTCAGGGATACCCGGTTGACCGGGTATCCCTGGGAACCCTCACAACCGCGACAGGAATCGCTCGACATCGACGACCACCCGGGTGACCTCACCGGTCGCGACGACCTTGCCGCCGCCGTCGTCGCCGACATTGCGGGCGGCGACGGTGAAGCGGTGCAGCCGCCCGTCGACGTACGTCGAGGAGGCGGTGACCTCGACCCGCTGCCCGACCGCGCTGGCCCCCACGTGCTCCAGCTCCACGCGCGTGCCGACGCTCGTGGACCCCGCGGGCAGGGAGGGCTCGATCGCGGCGCAGGTGGCCGCCTCGCACCACGCCAGCAGCCGCGGGGTGCCGAGCACCGGCAGCGAGCCGGAGCCGACGGCGACCGCGGTGTCGTCGTCGGTGACCGTGAAGGTGAGGGTGGAGTTCACTAGGGCACGGCTCCTTATCCGGAAGCGCCTGCTACGCGGGCCTTCGCATCCGATCTGGCGGCGTTGTCGGCGACTCGACGGGCCTCCGGCCCGCCTTCGCACCTCCGCCTTGCCAGATGCGGCGCGAAATCCCGCTCGCGACGGCGCCGGATAAGGAGTCGCACCCTACATCTCCTTCGCGAAGGCGAGCAGGTCGACGCCGGGGGCGGGGGACCAGTCCCGGTCAGGCACCCGGTGGTAGCCGAGCCGCTCGTAGATCCGGTGGGCGGAGGACATCTGCGCCAGGCTGGACAGCACGATGCCGCGGAAGCCGAGCTCGCGGAAGCGGTCGTCGACGAGACGCGCGAGCGCGTCGCCCACGCCCCGCCGGCGCGCGGTCGGGGAGACCGCGAGCATCCGGAACTCGCCCTCGTCGTCGGCGGCGATCTCGCGCCACGCCGAGCCGGGCAGCGCGATCGTCACGCTGCCGGCGACCCGGCCGTCGACCTCCGCGACCCACAGCTCGGCCTCGCGGTCGCGCCGGGCGGCGTCGGCCAGCAGGGCGATGTAGCCGTCGTCGGGGCCGTCGGTGAACTCGGCGTACGCCGCCACGGTGATCTCGCCGACCACCGCGAGGTCCTCGGGGCGGGCCCGTCGGATCGCGACGCCGGCGTGCTCAGACACCGAAGCTGGCGCGCGGGTAGACGGCCTCGACGTCGGTGACCACGTTGACCAGGTAGGGCACGCCCGACGCGAACGCGCGGTCCAGGGCCGGCCCGATCTGGCGCGGGTCGGTGACCGTCTCGCCGGCACCGCCCAGGGCCTTCACCACGCCGTCGTACGACGTGCTCGGCGACAGGTCGGCGATCACGTCGTAGCCGTAGAGCATCTGCATCGGGCCCTTCTCCAGGCCCCAGGCGGAGTTGTTGCCCATCACCATGACGACCGGGAGGTTGTGGCGGACCAGGGTGTCGACGTCCATGAGTGAGAACCCGGCGGCGCCGTCGCCGAGCAGCAGCACCACCTGCGAGGAGGGGCGTGCGATCCGGGCCGCGATCGCGGCGCCGAGCCCGGCGCCGAGGCAGCCGTAGGGGCCCGGGTCGAGCCAGCCGCCCGGCCGCTTCGGCTCGACGAACTTGCCGGCGAAGCTGACGAAGTCACCGCCGTCGCCGATGACGACGGCGTCCTCGGCGAGCCGCGGCAGCAGCTCGCCGTAGATGCGGGCCGGGTGGATCGGGTCGGCCTCGGCGCCGAGCAGGGCCGCGTCCCGCTCGACGGCAGCAGCGACGCCGGCCTGCAGGTCGGCCACCCACGCCGACCAGTCGGGCACGCGCAGCGCGGCCAGCAGATCGTCGAAGACCGAGGACAGGTCGCCCGACACGGAGCCGGCGAGCTCGGCATGGGTCGAGACCTGGCCGGGGGAGTCGGCGACGTGCACGACGCGGGCGTCGCCGAAGACGCCGTACCCGAGACGGAAGTCCAGCGGGGTGCCGACGACGACCACCAAGTCGGCGCCCTTGAGCGCCTGGCTGCGGGCCTTGGTGACGAGCAGCGGGTGGCCGCCCGGCACGACGCCGCGGCCCATGCCGTTGGTGATCGTGGGGACGCCGGCGGCCTCGACGAAGCGCAGCGCGGCCTCCTCGGCGTGGTCGGCCCACACGTCGGTGCCGAGGATCAGCACCGGCCGGCTCGCCGCGGCGAGCAGCTCGGCGACCGCGGTGACGGCGTCGGGGTCCGGGTCGGCGCCGCGCAGCGGCTCGACGGTCGGGACGGCACCGGTGGCGCTGTTGAAGAGCTCGTCCATCGGGACGTCGACGAAGACCGGGCCGCGGTGCGAGGAGCCTGCGGTGACGAACGCGTCGTGCATCCCGTCGAGCACCTCGCCGGCGGTCGGGATGGTGCGCGCGAGCTTGGAGACGGGCGCGAAGATCGGCGGCTGGTCCAGCTCCTGGAGGGCGCCGGTGCCCCAGCGTCCCTGCGGTGCCCGGCCGCCGACGACGACCATCGGCGATCCCGCGAACTGCGCCTGCGCGACCGCGCTGAGCCCGTTGGTCACGCCGGGCCCGGCGGTCAGGACGGCCAGCCCGGGCACGCGGGTGAGCTTGCCGGTGGCCTCCGCTGCGAAGGCGGCGGTCTGCTCGTGGCGTACGTCGAGCAGGGTGATCGGGTCCGCGGCCTTGACCGCTCCGTCGTACAACGGGAAGACGTGCGCTCCGGAGAGCGTGAACATCGTGTCGACGCCGTGGGCACGGGCCACGGCGACGGCGAGCTCTCCCGCGTGACCGGTCAGTTCTGTATCGGGCATGACCGCAGGTTACTCACCCGTAGTCACTCCCCAGTAGTGACCAGGTACGCGTGGTTCGTGCCCTTCAGGGCGTCCACCACCACGAGCAGCAGGTCGGAGCGCACCTGCGGCGGGCGGGCGCCGAGCGAGAGCTGGAGGTAGAGCGCGCGCAGGAACGCCTCGGCGTTGCCGCCGGCCAGGTAGGGGTCGCGGTCGTCGTACGTCGAGCGGGTGCCGGCGGCGGAGGCGATCCGCGCGATCCACGGCTCGAGGACGCGCAGCGGCACCACGTTGCGGCGCAGGATCGCGACGGTCGCGAAGGCCAGCCGGTCCGGCTCGCCGCTGCTGAAGAGCCGGTCGACCGGCAGCAGCAGCCGGTCGGCGATCACGTCGAGGAGCACGGTGAGCTCGGGGGTGGCCAGGTGCGGCGATCGCGCCAGGATCGCCATGGTGTCGGCGGCGTGCGAGACGGCGTGCGCCCAGCCCTTGCCGGGCACGAAGCCGCGCAGGTCCCGCTCCCGGAGCAGCCAGGTCGTCAGCCGGTCGCCCCACTCCAGGATCTTGCCGCCGGGCAGCAGCGGGCGCTGGTTGTCGCGGGCGATGCACTCGCCGAGCACGAGGGCCGAGAAGCTGCGCCGGAAGACGGTGTCGGTGTCCCGCTCGCCGATGCCGACGAGCAGCCCCGCGGCCATCCCGTCACCCAGTCCGGCGAGCAGGTCGTCGTACACGCCCCGCTCGATCCAGGTCATCAGTGCGGGGTACGCCGTACCGTCCCGCAGCGCCGGGTCGGGGTCTCCGAGCATCCGGGTGAGCTCGGCGGTCAGCTCGTGGAGCGGGCGGTCGGAGGGGACCGCGAGACCCTCGGCGTGAACGTTCCGCCAGTATGACCCGGACATGGGGGCCATCCTGCCAAAGCCTGCGCTGACGTCCAGTGCCGGTCCCACCGCTTCCGGGGGAGCCCTACCCTTGCGAACGTGCCTTCCCTCACCGACCTCGTGCGGAGCCACACGGAGCTCGACGCGGACGACGTCGCGTGGCTCCAGCTGCTCCAGGCGGACTGGCAGATCATCGCCGACCTGTCCTTCGCCGACCTGGTCCTGTGGCTGCCCGACCGCGAGGGCAAGGGCTTCTGGGCGGCGGGCCAGATGCGCCCGACGACCGGCCCGACGGCGTACATCGACGACGTGATCGGGACGTTCGTGCCGGTCGGCCGGCGACCCCTGATCGACGCGGCGTACGCCGAGGGGCGGCTGGTCCGCGAGGGCGACCCCGAGTGGCGCGACGACGTGCCCGTGCGGGTCGAGACCATCCCGGTGCGCCGCGGCGGGCGGATCATCGCGGTGGTCGCGCGCAACACCAACCTGCTCGGCGTGCGCACCCCGAGCCGCCTGGAGCTGTCCTACCTCCAGTCGGCCGCGGACCTCACCCAGATGATCGCGCACGGCTACTTCCCGGCGTCCGGGCAGCGCAGCGACCACGCCGACACCCCGCGGGTGGGCGATGGGTTCCTGCGCGTCGACGCCGCCGGCCGGGTGGTCTACGCGAGCCCCAACGGGCTGTCGGTCTTCCGACGGCTCGGTCTCTCGGGCGACCTCACCGGACTGTCGCTGGCGGAGACGACCCGCGAGCTGGTGCCGCCGCGGCGCCGGCCCGACGAGGAGACGCTCAGCGCCGTGCTCGGCGGGCGGGCGCACCGCGACACCGAGATCGGCACCGACGGGGTGTCCCTGATCGTGCGGTCGATCCCGCTGCGGCCCCAGGGCGACCACATCGGCGCGCTGGTGCTGGTCCGCGACGTGACCGACCTGCGGCGCCGCGACCGCGAGCTGGTCACCAAGGACGCCACCATCCGCGAGATCCACCACCGGGTGAAGAACAACCTCCAGACCGTGGCCGCGCTGCTGCGGCTCCAGGCCCGCCGGATGGACAACGAGTCCGCGCGGCTGGCGCTCGAGGAGGCGGTACGCCGGGTCGGGTCGATCGCCATCGTCCACGAGATCCTCAGCCAGGCGGTCGAGGAGCAGGTCGACTTCGACGACATCATCGACCCGCTCGGCCGGATGGTGACCGACGTCAGCGCGCTGGGCAGCCGGGTGCGGGTGCGGCGTACCGGAACCTTCGGCGTGCTGCCCTCGGAGTCGGCGACGGCGCTGGCGATGGTGCTCACCGAGCTGCTCCAGAACGCCGTCGAGCACGGCTACGACCCCGACGTCGCCGACCTGACCGGCGAGATCGTGCTCAGCGCCCAGCGGCTCGTGGGTCGCCTGCACGTCACGGTCGACGACGACGGGCGCGGTCTCCCGGACGGCTTCGACCTGGACGACTCGAGCAGCCTCGGCCTCTCGATCGTGCGCACGCTCGTCGAGTCGGAGCTGGGTGGTCAGCTGGAGCTGGGTCCGCGGCCCGACGGTGCGGGCACGCGGGCAGCACTCGACCTACCGGTCGAGTAGGGGTGGCCTCACGCGGTGCGCACGCGGGCGCGGGCGTTGCGGCGCTTGAGCGCGCGACGCTCGTCCTCGCTCAGCCCGCCCCACACACCGTGGTCCTGCCCGGCCTCCAGCGCCCACGCGAGGCACTGCTCGCGCACCTCGCAGCGTCGGCACACCTGCTTGGCCTCCTCGATCTGGAGGATGGCCGGACCGGTGTTGCCGATCGGGAAGAACAGTTCCGGGTCCTCGTCGAGGCACGCAGAACGGTGGCGCCAATCCATGGCTCGGGGGCCTTCTTTCATCGATGATCAAGGGGAGGTCGACAGTGGGCGGCGATCGCCTGCAGCATGGGCATGACGAAACCGGCTCGTCGTCGAGCACTGGGTCAAGACTGGCAACTATTGGAGCGTTAAACAACCCCCTGACATGGTCTTGTCCGTCACAGCCGTGACATCTGGTGGCTGCTGTCTGGATGGTTGCCCGACTCTTCTAGGCTGCCCCGGTGAGCCTACGCCCGTCCGCCAACCGCCCGGCGCCGCTGATCGTCGCGGCGTCGCTGGTCGCCGTCGAGGGCCTGCTGCTCCTCGCGTTCGCCGTGCTCGAGATCGCCAGCCTGGACTCCGACCGGGTGGCGATGGGCGCCACGACGAGCATCTTCTTCGCGGCGTACGGCGCCGGCCTGCTGCTCTGCGCCTGGTCGCTGGTCCGCGGGCAGTCCTGGGCGCGCAGCCCGGTGGTGCTGACCCAGCTGATCGGGCTCGGGGTGGCGTGGAGCTTCCACGGCGGCGACACCACCGGCGTGGCGATCGGGATCGCCGTGGTCGCCGTGCTCGTGCTGGTGGGAATCTTCCACCCGGCGAGCCTGACCGTGCTCGCCGACGACGGCGAGCAGAACTCGGTCTAGCGGCCTGCTAGCTCTGCTCCTCGAGCGAGGTGCGCAGCTGCTCGAGGGTGCGGTTGAGCAGCCGGGAGACGTGCATCTGCGAGACGCCGATTTCTTCGGCGATCTGCGACTGGGTCATGTTCTTGAAGAACCGCAGCAGCAGGATCTTCTTCTCCCGGGGCGCCAGGCGGTCCAGGAGCGGCTTGATGGACTCGCGGATCTCGACGTGCTCGAGGCCCTCGTCGTCGACGCCGATCGCGTCCAGCATGGTGGCGGCGCCGTCGTCGCTGTCGTCGCTCGCGTCGAGGGACAGCGTGGAGTAGGCGTTGCTCGACTCGATGCCCTCGACGATCTCCTCGACGGTGCAGCCGATCGCCTCGGCGAGCTCGCGCGGCGTGGGGGAGCGGCCGAGGCTCTGGGTGAGCTCCGCGCTCGCCGTACCGATCTGCATCCGCAGCTCCTGGAGCCGACGCGGCACGCGGATCGCCCAGCCCTTGTCGCGGAAGTAGCGCTTGATCTCGCCGATGATCGTGGGGGTCGCGTACGTCGAGAACTCGACGCCGCGGTCGGTGTCGAAGCGGTCGACCGACTTGATCAGGCCGATGGTGCCGACCTGGACGAGGTCCTCGAGCGGCTCGCCACGGTTGCGGAACCGTCGGGCGCAGTGCTCCACGAGGGGCAGGTGCAGGTGGACCAGGCTCTCGCGGGCCGTCGCACGGCTCGCCTCGGACGCGTCCTCGTCGCGCAGCACGACGAACAGCTGCGCGCTGCGGTGTCGAGTCAGGTCGATCCCGGTCAGGGAGTCTTCCAGCCCGTCGTCCGAGATCGTCATGTCAGTGACCATGCTCCTGGAGCGACGACGCGACCGAGGAGACCATCGACAGGGAGACGGTGAAGCTGGAGTCGTCGGTGGTGGCGCTGGCCGTGGTCGCGAGGGTCGTGAGCACCTGCCAGGCGAAGCTGTCCTCGTCGGGCTCGATCTCGCCGTCGACGGAGCCGGTGACGCTGACGGTGAGCTCGCCGGGCTGCTGGTAGAAGCGGCACACCAGGTCGGTGCCCGGCTCGGCCTCGCCGAGCACCATCGCGCAGGCCTCGCCGACGGCGATCCGCAGGTCCTCGATGTCGTCGATCGGGAAGTCGAGACGGGCGGCCAGGCCGGCGGTGGTGGTGCGGAGCACGGACGCGTACGCCCGGTCCGCCGGCACGCGCAGCTCGACGTCCGCCTTGCCGGCCTCCTCGCTCGCGCTCGGGCCGGAGGTCGCGCCGATCGATGCCATGTGTCGTCCTTGTGCTGGGGTCAGGGTGGGGGTCCGAGACCGGTCCGGAAACAGTAGCGGGACCAGTCCCCGCGGGTGTTCGTACCCGGGGAACTGGTCCCACTAACTAGCGGTCTGGAGCGGTGCTCAAGAAGGCCTGAGCGGAGCTCAGGCCTTCTTGGTCTCCCAGAAGATCTCCGCGATCTCGTCGATCTTGGCGAGCAGCTCGTCGGCCTTCGCCGCGTCGAGCTCGCCCTTGGTGCCGCTGGCGCCCGCGAGCTTCGTCGCCTCGTTGACGAGGGTGTGCAGCTGCGGGTACTTCTCGAAGTGCGGGGGCTTGAAGTAGTCGGTCCACAGCACCCAGAGGTGGTGCTTGACCAGCTCCGAGCGCTGCTCCTTGATCAGGATCGCCCGGGTGCGGAAGTCGGCGTCGTCGTTGTCGGCGACCTTGGCGATGATCGCCTTGATCGACTCGGCCTCGATACGGGCCTGCGCGGGGTCGTAGACGCCGCAGGGGAGGTCGCAGTGAGCGGATACCTCGAGAGTGGGGGCGAACAGCTTCGCGAACATGCGGGTCCTCTCGTCTTCTCTTCGGTTGTCTGAGGCTTTCACTGGGACACTACCCGTATGTCGCGGTGGGGATTCGCCCTGGTCACTGGACGATCGATGGCCCCGACGCTGCAGGCGGGCGACCGCCTCCTCGTCTCCTACCGACGGGCCGTCGTGCCCGGCGACGTCGTGGTCGCGCGCCTCGCCGACGGCACCGTCGCGGTGAAGCGCGCGACGGAGCGCCGTACGACGCGCGAGGGGTCGCCGGCCTGGTGGCTGCTGAGCGACAACCCGGACGAGGGGGTCGACTCGCGGCACCGCGGTCCGGTCGCCGACAGCGACGTGATCGCTGTCACCGTGGCCAGGGTCTGGCCCCGGCCTCGACGTCTCTGACCTTGTGTCAGACTGGCGGAGAGGGAGAACCCCCGAGGTCCGTCGATCTTCTCCGCGCACCACCCCGCGCGCTGATCCGGACCCCCGAACCTGAGCTTGGCTGCCCGCACGTCTCGATGGAGAGTTCCTCAATGTCTGCTTCGCACCCCTTCGCCGGCGACCCGGTCTTCGACCTGCACGTGGGCGGCAAGATGGAGGTACGTGCGACGGTCGCGCTGGGCGGGGCCGACGACCTCTCCCTCGCCTACACCCCGGGCGTGGCCCGGGTCTGCGAGGCGATCGCCGAGGACCCGTCGATGACCCAGCACTACACGTGGGTGCCCAACACGGTCGCCGTCGTCACCGACGGCACGGCCGTGCTCGGGCTGGGCGACATCGGCCCGGCCGCGGCGATGCCGGTGATGGAGGGCAAGGCCGTGCTGTTCAAGCAGTTCGGCGGCGTCGACGGCGTCCCGATCTGCCTCGCGACCACCGACGTCGAGGAGATCATCGAGACCGTCGTCCGGCTGGCCCCCAGCTTCGGCGGCATCAACCTCGAGGACATCTCGGCGCCGCGCTGCTTCGAGATCGAGGACCGCCTCAAGGAGCTCCTCGACATCCCCGTCTTCCACGACGACCAGCACGGCACCGCCGTCGTCGCCCTCGCCGCGCTGAAGAACGCGCTCACCCTCACCGGTCGCAACCCGGAGTCGACGCGCGTCGTCATCTCGGGAGCCGGTGCCGCGGGCGTCGCGATCGCGAAGATCCTGCTCGAGGCAGGCATCAAGGACCTCGCGGTCACCGACCGGAAGGGTGTCGTGCACTCCGGCCGCAACGACCTGACCCCGGTGAAGCGGGAGCTGGCCGACCTGACGGCGGACCGGACGGGACGCACCGGGACGCTCGCCGACGCGCTGGCCGGCGCCGACGTCTACATGGGCGTCTCGGGCGGCACGGTGCCCGAGGAGGACGTCGCGCGGATGGCGCCCGACGCGATCATCTTCGCGATGGCCAACCCCACGCCCGAGGTGCACCCCGACGTCGCCCACCGCCACGCCCGGGTGGTCGCCACGGGCCGCTCGGACTTCCCCAACCAGATCAACAACGTGCTCGCCTTCCCGGGCATCTTCCGGGGCGCCTTCGACGCGCACGCCACCTCGATCACCGAGGGCATGAAGCTGGCGGCCGCCGAGGCGATCGCGGGGCTGGTCGGCGACGCGCTGACCGAGGAGTACGTCATCCCGTCGCCGTTCGACCCGCGGGTCGGGCCGGCGGTGGCGGCGGCTGTGGCGGACGCCGCACGCCGGGACGGTGTCGCTCGCCGATAGCGCCCCGGTACGTTCGAGGAATGTTCGCCGTCTACGCCGACCAGTTCTCGAAGGACGACCCGCTCTCCGCCCTGCAGGTGGGTGAGCGCCCGGACCCCGACGTACCGGACGGGTGGACGACGGTCACCGTCAAGGCGGCGTCGCTCAACCACCACGACCTCTTCTCCCTGCGCGGCGTGGGTCTCCGCGAGGAGGCGCTGCCGATGATCCTCGGCTGCGACGCCGCAGGCCTCGACGAGGACGGCAACGAGGTCGTCGTGCACGCGGTGATCAGCGACCCGTCGTGGACCGGCGACGAGACCTTCGACCCGAAGCGGTCGCTGCTCTCGGAGCGCCACCAGGGCACGTTCGCCGACCAGGTCGCCGTACCCCGTCGCAACGTGGTGCCGAAGCCGGCGTCGCTCTCCTTCGAGGAGGCGGCCTGCCTGCCGACGGCGTGGCTCACGGCGTACCGGATGCTCTTCACGCGCGGTGAGCTGCGCGCGGGGGAGACCGTGCTCGTGCAAGGCGCCGGCGGTGGCGTGGCCACGGCCGCGATCGTGCTCGGCCGGGCCGCCGGCCTGCGGGTGCTGGTCACCAGCCGCGACGAGGCCAAGCGGGCGCGGGCGCTCGAGCTCGGCGCGCACGACGCCTTCGAGTCCGGTGCCCGGCTGCCGATGAAGGTCGACGCCGTGATCGAGACGGTCGGCCGCGCGACCTGGTCGCACTCCATCCGGTCGCTGCGGCCCGGCGGCCGGATCGTCACCTCCGGCACGACGTCGGGGCCGAACCTCGACGACGCCGAGCTGACCCGGATCTTCTTCCTCCAGCTCAGCGTGATCGGCTCGACGATGGGCACTCGTGACGAGCTCGCCGGTCTCGTCTCGATGCTCGACGCGACCGGCGCCCGGCCGCTCGTCGACCGGACCCTGCCGATGACCGAGGCGCGCGACGGCTTCGCCGCCATGCTCGGCGGCGAGCAGTTCGGCAAGATCGTGTTCACCCGCTGATGGCGACCCACCTCGTCACCGGAGCCGGCTCGGGCATCGGCGCCGTCCTCGCCCACCGGCTGCTCGAGCGCGGCGACGAGGTCCTCGTCGTCGCCCGCTCGACCGAGCGCGCCGAGGAGCTGGCCGCCGACCTGCCGGGCACGGAGGTCCTCGTCGCCGACCTCGCCTGGCCGGAGTCGGTCGAGTCGCTGACGCTGCCGGAGACGCTCGACTCGGTCGTGCACGCCGCCGGGGTCGTCGAGCTGGGCCCGGTCGCGTCGCTCTCCATCGACGACTGGGCCACCCAGCTGCGGGTCAACCTGGTCGCGCCGGCCACGCTGACCCGGGTCGCGCTGCCTGCGCTGCGGCACGGCCGCGGCACGGTGGTCTTCGTGAACTCGGGCGCCGGCCTGACCGCGCACCCGCAGTGGTCGGCGTACGCCGCCTCGAAGCACGGGCTGCGAGCACTCGCCGACTCGCTGCGCGGAGAGGAGGCCGGGGCCGGCGTACGCGTCACGACCGTCTACCCCGGCCGCACCGCCACCCCGATGCAGGAGAAGGTGCACGAGCAGGAGGGCAAGGAGTACGACGCCACCGCCTGGATCCGCCCGGAGACCATCGCCGACGCGATCCTGCACGTGCTCGACCTGCCCCGCGACGCGACGGTCCCCGACCTCACGGTCCGTCCTGCGGGATAAGGGTCTAGACAGTTCCTCGTTGTCCTCCGGATTGCCGGACGGATGGCATTGATCGTGCCTACGGTCCCGCGCAACTACTCGGACGGGGGAACACACATGAAGTCCATTTCTCGAGTCGCGGCGGCGCTTGTCCTCGCGGTGGCCGTGGCCGCGCCGGTCGCGGCGGCACAAGCGGGCGACGACAACGACCCGGTGGTGACGCACGATCGCGTGCGGGAGGTTCAGCCGATCCCGCACCGGACGGTGACGCGGAAGACGGCGACCTTGAAGAAGGGCGTGACGAAGGTCGCCCAGCGCGGTCGTGACGGAGTGCGCGTCAAGGTCTTCCGGCTGACTCTGGAGGACGGTGTGCTGTCGAGCCGCACGCTGGTCAGCAGCACCGTCAAGCGCAAGCCGGTGACGAGGGTCATCCTCAAGGGAACGCGGGTGTCGCAACCGGCGCGGCGTTGCGACCCGAACTACAGCGGTTGCGTGCCGATCGCCTACGACGTCGACTGCGCCGGCGGTAGCGGCGACGGTCCGGCGTACGTGCAAGGCCCGGTGCGGGTGATCGGCACCGACATCTACGACCTCGACTACGACAACGACGGATGGGGCTGCGAGTAGGGGCTCAGTCGTCGAGCAGCCGCACCAGCCGCTGCGGCGCCTGGAAGCGGTAGGACTCGGTGACGAGCTCGGCGACCTCGGCCCAGTCGGTGTCGTCGTCGAGGACGATCCCGACGATCGTGGGTGACCACGGCGGCCGGTAGAAGGGCAGTCCGGCGTGGGTCAGCGCGAGCAGCTCGTCGCCGGTCGCCCGGAAGGTGAGCACGGTGCGGATCGAGTCGTCGCCGGTGATGTCGCGGTAGGACGACTCGTAGCCGGGCTGCGCGACCATCACGTGCGCGAAGGTCGCGGTGCGCACCCGCCAGCGCACGCCGGTCCATGCCTCCTCCTCGACGACCTCGGGGAGGCGGGTCGCGACCGCCGCGATCCGGCGTACGACGTACGCGTCGGGCTCGATGCGGCGGGCCACGTTCAGCCGAACGACACTCAGCCGAAGGACATCTTGAAGTCGGCCTGCCGGAACGACGCGAACTGACGCGCGCCGCGCATCCAGCCGAGAGGGCCGTCGGCGGCGAAGTCCCAGCGACCGCGGCAGGGCAGCGCCTTCGACGAGCCCTGGAGCACGGCGGTGCGCTCCTCGCCGTCCGTGTCCTCGATCCCGGGCTGCCAGGTGGTGCCCTTGAACGGGATCCGCAGCATCGCGCGGCTCACGTCGGTGAAGGACGCGCTGGCGATGGGGCGGCGCTCGGCCGAGGCCGACCAGGAGGTCGACGAGAGCGGGCCGCGGTGGCTGGTGTCGAGGTCGAAGTCGCAGAGGCCCTTCGGGATCGCCCACAGCTCGCGGCCGCCGGCCACCGAGGCGGGGGAGTCGACCCAGATGTCGGTGATCGACACGCACCGGCCGTAGGTGCCGGCGTCGACCAGGCGGGCGACGAGAAGCTCGGAGTAGGTGAGCGGGCTGCCCTCCTCGTAGGACACGAACGCCGCGCCGTACGTGCCGGCCGGCCGGACCCCGCCGGGCGAGTCGACGGACTCCCGCAGGTTGAAGATCGAGAGCCAGAGCTGGCCCACCATGTCCCACGGTGCCGCTGGGTAGGTCACCTCGGCGTCCCGGGACGCCACCCACTCGATGGTCATGACCCGCATCCTGCCGTACCCGACCTGCAGACGAAAGTGTCAGTCGAGTGACAGGATGTCGTCATGCAGACCCAGCGCATCACCACCCGGGCCGCGACCTCCGAGCCCCGGTTCGTGCCCTACCCGACGCCCGGCCCCGACGCCCCGAACGTGCTGATGGTCGTCCTCGACGACATCGGCTTCGCCCAGCTGGGCTGCTTCGGCTCGGGGATCTCGACGCCGAACATCGACCGGTTGGCGGCCGAGGGGCTGCGCTACAACCGCTTCCACGTCACGTCGGTCTGCTCGGCGACCCGGGCCGCCCTGCTCACCGGCCGCAACCACCACGCCGTCGGGATGGGCGTGACCCAGGAGGCCGCGCTCGGTTTCCCCGGCTACACGGGTCGGATCCCGCGGTCGGCGGCGAACCTCGCGCGGGTGCTGCGCGACCACGGCTACAACACCCTCGCGGTCGGCAAGTGGCACCTCGCGCCGAAGAACGAGTACTCCGCCGCCGGTCCGTTCGACCGCTGGCCGCTCGGCCAGGGCTTCGAGCGCTACTACGGCTTCCTCGGCGCGGAGACCAGCCAGTGGGCGCCGGAGCTGGTCCGCGACAACACCCACATCGACCCGCCGTACACCCCGGAGGAGGGCTACCACCTCACCGAGGACCTGGTCGACCAGGCCATCCGGATGGTGCAGGACCAGCAGCAGGCCGAGTCCCGCAAGCCGTTCTTCCTCTACTTCGCGCCGGGTGCCGCGCACGCGCCGCACCAGGTGACCGAGGAGTGGGTCGCGCCGTACGCCGGGCAGTTCGACGACGGCTGGGAGGCGTGGCGCCAGCGCGCGTTCGACCGCCAGGTCGCCGAGGGCATCATCCCGGCCGGCACCGAGCTGCCCGAGCGGCCGTCGTGGATCCCGGACTGGGCGGAGCTGCCGGCCGACCAGCGGCGGCTCTTCGCGCGCTACATGGAGGTCTTCGCCGGGTTCGTCACGCACACCGACCACCACCTCGGCCGGCTCTTCGCCGACCTCGAGGAGCGCGGTATCGCCGACGACACGATCATGATGCTGCTCTCCGACAACGGCGCGAGCGCCGAGGGCGGTACGACGGGCACGCTCAACGAGGCCGCCGGCTGGCTGGGCATGGGCGAGGACGTCGAGGAGTCCATCGCCCGCATCGACGAGATCGGCACCCACGACGCCTACAACCACTACCCCTACGGCTGGGCCTGGGCCGGCAACGCCCCGTTGCGGCTGTGGAAGAGGTACGCCTGGCTCGGTGGGGTCCGCACCCCGCTCGTGGTCCGCTGGGGCGACCGGCTCGCGGCACCGGGCGGCGTACGCCAGCAGTTCGTGCACGCCGTCGACCTCTACGCGACCGTCCTCGACGCCGCCGGCATCACGGCACCCGAGACCGTCGACGGCGTGACCCAGCAGCCGGTCGACGGCACGTCCCTGCTGCCGAGCTTCGCGGAGCCGGAGGCCCCCGAGCACCGGCTGGTGCAGTACTTCGAGATGTTCGGCTCGCGCGCGATCTACGAGGACGGGTGGATGGCGGTCACCGACCACGTCGCCAACCAGTTCGACGAGCGCGCCCACATCACCGGCAGCTTCGACCACGACACGGACCGGTGGTCGCTCTTCCACATCGCCGACGACTTCTCGGAGGCCCGCGACCTGGCCGACGAGGAGCCCGACCGGGTCCGGCGGATGGAGGGCCTGTGGTGGGCCGAGGCCGGCCGCAACCAGGTGCTGCCGCTCTTCGAGTTCCCGGGCTCGATGGCGCACATGCACCCCGGCGAGTTCCCGCCGCCGACCTCGGGCACCTACGCCCCCGGCGGCGGACCGGTGCAGGAGAGCCAGCTGCCCGCCCTGATGGGCGGCTTCGAGCTCACGGCGTACGTCGAGGTGTCGGACGGCGGCGCCCAGGAGCCGGCGCAGGGAGTGATCACGGCGATCGGCGACCGGCACGGCGGGTGGGCGACGTACCTGCTCGAGGGCCGGCTGGTCGCGACGGTCGCGATGCTCGACCGGACGGTGCGGCTGGCCGCCCCCGACCCGGTGCCCGCAGGGGAGCACGTGCTCAGCGTCCGCTACGAGCCGGGCCGCGAGCCGCGACTGGTGCTCGCCGTCGACGGCGCCGACGTGGCGGAGTCACCGCTGCCGGGGCTGCTGTTCTTCCCCAATCTCGGGTCGTCCGGGGCCGGCATGCTCGTCGGCCGCGACCGGGGGATCGCGGTCTGCGCCGACTACCGCCCGCCGTTCGCGTTCACCGGGACCCTCTCGCGGGTCGAGCTGCGCAGCGGGCGGCCGGGCGCGCGGCCGGACCGCAGCGCCGAGCTCCGGGTGGCGCTCTCCGGTGACTGACTCGGTCGAGGGGCGACGCGAGGTCCACAAGCGCAGCACCCGCGAGGCGCTGGCGGACGCGGCCCTGCGGCGCTTCGCGGCGGACGGGTACGACGAGACCTCCGTCGAGGCGATCGCCGCCGACGCGGGTGTCTCGGCGCGCACGTTCTTCCGCTACTTCGCCACCAAGGACGAGGTCCTCGACATGGGCCGCGAGGAGCGCCAGGCCGAGCTGCGGACCCGGATGGGCGCGCTCTCGTCGTCCGGTCTCGACGCGCCTTCCGTCGTCCGGGAGGCGGTCATCGGGCTCGCGCGCGGCTTCGAGTCCGACCGCGAGCGCGTGCAGCTGCGCCAGCGCGCGGCCGCCTCGTCGCCCGTGCTGCGCGGCCGGCTCTACGACACCTTCGCGTCCTGGGAGCACGTCGTCGCCGGCGAGCTCGGCGGCGACGCGGCAGCGCGCACGATGGCCGCCGTCGGCTTCGCGGTCTTCCGGTCGGCCACCGCCACCTGGCTGGACGAGGGCGGCTCGCTGCCGGACCACGTGGAGCGTGGGTTCGCCCTCTTGGGGCGTCAGCATATGCTGACACCATGAGGACGTCGACGGATACGCAGGACGGAGACGGTGGTGTCGTGCCCGAGCTGGCCGCCGTCGCGGAGGCCAAGCGTGAGCTGGCCCGGCGCGAGGAGGTCGCCGTACGGCGGGCTCGCCACCAGGGGCTGAGCTGGGCCGAGATCGGGACCCTGCTCGGCGTGACGCGTCAGACGATGCACCGCAAGTACCGCAAGGTGGGCTGAAGAGCCCGCACGTGCGGCGTGCTCGTGTGAGAATCGCGGCCGACCTTCGATCTCGGGAGCCTCCCTGATGCCTGTCCGCCCTGCCCGCTGGGTGCCCCTCGTCCTGGCGACGGCGCTCGCGCTCCCGCTCCTCGCGGCTCCTGCCGACGCCACGTCGTACGACGCCGGCGTCTCGGCGCCGCGCGAGGACAGCTACTACCCCGACCACGGCGACCCGGGCGTCGACGCGCTGCACTACGGGCTCGACCTGACCTGGCAGCGGGCCAGCAGGACGCTGCGCGGCGTCGCGGACATCCGGCTCCGTGCGACGGCGGATGCGCCGTCGTTCCAGCTCGACCTCGGTGACGCGCTGCACGTCGCCCGGGTGACGGTCGACGGCGAGCAGGTGGCGACCTCCCACGCGGACGACGTCCTGCACGTCGACGCGCCCGTCGTCGCCGACCGGCGCTACGACGTCCGCGTGGTCTACCGCGGGACCCCGCGCCCGACGCCGGCGCCGACGACCCGCGGCGACTTCTCGTACGTCGGCGCGCAGGTCACCCGCGACGGTCAGCTGCGCACCATGCAGGAGCCGTACGGCGCGTTCACGTGGTACCCGGTCAACGACCAGCCCTCCGACAAGGCGCTGTACGACGTCCAGGTGACCGCCCCGCACGGGTGGGCCGGCGTGAGCAACGGGCGGCTCGTCTCGCAGCGGCGGACGTCGCACGCGACGACGACCCGGTTCCACCTCGAGCACCCGGCGGCGAGCTACCTGGTCACGCTCGCGGTCGGTCCGTACGTCCACCGGACGGCGACCGGTCCGCACGGCCTGCCGCTCAGCTACTGGCTCCCGCGCGGCGACGTCGCGCACTACATGGCGGCGCTGCGGCACCTCCCCGACGACCTGCAGTGGCTCGAGACCAGGCTCGGGCGCTACCCGTTCGAGAGCGCCGGTGTCGTCGTCGTGCCGGGCGCGTCGGCCATGGAGACCCAGACCCTGGTCACCTTCGGGCGCAAGAGCTGGGGACGACCCGTCGACGCGCGCGAGACGATGGTTCACGAGCTCGCGCACCAGTGGTACGGCGACACGGTCACCCCGTCCGACTGGCGCGACCTGTGGATGAACGAGGGCATGGCGATGTACCTCGAGGCGCGCTGGTCGGCGGAGCACACCGAGGCCTCGTGGCACGACTGGGTGCAGATGTTCCGCATCGGCAACGTCGACGAGCGCGAGGAGCAGGGCGGTCCCGGCGCGTACGACCCGGACATGTTCGCCACCGGCTGTGTCTACGTGTGCACGGCGATGATGTACGAGACGCTGCGCAAGAAGGTCGGGGACCGGGACTTCTGGCGGGTCGTGCGTCAGTGGCCGCACCGCACGCCAGACGCGAACGTCACCCGGGCCGGGTTCGAGAGGTACGTCGAGCGGGTCACCGGCGACGAGCTCTCCGCCTTCTTCCGGAGATGGCTGAACCGGCCGACGTGGCCGACGACGTCGTACCCGCCGGACTGGCCGCCCAGCGCCTGACCCGCCGGCTCAGTCCTCCGGGTCGTCCAGCCGCGCGAGCCAGGTCGCGAACCGCTCGACGGCGGTCTCGAACTCGGGATGGGAGTCGACGAAGCCCTGGAGCTGCTCGGCGAGCCACGCCAGGGTGACCTCCTCGTCGCCCCGGCGCTTCTCGAGCTCCTCGATGCCGCGATCGGTGAAGTACATCGTTCCTCCTGTGTGGTTTCGAGGCTCGGCGCTAGCGCGCCTCACACCTCGACCACCGGACCGGCGGTTGAGGTGCGAGCGAAGCGAGCCTCGGAGCCACCGGCCTAGCTGAAGGCGCGCGCCACGAGGTCCTTCTGCTCCTCGGTGTGCCGCTTGACGGTGCCGACCGCGGGGGACGACGAGGACGGGCGCGAGATCAGCTCGACCTGGGCGTCGACGTGCGGCCACACGTTGAGCGCGTAGTGCGGCCACGGGCCCATGTTCTGCGGCTCGTCCTGCACCCAGCGCACCGCCTTGAGGTGCGGGTAGCGGGCGATCTCCTCGCGGATCTCGGCCTCCGGGCGCGGGTAGAGCTGCTCGACGCGAGCGATCGCGAACCGCTCGCCGTCCTCGCGCTTGGCGCGCTCCACCATCAGGTCCCAGGTGACGCGGCCCGAGCAGATCAGCAGGGTGTCGACCTTGTCGGCGTCGGCCGCGGCGTCCGAGATGAACGGCTTGAAGGTGCCCTCGGTGAAGTCGGCCGGCTGCGAGGCCGCCTCCTTGCGCTTCAGCATCGACTTCGGCGTGAAGACGATCATCGGCTTGTGCTCCTCGCCGAGCGAGTGCTGCCGCAGCAGGTGGAAGTACGACGCGGGCGTGCTCGGCTGCGCGACCACGAACGCCTCGTCGGCGGCCATCGTCATGAAGCGCTCGATGCGCGCCGACGAGTGGTCGGCACCCTGGCCCTCGTAGCCGTGGGGGAGCAGCAGCACGACGCCGGACTGCTGGTTCCACTTGCTCTCGCCCGAGCTGATGAACTCGTCGATGACGGTCTGCGCGCCGTTGACGAAGTCGCCGAACTGCGCCTCCCACAGCACCAGGGCCTCGGGACGCGCCACCGAGTAGCCGTACTCGAACCCGAGCGCGGCGTACTCCGAGAGCAGCGAGTCGTAGACGTAGAACTTCGCCTGGTCCTCGGTGAGGTTGGACAGCGGCGTCCACTCGTCGGCGTTGCGACGGTCGATGATCGTCGCGAAGCGGGAGACGAACGTGCCACGCCGTGAGTCCTGGCCGGCCAGGCGGACCGGGCGGCCCTCCATCAGCAGCGAGCCGAACGCGAGGATCTCGCCGGTGCCCCAGTCGATCGGGCCGTCGGCGATCGCCGCGGAGCGGCGCTGGAGCTGCGGCATCACCTTCGGGTGCACCGTGAAGCCGTCGGGCGGCGTGACGTAGGCGTCGGCGATCCGCTTCATCACCTCGGCGGAGACGGCCGTGCGGGTCTCGCCGGCGGGCTTGTCCGGGTAGTCCGGCACCGTGGTCCACTCCGACGGCTGCGTGCTCGCCTCGCGGACCTCGGTGAAGACCCGCTCCAGCTGCTGCTGGTAGTCGCGCAGCACCTGCTCCGCCTCGTCGATCGTGATGTCGCCACGACCGATGAGGGACTCGGTGTAGAGCTTGCGGACCGAGCGCTTCTGCTCGATGAGGTCGTACATCAGGGGCTGCGTGTACGACGGGTCGTCGCCCTCGTTGTGGCCGCGGCGGCGGTAGCAGACGAGGTCGATGACGACGTCCTTGTTGAACGCCTGGCGGTACTCGAACGCGAGCTGCGCGACCCGGATGCAGGCCTCGGGGTCGTCGCCGTTCACGTGGAAGATTGGCGCCTGGACCATCCGGGCCACATCGGTGCAGTAGAGCGAGGAGCGCGACGAGCCGGGGGAGGTGGTGAAGCCGACCTGGTTGTTGACGACCAGGTGGATCGTGCCGCCGGTGCGGTAGCCGCGCAGCTGCGAGAGGTTGAGCGTCTCGGCCACGACGCCCTGGCCGGCGAACGCCGCGTCACCGTGGACGAGCAGCGGCAGCACCGGGAAGTCGGCGCCGCGGTCGAGCACGTCCTGCTTGGCGCGCGCGATGCCCTCGAGCACCGGGTCGACGGCCTCGAGGTGCGACGGGTTCGCCGCGACCGACACCTTGATCTCGTCGCCCGAGCCGGCGACGAACTCGCCCTCGGCGCCGAGGTGGTACTTCACGTCGCCGGAGCCCTGCACGGTGCGCGGGTCGATGTTGCCCTCGAACTCGCGGAAGATCTGGCTGTACTTCTTGCCGACGATGTTGGCGAGCACGTTCAGCCGGCCGCGGTGGGCCATGCCGATCGCGACCTCGTCGAGCCCGGCGGCCGCGGCCGCCTCGCAGATCTCGTCGAGGACGGGGACCGTGGTCTCGCCACCCTCGAGGGAGAAGCGCTTCTGGCCGACGAACTTCGTCTGGAGGAAGGTCTCGAACGCCTCGGCCTGGTTGAGCTTCAGCAGGATCCGCAGCTGCTCCTCGCGGGGCGGCTTGGTGTGCGGCTGCTCGACCCGCTCCTGGATCCAGCGACGCTGGTCGGGATCCATGATGTGCATGTACTCGATGCCGGTGGTGCGGCAGTAGGAGTCGCGCAGGATCTTGAGGATGTCGCGCAGCTTCATGAAGCGGCGACCCTCGCCACCGAACGAGCCGGTCGCGAACTCGCGATCGAGGTCCCACAGGGTCAGCCCGTGCGACTCGACCTCGAGGTCGGGGTGGCTGCGCTGGCGGTACTCGAGCGGGTCCGTGTCGGCCATCATGTGGCCGCGGACCCGGTAGGCGTGGATGAGCTCGAGGATCCGGGCCTGCTTGGAGATCTCGTCGTCGTGCGAGGTCGAGATGTCGGCGTTCCAGCGGATCGGCTGGTAGGGGATCCGCAGCGAGCGGAAGATCTCGTCGTAGAAGTCGTCCTGGCCGAGCAGCAGGCCGTGCACGACCTTGAGGAACTCGCCGGACTGGGCGCCCTGGATCACGCGGTGGTCGTACGTCGAGGTCAGGGTCATGACCTTGCTGATGCCGTTGCGGGCGATCGCGTCGGCCGACGCGCCCTGCCACTCCGGCGGGTACTCCATCGCGCCGACGCCGATGATGGCGCCCTGGCCCTTCATCAGCCGCGGGACCGAGTGCGACGTACCGATGCCGCCCGGGTTGGTCAGCGAGATCGTGGTGCCCTGGAAGTCCTCGACGCCGAGCTTGTTGTCGCGGGCCTTGCGCACGATGTCCTCGTACGCCGTCCAGAACGCCGCGAAGTCCATCGTCTCGGCGGCCTTGATGCTCGGCACGAGCAGGGTGCGCGAGCCGTCGGGCTTCGGGACGTCGATCGCGAGGCCCAGGTTGATGTGGGCCGGGGTGATCAGGTTGGGCTTGCCGTCGACGGTGTCGAAGCCGACGTTCATCGAGGGCATCGACCGCAGCGCCTTGACCAGCGCGTAGCCGATCAGGTGGGTGAAGGAGACCTTGCCGCCGCGGGCGCGGGCGAGGTGGCTGTTGATGACGATCCGGTTGTCCCACAGCAGCTTCACCGGCACCGACCGGACCGACGTCGCGGTCGGGACGGTGAGGGAGATGTCCATGTTGGCGGCCGTGCGGGCCGGGGCGCCGCGCAGCACCGTGTAGGTCGGCTCGTCCTTCGCCGGCGCGGGAGCGGCCGGGCGGGACTCCTTCGGCACCGGGCTGGTGGTGCCCTTGGCCGGCTCGGCGGCCTTGCTCTCCGGGCGCGGCTTGGCGACCGGGGCGGGCGTCGGGGTCGGGTCGGGCGCGTGCTCCTGGGTGGCCGCCGGGGCGGGCTTGGAGGCGGGCTTTGGGGCGGGCTTGGCCGGTGCTGCGGCCGCCGACGTGCCGTTGCCGCCGTTCGAGGCGGCCTTGGACTCGGTGGCGCCGTGACCGTTGGCCTTGAAGTAGGTCACCCACGTCTGGTCCACGCTGCCAGGGTCCCGCTGGTACTGGTCGTACATCTCTTCGACCAGCCACTCGTTGGCGCCGAAGTCGGCGGACGGGAGGTCGGACTGACTACGGGGGGACTGCGGCACGGCTTGATTCGCCTCTTCCGGTACGTGCACGGGGAGTGTCAGACGTCAAGGCTAGACCCCCGCCCCAGCAAATGCAGACCGACGGGGCGGGTTTGCGGCGTGGTGTGCCACGGGCCACAACCTGGCGTTGCAGACTTCCAACCGATCGGCACCGACGGTGGGGAGTTTCGGAGTATGTGGCAACGGTCCAGACGGGGTTCGTGGAGCGTCGCGGCGGTGGTCCTGGTCGGCCTCGCGGCCGCCGGGTGCAGCGGGAGCGACGACGAGCCCGAGGCGGACACCCCGACCCCGACGGCCTCCTCCTCGGCGGCGACGCCCGAGGTGGCGACGGACGTCTCCATCGGCAAGCTCGCCGGCAAGCTGCCGACGGCTCGCCGTGCCGCCCTGGCCGGTGACGTCCAGCAGGTGGTCGACGGCTGGATCGACGCGGCGTACCTCGCGGGGGACTACCCGCGCACCGACTTCAGCGACTCCTGGCCGGGGTTCACGGCCGGCGCGCGGGCCACGGCCAGCCGCGACGGTGACCTGATGAGCAACAAGGAGATCGGCGCCTCGATCGACGGCGTCGAGCCCGAGAAGCGCCAGGTCGTCCTCGACGTGCTGAGCGTGAAGAAGAAGCCGGTCGGCGTCACCGCGCACGTGGTGGTGCGGTTCGCGACCACCGGCGACACGACCAAGGACGTCCGGGTCGCCGGCCGTCTCTACCTCACGAAGGGCACGCACGGGTGGCAGGTCTTCGGGTACGACGTCACGAAGGACGCCCGATGAGGGCCCGGGTGGTGCGGGTGCTGGCCGTCGGCGCGGTGCTGGCGGTCGCGGCGCTGGTGGTGCCCGACTCGGCCGTGAAGAGCACCGAGGTCGAGCTGGTCAAGGTCGACCGGGCGAACGCGGTCGACCTCAGTCCGGACGTCGTCTGGATCCTGGCGGTCGGCTCCGACGCCCGGCCGGGTGAGGACATGACCCACACCCGCGGCGACGCGCTCCAGCTGGTCGGCATGAACACGAAGACCGGCGCCGCCGCCGCGATCGGCGTCCCGCGCGACTCGTGGGTCGACATCCCGGGCCACGGCTTCGACAAGATCAACGCGTCGCTCTACTACGGCGGCCCCCAGCTCCTGGGGCGGACGGTCGGCAACCTGGTCGGCATCCAGCCCGACTACGTCTTCGTCAGCCGTTTCCGCTTCTTCGAGGACATGGTCCGCCAGATCGGCGGCATCGAGGTCAACAACCCGGTCGCGTTCGGCGACGACTTCCTCAAGCCCAAGGGCTTCCCGAAGGGGCGCATCCACCTCACGCCGTACGACGCGATGGCGTTCTCGCGGATCCGGCACGACCTGATCCGCGGCGACTTCGACCGCTCGGCCAACCAGCAGCGGGTGCTGCGCGGGATCCAGGCGAAGGTGCGGGCCAACGCAGCGAAGCCGGGCTTCATCGAGCACGGCGTGCTCAGCGTGCTGCAGCACATGCACACCGACCTGTCGCCGGTGGAGCTCTACCGTCTCGGTCAGGCGATGGCGCAGGTGCAGCCGGGCAAGATCACCAACTGCGTGGTGCAGGGCGGCATCGGCGACAAGGGCGGGGCCAGCGTCGTCCTGCCGTACGTCGACCAGGCCCGCCGGCTCGGCGACGAAGCGCGCAAGGACGCCACGCTCGAGCGGTGCTGAGAGCGGCTGCCGGCCTCCTGGCCTGCGTCCTGCTCGCCGGCTGCTCGACGGGCACGCAGGACCCGCCGGCCGCCGAGCCACCGGCGACACCGGACGTCCCCTCGGCGGCCGAGGCCGGCGAGCTGCTCGCCGACCTCACCGTGGCGCCGCGGACGCCGGACGGCCCGGCGTACGACCGCGACGCGTTCGGGACCGCCTGGGCCGACACCGACGGCAACGGCTGCAACCAGCGTGATGACGTGCTGCTGCGCGACTCCGTGCCCGACACGGTGACCGTGGCGCAGCAGGGCAGGTGCGACCACGACGTCCTCGCCGGCACCTGGGTCGATCCCTACACCGGTCGGACGCTGACCTTCGACGACCTCAAGGACCTCCACCAGGCGCAGGCGATCCAGATCGACCACGTTGTCCCGCTCGCCGAGGCGTGGCGCTCCGGCGCGTCGGCCTGGTCGGACGCCCGGCGGCACAGGTTCGCCAACGACCTGACGGTGCTGCTCGCCGCCGACGGCCCGACCAACGCCGCCAAGGGCGACGACGACCCCGCGGCCTGGCGTCCTCGCAAGGCCTTCCAGTGCGAGTACGCCGAGCGCTGGGTCGCCGTGAAGTCGCGCTGGTCGCTCGCGGTCGACCGCAGCGAGCGTCGGGCGCTCGAGGAGATGCTGGCCTACTGCTGAGTCGTCAGCAGCCCCAGTAGACCTCCTGGCGGTGGCTGACCACGATCATCTCGACCTTCGCGCGGGCGCCCGGGCGGGCGCCGTACGCGAACTGGAAGTTGAGGGTGCCCCACTTCTTGCTGGCCGAGGCGATCCAGAGGTCCTTCCGGTCCCGGCCGGGCCGGTTGTCGATCTCGCTGGCACCGGTGACCCGGGTGAGGTCGGGGTAGAGACGGCGCAGCTCGCGGAGCGTCGTGCCGACCCCCGCCCCCGCGACGGTCCGGTCGTCCGCGCCCCGGACGACGATCTCCTGGACCTTGAACGGGGCGGGGCGGCGGTCGCGCCAGACGACGAAGCCACGGTCGCGGTAGGCCGGCCTCATCTCGTAGCCGGGAGCACAGTGGCCGTAGACGTGGGAGACCATGCCGGTCCGCCAGGCCTGCTGGTGCGTCATGCCGAGGCGCAGGCCGCCCCAGCCGTTGTAGTAGACCGTCCGGCCGGAGGTCCGCTCGTGGTCAGGCGCGTCCTGGGCGGCGGCACGGCCGGTCAGGGCGGGCAGGAACAGCAGGAAGAGGAGCGCGACGGCCCCCGAGACGATGCGGCGCATGACGCGGAAACCTAGGTGCTCGGACGCGTGGGTGTCCTGGAAATGTCGAAAGCCGCAGGTCGGACCTGCGGCCATTCACGACGTGCCCCCGGCAGGATTCGAACCTGCGGCACCCGGTACCGGAAACCGGTGCTCTATCCCCTGAGCTACGGAGGCGTGCGCCCGCTGCGCGAGGCGGCGGGCTGCGGCGTCACACTACAGGTCGCCCACCCGGCCCGCGAAACCGGATCGCGGCGTCCACGTCCGATATCGATGCGAGGCCGGACGCGGCGCGCCGATACCCTGGGTCGGTGACTCCCGAGCAGCTCTCCACCGCGATCGTCGACGTTCTGACGACCCTCTCCGACGAGGGTGCGCTCACCCTGCCGGACGGGGTCCCCACGACGGTGACGGTGGAGCGACCGCGGCAGAAGGGGCACGGCGACTACGCCACCAACGTCGCGATGCAGCTGGCCAAGAAGGCCGGGATGAACCCGCGTGCGCTCGCCGACCTGCTCGCCGAGCGGCTCGGCGAGGTCGACGGGATCGACGGCGTCGAGGTCGCCGGGCCGGGCTTCATGAACCTCACCGTCTCGGCCGGCGCCCAGGGCGTGGTCGCGGCCCAGATCGTCGCCGCCGGCGCGGCGTACGGCGGCAGCGACGCGTTCGCCGGCGAGAAGATCAACCTCGAGTTCGTCTCGGCCAACCCGACCGGCCCGATCCACATCGGCGGCGTCCGCTGGGCGGCCGTCGGCGACGCCCTCGGCCGGATCTTCCAGATGACCGGCGCGAAGGTCACCCGCGAGTACTACTTCAACGACCACGGCGCCCAGATCGACCGGTTCAGCCGCTCGCTGCTGGCCAGCGCCAAGGGCGAGCCCGCTCCCGAGGACGGGTACGGCGGCGACTACATCCACGAGATCGCCGCGGCGGTCGTGGCCAAGGAGCCGCAGGTCAAGGACCTCACCGACGAGGAGGCGCAGGAAGTCTTCCGCGCCGAGGGCGTCGAGATGATGTTCGAGGAGATCAAGAAGAGCCTCCACGACTTCGGCGTCGACTTCGACGTCTACTTCCACGAGAACAACCTGCACCGCAGCGGCGCCGTCGAGCGGGCGATCGCCCGGCTGACCGAGCTCGGCAACACCTTCGAGCAGGACGGCGCGCTCTGGCTGCGCACCGAACAGTTCGGCGACGACAAGGACCGGGTCATCGTCCGGTCGAACGGCGAGCCGGCGTACCTCTCGGGCGACCTGGCCTACTACCTCGACAAGCGCGAGCGCGGCTTCGACCGGTGCCTGATCATGCTCGGCGCCGACCACCACGGCTACGTCGGCCGGATGAACGCGATGTGCGCCGCCTTCGGCGACGAGCCGGGCAAGAACCTCGAGATCCTGATCGGCCAGATGGTCAACCTGCTCAAGGACGGCGCCCCGATGCGGATGTCCAAGCGGGCCGGCACCGTCGTCACCATCGACGACCTGGTCGACGCGATCGGCGTGGACGCGGCGCGCTACGCCCTGACCCGCTACAGCTCGGACTCCAACATCGACATCGACCTCGACCTGTGGGCGAGCCAGTCGAACGACAACCCCGTCTACTACGTGCAGTACGGCCACGCCCGCTCCTGCCGGATGATGGCCAACGCCGCGGACCTGGGCATGTCGCTGCCCGACGAGTCGACGTTCGACCCGTCGCTGCTCTCCCACGAGAAGGAGGGCGAGCTGCTCCGGGCGCTCGCCGAGTTCCCGCGGGTGGTGGCCAGCGCCGCCGAGCTGCGCGAGCCGCACCGGGTCGCCCGCTACCTCGAGGACACGACCGCGATCTTCAACCGGTGGTACGACACCAAGGAGTGCCGGATGCTCCCGCAGGGCGACGAGCCGGTCACCGCGCTCAACGAGGCCCGCCTGGTGCTGGTCGCCGCCGCCCGCACGGTGCTCGCCAACGGCCTCGGCCTGCTCGGCGTCTCCGCGCCCGAGCGGATGTGATCCGGTGTCCCACGAGGCGGGCTGGGCGCACGCGCCCGGAGCACTGCGCGGGCCGGCCTGGCTGACGCCGCCGGCCGACCCCGACGCGCTGGTCCCGCACCTGTGGTCGCAGACCGCCCACAAGGTCGACGGCGAGCTGCACGTCGGCGGGCTCGCGGTCCCCGAGCTGGTCGCGAACGTCAACACCCCGGCGTACGTCCTCGACGAGGCCGACTTCCGGTCCCGGGCCCGGGCGTTCCGCGACGCGTTCTCGGCGTACGACGTCTTCTACGCCGGCAAGGCGTTCCTGTGCACCGCGGTCGCGGCCTGGGTGGCGGAGGAGGGGCTCAGCCTCGACGTCTGCTCCAACGGCGAGCTGACCGTCGCGCTGCGGGCCGGGTTCGACCCGGCGCGGATCGGCTACCACGGCAACAACAAGTCGCTCATGGAGCTGCGTCGTGCGGTCGACGCGGGCGTCGGCCGGATCGTCGTCGACTCGTTCGACGAGATCGAGCGGCTCGTGTCGATCACCTCCGACGGCCTGACCGCCAAGGTCATGGTGCGGGTGACCGCCGGCGTCGAGGCGCACACCCACGAGTACATCGCGACCGCCCACGAGGACCAGAAGTTCGGCTTCTCGATCAGCAGCGGCGACGCGTTCGAGGCGGTCCGCCGGATCGAGGAGGCGCCGGGGATCGAGCTGCTCGGCCTGCACTCCCACATCGGCAGCCAGATCTTCGACTCCTCCGGCTTCGAGGTCGCGGCCCGGCGGGTGCTGGCGCTCCAGGCCCGGATCAGCGCCGAGCTCGGCGTCACGCTGCCGGAGATGGACCTCGGCGGTGGCTTCGGCATCGCCTACACGACCCAGGACGACCCGGCCGACCCGGCGCAGCTCGCGACCGAGATGAGCAAGATCGTCGAGCACGAGTGCCGCGCGCTGGGGATCCCGGAGCCGCGGCTCTCGATCGAGCCCGGCCGCGCGATCGTCGGTCCCGCGATGTGCACCGTCTACACCGTCGGCACCGTGAAGCGGGTCCAGCTCGACGGCGGCGCCGTGCGCACCTACGTCTCCGTGGACGGCGGGATGAGCGACAACATCCGCACCGCGCTCTACGACGCCGACTACTCCTGCACGGTCGCCTCGCGCTCCTCGGACGCGGCGCCGGTGCTGGCGCGGGTCGTCGGCAAGCACTGCGAGGCCGGTGACATCGTGGTGAAGGACGAGTTCCTCCCCGGCGACGTACGCCCCGGCGACCTGGTCGCCGTGCCCGGCACGGGTGCGTACTGCCGCTCGATGGCCTCCAACTACAACCACGCGCTGCGGCCCCCGGTGGTCGCGGTGCGGGACGGGGTCGCGCGCGTCGTCGTGCGCCGCGAGACTGAGGACGACCTGTTGGCGACGGACATGGGTGATCAGTAATGGAGAGCGACAAGCCCCGGACGAACGGGCTGAGGGTGGCGGTGCTGGGCTGTGGCTCGGTCGGCTCCCAGGTGGTGCGGCTGCTCGACGAGCAGGCCGGCGACCTCGCAGCACGTGTCGGCGCACCGGTCGAGCTGGTCGGCGTCGCCGTACGCCGGTTGGACGCGCACCGCGACGTCGAGGTGCCCGAGGGGCTGCTGACGACGGACGCGACGGCACTGGTGGCCCGCGACGACGTCGACCTGGTGGTCGAGGTGATCGGCGGCATCGAGCCGGCCCGGTCGCTGATCCTGGCGGCGCTCGAGAACGGCAAGTCCGTCGTGTCGGCCAACAAGGCGCTGCTCGCCGAGGACGGCCCGACGCTCTTCGAGGCGGCCGACAAGGCCGGCCGCGACCTCTACTACGAGGCCGCCGTGGCCGGTGCGATCCCGATCCTGCGCCCGCTGCGCGAGTCGCTCGCCGGTGACCGGGTCACCCGGGTGCTCGGCATCGTCAACGGCACCACCAACTTCATCCTCGACAAGATGGACACCTCCGGCGCCGGGTTCGCCGAGGCGCTCGAGGAGGCCCAGGAGCTCGGGTACGCCGAGGCCGACCCGACGGCCGACGTCGAGGGCTTCGACGCCGCCGCGAAGGCCGCGATCCTGGCCTCGCTCGCGTTCCACACCCGGGTCACCGCCTCCGACGTGCACCGCGAGGGCATCTCCGAGGTCACCGCCGCCGACGTCCAGTCGGCGCGGGAGATGAACAGCGTCGTCAAGCTGCTCGCCATCTGCGAGCTGCGCGAGGGCGAGGACGGCCAGGGCGCCGTCGCGGTCCGCGTGCACCCGGCGATGATCCCGAGGTCGCACCCGCTGGCGTCGGTCCGCGAGGCCTACAACGCGGTCTTCGTGGAGTCCGACGCCGCCGGTCAGCTGATGTTCTACGGTCCCGGCGCGGGCGGATCGCCCACCGCGTCCGCCGTCCTCGGCGACCTGGTGACCGTCGCCCGCAACCGGCTCGCGGACACCCGCGGACCGGGGGAGTCGGCGTACGCCGACCGCGCGGTGCTGCCGATGGGGGAGACCGTCACGCGCTACCACGTCGCGATCGACGTCGCCGACCGCGCGGGTGTGCTCGCCGCGGTCGCGACGGCGTTCGCCGAGCACGGCGTCTCGATCCAGACGGTCCGCCAGGAGGGCCGCGACGCCGACGCCCAGCTGGTCGTCGTCTCGCACGAGTCGACCGACGCCCAGCTCGCCGCGACGGTCGAGTCCCTGCACGGGATGGACATCGTCCGCGAGGTCACGTCCGTCATGCGCGTCGAAGGAGTCGCCGAGTGAACGCCCCCCAGTCCGCCCGGGCCCACCAGTGGCGCGGCGTGATCGAGGAGTACCGCCCCCTGCTCGAGATCCCCGAGGGGACGCAGGCCGTCACCCTCCGCGAGGGCGGCACGCCCCTCGTGTTCTCGGAGTGGCTCTCCGGCCTCACCGGCGCCGAGGTCTGGCTCAAGGTCGAGGGCAACAACCCGACCGGCTCGTTCAAGGACCGCGGCATGACCGCCGCGATCTCGGTCGCCAAGCACGACGGCGCCCAGGCCGTGGTGTGCGCGTCGACGGGCAACACGTCCGCGTCGATGGCGGCGTACGCCGCGAAGGCCGGCCTCAAGCCGCTCGTCCTGGTGCCGGAGGGCAAGATCGCCGCCGGCAAGATGGCGCAGGCGCTGATCCACGGGGCCCAGGTCATCATGGTGCGCGGCAACTTCGACGACTGCCTCGGCCTCGCCAAGGGGCTCGCCTGGGACTACCCGGTCGCGCTGGTCAACTCGGTCAACCCGGTGCGCCTCGAGGGGCAGAAGACCGCCGCCTTCGAGATCGTCGACTTCCTCGGCGACGCCCCCGACTACCACCTGCTGCCGGTCGGCAACGCCGGCAACATCTCGGCGTACTGGCTCGGCTACACGCAGTACGCCGACGCCGGGATGGCGACCAAGAAGCCGGTCATGCGCGGCTTCCAGGCCGAGGGTGCGGCGCCGCTCGTCACCGGTGAGCCGTTCCCCGACCCGGAGACGCGGGCGACCGCGATCCGGATCGGCAACCCGGCCTCGTGGAAGCTCGCCGAGGCTGCCCGCGACGAGTCCGAGGGCGCCTTCGCCTCCGTCACCGACGACCAGATCCTCGCCGCCCAGCGCGAGCTGGCCGCCCGCGACGGCGTCTTCGTCGAGCCGGCCTCGGCCGCCGGCGTCGCCGGGATGCTCCAGGAGCTCGCCGGCGGTACGTCGTACCGCGGCAGCACCGTCGCGATCACGGTCACCGGGCACGGCCTCAAGGACACCGCGACGGCGCTCGAGGGACTCGCCGAGAGCGGCCGCCCGATCGTCGACACGGTGATCGACGCCAACGTCGTCGCCGCCGCTGCCGCCGCCGGGCTCGCCTGACCGGCATGACGACCTTCGTCGACGGCCCGGTGCGGGTGTCCGTCCCCGCGACCTCGGCCAACCTCGGACCCGGGTTCGACTCCCTCGGCCTGGCCCTGTCGATGCGCGACGAGCTGGTCGCCGAGGTGACCACCGGTGGGCTGGAGGTCGAGGTCAGCGGCGCCGGCTCCGACGAGGTGGCCCGCGACGAGACCCACCTCGTCGTGCGCTCGATGCGTGCTGCCTTCGACCTGATGGACGCCCGGCCCCCGGGGCTGCGACTGTCCTGCACCAACGTCATCCCGCACGCCCGCGGCCTCGGCTCGTCCTCCGCGGCGATCGTCGCGGGCGTCGTGCTGGCCCGCGGCCTGGTGGCCGGTGGCGCGCTCCTCGCCGACGACGCGGCGCTCTTCGGGCTGGCCGCACGGCTCGAGGGACACCCCGACAACGTCGCTCCCGCCTTCTACGGGGGCTTCACGATCTCGGGCCGCGACGAGGACGGTGAGTTCTACTCGGTCGGCTCGCCGGTCGACCCGCGCGTCGCCGCCGTCGTGTTCGTGCCGCCGACCCCGGTGTCCACCGAGCTCGCCCGCGGGCTGCTGCCCGCCGAGGTGCCGCACGCGGACGCCGCGGCCGACGCCGGTCGGACTGCGCTCCTGGTCGCCGCGCTGGCCGGTCAGCCGGAGCACCTGCTCCGCGCCACCCGCGACTACCTGCACCAGCACTACCGCCGCCCGGCGATGCCCGACTCGCTCGACCTGGTCGACCGGCTGCGCGCCGACGGCGTCCCCGCCCTCGTGTCGGGCGCCGGGCCCACGGTCCTGGCCTTCACCGACCCGACGGCCGCCGCGGCGCTGCTTGCCCGGTGTCCCGACAGCTGGGCGGGCCACCTGCTCGACGTGGAGACCGTCGGCGCACGCCTGTCCTGACGGGTGTATCTTGAGAGCGCGCCGAGTTCTTCGGCGTGGCACCGCCGGCCGTGACGCCGGCATCGTGCACCCTCTTCCTCGCCAGGTGGCGGCTTCCTGCCGCCCAGCAGCCCCGCGGCTCCGCACCCGCGAGCCACGGCCGGCAGGGAAGCACTGACCAGTACGCCGTCGGCCCGAGGCCGGTACGGCTCTGAACGTGGGAAGGACCTCACGTGACGGACACCATCGAAGGCGCCACCGACTCCGGGGCGGGCACCGCAGGCGCGGCCCCCGCCAAGAAGCGCGGCGGCGGACTCAACTCCATGCTGCTCGCGGACCTCAAGTCGATGGCCGCCGGCATGGGCATCGCGGGCTCGGGAGCCATGAAGAAGGCCCAACTCGTCGACGCCATCAAGGCGCACCAGTCCGGCGGCTCCCGCCAGGACGCCCCGGCCCCGGAGAAGGGCCAGGAGAAGAGCCAGGAGAAGCCGGCCCGGGAGAAGGGCCAGGGCAAGCAGCGCGACCAGCAGCCCCAGGACCAGCCCGCCGAGGACAAGCCCCAGCAGGAGCGCCGCCAGGAGCAGCGCGATCGCCAGCAGGGCAAGCAGGGCGGCAACCAGGGCAACCAGGGCGGCCAGCAGGACCGCCAGCAGGGCAAGCAGCAGGGCAAGCAGGACCAGAAGGGCGACCAGAAGGGCGACCAGCAGGGCGGCCAGCAGGGCGGCCAGCAGGGCAACCAGCAGGCGCGCCAGGACCGGAACCAGCAGAACAACCAGCAGGACCGGAACCAGCAGGACCGCGGCCAGCAGAACAACCAGAACGAGCAGCAGGGCGACGACGACGGCGAGGGCGACGGCACCCGCCGCAACCGCCGGCGCCGGGGCCGCGACCGGGTGGCGCGTCCCGCGGGCACCGGCGGTGGCCAGCGCAACGAGCCGGACACCACGATCCTCGAGGACGACGTGCTGGTGCCGGCCGCCGGCATCCTCGACGTCCTCGACAACTACGCGTTCGTCCGGACCAGCGGCTACCTCGCCAGCTCCGACGACGTGTACGTGTCGCTGTCGATGGTCCGCAAGTTCGGCCTGCGCCGCGGTGACGCGATCGTCGGCCAGGTGCGCCAGCCCCGCGAGGGGGAGCGCAAGGAGAAGTTCAACCCGATGGTCCGGATCGACGCCGTCAACGGCGCCGACCCGGAGGTCGCGAAGAACCGGGTCGAGTTCTCCAAGCTGACGCCGCTCTATCCCTCGGAGCGGCTGCGCCTCGAGACGGGCGCCGACAACCTGATCGGCCGGGTCATCGACATCGCGGCGCCGATCGGCAAGGGCCAGCGCGGCCTGATCGTCTCGCCGGCCAAGGCCGGCAAGACCATGATCCTCCAGTCGATCGCGAACTCGATCACGACGAACAACCCCGAGTGCCACCTGATGGTGGTGCTGGTCGACGAGCGCCCCGAGGAGGTCACCGACTTCGAGCGCTCGGTCAAGGGCGAGGTCATCTCCTCGACCTTCGACCGGCCGCCGGCCGACCACACGACGGTCGCCGAGCTGGCGATCGAGCGGGCCAAGCGGCTCGTCGAGCTCGGCCACGACGTCGTGGTCCTGCTCGACGGCATCACCCGCCTGGGCCGGGCCTACAACCTGGCCGCGCCGCCGAGCGGCCGCATCCTCTCCGGCGGCGTCGACTCGGCCGCGCTCTACCCGCCCAAGAAGTTCTTCGGCGCCGCGCGCAACATCGAGAACGGCGGCTCCTTGACGATCCTCGCGACGGCACTCATCGAGAGCGGCTCGAAGATGGACGAGGTGATCTTCGAGGAGTTCAAGGGCACCGGCAACATGGAGATCCGGCTGCGCCGCGAGTTCGCGGACAAGCGGCTCTTCCCGGCGATCGACGCCGTCCAGTCCGGGACCCGCCGCGAGGAGCTGCTGCTGAGCAAGGAGGAGCTGGCCATCGTCTGGAAGCTCCGCCGGGTGCTGTCGTCGCTCGACGGGCAGCAGGCACTGGAGCTGCTGCTCGAGCGCCTGAAGAAGTCCCAGACGAACATCGAGTTCCTCATGCAGGTCCAGAAGACGACCCCGACCGTGTCCGGTCGGGAGGAGTAGACCACGGGTCTGGACGGGCTGCTCCAGACGGGAGTGGCCCGTCATGCTCGATCCGGCCGCGGCTGCGGTTAAGGTGCGTGTGGAACACGTGCCCTAGGGTGTGTGTCGCAAGTCGGCGCCGTTGCGAGCGGGTCGCAACATGACAGTGGAAGGGGACCCGCGTGGCTCGGATCCTGGTCGCGGACGACGACGTCGACATCCGTGAGCTCGTCGAGTTCAAGCTCTCGACCCTCGGGCACGACGTGGTAGCCGTCGCAGACGGTGCCGCGGCGATCGAGGCGTGTCAGGCCGAGCGCCCCGATCTGGCGGTGCTCGACGTGATGATGCCCGGCGTGTCCGGGCTGGACGCGATCCGCGCGATCCGGGCGGACCCCGGCCTGGCCGACCTGCCCGTCATCCTGCTGACGGCGCGCGCCCAGGAGTCGGACGTCGAGACCGGCTTCGACTCGGGCGCCGACGACTACATCACCAAGCCGTTCAGCCCGCGCGAGCTCGCCTCGCGGGTCCAGGCGCTGCTCACCCGCTCGACCACCTGAGCGTCCAGCTGACCCTCCGGCCGACCCCAGCGCTCCCGCAAGGTACCCGCAAGGTCCCCGCAAGGGAGGCCGATCCGGCAGTCCGACGCTCGGGGCGGAGGTAGCCTGCTGGTCGGGGAGGGGTGCTTGGCGCGCCCCAGATGAGAGCACTGGGGGGTGTTCTGAGCATGACGGGTCGTCCGGTGGCGCGCGTCGTCTCGTCCGTCTTGGCACGGATCGGGCTCCTCGTCGCGCTCTCGACCGCCGTCGCGGTGATCGGTGTCGTGATCGCCGCCGTCGCCGTCGGTGACCTCACCGACGACCTCGCACCCGCCGCCGCGGCCAACCAGGCCGTCTACCAGGACCTCACGGACATGTCGGCCGCCGCCGAGTCGTGGTCCAGCACCGGGCTGCCCGCGGCGGCCGACGACTACCGGCAGGCCACGCTGCGACTCGGCGCCCACGAGCAGGAGGTCCGCTCGTTCGCGACCGGCGACGAGTCGCTCGAGACCGCGGTCGAGCGGCAGGAGACGGCCGCCGCGCTCTGGATCGACGGGTACGCCGAGCCGCGGATGGCCGCCGAGGGTGGCGTCGGCGCGACCGCGCGCGACGCCCGGGCGGGCAACGCGGCGTTCGACGCGATCCGCTCCGCGCACCAGACCACGACCCAGGCGTTCGACAGCCGGGTGCGCTCGGCCAGCGACGGTGTCTCGCTGAGGCTGCGGGGCACCGTCCTCGCCGTCGTCCTGCTCGCCGCCCTCGCAGCCGTCGTGATGACCCGCTCGCGCCGCCGTCTGCTCGGCGAGCTCTCGACCCCGCTGCTCGCGCTGGAGAAGGTCGTGCAGCGGATGGCTCGCGGCGACCACGACATCCGGGCCGCGGCCGCGGGTCCGAAGGAGGTCCAGGCGGTCGCGCAGGCCCTCAACGACCTCGCCGACGCCCAGACCCGGGCGCGGGCGGTCGAGATCTGGATCCAGCGCGAGCTGCGCACCCTCGACACCGCCAAGGACGACTTCGTCGCGAACGTCTCCCACGAGCTGCGCACCCCGCTCACGACGATCAGCGGCTACCTCGAGCTGGTCGCCGAGGAGTTCGAGGGGCAGATGCAGCCGCGCCACGAGCGGATGCTCGACGCGACGCGCCGCAACGTCGCCCGCCTGAAGATGCTGATCGACGACCTGCTGACCCTCCAGCGCGCCGAGGGCAGCAACCAGCAGATGGAGCCGGTCGACCTGGCCGCCCTGGTCCGCGACGTGGTGATGGACGTGAAGATCACGGCCGCGCGCCGCAGCATCCGGATCGGGGTGAAGGCGCCCCAGGTCGACGTCTCGGTGCTGGCCGACCGGGCGATGCTGCACCGGGCGTTCCTCAACGTCGTCAGCAACGCCGTCAAGTTCAGCCACGACGACGGCATCGTCGACGTCGCGATCACGACCGGCCGCGGTCAGGTCGAGGTCGCGGTCACCGACCGGGGCATCGGCATCCCGTCCGGCGAGATCGAGCGGCTCGGCACCCGCTTCTTCCGGGCGTCCAACGCGGTGACCAACGAGATCGCCGGCACCGGCCTCGGTGTCCGGATCATGCAGACCATCGTCGACCGCCACGCCGGCGCCGTCGTGATCGACTCCGAGGAGGGCGTCGGCACCACCGTGACGGTCCGCCTCCCGGTGCAGGCGCCGCCGCCTCAGCTGACCGTCGTGACGCCGCCGGCGGTGCTCTCCGTGGTCGACAACGAGCCCGCCCACGAGCCCGCTCCGTAGCGCTCCGCAGCGGGAATGTTGTCGATTACCCAAGCGTTCTGACCCGTGACACAATCGTCTGTCGGCTCCGGTTCACGCCTCCTCGCAGGGAGCGAGGCGACCCGGCGGCCATCGAGAGGACACACCGTGAAGAAGGACATCCACCCGGACTACATCGAGACCCAGGTGACCTGCACCTGCGGCGCTCAGTTCACCACCCGCAGCACCGCGACCTCCGGCACGATCCACGCCGACGTCTGCTCGCAGTGCCACCCGTTCTACACCGGCAAGCAGAAGATCCTCGACACCGGCGGTCGCGTCGCCCGCTTCGAGGCCCGCTACGCCAAGAAGGCTGCCGACGCCAAGAAGTAGCTGTTCTCGAGCGCCGGTCGTCACCTTCGGGTGACGACCGGCGCTCGTGTTTTCTCCACCCATCAGCTGACCCGGAGGGGCGTCATGTTCGAGGCCGTCGAAGGCATGCTCGCCGAGCACGAGGAGATCGAGGCGCGCCTCGGTGCGCCCGAGACCCACGCCGATGCCCGGCTCGCGAAGCAGCTCAACCAGCGCTACGCCGCGCTCTCGTCGATCATCGCCGCCTGGCGCGACTGGCAGCAGCTGGGTGACGACATCGAGGCGGCCCGGGAGCTCGCCGGGGAGGACCCGGCGTTCGCCGAGGAGGCCGACCTGCTCGTCGAGAGCCGGCACGCCGCCGAGGAACGGCTGCGCCGGCTCCTGGTGCCGCGCGACGAGGCCGACGACAAGGACGCGATCCTCGAGCTGAAGTCGGGCGAGGGCGGCGAGGAGTCGGCGCTCTTCGCCGGCGACCTGCTCCGCATGTACACCCGGTACGCCGAGGCGCGCGGCTGGAAGGTCGAGGTCCTCGACGCCGCCGAGTCCGACCTCGGCGGCTACAAGTCCGTGACGGTCGCCGTGAAGGCCAAGGGCGCCTCCGAGCCCGGCACCGCGCCGTACGCCCTGCTGAAGTTCGAGGGCGGCGTGCACCGCGTGCAGCGCGTCCCGGTGACCGAGTCCCAGGGCCGCGTGCACACGAGCGCCGCGGGCGTGCTCGTCTTCCCGGAGGCCGAGCAGATCGACGTCCAGATCGACGAGAACGACCTGCGCATCGACGTCTACCGCAGCAGCGGCCCCGGCGGGCAGAGCGTCAACACGACGGACTCCGCGGTCCGGATCACGCACGTCCCGACCGGCATCGTGGCCAGCTGCCAGAACGAGAAGAGCCAGCTCCAGAACCGCGAGCAGGCGATGCGGATCCTGCGGGCGCGGATCCTGGCCGCGGCGCAGGAGAAGGCCGACGCCGAGGCCGGCGAGGCCCGGCGCAGCCAGGTCCGCACCGTCGACCGCTCCGAGCGGATCCGCACCTACAACTTCCCGGAGAACCGGATCTCCGACCACCGCACCGGCTACAAGGCCTACAACCTCGACCAGGTGCTCGACGGCGACCTCCAGCCGGTCCTCGACTCGTGCATCGAGGCCGACCTCGCCGCCCGCCTCGAGGCGCTCGAGCAGTGACCCCACGGGAGCTGCTGCGCGCCGCGTCCGGGCGGCTCCGCGAGGCCGGCGTCGCCAGCCCCGAGCACGACGCGGCCGAGCTGCTCGCCCACGTGCTCGGCACCACCCGGTCGCGACTTCCACTGGTCGACGACGTCCCCGCCGCCGCGCTGGAGGAGTACGACGTCCTCCTCGTCCGCCGTGCGGCCCGGGAGCCGCTCCAGCACCTCACCGGCACGGCGTACTTCCGCCACGTCGAGCTCGCCGTCGGGCCCGGTGTCTTCGTGCCGCGTCCGGAGACCGAGCTGCTGGCGGGCTGGGCGATCGGGCACGCGGTCGCGGGCGCGGTCGTCGTCGACCTGTGCACCGGGTCGGGTGCGGTCGCGAAGGCGATCGCCGACGAGGTCCCGGGGGCGGTCGTGCACGCCGTCGAGCTCGACGAGTCCGCCCACCGGTGGGCCGAGCGCAACCTGGCCGGGACGGGTGTCGACCTGCGCCAGGGCGACATGGCGACCGCCTTCGACGACCTCGCCGGCACCGTCGACGTGCTGACCTGCAACCCGCCGTACATCCCGCTCGACGCGTGGGAGTCGGTGGCGCAGGAGGCCCGCGACCACGACCCGCACCTCGCGCTCTTCTCGGGTGCTGACGGCCTGGACGCGATCCGCGTGCTGGCCGCCCGCGCCGCCGTGCTGCTGCGGCCCGGGGGAGTGGTGGGGTTCGAGCACGCCGACGTCCAGGGCGAGTCGGCACCCGCGGTCTTCGCCGCCACCGGCCGCTGGACCGACGTCCGCGACCACGCCGACCTGGCAGGCCGAGCACGCTTCACCACCGCGCGACTGGCACGATGAGCCTGTGACGAGCGAGCGCTATCCGACCGGGACCGACGAGGAGCGGGAGGCGGCCGTCGAGGCGGCCGCGATCGCGGTGCAGCAGGGCGAGCTCGTCGTGCTGCCCACCGACACCGTCTACGGCCTCGGCGCGGACGCCTTCGACCCCGGCGCCGTCCAGGGCCTGCTCGACGCCAAGGGCCGGGGTCGCGACATGCCTCCGCCCGTGCTGGTGAGCTCGGCGACGACCCTCGACGCGCTCGCGGTCAAGGTGCCCGGCTACGCCCGGGCCTTGGTCGAGGAGTTCTGGCCGGGACCGCTGACCCTGGTCTGCCACCAGCAGAGCTCGCTGCAGTGGGACCTCGGTGACAACCGCGGCACGGTCGCGGTGCGGATGCCGGACCACCCGATCGCGCTCGAGATCCTCGAGCGCACCGGCCCGCTGGCGGTCAGCTCCGCCAACAAGACCGGGATGCCGGCCGCGACCGACGCCGACCAGGCGATCGAGATGCTCGGCGACGACGTCGACGTCGTGGTCGATGCCGGTCCCTCCCCGGGCGGCGAGGCGTCCACGATCATCGACGTGACCGGTCCGCAGGGCCGGGTCCTCCGGCACGGCGCCCTGAGCCTGGAGGCTCTCAACGCGGTCCTCGAGCCGCTCGGCGCCACGCTGACCGACGAAGAGGACTGAGGCCCTTGCGGGAGTACCTCCTCGTCTTCCTCGTCGCCGCGGCGACGACCTACCTCCTCACGGTCATCGCCCGCGAGATCGCGCTGCGGACCGGCGCCGTCGCGAAGGTCCGCGACCGCGACGTGCACGCGGTCCCGGTCCCGTACCTCGGCGGCCTGGCGATGCTCGGCGGCCTCGTCGCGGCGTACGCCGTGGCCCGCGAGCTGCCGTTCCTCTCGCGCAGCGGCCCGATCGTCTTCCACGACGCCGGCGTGGTGCTGATCGCCGGCGCCCTGATCTGCGCCGTCGGCGTCCTCGACGACCTCTTCGAGCTGGATGCCCTCACCAAGCTGGGCGGGCAGGTGCTGGCCGCGGGGTTCCTGATCGCGTTCGGGATCCAGTACATGTTCTTCACGGGCAGTGACGGCACGCAGTTCCCGATCCAGCCGGCGCAGGGCGCGCTGCTCACGGGGTTCGTCGTCGTGGCCACGGTCAACGCGGTGAACTTCGTCGACGGCCTGGACGGGCTGGCCGCCGGCGTCGTCGGCATCGGCGCCCTGGCCTACTTCGTCTTCTGCTACCAGCTCGCCAACATCAACCACGTCCCACTGGCCACGACCGGCGCCCTGCTCAGCGCCGCGCTGGCCGGGGCGTGCGGCGGGTTCCTGCCGCACAACTTCCACCAGGCGCGGCTCTTCATGGGCGACAGCGGGTCGATGCTGATCGGACTGGTCCTCTCGGCCAGCGCGGTGACGCTGACCGGGCAGTTCGCGCCCGACCAGATCAGCGAGGGCGGCGCCGGCACGCAGGCCAGCCTGCTGCCGACCCTGCTGCCGCTGCTGCTGCCGGTCTCGATCCTGATCGTGCCGATGCTCGACCTGCTGCTCGCCGTCGTACGTCGTACCCGTGCGGGCCGCTCGCCGTTCGCCCCGGACAAGCAGCACCTCCACCACCGGCTGCTCGAGATCGGCCACTCCCACCGGCGCGCCGTGCTGATCATGTACCTGTGGGCGGCCCTGGTGGCCTTCGGCACCGTGCTGATGAGCCTCTACAGCGACGAGACGTGGACCTGGGTCGCCCTGGGCTCGATGGCCGCGGTCACGATCGGCCTGACCTTCCTGCTGCCCAAGCTGCACCACCCGCCGGAGATCGGCCCGCTGGTGGACGAGGGGGCCGGCGACGCCAGCGACGCCAGCGGCGCCGGTGGCCCCAGCGACGAGGGTGGTGGGGGGACCCCCGGTCAATCACTTCCCGAAGGCGCCTGAGAGACTGCTCCTCGTGCCCGGGAGAAGGGCGGTTTCGACCGCCCGGATCGCTTGTGCTAGTTTTCACAAGCACCCCCTTGCACCGCCCGCACCAGCCACGAGAGAACGGCCGCCGACGATGACGACCGCGACGATCCGGACCCCGGTGATCACCCCGGAGTTCGGCCTGTCTGGCTGTGGTAGTTTCGCGCAGTCGCCGGATGCCGCGAGGGCTCGAGCCCGTGGTCACCGTGATGGCGTCTTCACGCCTGCCGATGCCGGCAAGAGAAGCACTGTCGACGAATGGGACTTGGGTGGATGGGCGATGAGCGTTCTGACGCCGGGCTCCGCGGCCGCGACCTCATCGGCCTCGGCGGTCTCCTCGCCGGCTGTGTCGTCGTGGGGCTGGTCGTCGGCCTCCTCGTCGACGACGCCGCGGACAGCGCACCGGTGGGCGTCCTCATCGGCATCGGCCTCGGCATCCTCGCCGGCGCCGTCGGCTTCGTCGTCAAGGTCCGCGCCGCCCTCCGCGGGTGAGCGCCGATGAGCACGACGGAGATGAACACGCACATGACGGACGACCAGCCGCCGGTGAAGGCCTCGCTCCTGCGCGTCATCCGTGACCAGCGGAAGATCTGCCTCGTCGCGCTCGGGATGATCGTCGCGTCGTACTGGGTCGCCGGTGCCGCGGGACGGTGGCAGCTGGCCGGCTGCATCGCCGCAGGCGTCGCGCTCGGCCTCGCGAACCACCTCGCCACCGAGTGGTGGCTGCTGAGGATCATCAGCTCGGGCAAGCAGCCGACCAAGGGTCAGCTCACCGCCTCCACGATCATCCGGCTGGCCGTCCTCACGGTCGTGGCGGTCGCCATCGCCGCCGCGTTCTGGCCCGACGGCATCGGCCTGCTGCTCGGCCTCGCCATCTTCCGTCTCATCGCCCTGGTGATGACCACGATCCCGCTGCTCAAGGAGTTGAAGAACCAGTGACCGGTCTGACTGCCGTGCTGCCGTTCGAGTCTGACATCCAGATCGGGCACCACGTCACGCGCGAGTGGATGGGCATGACGTTCAACATCGACACGATCATCTCCACGGCGGTGGCGGGTGGGCTCGTGCTGCTGCTCGGCTTCCTCACCGTGCGCGCGATGAACAAGAAGACCGAGGACCACGTCCCGACCAAGACCCAGATCCTCTGGGAGGCCGTGGTCGGCGAGGTCAACAAGCAGGTCGAGGACAACCTCGGCAAGGTGCACCCGTACGTCGCGCCGCTCGCGATCTCGCTGTTCTTCTTCATCCTGTTCTGCAACTGGCTCGAGCTGCTCCCCACGGAGCTCAACGAGCACCTGCACCTGCTGCCGGCGCCCACCGCGGACACCAACCTCACCTACGCGCTCGCCGCGGTGACGATGGTCAGCGTGTGGACCTACGGCATCCGCCAGAAGGGTGTGAAGGGCTACTTCCGCCACTTCATCGAGCCGTTCCCGGTGCTCGCGCCGCTGAACATCCTCGAGGAGCTGATCAAGCCGATCACCCTGGCGCTGCGACTCTTCGGCAACATCTTCGCCGGCGGCATCATGCTGGCCCTCATCGGACTGATCCCGGCGTACGCGCTGTGGGCGCCGAACCTGCTGTGGAAGGCCTTCGACGGCATCATCGGCGTCATCCAGGCCTTCATCTTCGCGCTGCTGACCGTCCTCTACTTCGCGATGGCCGGCGCCGGCCACGAGGAGCACGAGACGCACGAGGCGTACGAGGACGAGCAGCGCAGCAAGAAGGCTGCCGAGGCAGCCGAGGCCGACGAGGCCGCCCCCGTTCCAGCGCACTGACCCACCCGGGTCGGGGCGTGACCAGAGTTCAGTAACAGGCACCGGGTCCCGGTGCGTAACCAAGGAGAGACATGGCAACCGAAACTACAACTGCCGACGCCGTCAAGCTGGCTGGTGCCTTCGTCGGCGGTGGCATCGCCCTTGCTGGTGGCGCCATCGGTGCTGGTATCGGTGACGGCCTCGCGGGTTCGTCCTACATCGAGGGTGTCGCTCGTCAGCCCGAGGCGCAGGGTCGCCTGCAGACGATCTTCTTCCTGACGGTCGGCCTGGTCGAGGCGATGTTCTTCATCAACCTCGCCTTCATGGCGCTGTTCGTCTTCGTCCTCGGCGCTGCGTGAGATAGGGCCCTAGGCCCCTTCCACCCGTCAGAAGAAAAGGAACCAATCGATGGCAAGCCTTGCGGTCACCCCCATGGCGGACAACTTCCTCGTCCCGAACGCCACGTTCTTCGTCGAGCTCTTTGCCTTCTTGCTGCTGCTGTTCCTCCTGGGCAAGTTCATCATCCCGCCGATCAACCGCGCGATGACGGCTCGCCAGGACGCGATCCGCGAGCAGTTCGCCGAGCTGGACGAGGCGAAGTCCGAGGCCAGCGCGGCCGAGGAGGAGTTCAAGGCCCAGATCGCTGACGCGCGCCACGAGGCGGCCCGCATCCGCGAGGAGGCCCGCGAGCAGGGTGCCGCGATCATCGCGGAGATGCGCGAGCAGGCCCAGGCCGAGGCGGCTCGGATCGTCGAGCACGCCCACACGCAGATCGAGGCCGACCGCAAGTCCGCGGCCGCGTCCCTGCGCGGTGAGGTCGGCACGCTCGCCACCACCCTGGCCGGTCGCATCGTCGGGGAGTCCCTCGACGACGAGGCCCGCCAGAGCCGCGTGGTCGACCGCTTCCTCACGGAGCTGGAAGGCGCCAGCTGATGGATCTGCGTGGAGCATCGGCCGACTCCCTCCGGGAGCTCACCGCCGAGCTGGACGGGGCGCTGCGCGCCGGGGAGCACGCCGAGCGCGTGGCCCGGGAGCTCTACAACGTCGCGTCGCTGCTCCGGTCCGAGCCGGCACTGCGCCGGTTCGCGACCGACGCTTCGCTGCCCGCCGAGGCCAAGCAGGGCCTGATCCAGCAGGTCTTCGCGGGCAAGCTCGACGACGTGACGTTCGCTGTGGTCACCAGTGCGGCGGGACGGCGCTGGACGTCGGCCCGCGACCTGGCCGACGCGGTGGAGCGTCTCAGCGAGCTGACCGCGGTCACCTCGGTCGGCAAGGACGCCAACAAGCTGGTCGACGAGCTCTTCGGGCTCGGCCAGATGCTGGTCGCCAACCCCGAGCTGCGCGACGCGCTGGCCAACCCCGCCCGGTCGATCGAGGACAAGTCGGCGCTGCTCGACTCGCTGCTCGACGGCAAGGTCCTCCCGGCGACGCTGGCCCTGGCCAAGCAGGCCCTGGGTGGCACCTACCAGACCCTGACCGGCGCGCTGACGGCGTACCGCAAGGTCGCGGCCGAGGCCGGCGGCGAGGCGGTCGCCACGGTGCGCGTCGTCCAGGCGCTCAGCGACACCGACCGCGAGCGGCTCGCCGCTGCGCTGTCGCGTCAGTACGGCAAGCAGGTCCACCTCAACGAGATCGTCGAACCCGGCGTGCTCGGCGGGATGCGGGTCGAGATCGGTGACGACGTCATCGACGGCACCGTGTCGAGCCGGCTCGACGACGCCCGGCGCAAGCTGGTCGGCTGACCGGCCCATCCACCGAAGACTTCAGTAGAGAACCAAGAGAGTAGGGACGAAGATGACGGAGCTTTCGATCCGTCCGGAGGAGATCCGCGACGCGCTGCAGAAGTACGTCGCCGACTACCAGCCCGAGGCGGCCAGCAAGGAAGAGGTCGGCACGGTCGCGCAGGCCGGTGACGGCATCGCTCGTGTCAGCGGCCTGCCCTCGGCGATGGCGAACGAGCTGCTGGAGTTCGAGGACGGCACCCTGGGCATCGCCCTGAACCTCGACACCCGCGAGATCGGCGTCGTCATCCTCGGTGACTTCGACAAGATCGAGGAGGGCCAGACGGTCCGCCGTACCGGCGAGATCCTCTCGGTCCCCGTCGGCGACAACTTCATGGGCCGCGTCGTCGACCCGCTCGGCAACCCGATCGACGGCCTGGGCGACATCGAGTCCGACACCCGCCGGGCCCTCGAGCTCCAGGCACCGACCGTGATGCAGCGCAAGTCGGTGCACGAGCCGCTCGCCACCGGCATCAAGGCGATCGACTCGATGACCCCGATCGGCCGTGGCCAGCGCCAGCTCATCATCGGTGACCGCGCGACCGGCAAGACCACGATCGCGATCGACACGATCATCAACCAGAAGCAGAACTGGGAGTCGGGCGACCCGACCAAGCAGGTCCGCTGCATCTACGTCGCCATCGGCCAGAAGGGCTCGACCATCGCCTCCGTGCGTGGCGCCCTCGAGGAGGCCGGCGCGCTGGAGTACACGACGATCGTCGCCTCGCCGGCCTCGGACAGCGCGGGCTTCAAGTACCTCGCGCCGTACACCGGCTCGGCCATCGGCCAGCAGTGGATGTACGACGGCAAGCACGTCCTCATCGTGTTCGACGACCTGAGCAAGCAGGCCGAGGCCTACCGCGCCGTGTCGCTGCTGCTGCGCCGCCCGCCGGGCCGCGAGGCCTACCCGGGTGACGTCTTCTACCTGCACAGCCGGCTGCTCGAGCGCTGCGCGAAGCTCTCCGACGACCTCGGCGCGGGCTCGATGACCGGTCTCCCGATCATCGAGACCAAGGCCAACGACGTCTCGGCGTTCATCCCGACCAACGTCATCTCGATCACCGACGGCCAGATCTTCCTGCAGTCGGACCTGTTCGCGTCCAACCAGCGTCCCGCCATCGACGTCGGCATCTCGGTGTCGCGCGTCGGCGGCGCGGCGATGACGAAGGCGATGAAGGCCGTCACCGGCTCGCTCAAGGTCGACCTGGCGCAGTTCCGCGCCATGGAGGCCTTCGCGATGTTCGCGTCCGACCTCGACGCCGCGTCGCGCCAGCAGCTGGACCGCGGTCAGCGCCTGATGGCGCTGCTGCGCCAGCCGGCGTACTCGCCGTACCCGCTCGAGGAGATGACGGTCTCGCTGTGGATCGGCACCACCGGTCGCCTCGACCGGGTGCCGGCCGACGACGTGCTGCGCTTCGAGCGTGAGTTCATCGACTACCTGCGCCGCTCGCACGACGGCATCCTCTCCGCCATCCGGGAGAGCCAGAAGTTCGAGGACGACACCGCGTCGGCCCTCGAGGGTGCCTACGACTCCTTCCTGGACCAGTTCGAGACCTCGGAGGGGGGCTCGATCAAGGTCGGCAACGAGCCGAAGGCCGAGGCCCTGGAGGACGAGGACGTCGAGCAGGAGCAGATCGTCAAGCAGAAGCGGGGCTGACCCATGGCTCTATCGGTGCGCGAGTACCGGGCGCGGATCAGGTCGACGGAGTCGATGAAGAAGATCACCCGCGCCATGGAGCTCATCGCCGCGTCCCGGATCATCAAGGCGCAGCAGCGGGCGCAGTCGGCAGCGCCGTACGCCCGCGAGCTGACCAGGGCGGTCTCGGCCGTGGCGACGTACTCCAACGTCGACCACCCGCTGACGCGGGAGCCCGAGGAGTCCAAGCGGGCTGCCGTGCTCCTCGTGACCAGCGACCGTGGCCTCGCCGGCGCCTACTCCTCCAGCGTCATCAAGGAGGCGGAGCGCCTCGCGGAGAAGCTCCGGGGCGAGGGCAAGGAGATCGACACCTACATCGCCGGGCGCAAGGGTGAGGCGTACTTCAAGTTCCGTGGTCGCGAGGTGAAGAAGTCGTGGAACGGCTTCTCGGACCAGCCGAGCTTCGAGGTCGCCCACGAGATCGGGCAGACCCTGATCGATGCCTTCCTCGACGAGGACGGCGGGGTGGACGAGGTGCACGTCGTCTTCACGCGGTTCAAGTCGATGCTGGTGCAGGAGCCGACCGACATCCGGCTGCTGCCGCTCGAGGTCGTGGAGGGCGAGGAGAAGCCGTCGAACGGCGAGGTGCTGCCGCTCTACGAGTTCGAGCCCTCGCCCGAGGCGGTGCTGGACGGGCTGCTGCCGCAGTACGTGCAGAGCCGGATCTTCTTCGCGCTGCTCCAGGCCGCTGCCTCCGAGCTCGCCGCCCGTCAGAAGGCGATGAAGTCGGCCACGGACAACGCGGACGAGCTCATCAAGAAGTACACACGGATCGCCAACCAGGCCCGCCAGGCCGGTATTACCCAGGAAATCAGCGAGATCGTCGGTGGCGTCAACGCGCTGGCCGACGCCAACGCCGGGAGTGAGTGAGAGACATGACTGCCACTGTTGAAGAGACCACGGAGACCGGCTCTGCTGGCGTCGGTCGCATCGCCCGGGTCATCGGCCCGGTCGTCGACATCGAGTTCCCCGTGGACTCGATGCCGGAGATGTACAACAAGCTCGAGACCCAGCTGGAGCTCGGCGGCGAGACCACCACGCTCTCGCTCGAGGTCGCGCAGCACATCGGCGACGGCATGGTCCGCGCGATCTCGCTGCGTCCGACCGACGGCCTGGTCCGCGGTGCCCAGGTGACCGACACTGGCGGCCCGATCACGGTCCCCGTCGGCGACGCGACCCTCGGCAAGGTGTTCAACACCCTGGGCGAGTGCCTCAACCTCGAGGAGGGCGAGACCCTCGACGTCAAGGAGCGGTGGGGCATCCACCGCAAGGCGCCGGCCTTCGACCAGCTCGAGTCCAAGACGCAGATGTTCGAGACCGGCATCAAGGTCATCGACCTGCTCGCGCCGTACGTCCTCGGCGGCAAGATCGGCCTCTTCGGTGGCGCCGGCGTCGGCAAGACCGTGCTCATCCAGGAGATGATCGCGCGCGTCGCGAAGGACCACGGTGGTGTGTCGGTGTTCGCCGGTGTCGGCGAGCGCACCCGTGAGGGCAACGACCTGATCGTCGAGATGGAGGAGGCCGGCGTCATCGGCCAGACCGCCCTCGTCTTCGGCCAGATGGACGAGCCGCCGGGCACGCGCCTGCGGGTCGCCCTGTCCGCGCTGACGATGGCGGAGTACTTCCGCGACGTGCAGAGCCAGGACGTGCTGCTCTTCATCGACAACATCTTCCGGTTCACGCAGGCCGGCTCCGAGGTGTCGACCCTGCTGGGCCGGATGCCGTCCGCGGTGGGCTACCAGCCCAACCTCGCCGACGAGATGGGCACGCTCCAGGAGCGGATCACCTCGACGCGCGGTCACTCGATCACCTCGATGCAGGCGATCTACGTGCCGGCCGACGACTACACCGACCCGGCGCCGGCGGCGACGTTCGCGCACCTCGACGCGACCACCGAGCTGTCCCGCGACATCGCGTCGCAGGGCATCTACCCGGCCGTCGACCCGCTGACGTCGACCTCGCGGATCCTGGACGCCCAGTACATCGGGCAGGCCCACTACGACTGCGCAATCCGCGTCAAGCAGATCCTGCAGCGCAACAAGGAGCTCCAGGACATCATCGCGATCCTCGGTGTCGACGAGCTGTCCGAAGAGGACAAGATCATCGTGTCCCGCGCTCGCCGGATCCAGCGCTTCCTGTCGCAGAACACCTACGTCGCCAAGCAGTTCACCGGCATCGAGGGCTCGACGGTCTCCATCGGCGAGACCGTGGAGGCGTTCAACAAGATCGCTGACGGCGAGTACGACCACGTGGCCGAGCAGGCCTTCTTCATGTGCGGCGGTCTGGACGACGTCGAGAAGAAGTGGTCCGAGATCCAGAAGAACATCTGATGGCTGACTCGGACCAGCTGCAGGTCGAGCTCGTCGCGGCCGACCGGACCGTGTGGTCCGGTCAGGCCACGATGGTGGTCGCCAAGACCGCAGAGGGCGACATCGGCGTGCTGCGCAACCACATGCCGGTGCTCTCCCTGCTGGTCGACGGCGTCGTCGAGATCGTGCCCGTCGACGGCGAGCGGATGTTCGCCGCCGTCGACGGCGGGTTCCTCTCGGTCGCCAACAACCGGGTCTCGATCCTCAGCCAGTTCGCCGCGCTGTCCCACGAGATCGACGTGGCCGCCGCGCGGGCCGAGCTGGAGTCGGCCCAGTCCGAGGGCGAGGACGGCGAGGAGCGGGCCAAGCGCGCCGAGGTCCGGATCCTGGCGGCCGAGAAGGCTTCCTGACCCGCGTTCGTCCCGTTTCCGGGTGCCGCTAGGGTGAGCACCCCAGGAGACGGAGCGGACGGAGGTCGTGGATGCCGGTGTGGCAGTGGCTGCTCGACGCCGCTGGTGTGCTGCTCGTCCTCGTCCTGTTCTACGGCCTCGGACTGATCGTCCGTCGCCGCCTGCTCTCCCGCCACGGCGGGACCTTCGAGCTCTCCTACCGCGTCCGGCATGAACATGCCGGGCGCGGTTGGCTTCTCGGGCTCGGTCGCTACTCCGGAGAGTCGCTGGAGTGGTTCCGCTACTTCTCGCTGTGGCCGGGCCCCAAGCGGGTGCTCCAGCGCGCGGAGGTCACCTTCGTCGGCAGCCGGGCCCCCGAGGGCGCCGAGCAGATGTCGCTCTACCCCGAGCACGTGGTGCTGTCGTGCAGCACGCCGACCGGCCCCATTGAGCTGGCCATGTCGCCCGCCTCGCTGATGGGCTTCCAGTCGTGGCTCGAGTCCGGCCCGCCCGGCACCGACTGGACCCGCGGCCCCCGATAGACGCCGACCCCGCCAGACCGTTGGTCGAGCCTGTCGAGACCCCGGAATGCAGGTAGGGCGGTGACCGCCGTGGTCACCGCCCTACCTCGTCTCACCGGGTTTCGAGACGCGTCGCGCGGCCAGCGCTGACGCGCTGCCCGTGCCGACGCTCCTCAACCTTCGCGCCTTCTCACTGCCTGAGCGAGCTCAGGCAGTGGGCGCTCCGTCCTCGAACAGCCGCGGCACCGGGTGGTTGGCGGCGAAGATGCCGTGCGGGTCGACGGCGCTGCGGATGCCCGTCAGCTGGGTCCACACGTCCGCGCCGTACGCCGCCCGGGTGTCGACCGGGTTCTCGGCGAAGTTGAGGTACTCGCGGCCGTTGGCGAACGGTGCGAGCGCCTCGGTGAGGCGGACGGCGTCCTCGTGCGCCTGGGCGCCCATCTCCGGGGTGACGGCCATGCCGCCGGCGAAGGTGACGAACGCGGCGTCGAGGTGCGACAGCACGCCGCCGCCCTCGTGCGGACGAGCCAGCGCACCGCCGAGCTGGCGCAGCTCGGCCATCAGCAGCGACGTCGTGGCGTCCGGACCGGCCTCGGCCAGGAAGGCGTCGATCGCGGCGTCCGGGAAGGAGGCGAGCATCGCGGAGTCGGAGGCGAACGGCGCGCCGCCCTCCGGGTCCATGTGCAGGCGGACCAGCGACTGCGCGGGCACCTGGGCGAACGTGTCCAGGAACGGACGCTGTGCGCGCAGGCCGGCGAGCAGCTCGGAGCCGTGCTCGTCGGAGCCGAGGACCGCGCCGTCGATGACGACGAGCTCCTGGCCGCGCAGGAAGTCCGGCAGGTCGGGCATGTCGGGCAGCCGCATGGCGCGGAAGGCCGTGGTGACCTCGTCCGGGGCGCCGGGCGCCCAGGCGGACCACTCGCGCAGCACCCGCTCGGCGTCAGCGAGGCTCCACATCATCATGCCGGCGTACGCCGAGGCGATGTCGAACATCGCGAACTCGAGGGCGGTCACGACGCCGAAGCTGCCGCCGCCGCCACGCACGGCCCAGAAGAGCTCGGGGTTGGTCTGCGCGTCGGCGCGCACCAGCTCGCCGTCGGCGAGGACGATCTCGACCGCGGTGATGCTGTTGGCGGCGAGGCCGTGCTGGCGGGCGTACCAGCCGATGCCGCCGCCGAGGCTGTAGCCGGCGATGCCGACGTCGGGGGACGAGCCGTGCAGGACGGCCCGGCCGTGGGCGGCCGCGGCGTCGACGGCGGGCTCCCAGACGGCGCCGCCCTCGACCCGCACGATCCCGCGGACCGGGTCGGCGATCGCGGTGTTCATCTCGGACGTGCGGACGATGACGACGTCGTCGAGGCCCTGGGCGGCGAGCGGTCCGGCGTTGTGGCCGGTGCTCTGCGGGGCGACCCGGAGGCCGGCCTCGGCGGCGACCCGCACGACCGTGGCGACCTCGGCCGCGGAGCGCGGGACGGCGACGGCGGCGGGGCGCTGGTCGACGGCGACGTTCCAGGGGAGGCGGGCCGCGTCGTACCCGGCGTCGCCGGGCAGGTGGACCCGGCCACCGAGGAGGCCGCGGAGGGCGTGGGCGGTCGGGAGGGCGGTGGAGGTGGTGCTGCGCCGGTCGGCGTTGGCGTCGATGGTCATGGTGGTGGTGACTCCTGTGTGGGTTCTTCGATCGGTGGGACGACCATGCCGCCGGTGACTTGGAGTCGACTTTGAGCCGACTGGGAGCGCCGCGCACCCACCTCGATCTACGCTGCCGCCGTGGAGGTGTCGGTGCTGGGCCCGGTCGAGGTCTCGCTCGCAGGTGCTCCGGTCGACCTCGGCACCCCCAAGCAGCGGGCGCTGGTCGCCGCGCTGGCCCTGTCGCGAGGCTGGCCGGTGTCGGTCGACGGCATCGTCGACCTGCTGTGGGAGGACCACGCGCCGCCGGGCGTGACGGCCACGCTCCAGGCCTACGTCTCCCAGCTCCGGCGGGTGATGGAGCCGGACCGCGTACGCCGGGCGCCGGCGACCGTGCTGGTCACGGTGGCGCCGGGCTACGCCCTGCGGGTGCCCGACGAGGCCCTGGACGCCTACCGCTTCGAGCAGGCGGTCGCCCGCGTCCACCGCACCCTCCAGCCGCACCCGCCGTGGGGCGCCTCGCCGCTCCCGGCCGTCGAGCTGCGCGGTCTGGCCGCGGAGCTCGACGAGGCGCTGGCGCTCTGGCGCGGCGCGCCGTACACCGAGCTCGGCGACGCCGACGCTGCGGTCGCCGAGCGCGCCCGCCTCGATGAGCTGCGCCTGGTCGCGCTCGAGGACCGGGCCGTGGTCGAGCTCGCGCTCGGGCGGCACGCGACGATCTCGGCCGAGCTGGAGTCGCTGACCTCGGCCCACCCGCTGCGTGAGCGTCTGTGGGCCCTGTGGGCGGTCGCGCTCACGCGCAGCGGCCGACAGGCCGACGCGCTGGAGGTGCTCACCCGCGTGCGCGCCGTCCTCGACGAGGAGCTCGGCCTCGAGCCGTCCGCCGAGCTGCGTGAGCTCCAGACCGCCGTGCTCCGCCAGGACCGCTCGCTCGAGTGGGTGGCGCCGGCGGACGATGCGTCGCCCGCACCTGCACCGGTGCCCGATCCGCCCCGTCCGGCGCAGGAGGTCGTGGTCGAGCAGGTCGCGCCCTGGCCGATGGTCGGCCGCGACGACGACCTCGCCGCCCTGGTGGCCCTGGTCGAGCGCGCCCGCGCCGGCGCCCCGTCGTACGCCGTGCTCACGGGTGAGCCCGGCATCGGCAAGTCTCGCCTCGCGGCGGAGCTGGTCGCCGAGGCCCGACGTCGCGGCGTGCGAGCCCTGGTCGGCCGCTGCTCGCAGGACGACGGCGCGCCGCCGCTGTGGCCGTGGCGGGCGGTGCTCGAGGGCATCGGGATGAGCGTGCTGGCCGAGGACGGCGGCGAGCCCGCCGACGACGGGGCGCAGTTCCGGGCCTGGGAGCGGATCGTCGGCGGCGTCCGAGCTGCGGCGCAGGACGAGCCGCTGCTCGTCGTGCTCGACGACCTGCACTGGGCGGACACCTCGACGCTGCGGGTGCTGCGGCTGATGGCGGAGTCCGTCGACCGGGCCCGGCTGCTGGTCATCGGCACCTGGCGCCTGCACCCCGAGCCCGTGGGCGCCCTGGCCGAGGTGGCCGAGGCGCTGGCCCGGATGCACGCGCTCCGGGTCGAGCTGGTCGGGCTGCCCGCCTCCGAGGCCGCCGAGGTGTTCGCGTCGGTCACGCGGCGCGAGCTGAGCGGCGGGCAGGCCGACGACCTGCACACCCGCACCGACGGCAACCCGTTCTTCCTCGTCGAGATGGCGCGGCTGGCGGGGGAGCGGTCCGGCCCCGGTGTGCCCGACGACGGCGTCCCGACGGCGGTGGCCGACGTGCTCAACCGCCGGCTGCTCCGGCTGCCGGAGCAGACGGTGACGACCCTGCGGTCCGCGGCGGTGCTCGGCCGCGACTTCGACATCCCGACGCTGGGCGCGGTCACCGGGATCGACGAGGACGACCTGATCGACGTGGTCGAGCCGGCCCAGGCAGCCGGGCTGGTCCGCGAGGACGGGATCGACCAGTACTACTTCGCGCACGCGCTGGTCCGCGACACCCTCCAGGCGGGTCTGAGCGTCAGCCGCCGGGCCCGCGCGCACGCCCGCGCGGCCGAGGCGCTCGACGGCGTCCCCGGCCGCGAGACCGAGGTGGCCCGGCACTGGCGCGGCGCGGGACCGTCGTACGCCGACCGCGCCTGGCGGGCCGCCGCCGTGGCCGCGGGCGAGGCCCGGCGCTACTACGCCTACGACCAGGCCGCCGAGCTGCTGCGCCACGCCCTGGTCTCGCTCGACGGCGACCCGGCCGCGGGCCACGCCGAGCGGTACGCCGTGCTGATGGCGCTGATCGAGGAGTACCGCTGGGCCGCGCGCCTGCCCGAGCTCGTCGGCGCCGTCGAGGAGGCGATCGCGGTCGGCAAGCTGATGCGCGACCCCGAGGCGGTCGCGCGCGCCGCGATCTCGACCACCCAGGGCGTGCTCTGGCGCTCCGGCCCGCCCGGCGGTGCCAACGAGACCGTGGTCGGTGCGCTGCGCGGCAGCCTGGACCGGCTGCCGGCGGAGGACAGCGAGCTGCGCTGCCGCTCGATGCTCTCGCTCGCCAACGAGAGCCAGGACACCGCGTCGTACGACGAGCGGCAGGCGCTCTGCGACGAGGGTCTCGCGATGGCGAGGCGCCTGGCAGACCCGTCGCTGCTGCTCGACGCCTGCCAGACCGTCTTCGCCGCACTGTGGCTGCCCCAGACCGCGGCCCAGCGGCTCGAGCTGGTCACGGAGTCCCTCGAGCTGGCCCGGAGCACGGGTCGGGAGCGGGCGTTCGTCGTCTCGGCCTGCCTGCGGGCCGCCGTGCTCAGTGAGCTCGGCCGCCCGGACGAGATGCGCGCCGCCGTCGAGGTGGCGCGCGCGGAGACCCAGCGGCTCCGGATCGCCTTCGGCGAGACGGTGCTCGACGGCATCCTGGTGCCCTGGCACGCCATGGCCGGCGAGTTCGACGAGTGCGACCGGCTGGTCGAGCACACCCGCCAGATCGCGGGCCAGATCTCCCACAACAACGCCGACGAGTCCGTGCTCAGCTCGCTGCTGGCGATGCGCCTGTGGCAGGGGCGCTCGATCGAGATGGTCCCGGTGCTCGAGCAGTTCGAGCAGAGCCCGTTCCCGTTCGCGGCGAGCCTCGCGGTCTACCTCTGGCGCGCCGGTGAGCACGACCGGGCCCGCGCCTACCACGCCCAGCACGGTGCCCCGCTCGACCGCGTCAACGACATCGCGATGCTGTCGTGGTGCCACGGCGCCGAGCTGGCGCTCTACCTCGACGAGCGCGAGCTGGCCGCGGGTGCCTACGACCTGCTCGCGCCGTACGCCGGCACCAGCTGCTGCGCGGGCTCGGACCTCGCGCTCGGCCCGGTCGACGCCTACCTCGCGCTCGCCGCGGCGGCCGTCGGGGAGCGCGACCTGGCCGCGAGGCACGCGGACCGGGCGCTCGCGCTGGCCGACGAGTGGCGGATCCCGCTCTTCGCCGCGTGGCTGCGCGAGGTGCGCGCGACGTACGACTTCTGACGCCGGGCTGTCCACGATCTGGACCGGTAAAGACGAGGTTTTGGAGATGGCCGCCCGATCCGGAATTCTGGTGCCGTGCCGTCCCTCATCCACACCCGCAACGCGGTCGCGCTGAGCTTCGCCCTCAACGGGTTCTGCTTCGCCACGATGGTCTCGCGGCTGCCCGACATCCGCAGCGGGCTGGACCTCGACAACGGCTCGCTCGGCCTGCTGCTGCTCGCGATCTCGATCGGCTCGGTCATCGCGCTGCCGCTGAGCGGCCGGCTGATCGACCGCTACAGCGCCACCGCGGTCACCCGGCTCGGCGCGGTCCTGGTCGCGTCCGGCCTGCTGGTCGCGATGACCGGCGTGGTGACGGACACGGTCGCGCTGACCGTCGTCGGCTTCTTCGTCGACGGCATCGGCATCGCGGTGTGGGACGTGTCGATGAACGTCGAGGCCGCCGAGGTCGAGCGCCGCTTCGGTCGCACGATGATGCCGCGCTTCCACGCCGGCTGGAGCATCGGCTCCTTCGCCGGGGCGGCGATCGGCATCCCCATGGCCGCGCTGCACACCCCGCTCCTGCTGCACGTACCGGTCTTCGCCGCGGCCGCCGCGATCGGCTCCTGGTGGGCCGCCGGCGCCTACCTCCCGCCGACCGTCACCCACGAGGACAAGCAGGCGGTCGCGTGCTCGCCGTGGCGCGAGCCGCGGACCCTGGCGATCGGCGTCATGGTGCTGGCGTTCGCGCTCTCCGAGGGCGCCGCCAACGACTGGCTCTCGCTCGCGCTGATCGACGGGTACGACGTCCGCCACTGGGTCGGCGTCGCCGGCTTCACCCTCTTCGTCTCCTCGATGTTCGTCGGCCGCCTGACCGGCCCGGTCTTCCTCGACCGCTACGGCCGCGCGCCGGTGCTGTGGGGCTCCGCGGCAGCCGCGTTCGTCGGCATCCTGCTCGTCGTCTTCGGCGGCAGCGTGGTGCTGGTCGCCGCGGGCATCGTGGTCTGGGGCTTGGGTGCCTCGCTCGGCTTCCCGGTCGGCATGAGCGCCGCCGCGGACGACCCGCTGCGCGCCGCCCGCCGGGTCAGCGTGGTCTCGACGATCGGCTACACGGCGTTCCTGGCCGGACCGCCGCTGCTCGGCCTGCTCGCCGACCACGTCGGCACCCTCGAGACGCTGCTGGTCATCGCCGGCCTGATGATCCCCGCGGCCCTGACCGTCTTCGCGGCCCGGCCGGTCAAGCCGGCGGAGACGGAGCCGGTCGCGAGCTAGCCCCGCTCGCCGCCCGGCACCCAGAGCACGTCGCCGTTCTCGCGGTTGGCGTGCCGGGCCAGGATGAAGAGCAGGTCGGAGAGCCGGTTCAGGTACTTCACCGCGAGCAGGTTCATGGTCTCGCCGTGCACCTCGTACGCCGCCCACGCCGACCGCTCCGCACGGCGTACGACGGTGCGCGCGACGTGCAGCAGCGCGGCCCCCTCGGTGCCGCCGTTGAGGATGAAGGAGCGCAGCGTCGGCAGGTCCTCGTTGTACTGGTCGCACCACGCCTCGAGCCGGTCGACGTACGCCTGCTCGATGCGCAGCGGCGGGTACTCCGGCTCCGCCACGACCGGCGTGCAGAAGTCGGCGCCCACGTCGAAGAGGTCGTTCTGCACCGTCGTCAGCACCCGCACGACGTCCGGCTCCAGGCCGCCCTGGGCGAGCGCGAGCCCGAGGTGGGCGTTGGCCTCGTCCACGTCGGCGTACGCCGCGAGCCGTGGGTCGGTCTTCGTCGTGGTGCTCATGTCGCCGAGACGGGTCTCCCCGGCGTCGCCGGTGCGGGTGTAGATCCGGGTGAGGTTGACCATGGGCCCACGGTAGTGCTCGCCCGCACGACGTAGCCTCGACGAGCATGCGACGTTTCGCACAGCCCCTGCTGCTCGCCCTGCCCGCCCTCGCGCTGGCGGTGGCCGGGCTCCTCCACCCGCACCACCTGACCTACGACACGTCGTGGCGGTGGTTCACGCTGCACCTGCCGGGGCTGCTCGCCTTCCCGCTCGTCGGCGTCGCGCTGGCCGCCCTGGTGGGGGCGCGGACCGATCCGCTCGCGTGGGCGGTCCGGCTGACGGCGTACGTCTATGCCACCTTCTACACCGCGCTCGACGTGATCAGCGGCGTCGCCGCGGGCTACGTCACCCACGAGCTCGGCCCGGGGGTGCCACGGCCCGAGGCGGTGAGCCTGCTCTTCCGGATCGGGACGCCGCTGGGGGAGATCGGCTCGTGGGCGCTGCTCGCCACCTGCGCCCTGGTGGCGGTCGACCAGCTCCGGCGCCACGGTGCCCGGGGTGCGGTCGCGCTGGTGCTGCTGCCCGGCGCGTGGCTCGTCCACGTCGACCACATCTTCTCGCCGAAGGGCGTGCTCGGCATGCTCCTGATCGCCGTGGGTACCGCCCTGGCATCCGCAACGGACGCGACACGACGGGAAAGTTGAGGAACAGAGGCAACCATCCGGGTGTTGTGCGCGTCATAGTGGGTGACAGGCCAAGCGATGGCTGATCGGGGCGGGGGCCCCGAGAAACGGGGAACACCGATGGAGATCCTGACCGACGGTCCGACCATCCTCCTCAGCGGTGACTTCGACGTGCGCAGCACGTGGGAGGTCCGCAACGCGATCTACGAGCACCTGCACGGCCACGACGAGGACGTCGTCATCGACCTCACCGACGTGACCGCCATCGACATGACCGCACTCAAGGTGCTCGCGGTCGCCACCCGGCAGGCGTCTCGCGCCGGCCACCACCTCACGCTGCGCGGCTGCGGTCCGTCCGTACGCCGCATGCTCACCCTCACCCGGATGAGCCGGATGGTCGAGGTGGAGCGCGTCGCCGCGTCGGCCTGAGCTGTCGGTCCGGCGTGTCGGATAAGCCACACGCGCCAGCGGTTACCAATCGGTAGCCGTCGTCCTACCCTCGGTCCATGAACGACAAGGCAGCGAGCCACGCCAAGGACCGGCCGTGGCTGATGCGCACCTACTCGGGCCACTCGACGGCCGCGGCGTCCAACGCGCTCTACCGGACGAACCTCGCGAAGGGCCAGACCGGTCTCTCGGTCGCCTTCGACCTGCCGACGCAGACCGGCTACGACCCCGACTCCCCGCTCTCGCGCGGCGAGGTCGGCAAGGTCGGCGTACCGATCCCGCACCTCGGTGAGATGCGGCGCCTCTTCGAGGACATCCCGCTCACCGAGATGAACACCTCGATGACGATCAACGCCGTCGCGATGTGGATGCTCGCGATGTACCAGGTGGTCGCCGAGGAGCAGAACCCGGACAGCACGCCCGAAGAGGTCGCCGCGCAGCTGGCCGGCACCACCCAGAACGACATCATCAAGGAGTACCTCTCCCGCGGGACCTACGCGTTCCCGCCCGAGGCATCGATGCGGCTGATCGCCGACATGATCGCCTACACGGTCCACCAGATCCCGAAGTGGAACCCGATCAACATCTGCAGCTACCACCTGCAGGAGGCCGGCGCGACGCCGACGCAGGAGCTCGCCTACGCGCTGAGCACCGCGATCGCCGTGCTCGACCAGGTCAAGGACGCGGGGCAGGTCGACGCCGAGGACTTCGAGAAGGTCGTCGGCCGGATCTCCTTCTTCGTCAACGCCGGCGTGCGGTTCGTCGAGGAGACCTGCAAGATGCGGGCGTTCAACCAGCTCTGGGACGAGATCGCCCAGGAGCGGTACGGCGTCCAGGACCCCAAGATGCGGCGCTTCCGGTACGGCGTGCAGGTCAACTCGCTCGGCCTGACCGAGGCCCAGCCGGAGAACAACGTGCAGCGCATCGTGCTCGAGATGCTCGGTGTCACGCTGTCGAAGAACGCACGCGCCCGCGCGCTCCAGCTGCCCGCCTGGAACGAGGCCCTCGGCCTGCCGCGGCCCTGGGACCAGCAGTGGTCGCTGCGGCTCCAGCAGGTGCTCGCCTTCGAGTCCGACCTCCTCGAGTACGACGACATCTTCGACGGCTCCCACGTCATCGAGGCGAAGGTCGCCGAGCTGGTCGAGGGCGCGAAGGCCGAGATCGACCGGGTGCAGGCGATGGGCGGTGCGATCGCGGCCGTCGAGTACATGAAGTCGGAGCTGGTCTCCTCCCACGCCGCCCGCCGGGCCCGGATCGAGTCGGGCGAGGAGGTCATCGTCGGCGTCAACAAGTACGAGACGACCGAGCCGTCGCCGCTGACCGCCGACCTGGACGGCGCGATCATGGCCGCGGACCCGGAGGCGGAGGCGACCGCGCGCGCGAGCGTCGATGCCTGGAAGGCCGAGCGCGACGAGACCGAGGTCGCCGACGCGCTGGCTGCGCTCGCGGCCGCAGCCAAGACCGAGACCAACCTGATGGCGCCGACCCTCGTTGCCGCTCGTGCCGGCGCGACGACGGGGGAGTGGGCGGCGACCCTGCGCGAGGTCTTCGGCGAGTACCGCGGCCCGACGGGCGTCAGCGGGGCCGTGGTCGCCGAGGCCGGTGCCGAGCTCACCGCCGTGCGCGAGCGCGTCAAGGCCACCGGCGACGAGCTGGGCGGCCGGCTGCGGCTGCTCGTGGGCAAGCCCGGGCTCGACGGCCACTCGAACGGCGCCGAGCAGGTCGCCGTACGGGCGCGCGACGCCGGCTTCGAGGTCGTCTACCAGGGCATCCGGCTGACGCCCGAGCAGATCGTGGCCGCCGCTGTCGCGGAGGACGTGCACTGCATCGGGCTCTCGATCCTGTCCGGCTCGCACATGGAGCTGGTGCCCGACATCCTCGACGGGCTGCGCGAGGCCGGGCTGGCCGACGTCCCGGTGATCGTCGGCGGGATCATCCCCGACTCCGACGGACGCAAGCTGCGCGAGCTCGGGGTCGCGGCCGTCTACACGCCCAAGGACTACGGGCTGACCGAGATCATGGGCGGCATCGTCGACGTCATCCGTGCGGCCAACGACCTCGACGGATGACCTCCCTGCAGTGCCCCGCGCGCGTCCTGGTCGCGCGCCATGGTGAGGCGGAGTACGAGACCGAGGTGTGCTCCGACGACGGCGGCAGCCTGACCGCTGCCGGCCGTGAGCAGGCGCGTGGTCTCGCGCAGCGGCTCGCGGGCGAGCGCGTCGCCCGGGTCTGGACGAGCTCGCTGTCCCGTGCCGTGCAGACGGCTGAGATCGCCGCGGCACCACTGGGGGTCGACGTGGTCGTCCGCGAGGGCCTGCGTGAGTACGGCGTGGGCTCGCTCGCCGGGTCGACGACCGGCGAGCAGGAGTACTTCAGCGGCCTGTTCCGGCGGTGGGCCGAGGGCGACGACAGCATCCGGATCGACGGCGGCGAACTGATCTCCGACTTCGTCGGACGGGTCGGCGCGGTGCTCGAGGAGGCGGCGGACGCGCACCCGGGGGAGACGGTCCTGGTCGTCAGTCACGGCGGCGCGATCCTCGCGACCGTCCCGCAGCTGGTAGGCCTGCCACGGACCCGCGGCCTGGGCATCGTGCTCGCGAACTGCGGCGTGATCGAGCTGGAGAAGGACGCGGACGGCTGGCGACTGGTCGCCGGCCTCGACTGAGCTCAGCGGCGCCGCAGGACGACGAGGGCGATCGCTCCCGACCCGGCCGACGCGATCGAGCCGGCGAGCAGGCTCAGGCTCACGCTCCACGTCTGGATCGCCTGCGACCGGCTGATCTGCGACGCGAGCAGGCACTCGCCCATGCTGGAGTCCCGGTTGCCGCAGACGACGGTGGAGCCCGGAGCACCGGAGAGCTCCAGGACGAGATAGACCACGGCGATCACCCCGAGGACGACCGCGAGGCCGAAGAGCACGCCGGCGACGGCGGCGCCGGGGCCCGGAGCCGGTGCGGAGGGCCGGGTGGGTGCGGGCGCCGGAGAGGTGGTCACGGGAGGGTGATGCCCCGGCCCGGAGCGCACAAACCGCGACTCCTGTCCGGGCCCGTCCCGCTGCCCTAGCATCGGGGGATGGCACCGGGCTCGGGTCGCACGGACCTGCTCGCGTCGCGTGCGGGGGAGGCCCTGCTGCGGCTCTTCGCGCAGACGGACGACGCCCGGCTGCTGATCGACCCCGACGGGGTCGTGCTGCTCGCGAACCCGCGCTGCGAGGAGGTCTTCGGCTGGCGGGTGGACGAGCTGGTGGGGATGCCTGCGGCGCTGCTGGCGCCGGAGCAGCACCGCGACGAGTACACCCGCCTGCGCGACCTGGTCCTCGCCTCCGATTCCGGTGATGCGGCCCGGCTGGGGCTGATCGGGCTGCACCGCGACGGCCACGAGGTCCGGATGCGGGTGACGGCCCGCGCGATCCTTCTCGGTGAGGCCGACCGGGTGCTCTCGATGATCCTGCAGCCGCGGTCGGCCGCCGATGCGACGGCGGACTTCCGCGAGCTGCTCGAGGCGGTGCCCGACGGCAACGTGGTCGTCGACGGCGACGGTCGGATCCTGATGGCGAACGCGCCCGCCTTGGCGATGTTCGGGTACGCCGAGGACGAGCTGGTCGACCGGTCGATCGAGGTGCTGGTCCCCGACGCCCAGCGGGCCGGGCACGTGCGACGGCGTACGGGCTTCGCCGGCCACGCCCGCCGGCACGCGATGGGGTTGGGCACCCGCGTCGTCGCACTGCGCAAGGACGGCTCGACGTTCCCCGTCAGCGTCGTGATCTCGTCCATCGGCATCGACGACGACATCCTCTTCTCCGCCACGGTCCACGACCTGACCGAGCTCGAGGCGCTGCGCGGTCGCAACGACGTGCTGCGCGACCAGTTCCTGGCCACCGTCTCCCACGAGCTGCGCACACCCCTGACCACGATCCTGGCCAGCACGGAGATGCTCGAGGACGCGCTGGCTGACGAGGCGGAGGAGCACGTCCGGGCGCTCGTCGAGGCCTACCTCGGGCGGATCGAGCGAGCGGCGCGTCGTGAGCTCACGCTCGTCGACGACTTGCTCTCGCTGACGATCATCGAGGGCAACGCGGAGCCTCTCGTCCAGGGTCTCGCGGACCTCGCGGTCGTCGTCGACAGTGTCGTCGAGGCCGCCCGGGACCCGGCGGCGCTGCGCGGGGTCACCATCGCGACGACCACCTCCGGGCCGCCGGCCGTGGTCCGCGTCCACGAGGGCTGGCTGGAGCGGGCCGTCGGCTGCCTGGTCGACAACGCGACCAAGTTCACCCCGCCCGGCGGCCAGGTCCTGGTCGAGAGCGGGGTCGACGGGGACCGGGCCTGGCTGGAGGTCAGCGACACCGGCCCCGGGATCGCCCCGGGCGACGAAGATCGGGTCTTCGAGCGGCTCTACCGGGGAGCCGACGCGGTGACCGCGGAGGTCCCCGGCGCCGGGCTGGGCCTGAGCATCGCCCGCTCCATCGTGCAGGCCGCGAGCGGGACCGTCGTCGTCGTGCCCCAGGAGGCGGGTGCGCGCCTGCGGATCAGCGCGCCGCTGGCCCGGGTCTGAGGCGGACTACTCGGCGCGGATCTCCTCGGGACGCACCCGCGGTGCGCAGGCGATCATCGACACCAGGGCGACGCCGAGCCCGCCGGCGACAGCCACCAGCCCGAGGACGATGGTCTGCCCCCAGGGGATCGTCGACGCGTCGTCCACGCTGAGGTACGTCGCGCCGGAGAGGGCGCCGAGCCCCACGGCGAGCACCGAGCCGATGACCACCGGTACGGCGGTCTCCAGCCCCTGCGCCCGCCGGATCACGCCGCGGCCGAGGCCGACCAGCTGGAGCGCGACGACCTCCTTGCGACGCTGGGACGCGCGGTCGATCGTGGACACGGTGAGCGCCAGCAGGCCCACGCCGAGCACGACCCCGGCGACCGTCCAGATCACCGTGCGCATGGTGGCCACGAAGTCGTAGTCCTCGTAATAGCCGCCGTTCTGGGCCGCGAAGCCGGCCGCGGCCAGGCGCGCGCCGAGATCGCGGCCAGGTCCGCCGACGACGAGCAGGGTGTGCTCGGTGCTGCTCGGCAGGTCCCCGACCAGGGTCGGCGGGATGATCACGCTGGCGTAGAGCGGGGAGAGGGCGTCGGACGACGAGTACGCGCCGGTGCTCGACATGGTCGGGAGGTCCAGTGGCAGGCGCACGACGGGGACCTCGGTGTCGGACTCGTCGTCGGTGCTGGTCGACCAGGTCACCTGTCCGCCGTGGACGGCGGCGGCGGCGTACTCGGTGAGGAAGTCGCTCTCGTCCGCCGAGAGCCACATGGCCTCGCCGTCCCGGCAGCCGGTGAGCGCGGCGTCGAGCCGGGCCAGGTCGCCGCAGGTCGCGACGATCGCCTGCGTCCCGGTGCCGGCGACGCTCAGGGTGGGCAGGTCGACGACGTCGCGGACGCTGTCGACCTCGGCGAGCCGGGCGGCCGTCTCCGGTGCCTCGGTCTGCCCGGCGAGCACCGTGACGCGCTGACCGCGCTCGACGTCGCGGGCCTGTGTCTCGTACTGCGGGGTGCTCTCGAAGGCGACCAGCACGAAGCGCGCGCCGGTCGCGAGGAACAGTCCGACCAGCAGGGCGGCGATGATGCGGGCCACCCCGGCCGGCTGCGCCTCGAGCCGGCGTACGGCGATCCGCTGGGCGGGTCCGAGCGCGCGACCGGACGTGGCGCGGGTGAGCAGCCGGACCAGCACCGGCAGCACCAGGAGCATGCCGACGGCCGTCAGTCCGACTCCCGCGAAGAGGGCGACCAGCTGCCGGTCGGAGATCTCTTCGTCGTACGGCCCGGAGACGACGACCTCGAGGCAGAGCGCGACGCCGGCGACGAGCGGCAGCAGCCGCCACCAGCCGGGCGGGCGCCGGTCCGCGCGACGGGTGACCGCGAGTGCGTCGTCGACCGACGACCGGGCCGGGGCGACGCTGGCCAGGATCGCGAGCGCCGGCACACCGACGACCACGAGCGCCTGGTCGAGCAGGGTGGGTCTGAAGAACTCACCCCAGGCCGGCCCGGCCGGAGCGTGACCGAGGAGCAGCGGGCGGACCAGCCAGAAGACGCCCCATCCGAGGAGGGCGCCGACAAGCGCCGCGCCGCCGGCCTCGCCGGTCCCGACCAGCCGGGTCTGGTTGGCGGTGAGCCCGATCAGCCGGAGGTTGGCCAGCCGGCGGTCGCGCAGCGAGGCCGAGAGCCGGGCGACCGTCGCCACCAGCACGGCGCAGGGCAGGCCGACCACGGCGACGATGACGGCGACCAGGCGTGGCATCTCGGTCTGGTACGACGTCGCGGTGACCAGCTGGTGCTGGCCGGCGGCGAAGGTGATGAGCAGGATCGCCGCCCCGAGCATCGCTGCCAGCGCCAGCAGGGCCGTCCGCAGCCGCGCCGCGGGGGTGACGGCGAGCCGCAGCCCGAGCCGCAGCGACGTCACGCGACGACCCGCTCGGCGACCCGGCCGTCGCGGACCACGACCAGGTCGTCCAGGTGCGACGCGACGACGTGGTCGTGGGTGACCACCACCAGCGCGGCCCCAGCAGCGGTCGTCACCGAGACCATGGTGTCGAGCACCTGCTCCGCGGTGAGGCTGTCGAGCGCCCCCGTGGGCTCGTCGGCCAGCACCACGGCCGGGTCGTGCACCAGGGCTCGGGCGACGGCCGCCCGCTGGACCTGCCCGCCGGAGACCGCCCCGGTGCGCCGGTCGGCCAGGTCGGCGACCCCGAGGGCGTCGAGCATCTCCAGCGCCCGCTCCCGGGCCTGCCGGGCGCGTACGCCGAGGACCTGGAGCGGCAGCATCACGTTCTCGACGAGGGTGAGCTCGGGGACCAGGTCGCCGAGCTGGAAGACCATGCCCATCCGCGCGAGCCGGCGACGGCTGCGCTCGGCCTCGCCCAGCGCGTCGAGGCGCTCGTCCTCGAACCAGATCTCGCCGGCGGCGGGACGCACCACCCCGGCCAGCGCGTGCACGAGGGTGGACTTGCCGGAGCCCGAGGGCCCCATCACCGCGGTGCGCGAGCCGGGCGCGACCGCCAGGTCGACCGAGTCGACGGCCGTGGTCTCGCCGTACCGCACGGTGAGGCCGCGAGCCTCCAGGACTGCCGGGCCGGGCCTCATCGCAGCTCCTCCAGCCGGGTCCCGGCCTCCTGGATCCAGCGCAGGTCGGCGTCGAGGTGCGCGAGCTCGTAGGTGATCGCGAGCTGCTCGGCGACGTCGGCGTCCTTGCGCTGCGTGGTGAGCTCGCGCATCCGGGCCAGGTGCTGGACCCGTTGGCGGTCGAGGACCTCGGCGGCCGACCGGCCGGAGGTCAGGGCCACGCTGACTCGGGTGTAGAGGTTGCTCATCGCGAACTCCGTCGGCTGTTGGGGGGCGTAGACCCAGGCGGTGATCGCCTCGACGCCGTCCTCGGTGATCCGGTAGCGCTTGCGCTCGGGGCCGTCGACGACCTCGACCTCGGTCACCTCGGCCCAGCCCTTGGTCTCGAAGCGGGACAGCGCGGCGTACACCTGGCCGAACGCGAGCGGCCGGGTGCGCGAGAAGCGGTCGTCGTACCGCTGCTTGAGGGTGTAGCCGTGGGCGGGCTCCTGCTCGAGGAGGGCCAGGAGGGGCAGTGCTGCGCTCATGCCGCCGGACTATACACACTTTGAATAGTGACGCGAGCGAAGGCAGGGACGCAGGTCCGTACGACGTCGTTGAGGTAAGCCTGCCCTTAGCTCCGTGCTACGGTTCCGGCCGTGGGCAAGAAGTCGAAGGTGCGCAAGCTCCCCAAGGTGGAGTGCTGCGTCTCCAAGTCGAAGTGCGGGCGCTGCCCGCTGCGGATGCTGAAGGAAGGCACCCTGCCCGACGGGTATACGGTCAAGAAGCGCAAGCTCGTCCGGGTCGACGGCAAGAAGGTCACCAAGAAGAAGCTTGCGAAGGCAGCCTGACCGACCGAGGAGACCGTCCGTGGCCGCACCCCGTTTCGTCGACCAGCTCAACGTCCAGATCGGCAACGAGCTCTCGGCGCACAACCAGTACCTCACCTGCGCGATCTACTACGACGCGCTGACCATGCCGCAGATGGCCGCCTTCTTCTACGCGCAGGCGCTCGAGGAGCGCGGGCACGCGATGATGATGGTGCAGTACCTCCTCGACACCGACGCCGACGTGACCATCCCCGCCGTCGAGGCGCCGGTCAACGAGTTCTCCGACGTGGTCGGGCCGGTCGAGCTCGCGCTGGCCCAGGAGAAGCGGGTCACCGACCAGATCAACGCGCTGCTCCGCATCGCCCGCGAGGAGTTCGACTTCGCCTCCGAGCAGTTCATGCAGTGGTTCATCAAGGAGCAGGTCGAGGAGGTCGCCACGATGAGCGACCTGCTGGCCGTGGTGAAGCGCAACCTCGACGACGTCGAGGACATCGAGGAGTACGTCGCCCGCGAGCAGGGCGGCGAGGGCGCCGACCCGACGGCGCCGCGCGAGGCCGGCGCCTGAGTCCTAGCCCTGGCTCTGGTCCAGCCAGCGCAGCACGGTCGTGCCGACCTGGGCCGGACGCTCCAGCGGCAGCGCGCTGCCGGCGCCCGTGAACGTCCGCGTCGTGGTCCTCGTCGGGTACGCCGAGGCCTGGGCGGTCCGGGCCGAGGGTCGGGTGAGCGCGTCGGCGCCGCCGTAGAGCAGCAGCACCGGTGCGTCGACCTGCCCGGCACCGAGACCGGAGGCCAGCCGCATCGGCGCCCGGCTGAGCACGTCGCCGCACGGCACCGGCACCCGTCGGGCGGCGGCGGCCCGCTGCACGCGGGCGGGCGCCACAGCGAAGAGCTGCTGGCGGAACGCCGCCGCTCCGGCGGCCGGTGCGGCGGCCGAGCCTGACAGGCACGCGGCGCGCTGGCGGCCGAGCTCCTCCTGCGCCAGCTGGGTCGCGGACCGGTCGGTCCACGACATCAGGACCAGTCCGGCGACGTCGTCGAAGGTGGCCGCCTCGACCTGGGCGATCGCGGCTCCGAGGCCGAGGCCGTGCGTCACGACGTGGGCGGCCGCGGGGGTGCTGCCGAGTCGCGGGTCGGCGAAGTCGTAGCGGCCCGATCGCAGGTGCTGGACGACCTGGTGGAGCACGTCGGCCTGGGCGCCGAGGCAGGTCGAGGTCGGGTGCCCGCTGGCGCCGTACCCGAGCCGGTCGATCACGAGCGAGGTCTCGCCGCGCTCGGCCAGCCTGGTGGCGTAGTCGTAGCCGCGCAGGCCGCGACCGCGCAGGTGCCAGGACCAGCTGCCGGTGCCCTCGTCGTGCACGAGGACGTTGATGCGCAGCGGGCCGCTGCGGCCCTCGATCGCCCGGGCCGGCCCGACCAGCCGGGCGTGCAGCCGGTACGACTCGTTGTCGGGTAGGCACAGGGCGGTGGTCGCGTTGGTGTTCTCGACGTCGAACGACACCGCGCGCGACACGACGCGCGGGGGAGCGGCGGTCGCGGGCGCCGGGACGACGAGCCCGCCGAGAGTCAGGGCGAGCAGTGCGGTCAGGACTCCGAGAAAGGTCAGCCTCACCCTGTTGAACCTACGTCAATAACGCCTGAGGGCGGAATGTGACCTTGCCCGCCCCGCCTCGTGGGCCACACTTCACCCATGCCATCTGCGGGAGGTCGCGACGAGCGGGTGATCGTGGTCGGCGCCGGGGTCGTGGGCCTGACCTGCGCGGTGCGGCTGCTCGAGGCGGGCCTGCGGGTCGACGTGGTCGCGCGCGACCTGCCGCGGGAGACGACGTCGGCCGTCGCAGCCGCACTCTGGTACCCCTACCGCGCGCTCCCGCAGGACCGGGTGATGTCGTGGGCGCGCACGTCGTACGCCGTCTTCGACGCCCTGGCCGACACCGACCCCGAGTCGGGGGTCCGCATGGTCCCCGGCACCGAGGTGCTCGCGGTCGCGCAGCCGGACCCCTGGTGGCGCTCGGCGGTGCCCACGCTCGAGCTCACCCGGGACGTGCCGCCCGGCTGGGGTGCCGGCTGGTCGTTCACGACCCCGGTGGCAGACATGGGCGTCTACCTCGGCTGGCTCGCGTCCCGGGTCGAGGCGCTCGGCGGCACCATCACCCGCCTCAACCTCGCGGCGCTGCCGGCGGTCGGGCTGGTCGTGAACTGCGCCGGGCTCGGCGCCCGGCTGCTCGGCACCGACCGGACCGTGGTGCCGGTGCGCGGGCAGGTGGTGGTCGTCGAGCAGGTGGGGCTCGAGCGCTGGTGGCTCGACTCCTCCGGGCCGACGTACGTCGTGCCGCGCGAGCACGACATCGTCCTCGGCGGCACCGACGTCGAGGGTGACTGGAGCCGGACACCGTCGCCCGCGACCGCGGCCGAGATCGTCGCGCGAGCGACCGCGCTGGTGCCGGAGCTGAGGCGGGCGCGAGTGCTGCGGCACAAGGTCGGACTGCGGCCCGTGCGACCCGCGGTGCGCCTCGAGCGGGTCGGCGACGTGGTGCACTGCTACGGGCACGGCGGCGCGGGCGTCACCCTGAGCTGGGGCGTCGCCGACGAGGTCGTCGCGCTGATCGGTCGTTGAAGGCTCACCCAACCGCTACTCTCAGCGCGTGGAACCCGACGCGGGAGCGCTCTTCCGTGGAGTCTTCGAGACAGCGCCCGACGCCGTGGTCGTCGTGGACAGCGCTGGGGTGATCGTGCGCGCGAACCCGCAGTGCCTCGCCGTCTTCGGCGCCTCGCCGGAGGAGCTCGTCGGCCGGTCGGTCGACGCGCTGGTGCCGATCGGCGTCCGGGGGCAGCACCCGCTGCGGCGTCAGGGGTACGGCGCCGCCGCGAACCCGCGGCCGATGGGTCTGCTGCGGCTGGCGGCCACGCGCAGCGACGGCACCGAGTTCCCGGCGGAGATCTCGCTCGCCCCGCTCGACGTCGACGGCGAGAAGCTCGTGTCGGCCACGGTGCGCGACATCACGGCTCGGACCAAGGAGGAGGAGCGGTTCCGCAACCTCCTCGACGCGACGCCCGACCCGATGGTCATCATCGACTCGTCCACCACCATCGTGCTCGCGAACAAGCAGGTCACCGAGGTCTTCGGCTACCCGCAGGGCGACCTCGTCGGCCAGTCCATCACGCTGCTCGCGCCGGAGGACCGGCGCGACTCCGACGGGACCTGGTTCGCCGAGTACCTCCGGGCCCCGGACGCACGCCCGATGCAGCCCAACCAGGGCGCCGAGGTCCGGCACCGGGACGGCCGCCGGGTGCCGGTCGAGGTGTCGATGGCGCCGCTCCAGACCGACGAGGGCGTGCTGGTCTCGGTCGCGTTGCGCGACGTCACGGAGCGCCTCGAGATGCAGGCGGAGTCCCAGCGGCTCCGCGACGACGTGATCGCCACCGTGTCGCACGAGCTGCGCACCCCGCTGACCTCCATCATCGGGTACGCCGAGCTGATGTCCGACCTCGACGAGAACGACCTGAGCCGCCGGGCCCGCAAGCTGCTCAGCGTGATCGAGCGCAATGCGTCGCGGGAGCTCCAGCTGGTCAACGACCTGCTCACGATGGCGTTCCTCGAGGACGACCGGCTGCGGATGCACCGCGAGCCGCTCGACCTCGAGGTCGTGTGCCGACGGGTCGCCGACGACCTGCGGCTCGCCGCGCGGGAGCGGGCGCTCACGCTCTCCTTCGTCGGCGGCGAGACCGGTCCGGTCGTCGGGGACGTCCACCGCGTGGTCCAGGTCCTCGAGAACCTGGTCACCAACGCACTCAAGTTCACCCACGCCGGCGGCCGCGTCGACATCGCCATCACCGACCACGGCGCGATGGGCGTCATCGAGGTCCGCGACACCGGGGTCGGGGTCTCCCCGGAGGAGAAGGACCGCCTCTTCGAGCGGCTCTACCGCTCACCGCGCGCGATCGCCGACCAGGTGCCCGGTGCCGGGCTCGGGCTGCCGATCGCGCGGGCGATCGTCGAGGCGCACGGCGGGTGGATCGACCTCCAGAGCGAGCTCGGTGTCGGCACCGTCGTCCGGGTCGCGCTGCCGCACGAGGCGCACGGCGACGCTACAGCGGTGTGACCTCGACGACCGCCGCCGGGTCGAGCGCGCCGTACACGTGCGGGAACGTCTCGGTGACGTCCGGCGCCGGCGGCTCCTCGACGACGGGCACGTCGAGCAGGTCGGTCTCGATCTCGAGCAGCACCAGCGGCTCGGTGACGTCGGCGTAGAACGCCGCGCGCACGCCCTCCCACTGGTCGGCGCGGCTGGCGTGGAGGTAGCCCTCCTCCTCGAGCGTCACCCCGCGGGTGGACGTGGTGTAGGCGCCGGACGCCTGCGCGTCGGTCCAGTCGGCCAGGGTCGCGATGTGGAAGATCCTCACGCGCCGATCTTCTCCCACACCGAGACGTGCTTGGTCGACTCCGGGGTGAACGGTGAGCGGTCCCAGTCGGCCCAACGGTCGCGCAGCCGCATCCCCGCGATCCGCGCCATCAGGTCGAGCTCGGCCGGCCACACGTAGCGGAAGGGCACGCTGTTGCGGTGGTACGTCGTACCGCCGTCGTCGCTGGAGTAGTGGTGGGACCACATCAGCTGGGTGGCGGAGTCGTACTCGTCGATCCCGACGTGCTCGTCGGTGTGGTTGAAGACGGCGAACCGCTCGCCCTCGGGGATCCGGCGCAGGACCGGCACGCCCTTCTCGACCACGAAGAAGCCACCGGGCTCCAGATGGGCCGCGGCCGTCTCGAAGCACCTGACCTGGTCGTCCTGCGTCGTCACGTTGCCGATCGTGTTGAAGACCAGGTAGGCGACACCGAAGCTGCCGCCGACGCGCGTGGTCGTCATGTCGCCGATCGTGACCTCGACCCGCTCGGCGCCGGGCTTGGCCCGCAGCTGCGCCACCATCGCCTCCGACAGCTCGATCCCGTGCACCCGGACCCCGCGCTCGCTCAGCGGCAGCGCGACCCGACCGGTCCCGACCGCGAGCTCGAGGGCGGGCCGCCCGGCCGCGAGCTCGGCCAGCAGGTCGACGGTCGGCCCGAGCACCTCCGGCGCGAACATCTCGGGCGAGCCCTCGTCGTAGGTCGCGGCGACCTCGGTGTCGAAGTAGTTGTGGCGCATCCGGCCATGGTGGCCGGGGAGTGCCGGTGCGGCTACCGGATATCCAGGATGGCCGCCGTGGTCGGCGCCAGCCGGACGCCGCGCACGCGCCGCTCGCCCCGCGTGTAGCTGCCGCGCAGCGCGACCGGGCGGGCGGTCGTCGTCGGGTTGACCGCGACGACGCCACGGCTGAACCGGCGGGTCCACGTCCCGTCCGCGGCCTCGACCGCCGGTCCGAGCGGCCGACCGATGCTGCGCGTCGCGGTGGGCAGCCAGTGGCTGGCCTCGTGCTCGTCGGGCACGTAGACGCTCGCACCGGTCCGTCCGTTCCAGCTGAGCAGCCAGGTGGCGCGGTGGTAGGTCTGGCCGACGCGGTCGCCGGCCGGACCATAGGTGACGGCGAGCAACGGGACCCGGCGCGCGGCGAGCCAGCGTGCGGCGTCGAGCTTCCAGCGCCAGTCCGCGCCGGAGAACCTGCCGTCCTGGCCCGGCCAGTTCGTGAAGTGCTCGTTCTCCCAGCCCGAGACGTAGCGGGTCCAGTCACCCAGCGCCCGCTTCCAGTTGTCCCACTCGAGCGAGACGTTGGGCACGGCGAGGAAGCCGGCACTGCGGATCTGCGGGGTGACGTGCGCGAGGAACGAGCCGGTGGCGGCGTACTGCGCCGCGTCGTCCGGGACCTGGGTGGAGACCCGGGCGTCCACGGTCGGGTGGCTCAGGATGGTGAGGACGTCGTCCATCATGACGCCGTCCCACCGGTGCTGCCGCAGCTCGGTCAGGACGTTGCGCGACCAGGTCTGCTGGTAGCCGTCGTCGGCGATGTCCATGGGATAGAGGCCGCGCCAGTCGGACCACTCCAGCATCCGACCGGAGCGGTCGCGCAGGAACCAGGATGGGTGGTTCGCTGCCACCCAGTCGTAGCCCATGCCGGCGGGGAAGCGGCCGGTGACGGACTCGGCCTCCTTGACGACGGCTGACGCGTCCTTGTACATCAGGATCGTGATGCCGGGGTGCTTGCGGCGCAGCTCGGGGATGCGGGGGTACTCCCAGGACTGCATGACGACGACGTCGCCGCGCGCGGCCTCCGGGGTCCGGTCCAGGTCGCCCCAGTCGAGCGCGAGCACGCCGTTCCCGCTCGCCCAGACCGGGGAGGCGGAGCGTGCCGCCGAGGGGCGTCCCTCCGCTGCCGGCGCCGGGGTCGAGGTGGCGATCGCGCCGACCGCGGCGACGATCACCGCCAGCACGCCGGTCAGGCGTACGGCGGTGCGGTGGACGTGGTGCTGCCTCACAGGTGCCCTCCAGGGACGTCGGTCGTGACCGACGTACTCATCGGACGGCGAGCGTCCGATGTGAGGGAGCCGCGCATGACTTAACTTTCGGCGCGGCATCAGCCTCGGGACATAGGCCATCCGGACCGAACGGACTGGGGTCGGGACTGGGTTCGGCGCTGGGGTCAGAACAGGCGGTGGCTCGGGTGGTCGAGACCGCGCGGGTCGTCGCAGGCAACGACGGCGCAGGCGATGCCCCAGTCGGTGCCACTCACGATGATTCTGGAAGCCGCCGGACGACCTCGGTGAGGATGGTCTCGATGCGATCGAAGCGCAGGGTGTGCTCGTCCTGACTGGACCTGACCTCGGTGAGGGTGTCCTCCATGCGATCGAAGCGCAGGGTGTGGTCGTCCTGCGTCGACCTGACCTCCGTGAGGAGCTCGTAGATCGACTCCGTGTCGTTCTCGAGCCGGGCCACGCGGAGCGTCATGCCTGGATCGCTCGTCATGCCTGCCACGGTAGGCCGGATCCACGGCGGCTGCCAGCGACGTCGTGAACCCTGTGGACATCGCGATCGGCCGGCTCGCTAGAAGAGGCGGTGGCTGGGGTCGTCGAGGCCGCGCAGGGCGTCGTAGTCCACGACGGCGCAGGCGATGCCGCGGTCGGTGGCGAGCACGCGGGCCTGCGGCTTGATCTCCTGGGCCGCGAAGATCCCGCGGACGGGGGAGAGCAGCGGGTCGCGGTTGAGCAGCTCCAGGTAGCGGGTGAGCTGCTCGACGCCGTCGATGTCGCCGCGGCGCTTGATCTCGACGGCCACGGAGGCGCCGGCCTCGTCGCGGCACATCAGGTCGACGGGGCCGATGGCGGTGGGGTACTCGCGGCGCACCAGCGTCAGGCCGGGGGAGAGCGTCGCGGGGTGGTCGGCGAGCAGCTCCTGGAGGTGCTTCTCGACGCCGTCCTTCTGCAGGCCGGGGTCGACACCGAGGTCGTGCTGGGAGTCGCTGAAGATCTCGGTGAGCAGGATCCGCAGGGTGTCGTCGGTCTTCGGGTTGGTGACCGTCCACTCGACCTGGCCGTCCTCGGTGGTGCCCTCGCGCAGCGTGCACGGCGGCGACATCCAGTTCAGCGGCTTGTACGAGCCGCCGTCGGAGTGCACCAGCACCGACCCGTCGGCCTTGATCATCAGCACCCGGGTGGCCAGCGGGAGGTGGGCGGTCAGCCGCCCGGCGTAGTCGACCTGGCACTGGGCTACGACGAGTCTCACGGGCGACGAATCTACAGTGGCCCCATGTTCCTGAGCGCCCAGGTCAACCTCTACTGCGCGGACGTCGAGGCATGCGCGGAGTTCTACCGTCGGCTGGGCTGCGCCGAACGGTTCCGTACGCCGGCGACCGGGGCGCCCGTGATGGTCGAGGTGACCGGGCCGGGGTTCACGATCGGCCTGGCGTCGGCGGAGGTCGGCAACGAGTACGGGCTCGGGGTCGAGGCCGGCGGTGAGGCGTCCGAGGTGGTGTTCTGGTGCGACGACGCCGGGTCGGCGTACGACGCTGCGGTGGCCGCCGGCGGGGCGTCGGCCCACGCACCGGTCGACTCGCCCGACGGTCGGCTCCGGTTCGCCTGGGTACGCGACCCCGCGGGCCACCTGCTCAAGCTCGTGCAGCGATTGGATCGTTAAGTTACTGGCGAGTGAACTACGCCATAGTCAGGGCGGTCCCACCGTGCCACGATGCGCCGCATGACTGAGTCGCGCACCTTCACCACGATCGGCGTCATCGGCCTCGGCACCATGGGTGCCGGCATCGCGGAGGTCTTCGCCCGCAACGGGTACGCCGTGGTCGGCGTCGAGAAGGACCAGGACGCCCTGGACCGCGGACGACAGTACCTCGAGCACTCGACGGCCCGCGCGGTGAAGCGCGAGAAGATGACCGAGGCAGAGCAGTCCGAGCTGCTGGGCCGGATCACGTTCAGCACCTCGATGGACGACGTCGCGTCGGCCGACCTGGTCGTCGAGGCGGTGATCGAGTCCCTGGAGACCAAGAAGGCGCTCTTCCGCCAGCTCGACGCGATCGTCGGCCCGGACACGATCCTCGCGACGAACACCTCGAGCCTCTCGGTCACCGAGATCTCGACGGCCAACTCCAGCCCCGGCCGGGTGATCGGCGTGCACTTCTTCAACCCCGCACCGGTGCAGCAGCTGGTCGAGATCGTGCGCACGGTCGTCACCGAGGAGCAGGTGCTCGAGGACGTGAAGGCGCTGATGGCGGCGCTCGACAAGACCCCGGTCATCTGCGGCGACAAGGCGGGCTTCATCGCCAACACACTGCTCTTCGGCTACCTCAACCACGCGGTCTCGATGTACGAGGGCCGCTACGCCACCCGCGAGGACATCGACGCCGCCATGCGGTTCGGCTGCGGCTACCCGATGGGCCCGCTGGCGCTGCTCGACCTGATCGGCCTCGACACGGCGTACGAGATCCTCGAGACGATGTACCGCCAGGGCCGCGACCGCCTGCACGCGCCGTCGCCGATCCTCAAGCAGATGGTCACCGCCGGGATGCTCGGTCGCAAGACCGGCCGCGGCTTCTACACCTACGAGGCGCCGGACAGCCCGGTCGTGGTCGACGACGACCGCACCCCGTCCGCCGACGAGCAGCCGCAGCTGCGTCACGACATCAAGCTCGTCGGCGTCGTCGGCACCGGGACCATGGCGACCGGCATCATCGAGGTCTTCGCCAAGAGCGGGTACGACGTGCTCTTCGTCGGCCGCGGCCAGGACAAGGTCGACGGCGTCGTCGCCGCGATCACCAAGAGCTTCGACAAGCAGATCCAGCGCGGCCGCTCGACCGAGGAGAAGAAGGCCGAGGTGCTCGGCCGGCTGACCGGCTCGACGTCACTCGAGGACCTGAAGGACGTCGACATCGTGGTCGAGGCGATCGCCGAGGACCTGGCGATCAAGACCACGCTCTTCGAGAACCTCGACGACATCTGCAAGCCCGGGGCCATCCTCGCCACGACGACCTCGAGCCTGCCGATCATCGCCTGCGCCCAGGCGACCTCGCGCCCGCAGGACGTCATCGGCATGCACTTCTTCAACCCGGCGCCGATCATGAAGCTCGTCGAGGTCGTCTCGACCGTCTCCACCGACGACGCCGTCACCGAGACCACCCAGGCGCTGGTGGCGAAGGTCGGCAAGGTCGGCGTCTCGTGCGCCGACCGCGCGGGCTTCATCGTCAACGCGCTGCTCTTCCCGTACCTGAACGACGCGGTGAAGATGCTCGAGGCGCACTACGCCACGGCCGACGACATCGACACCGCGATGAAGCAGGGCTGCGCGCTGCCGATGGGCCCGTTCGAGCTGCTCGACGTGGTCGGCAACGACGTCTCGCTGGCGATCCAGCGCGAGCTCTACCTCGAGTTCCGCGAGCCCGGCTTCGCGCCGGCACCGCTGCTGGAACACCTGGTGACCGCGGGCTACCTCGGCCGCAAGACCAAGCGCGGGTTCCGGGACTACTCGACCCGCTGAGTCCTACGTCGGGGCCATCGGCTTGATGACCTTGAGCTTCCTGTTCAGGGCCTTGGTGCTGCCGAGCGTCTCCCACGCCTTGCCGTAGAGCCCCTCCATCTCGGCCAGCAGCGTCTCGTACGCCGTCCGGTCCTCCTTGCTCCAGTCGGACCGGTCCTCCTTCTTGCCCGCGTTCTTGTTGTCGGCGTCGAGGGTGCGCATCTTCTCGTACTGCTCGTGGGCGGCCTCCTTGACCCCGATGATCGGCGCCAGGTGGAGCTGGAGCTCGATGAGGAAGCCGGCGTAGTGCTCCTTGCCGACCACCTTCCCGCGCGCGTCGTAGATGTCGATGTCGGCGCCGCCCATCTCGATCGACAGGTTGATGTCGCCGTAGCCCTTGCCGTTCATCAGGGTGTTCTTGACGCGGACGAGGTGGAACATCGGGTTCTTGGCGATGGTGCCGTAGCCCTTGACGAGGTCCTTCGGGTCGTCGAACGAGATCGATCCGCCGGTCAGGTCGACGATGCGCGACATGTCGCCCTTGTAGTCGGCGGTGACCTTCTCGAGCGTCCGGTCGAGCGACTTCATCTTCCCGCCCGGCCGGAACACGGCCTTGCCCTTGGTCTTCGAGGCGACCTGCTCGACCTGGTACTTGAACTCGGCCTCGAGCATGGAGCAGTGGGCGTAGATCTCACCCAGGTCGGCGACGGGCTGGTGGAGGGCCTTCTTGTCCGGAGCCTCGCCGCCCTTGATCGCTGCGACTCCCTCCCGCTTGCTCGCGCTCGACTCGCCCGAGAACTTGCCGACGGGCGTGCCGGCGTACTCGTCGGGCTTGCCCCCCTTGGGCTTCGGCACCTGCTGGTCCGGGGCGAGCTTGTAGTTGTCGAGGCTGTCCAGCTCGCCCGGGCCCCCCTGCGGGCCCCGAGTCTTGGCTCGAGCGGCTTGCAGCTGGCGGGTCGCCGCCTCGACGTCGGTCTCCCGGCGGATGGTGTCCGCGGCGCCGGTGCGCCCGAGCACCGGGAGGGGGACCGGCGCGAGGGGGACCGACGAGGCCGGACTCGGGGCGGTCTGGGTCGACTCGGCACCCGGAACCGATTGCTGGAGCAGCTTGCGGTCAGACATCGTGACTCCACAGGTGGTGGGCGCGGGGAGCGTCCGCCGTCGATCCAGCATAGGAGCCGGCACCCGCACGCGAGGCGTTTTGGCGTCTCCCCGGAGGTCCGCGGCGTACGGTCGGTCCATGCGTCGGTGGGCAGCCCAACTCGTGACCGTGCTCGTGGTGCCGTTCCTCGTCGGCGTCGCGCCGGCGGAGGGGGCCTCGGTGACGTCGTTCCCCACGGCCTCCGCCGGCAGCGGGATAGCGCTCGGTCCGGACGGGAACCTGTGGGTCGCCGAGGAGTTCAACGGCTCGGTCGCGCGCTTCACTCCCGCGGGTGCGCTGCTGGCCCGCTACCCGGTCGGCGCCGGCCCGACCACCGTCGCCGTCGGGCCGGGGGGACGCGTCTGGGTCGCCGTCACCGGTGCCGACAAGCTGACGTGGTTCGACGCGACCTCGGCCTCGCCGTCCGCCCACGACATCGCCACACCCTCCACGTGCGGGCCCGTCGCCCTCGTGTCCGGCGGCGACGGCCGGATGTACTTCTCCCTCCCCTCCGACGGGGTGTGCAACGGCGACGTCAGCCAGCTCGGCTCGGTGTCGGACTCCGGCGCGGGCACGGCGACGGCCACGGGCGGCCTTGGCGGTGCGGTCTACGACCTCGCGGTCTCCAGTGGCAAGCTCTTCGCCCCGGACTTCGGCGGTGACGTGATCCGCCGCCTGACGCTCGGCACCTCGCCGTCCGTCGAGAGCACCATCTCGGTCGCCGGCGGCTCGGGGCCGGACGGGATCGCGGCGGACGCTGCGGGCAGCCTCTGGGTGACCGAGTACAACGCCGGGAAGGTGGCCCGCTTCCCCGCGGCGCAGAACGGCGGGTCCGCACAGGAGGTCACTCTCACCGGCGGCACCTTGAGCGACCCGTACGGCATCCTGGCCAGCGCCGACGGGCACGTCTACGTCGCCGGGCAGGCGAGCGCGAACGTCGTCCGTGTCTCCGCCGACGGATTGTCGAGCTCTTTCGAGGCCCTGCCCGGGACCGAGCCGCACGCCCTCACGGACGGACCTGACGGCGAGCTCTACCTCACCGACCAGCACAGCGCGAACGTCATCCGGTTCGTCGACGGAGCCGCGCGAGCGGCCGCGGCTGCCGTGAAGGCCGTGACGACGACGGCGGCGACCGCGACCTCGGTCGTGGACCCCCGGGGCAACGAGACCCAGGTGTTCTTCGACTACGGCCCGACCGGCGCCTACGGGCGCACGGCCGGCCCGTACGTGGTCGCGGGGAGTGCCGGCGTCACGAACGTCGCCGGTCGGTTGACCGGCCTCGAGCCGGGCACCGCCTACCACGTGCGCGTGCGCGCCACGAACGCTGAGGGCACGACGACGTCCACCGACAAGGCCTTCGCGTCGCGGAGCCCGCTGCTGGCCGCGCGCACGACCTTCCGTTACCAGCCGGGGCGGACGACCGTCATCAGCCGCGTGAGCGTGGCGAGGCTGGGTGGCGGCGAGACGATCACACTCCGCTGCCAAGGACGCGGCTGCCCCTTCAAGGCGAAGGCCTTCAAGCGGGTGAAGAAGGGAAGCCGTTCCTTCGGCAAGGAGCTCTGGAAGGCACGAGGCCTCCACCCGGGCAGCAAGGTGGTCGTCCTGGTGACGAAGCCGAGGACCATCGGTCGGTCGACCACCCTCGTCGTACGCGCGGACACGAAGCCGCGGATCGTGCAGTCGTGCCTGCGCCCGGGCACCACGCGGCCGGGCCCTTGCTCCTAGGGCCCTAGCCGTCGAGCCGGCTCGCGAGGGTCGGGACGACGATGCAGGCCGCCACGGTGTGCAGGCCGATGAGCGTGGCCGCGGACGCGGCGTCGAACCCGACGACCAGGTCGGGCACCCACGACAGCACGGTGAGGGCGACCGCGGTGCGCACGAAGGTACGGCGCGGCCGGCGTGCGCGGCGCGCCAGCACGGCGGCCAGGCCGACGCCCACGAGCGAGAACACCAGCGTCAGCTGGGTGAACCCCGCGAGCGGGATGCTCTCGCCGCTGCTGTCGGCGAAGGAGACGCCGGCCGCCGAGGCGATCGCCGCGAGCGTGGTGGTGACAACCGCGGCGACGACCGAGGCGGCGAGGCCGTGCCTCCAGACGGTCCGGCGCCCGGTCGCGTGGCTGGTGCTGGTGCTGGTGCTGGTGCTGGGGGAGTACGTCGTGGACATGTCGTTTCTCCATCTGTGTCGCGGTCGCGGGTGCGACCGGCTCTCACTCACTCCACGAACGGGGAGGTACCAGATACGACAGCCGCGCCGAACTTTTCTCATCAGTCCGTTCGGCGGCAGGGTGGTGTCGTACCCACGCCCCACCGTTCGTGGAGCGGGGGAGAGGCGGTCGACGGAGCCGCCCGCGACGAAGGAGACACGTGATGGCGCACTACCTGCTCAGCGTGCACGGCCCGGCCGACATGGGCGAGTTCGGCAGCTACGGATCGCGGGAGGAGATGGAGGAGGCGTTCGCGGAGACCGATGCCTTCAACGAGCAGCTCAAGGCCGACGGCTACTGGGTGTTCGCCGGCGGGCTGCAGTCGGCCAGCACGGCGACGGTCGTCGACGGCCGGGGCGAGGCTCCGGTGCTGACGGACGGCCCCTACCTGGAGACCAAGGAGTACCTCGGTGGCTTCTGGGTCATCGACGCGCCGGACCTCGACGTCGCGCTCCGTCTGGCTGCCGCAGGGTCGCAGGCGTGCCGCGGCAAGGTGGAGGTCCGGCCCTTCGACGGGCTCGCCTGACCCGGTGCCCGGGCCGGGCTAGGGCCGCGCGTAGCCCCGACGGACCGTCCGGTCCAGGATGCCCAGCGTGCCGCGCAACGCGTTCTCGGAGATGACCGGGAAGATGCCGGCCGCCTGCCAGTCCGGGTGGATGTCCGACCAGTCGTAGAAGGACGTGACCAGGGTGCCGTCGGAGCCCTCGGGGTCGGGCTCGAGGCGGTAGCCGTAGACGTGGCCGATCTGCGGGCGGATCCGGCCGAGGATGGTCCACGAGATCAGCCGGTCCGCCTCGAAGTCGCGGATCGTCACGGTCACGTCGTACCGGCCCATCTCGGGGAAGTCGTTGAGCGACTCGCGGTCCATGTGGATGACGAAGCTGTCGCCGGCGGCCGCGACGGGGTCGCCGTCCGCGTCCTGGAGCATCCCGGAGGAGTCGATGGCGACGTGGCCCTGCGGGTCGCACAGCAGCGCGAAGATCTCGGAGGCGGGCGCGCCGATCAGCCGCTGGGTCTCGATCCGCGTGGTCTCGTCGTCAGGCATGCGGCGATCCTCGCACGGGTACGAAACCGGCATGGGAGCTGAGACCGGACGGATCACGACCGACATCCCGGCACGTCTGGACCGGCTGCCGTGGGCCCGCTGGCACTGGATGGTGGTGATCGGGCTCGGGACCGTCTGGATCCTCGACGGGCTCGAGGTCACCATCGTCGGATCGATGTCGGAGGCACTGAAGCCGTCCGACACCGGTCTCGGGCTGAGCAGCTTCGACATCGGCTTCGCCGGCGCGATCTACGTCGCCGGCGCCTGCATCGGCGCGTTGCTCTTCGGTCAGCTGACCGACCGCTTCGGCCGCAAGAAGCTCTTCCTGATCACCCTCGGCGTCTACATCGCTGCCACGGTGCTGACGGCGTTCTCGATGACCCCCGCGTGGTACTTCGCGGCGCGCTTCCTGACCGGCATGGGCATCGGCGGTGAGTACGCCGCCATCAACTCCGCGATCGACGAGCTGATCCCCGCGAAGTTCCGCGGACGCGTCGACGTCGCGATCAACGGGTCGTTCTGGGTCGGTGCCGCTGCGGGCTCGCTGCTGACGATCCCGCTGCTCGACCCCACGATCGTCGACCCGGCCTGGGGCTGGCGGCTGGCCTTCGGTCTCGGTGCCGTGCTCGCCGTCGGGATCCTGATCGTGCGGCGCCACGTCCCGGAGAGCCCACGCTGGCTCTTCATCCACGGCCGCGAGGACGAGGGCGAGCGGATCGTCCAGAGCATCGAGCACACGGTCGAGGAGGAGAGCGGCGCGCGCCTCGAGCCGGTGCACGACACCATCACGATCCGGCAGCGCACGACGATCGGCATCGGCGAGATCGCCCGCACCGTCTTCACGCTCTACCCGCGCCGCACGATCGTCTGCTTCGCGCTGTTCGTCGGCCAGGCGTTCCTCTACAACGCCTTCTTCTTCACCTACGGCGACACCCTCACGACGTTCCTCGACGTGAAGCAGACCGGGTGGTACCTCGCGGTCTTCGCCGTCAGCAACTTCGCCGGCGCGCTGCTGCTCAGCCGGCTCTTCGACACCGTCGGCCGGATCCGGATGATCGCCGGGACCTACATCCTCTCCGGCGTGCTGCTCGGTGCGACCGGCTTCTTCCTCGGCAGCGTCACCGCCGTGACCCTGACGCTGATGGGCGCGATCATCTTCTTCTTCGCGTCCGCGGGTGCGAGCGCGGCGTACCTCACCGCGAGCGAGGTCTTCCCGATGGAGACGCGCGCGCTGTGCATCGCCTTCTTCTACGCCATCGGTACGGCAGCCGGCGGCATCAGCGGCCCCCTCTTCTTCGGCTGGCTGATCGACCGCGCGTCGGCCAGCGGCGACATCACCCAGATCGCCGTCGGCTACTTCGTCGGCGCGGTCCTGATGGTCGCGGCCGGGGTGATCCAGGCGTTCCTCGGCACCAAGGCCGAGGGCAAGTCGCTCGAGGACATCGCCCAGCCCCTGACAGCGGAGGACAGCAACGCGGAGCCTTCCGTAGCCTGAGGGTGTGCCCGTGCTGCTCGTCGCTCTGCTGCTGGCCGTCCTGCCACTGCCGACCGGGACCGATGTCGACTACCAGCTCGGCGGCGTGCGCTCCACGCCTGCGCACGTGGGCATCGTGGTGCGAGACCGTGAGGCCCGGCCGCTGCCGGGCCGCTACAACGTCTGCTACGTCAACGGTTTCCAGACCCAGCCGGGGGAGCGCACCGTGTGGCGGCGGCACCCCGACCTGGTCCTGCGCGAGCACGGCCGTCCGGTCGTCGACGAGGCCTGGGGCGAGCAGCTGCTCGACGTACGCACGGCCGCGAAGCGGCACCGGCTCGCCGACATCGTCGGGCGGTGGACGCGCGGCTGCGCCCGCGCCGGCTACGACGCGGTCGAGTACGACAACCTCGACTCCTACACCCGCAGCCACGGCCTGATGAGGCGCGGTCAGGCCCTCGCCTACGCCCGGCTCCTCGTCCGCGGCGCGCACCGGGCCGGTCTCGCGGCCGGGCAGAAGAACCTCGCCGACCTCGACGGCACCACGCTCGGCTACGACTTCGCCGTCGCGGAGGAGTGCGGCCGCTACCGCGAGTGCGGCAGCTACGTGCGCGCGTACGGCGACCGGGTGCTGGCGATCGAGTACCGCGCCCGCGACTTCCGCCGGACCTGCGCGCAGTACGGCGACCGGCTCGCGGTCGTGCTGCGCGACCGCGACCTGAGCCCCGCCGGCGTACGCCGCTGGTGCTGAACTAACCTCGCTGCATGGCCCTGCACACGACCTCCCTGGGGGAGAACGGGCCGTTGGTCGCCTTCTGCCACGGCCTCTTCGGGCAGGGCAAGAACTGGACGACGATCGCCAAGGCGGTCGCCACCGACCACCGCGTGCTCCTCGTCGACATGCCCCACCACGGCCGGTCGCCGTGGCGCGACCACTTCGACTACGTGGACGTCGCCGACCAGGTCGCCGAGCTCTTCAGCGCCGACGACCCGGTCGCGCTGGTCGGCCACTCGATGGGCGGCAAGGCCGCGATGGTGCTGGCCCTGCGGCACCCCGAGCTCGTCGAGCGGCTCTGCGTCGTCGACGTGTCACCGGTGGCCTACCGCTCGAAGAGTGAGTTCGTCGGCTACATCGACGCCATGCAGCGACTCGACCTGACGGCGCTGGAACGTCGCAGCGAGGCGGACGCGGCGCTCGTCGACGCGGTGCCGGACCCGACGGTGCGCAGCTTCCTGCTCCAGAACCTCCGCCACGAGGGCGACGGCTGGGCCTGGCAGCCCAACCTCGACGTGCTCGGCCGCGACATCGACGTGCTCGGCGACTGGCCCGACGAGGCGCTGGCCGGAACGCCGCCGTACGAGGGGAGCACGCTGTGGGTCAACGGCCAGGACTCGGGCTACGTGCGTGAGGAGTTCGTCGCCGCGATGGACCACTGGTTCCCGCGCAACCGCCGCGTGACGATCAAGGGTGCCGGGCACTGGGTGCACTCGGAGCAGCCGGCCGTCTTCACCGAGGTGCTGCGCCGCTTCCTGGCCTGAGGCTCAGCGGTTGTTGAGCCCGACGATGTAGTCGAAGGTCCGCAGCGCGAGCGGTCCCCACTCCTTGTAGTAGACGTCCTTCGGCATGTTGCGGAACTCCATGACCGCGCCGGTCTTCGTCTGGTTCTTCGGCTTCTTGCCGGCCTCGTCGCCGACGGCGTCGAACTTCCCGCCCAGGGCACCCAGGCCCTCGAGCTTCGCCGCGAGGCCCCGGTTGGTCTTCGCCGAGAGATGGTCGACGCCCATGCTGATCCCCAGCAGCCAGTCCCGCCGGCTGATCGCCAGCCCCGGGTCGTCGTCCTTGACGCCGTACCCGGGGTCGTTCGGGTCGTTGCTCTTCTGCACGCCGCGCTGGAAGACCGCTTCGTCGGGCTCGGTGTCCAGCTCGGCGACCTGGAGGATCCAGGTCATGAATCCGCGTGGGTTGTGGATGAGGACGTCGTAGTCCTTCTCGGGCAGCTTCATGAACAGGGAGCCGAAGTCGGTACGCAGCATGATCGAGTTCGAGATCAGCTTCGCGTAGTTGAGGAGCCCGCCGCTGTCGGAGGACCCGAAGACCAGGTAGGAGACCAGCAGGGCGGCCATGCCCTGGAGCTCCTTGCTCGGGTTGGGGAGTCCCTCCGGCCCGCCGCCGGCCTTCACCTTCCCGGCGAAGTCGGCCGCCTTCGCAGACACACCCTCCAGGCTCGTCGCGGCCTTGGCGTCCTCGGTACCGAGCGCCCGCTTGTCGCCCTTGGTGCCCATCTCGGACATCAGGTCGATGATCTTGTCGAAGTCGATGCCCCCGGTGACCTGCGGGTTCGACTGGATGAGGTAGTCCGGCAGGACCCAGGCGTCGCGGGGTGTGCCGCCGATGCCGGCGTCGCGCAGGCTCTTGGTGGGTTGCCACTGGTCGATCGGGACCTTGCCCTTGTCGAGGGTCTTGTCGTCGGCGTCCTTGATGGTCTGGGCGAGTGACGTCATCTTGTCCATGATCTTGACCAGCTTCTTCCGGTCGGTCTCCTGGACGGGCGGGTCGACGACGAACTCGATGGTCGAGCCGACCTGGGAGTTCTCATCCGTCTCCATGCGGAATCCGTCGTACTGCTTCAGCACGGTGGCCTTCGGGTACTTCTCGAACGAGCCGTCGTTGAGCCTCTTCTTGGCGATCACGTTGGTCTCGAACTCGAAGCCCACCGCCCGGTGGACCATGCGGTGCGCGCCGGCGTGCTGCTGCTCGACGTGGGCGAGCTCGTGGGCGATCAGGCGGTTGCCGGACTCGTCGCCGGGGCGGTAGGCACCCTTCGAGAAGAACATGTCGTTGCCGACCGTGAACGCCGTCGCCGACATCTGCCGTGACAGCGCGTCGGCCTCGCCGTCGGTGTGGACGTTGACGCCGGCGAACGACCGGCCGAACGCGCCCTCCATCTGCCGACGCACCGACGCGTCGAGCGCGCCGCCCTGACCCAACCGCGACGACAGCCGCTGCTCGGTGTCACCGTCGAGGGCGCCGCCGGCGAGCCCGATCGGGCCGGTCGGCGCACCTGCGGACCGGCGTACGCCGTGGGCGTGGTGGTCCGCACCGGCGGGCTTCAGGCGGGCCAGGGCCTCGTCGGCGCGCCGGTCGGCCTCCAGCTCGGCCCGGTCGTCGGCGGCGCCCACCGTGAGCGGCACCGGTGCGGCAGGAACAGGCGCCTGCTCGGCCGCGGCGGGCTGCTCCTCAACCTCCCGCTCGGCCTCCTGCTGGGCGTGGACCGGTCCTGCGCTCATCCCGAGATCTCCCACTGGTCGGCGCTACGAGATCCCCCCAGTGAGCACGCTAACCAGCCCGGGTCAGGCGGTGCATGGCCCGTCCGGGCCATTTCGCTGGGGTCGGAGCGCTCAGTCCTTGGCCTGGCGGGCCCGGTAGGCCGCCACCGCGTTGCGGTTGCCACAGGCGGTCGAGCAGAAGCGTCGCGACCGGTTGCGGGAGAGGTCGAGCACGACCCCGGTGCAGGTCTCGTCGGCGCAGATGCCGAATCGGGAGAGCTGGTCGTCGCGGACGACGTCGATCATCGCCATGGCGGTGTCGACGACGATGCGGGTCGCGGGGTCGGCGTCGGCGGAGACGCCGTGCAGGTGCCAGTCCCACTCGCCGTGCCGGACCAGCTGAGGCGTGGTGCCCGCCTCGGCGAGCAGCTCGTTGACCAGCTCCGCGGTGCGGTCCCGGTCGGAGGTCATCAGCTCGTACAGGATGTGGCGCACGGCGCGCACGCTCTCGAGCTCGGTCGGCCCGGAGGTGCGGTGCGTGGTGTGCATGTACTCGGCGTACCAGAGGTCCAGCTCGTCGATGCTCGTCAGGGTGTCCGTGGTGACGGCGGAGTTCACCAGCACGACTGCAGCCTGCAGCATCACCGTGGTGTCATCCGTGAAAAGCACGTTGACAGATTACCGGGTCCGCTCGACGCGCGTAGAAATATCGCCGATAGCATGAGGCGTGAGAAAAGTCGCCGACGACACGCCTGTCCCGACGCTGAGCGCGTCACACCGCTCCCGCCTGGTCAGCGGTCTGGGCTTCGCGGTGGTCTCGGCGGCGACCTTCGGGCTGTCCGGCCCGCTGGCGCGCCCGCTGCTCGAGTCCGGCTGGAGCCCCGGCGCGATCGTGCTGGTCCGGGTCTCGGTCGCGGCCCTCGTCGTGCTCCCGTTCGGCCTGGTCGCCCTCCGGGGACGCTGGGACGTGCTGCGCCGCAACGCCGGGCTGGTGACGCTGTACGGCGTCCTCGCCGTCGCTGGCGCCCAGTTCTGCTACTTCTCGGCCGTCGCGCACATGCAGGTGGGCCCGGCGCTGCTCATCGAGTACACCGCGCCCGCCGCGGTGGTCTGCTGGATGTGGCTGCGCCACGGTCAGCGCCCGGGGCGGCTCACCCTCCTGGGGGCGGCGGTCGCCGCGGTCGGCCTGGTGCTGGTGCTCGACCTGGTGTCGGGCGCCGACCTCGACCCGGTCGGCGTCGCCTGGGCGCTGGCCGCCATGGTCGGTGCGGCGACCTACTTCGTGATCTCGGCCGACGAGGGCAACGGCATGCCGCCGATGGTCCTGGCGGCCGGGGGCCTGCTGGTCGGCAGCCTCGCGCTCGGCCTGGCCGGCCTGGTCGGCGTGCTCCCGATGGAGTCGGCCACCGCCGCGGTGACCTATGCCGGCACCGACGTCGCGTGGTGGGTGCCTCTGATCGTGCTGGGGGTCGTGACCGCGGCCGTCCCGTACACGACCGGCATCGCCGCCAGCCGCCGCCTCGGCTCGCGGCTGGCGTCGTTCGTCGCGCTGCTCGAGGTGGTCGCTGGCGTGGTCTTCGCGTGGCTGCTGCTCGACGAGCTGCCGCGGGCGGTCCAGCTGCTCGGCGGCCTGCTGATCCTGGCGGGTGTCGTCGGGGTCAAGCTGGGGGAGCGGACCACGGCCGTCAACGGGTCCCTGGAGCTGCCCTAACGGGTGTCCTGACGCCGGACCCACACCTCGCGCGTCAGCATCAGGATCGAGGCCGCGGTGGGGATCGCGAGCAGGGCGCCCACGACGCCGAAGAGCGCGGCGCCGGTGAGGGCCGCGATCACGGTGACGGCGCCGGGCACGTCGACGGACTTCGACATCACCCGCGGGTAGATCACGTAGTTCTCGACCTGCTGGTAGACGATGTAGAAGACGGCGCAGGCCAGGCCGATCTTCCAGTCCTCGGCGAACGCGATCGCGGTGACGATCACGGCGCCGATCGTCGCGCCGATCATCGGGATCACGTCGAGCAGGGCCACCACGAACGCGAGCGCCACGGCGTACTGGCTGAGCCCGACGACGAAGAGGAAGACAAGCGACGAGATGCCGGCGCACATCGCGACGATGAACGCGCCGGAGACGTAGCCGCCGACGCTGCGCACGACCCGGTCGCCGAGGCGGGAGACCCGGTCGCGGCGCGAGGCGGGGGCGAGCTGGTAGAGCGCGGACTTCGTGGTCTGCAGCGAGGCCAGGAAGTAGAGCGTCAGGACGACGACGATGAAGCCGTTGAACAGCGCGCCCAGGACCGCGAGGCCGACGCCCAGGGCGCCGCCGAAGACCGCGCCCGCGAAGTCGCCCGCGGTCACGTAGTCCTGGATCTTCTGGATGATGTCGTACTCGTCGTCGAGGCGCTGGACCTGCCGGTTGCGCTGGAGCTGGTCGAGCCAGTGCGGCACGTTGTCGGTGAGCGCCTTCACCTGGTCGGTGATGACGGGGACGATCGCGACGAGGAAGAGCGCGAGCGCGGCCAGCACGATCACGATCACGGTGACGACGGCGTACGAGCGCCGCATCCCGCGCCGCTCGAAGAAGCGGACGGCGGGGTCGAGGCCGGCTGCCAGGAACAGCGAGACCACGATCAGCATCAGGGTGGAGCCGATCGCCTGGACCTGCATGGCCAGCCAGATGGCGACCAGCGCACCGAGGCCGCCGACGAAACCGACGTAGAACGGGGCGTGCCGGTCCAGGGGCGGGCCGGGCTCGCCCAGGTAGTCGTCGTCGACCGGGATGCCCGCGGAGTCGTCCTCGGAGGCGCCTGCGGGTTCGCCTGCGGCCGCCTCGGGCTCCGCGGGCTGGGTCACTCGTCCTCGCCGAAGCCGGCGACGACGTCGCGGAGCGACGCCAGCTGGGCCGTGATCGCGTCGCGACGCTTGGCCATCCGGTCGACCTCGGCGCGGATCGCGGCCAGCTCACGCTCGGCCTCGGCGGCACCCGAGGCGTTCATCGACTCGGCCTGGGTGCGGGCGCTGGTGACGATCTGCTCGGCCTCGCGGCGGGCGCGACTCAGCAGGGCCTCGGCCTCGGTCGAGGCCTGACCGCGGTGCTCGGTGGCCTGGGCGGAGGCCGCGCGGGCCCGCTCCTCGGCGGCGGCGGCGCGCTCCTCGGCCTCCTGCACGAGGCGCTGGGTCTCGGCGGTGGCGCTGGCGTGGTGGTCGGTGGCCTCGCGGGCCAGCCGCTCCTTCTCCACGGCGAGCGTGCGCCGGGCCTCCTGGACCTCGCGGTCGGCACCGGCACGCAGCTGCTCGGCCTCCCGCTTGGCGGTGGTGCGCAGCTCGTTGGTCTCCTGCTCGGCGGCCAGCCGCAGCTGGTCGGCCTCGCGCTTGGCGGAGGCGACCAGGTCGGCGGCCTCGCTGCGGGCCAGGGAGCGCTCCTGCTCGGCGTCGGTCAGCAGCCGGCTGCGGTTCTCGTCGAGCTCCTTCAGCTGCACCAGCCGCATGTCCTCGGCCTCGCGCGAGGCGTCGGCGCGGATCGCCTTCGCGTCCCGGCTGGCCTGCTCGCGGATCTCCGCGGCGTCGTGCAGGGCCGTCTCGCGGACCTCGGCGGCCTCCTCCTCGGCGAGGCGGAGCATCGCGGAGGCGCGCCCACCGAGCCCGGCGTACGACGGGGTCTGGTGCTCGGCCAGGTCGGCCTTCAGCGCGGCGACCTGCTGCTCGAGGTCGAGCGCGCGGCGCTCGGACTCGGTCAGGCTGCCGCTGAGGCCGGACTTCTCGCTGCTGAGCTGGCGGATCCGGGCGTCCACCGCGTCGCGGTCGTAGCCGCCACGGCGTACGACGGGGAAGGCGCCGGAGCCGGCCGGCTGGGCGGCGGGCTGGGCGGCGCGCGGCGGGATCACCGGCGCCGGGGCCGGCGCCTGGCGGGCGGGCGCCGGCGGAGCGGCGGGGGCGGCGGGGGCCTCGGCCTGGCGCGGTGGAACGGCGGGCATCACCTGGGTCGCGTCGTCGGCGGCGGCGGTGCGGGTCTCGTCCTCATCGGGCTCGTTGTCGTCGAAGATGGACAGTCCCTGGTCGCTCATCGCGGCGCTGCTCCTTGCTGTCGGCCCTGGTGGGGATGTGCCGCCCAGTCTTGCGGATGGATCGAAATGAACCCACCCCGGCCCGCGACAAATCGTCGAGCCGGGGTGGGATATGGCCATCTGGCCGAGGCGGGACGGGCGGTCAGACCCCGCGGAAGCGGTTGATCGCCTCGAGGTGCTGGTCGCGGAGGTCGTGGTCGCGGACGCCGAGGCCCTCCTCGGGGGCGAGGCAGAGCACGCCGACCTTGCCCTGGTGCTTGTTGTGGTGCACGTCCAGGGCCGCCTGGCCGACGTCCTCGAGGGAGTAGGTCCGCGACAGGGTCGGGTGGATCTTGCCCTTGGCGATCAGGCGGTTGGCCTCCCACGACTCGCGGTAGTTGGCGAAGTGGGAGGAGATGATCCGCTTGAGGTTCATCCACAGGTAGCGGTTGTCGTACTCGTGCATGAAGCCGCTGGTGGAGGCGCAGGTGGTGATCGTGCCGCCCTTGCGGGTGACGTAGACGCTCGCGCCGAAGGTCTCGCGGCCCGGGTGCTCGAAGACGATGTCGATGTCCTCGCCGCCGGTCAGCTCACGGATCTTCGCGCCGAGGCGCTTCCACTCCTTCGGGTCCTGGGTGTGCTCGTCCTTCCAGAACTGGTAGCCCTCCTCGGAGCGGTTGATGACCATCTCCGCTCCCATGGACCGGGCGATCTGGGCCTTCTCCTCGTTGGAGACCACGCAGACCGGGTTGGCACCTCCGTTGAGGGCGTACTGCGTCGCGAAGCCGCCCAGGCCGCCGGACGCGCCCCAGATCAGGACGTTGTCGCCCTGCTTCATGTCGCCGCCGTTCTTGGAGACCAGCTGGCGGTACGCCGTGCAGTTGACCAGGCCGGGGGAGGCGGCCTCCTCCCAGGTGAGGTGGTCGGGCTTGGGCATCAGCTGGTTGGCCTTGACCAGGGCCACGTCGGCGAGGCCGCCGAAGTTGGTCTCGAAGCCCCAGATCCGCTGCTGCGGGTCGAGCATCGTGTCGTCGTGGCCGTCGGGCTCCTCGAGCTCGACCGAGAGGCAGTGCGCGACGACCTCGGTGCCCGGCTTCCACTTCGTCACGCCGGGACCGGTGGCCAGCACCACGCCGGCCAGGTCGGAGCCGACGACGTGGTAGGGCAGGTCGTGCCGCTTCGTGAGGGGGGACAGGCGTCCGTAGCGCTCCAGGAAGCCGAAGGTCGAGACCGGCTCGAAGATCGAGGTCCACACGGTGTTGTAGTTGATGGCGGAGGCCATCACCGCGACCAGGGCCTCGCCCGGGCCGAGCTCGGGCAGCGCCACGTCCTCGACGTGGATGGACTTGCGGGGGTCCTTCTCCTTGGAGGCGACCCCCTCGAACATGTCGACCTCGTCCTTGTGGACGGTCGCGGCGCGGTAGTGGTCGGGGATCTCCAGGTTCGCGAAGTCCTCGGGGCTGCTGTCGCCCGCCTGGATCGCGTCGAGGATGTGCTGCACGTCGGCTCCTGGGTGGTCAGGTGTCGGACTGGGTTGGGCGGGACATTACCCACGGGTAACAGGTGTGCACACCCCCTGTGACGTGTCCCTCAGTGGGCGGCGGCCGGCTCGACGAGCTCGACCAGCACGCCGCCGGCGTCCTTGGGGTGGATGAAGTTGATCCGCGAGTCCGAGGTGCCCCGCCGCGGCTCGTCGTACAGCAGCCGCAGGCCGCGGTCGCGGAGGATCGCGCTGACCTCCTCGACGTCGGTGACCCGGTAGGCCATCTGCTGGATGCCCGGGCCCTTCGAGTCGAGGAACTTCGCGATCGTGGACTGCTCGTTGAGCGGCGCGAGCAGCTGGATGCACGATCCGGAGTCGCCCACGGCCATCATCGCCTCGCGCACGCCCTGCTCCTCGTTGACCTCCTGGTGGGCCAGCCGCATGCCGTACGTCGTCTCGTAGAACGCGATCGCGACGTCCAGGTCGGGCACGGCGATGCCGACGTGGTCGATGGCGGTGAAGAGGTGGCTGGCTGCATCGAGGCTCATGCCCGACATGGTCGTACGACGCACGCCGTACGACGAGTGCGTGTGACCTTTTCCACCCTCGCCGCCCCGGTGACCCGTGGGTAAGGTCGGCAGAGATCCACCCACGAACTCTGGAGGCTCCTCATGTCCGGTCCGTCCGTCATCGTCGCGGGTGCGCGCACCCCGATCGGCCGCCTCCTCGGCGGCCTCAAGAGCCTCTCGGCGGCCGAGCTGGGTGGCGTGGCCATCAAGGGCGCGCTGGAGAAGGCGGGCGTCCAGGCCGAGCAGGTCGACTACCTGATCATGGGCCAGGTGATCCTGGCCGGGGCCGGCCAGAACCCGGCCCGCGCGGCCGGCATCGCGGGCGGCCTGCCGTGGAGCATGCCGTCGATCACCATCAACAAGGTCTGCCTCTCGGGCCTGAACTCGATCGCGATGGCCGACCAGCTGATCCGCGCCGGCGAGTGCGAGATCGTCGTCGCCGGTGGCATGGAGTCGATGACCAACGCCCCGCACTTCCTGCCGAAGTCGCGTGAGGGCTTCAAGTTCGGCGACGTGAAGCTCGTCGACTCGATGGCGTACGACGCCCTCTACGACCAGGCCACCGAGCAGGCCATGGGCGGGCTGACCGAGCAGATCAACGCCGAGGGCGTGAAGCTGACCCGCGAGGAGCAGGACGCGTTCGCGGCCGCCTCGCACCAGAAGGCCGCCCAGGCCTGGAAGAACGGCGTCTTCGACGACGAGGTCGTCCCGGTGACGATCCCGCAGCGCAAGGGCGACCCGATCGCGGTCAGCGCCGACGAGGGCGTGCGTGGCGACACGACCGCCGAGTCGCTCGGCAAGCTGCCCCCGGCGTTCGCCAAGGACGGCACCATCACCGCCGGCTCCGCGTCGCAGATCTCCGACGGCGCGGCCGCGGTGGTCGTGATGAGCAAGGCGAAGGCCGAGGAGCTCGGCCTCGAGTGGCTGGCCGAGATCGGTGCGCACGGCATGGTCGCCGGCCCCGACTCCTCGCTCCAGCTGCAGCCGGCCAACGCGACCCAGAAGGCCCTCGACAAGGAGGGCATCACCGCCGCCGACCTCGACCTGGTCGAGTTCAACGAGGCGTTCGCGGCGGTCGGCCTCGAGTCCACCAAGGCCCTGGCCCTGGACCCGGAGATCGTCAACGTCAACGGCGGCGCGATCGCGCTCGGTCACCCGGTCGGCATGTCCGGCACCCGGGTCGTGCTGCACCTCGCGCTGGAGCTCAAGCGCCGCGGTGGCGGCGTCGGTGCCGCTGCCCTGTGCGGCGGCGGTGGGCAGGGCGACGCCCTGATCGTGCGTGTCCCCACGGCGTGAGCTGACCTCCCCGCGCCTTCCAGGGCCGTCGCGAGCGGCGTCCAGCGCGTGCGATGGCAAGGCGGAGGAGGGAGGCGACTCGGGATATGTCTGCGACTGACGACAACGAAGCCACCGTGCGTGATGGGCGTCGCGCAGCGGGCTCGGGAAGGCGTGGGGAGGTCAAGGTCCCGGACCTCGTCGAGCGCGCCCGCGCCGGCGAGGCCCGGGCCGTCGCCCGCCTGATCTCGCTCGTCGAGGACGAGTCGCCGCTGCTCCGCGAGGTGATGGCGGCCCTGGCGCCGCACACCGGCAACGCCCAGGTCATCGGCATCACCGGCTCGCCCGGCGTCGGCAAGTCGACGTCGACCAACGCGCTGGTCACCGAGCTGCGCCGGCAGGGCAAGCGGGTCGGCGTGCTGGCGGTCGACCCGTCCTCGCCGTTCTCGGGCGGTGCACTGCTGGGCGACCGGGTCCGGATGCAGGACCACGCGCTGGACCGCGACGTCTACATCCGCTCGATGGCCTCCCGCGGGCACCTGGGCGGGCTCTCGTGGTCGACGCCGCAAGCCCTGCGCGTGCTCGACGCCGCCGGCTGCGACGTGATCCTCATCGAGACCGTCGGCGTCGGGCAGAGCGAGGTCGAGATCGCCGGCCTCGCCGACACCACGATGGTGCTGCTCGCCCCGGGCATGGGTGACGGCATCCAGGCCGCCAAGGCCGGCATCCTCGAGATCGGTGACCTGTACGTCGTCAACAAGGCCGACCGCGACGGCGCCGACCAGGTGCGTCGCGACCTGCGCTCGATGCTCCAGCTGGGCGAGCGCCCGGAGGGGTCCTGGCGCCCGCCGATCGTGAAGACCGTCGCCCAGAAGGGCGAGGGCCTCGACGAGGTCGTCGCCGAGATCGACAAGCACCACGAGTGGCTGGCCTCCAGCGGTGAGCTCGACAAGCGGCGTACGCGCCGGGCCCGCGACGAGATCGAGGCGATCGCGGTGACCGCGCTCCGCCAGCGCTGGGGAGACGTGCACGGCCGCAGCGAGCTCGACGAGCTCGCCACGGCCGTGGTGGCGGGGGAGTCCGACCCCTACGCCGCTGCCGACACGCTGCTGGACTCCTTCACCGACTGAGCCGCACGCGGCCGGCGCGGGAGGAAGGCAGCCGCGAGCGCGACAGCGACCGTGGTGGCGGCCAGGTAGGCGAGGCTGGCGCTGAAGGCGTCGACCATGCCGCCGTCGAGCCGGCCGAAGAACACGATGCCGACCAGCGCGACGCCCAGGGCGTTACCGACCTGCTGGACCGTCGACGACATCCCGGAGACGGTGCCGGCGTGCTGCGGTGCCACCGAGCCCATCACGGTGCCGATCAGCGCGGCGAGCACGACGCCCATGCCGAGCCCGCCGACGGCCAGGCCCGGGACCAGCCACAGCACCGAGCCGCCGGTGCCGACGCGCTCGACGGCGGCCAGCAGCAGCAGGTGGCCGGCACCGAAGACCAGCGCCGAGCAGGCGATCGTCGCGCGGGCGCCGTACCTCCGGAGGAGCGCGGCCGCCTCCGCCGTACCGACCATGTACGACGCGGCGACGACCGTGAAGACCGCGCCCGACGCCAGCGGGCCCAGGCCCCGGCCGTCCTGGAGGTAGAGGGCCAGCACCAGGAAGTACGCCGCCATGCCCGTGAACAGCAACGCCAGCCCGGCGATCCCCACACCGACCGGACGGTTGCGCAGCGGCGTCGGGTCGACCAGCGGCGAGATGGCGCGCCGACGCAGCGCGCGGCCGCGCAGGTAGGCGAGGTCGCCCAGCACGAACGCGCCGGCGAGGCAGACCCACGTCCACACCGGCCAGCCCTGGCGCTGGCCTTCCACCAGGGGGAGCACGAGTGTGGTCAGCGCACCGACCACGAGGAGTGCCTCGACCGGGTCGACGCGTGGAGCCGAGGCGATGCGGGTGTCGGGCAGCAGCCGCGGTGCCGCCGCGAGCGCGGCCAGCCCGATGGGGACGTTGACGAGGAAGATCGCCCGCCAGCCGCTGCCCGCGATGTCGAGGTGGATCAGCAGGCCGCCGACCAGCTGGCCGGACGCGGCGGCCACGCCCATCACGGTCGCGTAGGCGCTGAGGGCGCGCACCCGGTGCGTGCCGGCGTACACGTCACCGATCAGGGACAGCACGGCCGGGCCGATCGCGGCCGCGGCCGCGCCCTGGACCAGCCGGGCGGCCAGCAGCGTCGTGGTGTCCGGGGCGAGCCCGCAGAGCGCGGAGCTCGCGACGAAGAGCGCGAGGCCGAGCACGAGCATCCGCCGACGGCCCCAGCGGTCGGCGACCCGGCTGGCGACGAGCAGGAGGCCGCCGAAGGTGAGGCCGTAGCCGGCCACGAGCCATTCGAGAGCGGTGTTGTCGGCATCGAGGTCGCGCTGCATCGAGGGCAGCGCGACGTTGACGACGAAGAAGTCGAGGACGATCAGGAACGTCCCGGTCAGGAGCACCGCGAGCGGCCCGCGGCGGAAGGTGGTGTCTGTCATGACCGCGTTCTCCGCCCTCCCGTAGCGGGAGGGTCAACCCTCAGAAATCGACTCGACCCTCCCGCACGGGGAGGGTGCAGAGTGGCGGCCATGGCTGACCTGCTGAGCATCGGCGACTTCTCGCGGATGACGTTCCTGACCGTCAAGGCGCTGCGGCACTACCACGACGTCGGGCTGCTGGAACCGGCCCGGATCGACCCGCACACGGGCTACCGGTCCTACCGGCCCGAGCAGGTGGCGCAGGCGCGGCTGATCCGGAGGCTGCGCGACCTCGACCTGCCGCTGGACGACGTGCGGGCGGCTCTCGCGGCACCGGACGAGGAGGCGCGCAACCGGGTGATCGTCGCGCACCTGGAGCGGATGAGCCGGCAGCTCCAGCAGACGCAGGACACCGTGGACTCGTTGCGGCGGATGCTCACGGAGGAGGAGCGGATCGAGGTGGCGCACCGCGACGAGCCGACCACCACGGCCCTGGCGATCCGGGGGGACGTCACCGGCGAGACGGTCGTGACGTGGTGGATCGAGTCGTTCACCGAGCTGCACCGCCTCCTCGCGGTCTCGGGTGTCGAGCGCACCGGCCCCGACGGTGCGGTCTTCCCGACCGAGTTCTTCACCGACGGTGCCGGTGAGGTCGTCGCGTTCGTGCCGGTCGCTCTCCCTGACGGTCGGGTGCCGCCACTGCCCGGCCGGGTCGAGGTCGTCGAGCGCCCGGCCGTCCGCTACGCGGTCGCGACGTACGACGGCCCGATGGTCGACCTCGACGCGGCGTACTCCGCCGTCGGCCGCGCCGTCACCGAGCAGGCGCTGTCCGCCGAGGGCCCGGTCGTCGAGCGCTACCTGCCGAACGGCGATCCCGAGGACCTGCTCGACCACACCACCGAGGTCTGCTGGCCAGTCCTAGTCTGACCCGGTGAGCATCGCGAGCGGCCCGATCATCCAGGTCTGCTGGGTCACCGACGACATCGCGGCGACCGAGCGGCTGCTGTCGGAGCAGTTCGGGGTCGGCGCGTGGACCCGGATCCCGGACGTGCGGTTCGGCCCGGAGTCGACGACGCTGCGCGGCGAACCGGTCGACTGCACGCTCCACGTCTCGCTCGGGTACGCCGGGGACCTCCAGCTCGAGCTCATCCAGCCCGTGTCCGGGCCGTCGATCCACCAGGAGTTCCTGGAGGCCCGCGGTCCGGGCCTGCACCACGTCTGCTTCGCGGTCGACGACGTCGACGCAGCGTGCACCGCCGCGGAGGCGGCCGGGGTGCCGGTGCTGATGCGCGGCTCGATGATGGACGGCGAGATCGAGTTCGCGTACGTCGACGGGGCCGCCGGGGGAGCGCCGTACGTCGAGCTGGCCCGCATCGGACCGCAGATGCAGGCGTTCTACGACGCGGTGCGTGGACGAACCGGCTGACGCGCGGGGTGCCGCCGGATTTCGCACTGAATTCATGTCTTCCACCCGGAAGTTTTCCGTGATGTAGTGCAGCCCTCGGGATCGTCGATCCCCGGTTTCGGAGGACACTCTTGTCGCACTCGTCTCCTCGTCCGTGGCGCTGGATCGCCTCACTCTCGGCCGGAGCGCTCGTGCTCGGCACCGCGTCGCTCGCGGTGCCCACGGGCGCGGCGTCGGCGGCAGACCACCAGGGCCTGCCTGCTCCGACGCGCGCCGCGCTGGGGAAGGCCGCGCCCGGCGCTCACGTCGGTGACCGCCCGGCGGGCATCCCCGCCACCGGTCGCTACTCGTTCCTGCTCCAGCTCGACACCCGGTCGACCGGGCGCGCGTTCGCGGCCAACCGCAGCGCCGGCAGGTCCGCGGCGAGCACCGCCGCGCGCCAGCAGCTGTCGAAGGTCACCGCCGCCCAGAACGCGGTGATCGGCGACCTCCCGGCGCGGACCCCGGTGCTCTACCGGATGCACGCGGCCCTGGCCGGCGTCGCGGTGACCACCAACGTGGCGAACTACGACGAGTTGACCGACATCGCGGGCGTCGCCCACGTCTACCCGATCGCGCCCAAGAGCCCCTCCAACAGCTACGCCGTGCCGCTCCAGGGTGCGCCGGCCGCCTGGGAGGGCAGCGCCGACCTCGGTGAGAACACCGTCGTCGGCATCATCGACACCGGCATCGACTACACGCACGCCAACTTCGGCGGGGCGGGCACGAGCGCGGCGTACGACGCCGAGCACGCCCACGCCGACGACGCGACCCTCTGGGGCAGCAGCGTCTTCCCGACCAGCAAGGTGATCGGCGGCTACGACCTCGTCGGCGACACCTACCAGGCCGACCCGAACACCGCCGGCTACCAGCCCGTCCCGGTCCCGGACCCGAACCCGCTCGACTGCGAGGGCCACGGCTCCCACGTCGCCGGCAGCGCGGCCGGCCTCGGTGTGACCGACACCGGCGACACCTACACGGGTGACTACGACACCTCCACCGACTTCGGAGCGCTGCGGATCGGGCCCGGCATGGCCCCGGCGGCCAAGCTGATGGCGTTCCGCGTCTTCGGCTGCGAGGGCAGCACCGACGTCACGGCAGCCGCCATCGACCGGGCCCTCGACCCGAACGACGACGGCTCGATGGCCGACGCCGTCGACGTCATCAACATGTCCCTCGGCTCCGACTTCGGCTCGCCGGAGGACGGCGACGCGATCGCGTCGGACGCCGCCGCGGCGCTCGGCGTCACGATGGCCATCTCGGCCGGCAACTCCGACGACCTCTACGACGTCAGCGGCTCGCCGGGCTCCTCGACCCGGGCGATCACGGTCGCGGCGTCGGTCGACGCCCAGAGCATCGTCGACGGTCTCGACGTGACCTACAGCGTCGACGGCGACGAGCAGTACGCCTCGGAGCGATCGATCGCCTACGACTGGGACACCAAGCCCGACCTCGCAGGTCAGATCGTCGACCTCGGTCCGAACGTCACCGGCTGCACGGCGTTCACGGACCCGCAGAAGGCCCTCATCGCCGGCAAGATCCCGATCCTCAAGTGGACCGACGACAACCTGGAGTGCGGCTCGGTGGCCCGCTCCGGCAACGTCGCCGCCGCGGGTGGCGTGGGCTTCGTGTTCCACAGCAACCTGGAGGCCTTCTCGGCCGGCATCACCGGCTCCGCGGTCATCCCGGGCGTGCTGGTCAACAATGCCGGCGGCGCGGCCATCCGTGCCGCGATCGCCGGCGGTCAGACCGTCACGGTCACCGGCACCGAGCGCAACGGGGTGACCCAGACGTTCCCGGACGACGACGACACGATGGCCGGCTTCTCGTCCCGCGGCTCGCGGGGCGCCGGGCACCTCAAGCCCGACGTGACGGCGGTCGGCGGCACGGTCTTCTCGACCTCCGTCGGCACCGGCAACGAGGGTGAGACCGAGAGCGGCACCTCGATGGCCGCCCCGATGGTGGCCGGGCTCTCGGCCCTGGTCATCTCGGCCCACCCGGGCTGGACGCCCGAGCAGGTCAAGGCCGACATCATGAACACCGCCGGCCAGGACCTCGACACCAACGGCTCCGACACCGCCGGCGGCGACCGCTACGCACCCAACCGGGTCGGCAGCGGTCGGATCAAGGCCGACGACGCGGTCCGCAACGAGGTGCTCGCCTACGCCGCCGGTGGCACCGGTGCCGTCAGCGTCTCCTTCGGCCCGGTGGAGGTGACCGATCCGGTCACCGTCTCGAAGACGGTGACGGTGGAGAACACCGGCGCCACGTCGCGCACCTACGACACGTCGTACGACGCGATCACGAGCGTGCCGGGCGTCGACTACGAGATCTCGCCGGCTTCGGTGACCGTGGCCCCCGGGGCCACGCAGACCGTGACCGTGACGCTGTCCGTGGACGACCCGTCGGCGCTGACCAAGACGGTCGACCCGACCCACGGTCGCGGTGACGACGACCAGCCGCTCGAGTCGCTCGCGGACGCCAGCGGCAACCTGCTGCTGACGCCGACCTCGGGCAGCCTGCCCGAGCTGCGGGTGCCGGTCTACTCCGCGCCGCGTCCGGCGTCGTCGATGACGCAGCCCGGCTCGGTCACCCTGACGGACGGTGAGGGGACCCTGGCGCTGTCGGGCGACGACGTCGACCAGGGCGCGGACGAGGAGAACGTCACCTCGCTCGTGACCGGCCTGGAGCTCCAGGGCACCAGCCCCGCGCTGCCGGCCTGTGCCGGCGCGGTCACCACGGGCTGCGTGCACGGCCCGACCGACAGCGGTGCCGACCTCCAGTACGTCGGTGTCACCTCGGACGCGCCGTTCTACGGCACGCCGTCGAACGGCCAGGCGTACTTCGGCATCTCCACGCACGGGGCGCACTCCACGGCCGCGAGCAAGGTCGAGTTCGACATCTACCTCGATGTCGACGAGGACGGGACGCCCGACCTGGTCGCCTACAACACCCGGCTGACCGACAGCGACGTCTTCGTGACCAGCCTGGTCGACCTCGGCAGCGGCGACACGATCGACACCGAGGTGACCAACAACCGCTTCGGTGACGTCGACACGGCGATCTTCGACAGCGACGTGCTGCTGATGCCGGTGTGGCTGAAGCCGCTGCTGGACTACGGCGTCAACGCCGCCTCGCCGCGGGTCAACTACGCCATCGCGTCCTACACCACCTCCTCGACCGGTGAGGTCGACGAGATCGGCTGGGACGGCAACGACGTGGACGGCAGCCTCTCGGCCGACCTCTACAACCCGGGTGTGCTCGTGACCGGTGACGGCGTCACCGGTGACGTCTGGGGCGCGAACTCGCCGTTCGGCCCGCTGATCGTGGACAGTGACGGCGCCACGCTCGACGTCACCAGCGACACGAGCAGCTACGCCGACGACAACGGCCAGGGCGTGCTGATGCTCCACTTCCACAACGAGGTGGGCAACAAGGCGCAGGTGGTCGCCCTGAAGAGCGCGACCACGGTCACGCTCGGGGCAGTCCCGGCGTCGGTGCCGCGGGGCACGGCGACCCAGCTGACCGTGACGGTCGCGAACTCCGACGCGGAGGGCGCGGTCCCGACCGGCTCGGTGACGGTGACCGACACGGACACCAGCACGGTCGTGGCGTCCGGGCCGCTCGGCGCCGGAGGCACGGTGACGCTGCCGTACACGCCGACGTCGGTCGGCACGCAGCACCTCGTGGCCACCTACGCCGGCACCGATGCGCTCGCCGGCTCGAGCTCGACGCCCACCACGCTGACCGTCACGGCCGCCGGCCGCGACGTGACGCTGGGCGCCGCGCCGACCAGCGTGGTCCGCGGGGACGACGTCGCGCTGACCGTGGGTGTCGCCCACGGCGCGGGCGACCCGGTCCCGACCGGCTCCGTCAGCGTGGTCGACGGTGCGGGCGCCACGGTGGCGTCCGGGACGCTGGGCGCGGATGGGACGGCGTCGCTGTCCTTCACCCCGACGAAGCCGGGCACGCTGTCGCTGCACGCGACGTACGCCGGTGACGCGAACACGGCGGCCGGACAGTCGTCCGCGGTGACCGTGACGGTGAAGAAGGCGACCGCACGGGTGACGTTGGGCCTGCCGCGCTCGGCCAAGCCCGGTGCCCGGGTGCGGGCGAACGTCGCGATCGCGACCGTCAACGGCATCCCGGCGACCGGCAAGGTCGTCCTCAAGGGCGGCGGGAAGACCCTCGGGTCCGCCAAGCTCGTCAAGGGCAGGGCGACGGTCGTCTTCAAGGCTCCCAAGAAGGGCGGCAAGCTGAAGGTCCAGGCGGTCTACGCCGGTGACTCGACGTACTCGTCCGGGAAGTCGAGCGTGAAGGTCCTCACCGTCACCAAACCACGGAAGAAGCACCGGTGACGAGGAGTCGTTGAGCGGGTGAGGGTCGCGCTGGTCACCGGCGCAGGTCCTGGTTCGATCGGTGAGGCGACGGCGGCCGCGTTGCGCGGCACGCACCGCGTGCTCACCACGACCAGGACCTGCCCGGTCACCGACGACACCCACCCGCTGGACCTGACCTCACGCGAGTCGGTCGACGCCCTGGCCTCCTGGGTCGGGGCGTCGATCGACCGGCTCGACGTGCTCGTCAACAACGCTGGGATCCATCTCGACCTGCGCTCGAAGTGGCGCGAGCCGCAGCTGGTGGACGGCCACGAGATCCACTGGCGCACCAACTACCTCGGCACCGCACAGCTGACCCGTCGGCTGCTCCCGCTGCTGCTCGACACGGCCTCGACGTACGGCGAGGCGCGGGTCGTCAACGTGGTCTCGAAGCTGCACGACCGGGGCCGCAACGCGTGGCTGTCCGACGGCGTCACGCCGTACGACTCGTGGGCGGCGTACGGCACCTCCAAGCTCGCCCTCGTCCACGAGGCGGCGGAGATCGAGCGGCGGTACGGCGCGCTGGGGCTGCACGGCTACTCCCTGCACCCGGGTTCGGTCTACACCCGCATCGCCGACCGCGGCCTCGAGACGGCCCCGGTCCTGGCCCGCCTGCGCCGGCTGGCTGCCCCGTTGGAGCGGCGCTCCTTAGCGACGCCGGAGGAGGGGGCCCGGACGACGGTCTTCTGCGCGACCTCGCCCGACGCGGTGCCCGGCGGCTACCACCGGCGCTCGGCCGTGGCGGAGCCGTCGGTCGACGCGCTCGACGCCGAGGCCGCGGCTCGGCTGTGGGACGCGACCGACGATCTGGTCTAGACCGGCGCGGCGGCGTGCATCGGACCGCCCGTCTCGGTAGACACGTGGCTGATCCATGCCCTGACTCCGCCAGCTCGGGTGGGGTGTCACTGCAGATGGAGCTTCCCCCATGAAGAAGGTCGTCCTCGTCTTGCTCGCCGTCTTCCTCGGCTTCTGGATGTTCACGAACCCGCACAGCCTCGCCGAGACCTCCCAGTCGGCCGGCGCCCAGACGATCACCCTGACCGGCGACTTCTTCGAGGCCGTGATCGCGTTCGTCGGCGAGCTCGGTCGGTAGTCGGCCATGGGTCTCGCCGCCTGGACCGACCCGCGCATCGGCAAGCACCTGCTGCGCGAGGAGGGTGAGGTCATCGTCGACGAGGTCCGCCACCACTGGTGCGCCTTCGTGCGCCCGGCCCTGGAGGGCCTGCTGGCCCTGGGCCTGCTGGTGGTCACCGTCGTCACGCCGGTCGACGTCGCGTGGTTGCCGTTGCTGCTGGCGTTCGCGGCGATGGCGCACGCCGCCTGGCTGGCGGTCCGCGAGCACCGGGACCGGTTCGTGATCACCAACATGCGGGTCTTCCGGGTGCACGGCGTGCTCAGCCAGAGCCTGGCGACGATGCCGCTGACCAGGATCCTCGACATCACCGTGCGCCGCCCGCTGCACGGACGGATGCTCGGCTTCGGCCACTTCTGCTTCGAGTCCGCGGCCCAGGAGCAGGGCATCCGCGACGTGCGCTACGTCGCCCGGCCGTACGAGCGCGACCTCGCGATCCAGCGGGTCGTCCAGCGCTCGGGGCTGCGTGGGGGTCGCGTCAACTAGGGTCGCCCGCGTGACTCTTCCGTTCGACCCCATCGACGAAGCCGCGCGACAGTGGGGCCTGCGGTGGGACGGGGTGCCGGCGATGCACGCGGTCACGACGCTGATGCGCGTCCAGCAGCTGGTGATCGGGCGTCTCGACGCGATTCTCAAGCCGCACGGCCTGAGCTTCGCCCGCTACGAGGCGCTCGTCCTGCTCACGTTCTCCTCCCGCGGCTCGCTGCCCCTCGGGAAGATGGGGGAGCGGCTCCAGGTGCACCCCACCTCCGTCACCTCGATCGTCCGGCGGCTCGAGGCCGCCGGCCTGGTCGAGCGCAAGGCGCACCCCGACGACGGTCGCGCCGTGCTGGCGGAGATCACGCCGGCCGGGCGCGCGGTCGTCGAGGTCGCGACCCGTGACCTGGTCGACGCCGACTTCGCCCTCGGCGCCCTCTCCGACGCCGACCTCGCGACGGTCTCGTCGGTGCTCGCGCCGGTGCGCAAGGCGGCCGGGGACTTCTGATGGTGGGCGCCGACGACGTACGAGCCGTCGGCCTCGCCCTGCCTCGCACCTACGAGGCCTTCATCGGCGGACGCTCCAAGCTGAAGGTCCGCCAGATCGTGTACGCCGCCTTCTCCAAGGACGAGACCCAGATGCGCTTCGGCTACCCCAGGGACGCCCGCGACGGCCTGATCGAGGCGGACCCGGAGACGTTCTTCCTGCCGCCGGCCCGCGACCTGCGCTACCAGTGGGTCTGCGCGCACCTCGACCGCCTGGACCCCGTGGAGATGCGTGAGCTGGTCACCGACGCCTGGCGGATGTGCACCCCGAAGATGCTCCACGACCTCCCCGAGCTCCAGCCGCCCGCCGCTGCCGCCTGGGCCGCGATCGACGCCGGGGAGTGGCACGACGCGCAGGCGCTCCTCCACCCTTACCTGCACTTCACCGACGGCGCCGTCACTCTCCGCGGGCGCAAGAACGTGCTCGACCACCTGCGCAGCCACCCCACGCCCAAGCCGCCCACCTCCGTCGACGTGCGTGACGGGCAGGTCTACCGCTGGGTGCGGTAAGGGCACGGCGATCAGGCGGTGTGGGCGCCGAGCCAGCTGAGGAACGCGACGAACATGACCACCTCGCCCAGGGCCACGATCCCGAACCCGATCGCCAGGCCCATGCCCCAGGATCGTCTGCGGTCGTCGATCATGAGGATGAACCCGAGCGAGATCCCGAACATGGTGAGCACCCACGAGGCGACGGCGTCTGCGCCGACCGCGGACAGCAGCCACCAGGCCGCGATGCTCCCGACGCACGACACGGCGGCCACCGCGATGACCGTGGTCCTGTCCGTCGACCGGGTTGACGGACTCATCGGTCCTGCCACGTCGCCGCCACCTCACTTCCAGTCGAACGTGTAGCACCACGTGAGTGCGTCGACGACCGCCTCAGGTGCGTCGGGTTGCCTGCGCCGGAAGTCGGCGGCGGCCTGCTCGCCCATCGTCGCCAGGTCGGGCGCCGTGGTGTGCGCGGTCGACGTGTAGAACTCCGCCTCGTACGCCTTGAGGCGTCGGAGCACGTCGAGCCCGGCGGTCGCGCCGAAGGCGCGCACGACTGCGTCGTCGTCGCGGGTCGGGAAGGATCTCGAACCCCATCCCGTCCAGATCGCCATCGCCTGGCTGAGCGTCTCGGCGTCCACGTACCGATTGTGCGGCACGGACGGCCTAGGGCCGTCGGTGGAAGATCGCGTGGTGTCTGGGGCAGAGGAGTCGGGCGTGGTCGATGTCGGTGGTGCCGCCTCGGCTCCAGGGTGGGTCGTGGTGTGCGTGGCACAGGCCGGGTGGCCAGTCGCACCCCGGTGCGGTGCAGCCCTTGTCCCTCAGGCCGAGCGCGATCCTCTGGGCCTTGCTGTGGAAGCGGCGGGCCCTGCCGAGGTCGAGGACCTCGCTCTTGCCGCCGAGGACGGCGGGCAGGATCCGTGCGGTGCACGCGAGCCGTCGTGCGGCTCCGGGGCTGATTCTCTCGCCGGTGTCGAGGACACCTGCTTGTTCGAGGTCGCCGATGAGTGATTCGTAGGAGATGGTGACGACGATGGTGGCGTCGGTGCCGCCGACCTGCGGCAGGTCTTTGGCTGGGATGCGGTCGATCAGCTCGGCGAACGCGTGACCCATCCGTTCCGGTCCGGGACGGCGCTCCACACCGGCGCCGCGGGTGGCGGCCTGGTGCTTGGGTGCCGCCAGGGCCAGGAGGATCTTCCTCAGCTGGGCGCCGTGCAGGGTGGGGAGGGTGAACCGGCCGTGGACCTTGCCGTGGCCGTCGTCGACCAGGGTGAGCCGACACGCCTGTGAGGCTTCCTGCTCCTCGCGCTCCAACAGCTTCGCTTCATGCGCGTCGGCGGCGGCCGGGTCGATGACGTCGAGGAGCCGGTCCCCGAGCCGCTTCAACCCACGGGCGTCGTGATGGGCGGCTTCGGCGACCAGGTGGGCCACTGCCTGGGTGACGACGTCGGGGTCGAGCCCGTCGGGCAGCTTCGTGATCGCGTCGATGATCACGCCCGCTTGGTCGGCCAGCAGGTCGCCGGCAGCAAGTGCGGTGCGGACCTGGGGGTGGGTGTCGAGCTGGTACCCGAACCTCACCACCCGGTGCGCGGCCGGGCGGGTCTGCTTCGTCTCGTGTGCCAGCCAGTTCGCCGTACTCGTCGCACCCACGGCGTCGCCGACCTCGATCTCGTCGGCGTGCATCGCGACCCGGGCCTTCAACTCGGTGATTTGAGCCTCGAGCCGAGTGACCTCCACCAGGGTCGAGGCCGTCTCGGCCGGGTCCATCGACCACGTCGACGCATCGGCCACGGCGTCGAGCTCGGCGTGGGCGTGCGCGACCGCCACCGACACTCGGTGCCTGGGAGTCGCGATCGCCGTCATGAGAAGAATTCTCCCAGGCACCACCGACACTGAGATGCTCAGAACCCTTGTTTTGACCGGGATGTGGACACTTTGGAGAAGTAGTTCTGAGGTTTCTTGCGGGGTGGTTTCGAGGCTCGCTTCGCTCGCACCTCAACCACCGGAGGGCCGGGCGCGGACGGCGACCACGAGCCCGCCGTACCCGCGTAGCTAGCCTGTCGGCGGCCGACCCGAGCGGACCCGCAAGCCGTGGTCATGCGGTGGTTTCGAGGCTCGCTTCGCTCGCACCTCAACCACCGGAAGGCCGGGAGGCGACGTCGACCCGAGACCGCCGTACCCGCGTAGCTAGCCTGTCGGCGGCCGACCCGAGCGGCCCCCCAAGCCGTGGTCATGCGGTGGTTTCGAGGCTCGCTTCGCTCGCACCTCAACCACCGGAAGGCCGGGCGCGGACGGCGACCACGCGCCCGTCGTACCCGCGTACAAAGCCTGTCAGCGCGCACCCACGACGGACCCGCCAGCCGCTCTCATCGCCCTGCCTTCGCTGCGGGGGTTTCGAGACGGGCCTGGCGGCCCTCCTCAACCACCGGAGCCCTCAACCACCGGTGCCCCCGACCACCGGGCCGGCGACGTGCCGGACCCGGTGGTCGAGGAGCAGGTCAGGCGCCGCCCGGCTGGGTGACGCCGTTGACCTTGAGGGTGTACGGCGCGAACTGCTGGACCAGCTCCGAGGAGTCGTCGGAGGCGACGATCGCGACCACCTTGTCGAAGGGGATCGCGGCGAGCAGGTCGCGACGGTCGAGCGAGAGGTGGTTGCGGCCGTTCCACTCGACCTGCAGCACCGCCGGGACCTTGCCGTCGCGGATGCCGACCAGCTTCACGTTCCAGTTCTCGACCGCTTGCGGCTTGATCTCCGTGGGCGACTTGAACGGGGCCAGGCTGGAGCCGTCGCTGATGGTGGTGCCGCCGACCTTGATGTCGTCGACCAGCAGGCCACCCTCGTTGACGCCGCCGTCGCTGACGTAGCGGAAGCTGAGCAGGATGCTCTGCCCGGCGTACGCCGACAGGTCGAACGAGTGCGGCTGGAACCCGGCCGTGGTGCCGTTGAGGCCAGGACCGAGCGGTCCGGGCACCGTCTTGTCGCCGGCGATCGACGTGTACGTCGAGCCGCCGTCGGTCGAGACCTGGACGTAGCCGTAGTCGTACGTCGCCTCGGCGCCGTACTTGGCGTCGAAGGTCAGCGTCGGGTTGGCGGCCGGCACCGTCACCGAGGTGACGGCACTGTTGTCGAGGTTGTTGGCGTTGCCCGACCACAGCGCGGCGTCACCGGGCTGCGACGGGTCGTCGGTCACGACGGTCCACGCGAGCGGCTGGGTCGGCAGCGTGGACGCACCGTCGAACGTCAGCGACCTCAGCTTGCTGCCCTTGAGCGCCTTGCCGTCGGCACCGCGGAGCGCGACGTAGTCGGCGCCGTTGGGTGCGGCGCCGGGGGTGTCGTAGGACTCCGGATTGTCGAGGTTCACCGTCGAGCGCAGGCTCGGCGTGGTGACGACGCGCTTGTCGGCGCCGAGCACGATCGCGTGCTTGGCGTCGCCGACGATCTTGTCGAGCAGCACCATCGACTGGAACTGGTGGATGACCTTGTAGGGGTCGTTGATGCCCTCGCCCTGGAGCTCGTGCGCGAGGCTCGCGACGCCCTGGAACTCACCGTCGCGGTGCAGCGCGGACATGAAGTCCGTCCCGAACCGGTCGTAGAGGTAGAGCATCATCGAGTAGGCGTTGCCGTAGTCGGCCAGCACCGCGGCCGGGTTCGGGTCCTCGCCCCACAGCGTCAGGGAGTTCTGGGCACCGCCGCAGTCGCGCGGGTTGGGGTTGTACGGCGTCTGCACGGTGCCGAAGCCCTGGAAGCAGTAGATGTGGCTGTCGGCGCCGGGCTGGTCGACGGTCTTGGTGGCGTCGACGTACCCGACCAGGGTCTGCGCGAAGTCCGAGAGACCCTCGTTGATCCAGTTCGTCTCGAACGGGTCGGTGTAGTAGTGCAGCAGGTGCTGCCACTCGTGGGCGAAGGTGCCCTCGTAGAGGTTGGGGCGGGCCGGCCGGCTGGTGCACGGGTCGGCGGTCGAGGCGTCCGGCGGGTTGTCGCCGGTGCGGTGCGCCCAGTCGTAGGCGTCGATCGTCATCACGTTGCGGTCGAGCAGCTCGTTGAACTGCGAGGAGAAGAAGCCGGCGATGTACGTCGAGGCCGCCGGGAAGTCGTAGTAGTTGTCGTCGCGGACGTTGTCGATGAGCGCGACCGTCTTGTCGCCGTCACCGGTCGAGTCGACGCCCGACACGACACCGCCGGTGCCGTCGCGGTCCGGCGGCGTGCTGAACGCCGTCGTCTCCTTCGGGAACATGTTGCCGTCGAACTCGCTGATCAGCCGGTCCACCTGGGGCTGGGTGATCACGGTGCTCGCGGCGCCGCGGCAGTCACCCGCAGGGAATGACGTGTCGTCGGCGACCCAGACCTCGATCTTGTCGCCCACGCCCTTGAGCGTGTACGGCTTCTTGTAGAGCGTGCCGTTGTAGTCGTCGAGCCCGAGCCAGGTGCGCTGGGTGCCGACCGGCGGGGTCGGCGCGGCGGCCAGCGCCTTGAGCCGGGACTGCGCCTTCAGGCTGCCCAGCCGCTTGGTGGAGAACTTCGCGTCCGGCGACACCTCGCGTACGTCGCTGGGTGTCGGTTTCGCCGTCGTCGTGGTCTTCGGTGCCGCGGTCGCGGCTCCGAAGGGGATGAGCAGGCCGGCCGCACAGGTCGCGAGGGCGACTCCGGCGGGCAGGATCGACGTCTTCATGAGACCTCCCGAGAAAGGCGCCTGCCGAGTGCTCCCCGCTTGTGGCGGGGTGGCGCCGACGTCCGTCCTACCCCGAAGGCGGCCGGGGTGGCAAGGATTTAGTAGGACGTCCTACTATCTCTGTATGACGGAGCTGGACACGACGGAGAACGCCCGCACCCGGTGGCAGGCCCGCTACGAGCAGTCGCGGGTGCGCGAGGTCGACTTCACGACGCTCAGCGGGCTCGAGGTGGAGCCGGCGTACGGCACCGACGACTCGGAGTGGCCCGGCGAGTTCCCGTTCACCCGCGGGCTCTACCCGACCGGCTACCGCGGCCGCTCGTGGACGATCCGGCAGTTCGCGGGCTTCGGCAACGCCCAGCAGACCAATGAGCGCTACCGGATGATCCTCGGCCGCGGCGGCGGCGGGCTCTCGGTCGCCTTCGACATGCCGACCCTGATGGGCCGCGACTCCGACGACCCGAAGTCGCTCGGCGAGGTCGGCCACTGCGGCGTCGCGATCGACTCCGCCGCCGACATGGAGGTGCTGTTCGACGGCATCGACCTCGGCGACGTCACGACGTCGATGACGATCAGCGGCCCGGCCGTCCCGGTCTTCTGCATGATGATCGTCGCCGCCGAGCGCGCGGGCGTCGACACCGGCAAGCTCAACGGCACCCTCCAGACCGACATCTTCAAGGAGTACATCGCCCAGAAGGAGTGGATCTTCGGGCCCGAGCCGCACCTGAAGCTGATCGGCGACCTGATGGAGTACTGCGCCGAGAACATCCCGGCGTACAAGCCGCTCTCCGTCTCCGGCTACCACATCCGCGAGGCCGGCTCGACGGCCGCGCAGGAGCTCGCGTTCACGCTCGCCGACGGGTTCGGGTACGTCGAGCTGGGGCTGTCGCGGGGCCTCGACGTCGACGTCTTCGCCCCCGGCCTGTCCTTCTTCTTCGACGCGCACGTCGACTTCTTCGAGGAGATCGCCAAGTTCCGCGCCGCCCGCCGGATCTGGGCGCGCTGGATGCGTGACGTCTACGGCGCGCAGACCGACAAGGCCCAGTGGCTGCGCTTCCACACCCAGACCGCCGGGGTCTCGCTGACGGCCCAACAGCCCTACAACAACGTGGTGCGCACCGGCATCGAGGCGCTCTCCGCGGTGCTCGGTGGTACCAACTCGCTGCACACCAACGCGCTCGACGAGACCCTGGCCCTGCCGAGCGAGCAGGCGGCCGAGATCGCGCTGCGCACCCAGCAGGTGATCATGGAGGAGACCGGCGTCGTCAACGTCGCGGACCCGCTCGGCGGCTCGTGGTACGTCGAGGCGCTGACCGACCGGATCGAGACCGAGGCGTCCGCGATCTTCGACAAGATCCTCGCGATGGGCGGCTCGACGCTCACCTCCGACCAACCCGAGGAGCTCGCCGCCGCCGTGCGCGACGGCCAGTGGCTGGTGACCCGTGGGCTGCTCCGGGGCATCGAGGAGGGCTGGTTCATGTCCGAGATCGCCGAGGCGGCGTTCCAGTACCAGGTCTCGCTGGAGAAGCGCGAGAAGAAGATCGTCGGCGTCAACTGCCACGAGGAGTCGGTGTCGCACGACCTCGAGATCCTGCGCGTCTCCCACGAGGTCGAGGTCGAGCAGGTGCGCACGCTCATCGGCCGCCGCTCGGCTCGCGACGACGCCGCGGTGCAGGCGGCGCTGCAGCGGATGGTCGCGGCGGCGCTGGCCGACGAGAACACCATCGAGCCGATGCTGGACGCCGTCCGCGCGGAGGCGACGCTGGGCGAGATCTGCGACGCCCTGCGCGCCGAGTGGGGCGAGTACCGGGAGCCCGCCCGGTTCTAGAGTCGCCGGCGTGGACCTCGCTCGCGCCCTGGCCGCCCTGCCCGACGACCCCCGGGTCGTCGTCACCGGCAACCACGCGACGCCGTGGCACACCGTCGGCCTGGTCGACGCCGCCCTGGACCGCTACCGCCTCTGGGTGCTCAACGGCCAGCACGGCCTGCCCGACCGTGACGGCGTCACGCTCGAGACGTCGTTCGTCGGGCCGGGACAGCGACGCAGCCCGCGGCTGAGCTACTACCCGTCGCGGCTGTCGATGGTGCCGACGATGTTCGGCCGCCAGCTGCCACCGGACGCGGTCGTGCTGCACACCACCCGCCCGCGCGACGGCAGGGTCTCGCTCGGCGCCGAGGTCAACGTGCTGCCCGCGGCGCTCGAGGCGGCCAAGCGCCGCGGTGGCGTGGTGATCGCCCAGGTCAACGACCGGATGCCGTGGACGTACGGCGACGCGCTGGTCGACCTCGACCTCGTCGACGTGCTGGTGGAGGCCGACGCCCCGCTGCCGACCGCGCCGGTGACGGCGATCGACGACGCGTCCGCCCGGATCGGCGAGCTGGTCGCCGGGCGGGTGGGCGACGGGTCGACCCTGCAGGCGGGAATCGGCGCCGTACCCGACGCGACCCTGCAGGGACTGCGTGGCCGCAGCGGGTTGCGGGTCTGGACCGAGATGTTCTCCGACAGCATCTTCGCGCTGGAGAAGGTCGGCGCCCTCGACCGCAACGTGCCGATCACGGCGTCCTTCCTCTTCGGCTCGCCGGAGCTGCTGGCGTGGGTCGACGGCAACGACCGCATCGAGATGGCGCGCACGGAGACGACCAACAGCCCGGCCCTGATCTCGCGCAACCCGGCCATGGTCAGCGTCAACACCGCCCTCCAGGTGGACCTCTTCGCCCAGGCGAACGCGTCACGGATCAATGCCCGCATCCACTCCGGCTTCGGCGGCCAGACCGACTTCATCGTCGGCGCGATGCACGCCGCGGGCGGCCAGGCGTTCATCGCGCTGCGGTCGTGGCACCCGAAGGCCGACTGCTCGACGATCGTGCCGCTGGTCGACGAGCCGGTGACGTCGTTCCAGATGTCCGCGGTCGTCACCGAGCAGGGCATCGCCGAGATCGCCGGCAACGACCAGCGCGAGCAGGCCCGCCAGCTGATCGAGAACGCCGCGCACCCGAGCGTGCGTGAGGAGCTGCGCGAGGAGGGCGTCGCGCTGGGTCTGCTGTGACCTCTCTAGGATTGGGCGCATGACGCAGCAGCCGTTCTCCCGTCCGGGCGCGATCGACCTGTCCGGGCTCTCCCAGCCCGCCCCCGGTGCCGGAGCCCCCTCGGCCAGCGGCTCGTACGCCGTCGGGGTGACCGAGCAGAACTTCCAGGAGGTCGTCGAGGCGTCGCTCACGGCTCCCGTCGTGCTCGTCCTGCACTCGCCGTCGCGCTCGCCCGAGAGCACGACGTACGCCGACGACGTCGCGACCGTGGTCGCGGGCTACGAGGGCCGCTTCCTCGCCGGCCTGGTCGACGTCGACCACGCGCCGCAGATCGCGGCCGCCCTGCAGGTGCAGCAGATCCCGGTCATGATGGTGCTGGTCGACGGGCGACCGGCGACCCAGCCGATCCCCGGGGTGCTGCGCAGCGACGAGCTCAGCGCGCTCCTCGACCAGCTCGCCCAGCAGATGACCGCGCAGGGCATCGGCGGCCGGCACCAGCCCCGGTCCAACCCCGTCGACGTGGACGGCGACGGCGAGCCCGACTACGACCCGCGCTACGCGGCGGCCCAGGACGCCCTCGGCGACGGCGACATCGACCGCGCGGTCGAGGAGTACCAGAAGCTCGTGACCGCCAACCCCGCCGACGTCGAGGCCGCCGCCGGGCTCGCGATGGCGAAGGTGCTCCAGCGCACCCAGGGCGTCGACCTCAACGCCGCGCGCGCCGAGGGTGCGGCCAAGCCCGACGACGTCGAGGCCCAGACGATGGTGGCCGACCTGGACATGCTCGGTGGCCACGTCGAGGACGCGTTCAACCGGCTGGTCAACCTGGTCCGGCGTACGACGGGCGACGAGCGCAACGCTGCCCGCGAGCACCTGCTCGGCCTCTTCGCCGCCGTCGGCAACGACGACCCGCGGGTGCTCAAGGGGCGGCGGGACCTGATGTCTGCGCTGTATTAGGCGCCCAGGGCAGAGCTGGCGAGGGCCTGGACCCAGCGGCAAGGTCGAGTAGTCGCGCGACCGACGAAGGAGGTCGCGACCGGCGTATCGAGACCAGAGGAACCGGCTACGAGGACAGTCGTGCGAGCACGGCCCGTACGGCGGGGGACTCGGCCATGCTGCGCCGGTGCACCGCGATCACGTCGCGGGTCGGCTCGGGGTCATGCGCCGGGACGCCGACGAGCTCGTCGCCGAGAGGCTGACGGCCGAGGCGGGGGACCAGGGCGATCCCGAGGCCGGCTCGCACCAGCGCCAGGTGGGAGTCGAACTCCATCGCGGTGTGCGCGATCCGGGGGAGCCGGCCGGTGCCGGCGTACATCCGGGTCAGCCACTCACGGCAGATCGTGCCCTCCGGGGTGGCGACCCAGCCCTCGTCGACGAGGTCGCGCGGGGTCACGCGGCTGCGCCCGGCCAACGGGTGGTCGAGCGGCACGACGACGTCGGCGACGTCGTCCGCGACCTGCGTGGTCTCGAGGTGGTCGGGGATGGTGATCGGTACGTCGCCCCAGCGGTGCACGACACCGAGGTCGCTCTGACCGGTCGCGACCAGGTCGATGGTGTCCCACGGCTCGCGCTCGGTGAGCGACAGGGTGAGGTCGGGATGGGCGGTGCGCAGGTCGCGGACGACGGGCGCGACCAGGCCGCGCATCGCGGTGGAGAAGGCGGTCAGGCGGAGGTGGCCGGACACCGTCCCGGCGCGCTCGTGCAGCCCGGACTCGACCTCCTCGAGGTCCGCGAGCAGGCGTGCGCCGGCGTCCACGAGGTGCCGGCCGTGGTTGGTGAGGATGACGCCGCGTCCGACCCGCTCGAGCAGCGGGACGCCGGTCTGCTTCTCGAGGCGCTTGACCTGTTGGGAGACCGCGCTCGGCGTGAAGCCCAGCGCGTCGGCGGCGCCGACGACCGAGCCGTGGGTGTCGACAGCGCGGAGGCTGGTGAGTGCGGCGAGGTCGATCATGCAGCGATGCTACATGGATCCGTGCACGAGCATTCGCTGGTGCTTCATGGTCGTAGTCGGGTTCACTGGTCGCGTGAACCGTCGCGACTCCCTCCTCGCCGCCCTCGTCGCCAGCATCTGGGGCTTCAACTTCGTGGTGATCGACTGGGGCATGGACGGTGTCCCGCCGCTGCTCTTCGCGGCGATCCGGTTCACGTTCGTGGTCTTCCCGGCGATCCTCTTCGTCGCCCGGCCGGCGGCGCCCTGGCGGGTGGTTGCGGCGGTGGGTGTCTTCATGTCGCTGGGCCAGTTCGGCTTCCTCTACGTCTCGATGGACGCCGGCATGCCGCCCGGGCTCGCCGCGCTCGTGCTCCAGGCCCAGGTCATCTTCACGATCCTGATCGCGGCCGGCGTCCTGCGCGAGCTGCCGACGCCTGCGCAGGTCGTCGGCGTCGTCATCGGCGCGGTCGGCCTCGCCGTGGTCGCGGTCGGGCGCGGCGGCGGGGTGACCGTCGTGGCGCTCGCCCTCTGCCTGCTCGGCGCGCTCTCGTGGGGGATCGGCAACGTCGTGTCGCGCGCCTCGGGCGTCATGGGCGGCCTCTCGCTGACCGTCTGGTCGGCGGTCGTCGTTCCCGTCCCGCTGGTCGCGCTGTCCCTCGTGGTCGACGGGCCGGCCGTCGTGGGTGACGCGTTGGCGTCGTTCTCGTGGCAGGCCGCGCTGTCGACGCTCTACACCGCCGGGCTGGCGTCGCTGGTGGGGTACGGCGTCTTCAACACGCTGCTGTCCCGCAACCCGTCGTCGTCGGTCGTGCCGTGGGTGCTGCTCGCGCCGGTCGTCGCGATGGCCTCGGCGTGGGCGCTGCTGGACCAGCGCCCCAACTCGGCCGAGCTGCTCGGCGGCGTGCTGCTGATCCTCGGCGTCCTGGTCGCGATGCGACCCGTGCGATCGCCCTCAGGCGGCCGGGGCGTAGACGAGCTCGTCGTCCCGGACGATCTCGCGGCCCAGCGGTAGCAGCGAGATCGGGATCATCTTGAAGCTGGCGATGCCCAGCGGGATGCCGATGATCGTCAGGCACATCGCGACGCCCGTGACCGCGTGCCCGATCGCCAGCCAGATGCCGGCGACGACGAACCAGATCACGTTGCCGATCGCCGACCCGGCCCCCGCGGTCGGCTTGCGCACCGCCGTACGCCCGAACGGCCAGAGCGCGTAGTTGGCGATCCGGAAGGACGCGACCCCGAACGGGATGGTGACGATCAGGATGCAGCAGATGACGCCGGCGACGACGTACCCGATCGCCATCCAGAAGCCGCAGAGCACCAGCCAGATGACGTTGAGGACGAACCGCATGGGCTCAATCTAGCGAGGCCTGCCTAGGCGGTCGGACCCTTGGCGCGGACGTCGGCGACGGTGTCCATCGCCTGCCGGAGCTCCTCGATCCAGTCACCCTCGTGCTGCCCGACCAGGCGCACGCACCAGGCGAGCGCGTCGGCGCGGGAGCGGGCGACGCCGGCGTCGACCAGGGTGTCGAGCACCAGCCGCTGCGGCTGGCGCAGCCGGGTCATCGTCGGAGTCGAGACGTGGGTCCACAGCTCGCGGTGTCCACTGTCCGGCTCGCCGACGGCCAGGCCCCACGAGACCTTCCGCTCGAAGCGGTGCTGCGCCTCCTGGGCGATCTCCATCCGCTGGTCGCGGGTGTCCTCGCGGAACGCCGACGCACGCCCGGACCGGGCCTCGGCGAGCGCTGCCTCGGAGGAGCCCTCGAGCTCGACGTCTGCCACGGAGAGGATGACCGTGATCTCCTCCCGGTCCACGGTGACGACGGCGGGGGACTGCTGCCACTCCGCCGGGAGCCGGCCGGCGAACCAGCCCGTCACGCGCTCCCTGAGTTCATTTGTAATCATGTAATCATCGTGCCACGGGCAGCCAAGCGTCGACCCGGCGCTGGTTTCAGGCTCAGCCGAAAACCAGCGCCGGGTCGGCGGAAAACGGGCGCCGGGTCGGGCTAGCGGCCGGACTCGGTGTACGCCGGGCCGCCGCCGGCGGCGAGGTTGGCCAGCGCGGAGGAGATCCGGCGGGCGGTGAAGTCGGCGCACCGCTCGGCGACCTGCTCGAGGGTGCAGAACTCGGCGGAGCGGATCTCGCGGGCCTCGCGGACGATCGAGTCGGTCAGGGAGGCGTCGTGGACGCCGCCGTCGAAGACCAGGCAGAGCGCGTCGTCCCAGCCGCTCCACGGCGGCAGCCAGTCGGTGAGCACCAGGGACCCGGCCGGGATCGACAGGCCGAGCTCCTCCTCGATCTCGCGACCGACGGCGTCGCGGGGCGACTCGTTCACCTCGACCACGCCACCGGGCAGGTCCCAGTCGGGCTTGTAGGTCAGCTGGCACAGCAGCACCCGGCCGTCCTGGTCGCGCACCAGCATCTGCCCGATCGCCCGCTTGCGGGGCAGGAACGAGTTGAGCAGCGCCCGGAACCCCTCGGGCTCGTTGAGCGGGGTGTCGGTCGCGAGCCGTGCGTAGACGACCCGGTCGACGGGCTCGCCGTCGACGGTGACGCCGCGCATCACGCCCTCGCGGCGCAGTCCCGACCAGGTCGCCGCACGCTGGGCACCCTCGTCGTCGGGGTCGACCAGGGCCTCGACCCGCGCGTGGTCGGCGAGTGCCGCGACCACGGCGTGCCGGATGACGTCGATCGGCTCGTCGGCGGTCCACGAGATCCGCGCAACGCCCGTCGCGACGGTGGTCACGGCGGTCGTCTCCTGGGTCACGAGACGACTCTAGCGATCAGGCCCGCTTCCTGAACCACACGGTCGCGAGGGGCGGTACGACGATGGTCGCGTGCGCCGGCTGGCCGGACCACTCGCCCTCGACGGCGGTGACCGAGCCGAAGTTGCCCACCCCCGAGCCGGCGTACGCCTCGGCGTCGGAGTTCAGGATCTCCTCCCACTCGCCCGCCGCCGGGAGGCCGACCCGGTAGTCGTCGTGTGGCACCGCCGCGAAGTTGGACACGCAGACCACGTCGGGCGCGTCGCCCGAGCCGCGCCGGATGAAGGAGAAGACGTTGCGGCCGGCGTCGTTGGCGTCGATCCACTGGAAGCCGCTGGGGTCGTTGTCGCGCGACCAGACGGCCGGCGAGCCGACGTACGCCGCGTTGAGGTCGCGGACCAGGTCGGAGACGCCGCGGTGCTCGGGGTGCTCGAGCAGCCACCAGTCCAGCTCCCGCGACTCGGCCCACTCGGACTCCTGGCCGAGCTCGCAGCCCATGAAGAGCAGCTGCTTGCCCGGGTGCGCCCACATGAACCCGAGGTAGGCGCGCAGGTTGGCGAGCTGCTGCCACCGGTCGCCCGGCATCTTGCGCAGCAGCGAGCCCTTGCCGTGCACGACCTCGTCGTGCGAGAGCGGCAGCACGAAGTTCTCCGAGAAGGCGTAGACGAGGGAGAAGGTCATCTCGCCGTGGTGGTAGGCGCGGTGCACCGGCTCGTGGGCCAGGTAGTCCAGCGAGTCGTGCATCCAGCCCATGTTCCACTTGAAGCCGAAGCCGAGCCCGTCGGCCGACGTCGGCTTGGTGACGCCCGGCCACGACGTCGACTCCTCGGCGATGGTGGCGATGCCGGGGATCCGCTTGTAGACGGTCGCGTTCATCTCCTGGAGGAACTGCACCGCCTCGAGGTTCTCGTGCCCACCGTGGATGTTGGGCGACCACTCGCCGTCCTCGCGGGCGTAGTCGAGGTAGAGCATCGACGCGACGCCGTCGACGCGCAGGCCGTCGGCGTGGAACTCCTCGAGCCAGTAGACCGCGTTGGCGTAGAGGAAGTTGCGGACCTCCCGCCGGCCGAAGTTGAAGATGTGGGAGCCCCACTCCTTGTGCCAGCCGCGCTGCGGGTTGGGGTCCTCGTACAGCGGCGTCCCGTCGAAGCGCGCCAGCGCCCACTCGTCGGTGGCGAAGTGGCCGGGCACCCAGTCGAGGATGACGCCCACGCCGGCCTGGTGCAGCCGGTCGACGAGCAGCCGGAAGCCGTCGGGGTCGCCGAAGCGCGAGTCCGGCGCGAAGTACGACGTCACGTGGTAGCCCCACGAGCCGCCGAACGGGTGCTGCATGACCGGCATCAGCTCGACGTGCGTGAAGCCCAGCCCGGCGACGTACGCCGGCAGCTCCTCGGCCAGCTCGGCCCAGGACCAGTAGCGGCCGTCGAGGTGCTTCTTCCAGGAGCCGAGGTGCATCTCGTAGACGCTCATCGGGGCGTCGACGGGGGAGGACCCCGCGCGCTTCGCGAGCCAGTCGGCGTCGCCCCACTCGTAGTCGGACTCGAAGATCTTCGACGCGGTGTCGGCGGGCTTCTCGGCCCAGGCCGCCATCGGGTCGGCCTTCTCGCGCCACTCGCCGTCGGGGCCGAGGATCACGAACTTGTACGCCGCGCCGCTGCGGACGCCCGGCACGAAGAGCTCCCAGACACCGGAGGTGCCGAGCTGGCGCATCGGGTGCTCGCGGCCGTCCCAGCTGTTGAAGTCGGCCTTGATCCGCACCGCCCGCGCCGAGGGCGCCCACACCGCGAAGGACGTGCCGGTGACCGGTTCCAGTGCCCCGGGGTAGTGGCGCACCCGCGCGCCGAGCACCTCCCAGAGCTGCTCGTGGCGGCCCTCGTTGATCAGGTGCAGGTCGACCTCGCCGAGCGTCGGCAGGAAGCGGTAGGGGTCGTCGAGCACCACGGGCTCGGCGCCGTACGACGTCGCGACCCGGTAGTCGGGCACGTCGGGGAGCGGCAGCACGCCGACCCAGACGCCCTCGTGCTCGTGGCTCAGCTCGACGGCACCGCGGTCCCATCGCACCTCGACCGAGGACGCGAGCGGCTTCAGGACGCGCACGGTGACGGCGCCCTCGTGGGGGTGCGGCCCGAGCACGCCGTGGGGGTTGCCGTGCTCGCCGCGGACCACCTGGTCGAGCTCGGCGGCCGAGACGGGCTGGGCTGCGGGAGTTGCGGGGGTGGTCATGCGTGTCCCATCCGTGCGACCGCCGCCAGCGGGATGTCCACCCAGGCGGGTCGGTTGCGGGTCTCGTAGACGGTCTCGTAGACGACCTTGTCGGCGACGTAGGCGTCGAGCAGCACGCGGTCCTCGTCGCTGACCTCGCCGCCGGCGTACGCCGCCAGGAAGTGGTTGCTGTTGCGGTGCGCCCACTCGTCGGCCCGGTAGGCGCGCTGCGGCGCGCCCTCGACGTCGTCCTGGGCGAAGGAGCGCTCGACCACGCGCGGCGCGTAGTCGAACGAGCGCAGCATCCCGGCGACGTCGCGCCAGGGGGAGTCGGGCAGGAGCCGGTCGGCCAGCGGCTTGGCCGGCTCGCCCTCGAAGTCCACGATCTTCCAGCCCAGGCTGGTGCGCAGGGTCTGGCCGAGGTGCAGGTCGCCGTGCACCTGCTGGACGTCGAGCCCGGGCAGGGCGCGCACCCGGTCGTACGTCGCGCGCAGCGTGTCGGCGTACGGCGCCAGGTCGGGCACCACCTCGAGCGCGTCGTCGAGCCGGGCGGTCATGGCGTCGGCGAGGGCGGCCGCCGCGTCGGCGCCGCGCCGCTCCGCGGGGAAGTTCTCGGCCAGCACCTCGTGCACCTCGCGCAGGGCCTCGCCGAGCCGCGCCGACTCAGCGGCGAAGTCGCCGCCCGCCTCGTGGGCGTGCAGGTCGGCCTCGGTGAAGAGGTTGCGGGCGCTGGTGACCGCGAGGTCCCAGCCGTCGCTGGCGGTGCGCAGGAACTGCTGGAGCATGGCGAGCTGCATCGTCGTGCCGCGACCTTCATCGGCAGCCTCGTCGACCCAGTCGAGCCAGCCGTAGAGCGCCGCGATGTGCTCGGAGCCGGTGCGGGTCAGCACGTCGTGCACCTGGATGTCGGGGTTGACCCCCGGCGTGATCTTGCGGAAGACCTTCATCAGCGAGTCCTCGCCGAAGGCCACCGACGAGTTCGACTGCTCGCCCGAGAAGAGGGTCGAGTGGGTGTCCAGGTCGAGGTCGTGGCCGGCGAGCCGGTGGAAGGCCAGTCCGCTGTCGAGGTCGGTGCGGTTGCCGCCGGCCTCGTCGGCGGCTGCGGCGAAGGCCCGCAGCCACAGGCCCATCGCCTCGCGGTCGTGCAGCGCGTCGTACGCGTGGACCCAACCGAAGCCCGGCTCCTCCCACCAGCCGACGAAGGCGTGGTCGAGCCGCGTCTCCGGGTCGGTGTAGAGCGCCAGCGGCACCTGGTAGATCTCGCTGCCCCCGGGGCCGTCGCCGTAGGTGACCTCGACCAGGTCGATGACCACCCACAGGCCGTTGCCGTCCTCCGACGGACCACTGCCCGGCAGCTCGCCGATGCGGCGTACGTCGGTCACGGTGAACGGTCGCCCCTTGCCACCGAACCAGCGGGTGCGCTCGAGGTAGCGGACGAAGACGTCGGGCTCCACGGTGGAGCTGGACTGGGTCACAGCAGCTGCCCCTCCTCGGGTGTCGACTCGGGTGCGGTCAGGCGGAACCAGTAGAAGCCGTAGCCGGCCAGGGTGAGCAGGTACGGCAGCTCGCCGATCTCGGGGAACGGCACCCCGCCCAGCAGCTCCACGGGCTGGTGGCCCTGGTAGCGGCGCAGGTCGAGCTCGATCGGCTGCGGGAAGCGGGAGAGGTTGTTGACGCAGAGGATCACGTCGTCGCCGTGCTCCCGCACGTACGACAGCACCGACGGGTTGGAGCCGCCGAGGTCGTGGAACTCTCCGAGCCCGAACGCCTCGTGGTTGCGGCGCGCGTGGATCATCCGCCGCGTCCAGTGCAGCAGTGACGACGAGTTCTCGAGCTGGGCTTCCACGTTGACCGACTGGTACCCGAAAACGGGGTCCTGGATCACCGGGCGGTCCAGCTTGCCGGGCGTGGCGGACGAGAAGCCCGCGTTGCGGTCGGCGGTCCACTGCATCGGGGTGCGTACGCCGTCGCGGTCACCGAGCCAGATGTTGTCGCCCATGCCGATCTCGTCGCCGTAGTAGAGGCACGGCGAGCCGGGCAGCGAGAGCAGCAGCGCGTTGAAGAGCTCGATCTGGTTGGTGTCGTTGTCGAGCAACGGTGCCAGCCGCCGGCGGATGCCGATGTTGGCCTTCATCCGCGGGTCCTTGGCGTACTCGCCCCACATGTAGTCGCGGTCGTCGTCGGTGACCATCTCGAGCGTCAGCTCGTCGTGGTTGCGGAGGAAGATGCCCCACTGGCAGTGCTCGGGGATGGCAGGCGTCTGCTCGAGGATCTCCGAGATCGGGAACCTCGACTCGCGGCGCACGGCCATGAAGATGCGCGGCATCACCGGGAAGTGGAAGGCCATGTGGCACTCGTCGCCGCCGACGTCGGGGTCACCGAAGTAGTCGACGACGTCCTCGGGCCACTGGTTGGCCTCGCAGAGCAGCACCCGGCCGGGGTACTCGTCGTCGACGACCTTGCGGACCTTCTTGAGGAAGTCGTGGGTCTCGGGGAGGTTCTCGCCGTTGGTGCCGGGACGCTCGTAGAGGTAGGGGACCGCGTCGAGGCGGAAGCCGTCCATGCCCATGTCCAGCCAGAAGCGGATGGCGTCGGTGATCGCGTCGTGCACGGCCGGGTTGTCGAAGTTGAGGTCCGGCTGGTGGGAGAAGAACCGGTGCCAGAAGTACTGCTGGCGCACGGGGTCCCAGGTCCAGTTCGACGGCTCGGTGTCGACGAAGATGACCCGCGCGTCCTCGTAGAGCTCGTCGGTGTCGGACCAGACGTAGAAGTCGCCGTACGGGCCGTCGGGGTCGGTGCGCGACGCCTGGAACCACTCGTGCTGGTCGCTCGTGTGGTTCATGACGAAGTCGATGATCACGCGCAGCCCGCGTTTGTGGGCCTCGTCGAGGAAGAAGCGGAAGTCCTCGATGGTGCCGATCTCCGGGTGCACGCCGGTGTAGTCGGCGACGTCGTACCCGTCGTCGCGCAGCGGGCTCGGGAAGAACGGCGGGATCCAGAGGCAGTCGACGCCCAGCCACTGGAGGTAGTCGAGCTTCTCGACCAGTCCCCGGAAGTCACCGGTGCCGTCGGCGTTCGAGTCGCGGAACGCGCGGACCAGGACCTCGTAGAAGACCGCGGTCTTGAACCACTCGGGGGTCCGGCTGGTGCTCTCGTCGGTGATCTCCTGGGTCACGCGGTCCTCCTCACGCTCAGGATGTGCGCGGGTTCGTGGTGCGGGTCGAGCCGGACGTAGTTGTGCTGGTTCCAGGTCCAGTCCTCGCCGGTGATCTCGTCGTGCACCAGGAACGTGTCGTTGTCGCTCATCCCGAGCGCGGCCAGGTCTAGGTGGACCATCGTCTCGCGGGTCGCGTGCGGGTCGACGTTGACGACGACGATGACCGTGTCGTCCGGCTCCCCGGTGGTCGAGCCTGTCGAGACCTTCGAGAAGACCAGGATGTTCTCGTCGTCGCTCCAGTGGATGGTGACGTTGCGCAGCAGCTGGAGCGCGGGGTGCGCCCGCCGGATCTCGTTGAGCCGGGTCAGGTACGGCGCGAGCGTGCGGCCCTCCTGCTCGGCGCCGGCCCAGTCGCGGACCCGGACCTGGTACTTCTCCGAGTCGAGGTACTCCTCGCTGCCCGGCCGCACGGCCACGTGCTCGAAGAGCTCGAAGCCGGCGTACACGCCCCAGCTCGGCGAGCCGGTCGCCGCGATGGCCGCCCGGATCTTGAACGCCGCCGGGCCGCCGTACTGGAGGAACGCGTGCAGGATGTCCGGGGTGTTGACGAAGAAGTTCGGCCGCATCAGGTGGTCGGTCTCGCGGGAGAGCTCGCGGAGGTACTCCTCGATCTCCCACTTCGCGTTGCGCCACGTGAAGTACGTGTAGGACTGCTGGAAGCCGATCGCTCCGAGGCCGCGCATCATCGCCGGGCGGGTGAACGCCTCGGCGAGGAAGAGCACGTCGGGGTCGGTGCGCCGGACCTCGGCGAGCAGCCACTCCCAGAACGCGATTGGCTTCGTGTGCGGGTTGTCGACCCGGAAGACCCGGACGCCGTGCGACATCCAGAGCCGAACGATCCGCAGCACCTCCTGGCCGATGCCGGTCGGGTCGTTGTCGAAGTTGATCGGGTAGATGTCCTGGTACTTCTTGGGCGGGTTCTCGGCGTACGCGATGGTGCCGTCGGCGCGGGTCGTGAACCACTCGGGGTGGGTCTTCACCCACGGGTGGTCGGGCGCCGCCTGGAGGGCGAGGTCGAGCGCGACCTCGAGCCCGAGCTTGTTGGCCCTCTTCACGAACGCGTCGAAGTCGGCGAAGGTCCCGAGATCGGGGTGGATCGCGTCGTGCCCGCCGTCCTTCGACCCGATGGCCCAGGGCGAGCCCGGGTCTCCGGGACCGGGGTCCAGCGTGTTGTTGGGTCCCTTGCGGTTGACCTCGCCGATCGGGTGGATCGGCGGCAGGTAGATGACGTCGAAGCCCATCGCGGCGACCGCGTCGAGCCGCTTGGCGGCGGTCTTGAAGGTGCCACTGGTGACCGCGCCGGTCCTCGCGTTCTTCTTCGCGCCCTCCGAGCGCGGGAAGAACTCGTACCAGCTGCTGAAGAGCGCCTTGCTGCGGTCGGCGTACGCCGGGTAGGGGCCCTCGACGGTGAGCAGCTCGCGGATCGGGTGGCTCTCCAGCGCCGTGACCACGGCGGGGTCCTCGATCGCGGCGAGCCGCGCCGCGGTGGGTCGGCTGGTGTCCGAGGCCGCCTGGATCGCACCGTCGATGACGCGTGCCTGCTCGGCGGTGCCGGGGTCCTTCGGGTCGAGCGCCGCGCGGACCCGCTCGAAGAGCAGCCGGCCCTCGGTGAACATCAGCTCGGTGTCGACGTCGGCGCGGATCTTGACCGGCCCGTCGTGGAACCACGTGCCGAGCGGGCTCGACCATGCCTGGACCTCGAACGTCCAGGCGCCGCCCGCGTCCGGGGTCACCCACGCCTCGTAGAGGTCCGGGACCTCCGCGTGGGCGGTCATGCGCACCGGAGGGCGTCGTACGCCGGTGGGATCGGTCAGCACCACCTCCGCACCGAGCCGGTCGTGCCCCTCCCGGAACACGCTCGCGGTGACGGGGAACGGCTCACCGACCGTCGCCTTCGCCGGCTGCCGGCCGAGGTCGACCAGCGGCGTGACGTTCATGACGGGGATACGTCCGACCATGCGCTCCAACCTAGCGAGAGTGTGCCGTGAAGCCACAGGTGCCCGTTCGTGGGCGTCTTAGTCGTCGGACACAGAGATGTAACGAGATCGGCCGCAGGAGCGCTGTCGTGGGTGGGATCGGTGACCACGCGGGCCACGACCGTCATGAAGGAGCAGAGATCGTGCGAGCACGTGGATGGATGGTCGCGGTGGTGGCATGCGCCCTGGCGGTGCCGACCAGTACGGCGACGGCGGTGACCTCGACGGACGAGACGACGAGCGGCCGGGTGGTCGCGTCGGCGCCGGTGCCGGGCAGGAACGGCATCGACTCGGTCGTGACGGCCGACGGCCGCAAGCTCGTCGTGCTCTCGGGCAACCGGCTGACCCAGTACGCCCTCGGTGAGCGCACCATCCGTCCCCTCGGATCGACGGTGGTGGCGCCGATGCGCAAGGGAACGGACTTCCAGCTGGCGGTGCACCCGGGCGGTCGGGCGGCATACGTCGTCTGGCACCGGTTCTCCAACGACTCGCCGCGGGACTTCGGGGACGTGGTGCGGGTCTACGACCTGACCGTGCGAGCGCCGCGGTACGCGCGCACTGTGGCCCTCCGGCGGCTGCTGCCGCAGCAGCCGGACGCAGCGGAGGTCGCGGCGATCACGGTGTCGCCAGACGGACGGCGGCTCGTGGTGCTCGGCGGCGACGGAGGTGGTCACGAGCGGTTGCTGGTGCTGGACGTGCGACGCCCCGGCACGCCCGCGTCGGGCGCGGTCGTGAACACCGAGGCCAGGCCCTACCTGACCTCGATGTCCGTGACGCCTGACAGCTCGCGGCTGCTCATCAACTCGGACCCGCGTCTCTACTCCTACCGCCTGCCGCGCACCGCAGCCCCGGTGCTCGAGGCGAGTCCGTCGATCGAGATGCCCGGAGGAGACTGGCGTGGCGATCCGTACCTCGGCACGAACATCGTCGGTGTGACAGCCCTCGGAGACGGGACGGCGTACATCGGGATGAAGGGAGAGACGGACCAGGATGACTGGGCCGAGCAGGTCAGCACCGTCATGCACGTCCGCGTCTCCGATGGTGCCGTCCTGAGCCACACGGACGTGCGCGGCCCGGAGGAGGGCTGGGCTCCCGGCGCGCTGCTCGGTGCCGTCAGCAACAACGGTCGGCGTGTCTACGCCACGTGGGGGTGGCTCAACGTCGAGACGCCCCGTCCGCGCAGCCTCGTCTGGTACGACGCCGACCTGGCGACCCGCCACGACGGGCCGGCGCTGGGCTGGGTGCGCGACGTCGTCGTCTCGCCCGGAGGGCCGACCCGCGGCCTCGTCTACGTCGTGTCGCTGCGGTCCGGCGGTCACCTGAGGGTCTCCGCCGTCGACCTGCGCTGAGTGGGCCGGTGTAACGCTGAGGCGCCCCGACGCGCTCTCACCGGTATGCACCCGAACCTGTCTCGCGTCGTCCGACGACTGGCCACCGTCGCAGTAGCCCTCACCCTCGGCGCGAGTGCGCTCGGCAGTGCGGCTCCTTCCGTCGCAGCCCGGCCGCCCAAGGTCGTGGCGTCCGCCGCAGTTCCCGGTGGCGGCTACGGCTCCGACGCGTCGGCCGTCGTGATGCCCGGTGGCGGTGTCGTGGTCACCTACACCTCGGCCGGGCTGACCCGGTACGCCGTGGGGCCCCACCGGATGGCCCGCACGGGGACGTCGAGGGTCGCGACGGACCGTCGCGCCACTGGTGCCCCGATCCTGCTGGCCCACCCGTCCGGCCGCTACGTCTACCTCGTGTGGGACGGCAAGGTGCAGGTCTTCGACGCGTCGCCGCGCACCCCCAGGCTGGTCCGCACGCTGGGTCGCGGTGCCGGCGCGGCGTCCTTCGCACCGGACGGGCGACGCCTCTACCTCTCCGACGGGGTCCGGATCACCGTGCTCGGCACCCGGCACGGAGCGAGGCCGACCAAGGGGGTGACGGTCGAGGAGGAGGCCTACCCGCTCGTCGTGAGCTCGGACGGCTCGACCCTCGTCGCTGGGGGCAGGGCCGCGGACGGGAAGGCGACCGTCTCCGTGTACGCGCTGCCCCGCGTCGGTGCACCGACGCTGGTGCGGACGGGCGAGATCAGCGTGCCCGGCTGGCCCGATCCGTGGCCGACCGGCGAGTGGGTGACCGCGGTCGACGACCTGGTCGCTCCGGGCGCACAGGCGGCGTACGTGAGCGTCGGGACGTGGGGATACGGCGACACCCCTGACGAGGCACTGCTGCGGGTCCGGCTCGACGACCTGTCGACCGTCGCGCTGCCCGACCAGGGCGCCGGCCGCACGCCGTTCCTGCAGGACGTCTCGGCAGACGGCAAGCGCGTCTACGTCACCTACGGCGGGACGACCGACGAGGACCAGCACGTCACGCGCTCGCTGGGGTGGACCGGTCCCCGCCTGGCGACGTTGAACCGCGTCGGCCCGCTGGGCGACGTGGTGACCACCGCGGTCTCGAAGGCAGGCGCGACGCGTGGCCTCGTCTACGTCATGACCACCCGTGCGGGGCACCTGAGGCTGTCGGCCGTCGACGTGCGCTGAGGTGGCCGGTCGGGTGGTTTCGAGGCTCGCTCCGCTCGCACCTCAACCATCGCATCGGTGGTTGAGGTGCGAGGAGCGCCAGCGACGAGCCTCGAAACCACGCCTCAGCGCTTGCGGACCACCGTGATCCTCACGACCTTGGAGATCGACCCCCGGTAGGCCTTGGCGTCGCGGGGCACGAACCGCACCCGGAACCGGTGCGTGCCGACCGACAGGCCCTTCGGGAGCCGGATCGTCGTCCGGCCGTGGGTCAGGGCGACGCTCCCGCCCCGCGCGCCGTCGCGCAGCACGACCAGCCGGCCGGCCCGGCCGACCGGGCTGCCACCGCGGACGACGGAGACCAGGAGCGCGGCGCGCTGGCCCTTGACGATGCGCTTCTTGCTGACGGCGATCCGGGTGGAGGTCGCCTTCGGGAGGGGCTTGGCGGCGGTCGGCGGCGTGAGGACGCCACCGGGTGCGGCGGGCCGCTCGAAGACCTGGAGCTCCGAGGCATGCACGATCGTGCCGCGGTCGGAGGCCGTGGGGCAGTCGGTGTCGTTGGTCGGGTCGTTGTCCAGCTCGCCGGCGTACTCGTCGTTGCCGGTGCACTGGTTCTCCAGCGCGACCAGGCGGACGGCCGCCGCCTGCGTGGCCGGTACGTCGAAGGTGCGCATCGTCTGGTCGGGCGCGACCGGCCGCGGCACGGTGCCGGGGAAGGCGTCGTCGGCCGAGGTGTAGAACGTCGTCCAGGTGGCGCCGGCGCTCGCACAGTCGGCGACGCAGGCCTGGAGCTCGAACTTCCGCAGCGCGGTGAAGCGCGAGCCGGAGTCGGGGTCGGCGGCGAGCGGCAGCTCGTTGGGGTCGGCCGGGGCCGGCGTCAGCAGGGCGCTGACCTGCACCCGGCGCACCGTGTGCACGCCGCCCGCGAGGGCGACGGCCACCGACGGGTGGGAGACGTCGACGTTCTCCGCCGTGACGCCACCCCAGTTGGTGGCCTCGGTGCCGTCGATGAGCGACTCCGGGTTGAGCGAGCCGTCGGTGGAGCCGATCACCGAGCCGCCGGCCGCAGCACTGGCGAGGTTGACGTCGCTGTCGGCGATCCGCACGGTCTGGGCGGCAGCACCCACCGTCATCGTGAACCGCTGGAAGCCGTGGGCGGGGGAGACGTAGAGCATCCGGTAGGTGCCGGGCGTGAAGTCCGCGCTCGCGCCGAGGTCGGTCGCCGGGTCCGTGTCGGCGACCGGCGTGGCGCGGGCCTCGAAGTCACCGACGTAGACCGAGCCGGTGCCGGTCGACGCGAAGGTGACGGTGCCGTTCGGACCCTGCGGCGTGGAGAAGCCGGGCGTCGGGTCGGAGGAGTCCGCGTCCGGCGTCGAGGCCGTGGCGCCCATGCCGCGGCGGGCGAACGCCGCCCACAGGGTGTCGACGTCGGCGCCGCCGAAGCGCATCGTGTCGGCCGCGATCATGGCGTCGCGGGCGTCCAGCATCGACGTCGCGCCCTGCTGGAGCAGGAAGGCGTCGAAGACCAGCTGGATCCAGCGCCGGTTGCCCGGGCAGAGCTTCGCGGGCAGCGGGCTCTGGGCACCGGACGCGATCGTGCACTCCTTCTGGAGCTGCTTGTCGGCGTACGGGAACTGGCTGTCCCACTTCTCGACGAGCGCCTGGCGGACCTCCCACTGGGTGCCGTTCCAGATCTCGCCGTCGGCGTGCACCTCCGGGCCGGTGGTGTCGAAGCCGTAGTCCGAGTAGTTGAGCGGGTTCTTGTCGATGGCGTAGTCGCGGATGCCCGCGGTGGCGTTGCCGGTCGCGTAGGGACCGACGACCCACGGGCTCGCGCCGTTCGAGTAGCCGTTGCCGAACATGTGCTCGGCGGCGTTCAGGTCACCCCACGACTCGCCCATCGCACCGCCCTGCTCCGACGTGATGCCGTCGTCGGGGCCGCCGATCATCCGGTTGGAGATGGCGTGCGTGTACTCGTGGCCGACGATGCTCATGTCGAGCGCGCCGTCGGCGCAGGGGGAGTAGAAGGAGCCGGCGATCGGCTGGAAGAGGTACTGGTTGGTGATGCCGGGGACGCCGTCGTTGAGCGTGATCTGGTTGGCGTTGTCGCGACCCAGCTGGGTCGGGGTGCCGCCGGTGAGCGCGCCCGCCTGGGCGTTGCCGACCTCGGCGTCGCCGCCCACGCCGCCGTGCCCGCGGTTGCTCAGCTGGAGGTTGTAGTTGTCCTCGGTGAAGCCCAGGTAGTAGCTGTAGTCGTGCATCCGGTTGTGCGACGTGAAGAGGTTGCCGACGCTCGCGTCGATGTCGTTGCCGGTCGGTACCAGCTGGGTCGGGTCGCAGCCCGACTCGTTCCAGGCGTCGGTGAACTCGGTCGTGTACTCGCGGGTCGGCGAGACCGGTGCCTGCAGCAGACCACCCGGCGCGAGCGGGTCGGCCCAGGCCTCGTGGGTGTTGGCGTTGTTGCCGACCGTCGTCGAGGTCGGCACTCCGCCGACGGTGTCCCACGGGCCGTCGTTGGCCGCGCTGTTGGCGAGCGGGCCGTTGGGCGTGGTGCAGCCCGGGCCGGTGCCGGTCCAGCAGCCGATGACCGAGTTCGTGGGGATCGTGCCGACCGCGGTGGAGGCGAGGTCGGGGTTGGCGGTGAAGTAGCGCCACTGCGGGTCGACGGTCAGGTCGCCGGTGGACGGCGAGCCGCTGTCGCTGGTGGCCACCAGCACGGCGTACTGCCCGACCGTGACGGAGGCGTCGTCGAAGGGGCAGACCTGCACCGTGTAGGCGCCGGCGTCGAACCCGTCCGCGTCGCTGAATGTCGCCAGCTCGGGGCTGGTCAGCAGGTCCTGGGTCTCGTGCAGCCCGCCGGGGCCCTCGAGCGTGACGGTGACGTCGTCGGTCGGCAGCGCGAGCGCGGTCGCGGTGATCGTCTTGGTCAGCGCGTCGTCGAGCTCGAACGGGTGCTCCGGGCCGCAGGTCGTGTTGCTGACCGTGCCCTGGAAGACGTTGGTGTACATCGCGTTGTCGACCGCGTTGTGGCGGACCAGCACGCTCTTGTCGAGGCCGTCGACGAGCACGCGGTACGCCGTGGACGCGCCGCCGACGACCTTGACGACGTTGGCCTCGAGGACCGGGCGCACCGAGCCGTCGGCCATCGCGAGGGCCCGCAGCCGGACCGTCTGCTCCTGCGGGAAGCCGGGGACGGTCAGGTGCGTCCAGCCGCCGTCACCTGCTGGGGAGACCGCGGCGACGATGTCGCCGACCTGGCCTGCGGCCACTCCGAGACCGACGTTGTCAGCCGCAGCGAGCCAGCCCTGGAGCGGGGTGACCGTGCTGGCCGGCGGCGTCTGGGTCGTGCGGGTCAGCGACGAGGAGACGTACGCGACCTGGCCGCCGGCGACGCCCACGGTGACCAGGCTGCCCGACGCGGGCTTCAGCCCGCCGAACGTCTGCCGGAAGAGCACGGCGTGAGCGTCGGAGTCGACGAACCGCTGGTCGTTGACCAGCTCGAGCCCCGCGACCTGCGTGGCGTCGAGGCCGAGCAGGGTGGCGTGGTCGGCGACCCACGCCTCGGCTGCGGTGACCGGGTTGCCCACCGCGGCGCCGAGCGAGCCGTCCTTGGGCAGGATCGAGGCCGGCGTGCCGAAGTCGTTCCAGCGCAGCTGCGCCGGACCGAGCGCGGCGACGGCGGAGCGCTGCAGGGCGGTCGGCGCCACGGTGCCGCGGACGTCCACCTCTCGCAGGCCGTGGACCGGGTCACCGAGGGTGCGGCTGACGGCGGGGGTGGGGCCGGGCACGGCCGGTGCGCTGGAGGAGGCGGCGGCCGGGAGCTGTGCCACGCCAGCGAGCAGAGTGCCGGTGACGAGGGTGCCGGCGACGAGCGGCACGAGGAGACGGGCGGTCATGCCCCCGACAACGGCGGACGTCGCCGTTCGTTATGTGAACCCCGCGGACCCTGGGGACGTGGGGTGTAACGGACTCGGGGCGTCCGACGCTGTCAGGGGTGAGACACCTCGCACCACGATCCTCTGGAGCCCCCCATGCGCCTCGCCCGCGGCCTCGTCGCCGTACTCGCCCTCGCCCTGCCGGCGCTCGTCGTAGCCCCGGCCCACGCCGCGGCGCCGACGCCCGCGAAGGTCGTGGCCGCTGCGCCGTTCCCGGGTCATGGCGCCGCCGACACGGCCGTGACGCCGGACGGGCGGATCCTGGTCGTCAAGACGAACGCCGGGCTCACGACGTACGCGATCGGACCGTCCGCGATGAAGCGGCTCGGCACCACCCGGCTCCCGGGCGCGAACTCGTACAAGATGCTGCTGCTCCGCGGCGGCCGCTACGCCTACCTCGTGCGGGAGCACACCGAGGAGATCCTGAAGATCTACGACCTGCGCGGCCGCGCGCCGCGCCTGGTCCGGACGGTGAAGCTGGTGGCGCAGCCCCAGTACCGCGACGTCCGCGACGCCGTGCTCACCCCCGACGGGCGCCAGCTCGTGATCGTCACCGAGATGTTCATCCAGACGTACCTGCTCGGCGACCCGACCCGGCCCCGCGTGGCCAAGCGGACCTCGCTCATCTCCGACACGCGCACCATCGCCGTCTCCCCGGACAGCACGCAGCTGCTGCTCGACGACCGAGTGGGTGGCGCTGCGCTCTACCGGCTCACCCTCCGCCGCGACGGGAGCATCTCCGGGGCCGACGACGGCTACACCGAGTACCTCGTGCCCGGGTGGGAGGACCGTCGCTACCTCTCGCGGATCACCGAGCTCAACTACTCCCCGGGTGGTGCCTCGGTCTTCGCGGAGATCCAGAGCCCTGTCGAGCCCGGGTCCACCCGGGTCACGTCGGCGGTGGCCCGGATCCGGATCTCCGACATGACGATGGTGCGAAGCCTGGTCGCTCCGGACGACGCGCAGCAGTACTTCCTCCAGACCCGGAGCAACAACGGCGCGCGGGTCTACCTCACCTCGGGCGACACCTCTGACCAGCAGGAGCTGTTGCCCCGGCGCGCCCTCTGGGTCGACGGGACGAACCTCGCTGTCCGGCACTACGTCTCCGGACTCGGGGACGTGCGCTCGCTCGCGGTCTCGCCCGCCGGGCGGACCCGTGGCCGGCTCTTCGCGGCCGCCGTCCGCAACGACCGGCACCTCGTGCTCGAGGTGGACCCGCGATGATCCGCCGCGCCTGCGCCCTCGCGCTCGCGGTCGCCGTGGCGGCTTCCCTGGCGCTCGGCGAGCAGCCGGCGGAGGCCGCACCGGAGCCCGCCAAGGTCGTGGCCGCCGCGCCGTTCCCGGGCCACGGCGCCACCGACACGGCCGTGACCCCCGACGGGCGGATGCTCGTGGTCCAGACCAACGCCGGGCTGACGACGTACGCCGTCGGGCCGTCGGCGGTGAAGAGGCTGGGGACCACGCGGGTCCCCCAGGCCAACTCCTACAAGATGCTCCTCGTGCGTGGTGGGCGGTACGCGTACCTCGTGCACGAGGGCTACGGGGCGTACCTGCGGATCTACGACCTCCGCGGCCACGCGCCGCGCCTCGTCCGTGCGATGAAGCTGGTGGCACAGCCCCAGCACCGTGAGGTCCGTGACGCGGTGCTCACCCCCGACGGTCGTCAGCTCCTGGTCCTCACCGAGATGTTCGTCCAGTCCTACCTGCTCGGTGACCCGACCCGTCCTCGCGTCGCCGCACGGACCGGGCTCCTCACCGACACGCACGTCATGGCCGTGTCGCCGGACAGCACGCAGCTGGTGCTCGACGACGAGGTCGATGCGACTTCGCTCTACCGGGTCGCCCTCCACCGCGACGGGAGCATCTCCGCGAGCGACGACGACCTCACCGCGTACCTCGTGCCTGGATGGGAGGGCAAGCCCTACCGGCGGATCACCGAGCTGGTGTATTCCCCGGCGGGTGCCGCGATCTTCGCGGAGATCCAGCGCCCCGTCGAACCGCGGTCGACACGGGTCGCGTCTGCGGTGGTCCGGATCCGGGCATCCGACATGAAGATGATGGAGGCGCTGGTGGCCCCCGACGACGCCCAGCAGTACTTCCTCCAGACCGGGAGCGACCTGGGTGGACGGGTGTACCTGACGTCGGGCTACACGTCCGACCAGGAGGAGCTGCTGCCCCGACGCGCGCTCTGGGTCGGTGGGTCGAGCCTGAACAGTCGGGCCTACATCTCCGGGCTGGGCGACGTGCGCTCCATCGCGGTCTCGACGCTCGGACGCAGCCACGGCCGGATGTTCGCGGCCGTGGTCCGCAACGACCGGCACCTGGTGCTCGAGATCGACCCGCGGTGATCTCTCCGTTCCTTTGATCGATCCAAGAGACTCGCGGTAACGTCGCCGGGTGCGTGCTATCCGTCGATTCACCGTCCGTCCCGTGCTGCCCGCGGCGCTCGCCCCGCTGGGCGATCTCGCCGGCAACCTGCGTTGGTCCTGGCACCCCCAGAGCCAGGACGTGTTCGCGTCCGTCGACCCCGACCTGTGGGAGTCGACGGGACGTGACCCGGTCAAGCTGCTGGGTGCCGTCGGCCGGGCCCGCCTGGACGAGCTGGCTGCGGACAGCGGGTTCCTGGCGGCCCTCGGCGCCGCCCACGACGACCTCTCGGCGTACCTGACCGGCGACCGCTGGTACCAGCGGCGGCTCGCGGCCGGCGTCGACGGCCCGAAGGCGATCGGCTACTTCTCGCCGGAGTTCGGCATCACCGCGGTGCTGCCGCAGTACTCCGGCGGCCTCGGCATCCTGGCGGGCGACCACCTCAAGGCCGCGAGCGACCTCGGCGTGCCGATCATCGGCGTCGGCCTGCTCTACAAGCACGGCTACTTCAAGCAGTCGCTGTCCCGCGAGGGCTGGCAGCAGGAGACTTACCCGGTCCTCGACCCCGACGGGCTGCCGATCTCGCTGCTGCGCGAGGAGAACGGCGAGCGCGCGATGATCAGCATCGCGCTGCCCGACGGCCCCGAGCTGCTCGCCCGGATCTGGGTCGCCAGCGTCGGCCGGGTGCCGCTGCTGATGCTGGACACCGACGTCGAGGGCAACCCCGACCACTACCGCGAGGTCACCGACCGGTTGTACGGCGGCACCAGCGAGCACCGCCTGCGCCAGGAGCTGCTGCTCGGCGTCGGCGGCGTGCGCGCGCTGCGCGTCTTCTCCCGCATCACCGGGCACGCGGCGCCGGAGGTGTTCCACACCAACGAGGGCCACGCCGGCTTCCTCGGGCTCGAGCGGATCCGCGAGCTGACCGTCGCTGAGGACGGCCCGAAGCTCGACTTCGACACCGCCCTCGAGGTCGGCCGCGCGTCGACGGTGTTCACGACCCACACGCCGGTGCCGGCGGGCATCGACCGCTTCCCGCGCACGCTGGTGGAGCAGTACTTCAGCGACGCCGGCGCCACCCCCGGCGTCCCCGTCGAGCGGATCCTGCCGCTCGGCACCGAGGACTACGAGGGCGGCGACCCGTCCGTCTTCAACATGGCGGTGATGGGCTTCCGGCTCGCGCAGCGCGCCAACGGCGTCTCGCAGCTGCACGGCCACGTGAGCCGCGAGATGTTCAACGGACTGTGGCCGGCCTTCGACGAGGCCGAGGTCCCGATCGGGTCGATCACCAACGGCGTGCACGCGCCCAGCTGGGTGGCCCGCGAGGTCATCGCGCTGGCGACCAGCCAGGGCGCCGACGCCGATTCCGACGACGCCGAGTCCTTCTGGGCCGCGGTCGACAAGGTCTCCGGCGCCGACATCTGGGCGACCAAGCGCGCGCTGCGCGAGCGGCTCGTCCTCGACGCCCGCAAGCGCCTGGCCCGTTCCCACGAGAAGCGCGGCGCCGCCAAGGCGGAGCTCGGCTGGATCGAGACCGCGCTCGACCCCGACGTGCTCACGATCGGCTTCGCCCGCCGCGCTGCGTCGTACAAGCGACTGACGCTGATGCTGCGCGACCCCGAGCGGCTCAAGCGGCTGCTGCTCGACCCGGAGCGCCCGGTCCAGCTGGTGATGGCCGGCAAGGCGCACCCGGCCGACGACGGCGGCAAGAAGCTGATCCAGGCGATCGTGCAGCTGGCCGACGACCCGGAGGTGCGGCACCGGATCGCCTACCTGCCCAACTACGACATCGCGATGGCGCAGCCGCTCTACCCGGGCTGCGACGTGTGGCTCAACAACCCGCTGCGGCCCTACGAGGCCTGCGGTACGTCGGGCATGAAGGCGGCGCTCAACGGCGGTCTCAACCTGTCGATCCTCGACGGCTGGTGGGACGAGTGGTACGACGGCGAGAACGGCTGGGCGATCCCGTCGGCCGACGGCGTCACCGACCCCGACCACCGTGACGACCTCGAGGCCAACGCGCTCTACGACCTGATCGAGAACGAGGTCGCGCCGCGCTTCTACGACGTCGACGGCGAAGGCGTCCCGACCCGCTGGCTCGAGATGACGCGGCACACGCTGAAGTCGCTCGGGCCCAAGGTGCTCGCCACCCGGATGGTCAGCGACTACGTGCGGCAGCTCTACACGCCGGCGGCCACGACCGCCCGCCGCCTGAACTCCGACTACGCCGGCGCGGTCGAGCTGGCCGCCTGGAAGAAGAAGGTGCGCGCGGGCTGGCCCGGCGTACGCGTCGAGCACGTCGAGAGCAGCGGCGTCGGTGACGCCCCCGAGGTCGGCGACACCATGAGCGTGCGGGCCTTCGTCGCCCTCGGCGACCTGTCGCCGGCCGACGTGGACGTGCAGCTCGTGCACGGGCGCAGCAACGGCGAGGACGAGCTGAGCGACACCATCGTGTCGTCGCTGCACCCGGCCGAGTCCTACGAGGCCGGCCGGCACCGCTTCGACGGCGACGTGGTCCTCGACCACTCCGGCTCGTTCGGCTACACCGTCCGCGTCGTACCCCGCAACGACCTGCTCACCTCGCCCGCCGAGCTCGGCATCGTCGCGCTGCCCTAGAGCCGACCCGGCGCTGGTTTTTCCCCGACCCGGCGCTGGTTTTCCGGTCGACGGCAAACGGGCGCCGGGTCGACGGCAAACGGGAGCCGGGTCGACGGCAAACGAGCGCCGGGTCGGCGTGGGGCTCAGACCTCGCGGAGGACGACGACGGTCCGGCGGCCGACGGCGATCCGGTCCCCGGCCTGGACGCGGGTGCCGACGGGGAGCCGGAAGTCGGTGGAGAGGACGACCTCGCCGGTCTGCACCCAGTCGTTCTCGGGCAGCGAGATCGACGCCGGCAGCCAGCCGGCGTTGAACCAGAGGATGAAGGACTTGTCGACCTGCTGCTCGCCGTGCCGGCCGGGCGCGCGCAGCGGGGCGCCGGACACGAACATGCCGATCGTGCGCAGGTCGGGGTCGTGCCAGTCGGCGTCGGCCATCTCGCGCCCGGACGGGTGCAGCCAGGCGAGGTCCTTGGGGCCACCGCGGATCGTCGGCCGGCCCTCGAACCAGTGCCGCTGCCGCAGCGCCGGGTGCTCGCGCCGCAGCCGCAGCGCGGCCCGGGTGATCTCGTAGACGTCCAGCCACGCATCGTCGACGCTCCAGTCGACCCACGAGAGCTCGTTGTCCTGGCAGTAGGCGTTGTTGTTGCCGCGCTGGGTGCGGCCGCGCTCGTCGCCGGCGGTGATCATCGGGACGCCGTTGGACAGGCACAGCGTCGCCATCATGTTGGCGGTCTGCCGCCGGCGTACGGCGACCATCGCGGGGTCGTCGCTCTCGCCCTCGTGGCCGAGGTTCCACGACCGGTTGTTGTCGGTGCCGTCGCGGTTGTCCTCGCCGTTGGCCTCGTTGTGCTTGCCCTCGTAGGTCACCAGGTCGCGCGCGGTGAAGCCGTCGTGGGCGGTCACGAAGTTGATCGAGTTGTACGCCGAGCGCCCGTCGTCGGCGTACAGGTCCGACGAGCCGGCGAGCCGGGTGGCGACGGTGCTGTTGCCGGAGGAGTGGTTGCGCCAGAAGTCGCGGATCTCGTCGCGGTACTGGTCGTTCCACTCCACCCACGGCGGCGGCATCCGGCCGACGAGGTAGCCGTCCATCGAGGCGTCCCACGGCTCCGCGATCAGCTTGACGTGGCGCAGCACCGGGTCCTGGCCGATGGCGACGAGCAGCCGGCAGTTCATGTCGATGTCGTAGCCGGTACGGGTCAGCGCCGACATCAGGTCGAAGCGGAAGCCGTCGACGTGCATCTCGGTGACCCAGTAGCGCAGCGAGTCGAGGATCAGCCGCAGCGCCAGGGGATCGTTGGAGTCGACGGTGTTGCCGCAGCCGGTGACGTCCCAGTAGGTGTCGTCCCAGGTCTCGGCGCCGGTCTCGGGGTCGACGGTCGGCTTGACCCGCTTGTAGAAGCCGCGGTCGTCGAGGCCGCGGAAGGAGATCGTGGGGCCGAGCGCGCCGCCCTCGGCGGTGTGGTTGTAGACGACGTCGAGGATGACCTCGATGCCGGCTGCGTGCAGCGACTTCACCATCTGCTTGAACTCGCTGACCTGCTGGCCACGGTCGCCGGTCGAGCTGTAGCCGGCGTCGGGGGAGAAGTAGCCGATCGTGTTGTAGCCCCAGTAGTTCACGAGCCCGCGCTCGATCAGCGCCGGCTCCGAGAAGAACTGCTGGACCGGCAGCAGCTCGACGGCGGTGACGCCGAGGTCGCGCAGGTAGTCCACGACCGCGGGGCTCCCGAGCCCGGCGTACGTCCCGCGCTGCTCCTCGGGCACCCGGTCGTGCAGCTGCGTGAAGCCCTTGACGTGCAGCTCGTAGACCACGGTGTCGCGCCACCGCCGCCGCATCGGGGTGTCGCCCTCCCAGTCGAACGACGGGTCCACGACCACGCTGCGCGCGGTGTACGGCGCGGAGTCCTGCTCGTCGCGGAGGGTCGGGTCGGCCATGTCGTAGCCGAAGAGCGCCGGCTTCGGGGTGACCGTGCCGGAGGTGGCGAGCGCGTAGGGGTCGAGCAGCAGCTTCTGCGGGTTGAAGCGGAGCCCGGCGGCCGGGTCCCAGGGGCCGTCGACGCGGAAGCCGTACCGCGTCCCCGGCGCGAGGTCCGGGAGCGCGCCGTGCCAGATGCCGAGCGAGCGCTCGGTGAGCTGGTGACGGGTCTCGACGCCCTCGTCGTCGAAGACGCAGACCCAGCACTCGGTGGCGTTGGGGGAGTAGACGGCGAAGTTCGTCGACTCGGGTGACCAGGTGGCCCCGAGCGGCCAGTTGCGCCCGGGCCAGACCCGCGCGCGCTGTCCGAGGTGGGTCCAGATGCCAGGGGTCACGGGCGGCATTCTTCCCGATGGTGGCAGCATGCCGGGGACGGACCCGAGAGAGGACGACAGACGATGGGTGAGTTCGTGCGACTGGAGGTGGCCGACGGGGTCGGCACCATCCGGCTGGACCGACCGAAGATGAACGCGCTCAACGTGCAGGTGCAGGAGGAGATCCGTGCCGCCGCCGTCGAGGCCACCGAGCGTGACGACGTCAAGGCCGTCGTCGTGTACGGCGGGGAGCGGGTCTTCGCGGCCGGCGCCGACATCAAGGAGATGGCCGACATGTCGTACACCGACATGGTCAAGCGCTCGGGTCCGCTGCAGTCGGCGGTCGGCGCCGTCGCCCGGATCCCCAAGCCCGTCGTCGCCGCGATCACCGGCTACGCGCTCGGCGGCGGCTGCGAGCTCGCGCTGTGCGCCGACATCCGGATCGCGGCGGACAACGCCACCCTCGGCCAGCCGGAGATCCTGCTCGGCATCATCCCCGGCGCCGGCGGCACCCAGCGGCTGACCCGCCTGGTCGGGCCCAGCAAGGCCAAGGACCTGATCTTCACCGGCCGCTTCGTCAAGGCCGACGAGGCGCTGGCCATCGGTCTCGTCGACCGGGTCGTGCCCGCCGAGAGCGTGTACGACGAGGCGCTGGCCTGGGCGAAGCAGTTCAGCGGCGCCGCGTCGTACGCCATCCGCGCGGCGAAGGAGAGCATCGACCGCGGCTCCGAGGTGGACCTCGAGACCGGCCTGGAGATCGAGCGCCAGCAGTTCGCCGCGCTCTTCGCGACCGAGGACCGCTCGATCGGGATGGCGTCGTTCGTGGAGAACGGTCCGGGCAAGGCAGAGTTCGTCGGCCGATGACCGGGTCGCACACTTGCCGTTTGGCGCGAGCGTCCCGAGGGGACGATGTCGCGCGTGAGAACCCCGGGAGCTGACGTGGCCGAGCGCAAGAAGGGGCGGGGTGGGACCGCCGCCGTGCGGGTCCAGCTCGCCCGCCTGATCTGGCTGGCGGCCGTCGTGTGCGCGCTGTTCCTGGCCGTCGGTGCGCTGCTGATCGCGCTGGACGCCAACCAGGACAACGTCCTCGTGAGCTTCGTCCTCGACGTCGCCGACGTGGTGGACCTGAACGTCTTCTCCCGCGACAACGGCATCTTCACGTTCGCGGGCGCCGACGCCGCCACGAAGAGCGCGCTGGCCAACTGGGGCCTCGGCGCCGTGGCCTACCTCGTCGTCGGGCGGATCCTGGAGCGCCTCGTCCGACCGTGACCCCGACCGTGACAGCGGCGCTGTGACAAAGCCAACCCTGGAGCGAGTTTCCGCCCGTCCTACGCGGCGGTAGCCTCACGAGCACATCCGAGACCACAGGAGGGGCCGTCCCGGCCACACCACCATGAACATTGTCGTCTGTGTGAAGTACGTCCCCGACGCCACTGCCGACCGGCAGTTCGAGTCGGACAACACCGTGGACCGCGTCGGCGTCGACGGGCTCCTGTCGGAGCTCGACGAGTACGCCGTGGAGCAGGCTCTCCAGCTCAAGGAGAAGGCCGGCGACGACACCGACGTCACCGCGGTGTGCATCGGCCCGGAGAAGGCCCTCGACGCCGTGCGCAAGGCGCTGCAGATGGGTGCCGACAAGGGCGTCCACGTCAGCGACGAGGCGATCGCCGGCTCCGACTACGCCGCGACCTCCCTCGTGCTCGCCAAGGCCATCGAGAAGATCGGCTCCCCGGACGTCGTCATGTGCGGCATGGCCTCGACGGACGCCTCCGGTGGCGTCGTGCCCGCGATGCTCGCGGAGCGCCTCGGCCTCCCGCAGGTCACCCTCGCCTCGGTCGTCGAGAGCCAGGGCGACCAGGTGCGCATCAAGCGCGACGGCGACACCGCCACCGAGGTCATCGGTGGCACCATGCCGCTGCTGCTCTCGGTGACCGACCAGTCGGGCGAGGCCCGCTACCCGTCGTTCAAGGGCATCATGGCCGCGAAGAAGAAGCCGCTGGAGACCTGGTCGCTGAGCGACATCGGGGTCGATGCCGGCGAGGTCGGCCTGGACGCCGCGTGGACAGCCGTCGAGGACACCACGGCCCGCCCGCCGCGCACCGCCGGCGAGATCGTCAAGGACGAGGATGGCTCGGGCGCCACGGCGCTGGTCGAGTTCCTCGCCTCGAAGAAGTTCATCTGAGGAGCGTCTGATGTCTGAAGTTCTCGTTCTCATCGACCACGCCGAGGGCGCGGTCAAGAAGCCGACCTACGAGCTCCTCACCATCGCCAAGCGACTCGGTGAGCCCTCTGCCGTCTTCATCGGCCCGGCCGACAAGGCCGCCGAGGTGACGGAGAAGGTCAAGAAGTACGGCGCCGAGAAGGTCTACGTCGTCGACGACGCGCAGATCAAGGGCTACCTGGTCGCCCCGAAGGCGGAGGCGCTCCAGCAGCTCGCCGAGAAGGCGTCGCCCGCCGCGATCCTGATCCCGTCCTCGGGCGAGGGCAAGGAGATCGGTGCCCGCCTCTCGATCAAGCTCGAGTCGGGTCTGATCACCGACGCCGTCGACGTGCAGGAGGGCGGCGTCGCCACCCAGAGCGTCTTCGCCGGCAACTACACGCTGACCGGCAAGGTCACCAAGGGCACGCCGATCATCACGGTCAAGCCCAACTCGGCCGCTCCTGAGGAGTCCGAGGGTGCGGCGGCCGTCGAGGAGTTCTCCCCGACGATCTCCGACGCCGCGAAGACCGCCCAGATCGTGGCCTCGCAGCCGCGCCAGGCGACCGGTCGCCCCGAGCTCACCGAGGCCGCGATCGTGGTCTCCGGTGGTCGCGGCACCGGCGGCAACTTCGACCCGGTCGAGGAGTTCGCGGACTCCCTCGGTGCCGCGGTCGGCGCCTCGCGTGCCGCCGTCGACTCCGGCTGGAAGCCGCACAGCTTCCAGGTCGGCCAGACCGGCAAGACCGTCTCGCCGCAGCTCTACGTCGCCAACGGCATCTCCGGCGCGATCCAGCACCGCGCCGGCATGCAGACCTCGAAGACCATCGTGGCCGTCAACAAGGACGAAGAGGCCCCGATGTTCGAGCTCGTCGACTTCGGTGTGGTGGGTGACCTGCACACGGTGCTCCCCGCCGCCACCGAGGAGATCAACAAGCGCAAGGGCTGAGAGCCCACCGCTGGTGGACCCGTCGACGCCGCAGCTGCGGGTCCACCAGCGTCGCGCCCTCCAGGCGCTCGAGTCGGCGTGGGACGCCGGCCGCAGCCGCGCCTGGATCGTGCTGCCGCCGGGCGGCGGCAAGACCCGGGTCGGCCTGGAGACGGCGGCCCGGCACCTGCGTGATGGCACGGTCACCAAGGCCGTCGTGCTCAGCCCCAACACGGCCATCCAGGGCCAGTGGGTCGGTGCGGCCGCCGAGCTCGGGCTCACCGCGTCCGACGACCGTGGGCTGACGGCCGAGCTCACCTCGCTCACCTACCAGGCCGTTGCGATCTTCGACGCCGACGACGAGGTCGCCGACGACCCGGACGACGACCCGGACGACGACGCGTCCGCCTCCCAGCTGGCCCGCCTCCACCCCAACGGCCGCGCCCTCGTGGAGCGGCTGCGCGCGACGCCCGGGCTGCTGCTCGTGCTGGACGAGTGCCACCACCTGCTCGAGGTCTGGGGCGAGCTGCTCGCCGAGCTCCTCGCGGAGCTGCCCGACTCGTGGGTGCTCGGCCTGACCGCGACTCCGCCCGCGACCCTGGACGCCGACCAGGCCCGGCTCGTCGACGAGCTCTTCGGCGGCATCGTCTTCCAGGCCGGCGTCCCGGCGCTGGTCCGGGAGGGCGACCTCGCGCCGTACCTGGAGCTCGCCCACCTCGTCACCCCGACCGCGCGCGAGGAGGAGTGGCTGGCCGAGGAGGCGACCCGGTTCACCGAGCTCACCACGCGGCTGATGGACCCGGAGTTCGGGTCGCTGCCCTTCCTCCCGTGGCTCGACGAGCGGTTCGTGACGGCGGTGCCGCGGGTCGAGGTCGCGCCCGACCAGCTCGACGCGGCGCTGCGGCTGCACTTCGCCGGCCTGCTCGCGCTCCCGCCGGGCGCGGTGCTCTCCGAGCGCCACCGCCGGCCGCCGACACCGGCGGACTGGGTCGCCCTGGTGGACGACTGGCTGGTGCGCTGCGTCGTACCCAGCGAGGACCCGCGTGACCACGACGTCCTGGACGTCGTACGACGTGCGCTGCCGGCGGTCGGCTACGTGTGGACCCGGCGGGGGATCCGGGTCGGTCGCTCGACCGTCGACCGGGTGCTGGCCCGGTCACTCGCGAAGACCACCGCGACCGTCGGGCTGGTCGCGCAGGAGTGGGACGTGCTCGGCGACCACGCGCGGGTGCTGGTGCTCTGCGACCACGAGCGGGCGACCGCGATCGTGCCGGAGGCGCTCGACGGCGTGCTCGACGACCAGGAGGGCTCGGCGCGCTCGGTGATCGCCGCCCTGGTCGGGGATCCCGCCACGGCCGGGCTCGACCCGCTGCTCGTGACCGGCTCGACCGTGGCTGCCGGGGAGGGGACCCTGCGCGCGCTCGTCGAGCAGGTACGCGGCGCCGACCCGGCGCTCGCCGACGCGCTGGTGGTGGAGCCCGGCGAGGTCGCGACCCTGACCGGGCCGTGGACCAGCCGGCGGTGGGTGCCGCACGTGACCCGCTTCTTCGAGAGCGGCGGCTCGCGGGTGCTGGTCGGCACCCGGGGCCTCCTCGGCGAGGGCTGGGACGCCCGCCGGATCAGCACGCTGGTCGACCTGACCACGGCGACGACCAGCACGGCCGTCGTCCAGACCCGGGGCCGTGCGCTCCGGGTCGACCCGACCTGGCCGGACAAGGTGGCGCTCACCTGGTCGGTCGTCTGCCTCACCGAGGCGCACCCGCGCGGCGGCCAGGACTGGGACCGGCTGGTGCGCAAGCACGTCGGCTTCCAGGGCATCGACGCCGAGGGGGACGTCGTCGACGGGGTCGGTCACCTGGACGCGTCGTTCTCGCCGTACGTCCCGCCCCCGGTGGCCGACGTCGACGCCCTCAACGCCCGGATGGACGGGCGGGCCCGCGACCGGCAGGCGGTCCGCGCATGGTGGCGGGTCGGGACGCCGTACGTCGACCAGGTGCGCCCGACGCTGCGCGTGCGCGGCCGGGTGAGCGCGCCGGCCGAGGGGAGCGGTCCGCCGGTCCCGCCGCCGCTGGTGACCAGTGCCGACGGCGTGCTCGTGCGCGGCACCCTGCTCGCAGCGCCCAGCGCCTTCGTCCTCCGGCACCGCCGCCGGCGGCTGGTCGCCTGGCGCGACGACGTGCTCCGCCCGGTGCTCGTCGCGCCGTCGCTCCAGCAGCTCGGGGCCGCCGTCGCCGACGGCCTGCTGAGCGCTGGCCTCGGCGGTCCGGGCAGTCCGGGGGTCGTGGTGGAGCAGCACCCGAGCGGGGAGTACCGCTGCCGGCTGGACGGCGCCGACGAGGCCTCGTCGTGGCTCTTCACCGAGTCGCTGGAGCAGCTGCTCGAGCCGATGGCCACCCCGCGCTACGTCGTGGCGCGCTACGTGCTCGGTCCGGACGACGTGCCGGACCCGGGCTTCTGGGCGACGGTCCGCGGCGCCTCCGCCGTACGCCGCGCGATGCTGCGGGCGCGTCCCTCGGGCGTCGTCTGGCACCCGGTGCCGAGCGCGCTGGGCGTCAACGCCGCCCGCGCTGGCGCGTTCGCAGCCGCGTGGGATCGGTGGGTCGGCCCGACGTCGTTGCTCTACACGGGCTCGCCGGAGGGCGCCGGCGTGCTCGCCGCGCAGCAGGGCAGCGATCCCTTCGACGCCACCACCGTGATCCGCCGGCACTGGTCGTAGGGCTCGACTCCTAGGCTGGCCGCGTGGAGTTCGCGTCGCTGGAGCCGATGGAGGGTGGCTGGTCCGGCGAGACGTTCGTGGCCGACGCGGGCGGGGAGCGGACGGTCGTCCGCATCTACGGCGGTCGGCGCGGACCCGCCGCGCACGAGATCGACGCCGCCGTGCTCCGGCTGGTGCGCGGTCTGCTGCCGGTGCCGCAGGTCCTGGAGGTACGCCGCGCGTCCGGCGAGATGCCGGCGCTGCTCGTGACCGAGCTCCTCCCGGGCGTCCGCGGCGACCTGCTGCTCCCGACCCTGGACGACGCTGGCCTGCGGCGAGCGGGGCAGGCGGTCGGCCGGGTCGCCGCCGCGCTGGGCGGGATGCCGATGCTGCGGCGCGGGATCTTCGCCGACGGCGAGCTCACGGTCACGCCGTACGAGCTCGAGCTCCCGGAGTCGCTCGGCGAGGTCGGCGCGGCCGCGGAGGCGCTGCTGGACGAGGAGACCCGCACCTGCCTCGTGCACAGCGACCTCAACCCCAAGAACCTGCTCCTCGACCCCGACACCCTCGAGGTCACCGGCGTCCTCGACTGGGAGTTCGCGCACGCCGGCCACCCGTTCACCGACCTCGGCAACGTGCTGCGCTTCGACCGCGAGCCGGCGTACGTCGATGCCGTCCTGGGTGTGTACGCCGAGCTCCGCGGCACCCCGCCGCGTCGTGCGCTCGAGCTGGCCCGCTCGGCCGACCTCTACGCCCTGGCCGACCTGGCCTCCCGCGCCGGCCAGAACCCGGTCGCCGACCGCGCGGCGCTGCGCCTCGACGCCATCCTGGCCACGGGGGACATCCACGCCGTCGAGGGTGGTTTCGAGGCTCAGGCCTAGCGGCCTTCGCACCTCAACCACCGACACGGTGGTTGAGGTGCGAGCGGAGCGAGCCTCGAAACCACCTCCACGGAAGCGGGTCAGCTGGTGAGGGAGGCCATCTTCTTGGCGACCAGCTCGGTGGCGCGGCGCGGCATCAGGCGGGTGATCCGGTCGAGCATCCGGGCGTCCTTGCCGATGACGACGCGGTAGCTGCCCTTCTCGAGGCCCTCGACGATCTGGCGGCCGGCGTCCTCGGGGGAGGTGAGGTTGGCGGCGAGGTCGCTGTCGGCGTCGACGCCGGGGATCGAGGCTCCGGAGTTGTCGGCGATGCCGGTGCCGACGCCGCCCGGGAAGACGGTCGTGACGGCGACGTCGGTCGTCATCAGCTCGGCGTACAGGCCCTCGGTGAGCAGCTTGACCGCCGCCTTCGACGCACCGTAGATCGTCTGGCCGGGCACGGGAGCGAGGCCGCCCATGCTCGACACGTTGACGATCGCAGCCGCGGGGCGGTCGAGCAGGTGCGGCAGGAAGGTCTTCGTGGTGTGCAGGACGCCCCAGAGGTTGACCGACAGGACCCGCCCGATCTCGTCGTACGTCAGGTCGGCGAACGGCACGAACTGCTGGATGATCCCGGCGACGTTGAGCAGCCCGTCGACCTGCCCGTGCGCGGCCACCACCGCCGCGGGCAGCGCCTCGACCGTGGCCCGGTCGGTGATGTCGACGGTGTGCGTGCTGAGCCGGTCGCCGGCGGCGGCGAGCCGTGCGGTCTCCTCCAGGCTGTCGGGCCGCAGGTCGACCGCCGCGACCCGACCGCCCCGGGAGAGCAGCCCGAGCACGACCTCCCGGCCGATCCCGTTGCCGCCGCCGGTCACCACGAAGACGTTCCCCTCGATGCGCATGCCGTGCAGCGTAGGGGTCAGCCGGGTCGAGGTCAGCCGGTGCCGCCGTACCCCTCGTCCTTGATGATCCCGACCTGGGTCACGGTCACCTTCCGCTCGTCGCGCTTGCCGCTGAGCCGGATCTTGCGCAGCGCCACGTTGTTGGTCGTGGAGCTCTCGACGAGGTTGCCGTCCGGGTTCGCGGCGACCGAGATGAAGTAGACGCCGTTCGGAAGGTTGTCGACGCGGAAGGACTGGCCGGCGCGGTACTGCGTGTAGGTGTCGCCCCAGCCCGCCGCCAGCACCTCGCGGATGCTCAGCGACGTGTAGTCGCCGCAGGAGGTCGCGAGGTCGGTGTTCTCCGGCTTCCACGCGGCGCTCGGGACGGTGAGGTCGACGGCGTCGGTGTTGGCGAGGCAGAACGCCTCCTTCTTCGAGACCGCGGCCGTCGACCTGTCCTTGCGCAGCAGGGAGTAGCGGGCGAAGTCCTCGAAGTGCCAGTGCTGGTGGGACGGCTTGGGGTCCCAGTGCATGTGCCCGACGTCCTGGTAGCCGGTCTGGGTGCCGTCGGCGTCGAAGAAGTACTGGTAGGCGTCCATCAGGTCCTGGCCGCGCCGACGGAACCCGTCGACGACCAGCGGGCTGTCGCCGGCGTTCCACACCGTGGCCGAGAAGTGCAGGTAGTGGGTGTTCTTCGACAGAGAGATGCCCCACGCAGGCAGCGAGCGCAGGTCCGGGGTCGGGCCGGTGACACGCCGCTGCTGGGCGCCGGTCGGACGGTGCGCGGCGGGGGTGGCGACGCGGCCGACGGGGACCGGGTCGGTCGCGACGCCGGTGTCGCCCTCACCTTCGCCCTCGTCGTCCGACTTCACGACGAGCTTGACCGTGCGGGTCGCCTGGGCCGCCGTCAGGCCGAAGAACGCGGCGTACCGCGGCAGCACCTGGGCGCGGACCCGGTAGGTGCCCGGGTCGAGGCGCAGCGGACGGTCGCCCGTGAGCACCGAGGTCGACCAGCCCTCCTGGACGCCCTGGACCGAGCCGAGGCTGAACGGGTTGTTCCAGCAGCCCGAGGGGTACGGCGAGGTCGGCTCGGCGTCCGGCCGGACCCGCTCGGTCCAGCCGTTGAAGCAGACGTCGCGGGTCGCGACCATCGCCTTGCCGTGCGCGGGCTTGATGGACAGCCGCACCACGTTCCGCAGGCCGGAGAAGTTCTTCATCGCCCCGGCCGGTAGTGCCTTGTCGCCGGCGGAGGAGCGCCAGACGGTCCGGATCGGGTCGGCGTACGACGCGCGCGACGACCAGAGCTCGAACGGCTCGCCCTGCGCCACGACCCGGAGGCCGAGGTCGGTCCAGGCGCGGTGGCGGTAGGAGTACGCCGTCACGGTCTTCGGCGCCCACAGCGTGAACGGCGCGGTGACGGGAGCGGCGGTTTGCTGGCGGGCGTCGGCGTCGGCGTCGGCCGGCACGGTGGCGAGCAGCGGGACGCTCAGCGCGAGGGCGGAGACGAGAGCGAGGGAGCGGAGCACGGGAGTCCTTCCTGGGCGTTGGTCGACAGTACGACGTCGGTCGGACCCTCTTTGGTTGCCACTACGCTCGGAGGATGAGCTCGCACGACGTGATCGCGGTGGCCGAACGGGCGCGGGCGGCCAGCCACGGCCTGGCCCTGGCGACCCGTGCCCAGAAGGACGCGGCACTGCACGCCATGGCCGACTCGCTCCTCGCCCACGAGGCCGAGATCCTGGCGGCCAACGCCGAGGACGTCGACCGCGCCGAGGCCGGCGGCACCTCGCCCAACATCGTCGACCGGCTCCGGCTGACCCCCGAGCGGCTGGCCGGCATGGCCGACGGCCTGCGCGACGTCGCCGGGCTGCCCGACCCGGTCGGCGAGGTGGTCCGCGGCAGCACCCTGGCCAACGGGCTGGAGCTGCGCCAGGTGCGGGTCCCCTTCGGGGTGGTCGGGATGATCTACGAGGCCCGCCCCAACGTGACCGCCGACGCGGCCGGCATCTGCCTGAAGTCCGGCAACGCCGTGCTGCTGCGCGGCAGCTCGAGCGCCCGCTCCAGCAACGCCGCGATCGTCGCCGCGCTCCGCTCCGCGGTCGAGGACGCCGGCCTCGAGCCGGACGTCGTCCAGCTGGTCCCGGGCGACAGCCACGACAGCGTGAAGGCGCTGATGCGCGCCCGCGGCCACGTCGACGTGCTGATCCCACGCGGGGGAGCGGGCCTGATCCGCTCGGTCGTCGAGGAGTCGACGGTGCCCGTCATCGAGACCGGCGTCGGCAACTGCCACGTGTACGTCGACCGCGCGGCCGACCTCGACAAGGCGCTGGCCATCGTGCTGAACGCCAAGACCCACCGCACCAGCGTCTGCAACGCCGCCGAGTCCCTGCTCGTGCACGCGGACGTCGCCGAGGCCTTCGTCCCTCGCGTGGTCGCCGCGCTCCAGGATGCCGGCGTCACGATCCACGGCGACGCCGCGTTCCAGGCCCACGACGGGGTCCTCGCGGCCACCGACGAGGACTACGCGACCGAGTACCTCTCGCTCGACATCTCCGCGGCCGTCGTACCGGACCTCGATGCGGCGATCGCCCACATCCGGCGCTTCTCCAGCCAGCACACCGAGGCGATCGTGACCGAGGACCTGACGGCGTCGCGGCGGTTCACGGCTGCCGTCGACTCGGCTGCGGTGCTGGTCAACGCGTCGACCCGGTTCACCGACGGGGGCGAGTTCGGCTTCGGTGCCGAGATCGGGATCAGCACGCAGAAGCTGCACGCCCGCGGGCCGATGGGGCTGCCCGAGATGACGTCGACCAAGTACGTCGTCACCGGCGACGGCCACGTGCGCTGATCGTTGGTTGAGGTGCGAGCGGAGCGAGCCTCGAAACCACCGGTAGGGTGTCGCCCATGAACGCGCTGCTCACCGTGCTCCACACCGAGAACCCCAACGTGCCGAACCACTGGCTGATCGGTGGCGTGACCCTGGCGATCCTGCTGGCGCTGATCCTGGCGCTGCTCGCCTTCGGCGCGGGACGCGAGCACAGCTGACCACCGGGCTCGTGCCGGGCGCCCGCCGGGTGGGTGTCATGGGTGGCACCTTCGACCCGATCCATCACGGTCACCTCGTGGCCGCGTCGGAGGTGCAGGCGTGGTTCGACCTCGACGAGGTCGTCTTCGTGCCGACCGGTGACCCCTGGCAGAAGTCGGACCGCGACGTCTCGCCCGCCGAGGACCGCTACCTGATGACCGTCATCGCGACGGCTGCCAACCCCCGCTTCAACGTCTCCCGCGTCGACATCGACCGGCACGGACCGACGTACACGATCGACACGCTGAAGGACCTCAAGGCCCGGTTCCCCGACGCCGAGCTCTACTTCATCACCGGCGCCGACGCGCTCGCCGACATCTTCACCTGGCGCGACGCGGAGGAGCTCTTCGCGCTCGCCCAGTTCGTCGGGTGCACGCGCCCCGGCTACGCCATGGACGAGTCGACGCTCGCCGGGATCCCCGCCGACCGGGTCACCATGGTCGAGATCCCCGCGCTGGCGATCTCGTCCACCGACTGCCGTGACCGCAAGCGCCGCGGCGAGCCCGTCTGGTACCTGGTGCCCGACGGCGTCGTCCAGTACATCGCCAAGCACGACCTGTACCCCACCAAGGACCCCACCAAGGACCCGGCATGACCGCCACCGACCACGCCATCGAGCTCGTCACCGCCGCCGCCCGCGCGGCCTCCGACAAGCTCGCCTCCAACATCATCGCCTTCGACGTCAGCGAGCAGCTGGCGATCAGCGACGCCTTCGTGCTCGCCTCGGCGAGCAACGACCGCCAGGTCAAGTCGATCGTCGACGAGATCGAGGACAAGCTCCGCGAGATCGGCGCCAAGCCGCTGCGCCGCGAGGGCGAGCGCGACGGCCGCTGGGTGCTCATCGACTACGGCGAGATCGTCGTGCACGTGCAGCACGAGGAGGAGCGCCAGTTCTACGCCCTCGAGCGGCTGTGGCGCGACTGCCCGTCGATCCCGCTGCCCGCCGACGTCGTCTCGCATGAGCGCTAAGCGCCTCCTTCTCCTGCGTCACGGCCAGACCGCCTGGAACGCCGCCCGGCGGGTCCAGGGCCAGCTCGAGGCCGAGCTCGACGACGACGGTCACCGCCAGGCCGCCTCCGTCGCCGTGACAGTCGCCGCGATGGCACCGGCGGCACTCTGGTCCTCCGACAGCGTCCGGGCCCGCCAGACCGCGGCGTACGTCGCCAAGGAGACCGGCCTGGACCCGACGTACGACGCGCGCCTGCGTGAGTACTTCCTGGCCGGGCGGCAGGGGATCACCCACGACGAGTACGCCGCGCTGGCGCCCGAGGAGTACGCCGAGTACGTCACCGGCAACTTAGACGTCGCCGGCGGGGAGACCGCCGCGATCGTGTCGGCCCGGATGGTCGAGGTGCTCGGGGAGCTGCTCGCCTCGATCGCTCCCGGCGAGCTCGCCGTGGCCGTCTCCCACGGCGCCGCGATCCGCGACGCCGTCCCGGTCCTGCTCGGCTGGCCCGTCACCGAGCGCGCGGCCCTGCACGGCCTCGACAACTGCGGCTGGGTCGAGCTCGACCAGCCCGCCCGGGGGGCCGCGCTCCGGATGCGGGCCTACAACCGGGTCGCTCCCGCCTGACGGCCCCACCTGCCGGACCCCGATTTCGCTTCGGGCCGGACGGTTGGCTAGTATTCCGCGAGTTGTCACCCTGGTGCTCCCGGGGAAGCAATGGGGCTGTGGCGCAGCTGGTAGCGCACCTGCATGGCATGCAGGGGGTCAGGGGTTCGAGTCCCCTCAGCTCCACCGATCGGAAGCCGCCTTCGGGCGGCTTTCGGCATTTCTGGGGGATCTGCGCCGGGCGCAGCTGGTAGCGGCTCTGCCGATCCTGGGCATGGCATGCAGGGGTCAGGGGTTCGAGTCCCCTCAGCTCCACCGATCGGAAGCCGCCTTCGGGCGGCTTTCGGCATTTCCGGGGCATCAGATGTCGGCAGAACGGCCGACCGATCAGCCTGGCTCGACGCCGAGCCGTCTCAGCAGGGACCGGTTGTCGGTGCGGACCACCTCGTCGATGAGTCGACCGACCTCATCGATGGTGAAGAGGTTGATCAGGTCCATGACGACCCGCTCGCCGTTCGGTTCGACGGGTCCGACGGGCGACATGGTGAAGGTGCTGGTGAAGGTGCCCTCGATCCAGGTCTGACAGGCGACCGAGCTGCCCTCCACGACCACCGTTCCGCGACGGATGGTGAGGTCGTCGAACGCGGTGCGCAGGGACGCGAAGTAGGAGCTCAGCCCGGCGAAGTCCGACTCGAACCCGTCCGGCCCGTGGAAGCGGAAGGCCTCGGTGTCGAAGTACTGGCTGGCCTCCTCGTGGTGCTCCTCGGAGATCAGGAGCTCGCCGGCGCGAACCAGCCGAGCGACGAGCTCGTCGCGGTCCATGTGGGGATCCATGATGTCGGTTCCTCTCGGGTGGTGTGGCGATCGCTTCGTCGTGGTGCGCATCATCCGGCGACGAACCGGAGCAGCGCCTCGTTGACCTCCGCGGCATGCGTCCAGAGCAGTCCGTGGGGCGCACCCTCGACCTCGACGTACTCGGCCTCGGGGAACGCCTCGTGGAACCGCCGGCCGGTGGCGTCGATCGGCAGGATGCGGTCGGCGTCGCCGTGCAGGATCAGCGAGGGCCTGCCTGCGGCACGGACCGCCTCGACGTCGGCGCGGAAGTCCTCGAGCCACGCCGGGACGACGGAGTAGGCGGCGATCGGAGCGCTCTGCGTAGCGGTGTTCCAGCTGGCGGTGACCACCTCCTGACTGATCCGGCTCCCGAGGGTGTCGTCCAGGTTGTAGAAGTCGCCGTAGAACTGCGTGAACCAGGCGTACCGGTCGGCGCGGGCAGCGGCGGCGATGCCCTCGAAGACCTCGCCGGGCACGCCGTCGGGGTTGTCGTCGGTCTGCAGGAGGAAGGGCTCCAGCGAGGCGAGGAACGCCAGCTTCGCGACGCGCTCGTGCCCGTGGTTGCGCACGTAGCGGGCGAGCTCCCCGGTGCCCATGGAGAAACCGACCAGGACGACGTCGCGCAGGTCGAGCGCCTGGAGCACGGCGTCGAGGTCGGCGGCGAACGTGTCGTAGTCGTAGCCGGTCCCGGCGTGGGTGGAGCGGCCGAACCCGCGGCGGTCGTAGGTGATCACGCGGTGACCTGCGGCGATCAGCGCTCGCGACTGCAGCTCCCAGCTGTTCCCGTCGAGCGGGTAGCCGTGGATGAGCACGACCGGCGTTCCGGCGCCGTGGTCGGTGTAGTGGAGGTCGATGTCGGTGCTGTTCTCGTGGTCGACGGTGATGTACGGCATGGTCGTGCTCCTTCGTTGAGGTGTGGTTGTCAGGCGGCGACGTCTGTAGGCAGGCGTCGGGTCGGGAAGTGGATGTTGATCGTGGGCGCGTCGTCCTCAGAACGCCGCCTCGTCCTGGTCGCAGACGGTCCCGCCCGCCGGGAGCTGGCCGGTGAGGTAGAAGCGCTCGACGGCGTCGTTGACGCAGGTGCTCGGGTTGAGCAGCGCGGTGTGGCCGCCGCCGGTCTCGGTGAGCAGCCGGGCGTTGCCGAGCTGCCGGGTCATCCGCTTCGAGCTGACGTAGGCGGTGTTGGGGTCGGCGAGGGTGCCGATCACCAGGATCGGGACCGGCGAGCGGTTCCACGGCCCGCGGTACGCATCCTGGTTGCGCCCCTTCCACTCCGCGCAGGAGGCGGCCAGCCACGACCAGAGGTAGCCGAAGCCCAGAGGGGACTGGGTGCGGTTCAGCCGGCGGGCCTGCGCGCCGTACGTCGTGAGGTCGCGCGGGTTCGGGCTCTCCCCGCACAGCACCCCGTCGCGACCTTCACGCACCCCGGCCTGGACGACAGCCAGGCTCGGGTCCGACGGGGCCCGCGTCAGGTGCGTCGTGCTCGCACCGCCCCGGCGCGAGCTCGCCCGCCAGACCGCCTGGAGGTCGGCAGCGAGTCCCCGCCACCCGCTCGCGCCGAGGGTCTCGTCGGGCGCCATCACGGCCAGCCCGCCGGCGGCGTACCAGACCGTGGTGCGGTAGTCGAAGACGGTGCCGTCGACGCTCACCGGCCGGCGGTGGACGCGCTCGAGGAGCGTCCGGTACTTCGCCCGCGTCGCGGCCGGCGTGCCCGCGGTGAAGGCGCAGCGCGACGCCCCGACCTTGCCGCACTCCGAGAGCATCAGGCGCATGGCGGTCTGCGTGCCTCGGGGCGAGTCGATCCGTCCGAAGGTCTGCATCCGCCTTCCACGGGCGGCGTCGTTCCACTGCACCGGCGAGGCGGCACCGTCGAGCACCAGGTGACCCACCCGACCGGGGAAGAGGTTGGCGTAGGTGGCGCCCAGGTAGGTGCCGTACGACGGTCCGTAGTAGTCGAACTTCGCCTCGCCCAACGCCCGTCGGAGCCGGTCCATGTCGCGGGCGACGTCGGCGGTCCCCATGTGGTCCTGGATCGGCCCGCCACGTCGCGCGCAGGCGGCGGCGTAGGTGCGGAGGACCCGGACGGCCTGAGCCTGCTCGCGCGGCGTCACGGCCATCCCGCTGGGGCCGAGGGGCGCGAAGAGCTCCGCCTCCTTGCGTGTGGAGGCGAAGCACTGGAGCTGGTCACTCCCGTCGATGCCACGTGGGTCGAAGGTGACGACGTCGAAGCGGGCGCGCAGCTGGGCCGGGACGTGGTCGTACATGGTCGGCAGCGCGCCGACACCGCCGCCGCCGGGACCCCCGGGGTTGAAGATGATCGACCCGACGCGGTGGGCGCGGTCGCCGGCCGGCTTGCGCAGCAGCGCGAGCTCGATCTGGCGGCCGCGGGGCCGGTCGTAGTCCAGCGGCACCCGCAGGGTCGCGCACTCGAAGCCGGCCTGGCCGGGGCCGGCACACGCGTGCCAGGTCACGGCGGGAGCCGTGGTGGGGACCGGCGCCGGCAGCGTGGCCGCGGCCGCCGGAAGGTCGGTCGCGAGCGTCGCGGTCGCCGTCATCGCGACCAGCAGCACGCGCCAGCGGCGTCGTACGAGCATCTGATCCTCCAGGGTCCGAGAAGGGGGAGGACCTCCATGCTTGCCGGAGCCGTCGGGCCACGACCGGGTCAACGGGCCAAGAATCGACCCAACGGTTGGTGCGATCGGACAACATCGCCGGGAGCGGTTGACGAGGTCACGGGCGCGAGCGTCGCCCCAGCCACGTGTCGAACGCCCGCACGACCGTCTCGTGGCTCGCCGCCATCGCGCCCGGGTCGCCCTCGACCCGGAGGATGTGGTCGCCCGGGACCACGAGGTGCTCGCCGGGCAGCCGCTCCAGCACGTCGCGGTCGAGGTAGGGATCCTGGTCGCCGATGACCACGAGCTGCTCGGCGGGGTACGACGTCAGCACCGAAGCCGCGTCCGGCTCGGTGAGCAGGGGAGTCAGCCAGGCGGCGTCGTACGCGCGGGCCGCGGCGACCTCGGCCGCCAGGGTGCCGAGCGACTTCGCGACGACCAGCACCCGCCCGTCGTACTCCTCGACGGCGGCGGCCAGCTGGACGCCCACCCACCTGACCTCGGCGGCGTCGTCGTCGAACGACGGCACGTCCCACCACACCTGGCGCACCGCCCAGCCCCGCATCAACGCGGTCTGGGCGGCGAAGAAGAGAAGCGGCCCGTCGGGCGTGTAGCGCCGGCCCGGCAGCACCACGACACGGCCGATCGGTGTGCCCTCGGGCTCGTAGTCGGCGTACCGCGTCATGCCGACACGATCGCCGTCACGACCGACCCGGTCAACGTCCGGGCGCGGGCTACCGTGGAGCGATGGACAGGTGTCCCGAGTGCGGGCACGTCGCGAAGGCACCCCGGTCGTCCTGGGCCGCGCGCCTGTGGGGCGTCCGCCCGCACTGCCCCGAGCCGCGGCCGACTGCCGAGTCGCTCTCGCTCGATTGCGGCTGCACCCATCCCTGGCACGTCGCCGGGACCTGAGCCATCCGACGTGCCAGCATCGGCGCGTGCAGAACGAGCAACGGATCCCGCGTCGTACGCCGGAGTCGCGGGCGGTGGCCGAGCGCGTGCAGGTCGCGATGGCGCTGTCCGCGCGGCTCAACCTGCTGGCGTTCGACGACCTCGACGGACGCCGGGCGCTGCTCACCGAGATCTTCGGTGGCGACGTCCCGGAGTCGCTGACGATCCTGCCGCCGTTCTACTGCGACCACGGCCTCGGAGCGAGGTTCGGCGAGCAGGTGTTCATCAACCAGGGCTGCTACTTCCTCGACCTCGGTGGCATCAGCATCGGTGACCGCGTCCTGGCGGGCCCCGGCGTCACCCTCAGCACCGCCGGCCACCCCGTCGAGCTCGCCGAGAGGTACGACGCCCTCACGCACGCCCCGATCGTCATCGAGGACGACGTCTGGATCGGCGCCGCGGCGACCATCGCCCCAGGCGTCACGATCGGTCGCGGCTCCGTCGTGGGCGCCGGGACGACCGTGGCGAAGGACGTGCCCCCGATGAGCGTCGTCACCGGCACGAGCGTGGTCGAGCGGCGACGCCTGGGCCGCTGACGGCCCAGACGTCGCGTCAGAGCTCGGAGAGCTCGTCGTCGGCCCAGTCCGCGTCATCGTGACGGGTCCGCCTCGCGTCGACCACCCGTGCGATCACCTCGGCGACCAGGAACAGGACCAGCATCGGGAAGGCCAGGAAGCACATGGAGAACGGGTCGGTCGACGGGGTGGCGACCGCGGCGAAGAGGAACGTCCCGAACACGATCCACGCCCGGTAGCGGCCGAGCGCGCGCCCTGACACGACCCCGATGAGGTTCAGCATGATCACGAAGAGCGGGATCTCGAAGGCCACGCCGAAGACGAGCAGCATGCGGGTGAGGAAGGAGAAGTAGTCCCCGAACTCGACCAGGTTCTGCAGTCCGTCGGGGGTGAACCCGATCAGCACCTCGAGTCCCTTGGGGAGCACGTAGTAGCCGGTGGTCACACCGGCGATGAAGAGGGTGCCGGCGAACGCACCGAAGACCCGCGACCACCGGCGCTCCTGGGCCTTCAGGCCAGGCACGATGAAGGCCCAGACCTGGTGCAGCCAGTAGGGACTCGAGACGACGACCGCGGCCACGCCGCACAGCTTCAGCTGGAGCATCAGCGGTCCGGTGGCACCCGCGACGTACGCGGTCGTCTGGGTGTCAGCGCCGAGGGTGACTCGCGCCGCGTTGTAGGGGCGGAGCACCAGGTCGAGGAGCTGGTCGTAGAAGAACAGCGTGACGCCGAAGGCCACGACGAGGCACAGCACGGACCTGATCATCCGCGCGCGCAGCTCGCTGAGATGGTCGCCCAGGGCCATCCGCCCGTCCTCGCCGACCGGCCGGCGAGGACGGGTGCTCAGAAGTCCGAGAGTGCTGGTGACGGACACGATCTCGCCTCAGCGGGCGTCGCGGGGGAGACGCTCGGCGCCGATCACGTCGGCGCCCTCAGCGTTCGGAGCCTGAGCGGTCGGCAGCGGGTCGGGCTCGTCGTCGTCCAGAAGACCCTTGGTCTCGGCCTTGAAGATCCGCAGGGCGCGGCCGCTGCCGCGAGCGAGCTCAGGCAGCTTGGCAGCGCCGAAGAGCAGCAGCAGCACGGCGAGCATGATCAGGAGCTCGGGGCCGCCGAGGCCGCCGATGGCGAACGGGTACATGGTTCCTCGTCTCTCGCGGGGTTCACCCCGCGACATCGCAGTTCGGGTGGTGGATCAGGTTGCTTCGTCGTACGTGGGGATCGCGGCGGCGGTCGGGCGACCGACGGGCTTGTCGTCCCGGTCGTCCTCGTCGTCGGTCCAGCGCTCCTTGAGGTCGCGGACGTCGCCGAGGTCGTCGTCGAACGCCGCGCTCACGTGCTTGCGCACGATCGACCGGGGGTCGAGGTCGCGCAGCTCCAGGTCGGCGTACTCGGGGCCGAGCTGATCGCGCAGCTCGTCGCGGGCGCCGTCGGCCAGGCTCTTCGCGCGGCGCAGGAGCCCGGCCGACTGGCGGGCCAGGTCGGGCAGCTTGTCGGGACCGAAGAACAGCACGGCGACGAACGCCAGCACGGCGAGCTCGGGCAGTCCAATGCCGAACATGATCGTCAACTCCTCGTGGGTAGTGAGAGCAGCGACCCGTCCCGTCCGGGGCCGGCCGTGGCCGGCCCCGGACGGGTCGGGACTCAGCGCACGCGCTGGCGGGCGGCCTGCCGGTGCGGCGGGCGCACCAGCATGGAGCCCAGGCGGACGTAGACCAGGACCAGCGCCAGGGCGCCGATGATCTCTTGCCAGGTCATGTCATCGCCTACTTCGAGCCGCCGCTGACGGAGATGGCGCCGTTGACGCCGCGCGGGTAGAACCCGCCCCGATCGACCTTCTTCGGGTTCAGGTACACGACGTTGAGCACGCGGTCCGCGGACCGCCCGAAGGCGATGCTGTTCTTGTCCGTGGGCACCAGGTTCGCGCTGCCGCCCTTGCCGCGTGCGCCCTGGTCGTCGTTGCGCTTGCCGTCCAGGGAGTCACGAGCGTTGCTGATCTTGTTGGCGGCTCCCCTCAGGCCCATGTCGTAGAGCGAGTCCCGCACGATCCCGGCGTGGTAGGCCTCGACCGCGAGGATGCCGGCGGCAGCCCCGAGGTAGGTCTTGTTGCTGATCAGGGGGGCTGCTCCCTTGTACGCCGTCACGCCGACGTCCTCGAAGATGAACGCAGCGAGCAGGAAGTTCGCCGAGTTGGCGAACGGGTCGAACGTCTGGTTCTTGCCGATCAGCCCGGCCGCCTGGGCGGCCGCGGTGAAGCTGTGCTTGAGGTCGATCTGCGGGCGCGCGACCTTGGCGCCGCCGAGGGCCGAGCGCAGGAACTTCACGTGCGCGACCTCGTCGTGCGCGATCTCGGTCGCGATCCGCCGGATCTTGCGGTTCTCGAAGTGGACCTTGCGGCCACCGACGACGCCGCCCCGACGTCCCTTGCCGGTCGTGAGGCTGCCGTCCAGCCCGTGACCGAAGGCGGCGTGCGAGTAGAACTCCGCCTCCAGGTACTCGAGGTTGAGGGCGAAGTTGAGGATCGCCCCGTCGCTGGGTGCTGCCGCCGAGGCGGCGCTGACACCGAGTCCGGTGAGCGCCGTGCCTCCCACCGCGCCCAGCCCGGCCACACCTGCGGACTTCAGGAACAGACGGCGGTCCGTCTCGTTCTCCGCGCTGCGGTTGATCATGTCTCGAACAACGGTCTTTCCGAACATGTCATCTCCATGATTGTGGAATTCTTGGGGACCATCACGCGATGCATCGATAGGAGTGAGGCCACCCTTTTCTGGTCGGCCGAGCTGGTGGAAAGTCGTGCACCTCCCAAATTGCGTGTCCGAGACGGGGCGCGGTAAATTGGCGTCCCGTTGCAGCCGCTCGCTCCGAAGGTGTGAAGAACCTCAAACCCTCTCAACCACGGGGCTGAACTGTGATTGACGATACGCACTTCGCGGCGGATGAAAAGGGTTTGTTTCCTGAGAAAAACATTTATCTGACAATCCGATCCACCATCGGCTCCGAATAACAATCGGCGAAATAGGCACTTGACCCGTGCGCTTGATATTGCCGGGTATTTCCCTCATCGTTGGCGTCGCGGGCGATCAATTGACCCCGATCCTGCTAGAGGGAATTCGCGACGATGTACCAGGAACGCCGACAGCTCGTCTCGCGGGTGCGCGCGCCCAGCGCGCTGCCGCTGCTGGGACCGGCCTTCGTCACGGCCATCGCGTACGTCGACCCCGGCAACTTCGCGACGAACCTCGCCGCCGGGTCGAGGTACGGCTACCTCCTGGTGTGGGTGGTCGTCGCCAGCAACCTGATGGCCATGCTGATCCAGTACCTGTCGGCGAAGACCGGGATCGCGACCGGGCTGAGCCTGCCGGCGCTGTGCCGTCAGCAGCTCCCTCGTCCCGTGGTCCGGGGCCTGTGGGTGCAGGCGGAGCTGGTCGCCGTCGCGACCGACCTCGCGGAGGTCGTCGGGGGAGCGATCGCCCTGCAGCTGCTGTTCGGCGTCCCGCTGGTGGCCGGAGGTGCGATCACGGCGCTCGTCGCCTTCGCACTGCTGGGTCTGAAGTCTCGCGGCCACCGCCCCTTCGAGGCCGCCATCACCGGGCTCCTCGGGGTGATCCTGGTCGGATTCGTCTACGACCTGGTGCTCGGAGGTCCGGACCCGGCTGCGGTCGCAGGCGGGCTGGCGCCGCGCTTCGACGGAGCGGACTCGGTGCTGCTGGCCGCCGGCATGCTCGGTGCCACCGTGATGCCGCACGCGATCTACCTGCACAGCAGCCTGACGACGGACCGCTACACGATCCGTACCGAGGCCCAGCGTCGCGCGCTCCTGCGTGGCCAGCGCGTCGATGTCGTGTCCGCCATGGCGATCGCCGGCCTGATGAACCTCGCCCTCCTCCTGATCGCGGCGAGCGCGCTGCGTGGCACCGGCATCACGACGATCGAGGGGGCCCACGAGGCCCTCGGCATGAGCCTGGGGGAGGGCACGGCCCTCATCTTCGCGATCGGCCTGCTGGCGTCGGGCTTCGCGGCGTCGAGCGTGGGGACGCTGTCCGGTCAGGTCGTCATGGAGGGATTCCTGCGGCGCCGGCTCCCGCTCACCCTGCGCCGGCTCGCGTCCCTGGCCCCGGCCCTCGTGATCCTGGCGGCTGGTGCGGATCCCACCCAGGCCCTGGTGCTGTCGCAGGTGGTCCTGTCCTTCGGGATCCCGTTCGCCCTCGTCCCGCTGATCCTCTTCACCCGCCGCGCCGACCTCATGGGTGCGCTCGTCAACCGGCGGTCGACGACCGGAGCCGCCTGTGTCGTGGCCGCGGTGATCATCGCCCTCAACGGGGCCCTGATCGCGCTGACCTTCTGACGAGAGGACTCAGACACCGCCCGCGGGCAGCTCCTCGAGCATCACGTCGGGGTTGTCGCGGGCGGTGGTGCCGGCGCGCCACTTGTCGACGAAGAGCGCCAGGTAGGTGCCGTCGGAGCGCTGGAGGACCTCGCAGCCACGGGCGCCCGAGAGGGCGGCCGCACCGGCGGCGTCCGTACGGCGGGCGAGCTGGTAGTCGAGCCGGGACAGGCGGATGGGCGAGTTGAACTCGTTGGTCATCCGCTCCTGGACGACCTCGAACTGCATCGGGCCGACGGCGGCGAGCACCGGGCTCTGATCACCGCGGAGGTCGGAGCGGAGCACCTGGACGACGCCCTCCTGGTCGATCTGGTCGATGCCCTTGCGGAACTGCTTGTAGCGGCCGATGTCGGCGGCCGTGGCGGTCATGAAGTGCTCGGGCGCGAACGACGGGACCGGCGGGAACTCGATGGGGTCGCCGACGTACATCGTGTCGCCGACGCGCAGCGCCTGGGCGTTGACGAGGCCGATGATGTCGCCGGGGAAGGCCTCCTCGATCGACGAGAGCTCCCGGCCGAAGACGGCCTGGGCGTACTTCGTCGCGAACGGCCGGCCGCTGGCGGCGTGCGTCACGATCATGCCGCGCTCGAACGTGCCCGACACGACGCGGGCGTAGGCCAGCCGATCGCGGTGCGCGGCGTTCATGCCGGACTGCACCTTGAAGACGAAGGCGCTGAAGTCGTCGGACACCTCGCGCACCGAGCCGTCGACGCCCAGGGTCGCGTGCGGCGCCGGGGCGAGGTCGAGCAGCAGCTCGAGGAGCTGGGCGACTCCGAAGTTCTGGAGGGCCGAGGCGAACATGACCGGCGTCGTGCGACCGGCCAGGAACGCGGCCTGGTCGTGATCGGCGTCGTCGGCCGAGAGCAGCTCGTGCTCCTCGACGGCGTCCTGCCAGACCGCGAGGTCCGCCTCGCCGACCTCGGACGCCGGCATTCGCACCTCGGGCGCGCGGGTCGCGCCGCCGGCGGTGCGGGTGTACTTCACGAACTCGCCCGTACGCCGGTCCAGGACGCCGCGGAAGTCGCCGGCCTCGCCCACGGGCCAGGTCAGGGGAGTGGGGCGCAGCTTGATCTGCTGCTCGATCAGATCCATCAGCTCGAGCGCCGCCAGGCCGGGGCGGTCCCACTTGTTGATGACCGTGATCACCGGGATGCCACGCAGCGCGCACACCTTGAACAGCTTGAGGGTCTGCGGCTCGAGCCCCTTGCCCGCGTCGACCAGCATCACGGCCGAGTCGACCGCGGACAGGACGCGGTAGGTGTCCTCGGAGAAGTCGCTGTGGCCGGGGGTGTCGACCAGGTTGACGACGTGGTCGCGGTAGTCGAACTGCAGCGCCGCCGAGGTGATCGAGATGCCGCGCGCCTTCTCCATCTCCATCCAGTCGGAGACGGTCGCGCGGCGCCCGCCCTTGCCGTGCACGGCGCCCGCCTCGGTGATCACCCGCGCGTGCAGCGCGAGGGCCTCGGTGAGCGTGGACTTGCCGGCGTCAGGGTGGCTGATCACCGCGAAGGTACGGCGGGGGCGGGTGTCGGACACCGGAGAAACCTACCGACCGGGACACGTCTCCGACGTTTCTTGACTCGTTCAAGAAAGCGCGCAAGACTGCCGGCATGACCACGTCCCAGGAGTTCCAGGAGGCCCTGCGCGGCGCCGAGCTCCGCGTGACGCGACCGCGGGTGGCCGTGCTGGGCGCGGTGCACGCGCACCCGCACGCCGACACCGAGTCGATCATCGGCGCCGTACGCCGCGAGCTCCCCGAGGTCTCCCACCAGGCCGTCTACGACTCGCTGCACACCCTCACCGCCGCCGGTCTCGTACGCCGGATCCAGCCGTCCGGCTCGGTCGCGCGCTACGAGTCCCGGGTGGACGACAACCACCACCACGTGGTGTGCCGCTCGTGCGGCGCGATCGCCGACGTCGACTGCGCCGTCGGCCACACGCCCTGCCTGACCGCGTCCGACGACTCGGGCTTCACGATCGACGAGGCCGAGGTCGTCTACTGGGGCCTGTGCCCCACCTGCTCCGCAGCACGTACTGACCACTGACCCCCCAATGAAGAGCGTGGAAGGAAACACATGAGCCAGGATGGATGCCCCGTCGCACACAACGGTGGCGCGCAGGGGAGCGAGAGCGAGAACCCGGCGCTCGACGCGCCGACGCCGAAGACCGGCGGTCGACCGCACACGAACCAGGACTGGTGGCCCAACCAGCTCGACCTCTCGGTGCTGCACGCGCACTCCTCGCAGGGCAACCCGCTGGGTGAGGGCTTCAGCTACGCCGCCGAGTTCGAGAAGCTCGACCTCGCGGCCCTGCGCCGCGACGTCGTCGAGGTCCTCAACACCTCGCAGGACTGGTGGCCGGCCGACTTCGGCCACTACGGCGGCCTGATGATCCGGCTCAGCTGGCACGCGGCCGGCACCTACCGGATCCACGACGGCCGCGGCGGCGCCGGTGACGGCGCCCAGCGGTTCGCGCCGCTCAACAGCTGGCCCGACAACGGCAACCTGGACAAGGCCCGCCGCCTGCTGTGGCCGGTCAAGCAGAAGTACGGCCAGAAGATCTCGTGGGCCGACCTGCTCGTCCTCGCCGGCAACATCGCGCTCGAGGACATGGGCTTCACGACGTTCGGCTTCGGCTTCGGCCGCGAGGACGTCTGGGAGCCGGAGGAGATCTTCTGGGGCCAGGAGGACACCTGGCTCGGCGACGAGCGCTACAGCGGCGAGCGCGAGCTCTCCGACCCGCTCGGCGCGGTCCAGATGGGTCTCATCTACGTCAACCCCGAGGGCCCCAACGGCAACCCGGACCCGCTGGCCTCGGCCCGCGACATCCGCGACACGTTCGGCCGGATGGCGATGAACGACGAGGAGACCGTCGCCCTGATCGCCGGCGGCCACACCTTCGGCAAGACCCACGGTGCCGGCGACGCCGCCCTGGTCGGCCCCGAGCCCGAGGGTGCCCCGCTCGAGGAGCAGGGGCTCGGCTGGAAGAGCGCCTACGGCTCCGGCAAGGGCGCCGACGCGATCACGTCGGGCCTCGAGGTCACCTGGACCACGACGCCGACCCGCTGGAGCAACGACTTCTTCAAGATCCTCTTCGGCTACGAGTGGGAGCTCTCGAAGAGCCCCGCCGGCGCGCACCAGTGGGTCGCCAAGGACGCCGAGGACATCATCCCCGGCCCGACCGCGGACTCGCCCAAGCGCAAGCCCACGATGCTGACCAGCGACCTCGCGCTGCGCTTCGACCCGGCGTACGAGAAGATCTCGCGCCGCTTCCTCGAGAACCCCAACGAGTTCGCGCTGGCGTTCGCCAAGGCCTGGTACAAGCTGCTGCACCGCGACATGGGTCCGGTCGGTCGCTACCTCGGCCCGTGGGTCCCCGAGCCGCAGCTGTGGCAGGACCCGGTCCCGGCCGCCGAGGGCGCGCCGCTCGGCACCGGTGACATCGCGAGCCTGAAGGAGAAGGTGCTCGACTCCGGTCTCTCGGTCTCCGAGCTCGTCTCCACCGCGTGGGCGTCGGCCGCGAGCTTCCGCTCGACCGACAAGCGTGGCGGCGCGAACGGCGCCCGCATCCGCCTGGAGCCGCAGCGCGGCTGGGCGGTCAACCAGCCGACCCAGCTCGCGAGCGTGCTGGAGAAGCTCGAGGCGATCCGGGCAGAGTTCAACGCGGCCGGTGGTGCCCAGGTGTCCCTGGCGGACCTGGTCGTCCTGGCCGGGTCGGCCGCGGTCGAGAAGGCCGCCGGCGACGCGGGTGTCCAGGTGACCGTGCCGTTCCACGGTGGTCGCACCGACGCCACCCAGGAGCAGACCGACGTCGACTCGTTCGCGGTGCTCGAGCCGCGCGCCGACGGGTTCCGCAACTACCTGCGGGCCGGCGAGAAGCTCCAGCCCGAGACGTTGCTCGTGGACCGGGCCTACATGCTCGGCCTGACGGCTCCCGAGATGACCGTCCTGGTCGGCGGCCTGCGGGCGCTCGGCAACACCGTCGACGGCGCGCAGCACGGCATCCTCACCGACCGCCCGGGCGTGCTCAGCAACGACTTCTTCGTCAACCTGCTGACCGCGGGCACCGAGTGGAAGGCCGCGGAGTCGCAGGAGAACGTCTACGAGATCCGCGACGCCGCCAGTGGTGACGTGAAGTGGACCGCCACCGCGGTCGACCTCGTCTTCGGCTCGAACTCGCAGCTGCGGGCCCTCGCCGAGGTCTACGCGAGCGACGACGCCACGGAGAAGCTGGTGCACGACTTCGTCGCGGCGTGGGTCAAGGTCATGGAGGCCGACCGCTTCGACCTCGCCTGATCGACCGGTTCGCACGAGGGGCCCGCGCAGCGGCAGCGCGGGCCTCTCGTATATTTCGCCCGATTCGGGGGGTTCCACCCTGCCGGGTGAGGTGCCACGCTGGAGGCCTCGGGGGCGGACACGGGGGTAGGGCGTGGACCAGGACCGGCACGACCCGGTGGTCGGAGACGGGCTCGGCCTGCTCGCCGCCCAGTCGGCGGCGGCCCGGTCGGCGATCTTCCCGGCGAAGCTGCGGCCCGCCGCGAACCCGGCGTACCTGATCCCGCGCCCGCGGCTGCACCAGCTGCTCGCGCCGGAGACGCTCGCTCCGGTCACCCTGGTCGTTGCGCCGGCGGGATCGGGGAAGACCTCGTTGCTGCGCAGCTGGGTGGCGGAGGCCGCGGTCCCCTACGCCTGGCTGTCGCTGGACGAGACCGACCAGGACCCGGTGCAGCTCTGGCGCGGAGTGCTCGCGGCCCTGGAGGCGGTCGCGCCGGGCTGCGCGGTCCCGGCTGCCGACCTGCTGCGGCGTCCTGGCGGTGTCGCGGACGCGATCGGCGCCCTGCTGGACGACCTGGAGCAGCGCGACGCCGGACCGGCCGTCCTGGTGGTCGACGACCTCCACCTGGTCGACTCCGTCGACGCGGTCACGTCGTCCCTGGCGCTCTTCGTGCAGCACCTCCCCACGTGGCTGCACGTGGTCGTCTCGAGCCGGCACGAACCCCGGCTGCCCGTCCACCGCCTGCGCGCCCGTGGTCAGCTGGGCGAGGTGCACTTCGCCGAGCTGCGCTTCACCTTCGACGAGGCCGTAGCCGTGCTGGCCCGGCTCGTGCCCGACCTGGACCCCACGCTCGCCCATGAGACGGCTGCGCGCGCGGGTGGGTGGGCGGCGAGCATCCAGATCGCGGCCCTCGCGGCCCGGTCGGCCCGGGCCCAGGGCGAGCGCTTCCTACCGCAGCCCGGTGACGGCGGGCGCTACCTGGCCGACTACGTGTGGCACGAGGTGCTGGTTGCCGAGAGCGACGAGCTCGTGGACGTGCTCCTGGCCACCTCCGTCGTGGAACGTGTCGACCCTGGCCTCGCCCAGGTCCTGGCCGAGCGCCCGGACGCAGCGGACCTGCTCAGCGAGGCGGAGGCGCGCGGGCTCTTCGTGACCTGGGTCGAGCCTGCGGGGTGCTTCGAGATCCACCGCCTCGTCCGGGCGGCGCTGCTGACGGTGCTCACCGAGCGGTCGCCGGAGCGGGTCCAGCGACTGCTGGCCTGGGCGGCGGGCTGGCACCAGGCCCACGGGCAGGCGCTCTCCGCGCTCGACTGCTGGCTGCGCGCCGAGCGTCCCCGCGATGCGCTGCGGCTGCTGGCCACCCACGCGCAGGCGCTGTACGACGGCGGCCACGAGAGCACCATCCGACGGGTCGTCGCGGCGATCCCCGACCACGTGGCGGCCCAGGACGTCGAGGCGATGCTGGACTTCGCCTGGGTGCACCTGCTGCTGGACCGGCGGCGCTTCACCGCCCTGGTCGACACGGTGAGCCGGTCGGTGCGCGACGACCTCGACCTGTCCGGGACGCTGCTGGCACGGCTGGAGGTGCTCCAGTCGATGACCTCGGCGCTCCGCGGGCACTGGGCTGACGCTGCCTCGCTCGCACGATCGGCGATCGAGGAGCTGGGCGAGACCTGGTGGGTCGACCTGCTGGGGCAGTTCGCGTGGAACATGGTCGCGCGCGACATCGCGTACTCGGAGCGGTGGGACGAATCGGGGGCGGAGGTCCGCGCCGTGCTCCGGGCGCTGGGCGTCGTCCCCGAGCGCCGGCTCGCCATCGAGGGCACCCGGGCCCTGGGCGAGTCGTTGGCCGGGCGGCCCATCGATGCCCTCCGGGTCGTCGCCGGTGCCCGCGCCGCTGCCGAGATGGCGAACATGTCGATCCTCCGGGCGGAGGCGATGGTGGCCGAGGCCATCGCTCATCGCGAGCTCGGCGACATGGCCGACGCGATGCCACTCCTGCTCGAGGGCGCGGAGGACCGCCTGGAGCCCACGCCCCACTGCGTCCTGCTGTCGCGGCTCCAGCTCGTGGGCGTGCGGCTCGACGAGGGCGATCTCGAGGCGGCCGCACGCACCTTCGGTCAGGCCGCCGAGCTGGTCGACACCGAGCTCACCGGGCCGGGCGCGCGGTCGTGGCTGGCGACCACCGGCACCCAGCTGGCCCTCGCCGCGGGCGACGTCGAGGGGGCGCGGAGCTGGGCGCAGCAGGTGGTGGACCCGTTCTGGTCGGCCGTCAGCTCGGCACGGATCCTGGTGGCCACGGAGGAGCGCGACCTGGCGTACGACGCACTCAAGGCGGCTGACCCGCGCTGCCTGCGGCACCAGGTGGTGCTCGACCTGATGCTCTTCCGGGTCACCGCGTCGGCGGACGAGGCGGAGCGGCACCTGCTCGACGCGGTGCGGATCGCCTCCGGCCACGGACTCGTGCAGACGGTCGCCTCCGAGGGGCCGGAGGTCGTCGAGGCGGTCGAGCGGCTCGCCTGGCGGGCTCCGACGTCGTGGCTCGACCGCCTCCGCCGCGCGGCCGTCCCGGGCGAGTCGGCGGCGTACCCCGCGCCGGACGCCGTCGAGCAGCTCACCGAGCGCGAGCTCGAGGTGCTGCGGATGCTCCCGAGCAGGCTCACGCTGCGCGAGATCGCGGACGAGCTCTTCATCTCGATCAACACCCTGAAGTTCCACCTCAAGGTGATCTACCGCAAGCTCGGCTGCACGTCGCGCGCCGAGGCGGCGGAGATGGCCCGGTCGCTGACGGGCCTGCGGCGTGCTCAGCCGTCGAGCACCCGGCGGCGCTGAACCTCGTACTGCTCCAGCGACAGCAGCCCCTGGTCGACGAGTCGCGCCAGCTTGCGCACCTGCGCGGCCTGGTCGACCAGGCCCGAGGACGCGACCGCCTTGACCGCCACCGGGCTGCGCGAGAGCAGGTCGGCGCGGTGCCGCCGCTCCGCCGCACCGAGCGCTGCCTGCGCCCGGCGCCGGCCGATCCGCTCCCCGGCCGTCACCTGGCCTCCGGCGGCACGCGCCGCCACGGACACCGGCTCGGCCCACCGGTCCTCGACCAGGAGCAGCAGGGCGGCCACGCCCGGTGCGAGGGTCACGGAGGCGAGCTCGATGTCGTGCAGGCTCAGCTGCACGCCGGCGCTCTCCGCCTCGACGACCGCCGCCAACGGTGCGAGCTGCGCATGGTCGGCGAGCTCGCCGACCGCGACCTTGGTCCGCCCGTCGGCGCGCACCAGGAGCACGGCGTCGACCAGCCGGATCGCGCCGCTCCCGACGGTGTCGGCGACGGCGGTCGCGACGGACGCGAGACCCTCGACGGTGCCGGCGGAGACCAGCACGTACTCGAGCAGGTCCAGGTCGGGGTGGTCCTCGGCCATGTGCATCACCCGCCTGGTCGTCTCGTCCCGGGGATCGTCGCAGCGGTGCGGGTGGCTCGACACCACCCCGCGAGGGGTGAGGTCCGGCCACCCGCGCCGCCACCATGCTGGGGCGCACCCGACCCGGAAGGGGTGCCCATGTCGTCAGCGACCGCCGGCCCGAGCAAGGTCGCCGCGGCCTCGGGTGCCGTCCTCCTCACGCTGGCGTCCGGTCAGTTCCTGATGACGCTGGACAGCTCGGTGATGAACGTGTCGATCGCGCAGGTCGCGGCCGACATCGGCACCACGATCACCGGCGTGCAGACGGCGATCACCCTCTACACGCTGGTGATGGCCACCATGATGATCACCGGCGGCAAGATCGGCACGATGATCGGGCACCGCCGGGCCTTCGCCCTCGGCTGCGTGATCTACGGCGCCGGGTCGCTCACCACGGCGCTGTCGCCCAACCTGACGGTGCTCATCTTGGGCTGGTCGGTGCTGGAGGGCCTCGGTGCCGCGCTCATCATGCCGGCGATCGTCGCCCTCGTCGCAGCCAACTTCGCGGCCGCCGAGCGGCCCCGTGCCTACGGCCTGGTGGCCTCGGCGGGTGCCATCGCGGTGGCTGCCGGCCCGCTGATCGGCGGCGCGGTCACGACGTACTGGACCTGGCGGCTGGTCTTCGCCGGCGAGGTGGTCGTCGTGATCGGCATCCTGGCCATGACCCGCCGGATCCAGGACGCCGCGCCGGGTGCCCGGGCCAGGATCGACCTGGTCGGCGTGGTGCTCTCCGCGCTCGGCCTCGGCCTCGCTGTGTACGGCGTCCTGCGCTCGGGCGAGTGGGGCTGGGTGACGGCCAAGCCGGGTGCGCCCGAGCTGCTCGGCATCTCGGCCACGGTCTGGCTGGTCGTGGCCGGGCTGATCGTGCTGCGCGTCTTCGTGTGGTGGGAGCTCCGGATGGCGGAGCGCGGTCGGGAGCCGCTCATCGACCTCGCCATGCTGCGCAACGCGCGCCTGGTCGGCGGGCTCACCATGTTCTTCTTCCAGTTCCTGCTCCAGGCGGGGCTCTTCTTCACGATTCCGCTCTTCCTCTCCGTGGCGCTCGGCCTCAGCGCGCTCGACACCGGCATCCGGCTGCTGCCGCTGTCGGTCACGCTGCTCATCGCGGCGATCGGGATCCCACGGCTCTGGCCGGACATCTCCCCGCGCAAGGTCGTCACCTGGGGGCTGGCCGCGCTGCTCGGCGGCATCGTCGCCCTGATCGGCGCGCTCGAGGCGGGGGCGGGCCCCGAGATCGTGACGCTGCCGCTCCTGCTCGCCGGGCTCGGCGTCGGTGCGCTCTCCTCGCAGCTGGGGGCGGTGACCGTGTCCGCCGTACCGGACGAGCGCAGCGGCGAGGTGGGCGGCCTCCAGAACACCGCGACCAACCTCGGGGCCTCGCTGGGTACGGCGTTGGCCGGGTCGGTGCTGATCGGGGCGCTGTCAGCCAGCTTCTTCGTCGGCGTCCAGGGCAACGACGACATCCCCGACTCGGTCGTCGACCAGGCCGAGGTCGAGCTCGCCAGCGGCATCCCCTTCGTGTCCGACCCCGACCTCGAGGCGGCGCTCGCCGACACCGACCTCAGCCCCGAGGCCCAGCAAGCGGTCGTCGACGAGAACGCGGACGCCCGGCTCGTCGGGCTGCGGACGGCGCTCACGGTGCTGGCCGTGATCGCGGCGATCGCGATCTTCCTGACCCGGCTGCTGCCCACGAAGCCGGTGGGCTCGGAGCCCGAAGCCGCTAGTGCAGTGCGACCTTGAGAGCGACGACCAGCAGACCGAGGCACAGGCCGGCAGCCGCGCTGCCGATCCGGCCCCACGTGTCGAGGCCGCCGCGGACGCCCGCCAGGAAGCTGTACGCCGTCAGCAGCCCGATCGAGGCGATCAGCGCCACCCAGGCAGCGGTCTTCAGGTCGGCGCCCAGCAGGTAGGACACCAGCAGGACGCCGAGCGGGACGACGGAGGCGCCCGCGATGGGCAGCGTCTCGAAGAAGGCGTGTCGCAGCGCGGTCAGCGGGTGGTGCTGGTGCGTCAGCGAGCTGCCGATGGTGACGGCGTGCAGGTGCGCGATCCAGTAGACGGCGACCGTGCCGAGGATGACCAGGCCGAGCTGGCCGATGGACTCCTTGTAGCCGGCGCTGTAGGCGATCGCGGCCGCGCAGACAACCGTGCCCGTGATGGCGCCCTCCCCACCGCGGACCAGGCCCAACGGGTCGCGGCGACGAGGCTCAGCCACCGCCGAACGTCTCGAGCAGCGTCTCCCGCTCGGCCTCGGTCAGGTTGGTGCTGATGAGCCGGCTGTCGCGTCCGTGGAACCGCTCGCCGAGCCGGTCCATGTCGGCATCCTCGGTGACCAGGAACAGCGCCGACGTGCCGGGGGTGACCTCGGTGCGGATCCGCTCCAGGTCATCCTTGGTGATGCCGGTGCCGGCCGTCGCCTTGGCGAGGGCGCCGATCCCGGCACCGAGGACGACCCCGGCCACCGGGATCGCGAAGAGGGCGCCACCGAGGATGCCCCACAAAGCGCCCCACGCGGCGCCGCGCTTGGGGCCGTCGTGCTTGTGGTGCAGGTCAGGCTTGTCGGCGTCGTGCTCCCACACCATGACGGCGTGGTCGACGATCGTGACCAGGCCGTCGGAGGCGGCAGCCTGCAGCGAGGACTCGGCCTGCAGCGCCCCGTCGGGACTGTCGAACTTCCACACCGTGAACGTCGTCATCGTCACTCCTTGTCGAGCGTCGCCGTGAGTGCGGCGAGCGCGGTCCGGGTCTTCGCCTCCTGGGGAGCGGCGAGGTCGACGCCGTGACCGGCCAGGAAGATCTTAGTCTCGGCGGCGGCCTGGAACGCCTCTGCCGGAGCCGACTTCGTCGAGAGCTCCAGCAGGCGCGTGCCGTCGGGCAGGAACCACACCTCGGCGACCACCGGTCGGGGGTAGCCCGCGGGCTGGAACTTGCACTTGAGCAGCGTCAGCGGTCCCAGGACGCGCAGCTCCTCGAGCGCGACGTCCTCCGGGAGCCGAGACGTCAGCAGGGCGAGCTGCGGCTCGGCCAGCACGTCGGCGATGGCGCGCTCCCCGTCGTACACCTGCTTGATCCGGCGGTCGGCGACGTCGGCGGTGAGGGAGCAGGAGCAGGTGTAGCCGGACGGCGAGGCGTCGACCTCCACCTTGAAGCCCGGCAGCTCCCGCAGCCCCTCCGGCACCTGGTCCGGCAGCATCGGGCGCAGCTTGACGGTCGCGTCGCCGGACTTGCGCTGGGTACGGCGGGCGCGCACGACGAGACCGGCCGCGGACAGGCGCAGGTCGGGGGTGTCGATGAAGGCGACCTGGCGGACCTGTGCGTCCAGCGGGTCGATGCCGAGGCTCGCGAGGACCCTCCGGTGCTCGAGGTGGTCGACCGTGAGCTTGAGCTCGACGGCGTCGACACCCGGCAGCAGGGCGAGGATGCCGGACAGCTGCTCGGCGGTGTACGTCGGCAGGGCGCTCATGCCGTGGCTCCTCCGCGCCGGACGACGACCTTGATGAGCTCCTCGACGACGAGGAGCGAGGCGGCGATGCCGATGCAGAGGAACCACTGGTCGAGGTCCAGGCCGGTCGTGTCGAAGATGCGCTCGAGGAAGTCGAGCGCGGTGATGGCGATGATCGCCAGCAGCGCGAGGGCGTACCGACGCAGCTGGACGACGCCCGGGAGGGAGTCCCGGTCGAAGATGGTGCCGACCTGGTCGCGGCTGAGCAGCGCGCCGACGAGGTGGAAGAGCGAGAGCGTCGTCAGCAGCATCGTCGAGGCCAGGATCGCGTCGCCCTGGTGGTCCCCGATCTGGTACGCCGCCAGCGCGCCGACCGTCATCACGGCTCCCTGCACGCAGAGCCGGACCCAGTTGTTGCGCGACAGGACGGGAGCACCGAGCGGTCGCGGTGCCCGCGACATCAGGCCGCGCGCCGGCTCGTCGAAGCCGAGCGCGAGGGCGAGCGGGATGTCGACGACCATGTTGAGCCAGAGGATCTGGAGCGGGTTCAGCGGCGCGCCCGAGGCGATGCCGAAGACGCCCGCGCCGACGAAGATCGCGATGTAGGCCACCAGCGTCGACATCTGGAAGCGGAGGTACTTCAGCAGGTTGTCGTAGAGCGCCCGGCCGTAGGCGACGGCACCGACGATGGTCGCGAAGTTGTCGTCGGTCAGGATCATCACCGCGGCCTCCTTCGAGACCTCGGTGCCGGTGATGCCCATCGCGACGCCGATGTCGGCGGTCTTCAGCGCGGGCGCGTCGTTGACGCCGTCACCGGTCATCGCGACGACGTTGTTCCTCTCCTTGAGGATCCGGACCAGGCGCACCTTGTCCTCGGGCGCCACGCGGGCGATCACACCGATGTCGTCGATCTCGGCGCTCAGCTGCTCGTCGCTCATCGCGGCGAACTCGGTGCCGGTCACGGCGCGTCCCTCGATGCCCAGCTCACCGGCGATCGCGGCCGCCGTGGTGGCGTGGTCGCCGGTGATCATCCGGACCCGGATGCCGGCCTCGTGGCACTCCGCGATCGCGACCCGCGCCTCCGGCCGGGGCGGGTCGACGATGCCGACCATCGCGAGCAGGGTGAGGTCCTGGACGACCTCGATCAGCCCGGCTCCGGACGGCAGGCCGCCCGGCTCGAAGTCGCGCTGGGCGACCACCATGACCCGCTCCCCGGCGTTCGCGATCCGGTCGTTGGCCTCCAGTGCGAGGCGCCGGGTGTCGTCGTCGATCGCCACCACGCTGCCGTCGGGGTGGCGGTACGTCGTGCTCCGCGCGATCAGCACGTCGGGCGCGCCCTTGACGTAGCAGCGCACCACCGGGCGTCCGTCGTCGCCGGTCATGTCGTGGAAGGTCGCCATGAACTTGTAGTCGGAGTCGAACGGGACCTCGGCCACCCGGGGGAGCGCGGCCCGGGTCTCGGTGATGTCGAGGCCGCCCTTGGCGCCCAGCACGATCAGGGCACCCTCGGTCGGGTCGCCGATCAGGGTCTCGGCGTCGAGCACGGCGTCGGCGCACAGCACCATCGGCAGCAGGTAGGGGTCCAGGTCGTGCCGCTGACCGCCGACGTGCCGGATCTCGCCGGCGGTGCTGTAGCCCTCGCCGGTCACGGTGTAGCGGTTCTGGCCGGGGATCACGATCTCGCGGGCGGTCATCTTGTTGAGCGTCAGCGTGCCGGTCTTGTCCGAGCAGATCGCCGAGGTCGACCCCAACGTCTCCACCGCCGGCAGCCGCTTCACGATCGCGTTGCGGCGGGCGATCTCCCGGGTGCCCATGGAGAGCAGGGCGGTGACGACCGCAGGCAGGCCGGTCGGGATGGCGGCCACCGCGAGGGCGACGCCGGTGATGAAGAGGGTGTCGAACGACTCGCCCTGAGCCAGGCCGAGCAGGACCACGACCACCAGCGCGACCGCGGCGATCGACGCGATGATCTTCGACAGCGAGTCGAGCTGCCGCTGGAGCGGCGTCTTGCTGGTTGCGGTGTTCGCCAGCATGTCGGCGATGTGGCCGATCTCGGTGTCCATGCCGGTCGAGGTCACGACCATCTCGCCGCGGCCGCGGGTGACCGAGGTGTTCATGTACGCCATGCAGATGCGGTCGCCGAGCGGGATGTCGGTCCCGACCACGGGCTCGGCGGTCTTGCCCACCGGCAGGCTCTCGCCGGTGAGGGCGGCCTCCTCGATCTCGAGCGTGGCCGCGAGCGTCACCCGACCGTCGGCGGGCACCCGGTTGCCGGCCTCGACCAGCACCACGTCACCCGGCACCAGCTCGGAGGCGTCGATCTCGACGGCCTGCCCGTCCCGGCGTACCCGGGCGATCGTCTTCATCATCTGCGAGAGCGCCTTCACGCTCTCCTCCGCCTTGGCCTCCTGGCGCAGGCCGATCACCGCGTTGAAGACCGTGAGCCCGGCGAGCACGACGGTGGTGCCGGTGTCCTGGGTGACCAGCTGGTTGACGAGCGCGGCGGCGAGCAGCACCAGCTGCATGAAGTCCTCGTACTGCCGCAGGAACGCTCTCCACGCGGGCTCCTGCTTCCCGCCAGCGAGAGCGTTCGGGCCGAGGGAGGCGAGCCGCGAGGCCGCCTCCGCGGCACTCAGCCCCTGGGCGACGTCCACGCCGAGGCTCGCCGCGACCTGGTCCGCCGTCGCGGACGCGGGGTCGGTGCCCTGCGGCGCGCGGGCGAGCGATGCGGCGTTCGTCATGGACCGATCGTCGTGACCGCGCGGGTGGTCCCGCCTCACCCGGACAAGGGTGGTCCGCACCTACCCGGGCGCGTGACATGGTGGACGCCAACAGCAGCGTGTCACCGAGGAGGAGAGCATGACCGAGCTCGACGCGGGTCCGATCGACTACCTGGCCATCGAGATCCCGACGCAGAAGATGAACGGCGAGGGACTCGCTGCGCTGGTCGACCTCACCGATCGAGGGATCATCCGCATCCTGGACGCCGTCGTCGCACTCGTGGACGAGGACGGCTCCTTCACCGCCGTGGAGCTCACCGACGTCGACGGGGACGGCGAGCTCGACCTCGTCGTCTTCGAGGGCGTGCGCTCAGGACTCCTCGACGACGACGACATCGCCGAGGCCGCCGGCCTGATCGAGCCGGGCAACGCGGTCGCCCTGATCGTCTACGAGAACACCTGGGCCGAGCCGTTCGTGACGGCGATGCGCAAGAACGGCGCCGAGTTCATCGCCAGCGGCCGGATCCCGGCCGAGACCGTCAACGAGGCGCTGAGCGCGCTCAACTCCTGAAGCCCTGACGAGAGGATCCAGACATGCCCCGACTGCTCGGCACCATGGCCCGCACGGCCGTCATCGCCGGTACCGCCACCCACGTCTCCAACAACGTCTCCCGCAGGCAGGCCAACCGCTGGGCACAGCAGCAGGACGCCCAGGCCTACCAGCAGCAGCAGGCCGCCGCGCCCCCGCCGCCCGCTCCGGCCGCGCCCGCCGCCGCCAGCTCGGACGACCTGATCGAGACGCTCCAGAAGCTCGGCGCGCTCCGCGACCAGGGGATCCTGACCGAGGCCGAGTTCGAGGCGCAGAAGGCCAAGGCGCTCGCCGGCCTGTAGAGCCCGTCGTACCCCACGTCGTACGCAGAACGGCCCCCTCGCCTGGAGCGAGGGGGCCGTTCCGCTGTCCGGAGCCTCAGGCGAGGAGCTTGGCCTTCGCCTGCTGGAACTCCGCGTCGGTGATGGTGCCCGCGTCCCGGAGCTCGGCGAGGTGCTGGATCTCGCCGGCCGTGCTCGACGAGCCGGCCACGCTCTGGACGTAGGAGCGCATCTGCTGCTCCTGCCTGGAGGCGTCGCGCACGGCGTGCTCGCCCATCTTGTGGCCGCGCGCGATCAGGTAGACGAAGACGCCGAGGTAGGGCAGGAGGATCACGAAGACCGTCCACAGGGCCTTGCCCCACCCGCCGAGGTCGTCGCTGCGGAAGATGTCGCCGAACACGCTGATCAGCAGCCAGATCCAGATGAAGAAGAGGAAGAACCAGAGCATGCTGAGGAAGACGTCGCCCGGGCTGTACTCCAAGACGGTGACCACGGTGAACCTCCTGCGAGAGTGATGGAGTTGGTTGTCGATCAGTGCTGGTAGTCGCGCAGCTGCACGCTGAGCGCCCAGATCACCAGGGCGTTGAACGCGATGATGACGATCCCCCAGAAGGGGTAGAACGGCAGGAAGGCGAAGTTGGTGAGCATCGCCAGGCCGGCGACGACCATGCCGCACACCGGGGCCCACGAGGCACGGACGGTGATGCCGACACCCACGACGATCCCGACGATCCCGATGACGAGGTGGACGGTGCCCCACACGGTCATGTCGAGCTTGTAGAGGTACTCGCTGCCGGCGGCGTACAGGTCGTCGTTCGCGATCGCCGACAGACCCTGGAGCACGTCGAAGCCACCGGCGATGACGAGCAGCACGCCCGCGAAGGTCGCCGTGAAGTCGGCGAACATCCCGCGGGTCGAGTAGTCGATGTCGTTGCGGGATTCCGAGCTCATGCGTGCGCCTCCTCGTGACCGGTGCCTCCGATGGTGGGTCGGAGGTGGGTGGCCCCGCACCACCCCGGGCGGGGTGGGCGTAGGCAAGCCTCACCTTTCTGGAACCATTCCAGAAAAGGTGCTTGGGTTGGTGCTGACCCCGACGGAAGGACACCCCCATGAGCGACCTGCTGCACAGCGAGCAGACCACGCACACCGCCACCCCGCCGTTCACCGCGTCGGAGCAGCTGGCCACCCACCTCCAACAGCTCTCCGTGGACCTGATCGACCTGCACCTGGTCGGCAAGCAGGCGCACTGGAACGTCGTCGGCCTCAACTTCCGCGACCTGCACCTGGCCCTCGACGAGGTCGTCGACGCGGCCCGTGAGTTCTCCGACCAGGTGGCCGAGCGGATGCGCGCCGTCTACGTGATCCCGGACGGACGCTCGGCGACGGTGGCCGAGAGGTCGAGCCTGCCGGACTTCCCGGCCGGTGAGGTCAACACCGCCCAGACCGTCGACCTGATCGTGGCGAGCATCTACGCCGTGACGGGCACCGCCCGCCGGATCCACGACGACGTCGACGCCGAGGACCCCACCACCGCCGACATCCTGCACGCGATCATCGAGCGTCTCGAGCAGCTCGCCTGGATGATCGACGCCGAGAACCGGGTCGCCAACGCGAGCCTGCCGCGGCCGATCCTGCGCTGAGTGGCGGTGTCGGCGGCGGGTGGCAGGCTGCCGGCATGGACTTCATCGACCGTGACCTCACCGGCTCCCGCTTCCACGTCGTGGACCTCAGCGGGAGCCGGTTCGGCGACGTCAACCTCAGCGGCGTCCTGATCCGCGGTGGCTGGGCCGACCGGCTCGAGCTCGACGGCGACTTCGGCGAGCTGGTCGTCAACGGCGTCGACGTGGCGCCGTACGTCGCGGCCGAGATGGACCGGCTCGACCCGGAGCGGGTCCTGATGCGACCGACCGACGCCGACGGCTTCCGCGCCGCGTGGCCGCTCGTCGAGCAGCGCTGGGCCGAAGCGGTCGACCGGGCCCGCCGGCTGCCTCCCGAGCTGCTGGACGAGCGGGTCGACGGTGAGTGGTCCTTCATCGAGACCCTGCGCCACCTGGTGATGGCGACCGACGCCTGGGTGCTCTGCGCCCTGCTCGGCGACCCGGCGCCCTTCCACCCGCTCGGGCTGCCGCACTCCGAGATGGTCGACGAGACCGGCGTCGTGCCGCGCGACCTCGACGCCCGCCCGTCGCTCGACGAGGTGCTGGCGGTGCGGGCCGAGCGGATGGCCGTCGTCGGGCAGCAGATCGCCGAGCTGACCGACGAGCGGCTCGCGGGGACGACCGAGCCGGTGCCGGGAGCGGCCTACCCGCCCACCGACAGCTACGCCGTACGCCGCTGCCTGGGCGCCATCCTCAACGAGGAGTGGGAGCACCGGCGCTTCGCCGAGCGCGACCTCGCGATCCTGGAGGCCGGTCTCAGCGAGCGTTGAGCGCCGCGAGCACCTCGTCGGTCGTCGCGGTCTCGCCGAGCCGCGGGAAGGTGACCTGCACGCTGTGGTCGTGCACCTCGGCGGAGCGGTCGGTCATCGCGTCGGTCACGAGCACCACGTGGTAGCCGTGGTCGTGCGCAGAGCGCGCGGTGGCCTCGACGCCGCTCCCGGTCGCGACGCCGGTCAGCACCACCTGGGTGACGCCACGTCGGCTCAGCTCGGCGTGCAGGTCGGTGCCGATGAACGCACCGATCCGCTGCTTGGTCACGAGGATGTCGTCGTCGGCGACCGCGAGCTCGTCGACCAGGTCTGCCCAGTCCGGGCCCGGCGCCGGGCGCGGCGGAGCGGTGCGCTGCGCGTCGGTGCGTCCGGGGGCGGCGCCGGTGACGTTCACGAGGACGACCGGCAGCCCCTGCGTCCGGAAGGCCTGCGCGAGCGCCGCCGACCTCGCCACGACCGGGCCGGTCGGATGTGCCGTCGGCAGGGCGACGATGCCCTGCTGGAGGTCGATGACCACGAGCGCGGCGGTCGGGTCGAGGGCAGTGAGCGGCATTCAGCTCTCCTGAGGTTGGGGACGGACGCCGACGCGCGCGAGGCTGCGGTCGGCCAGGGCGAGTGCGAGCGCGAGGGCGGCGGCGACGAGCGCGTACGTGGCGAGCGCGTGCAGACCGACGGTGGTGGCACCGGCGTGCAGGAACGTGCCGGTCGCCGCGGCGGCCAGCACCGCGCCGACGTACATCGAGGTGCGCAGCAGGCCGGCGGACGAGGCGATCCGGGCTGCCGGTGACTGGTGGTAGACCGCGTTCTGGTTGGCCAGGCTGATCAGGCCCTGGGGGACGCCGAGCGCGAGCGTGAGCAAGGCCAGCGTCCACAGCGGGGTGCTCGCCGACACCAGCAGCAGCCCGGCGCACACGCCGAGCTGGACGGCCGAGCCGACCACCAGCTTCGCCCGGATGCGCGGGTTGCGTCCGGTGAGCGTCGACACCGCGATCGCCGTCGCGAACATCGGCACGGACATCAGCCCGGCCGCGGCCGGGCTGAGGTCGCGACTCTCCTGGAGCCACTGGGTGAACCCGTAGATGAACGCATAGGTGACCGTCGCCGAGAGGAGGTTGCGGGCGTACGTCGCGACCAGCGCGGGACTGGCGCCCAGCAGGCGCAGGTCGACGAACGGATCGCGGTGGCGCAGCTCGGCGTACGCGAACAGAGTCAGGCTGGCCAGGGCAAGGACGAGCAGCGGCCACAGGTCTGCCCGCCGCTCCATCAAGAAGAGCATCGTCGAGACCAGCGCGACCCCGAAGAGCACCGTGCCGGCGACGTCGAACCGTCCGTGCTGGCGAGTCTCCTCCAGGGCGTCGTGCCGGGGCAGTCGCCGGGCGCCCAGCCAGAGGCAGGCGATCGCGATCGGGATGTTGACCGCGAAGGTGGCGCGCCACCCCGCGACGCCGATCAGCAGGCCGCCGAGCGTCGGGCCGATGACGGCGATGGTCTGGGCCGAGACCGCGAGCACCGTGAGGACGCCCGACGGGCTGTCCTCGCCGGTCCGCCGCCCCTCGGCGCGGATCAGGTACATCGCAGACGGGTAGCCCGCGCAGGTGCCGACCCCGAGCACGATCCGGGCGACGACCAGGGTCCAGAGGTCCTGCGCGACCAGGCCGATCACCCCCGCGAGCCCGACGAGGACGGCGCCGCCGAGGTAGAGCCGGCGTGGCCCGAGCACGTCGACCAGGCGTCCGACCACCGGCTGGCCGATCGCCGTCGCCACGTAGAGCGCCGACACCAGCCAGGCGGTGCGGGCGGGGGAGGCGTCGAACGCTCGGCCGATCGGGATGAGCGACACCGTGATGATCGAGGAGTTGATCGGGTTCAGCATCGACCCCAGGACCATCGGCGCGATCAGGCGCCGGTCGAACCTCGTGCGGATGGCAGCCGAGGCGGTCACAGGAGCTTCGCCAGCCGCTCCAGCAGCGGGGAGGCGGCGAGCAGGGCCGCGCGCTCCTCGGCGGTGAAGTGCTCCGTGAGCGCTGCGGCGAGCTGCTCGGCCCGGGCGTCGCGCTTGCGGCCGGCCATGGCGCGTCCGGCATCGGTCAGGTCGACGAGCATCCGGCGGCCGTCGGCGGGATCCGTCGTACGGCGCACGAAGCCACGCCGCTCCAGGGTCGTGATGGTCGCGTGCATCGACTGCGCGGTGATGTCCTCGATGCGCGCGAGGTCGGCGGAGGTCGCCGGCGCGGTGCGGACCAGGCTGGCCAGGGCGGTGCTCTCCGGCTGGCTCAGGTCGTCGACGACCCGCACCTGGCGCAGCCGGCGGATCAGGAGCCCCAGGCTGGCCTGGAGCTCGCGCGCGACGCGGTCGGGGGACGGCATACCATCAGGCTACCTGATCAATCTTCCTGATCAAATGACGTGTGGTGGCCGTCGTCACACCGAGGCCGCTAGCATCCACAGAACAAGAACCTGTTCTAGCGAGGGTGGTCGCGATGTCCGGTCCTGGTCCCGATGGCTTCAACCTGGCGACGGTGTTCGGTGCCGTCGCCCGCGCCGTGCCGGACCAGGAGGTGCTGGTCTGGCGGGACCGGCGGATCACGTACGCCGAGATGGACGCCCGCATCGACGGCATCGCCCGCTTCTTCGTCGACCGTGGCCTCGGGGTCCGCGTCGAGCGCTCCGAGCTGGCCAACCACGAGTCGGGCCAGGACCACGCCGGCATCTACCTGCGCAACGGCAACGAGTACCTCGAGGCGATGCTCGGCGCCTTCCGGGCCCGGGTCGGGGCGTTCAACGTCAACTACCGCTACGTCGAGGAGGAGCTCGTCTACCTCCTGAAGGACGCCGACACGAAGGCGCTGGTGTTCCACTCCGAGTTCGCCCCCGTCGTCGCGGCGGGGCGCGACCAGCTGCCGCAGCTGTCCGTGCTCGTCCAGGTCCCCGACGAGTCCGGCAACGACCTGCTGCCCGGCGCGGTCTGGTACGACGACGCGCTCGCCACGCCGGAGCCCGCGGCCGGGATGCCGACGCCGAGCGGCGAGGACCTCTACCTGCTCTACACCGGCGGGACGACCGGGATGCCGAAGGGCGTGCTCTGGAAGCACCACGACATCTACGTCTCGACGATGGGCGGCACCCCCTTCGGGGAGACCGAGCCCTACCCGTCGTACGACGCGATCGCCGAGTACGCCCGCAACGCCAACGGCGGGCTGGCGATGATGATGGTGCCGCCGTTCATGCACGGCGCCGCGCAGTGGTCCGGCTTCCACGGCATCACCTCGGGCGGCAAGATCGTGATCCCCGACGACGTGCACAGCCTGGACGCCGTCAACGTCCTCGAGCTCGCCGCGCGCGAGCGGGTCCTCAACATCGTGTGCGTGGGCGACGCGATCGCGAAGCCGATCATCGAGGAGGTCGAGCAGGGCAGCTACGACCTCTCGGGGCTGGTGAGCTTCGGCAACGGCGGTGCTGCGCTGACCCCGTCGGTGCGTGACCGGATCTTCGAGGCCCTCCCGCACGTGATGGTCCTCGACTCCGCCGGCTCCTCGGAGTCCGGGCTGCAGATGAGCCAGATGACGATGAAGGGGCTCGAGGACGAGGCGATGGTGTTCACGCCGCGGCCCGACACCTGGGTGCTCGACGACCTGTTGACCCGGCAGCTGGAGGCGGGGGAGTCCGGTGGCTGGCTGGCCCGCCGCGGCTTCGTGCCGCTGGGCTACCTCGGCGACCCCGAGAAGTCCGCGCGCACGTTCCCGATCGTCGACGGCATCCGCTGGTCCGTGCCCGGCGACCGCGCGAGCATCCTGGAGGACGGCCGGATCCGCCTGCTCGGTCGCGACAGCGTCACCATCAACTCCGGCGGCGAGAAGATCTTCGCGGAGGAGGTCGAGCGGGCCGTGGCGTCCCACCGCGCCGTCCGTGACGTCGTGGTCGCCGGCCGCCCCTCCGAGCGCTGGGGCAACGAGGTCGTCGCCATCGTCCAGCTCGAGGACGACACGGACGTCACCGACGAGGAGCTGCTCGCCGAGGCGGGCAAGCACATCGCGCGCTACAAGCTGCCGAAGGCCATCGTCCGGGTGCCCGCGGTGCAGCGGTCGCCGTCCGGCAAGGCCGACTACCGCTGGGCGAAGTCGCAGGCCGTCGGCTGAGCGATGACTTCGAGGGCCGGCGGTGGTCAGATGGCGTATGGCTACCTACCTGAACCCCTACCTCAACTTCCGCGCCCAGGCACGGGAGGCGATGACCTTCTACCAGTCCGTGCTCGGCGGGCAGCTCGACGTGATGACGTTCGCCGACCAGGGCGGCATGGGCGTCCCGGACAGCGAGGCCGACCTGGTCATGCACTCCGCCCTGTCCGTGTCCGACTCCGTGCAGCTGATGGGCGCCGACGTGCCCAGTCACATGGACACCGGGGGCGACATCTCGAACGGCTCGATCTCGCTCAGCGGTGACGACGAGACCGCGCTGAGCGGCTGGTTCACCGGCCTGAGCGCGGGTGGCAGCATCACGGTGCCGCTGGAGAAGGCGCCCTGGGGCGACTCGTTCGGCATGTTCACCGACAAGTACGGCGTCGACTGGATGGTCAACATCTCGGGCGCTGCCGGGAGCTGATCGCCCGCATGCTCTAGTAGTGCCATGCCGATGCTGACGCAGGACGGGCCGCTCTGGACGATCGACCTCGGGGACGACGAGAACCGCTTCTCGCCCGAGTGGCTGAGCACCGTCGAGGGGTTCCTCGACGACCTCGCCGCCAGCACCGAGCCGGCCGCGCTGGTGACCGTCGGCGGCGGCAAGTTCTACACGAACGGGCTCGACCTCGACTGGCTCGGTGCACACCCCGACGAGCTGGGCGCCTACGTCGGCCGGGTGCACGCGCTCTTCGAGCGGGTCCTCACCCTGCCGGTCCCGACCATCGCCGCGGTCAACGGCCACGCGTTCGGTGCCGGCGCGATGCTCGCGATGGCGCACGACTTCCGGGTGATGCGCACCGAGCGCGGCTACTTCTGCTTCCCCGAGGTCGACATCCACATCCCGTTCACGCCCGGGATGAACGCGCTGATCCTGGCGAAGCTCACCCCGCAGGCCGCCGTCGCGTCGATGACCACCGGCCGCCGCTACGCCGCCGACGACGCCTGCGCCGCAGGCATCGTGGACGCCGTGGCGCCGGTCGAGGAGCTGGTGCAGGCAGCCGGCGACCGCGTTCGCGACCTTGCAGGCAAGGACCGCGGCACGCTCGCGACGATCAAGGCCACGATGTACGCCGGCGTCGTCGCCGCGCTCCGCGAAGGTCGTTAGCCGACCTCCAGCTCCGACCAGTCCACGGAGGCCAGCCGGCGCTGGTACTCCGCGACCTGGCCGGGCCAGTTGGTGGTGATCCGGCCACCGCCGTCGCGGTACCAGCTGTCGCACCGCGACCAGATGCCTGAGCCGAGCCGTGACTGCATCTCCGCGTCGTACGCCTCCCAGACCTCACGTCGTACGCCGACGGTGCGCGCCTCGCCGGTCGCGATCCGGCGCGCGACCTGGGCGATCCAGCTCGCCTGGGCCTCGAGCATCTGGATGATCGAGCTGCCGCCCAGGTTGGTGTTGGGCCCGTAGACGCAGAAGAGGTTGGGGAAGCCGGGCACCGTGAGGCCGAGGTGCGCGCGGGCGCCGCCCGCCCACGCCTCGCGCAGCGGCACCCCGCCGACGCCGCGCACGTCGATGGTGCCGAGGTAGTCGGTCGCCGCGAAGCCGGTGCCCCAGACGAGGACGTCCACCTCGTGCAGCCGACCGTCGGCGGTGCGCACCCCGCCCGGCTCGATCGCGGACACCCGGTCGGTGACGACCTCGACATGGTCGCGGTCGAGCGCCGGGTACCAGTCGTTGGAGAAGAGGACCCGCTTACAGCCCAGCGGGTAGTCCGGCACGAGCCGCCGCCGCAGCTCGGGGTCGCGGACCTGGCGGCGCAGGTGCAGGCGCCACACCGCGCGGAGCGCCGCCATGAACGGCCGGGTGATCCGCGACGTCCCCTCGAGCGCCCGGTTGAAGAGCTCGGTGAGCTCGTACGTCGCGCGCCGCTCGAAGCCGAGCGCTGCCGGGAAGCGGTGGAAGAGCCGGTGGTGCAGCCGCGAGTAGAGCCGGTCGGGGCGCAGGACGACGTACGGCGCCGAGCGCTGGAAGACCGTCATCGCGGCGACGTCGTCGACGATGCCGGGCACCAGCTGTACGGCGCTCGCGCCGGTGCCGATGACCGCGACCCGCTTCCCGGTGAGGTCGACGTCGTGGCGCCACTGGGCGGAGTGGAAGGTCGGGCCGGCGAAGGTGTCCGTGCCGGGGATCGGCGGCACGACCGGTTCGGAGAGCTGGCCGACGGCGGCGACGACCAGGTCGGCGTCGTACGTGCCCGTCGTGGTCGCCACCCGCCAGGACCCGTCCCAGGTCAGCCTGGTCACCGTGGTGCCGGTGCGCACCCGGTCGATGAGCCCGTCGGCCGCGGCGGTGCGCTGGATGTAGTCGAGGATCTCCGGCTGCGGCGAGTAGCGGCGCGACCAGTCGGGGTTCGTGGCCCACGACCAGGAGTAGAGCGGCGACGGCACGTCGCACGCGGCGCCCGGGTAGGTGTTGTCGCGCCACACCCCGCCGACGGCGTCGGCGCGCTCGAGGATCGTGACGTCGTCGATGCCCGCCTCGCGCAGCGCGTGGGCGGCGCCGAGACCGCCGAAGCCGGCACCGATCACGACCACTCGTGGACTCATGCTCCTGACCGTAGGGGAGCGGCCGCCGGAGTGATCCATAATTCCGGTCATGCCGTCGGGGACCGGGTTCGAGGACGCCGCGGTCCGAGGCTGGGACTTCCCGCGTGCGGTCGCCGGGGTGACGCTCCTTGTCGAGCACGCGCGCGAGCACGGCGTGCCGGACCGCGTCACGCTCGACGGGTCCGGACTGGCTGCCGGCGACCTCGCGAGCGCGACCGAGGTGACCGCCGCCCAGGAGCTGCGGGTCGTGCGCAACCTGCGGGCCAGGCTCGGCGAGGTGGGACCCGACGTCGGACGCCGCTACCGCGCCGCGACGTTCGGCGCCCTGGGCTACGCGCTGCTCGCCAGCCGCACCGTGCACAAGGCGATGAACGTGGCGCTGCGCTTCCTCGACCTCAGCCACACCTTCGCGATCCCGCAGGCCGAGCTCGACGGTGACCGCGTGCACGTCGTCGTCGACGGGGCGGGCCTGCCCGCCGACGTACGCCGCTTCCTCGTCGAGCGCGACGCCGCCGCCATCCGGGCGGTGCTCGTCGAGCTCGCGGGCGTGGCCGTCAGCGGCCGGGACGACGGGACGTCGCGGGTGCTGTCCTTCGACGTCGCCGAGCTCGACCGGCCGTTGACCCACGCGGGCCCGTCGTCGCTCGCGGCCTGCGAGGCGGCGTGCCGGGACGTGGTCGAGCGTCGCCGCGAGCTGCCGGGCTTCGCCGGCCAGGTGCGCGTGCTGGTGACCCAGCGACTGCCCAGCGGCGCGCCGATGGGCGCCGTGGCGGGCGCGCTCGGCGTCAGCGAGCGGACGCTACGCCGCCGGCTGGCCGCCGACGGCACGTCGTACCAGCAGCTGCTCGACGAGGTGCGCGGATCGATGGCCGAGGAGCTGATCGGCACCGGTCGGCTCTCGGTCGAGGAGGTCGGCCTGCGGCTCGGGTACGCCGAGGCGACGAGCTTCATCGCGGCGCACCGGCGCTGGACCGGGGAGACGCCGGGCGCGCGTGCGCGTCGACGGGACGCCACCTGAGCGCCACCGCGACGCAGCGGTTCGTTCACCGACGCGTGGTCGGGTCGGGTCGACAACCTGACTCGGAAGGATCCCCGCAGCATGCATGCACGCACCTCCAGGCCCTGGCTCGTCGTGGCCGGCCTCGCAGTCCTCGCGGTCTCGGTCACCGGCACGCTCGCCTCCGCCGGCACCTCCCCGGCCTCCCTCAAGGACCACGGCGGCGCCGTCCGCAACGCAGGCGACCGCACCGACGCCGTGCGCAAGGCCGTCGTCGGCGGCCAGGCCCACAACGTCATCCTCCTCATCGGCGACGGCATGGGCGACTCGGAGATCACCTCCGCCCGCAACTACGCCAAGGGCGCGGCCGGCCGTTTCGCCGGCATCGACGCGCTGCCGCTGACCGGCCAGTACACGACGTACTCGCTCGACAAGACGACCGGCCTGCCGGACTACGTGCCCGACTCGGCCGCGACCGGCTCCGCCTGGTCGACCGGCACCAAGACCTACGACAACGCGATCTCGGTCAACCTCGCCGGCGCCCCGCAGCAGACGCTGCTCGAGCTCGCGAAGGCGAACGGGCTCAAGACCGGTGACATCACCACCTCCGAGCTGCAGGACGCCACCCCGGCCGTCCAGGTCTCGCACATCTCGGCGCGCTCCTGCTACGGCCCGACGCAGACGACGGCGACCTGCCCCGAGGCGGCCAAGGAGAACGGCGGGCTCGGCTCCATCACCGAGCAGCTGCTCGACACGCGTCCCGACGTGACGATGGGTGGCGGCGCGACGACGTTCGCGCAGACCGCGACCGCCGGCACCTACGCCGGCCAGACGCTCACCCAGCAGGCCGCCGCGCGCGGCTACGCGACCGTCACCGACAAGGCGAGCCTGGCCGCGGTCACGAAGGCCGACCAGACCACGCCGCTGCTCGGGCTCTTCGCCCCGGGCAACATGCCGGTGCGCTGGGTCGGTCCGGCCGCCACCAACGGTGGTGCCGCGCTGCCGCCGGCCACCTGCACGGACAACCCGGCCCGCCCGGCGACCCAGCCGACGCTGGCCGAGATGACCGACAAGGCGATCAAGCTGCTCGCCAACCCGAACGGCTTCTTCCTCCAGGTCGAGGGCGCCAGCATCGACAAGCAGGACCACGCGGCGGACGCCTGCGGCCAGATCGGTGAGGTCGTGGACCTCGACGAGGCCGTCCAGGTCGCGATGGCGTACGCCAAGAAGGTCGGCAACACGAGCGTCTTCGTGACCGCGGACCACGCGCACACCAGCCAGATCATCGAGGTCGGCAGCAGCTCGCCCGGCAAGACCGTCGCCCTGACGACGGCCGACGGCGCGCCGATGGCGATCAACTACGGCACCTCGACCGGCAGCTCGCAGCAGCACACCGGCTCGCAGCTGCGGATCGCGGGCTACGGCCCGGGCGCCGCGAACATCGTGGGCCTGACCGACCAGACCGACCTCTACTTCACGATCCGCAACGCGCTCGGCCTCGCCGACGACCCGGCGCACGCCAGTGACAAGGGCAAGGTCACGGCCTCCCCGGCGAAGGTGAAGCCGGGCCAGAAGGTGCTGATCACGGCCAGCAAGTTCTACGGCGACCGCCGGGCGACCGTGAAGGTCACCGGACCGGCCGGGCAGACCGCCACCCGGGACCTGTCGGGCGGCATGCTCCAGCTGGTGATCAAGCCGAAGAAGCCGGGCACCTACAAGGTGACGGTGACCGGGGTCCAGTCCCACAAGGTCGCCAAGGACTCGGTGACGGTCGTCAAGCCGAAGCCGAAGAAGAAGCACCACCGCTGACGCGGCACGACGGTGGGATGACGATCAGGTGATCGTCATCCCACCGTCGACGGCGAGCGTCTGGCCGGTGACGTAGCCGCCGGCGTCCGAGGCGAGGAACAGCACGGCGGCGGCCAGCTCGGCCGGGTCGCCCTTGCGGCCGGCGGGGATGCGCTCCTGCTGCGACTCGAGGTAGTCGGGCGGGTACTGCTCCGTCATCTCCGAGGCGAAGAAGCCGGGCGCGACGGCGTTGACCCGGATGCCCTTGCGCCCGGTCCACTGCTGGGCCAGGTCGCGGGTCATCCCGATCAGGCCTGCCTTCGAGGAGGCGTACGCCGCCTGGGGGAGTCCCGCGGTCGTGAGGCCGAGGACCGAGCTGATGTTGATGATGCTGGAGCCCGGCTGCATCACCCGGCCGCACGCCTGGGCCATCCAGTAGCAGCCGTTGAGGTTCACGTCGATCACCTTGCGGAACTCGTCGGGCGCCTCCCGGGTCGCCGGTGCCGCCGTACCGATCCCGGCGTTGTTGACGAGCACGTCGACGCGGCCGAACTCCTCCATCGCCAGCGCGACCAGGTTGCTGCACGAGTCCGGGTCGGCGACGTCGGTCTCGACGGTCAGCGCCCGGCGACCGGCTGCCTCGACGAGCGTCGCCGTGTCGGCGAGCCGGTCCACGCGACGGGCGCCGAGCACCAGGTCGGCGCCGGCCTCGGCGAGGCCCTGGGCGAAGGCGACCCCGAGGCCGCTGGACGCCCCGGTCACGATCGCCACCTTGCCGTCGAGGCGGAACAGGTCGGGCACGGTGCGGGCGTCAGTCATGCCGGCGACTGTAGCCAGCCCGCGAGGCAGGGGTATCGTGGGTCCATGCGAAGGATCCTGCTCCTTACCTAGCCGCGTCGACACGCACGGCTTCGACGCGGCTGCCCCTCGACCCCGAGGGGCTTTTTTGTGCCCGGAGAGCAGCACCCACCAGAGCGTGAGCCAGAGCATGAGAGAGAACGAGATGAGCGAGCAGGACGCCCCGCAGGACGAGGTCGCGACGTACGACGTGCGCGCCGTGCAGGACAAGTGGCTGCCGGTGTGGGACCGGCTGGAGCCGTTCCGTGCGGACGACGAGTCGCCGCGCGAGAAGAAGTACGCGCTGACGATGTTCCCCTACCCGAGCGGCGACCTGCACATGGGTCACGCCGAGGTCACCGCGCTGCACGACGTGATCGCGCGCTACTGGTGGCAGCAGGGCTTCGAGGTCCTGAACCCGATGGGCTGGGACTCCTTCGGCCTGCCCGCCGAGAACGCGGCGATCCGCAACGACGAGCACCCGGCGACCTACACCTACGCCAACATCGAGACGCAGTACGAGTCGTTCAAGCGCTACGGCATCTCGTTCGACTGGTCGCGCCGGCTGCACACGTCCGACCCGGAGTACTACCGCTGGACGCAGTGGCTGTTCCTGAAGTTCCGCGAGCGCGGGCTGGCCTACCGCAAGAACAGCCCGGTCAACTGGTGCCCCAACGACCAGACCGTGCTGGCCAACGAGCAGGTCGTCGACGGCAGGTGCGAGCGCTGCGGCCACGAGGTCACCAAGCGCGAGCTGACGCAGTGGTACTTCAAGATCACCGAGTACGCCCAGGAGCTGCTGGACGAGCTGGACAACCTGGAGGCCACCTGGCCGGCCCGGGTCGTCGCCGCGCAGCGCAACTGGATCGGGCGCTCCGAGGGTGCGCACGTCACGTTCGCCATCGACGGCCGCGACGAGCCGGTGACCGTCTACACGACCCGGCCCGACACGCTGTTCGGCACCACGTTCATGGTGGTCGCCGCCGACGCCCAGCTGGCCGCCGACCTGGTGACCGACGCGCAGCGGCCGGCGTACGAGGCCTACCTGGAGGAGGTCCGCAAGTCGACCGAGATGGACCGCCTGTCCACCGAGCGGCCGAAGACCGGTGTCGACCTGGGCGTCCAGGCGGTCAACCCGGTCACCGGCGCCCGGATCCCGGTCTGGGCGACGGACTACGTGCTGGCCGACTACGGCACCGGCGCGGTCATGGGCGTGCCCGGCGGCGACCAGCGCGACTGGGAGTTCGCGACCGAGATGGGGCTGCCGATCGTGCGTACGACGCAGGTGCCCGACGGCTGGGAGGGCGAGGCGTTCCACGGCGAGGGTCCGGCGATCAACTCGCCGGCGCCCGGCGTCGAGAGCGCCCTGGACCTGAACGGCCTGGGCGTCGCCGACGCGAAGCGCGCCACCATCGAGCACCTGCAGCAGATCGGGTCCGGCGAGGGCACGGTCAACTTCCGGCTGCGCGACTGGCTGCTGAGCCGGCAGCGCTACTGGGGCGTGCCGATCCCGGTCATCCACTGCGAGAAGGACGGCGAGGTCGCCGTACCGTACGACCAGCTGCCGCTGGAGCTGCCGGCGCTGCGCGGCGCCGACCTGAAGCCGAAGGGCGTCTCGCCGCTGGCGGCCGCCTCCGACTGGGTCGACGTCGAGTGCCCGACGTGCGGCGGTCCCGCGAAGCGCGACAGCGACACGATGGACACCTTCGTCGACTCGTCGTGGTACTTCCTGCGCTACTGCTCGCCCGGCTACACCGACGGCCCGTTCGACGTCGCGAAGGCGAACGCCTGGATGCCGGCCGACATCTACGTCGGCGGTGTCGAGCACGCCGTCCTGCACCTGCTGTACGCGCGCTTCTTCACCAAGGTGCTGCGCGACATGGGGATGCTGGAGGTCGGCGAGCCGTTCGCCGCGCAGCTGAACCAGGGCTTCGTCATCAACCGTGGCAAGAAGATGAGCAAGTCGCTGGGCAACGGCGTCAGTCTGGGGGACCAACTTGCGGAGTTCGGAGTGGACGCCGTACGCCTGACCCTGGTCTTCGCCGGTCCGCCGGAGGACGACATCGACTGGGCCGACATGTCGCCGGCCGGGTCGCTGCGCTTCCTGCAGCGCGCCTGGCGGCTGTCGGGTGACGTCTCGTCCGAGGTCGGCGCGTCGCCCGAGGGCGGCGACGTCGCCCTGCGGCGGGTCACCGCGCGGACCGTGCACGACGCTGCCGAGCTGATCGAGGCCTACCGCTTCAACGTGATGGTCGCCCGGGTGATGGAGCTGGTGAACGCCACCCGCAAGGCCATCGACTCCGGCTGCGGTCCCGAGGACCCGGCCGTGCGCGAGGCCACCGAGGCGGTGGCGGTCCTGCTGTCGCTGGTGGCGCCGTACACCGCTGAGGAGATGTGGGAGCGGCTGGGCCACGAGCCGACCGTCGCGCGCGCCGGCTGGCCGACCGTCGACCCGGCACTGCTGGTCGAGGAGTCGGTGGTCGCCGTCGTCCAGATCCAGGGCAAGGTCAAGGCCCGCCTGGACGTCGCGCCCGACATCTCCGAGGCCGACCTGGAGCAGCTGGCGATGGCGGACCCGGCGGTCGTCAAGGCGATCGACGGACGGCCGGTGCGCAAGGTGATCGTGCGCGCGCCGAAGCTGGTCAACGTCGTCGTCTGACCCGGTCGTCTAACCTCGGCGACATGCCGGTCGCGATCGTCACCGACTCCACCGCCAGCCTCCCGCCGGAGCTGGCGGCGGAGCGCGGGATCGTCGTCGTGCCCCTCCAGGTCGTGATCGGTGCGACCGTCTACGACGAGGGCTCGGACGGCGCGACGCCGGAGCTGGTGGCGGCCGCGCTCAAGGAGTGGCGCCCGGTCAGCACCTCGCGTCCGGGCCCGGCGATGCTGCTCGACGTCTACGAGCAGGCGGCCCGCGACGGTGCGACCGAGATCGTGTCGGTCCACCTCTCCGGCGACATGAGCGGCACCTTCGAGTCGGCCCAGCTGGCCGCCCGCGACGCCTCGGTGCGCGTCGTCCCCGTGGACAGCCGCCAGGTCGGGGTCGCGACGGGGTACGCCGCCCTGACGGCGGCCGACGTCGTCGCGGCGGGCGGCTCCGCCGACGAGGCGGCCCAGGCCGCGCGCGACCGGGCTGCGGCGTCGTCCTCGCTGTTCTACGTCGACACGCTGGAGTACCTGCGTCGCGGCGGGCGCATCGGCGCAGCAGCGGCGCTGCTGGGCGGCGCCCTGGCGGTCAAGCCGCTGCTCCAGATCGAGGACGGCAAGGTCGCCTCGCTGGAGCGGGTCCGGACCTCGACCCGGGCGCTGGCCCGGCTCGAGGAGCTCGCCGTGCAGCGCGCGGGGGACGCGCCGGTCGACGTCTGTGTCGCCCACCTCGCCAACCCCGACCGCGCGGGACAGCTCACCGAGAAGCTCGCGGCCCGGCTGGAGGCCAACCTCGAGGGCCGCGAGGTCTGGTGCGGCGAGCTCGGCGCGGTCCTCGGCGCCCACGTCGGGCCGGGCATGATCGCCGTCTGCGTGGCGCCGCGGCTCTAGGACCGAACCGGGCCAGGAACAGTCCACAGGCACCGCTCGGACCCGGCTCTCCACAGCAGTACGCCGCCGCTCGTCCCGCGGTCGGTGCCGCTGCCTAGCGTCGCGGCATGACCTCACTCCGACCTCGTGCCGACCACCAGGAGGCCGTCGCGCGACGGCTGGCCTCGCTGACCGCCGAGCTCGCGGCGACCCGCCCGGAGGAGCCCCCTGGACCGGTGGCCGACGAGCCGTGGCTCGCGGGCCACACCCGGGTCCGGCCGTTGCGGGCCGTGCCGGACCCGGTCCCGGAGACTGCCCCCGAGACCGTGCCCGAGCCGCCGCCGGTCGTGCCGGAGGTGGGCCGGCACGCCGCGCGTCGCGGGAGCGGGCCGTGGCTGGTGCCGGACGCGTTGCGGGGTCGGGTCGCGCTCGGGCCGAGCCAGCTCGCGGTCGTCGCGGTCCTCGTGGCCGTCGGCATCGCCGTGACGGGATGGTGGCTGGTGCGAGGCGACCCGGAGCACCTGGAGGCGCCGGCCGCGCCGCCCAGCGCCTCGGTGTCCGAGGCAGCGGCACCGCTCGCCGGAGCCACTCCGGCCGCGGCGAGCTCCTCCGGCACGGCCGCGGCGACCTCGGTGACGGTCGACGTCACCGGGAAGGTGCGCCACCCCGGGATCGTGGTCCTCGACACCGGTGCGCGGGTGGTCGACGCGCTCGAGGCGGCCGGCGGGGCGCGGCCCCGGGTCGACCTGTCCTCCCTCAACCTCGCGCGGGTGCTCGTCGACGGCGAGCAGGTGGTCGTGGGCGGGCCGCCGGCCCCGACCACCGGCGCAGCCGCGGCCTCCGCGGGCGCGCCCGGTGGGCCGTTGGTCAACCTCAACGCGGCCACGCAGACCGAGCTGGAGGCGCTGCCCGAGGTGGGACCGGTGACGGCCCAGTCGATCCTGGCGTGGCGCACCGAGCACGGCGGCTTCTCCTCGGTCGACGAGCTGCTCGAGGTCGACGGCATCGGCGACGCGACGCTCGCCCAGATCGCGCCCTACGTGACGGTCTGAGGTGGACCGCCCCGACCTGCGGATGCTCGCCCTGGCGGGCGCGGCCTGGGCCGGCGCCGGCCTCGGCCGATGGGTCGGCTGGTGGGCGCTCGTCGCCGTCGTCGCGGGGCTCGCCGTCGTGGCGGTCGTCCGTCGACGCGTCGCGGCCGCGACGTCGCGCACGGTGGCCGGCGTGCTCCTCGTGCTCGCGGCCGCCGGGACCGTCACGGTGCTGCGGCTCGACCAGGTCGACCGAGGACCGGTCGGCGTCCTCGCCGCCGACGGTGCCGTGGTCCAGGTGGTCGGCACGGTCCGGTCCGACCCCCGGACGGTCTCGGCCCGCTACGGAGACCTGGTCGTGACCCGGCTCGAGCTCCGCCGGGTGACCGGGCGCGGCTCGTCGTACGCGACCGCCGCCCCGGTGGTGGTGATCGGGGACGCGGACTGGCTCGACGTGCCTCTGGGCGCACGCGTGGGGGCGACGGGCCGTCTCGGGCCCGCCGATGACGACGACCTCGCCGCCGTGCTCTCGGCACGCGGTCCACCCGAGGTGCTCGCCGCCCCGGACGTGTGGTGGCGCGGCGCCGCGGCGGTGCGCGCCTCGATCCGGTCGTCGGTCGCCCACCGTCCGGCCGATCAGCGCGCGCTGGTGCCCGCGCTGGTCGACGGGGACGACGCCGGGCTGGACGAGGCCCTGTCCGACGACTTCCGGACGACCGGGCTGACCCACCTGCTCGCGGTCTCGGGCACCAACCTCACGCTGGTGGTGGGGTTCCTGCTCGTGCTGGCGCGCTGGGCCGGGCTCCGCGGCCGGGCGCTGCTCGGCGTGGGCGCGCTCGGGATCGTCGGCTTCGTGCTCCTGGCGCGCACCGAGCCGAGCGTGCTGCGGGCGGCGGTGATGGGCTCGGTGGCGCTGCTCGCCATGGGCGCCGACGGTCGCCGCCGGGGTGCTCGGGCGCTCGGTGTCGCGGTCGTGGTGCTGCTGCTCGTGCAACCGTCGCTGGCGGTCCAGCCTGGCTTCGCGCTCTCGGTACTCGCCACGGCGGGGATCGTCCTGCTCGCCCCGGGCTGGCGGGACGCGCTGGCCCGGTGGCTGCCCCGGTGGGTGGCCGAGGCGATCGCCGTGCCCGCGGCCGCCCAGCTGGCGTGCACCCCGGTGGTCGCGGGCCTGTCCGGGCAGGTGAGCCTGGTCGCCGTCGCGGCCAACCTGGCCGCCGCGCCGGCGGTCGGTCCCGCCACGGTGCTCGGCCTGTGCGGCGGGCTGGTCGGCCTGGTGCTGCCGTTCGCGGGACGGGTGCTGGGCACCCTGGCCGGGTGGTGCGTGGCATGGATCGTCGCGGTGGCGACGCGCGGTGCGGCGCTGCCGACCGCGGCGCTGGACTGGGGGACCGGTGTGCTGGCGCTGGCGGTCCTGACGGTCGTGGTCGTGGCGATCGCGCTCGTCGGGCCGTTCCTCCTCCGGAGACCGGTCACGGGCGTGGGCTGCTGCCTGCTGCTCGTGCTCGTGGTGACCGTGCGGCCGCCGTCGCCGGGCTGGCCGCCGTCGGGCTGGGTGCTGGTGGCGTGCGACGTCGGCCAGGGGGACGCGCTGGTCCTCAACGCCGGCCCGGGCTCTGCGGTCGTCGTCGACAGCGGCCCGGACCCGGTCGCCGTCGACCGCTGCCTGGACCGGCTCGGCGTCGACGAGGTGCCGCTGGTGGTGCTGACCCACTTCCACGCCGACCACGTGGACGGGCTGTCCGGGGTCCTCGACGGGCGTCGGGTCGGTGCGGTCGAGACGACGGTGCTGCTGGACCCGCCGGGCGGCGTGCGCGAGGTCGCTGCGGCGGCCGGTTCGGCGGGCCTGGTGCCGCGCCCCGCGCCGTACGGCGAGACGCGGCAGGTCGGTGACGTCACCCTCCAGGCGCTCTGGCCGCCACCCGGGTCGCCGACCGACGGACCGGGTGACGGCAGCACGGCCAACGAGGCCAGCGTGGTGCTGCTGGCGGAGGTCCACGGCGTCCGGATCCTGCTGACGGGCGACGTCGAGCCGGAAGGTCAGGCGGCCCTCGCGCAGGTGCTGCCCGGGCTGACCGTCGACGTGCTGAAGGTGCCGCACCACGGCAGCCGCTACCAGGACGAGCCCTGGCTGCTGTCCCTCCGGGCGCGGGTCGCCCTGGTCAGCGTCGGGGCCGACAACGACTACGGGCACCCGGCGGACTCGACCCTCGACCCGTTGGTGGACGCCGGCACCAGGGTGCTGCGCACCGATGAGGACGGCGACCTGGCGGTGGTCGTCGACGACGGCGACCTCGGGACCGTCGCCGCGGGCGGATAGGGTCTGACGCACCATGGCAGGCCCTTCGCAACCCCGCGCGGCAGACGTCCTCGGTCGGGTCACGCTGGTGACCGGCAAGGAGGAGTTCCTCAACGAGCGCACCGTCGTGGCCGTCCGCGACAGCGTCCGGCACTACGACTCCGAGTCGGAGTTCTCGGAGACGGTCGGCTCGGACCTCTCCCTGGCGACGCTCGGCGAGCTGGCGGCGCCGTCGCTCTTCTCCAGCATCCGGTGCGTGGTGGTCCGCGCCCTCGAGAACCTCCCCGAGGAGTCCGTCGACGGGTTGCTGGCGTACGCCGCCGCGCCGTCGGACGAGGTCGCGCTCGTGCTGGTCCACGGCGGCGGGCAGAAGGGCAGCGGGACGCTCACCAAGCTGCGCAAGCTCGACACGGTGACCGAGTCCAAGTCCGGTGAGCTGCGTCCGTCGGAGTACCCGAGCTTCGTCGTCTCGGAGGTCCGCGGCCACGGCGCCACGATCGACCCGGACGCCGCGGACTTCCTCGTGCAGGCGGTGGGGCAGGACCTGCGCTCGCTCGCGGCCGCCGCCGACCAGCTGACCAGCGACTTCACCGGGCAGTCGATCACCGCCGACAAGGTGAAGCAGTACTTCGGGGGCCGGGCCGAGGCCAAGTCCTTCGCGGTGGCCGATGCCGCGTTCTGGGGCCGCCGGACCGAGGCCCTCGAGGAGCTCCGCTGGGCGCTCGACGGTGGGACCGCCGCGGTGCTCGTCACCTCGGCGTTCGCGGGCGGCGCCCGCGGCGTCGCGCGCTACAAGTCCGCCCCGCGCGGCATGCGCGAGGCCGACCTGGCCCGCGAGGTCGGGGTGCCGCCGTGGAAGCTGCGCACCATTCGGGACCAGTCCCGCGGCTGGTCCGACGGCGGGATCGCCCGTGCGATCCAGGCGATCGCCCGGGCCGACGCCGACATCAAGGGCGCCGCGAGCGACGCGTCGTACACGCTCGAGCGGCTGGTGCTCACCGTCACCGGGCTCCGCGACCCTCGCTGATCTCGATACGCCGGCCGCGACCTCCTTCGTCGGTCGCGCGGCTCCTCGATCTGGCTGCTGGGTCCCAGCCTTCGCAGGCTCAGGCTGGAGCAGCTCCAAATGGCACTGACCCGCCGGATCGAGGATCTGGCGGGTCAGCTAACGACCGACGTGCCGCCCGTGAGGGGCAGCGGGTGAATCAGAGCGAAGCGGCCTTCTTGGCGATCGCGGACTTGCGGTTCGCGGCCTGGTTCTTGTGGATGACGCCCTTGGAGGCGGCCTTGTCGAGCTTCTTGGCGGCGTCCTGGCCGAGCTTGACGGCCTGCTCCTTGTCGCCGGCCTCGGCGGCCTCGCGGAACTTGCGGACGGCGGACTTCAGGCCGGTCTTGACGGCCTTGTTGCGCTCGTGGGCCTTCTCGGCCTGCTTGTTGCGCTTGATCTGGGACTTGATGTTCGCCACTGGTGTGCCTTCGCGTCGATGATGGTTCGGTCGTTTACGTCGGGGTCCGCGCACGGTGCTGGCAGCATGGTGATGGCACTCGTGACGCGACGGACAACGTTAGCAGCGGGGTTCGGTACCGACAAAACCGTGGACGGCCCGCTCAGAGCCAGCCACGTCGCTCCGCGAGCCAGCGCCAGCAGACCTCGCCCTGCCACCGCTGCGCGTCCCGGATGTACGGCGAGGTCGGGGGCACCGGCTGGGCCGCCGACATCAGGAAGTAGCCCGTGATCAGCGCGATCACGATCTCGACCGACTCGGCGGGCACGTCGCGCGTCAGCGGGGCGGCCGCGAGCACGGCGTCGACGTCGAGGCCGTCGCCGCGCGGGCCGATCATCAGGAACACCGTGTCCAGCCACGCGGCGCCGACGACCGGCCAGTTCCAGTCGCAGAGCAGCACTCGGCCGTCCGCGGCCAGCAGCAGGTTGTCGTCCCGGATGTCGGTGTGCACGAGGGTCTCGCCGGCGGCCACCTCCGCGAAGCGCGCTGCCAGCGCGGCGGCCTCGTCGAGGTGCTCGGCGATCCCGGTCAGCCCGGACAGCCGGCCCAGGTCGGCCCGCACCTGCTCCCAGTACGCCGGCCAGCCGGCGAACTCGGCGGTGAACGACTCTCCGGCCAGCTCGGCCGGCGGGGGAGTCAGGGCGCTCGCCAGCCGCTCCGTCATCGCCACGCAGGTGTCCAGGTCCGCGGCCCGCCACGGGCGGCGCGGCGCCCGGGACTCGACGTGCTCGATGCCGAGCACGACCCAGTCGTTCGCGTCGTACACCCAGAGCAGCTGTGGCGCCGGCGCCGTCGACGGGAGCAGGGCGAGCTTGCGCGCCTCATCACGGTAGGCGTCCGCGAACATCCGCTGGGCCTTCACCGACGCGGCCTTCACGAAGTGCCGGGACCCGTCCTCGCAGACCAGCACCGAGGCGAAGCCGGGTGTGAAGCCGGCACCTTGCGACACGGCCTCCACGACCGGCGACCCGCACCGGCGCGAGATGAGGTCGCGCAGCTGCGGGGGCAGGTGCGACCACTCGAGCCGTCGCGCGGTCCGGCCGTGGGGGATCGTCGTCGGAACAGGTACGGCGGGCATGGCGGCCATCCTTCACTACGCTGCGACCGTGGTTCATCCGGATAACGACCGCGGCTTCGAGCGCTTCGTCACCTTCCTCGACGCGATCGTCGCGATCGCGATCACGCTGCTGGTGCTGCCGCTCGTGGAGCTGACGGCGGACGTCGACGAGTACGACTCGGTCAACCAGCTGCTCCGGGAGAACAAGTCGGAGCTGTGGGCGTTCCTGCTCAGCTTCCTCGTGGTGTCGCGCTTCTGGTTCGCCCAGCACGACAGCGTCAGGCACCTGGTGCGCTACGACCAGCGGGCCGCGAACCTGCTGATGCTGTGGGCGGTCACGATCGTCTTCCTCCCGTTCCCGACGGCCCTGATGGCCGAGGCCGAGGACAACGCGACGACCAAGGTGCTCTACATCGGCACCCTGATCGCGACGATGCTCGTGCTCGCCGTCTTCGAGGCCTACCTGCGCGCCCACCCCGAGCTGACCGACGCTGACCCCGAGCACGACCTCGACCCCGTCGTCGGGATCGTCAACGTCCTCATGCTGCTGCTCGCCCTCGCGATCACGCTCGCGACCCCGGCGACCAGCTACTTCCCGATCCTGCTGCTCCTGGTGGCGGGGCCGATCGCGAACGGGTGGCGGCGGCTGCGCGGACGCGGCGACCGGCGTACCTCTGTGGGAGAATGAGGGCGCCCCCCCGTACGTGACCCGAGAGACGTCTGTGCCCAACGCTGCTGCGCCCCGCCCGGGGCAGACCGACCCCGCGATCATCCGCAACTTCTGCATCATCGCGCACATCGACCACGGCAAGTCGACGCTCGCCGACCGGATGCTCCAGCTGACCGGCGTCGTGGACGAGCGGGCCGCCCGCGCCCAGTACCTCGACCGCATGGACATCGAGCGCGAGCGCGGCATCACGATCAAGAGCCAGGCCGTCCGGATGCCCTGGACAGTGCCGGTCGACAACGACGAGGCCGCCGACCCGGGCACCTACGTGCTCAACATGATCGACACCCCGGGCCACGTCGACTTCACCTACGAGGTGTCCCGCTCGCTCGAGGCGTGCGAGGCCGCCGTGCTGCTGGTCGACGCGGCCCAGGGCATCGAGGCGCAGACCCTCGCCAACCTCTACCTCGCGATGGGCGCCGACCTGCACATCATCCCGGTGCTCAACAAGATCGACCTGCCCGGCGCCAACCCGGAGAAGTACGCCGCGGAGCTCGCCGGCCTGGTCGGCTGCGACCCCGACGACGTGCTGCGGGTCAGCGCCAAGACCGGCGCCGGCGTGCCCGGCCTGCTCAACGAGATCGTCAAGCAGACCCCGCCGCCGGTGGGCGTCGCCGACGCCCCGGCGCGCGCGCTGATCTTCGACTCGGTCTACGACACCTACCGCGGCGTGATCACCTACGTCCGGGTCGTCGACGGCGAGCTCACCCACCGCGACCGGATCAAGATGATGTCGACGGGCGCCACCCACGAGCTGCTCGAGCTCGGCGTGATCAGCCCCGAGCAGGTCAAGGCCGACAAGATCGGCGTCGGCGAGGTCGGCTACCTGATCACCGGCGTGAAGGACGTCCGCCAGTCCCGGGTCGGTGACACGGTCACCACCCAGCACGGCGGCGCCACCGACGCGCTCGGCGGCTACAAGCACCCCAACCCGATGGTGTACGCCGGTCTCTACCCGATCGACGGCGACCAGTTCGGTGACCTGCGCGAGGCGCTCGAGAAGCTCCAGCTCAACGACGCGGCGCTGACCTTCGAGCCGGAGACCTCCGGTGCCCTCGGCTTCGGGTTCCGGATCGGCTTCCTGGGCCTGCTGCACATGGAGATCACCCGCGACCGGCTGGAGCGGGAGTTCGGCCTCGACCTCATCTCCACGGCCCCCAACGTGGTCTACGAGGTCCTGATGGAGGACGGCACCGAGCGCGAGGTCACCAACCCGAGCGAGTTCCCCGAGGGCAAGATCGCCGAGGTCCGCGAGCCCGTCGTGAAGGCGACGATCCTCTCGCCGAGCGACTACATCGGCACGATCATGGAGCTCTGCCAGACCAAGCGCGGATCGCTGCAGGGCATGGACTACCTGTCTGAGGACCGCGTCGAGATGCGCTACACGCTGCCGATGGGCGAGATCGTCTTCGACTTCTTCGACCAGCTCAAGTCGCGGACCAAGGGCTACGCGTCGCTCGACTACGAGCGGTCGGGCAAGCAGGCCGCCGACCTGGTCAAGGTCGACGTCCTCCTCCAGGGCGAGGCGGTCGACGCGTTCTCGGCGATCGTGCACCGTGACGCGGCGTATGCCTACGGCGTGATGATGGCCGGCAAGCTCAAGGAGCTCATCCCGCGCCAGCAGTTCGAGGTGCCGATCCAGGCCGCCATCGGCGCCCGCGTGATCGCGCGCGAGAACATCCGCGCGATCCGCAAGGACGTGCTCGCCAAGTGCTACGGCGGCGACATCACCCGCAAGCGCAAGCTGCTCGAGAAGCAGAAGGCCGGCAAGAAGCGGATGAAGAACATCGGGACCGTCGAGGTGCCGCCGGAGGCGTTCGTCGCCGCGCTCTCGACGACGCAGCCCTCGGAGAAGACCAAGAAGTGATCGTCCGGCCGGTCGCCGACGACGAGTGGGAGATCGTCGCCTGGCTGTGGCAGGACTTCCGCCACGACCTGGGCGCGATCGTCAACGGGTTCCCGTACGCCGACGGCCGCTACCGGCACGAGTGGCTCGACGAGCACCCCCAGCCCGACGGCGTCGGCTACCTGGTCTGGCAGCCGCACCCCAACACGGGTGAGGAGGCGCCGGTGGCGTTCGCGACGGTGCGCGGAGTCGGATCCGGTACCTGCGTGATGCAGGCGTTCTTCGTCGTCCCGGCCGCGCGTCGTGGCGGCCTCGGCCGCCGCTTCGCGCTCGACGTGATGTCCCGCCACCCGGGCGGGTGGGCGGTCCCCTTCCAGGGCGGCAACGACCGCGCCGCGGCGTTCTGGCGGGTCGTCGCCACCGAGGCGTGGGGTGACGCCTGGGTCGAGACCGAGGAGCCGGTGCCCGGCAAGCCCGAGGTCGCCCCGGACCACTGGATCCGCCGGCCGTGATCGCGCTGCCCGAGACCTTCCTGGCGTACGCCGCGCGTGGACCGGAGTGGGTCGCGTTCCTCGACCGGCTGCCGGCGCTGGTCGCCGACCTGGTGGGGGAGTGGGAGCTCACCGTCGACGGCGAGCCGACCCACGGGTACGGCGCGGTCGTCGTCCCGGTGCACACCCCGGCGGGACGCCCGGCCGTGCTCAAGGTCGGCTGGCCGCACGTTGAGGCCGAGCACGAGCACCTCGCACTCCAGCACTGGCACGGCCTCGGCGCCGTACAGCTGCTGCGCGCCGACCCGCGCCGGTTCGCGCTGCTGCTTGAGCGGCTGCACCGCGAGGACCTCGGCGACCTGTGGGACGTCGAGGCGTGCGAGGTCGTCGGCGCGCTCTACGGCCGCCTGCACGTCCCCGCACCGCCGCAGCTCCGCAGCCTCACGTCGTACGCCGAGCGCTGGGCCGCGGAGCTCGACGCCCTGCCGCGGGACGCGCCGCTGCCGCGCCGGCTGGTCGAGCAGGCCGCGTCCCTCGGGCGCGACCTGAGCCGCGACGAGGCGAGCACGGGCCGGATGATCCACACCGACCTGCACTACGCGAACGTGCTCGCCGGCGACCGCGAGCCCTGGCTGGCGATCGACCCGAAGCCGCTGGACGGCGACCCGCACTACGAGGTCGCGCCGATGCTGTGGAACCGCTGGGACGAGCTGGCGTCCGCCCCGCGCGGGGTCCGCGACGGCGTCCGCCTGCGCTTCCACACCCTCGTCGACGTCGCCGGGTTCGACGAGCGCCGGGCACGCGACTGGGTGGTCGTGCGGATGATGGTCAACGCGCTCTGGCGCCTCCAGGACCCGCCCGGCACCCGGCGGCAGACGTCGACGGACGACTACCTCACCCAGTGCGTGACGATCGCCAAGGCGGTTCAGGACTAGGTTTCAGATCTCCGGCTCTCGGAAACGTTTCAGTCACTCATGCGTGACTCGGCACGCGCCACCGATGTCGGGGGACTGATGAACAGCACGCCGTGGCCCGTGGTCGACCATTCGTTCCTCGCTGCCCTGCAGCAGCGCAGACCGACGCCGTTCCCGCACGGACTCAGCGGCGACCCACGCCTGTCCCTGGAGTCGATCGCACGGCTCGGCGACGAGCTCGGTGCCGGCTCGATCTCCGCGGAGCAGGCACAGAAGCCGCTGGTCTCCGCCGACGCCGGCGCCGGCACGACGCTCGAGGTCGTCGCCGTCTCCGACCAGATCCGCGCGCTGGCGGCCAACGACTCGTGGTTCACCCTGCTCAACATCGAGCAGTCCGAGACCTACCGGGACCTGGTGGACCAGGTGCTCGAGGGGATGGCGGCCGGCGCCGGCCTCGACCCCCGGACGATGAAGCGTCGGATGGGCTTCGTGTTCGCCAGCTCACCGGGCTCGGTGACCGCGGCGCACTTCGACATCGAGCACAGCTTCCTGCTCCAGCTCGAGGGGCACCGGCGTCTCGGGTTCGGCCGGTTCTCGAGCACGGAGGACCGTGAGCGCGAGGTCCACCGCTACTGGAACGGCTCCTTCGGTCGGCTCGACACCCTGCCCGAGCAGACTCTCGAGCTCGAGCTGGGGCCGGGCCAGGGGGCCTACATCCCGCCGTACACGCCGCACTGGATCGCCAACGGTGACGCGACGTCCCTGTCGCTGACGGTGACGTTCTTCAACCGCGACAACGCCGACGAGTCGATGGTCCAGGCCTTCAACGAGCGGCTCCGACGGCGCGGCCTGTCGCCGCGGACGTACGGCGAGGCCCCCGTGCGGGACCGGGCGAAGGTGACGTTCATGCGCGCGTACGGCGCGGCGAAGCGTCGGGTCAAGGGCCCCGAGACCTCAGCCTCGCACTGACCCGCCGGGCCGCGTCCTCCGCCGCGAGCTGGGCCCGCGCCGCCGCGCCGTGGGCGACCCGCAGGCGCCCGACGACGCGGGACCGGTCGGCGAAGGACGCCTTGTACCCCTCGGCGCCGCGCAGCAGGTCGACCTCGTGGCAACCGGCGGTGAGCGCGTCCTCGATGACCGCGACGAGCAGCACGTTCCCGGCGCCGTCGTGCGCGCCGTCGAGCGATCGGGCCACCTGGTAGAGGCTCAGCCGGTTCGCGACGACGAAGGCGAACGACACGGCGACGGCACCGGACGCCGAGGCCAGCACGTCGACTCGGGCCTCGCCGGCCGCGACACCCGCCGTCAGGGCGCGCTCGAGCGTGGGCAGCTCGGCCAGCAGCGGCCCCCGGCCGTCCCGCCCACGTTGCAGGGACGCGAACGCCTCGAACGCGGCCGGCAGCTCGGCGAGCGGGACCCGGTGATGCCCGATCCCCGCGCTCGCGAGGCGTCGCTCGGCGCGGCGCACGCTGCGCCGGAAGTTCGCCGACCGCCCGGCCAGGTAGGTGTCCGGAGGTGCGGGCAGCGGCTGGAACGGCGCGACGTCCGCCTGCTCGGCCCCGGCCCCGACCGCGCGCGGGAGCAGGGCGTCCTCGGCGACCCCGCGCAGGTCGAGGATCCGCTGCCCCGGCCTCGCAAGCCACCCGCGGAGGGCGTCGACGACGGCCGTCTCGTGCCCCGGGGCGGCCAGGGCATCGAGGTGGTCGGGGCACAGCACCGTCGCTCCCGGCGCGGTCCACCGTCGTACGCCGGTGCCGCGGAGCTCCTGGAGGGCGAGGCCCCCGACGAGGCGCTCGCCGTCGAGCACCAGCACGAACGTCGTGTCCGTCGGCGCGACGCCCTCGAGCCACCACGACCGCAGGAACGGGGAGGGGACGGGCTGGTCGGCGACGAGCCCGTCCCACGCAGCGCGGCGCCCGTCGAGCCGCTGCCGGGTCTCGACTCGCAGTGATCCCGGCACGGGCTGACCCTAGGCCACAGCCGCGTCTCCGGGGGGCGACCGTTCGTCGCACAGGAGAACCACAGCGTTTGAACCCTTTCACCATCGGGCACCTGACGTCCGTTAGATATCCGCGCAGCCTCTTCTCGGGGCCACGCTGGCAGGTCGGGCGGATCACGTCATCCGCACAGGGGGATCGTCAGGCATGCCCAAGGACCCGTCCGTACCGTCATCGACGACCGCGACGAGCAGCACCGCGAGCACGACCGAGCGGGCTCAGGACATGCGCACCCGGCTCGGCGCCCAACGCGAGGCCGAGGAGATGCTGGCCGAGGCGAGCAGGCTCCGTCGGGCTGCAGCCGAGAACGCCGACGCCATCGTTGCGGAGGCCGAGGCCCTCGCGACCCAGCTGGTGGACGAGGCGCGCGAGGCCGCTGACACGCTCGCCGCGGAGGCCAGGGAGCGCGCGGACGGGATCCTGGCCCGCGCCTACCACGAGGCCGACGACCTGCAGCGCCACACCGAGGAGGAGCGCGCGCGCATCCGCGACGAGGTCGTCGCTGCCGGCCGTGCCGAGATCGAGGAGTTCCGCAGCCGGTCCGCGGGCGCGCTCGACAGCGCGCAGGACGGCCTGACCCGCCTGGCTCCGAGCCTCGAGGGCGCCGTCGCCACCGTGGCCGAGGTGCTGCGCTCGCTGGACGAGCTGCGCAACGGGCCTGCCGAGCTCGAGACGACGACGCCTGCGGTCCTCGAGCAGCAGACGCCGGTCGCGGACGCCGACACCGTCGAGGCCGAGCAGACCGAGGCCGAGCAGACCGAGGTCGAGCCGGCCACCGGGGTCACCTCCGAGGCGAAGCCGGAGGACACCGAGGCACGCCCGCTCGGGTGGCTCTTCCGCGCCTCGCAGACCTGAGCGCGCCGACACCAGCACGAGGGGGACCATGCGTACCGTCACGACGTTCGTGGTGCTGATCGCCGTCGCGATCGGCGGCGCGGGCTGCACCGGTGTCTCGAGCAAGGTCGGTGGCGGTCCCGACGAGGTCACGTCCTCGCCCGAGGCCACGGCGCGGCCGATCCTGGTGACCCAGACCTGGGGGGTCGTCGACGGGATGCTCTCCGTCGTGGTCCGCAACACCACGGACCGCACGCTGCGCAGTGCCGCCGCCGTGATCACCGCGCGCGACGACAACGACGTGCTCGTCGCCTCGACCCTCGAGTCCCCGACCGGGACCTGCTGCGCCGTGACGGACCTGCCGCCGGGCGAGGAGTTCGGCTTCTACGTCGACATCGGTGACGACGCCGACCGGATCGAGCGGGTCGACGTCGCCTACCGCGAGGTCTCCTGGGCCGCTGCGGACGAGCCGACGGCGAACACGCTGACTGCCCATCCGCTCCGCCTCGACGGCAACGGGCGCGGTGCGGTCGTCGTGGCCGACGTCCGCAACGCGGGACCGATGGTGGAGCAGGCCAGCGTGCAGGCGTTCCTGTACGGCGCCGACGGTGACTTCCTCGCCGTCGTCGCCGGCCGGTGGTACTGCTTCTCGCGCGGTGACCACCAGATCGCGATGCAGCTGCTGCACCCGGTCCCGGACGGCACCACGGTGAAGGAGGTCGTCATCCATCCCGTCTCGGACGACCCCGACGGGACCGCCCTGAACTGTGCCGGCCCCGCACGGGTGGGCTGACCCGCTCCTCATGCGCCCCGCCTCCGCCTCCGACGCGCGCGTCGACGCTCCGCACTGGACCGTCGGGGACCGTCTGGCGGCGTTCGCCGTGCTGCTCCCCGCGACCGTCGACGGGCCGGTGGTGCTGGCGCTCGGGGACGACCTCGCGCCCCACCTGCAGGCCGCGTTCCCCGGGGCGTTCGCGCTGACCGAGGGCGGGACGACCGGCGGCTGGCCCGACCCGTCACGGCTGGTCCGGTGGGACGGCGTACGGGTGCCGCTGGCGGCCGGCTCCGCCGGGCTGGTCGTCGTCGACGGACGTCGGTACGACGCGGACGCCCTCGCCCTGCTCGCTGCACCCGACGGGGCCGTGGCAGTGGTCGGCGACAGCGGCCCCTACCTCCTCTATCCCGGTGCGGAGAGCCCGGAGCTGGTCTGGCGCCGCTCCTGGCCGGTGCACATGCCGACCGGTCCGGTGCCCTGGCTCCGCCGGTGGCTGGGGCTCTCGGTCGGTCGAGGCACCGCCGTGCCCCGGCTCGACGTGACAGGGGACCGGCCGACCCTGGCCGACGAGGTCGTGCGCGACCTCGCCGAGGCCACCGGCCGGCCGGGCGAGCTGGTCGGCGTGATCACGGCCGGCCACGCCGTGCTGCGCGTTCGGACCGGCCAGGGCGACCTGGCCGTCCGGCTGTCGCTCACCGACCCCGGTCGCGAGATCGACGTGGCGTCGCGGGTCCGGCGCGAGGTGCCCGACGCACGCCCGTTCCTGCCCGTCGTCGACGCCGACGGCGAGACCGCCGGTCGGCCGTGGGTGGCGACCGAGTGGGTCCCACGACGCCGTGCCGCGTGGCCGTGGCCGGCCCCGGAGCGGCAGTGGGCGGCCGCCGGCCGGCTCGCCGAGGTGCTCGGTGCCCACGAGACCGGACGGACCGACGCCGGCTGGTCGGCACGATGGTGCGACCGCGCCCACGTCGTACCCCCTGAGCAGCGGGCGCGTCTCGCGGCCGCGATGGACGTCCTCGACGCCGGGCTGCCGACCGGGTGGTGCCACGGCGACCTCTGGCCGGGCAACGTGCTGCTCGACCGCGACGTCGCCACGGTCATCGACTGGGACAACGCCGGCCCCGACGCCCCGCTCGGTCTCGACGCCCTGCTGGTCCGCGCCCTGCGGGAGACCGCCGGCTCGGACGACCTGGTGAGCGAGTGCCTGCTCCGGCTGGTGGACGACGAGCTGCCCGGGACGTCGGTCGCCGGTCGGCCGTGGGTCGAGTGGGACCGGCCGGAACGCCGGGCCCTGGCGGTCGCGGCGGTCGTGCTCTACCTCCGCAACCGGTCGATGCACGACCTCGGCCAGGACCTGCTCGACCGGCACCTCGCCGCCGTCGGACGCGCGCTGGACGGCCGAGCTCCGCGACCTGCGACCATCCCACCCGATCCGGTCCTGCCCGAGCCGCCGAGCGTCGAGGCTGCCCGGACGGCGCGGGGCGCACTGTGGCTGGCCACCAACGGGGTCGTGGTCAAGGCCTCGCAGACCGTCGTGCTGCTGACGCTCGCCGCGATGCTGGCGCCCTCGGCGCTCGGTGTCGTCGCCCTCGGCACGCTGGTCGCCAACGTCTCCGCGGTGGTGACCAGCCTCGGGACCGCCAGCGCCCTCGTCTACTGGCGCGGCGACGTGGCCCGGGCGGCCCGGACGGCGGTGACCGTCGGTGTCGGCATGGGCCTGGCCCTCGCCGCGCTGCTCTGGCTCGCGGCCCCCTGGATGGCGTCGGCGTTCCACGCGGCCGACGGCGGGACCGCCGTGATCCGCGGGCTCACGGTGACACTGCCGTTCCTCGCCGTCGCCGCCGTGACCAACGAGCTGCTGCGGCGTCGCCTCGCCTTCGTCCGCCGGATCATCCCCGACACGACCTCGTCGGTGGTGGGCGCGGTCGTCGCGATCACCCTGGCGACCCAGGGCCACGGCGTGATGGCGCTGGTGGTCGGACAGATCGTCCAGGCGAGCCTGACCATGGTCCTGGCGTGGGTCGTGCACCCGCCGGTCCTGCCCGGCTGGAACCTCGAGGACGCCCGCGGCCTGCTCTCGTACGGCGGACCGTACGCCGGCGCGAACCTGCTCGAGCTCGTGCAGCTCAACGTCGACTACCTGATCGTCTCGCGGGTGCTCGGCGGCGAGGCGCTCGGTCAGTACTCGCTGGCGTTCCGGCTCGCCTTCATGCCCTACCTGATGGTCGTCGTGGTGATGTCCGGCGCCGCGTTCCCCTACCTGTGCCGCCAACGAGGCCCCGACCTCGGGCGGGCCGCGGTCACGGTGATGACCGCCGCCCTCACCCTGGTCGCCCCGATCTGCCTCGGGCTCGCGCTCTTCGCCGACCACCTGGTGCTGCTCGGCGACAAGTGGCGACCGGGCGTCCCGGTCGTGGCCTGGCTCGCCGTGTACGCCGCCCTGCTCAGCGTCGGCCAGCTCGTGCAGACCTCGCTGAACGCCGCCGGCCGCCCGACGACCTCGATGTGCCTGCGGCTGTGCCACCTGGTCCTCCTCTTCGTCGCACTGCTCGTGCTGGCGCCGCACGGCATCACCGCGGTGGCGATCGGCCAGGTCGCAGTGGTGTCGGTGATCTCTCTCGTCGCGCTCGCGTTCGCCCGCCTGTACGTGACCGGCTTCTCCCTGCGTCGCCTGGTGTCGTCGTTGCGGCCGGCGCTCGTCGGCGTGGGGGTGATGGCGGCCGTCGTGCTGGTGCTGCGCCAGGTCCTGGGGGTCGCGGACCCGTCGCTCGTCGGCCTCGTCGGCGTGGGCGCGGCCGGCGTGGTCGCGTACGCCGCGACGGTCTGGGTGCTCGACCGCCAGCACCTCCGCGAGGCCGGCGCGCTGCTGAGGAGGACGTCGTGAAGAGCGGCGTCCGGATGCTCGGCACCGTCGCGCGCCCGGTCGCGACCGGCGTACGCCGGCTGGCGGCCGCGCCCGGGCTGACCGTGATCGGCTGGCACCGCGTGGACGGGCGGCAGGCCGAGGGACTCTCGACCGGTGTCGACGACTTCCGGCGCCACCTCGACACGCTCGAGGCGTGGGGCGCCCAGGTGCTGTCGCTCGACGCGGCGGTCGACGGGCTCGAGCGCGGCTGCCTCCCGGACCGCGCCGTCGTCCTGACCTTCGACGACGGCTACGCGAGCGTCGTCGAGACCGCGTGGCCGATCCTGCGTGAGCGTGGCCTGCCGGCCACCATGTTCGTCGTCTCGGGCTACCTGACCGGTGACCTGCGGTTCGGCTGGGACGAGCACGAGCCCCACCACGACCGGCACCGCCTGGTCCGGTCCGACGAGCTCCTGGCCGTCGCCGCCGACGGGCTCGACATCGGGTCGCACACCGTGTCGCACCCGTGGCTGCCCGGGCTCGACGCCGCGGCGGTCGAGCGCGAGCTCGTGGACTCGCGGGCGGCCCTCGAGGACCTGCTCGGCCGGCCGGTGCGCTCGCTCGCCTACCCGACCGGCGGTTGGACGCCCGCCGTACGTGCGGCCGCCGACGCGGCGGGCTACCGCGTCGCGATCACCGTGGACCGTGGCCTCAACACGACACGGACCCCGCTCCTGTCGCTGCGCCGTGCGTTCGTGCCGACCGAGCCGGAGGACCTGCGCCTGGTGCTCGACGGCGCCTACACGGTGCTGCGGCCGCTCGACACCTGGCGCCGACGTCGGGGACCGGCGTGGTGAGCGCGACGGCGACGGGGTCCACCCGCCGGACGGCGCCGCCGCGGCGTACCGCCTGGACGGTCGTCGTCCCGCTCGCGGCGGCCCTCGTGCTCGGCGCCCTCGCCGGGTTCGCGCCGTTCCCGGTGCTGCTCGGCGGCCTCGCGCTCGTGGTCGGTGCCGCGGTCGTCCTCCGGCTGGAGTGGGTCGCGCTCGCCCTAGTGGCGGTCTCGGTCTTCGAGGACTACGTCGCCCACGTCGGACCGGGCGTGGTGAAGGGCCTCGCGCTGCTGCTGGTGGTCGCGTGGGTGATCCGTCGCTGCCAGGGCCGGCTGCACCACGCACCTCGCAGCCCGGTGCTGGTGGCCGCCCTGGCGTTCGTCGTGGTGCTCCTGCTGGCGACCGCCCTGCACAACAACGGGGCCGCCGGTCGCGACGTGCTGCTGCGCTACGTCGGCTTCCTCGGCGTGCTCTTCGTGCTCGCCGACGCGCTCCGGGGTGGCCTGCGGCCCGTGCGTCTCTCCCAGGTGTACGTCGTGGCCTCGACCGTCGCGGCCGGCTGCGGGCTGCTCACGTTCGCACTCGGCGCCGACCGGCGGGTCGGGGGTCCGATCGGCGACCCCAACGACTTCGCGTTCTTCCTGCTCCCGGCGGTCGCCCTCGGGCTCGCCGTACGTCGGACCACCCGTCGCGCCTGGCCGTGGGACGTGGCGACCGTCGTCGTGCTGGTCGCCACGCTCGGCACGCTCTCCCGCGGCGCCCTGGTCGGTCTGGCGGTGATGGCGGTGCTCGCCGTCGGCGCGGGCATGGTCCGGCTCCGCGGCGCGGTGGCCCTGGTGGCGGTCGTGTCGATGGCGGCCGGACTGGTGGCGGTGGCGTTCCCCGGCCTGGTCTCGGTGAGCCTCCAGCAGAAGGACTTCGTGGCCGCGCAGAACGTCTCGGAGCGGCTGGACCTGTGGACGGCCGCGGCCCAGATGACGGTCGAGCACCCGGTCCTGGGGATGGGGCCGGGCGCGTTCGCGCTGCACCACCGCGACTTCCTCAGCTCCCTGCCCGACGACGTCAACCATCCCCTCGACGTCGCCCACAACACCTGGCTCGAGCTGTCGAGCGAGCTCGGCGTGCTCGGCTTCCTCGCCTTCGTGGGGATGCTCGCCGTCGCGTTCGCCCAGGCGTGGTCGGTCTGGCGGCGCCGCCGCGACCCGGTCGCGGCGGCGGTGTGCGTGGCCCTGGTCGGCACGGCCGCCTCGGCCACCTTCGTCACCGAGCAGTACTACCTGCCCATGTGGCTCCTCTGCGCGCTCGCCGTCGGCGTGGCCGCCCAGACCGGCACCGCGGAGGAGACACGGTGAGCGCGCTGCGGATCGTCCAGGTCACCACCCAGACGACGGGTGGGCCGGCGGAGCACGCCGCCGAGGTCGCGATCGGCCTGGCCGCGCGCGGCCACGACAGCCACGTCGTCGGGCCGATCACGCCCCGCACGGACGAGGCGCGCGCCCGGGGCGTCACCTGGCACGACGTCCCCGTCGTCTCCAAGCGCGACCTCCGGGGCGGGCTGGCGAGCGCCCGTCAGCTGCGCCGGCTGCGGCCCGACGTCGTCCATCTCCAGGACCGCCGGGCGGGGTGGCTCGGGCGCGGCCTGGCGCCCGCCCTGCGAGCCCGCGACCGTCGCGTCGGCGTCGTCTACACGCTGCACGGCGTCGCCGACGGGCTGTCCGACCTGGTCGCCGGCAACGCCCGCGCGGCGGCCCGGCGACGCCGTGACCGGTGGTACTACCTCACCGGCGAGCGGGCGATCACCCGCTGGGGCGGCGGCCGGGTCGTGGTGCCGAGCCAGGCGGTCGCGGCGTACGCCGTCGAGCACGTCGGGCTCCCCCGGGGGATCGTCGACGTGGTGCCCAACGGGGTCGACCCCGCCCGGTTCGCCGCGACGGCCACGCGCGACGACGCTCGGCCGTCGGCCGTGTGGGTCGGGGTCCTGGCCGCGGTGAAGCGGACCGACCTGCTGCTCGACGCCGTCGCGGCGGTCCCCGGCCTGCGGCTGGTCGTGGTCGGCGACGGACCACTGCGTGCGGACGTCGAGCGCCGGTGCGCGACGCCCGACCTCACCGGCCGGGTCGAGCTCGCCGGGTGGGTCGACGACCCGGCCGGCGCGCTGTCCCGGGCCGACCTCTACGTGCTGACCTCGGACGCCGAGAACTGCCCGCTCTCCCTCCTCGAGGCGATGGCCAGCGGTCTCCCGGTGGTGGCGACCGCCGTCGGCGGGGTGCCGGAGGTGGTCCGCGACGGCGTCGACGGAGTGCTCTGCCCGGCCGGCGACGGGGCTGCGGTCGCTGCGGCCCTCGGCAGCCTGGCGGACGACCCCGACCTCCGCCGCCGGATGGGTGCGTCGGCCCGGCAGCGGGTCGTGGACGGATACACGCTCGACCACTGCGTCGACGGACTGCTCGCCAGCTACGCGAAGAGCCGGGAGGCTGACTGATGCGCGCACTGACCGTGATCGCCGAGATGGGCTCGGGCGGAGCCGAGCGGGTGGTGACCGACCTGGTCGAGCACCTGGTCGCCACCGGCCATGAGGCATCCGTGGCCAGCAGCGGCGGGTGGCGGGCCGACGCTCTCGCGGTCGCGGGGGTCTGCACCCTCGAGGTGCCGCTGCGGGAGAGCGGGCCCGTGCCCCTGGCCCGCGCGGTCGCCCGGCTGCGTCGAGAGATCTCGGCGCGGCCGGTCGACGTCGTGCACGCCCACAACGTCCGGGCGACCGTGGCCGCGCACCTGGCGACCCGGGTGGGCCGCCGCGTCCGGCCGCCGTTGGTCACGACCGTCCACGGACTCGCCGACCCCGACTACCGCCGTGCGGCGCAGGTCCTGCGGGTCTGCGACGCCGTCGTCGCGGTGTCGGACGACGTCGCCGACCGTCTGGTCCGCGCCGGCGTCGACGAGAGCCGGCTGCACGTCGTCGAGAACGCCGTGCCCGCGCCGGTCTTCCGGCCCGGTGGCTCCGACGAGGTGCGCAGGGAGCTCGGAATCACCGCAACGACGCCCGTCGTGCTCTGCATCGCGCGGCTGGCGGCTCCCAAACGGGTCGACCTGCTCGTCGACGCCTGGGCCGACGTTCCCGGCGCGACCCTCGTCCTCGCGGGTGACGGCGCCGACCGGGCCGGGCTCGAGCTGCGCGCGGCCTCGTTGGGGGACCGGGTCCGGTTCCTCGGCGACCGGCGCGACGTCGACCGGTTGCTCGCGGCCGCCGACGTCGTGGCGCTGCCGAGCGACCGGGAGGGACTGCCGATGGCGGTGCTCGAGGCGATGGCGGCCGGGGTACCGGTGGTGGCGAGCGCCGTGGGCGGTATCCCGCAGCTCGGTGCCGACGTCGTCGAGCTGGTCGACGGGCAGCGCCCGGAGGCCTTCGCCGCCGCCGTACGACGGGTGCTGGAGGACCAGGACCGCTACCGCACGCTGGCCACCGCCGGTCGAGAGGTCGCGTCGCAACGGTTTTCGTCGTCGCGGATGCAGTCCGGTTACGCACTCGTCTACGAAGACGTGCAGAAAGGGAGGAGAACCTCGTGACCAATCTTTTGTTGTCGCGTTAAACCAAATGTCCGCAGGTTCGGCCGGCCCATCGCCGGCGTCGACGGACGAGCAAGGTCGGGGAGACCCGGAGCCGCGCGACGATCTCGCGCGGACGGGTGGCACGACATACCGGGGGAGCAATGGAAGCGGAGTACGTCGTACGAGCAGTGTCGCGCCACAAGATGTTGGTGGCGGCGATCATCCTGATGACGTTGGGGGCTGCGGGGGTCGGGCTGTGGCTCGCGCCCAAGACCTACGAAGCCACGGCCGTCATGTCGGTCTCGACCTCGCCGTCGTCGACCGCGCCTCTCGAGGACGTCGACGCGCTGCGGAGCAGCATCGGGGAGCTCGCCAACTCCCAGGACGTCCTCGCCGACGTCGCCTCGCGCCTGACGGAGCCGCGGAGCGCCGACGACCTGCGCCGCTCGATCTCGGGCGACTGGGTGGCGGGCACGATCCTGATCCAGATCGACGCCAGCGACTCCGACCCCGACGTCGCCGCCGAGATCGCGAACACCGTCGCCGACGTGCTGCCGCTCTACGACGTCAGCAACGGCGCCCTGACGTTCACCACCAGCAACCCGGCCCGGCCACCGACGACCTTCTCCAGCCCCAGCATCCTGCTCGGCGCCGGTGTCTCGGTCGTGCTGGCCCTGGTCCTGGCGATCTGCGGGGCGGTGCTGCGGGAGCGGCGTACCGCCGGCCTGGGCGACGCGGCCGAGGTCGAGCACCTGGTCGGCGCCCCGGTGCTCGCCGCCCTGTCCCCGCCGAAGGACCCCACGACCGTGCCCGCGCTCTACCCCGGCACGGCGGCGGCCGACGTCTTCCGTCGGTTGCGGATCGGCCTCGAGGCCGAGGCCAGCTCCGACCCGGTCAGCCTGGTCGTGGTCGCCGACGTCACCGACGGCGACGTGAGCGTCTGGCTCGGCGCCAACCTCGCCGTCTCGCTCGCGAACGTCCACCGGCGGGTGCTGCTGGTCGACGGCCGGGTGGGCGACCAGGAGGGCAGCCCGATCGCGGCGCCCGAGACGATCGGGCTGTACGACGTGCTCACCGGCGCCGACCTCGACGACGCCCTCAGCGCGGGACCCGTCGACAACCTCAGCGTGCTGCCGGCAGGGGAGTGGGGCGGCGAGTCCGCCGAGACCCTCCTCGAGACGCGGTTCGCCGCGGCGATGACGCAGGCGACCGAGCGCTTCGACGTCGTCGTCGTACTGGCGCCCTCGCTCAGCGCCTGCGAGGACGCCCGCATCATGGCGGCCGGCGGCTCGCTCGTCCTCGCGGTGCCTGACAGCGGGGTCAGCCCGCAGGAGATCCGCCGCCACGCCTCGCGGATCCGAGCGGTCGGCGTCCGGCTCCTCGGCGTCGTGCTGGTCGGCAAGCGCGCCGACCGGGTGCCCAGCCGCTCCTGAGCCTGGATCAGGACGAGCGCCAGGAGCGCCAGGCCGATCCCGTCATGTCGGCGAGGTCGCGCTCGGCGGCCCAGCCGAGGTCGGCCCGGATCCGGGTCGGGTCGGCGACCACCACGGCGGGGTCGCCCGGGCGCCGGGCCACGACCTCCGGGTCCGCCTTCCGGCTGGTGGCACGGGCGACCTCGGTGACCACCTCGGAGACCGACGACCCGCGGCCGGTGCCGACGTTGAACTCGCGGTGCGGGGACGAGTCGTAGGCGCTGGAGCCCAGGTGGTCCAGCGCGGCGAGGTGGGCCCGGGCGAGGTCCTGGACGTGCACGTAGTCGCGCACGCAGGTGCCGTCGGGGGTGTCGTAGTCGGCGCCGAAGATCCGGGGCCGACGCCCGGACGTCACGGCGTCCAGGACCATCGGGATCAGGTTGGTGACCCCGGGGTCGCCGAGGTCGGAGGTGGCGGCGCCGGCGACGTTGAAGTAGCGCAGGGCCGACCAGCGCAGGCCCCACGCGTCCTCCGCGGCCCGGCACAACCACTCGCCGACCAGCTTGGTCTGGCCGTAGGGGCTGACCGGGTGGCACGGGTCGTCCTCCCGCACCGGACCCCGGTCGCCCTCCACGTCGCCGTACACGGCAGCGGACGAGGAGAAGACGAGCCGCCCGACGCCGGCCAGCTCCATCGCGGTCAGCACGTGGGCGAGACCGCCGACGTTCTGGGTGTAGTACCAAGCCGGCCGCCGGACCGACTCCGCGACCTGCTTGCGTGCGGCGAGGTGGATGACGGCGTCCACACCGCGCTCCACCATGACCTCGTGCAGCAGCTCGGGCGCCGTCTGGTCGGCGAGGTCCAGGACCACGAGCTCGTCGGGGCGGACGCGGTCCCTGCGTCCGGTCGAGAGGTCGTCGACGACCACGATGGACGAGCGGTCGCGCAGCTCGCGCACGACGTGCGAGCCGATGTAGCCGGCGCCGCCGGTCACCAGGACGGTCACCTCACGCCTCGGGACCTGCGGCGGCGGGGACCGTGGCGCCGCCCCGGGGAAGCGGCGGCCGGGGCGGGCTGGTCATCGCCATCGGACCGAGCGCCATCAGGACGTCGGCCGTGCCCTGGGAGCGGTGGAACTGGCGCAGGGTGAGCCGCGCGACGTCGCGCGCGGAGGCGTTCACGTCGTGGCGGGCCGCGACGTGCTCCCGGGCGACCGCTCCCTCCTGGTCTGCGAGCTCGGGGTCCAGGAGACGCTCCGCGATCCCGTCGGCCAGGGCGTCCACGTCACCGACCCCGACGATGAGGCCGCCGCCGCGCGGCATGCTCTCGGACATCCCCTCGACGTCGGTCGCGACGACGCTGCGCCCGGACGCCATCGCCTCGAGCGGTGCGACGGCCATCCCCTCCCAGTGCGACGGCGCCGCGATGACGTCGGCGGCCGCGAACCAGGTCTGCACGTCGGAACGGACGCCGACCAGCGCGACGTCGTCGAGGTCGGACGTGCGGGCCTCGATCTCGGCACGGTCGGGACCGTCGCCCACCAGCACCAGCTGCGCGTCCGGGACGCGGGTCCGTACGTCGGCCCAGGCCTCGACCAGGTCGACCTGGCCCTTCTGCTCGGTCAGGCGGCCGACGCAGACCACGGTGGGCACGTCCGGCAGGCCCAGCCGGCGCCGGGCCTGGGTGCGGGTGCGGTCGGTGGCCGGCGCGAAGCGGTCGAGGTCGACCCCGTTGGGGCTGACCGTGGTCGCCGTCGCGATGCCGACCGACTCGGCGAGCGTCAGCTCGCTGTGGCTGACGCAGACCAGCTCGGTGGTCCAGCGCTGCGCGAAGCGCTCCCAGGCGGTCACGGCCCGCTTCATCGGGCCCGAGACGGCCTGGAACGACCAGGCGTGCGGCTGGAAGACGGTCGGCACCACGCCGCGCAGCAGGAGTCGGCCCGCCATGCCCGCCTTGGCGCTGTGCAGGTGCACCACGTCGGGCCGGACGTCGTTGACGATGCGGCGCAGCCGCCGGATCTCGCGCACGATCCCGGGTCCGGGGTTGCGGCTGGCCTCCCAGCGGACGACCTGGGCGCCGGCACCCCGGGCGGCGTCGGCCAGCCATCCGGACGACGGGCACGCGACCGTCACGGACCACCCGCGGGCGACCTGGTCCCGGACGTAGCCCATCAGCACGGTGGCGACGCCCTCGGTGGTCGGCATCGAGACGTGCAGCACCCGCGGCCTGCCGGGCGGCGTCGAGACTGTCGGCTCCGCGGGTCGGGCGGCGTCGTCCTCGGTCGGCCGGAGCAGCATCGGGGCACGCGGGTCGGGCTGGTGGCGGACGATCGCCAGCACGGTGCGGCACATGATCTTGAGGTCGGTCCAGAGCGACCAGTTCTCGATGTAGTAGTTGTCGAAGCGCACCCGGGCGTCGATCGAGGTGTCGCCGCGCAGGTCGTGCACCTGGGCCCACCCGGTCAGGCCGGTCTGCACGCGGTGCCGCTCGTCGTACCGCACCGTGGCCCGGGAGAACTCGCGCACGAAGAAGGGCCGTTCGGGTCGCGGTCCGACCAGGCTCATGTCGCCGCGGAGCACGTTGACCAGCTGGGGCAGCTCGTCGAGGCTGGTGCGCCGGAGGAACCGGCCGAACCGACCGAGCCGTTGGTCGTGGTCGATCGACCACTGGGTCGCGCTCTCGGTGGTGTCGTGCGGCTTGAGCGAGCGGAACTTGTAGAGCGTGAAGGGGCGGCCGCCGCGTCCGATGCGGGTCTGGCGGAAGATCACGCCCGGCCCGGTCTCCAGGCGTACGCCGACGGCGCAGACCAGCAGCACCGGTGACAGCAGCACGAGGGCGGTCGCGGAGAGCGTGACGTCGACCGCCCGCTTGAGGAGCATCGTCGGTGGACGCAGGCCCCAGCGCTGCAGGCGCATCACGGCGACGTCGCCGATCACCTCCGTGCGCCGGTGGTGGTCGAGGCCCATCATCTCGAAGAAGCGCGGCACCACGAAGACCTGGTGGTCGGCCTGCACGCACCGACGCACGAGCTCGATCAGGTGGTCGTCCGGGGGATCGGGGAACGCGAACACGACGTCCTCCACCCCCAGGTCGGCCATCGCGCGCTCGAGGGAGTCGGTGCCGCCGAGCAGGGGGACCGGGAGGTCGCGGGAGGTCAGGCCCGGGGAGGTGTCGATGATCCCGACCGGGCGCAGCCCGAGCTCGGGGCGGTGGAGGAACGTGGTGGCGAGGCGCTGGCCGACGGCCCCCGCTCCGACGACGATGACCGCGTGCGAGCTGCGCCCGCTGCGTCGGCGGGTGTGCGCAAGGGCGTACACGCCGGTGCGCAGGACCACCATCAGCACCAGGCTGACCAGGCCGACGACGGCCACCGGTGCGACCGCGGCCGGCGAGGTGAGGGCGGCCAGGGTGAGCGCCGCGACGCCCGCCGCCAGGACCAGCCGGGGCAGGTCCTCGACCACCGACAGCACGAGGCGCGAGCGGTGCAGGTCGGCGCTCCGGCACACGCACAGGGCCGCGAACGCCGCTGCCAGGACCGCGACCGGAGGGGTCGGGCCGAGGACGACGATGCAGGCCAGGACGACGGCGGCCGGGTCGATGACGGTCAGCAAAGGGCGGATGCTGCCCAACGACGGCAGCATGTCGACGAGACGTGAGCGCACGGACCCCCCTGGCGAATTGCGTCACCTTGCCCGTTCCCGGTGGCGGCCCGGCGAAAACGCGGTGTGACCAGGTCGTCTGTCTTGGGAGGATCGGCGCATGGCCACCGTTCTCTCCGTCAACGTCGGGATGCCTCGTGAGGCTGCGTGGGCCGAGATCGGCCGCACCTCCATCGACAAGCACCCGGTGCACGGCCCGGTCGACGTACGTGCGATGGGTCTCGAGGGCGACCAGGTGTCCGACCGGCGGCACCATGGCGGGATCGACCAGGCGGTCTACGCGTTCGCGCGCGAGGACCTGGACTGGTGGGCGGGCGAGCTGGGTGTCGCGATCCTGGACGGGCAGTTCGGCGAGAACCTCACGACCAGTGGCATCGACGTCAACGAGGCCGAGATCGGCGAGCGGTGGCAGGTCGGCGACGTGCTCCTCGAGGTGCGCTCGATCCGGACACCGTGCAACGACTTCAAGAGCTGGATGGGTCGCTCGGGCTACGACAACACGGCGTGGGTGAAGCGCTTCGCGCAGGTCGGCCGGCCGGGTCCCTACCTGAAGGTGCTCGCCGAGGGGACGATCCGCGCGGGTGACGAGATCTCGGTCGTCCACGTGCCCGGCCACGGCGTCACGGTGTCGACGATGTTCCGCGCGCTGACCCTCGAGCCGGCGCTGCTGCCGCGCCTGCTCGACGTACCGGACCTGCTGCCGAAGGCCCGGGCGAAGGCCGAGCGGTACGTCGCGGGCGAGCGACACTGAAGTGAGGGTTGCCTACCCGCCAGTTGCACAAGTGATCTAGGTTACTTCGCAACCATGTACCTCTCGGCCGTACCGCAGGAGTGAGATGACCGCCCAGGCCAGTCCCAGTCCCTCCGTCGACGCCAGCTTCGTCGACCACATGACCCAGAACGTCGCGGTGCAGTTCCTGGACCGCGTCGCGGCGTCCGCCGACCACGAGGCCTACCGCTTCCCCCGGGGCGAGGGCTGGGAGTCGGTGACGTGGCGCCAGGCGGGTGACCTCGTCGAGCGCCTCGCCGCCGGCCTGCTGTCGCTCGGGATCCAGTCCGAGCAGCGCGTCGGCATCGCCTCCGCGACCCGCTACGAGTGGATCCTGGCCGACCTCGCGGTGATGTGCGCCGCCGGTGCGACCACCACGGTCTACCCGACGACGAACGCCGAGGACACGACGTACATCCTCTCCGACGCGGAGTGCCGCGTCGTCTTCGCCGAGGACGACGACCAGATCGCCAAGCTCACCGCCAACAAGGCCGAGCTGCCGCACGTCAGCAAGGTCGTGACGTTCACCGGCAAGACCGACGGCGACTGGGTCATCGGTCTCGACGACCTCGCCAAGCTCGGCGACGCCTACCTCGCCGAGCACCCGGGCGTGATCGAGGAGACCGCGAAGTCGATCGCCCCCGACCAGCTCGCGACGCTGATCTACACGTCCGGCACCACCGGCCGCCCCAAGGGCGTGCGGCTGCTGCACAAGTCGTGGGTCTACGAGGGCACCGCGATCCAGGTGCAGGACATCCTCGACGAGAGCGACCTGCAGTTCCTGTGGCTGCCGATGGCGCACTCGTTCGGCAAGGTGCTGCTCTCAGCGCAGCTCGCGTGCGGGTTCGCGACCGCGATCGACGGCCGCGTCGACAAGATCGTCGAGAACCTCGGCATCGTGAAGCCGACGTTCATGGGTGCCGCTCCGCGCATCTTCGAGAAGGCCTACGGCCGGATCGTGACCATGCAGGCCGCCGAGGGCGGTGCGAAGGAGAAGATCTTCAAGAAGGCCTTCGAGGTCGGCCTGAAGGTCGACGAGCTCAAGCGGCAGGGCAAGTCCGTGCCGTTCCTGCTCAACCTCCAGCACGGCCTCTTCGACAAGCTCGTCTTCAGCAAGGTCCGCGAGCGGTTCGGCGGACGGGTCCGCTTCTTCATCTCCGGCTCGGCCGCGCTGAACCCGGAGATCGGCGCGTGGTTCCACGCCGCGGGCATCCTGATCCTCGAGGGCTACGGCATGACCGAGAACGCCGCCGGCGCCACGGTCAACCACCCCGACGACTACAAGATGGGCACCGTCGGGCCGGCGCTGCCGGGCGCCGAGGTGAAGATCGGCGAGAACGACGAGGTCATGCTGCGCGGGCCGCACATCATGGCCGGCTACCACAACCTCCCCGAGGAGACGGCGAAGACGCTCACCGAGGACGGCTGGCTGCACACCGGCGACAAGGGCAGCCTCGACGCCGACGGCTTCCTCACCATCACCGGCCGGATCAAGGAGCTCTTCAAGACCTCCGGCGGCAAGTACGTCGCCCCGCCGGCGATCGAGTCGAAGTTCAAGGCGATCTGCCCCTACGTCAGCCAGTTCCTGGTGTTCGGCAGCGAGCGCAACTTCGTGAGCGCGCTGATCACCCTCGACCCGGACGCGATGGCGGGCTGGGCGGAGGAGAACGGCCAGGCGGGCGCGTCGTACACCGACGTCGTGAAGTCCGACGCCGTGCACACGATGATCGGTGCCTACGTCGACGAGCTGAACACCAAGCTCAACCGCTGGGAGACCATCAAGAAGTGGGAGATCCTCGACCACGACCTGACCATCGAGTCCGGCGAGCTCACCCCCTCCATGAAGGTCAAGCGCAACGTCGTCGAGGACAACAACAAGTCGCTGATCGAGTCCTTCTACTCCTGATTGACTCGTTCGAACACATGTTCGATGATGGGGTGTGGCCAGCACCCCTGATCTGATCGCCGACCTCCGGACCCGGATGGCTCGGCTGGAGGACGGCACGCCGTCCGCGATGCCGTTGGCGACGCACCCGGCGCTGGCGGGGCTGGTGCAGCTGCGGGCGGGGGCCAGCTACTCCGTCGACAGCGCGACGCTGGCGCTGGCGCTGCTGGCCGGTCCGTCCCGCGCGGGCAGCTGGTGCGCGGCCGTGGGCGTCCCCGACTTCGGGGCGGAGGCGGCCGTCGCGCTGGGGGTCGACCTCGACCGGATCGTGCTGGTGCCCGACCCGGGGGAGCAGTGGCTCGAGGTCGCGGCCGCCCTGGTCGACGTCGCCACGGTGGTGCTGGTCCGGCCCGGTGGCCGGGTCACCCCGTCGGCGGCGGAGAAGCTCTCGGCCAGGCTCCGCAAGCGCGGCGCCGCCCTCGTCTGCTGGGGCGAGTGGCCGCGCTGCGAGGTGCGGCTCACCGCGAGCGAGCCCGCCTGGGCGGGGGTCGGCCAGGGCCACGGCCACCTCCGGTCGCGGCGGCTGCTGGTCGAGGCCCGCAGGGGTACGGCGCCGCCGCGTCGCGGTGCGCTGTGGTTCCCGGCCGAGGACCAGTCCTGGGTCAGTGAGCACCGCCCCGTCGAGCCCGCCTCGGTCGTCACCCCGGTGGAGGGTGTCGCGTGAGGGTCATGGTCGTCTGGTGCCCGGACTGGCCGGTGGTCGCCGCGCTGGCCGACGAGGGGCTGCCCACCCACCTGCCGGCGGCGGTCTTCCACGCCAACATCGTGCAGGCCGGCAACACCGCCGCGCGCACCCTCGGCGTACGACGGGGGATGCGGCGCCGGGACGCGCAGTCGCGCTGCCCCGAGCTGAAGGTCTACGCCGCGACGCCGGAGCGTGACGCCCGGACCTTCGAGACGGTGCTGAGCGCGGTGGAGGAGCAGCACCCGGGCGTCGCGCCGCTGCGTCCCGGCCTCGCCGCGCTGCGGGCGCCGCGGCGGGCCCGCGGCGGTGAGCCGGCCACCGCGGCGCTGCTCGCCGAGCGCCTCGTCGAGCTCGGCGTCTGGGACAGCCGGGTCGGGGTCGCCGACGAGCTCTTCACCGCCGAGCAGGCGGCCCGGCTCGCCAGCGAGCAGGACTGCCACGTCGTCGCGCCCGGGGAGTCGGTGCCGTTCCTGCGCGAGCTGCCGGTGGAGGCGATCGACGACGCCGACGCGATCAGCCTGCTGAAGCGGCTGGGGCTGCGCACCCTGGGCGAGCTCGCCGACCTGCCGGCCGCCGCCGTGCGCGACCGGTTCGGGCCGAAGATCTCCTGGGTGCACCGCGTCGTGGGCGGCGCCGGCGCCGTGCCGCTCACCACCCGCACCCCGCCACCCGAGCTGGCCCGCCACGTCGACTTCGAGCCGCCGCTCGACAACGCCGAGACGATCAGCTTCAGCGTCCGCCAGACCGCCGACGCCGTGGTCGCCGGCCTGGCCGCCCAGCAGCTGGTCTGCACCGAGGTGCGGATCGAGGCGTTCGTCGAGGGCTCGTCGTACGACGACCCGGCGTCCTCGCGTGAGTGGCTGCACCCGCGCTGGTTCACCGCGGCCGACCTGGTCGACCGGCTGCACTGGCAGCTGACCGGGAGCTTCCGGGCCGGTGAGGTGCGCGCGCCGGTCAGCCGGATCCTCTTCACGCCGGTGACCGTGGTGCCCGACGCGGTGCACGCCGACGGGCTCTGGGGCGGCACCGACGAGCGCGTGCAGCGCGGCATCGCCCGGGTGCAGGGCATGCTCGGCCACGAGGCGGTCGTCGTACCCGTCCTCCAAGGCGGCCGCGCACCCGCCGACCGGCAGGCGCTGGTGCCGTGGGGTGAGCGCCCGACCGGGCTGCGGCCCGCCAGCCACCCGTGGCCCGGCAGCATCCCGCCGCCGGCGCCCGCGCGGGTCTTCGCCAGCCCGTGGCCGGCCGAGGTCGCCGGCGCCGGTGGTCGCCCGGTCGCCGTCGACGCACGGGGGGCGGTGCTCGGCGAGCCGACCCGCTTCCGTCCCGAGCCGCGCGGGGAGTGGCTCCCCGTCGCCGCCTGGGCGGGTCCGTGGCCGGTCGAGGAGCTGTGGTGGGAGTCCGGGGGCAGGCGGGTCGCGCGCTTCCAGGTGGTCGGCGTCGACGGCCGGGCGTGGCTGATGACCTGGGAGGCGCCTGGGTCCTGGTGGACCGAAGCAGCGTACGACTGATGGGCGACTGACATGGGATGGAGCAACCCGAGCATCTCCTGGGGCGAGCTGGAGAAGCGGCTCTCCGGCCGCGTCGTCACACCCCAGGACCCCGAGGCGCCGATCTCCCAGCGCAAGCGCAAGCGCGAGAAGGTCGAGGTGGAGCGGCCGACCGGCCCGGTCACGCCGTACGCCGAGCTGCACTGCCACTCCAACTTCAGCTTCCTCGACGGCGCCAGCGGCCCGGACAAGCTGGTGCTCGAGGCGATCCGGCTCGGCCTGCACGCGCTGGCGATCACCGACCACGACGGGTTCTACGGCGCGCCCCTGTTTGCGGAGACGGCGCAGCTGCACGGCGACGACCTCCGCACGATCTACGGCTCCGAGCTCTCGCTGGGGCTCGGCGGCCCGCAGAACGGCGTCGCCGACCCGGAGGGCAGCCACCTGCTCGTGCTGGCGCGTGGCGTGGAGGGCTACCACCGGCTGGCCGGTGCGATCACCGACGCCCAGCTGCGTGGTGACGAGAAGGGCCGGCCGCTCTACGACGAGCGCGAGCTCGCCGAGCGTGCGGAGGGGCACTGGCTGGTGCTCACCGGTTGTCGCAAGGGCGCGGTCCGCCAGGGCCTGGCTCGCGGACCGTCGTACGCCGCCGCGGAGCTGGACCGGCTGGTCGGGCTCTTCGGTCGGGAGCACGTCGTGGTCGAGCTGACCGACCGCGGATACCCGGCCGACAGCCACGCCAACGACCTGCTCGCCGCGATCGCCGCCGAGCGCGGGCTGCCCACGGTCGCCACCAACAACGCCCACCACGCCAGTCCCGACGGGCACCGGCTGGCCGGGGCGATGGCCGCGGTCCGGGCCCGGCGCAGCCTGGCCGAGATGGACGGCTGGCTGCCGGCCGCGGGTGCCGCGAGCCTGCGCTCGGGGGTGGAGATGGCGCGACGGTTCGCCCGCTACCCGGGCGCGGTGGCGCGCACCGTCACGATCGCCGACGAGCTCGCCTTCGACCTCCAGAAGGCCACCCCGCGACTGCCCAAGGACGGCATCCCCGACGGGCACACGCCGATGACCTGGCTGCGCGAGCTGACCGAGCGCGGCTTCGCCCGGCGCTACGCCGGGACCGAGCTCGAGGCGGAGGCGCGGGAGAAGGTCGAGCACGAGCTGACGGTCATCGACCAGAAGGACTTCGCCGGCTACTTCGTGATCGTCCACGACATCGTCGCCTTCGCGCGGGGGGAGCGGATCCTGTGCCAGGGCAGGGGATCCGCGGCCAGCTCGGCGGTCTGCTACGCCCTCGGCATCACCGCGATCGACCCGGTCTTCTACCGGCTGCCCTTCGAGCGGTTCATCTCCGAGCACCGCGACGAGGAGCCCGACATCGACGTCGACTTCGACTCCGACCGGCGCGAGGAGGTGATCCAGTGGGTCTACGACAAGTACGGCCGCCACAACGCCGCCCAGGTCGCCAACGTGGTCGGCTACCGACCCAAGATGGCGGTCCGCGACGCGGCCAAGGCGCTCGGTCACTCACCCGGCCAGCAGGACGCCTGGTCCAAGCAGATCACCAGCTGGACGGCGGTCGCGTCGGACGGCGAGCACGGCGTACCGGCTCCGGTCGTCGAGCTCGCCAACCAGTTCCTCGGGGCGCCGCGCCACCTCGGCATCCACTCCGGCGGGATGGTGCTCACCGAGCGCCCGATCGGTGAGGTGGTGCCGATCGAGCGCGCCCGGATGGAGAAGCGCACCGTGCTCCAGTGGGACAAGGACGCCTGCGAGTTCATGGGCCTGGTGAAGTTCGACCTGCTCGGCCTCGGCATGCTCGGCGCGCTCGACCACATGATGCGGATCGTCGAGGAGCACCTGGGGGAGCGCTGGGAGCTCGAGACGATCCCCAAGGAGGAGCCGGCCGTCTACGACATGCTCTGCCGGGCCGACTCGATCGGTGTCTTCCAGGTCGAGAGCCGCGCCCAGATCGGCACCCTGCCGCGGCTCCAGCCGCGCACCTTCTACGACCTCGCGATCGAGATCGCGCTGATCCGGCCGGGTCCGATCCAGGGCGGTGCGGTGCACCCCTACGTACGCCGCGCGACCGGCCGCGAGGAGGTCACCTACGCCCACCCGTCGCTGGTCCCGGTCCTCGAGCGCACCCTCGGCGTACCCCTCTTCCAGGAGCAGCTGATGGACATGGCGCGCACCCTCGGCGACTGCACCCGTGACGAGGCCGACCTGCTGCGCCGGGCGATGGGCTCCAAGCGCGGGGTCGAGCGGATCGAGTCGATCAAGGAGAAGCTCTACACGGGGATGGCCGACAAGGGTCTGGTCGGCGCCGAGGCCGACGCGATCTACCTGAAGATCCTGTCGTTCGCGAACTTCGGGTTCGCCGAGAGCCACGCGCTCTCCTTCGCCAAGCTCGTCTACGCCAGCTCGTGGTGCAAGCTCCACTACCCGGGCGCGTTCCTCGCGGCGCTGCTGCGCAACCAGCCGATGGGGTTCTACTCGCCGCAGTCGCTGGTCCACGACGCCCGGCGCCACGGTGTCGAGGTGCTCCGTCCCGACCTGGTCCGCTCGGGGGCGCTGGCCGACCTCGAGGGCGCGGGAGGCCCCACCGGCCTCGACTCCTGCCGCCACGACGGCGAACGCACCGAGTGGGTGCCGGGCACCCCCGACCCGACGCCCGCGCACCGCCGCGACACGGCGTACGCCGTCCGGCTCGGCCTCGACTCGGTGCGCGGGATCGGTGCAACGGTGGCCGAGCGGATCGTGGCAGCGCGCGCGGAGCGGCCGTTCACCGACCAGGTCGACCTGTCCCGGCGGGCCGGTCTCGACGCGCGGCAGCTGGAGGCGCTGGCCACGGCGGGCGTGTTCGACGACGCGTTCCAGGTGTCGCGACGGCAGGCCCTGTGGAACGCCGGCTGGACCGAGGGCGAGGAGCACCTCGAGGGCATCCGGGTCACCACGGCAGCGCCGATGCTGCCCGACATGGACGTCGTGGAGACCACGATGGCCGACCTGTGGGCGACCGGGATCACCCCCGACGTGCACCCGGTCGGGCTGCTGCGCGAGGTCCTGCGCGCGGCCGGGATCAGGTCGGTGGCCGACACCGCGACCGCCGAGGCGGGGCGCCGCGTGCACGTCGCAGGTCTGGTGACCCACCGCCAGCGGCCGGGTACGGCGGGGGGCGTCACCTTCCTCAACCTCGAGGACGAGACCGGGATGCTCAACGTGATCTGCACGGTCGGCGTGTGGCGGCGCTACCGGTCGGTGGCGACGAGCTCGGCCGGCATGGTGATCCGCGGGATCCTCGAGCGCCAGGACGGCGTCACCAACCTGGTGGCCGACCGGCTCGCGCCGCTCGAGGAGGTGCACCCGTCCGCCGGTCGCGCCCTCCGGTCCCGGCACCGGTCGCGTGACTTCCACTGACGGGGCATCCGTGACGCACAGCGACCGCACAGGTTCGGACGCTGTGATGGGCGCATGCACGAAGACCTCGAAGACCACGACCTCGGCCTCTCCCACGACCTGCCCCAGATCCTGGATCGTCAGGCAGAGCGCAGCAAGCGGATGGGACGGCGCGGGATGCTCGCGGTCTTCGGTGCGGCCGGTGTGGCCGCGATCGCCGTGAGCTGCGGGACGGACACCCCCTCGACGACGTCCTCCAGCTCGACCACCGACGGCGCCCCGCCCGCCGGTGGACCGCCGGGGGGAGGGGCCGGGTCTGGAGCGATCGGGGGTGACTCCTCGGTCGAGGTCGCCGACGGGGAGATCCCCGAGGAGACCGCCGGCCCCTACCCCGGTGACGGCTCCAACGGGGTCAACGTCCTCACCGAGTCCGGCATCGTGCGCAGCGACCTGACGACGTCGTTCGGCGACGCGTCCGGGGTCGCCGAGGGCGTCCCGGTGACGGTGAGGCTGAAGGTCTACGACCTCAACGGCGAGGACGTCGCCGCCCTGTCCGGTGCCGCGGTCTACCTGTGGCACTGCGACCGCGACGGCAACTACTCGATGTACTCCGAGGCTGTCGCCGACGAGAACTACCTGCGCGGCGTCCAGGAGACCGACGCCCAGGGCCGCGTCGAGTTCACGACGATCTTCCCCGCCTGCTACTCCGGTCGCTGGCCGCACATGCACTTCGAGGTCTACGAGTCGCTCGACGACGCCACGTCGTACACCAACAAGCTGCGCACCTCCCAGCTCGCGCTCCCCGAGGACGTCTGCAACGACGTCTTCGCCACGGAGGGCTACGAGCAGTCGGTCACCAACCTGGCCCAGATCAGCCTGGACAGCGACGGCATCTTCTCCGACGGCTACTCCCTGCAGATGGCCACCGTCACCGGCTCCGTCGACGACGGCTACTCGGTCTCCCTCAACATCCCCGTCTGACCCGGGTGGGAGGATGGGCGCATGCCGTCCGTCCTGCCCGTGGGTGATCCGGTGCCTGAGGACGGGTCGCTGCCGGAGACGGCGCTGGCGGGGCTGGGGCGCCGGCCGTTCGGGTTCTACGTGCACGTGCCGTTCTGCACGGTGCGCTGCGGCTACTGCGACTTCAACACCTACACCGCCGACGAGCTCGGCCCGGCCGGTGGCGCGCCCGGCGCGAGCCGGACGACGTACGCCGAGGCGGCGATCGCGGAGGTACGCCGGGCGCGCGTGGCGCTGGGCGACGTCGACCTGCCGGTCAGCACCGTCTTCTTCGGCGGGGGTACGCCGACCCTGCTCAGCCCGGCCGACCTGGGCAGCATCGTCGCGGCCATCGCCGCGGAGTTCGGGCTCGCCGAGGACGCCGAGGTGACGACCGAGTCCAACCCCGACAGCGTCGCGCTGTGGGACCTGGAGGAGCTGCGCGGGGCGGGGTTCAACCGGATCTCGTTCGGCATGCAGTCCGCGGTCGACCACGTGCTCAAGGTCCTCGACCGCACCCACGACCCGCTGCGGGTCCCGGCCGTCGTGGACTGGGCGCGGCAGGCCGGCTTCGAGCAGGTCAGCCTCGACCTCATCTACGGCACGCCGGGGGAGTCGCTGGCCGACTGGGAGACCAGTGTCGAGGCGGCGCTCGCGTGCCGGCCCGACCACGTCTCGGCCTACTCCCTCATCGTCGAGGACGGCACCGCGCTGGCCCGCCAGATCCGGCGCGGCGAGGTGGCGATGCCGGACGACGACGACCTGGCGGACAAGTACCTGCTCGTCGACGAGCGGCTGACTGCCGCCGGGCTGGGGTGGTACGAGGTCTCCAACTGGGCCAAGGACGAGGCGAGCCGCTGTCGCCACAACCTCCTCTACTGGACCGGCGGCGACTGGTGGGGCGTCGGACCCGGCGCGCACTCCCACGTCGGCGGCGTGCGGTGGTGGAACGTCAAGCACCCCGCGGCGTACGCCGAGCGCATCGCCAGCGGCGTCACGCCCGCACACGCGCGGGAGGTCCTCGACGACGAGAGCCGTCGCGTCGAGCGGGTGCTCCTCGAGCTCCGGCTCCGGGACGGGTTGCCGGTGAGCGTCCTCGACGCGACCGGCCGGGGCGAGGTCGCCCGCCTCGTCGACGAGGGTCTGCTGACGCGGCACGCGGAACGACTGGTCCCCACGCAGCGCGGCCGGCTGCTCGCGGACGGGCTGGTGCGGGACCTACTCCCGTAGGCCGCCAGCACCTAGGGTGTCGCCATGAGCCAAGGCCCCGAGGAACCGGACGTCCCGCCGCCGTACGGCGCGCCCACCCCGCCGCCTGCCGGAGAGCCGACGCCGCCGCCGTACGGCCAGGCACCTCCGCCGCCGCAGCCGGGCTACCCGCAGCAGGGCTACCCCCAGCAGGGCTACCCGCAGCCCGGCTACCCGGCCGGGCCCTACGGCGCGAGCCCGCAGGCGCCGTACGGCATCCACCCGCCGACCGGCCTGCCGTTCTCGGACAAGTCCAAGCTGGTCGCCGGCCTGCTCCAGATCTTCCTGCCGTTCGGCATCGGCCGGTTCTACCTCGGCGACACCAAGACCGGCGTCTGGCAGCTGGTCGTCGCCGTGCTGACCTGCGGCATCGGCAGCCTGTGGTCGTTCATCGACGGCATCATCATCCTGGCCACGGACAGCAAGGACCCGAACGGACTGCCGCTCCGCACGACGTAGCACCTTCTGTCAGCACGCAGACAGAACGACGACCTCCGTCGGCTCCACGATGGGCGCGACGCTCCCACCGGGGGACGCGCCGGAGCCACGGAGGTCGGTCATGTCGGGTCGGGGTGGAGCGTTCGCGCGGGTGCTGAGCAACCCGTCCGTACGTCGGATGCAGCTGGCCTTCTTCGGGTCGGCGATCGGGGACTGGGCTTTCGGGACCGCCGTCATCGTCTGGGCGTACGCCGTGGGAGGCGCGTCCGGGGTGGGCGCCTACGCCGCACTGCGGTTCCTCGTCGGAGCCGTGGCCGGCCCGCTGGGCGCCGCGGTCGCGGACCGGGTCTCGCGCAAGCACTACATGATGGCGGTCGACGCCATCCGCGCCGTGGTGGTCGCGCTGTCCGCCGTGCTGGTCGGCATGGGCGGGCCGCCGGCCCTCGTGTTCGGGCTGGCCCTGCTCGCGGTCGCCGTCGGGGCGTCGTTCCGCTCGGCGCAGGCCGGACTGGTGCCGCGCCTGGTCGACGACCCGGCCGAGCTCACGGCGGCGAACGCCGTCACCTCCAACCTCGAGACCGTCGCCATGTTCGCCGGCCCGGCCCTCGGCGCGCTGCTGGTCGTCGGCCTCGACGTGCAGGCGGTCTTCTGGCTCAACGCGCTGACCTTCGTGTGGTCGCTCGCCCTGGTCGCCGGGATCCGGGTGCCGGTGCAGGAGGCGCCCGAGACGCCCGACCCGACGGACGGGGACGAGCACGCGGACGAGCACGCAGACGGGTTCGTCCGTGACGTCACCGCCGGGTTCGCCCAGCTGGGCCGCGACCGCGACCTCGGTGCCGTCGCGCTGCTCGCCGGGGCCCAGGGCGTGACCTGGGGTGCGCTCACGGTCTTCCTGGTGATGGTGTCGGTGACCATGCTCGACGCGGGCGCGGCCGGCGTCGGCTACCTCAACTCGGTGATGGGTGTCGGCACCGTCGTCGGCGGTCTCGTGGTGCTGACCCGCGTCGGTCGCGGCCGGCTGGGGCAGGACATGGCGGTCGGGGTCCTGGGCTGGGCGCTGCCCCTGCTCGCGATGGCGCTCTTCCCGAGTCCGGCGACCGCGCTCGCCGCGCTCGCCGTGATCGGGTTGTCGGACCCGTGGGTGAACCTCGGTCTCGACACCATCCCGCAGCGGATCGCCCCGGAGCAGATGATCTCCCGGGTGTTCGCGGCCGTGGACAGCTCGCTGATCGGCGCGATGTCGCTCGGCGCGGCGCTGGCCCCGGTGCTCGTCTCCCTGCTCGGCCTGCGTGGCGCGATGGGCTCCCTGGGGGTCCTGGTGTCGGCGGTGGTCCTGCTGACCCTGCCGCGGATGCGCCGGCTCGACGCCCGGCTCACGGCACCCGAGCACCTCGACCTGCTGCGCTCCATCGACATCTTCGAGCCGCTGCCCGCGGCGACGGCCGAGTCGCTGGCCGGCAGCCTCCGCCCCGCGTCGTACGCCGCTGGCGAGGTCGTCCTCGAGGAGGGGGAGACCTCCGACGACTTCTACGTCCTGGTGTCGGGGTCGGTCGAGGTGAGCCAGGGCGGCCGGCTGCTGCGCACCGAGCGGCGCGGCGACTACTTCGGTGAGATCGCCCTCCTGCGCGACGTTCCCCGCACCGCCACGGTCACGGCGGTCACGTCCGTCCGGGTCCTGGTGCTCGCCCGCGCCGACTTCCTCGCCGCGGTGACCGGCACCCGGGACTCCGGACGGGCGCTCGACGCCGTGGTCGCCGATCGGCTCGGGGCGTGACCGACGTGCGGAAACCGGCCTCGGAGGGTCCCGCGATGGGCCATCCTGAGGCCGTGACGAGCTGTGGTGGCTGCGGCGCCTCGGGACAGCCCGCGGGCGCGCGGTTCTGCCATGCCTGCGGGTCGACCCTGACGGCCGTCACCTGCCCGACCTGCCACGCCGAGGTGGTGCCGGGCGCCCGGTTCTGCAGCACCTGCGGTGGTGCCCTCGGCGCCGTCGTCGCGGCTCCCTCGCAACCGGTCGCGTCGCGCCGCATCACCAGCGTGCTCTTCGGCGACCTGGTCGGGTTCACGGCGCTCGCGGAGACCCGCGACCAGGAGCAGGTCCGCGAGCTGCTGTCGCGCTACTTCGACGAGTGCCGCGCGATCGTCGCGCGCTACGGCGGGACGATCGAGAAGTTCATCGGCGACGCCGTGATGGCGGTGTGGGGCGTCCCGACCGCGCACGAGGACGACGCCGAGCGCGCGGTGCGCGCCGGGCTCGAGCTGGTCAACACGATCGCGGCGATGGGCTCCGACATCGACGTCCCCGACCTCGCGATGCGGGTCGGGATCGTGACCGGTGAGGTCGCCGTCACCATCGGCGCCGAGCACCAGGGCATGGTCGCGGGCGACGCGGTCAACACGGCGTCGCGGGTGCAGTCGGCCGCCGCGCCCGGGCAGGTGTGGGTCGACGAGACCACCCGGCTGCTCACCTCCTCGGCGATCACCTACCTCGACGTCGGCAGCCACGCCATGAAGGGCAAGGCCGAGCCGGTGCCGCTCTGGTCGGTCCGCGCCGTGGTCGCTGCGGTCGGTGGCGCGCAGCGTGCCGACGGCCTCGAGGGACCCCTGGTCGGTCGCGACCGCGAGATGCGCGTCATCAAGGAGCTCTTCCACGGCATCGAGCAGACCCGCCGGCCCGCCCTCCTCGTCGTCGACGGCGAGGCCGGCGTCGGCAAGTCCCGGCTCGCGTGGGAGTTCGAGAAGTACGTCGACGGCCTGAGCGCCGACGTGCGCTGGCACACCGGGCGCTGCCTCTCGTACGGCGAGGGCGTGGCGTTCTACGCGCTCGCCGAGGCCATCCGGGCGCGCCTCCAGGTCGTCGTCCACGGCGACACCGGCGCCGCCGGTGACGAGGACCAGACCCGGCTGATCGCTGCCGGCCTCGACCTGCTCGTCGAGGACCCCGACGAGCGCGCCTGGCTGGAGCCCCGCATCGCCGCCCTGCTCGGTGTCGGCGCGGTCGGCTCGTTCGGCCGCGAGGACCTCTTCGCCGCGTGGACCGCCTTCCTGGCCCGGGTCGGTGGCGACGGCACGCCGGTCGCGCTGCTCGTCGACGACGCCCAGCACGCCGACGACGGCCTGCTGCACTTCGTCGAGCACCTGCTCGCGGTGGGCGAGTTCCCGTGCTTCGTCGTGCTGCTGACGCGGCCCGGCCTGATCGAGGAGAACCCGGCGCTGGCCACCAACCGGCGTGCGACCGTGGTCCACCTCGAGCCCCTCGGGCCGCCGGAGATGGGGCAGCTCCTGGACGGCCTGGTCGCCGGGCTCGACGACCACGTGCGCAGCTCGCTCGTGCAGCGCGCCGAGGGCATCCCGCTCTTCGCGGTCGAGACGGTGCGCTCGCTGATCGACCGCGACCTCGTCGTACCCCGGGGCGGGCAGTACGTCCTGGCCGGCGACGGACCGCTCGACCTGGACGCCGTCGGGGCGCCGGCGTCGCTGCAGGCCCTGGTCGCGGCCCGCCTCGACAAGCTCCTGCCCGACCAGCGCCGGGTCGTGGACCGGGCCAGCGTCATCGGGCGTGGCTTCGCCCTCGAGACCATCGCGGACCTGTGTCCCGACGTGGCGGACGTCGACGCCGTGCTCGCCTCGCTGGTGCGGCTCCAGCTGCTGCGCCAGGAGTCCAACCGGCTCAGCTCCGAGCTCGGGCTCTACCACTTCGTGCAGGCCGTGGTCCGGCAGGTCGCCTACGGCACCCTGGCGCGGCGGGACCGCAAGGCCGGGCACCTCGCCGTCGTGGCGCTGCTCGCCGGCGAGGACGACGCCTCGGGCGAGGTCGCGGCGATCGAGGCGCAGCACCACCTGGAGGCGATCGACGCGGTACCCGAGGACGCCGACGTCCCCGAGCTCACCGCGCGGGCCATCGTGCTGCTCCGGCTGGCGGCGGCGCGGGCGGCGGCCCTGGGTGCGCCCCTCGAGGCCGCGAGCCACCTCCGGGTGGCGCTGGACCGTGCCGCGGACCCGATGCTGCGCGCGAGCATCGAGCTCGAGCTGGCGCGGGTGCTCCGCGACACCGCCGACATCGAGGGGTGCATCAGGCACGCCGAGTCGGCGAAGCAGGCCTTCGAGGCCGCCGGCGACGAGCTCAGCACAGCCGCCGCGGTCGCCCAGCTCGCCTACGGGATCGGCACTGGCCGGCACGACTACGAGACGTCGATCGCGATGGCGGAGGAACGGTACGACGCGCTGCGCGGACGCCTCGACGCCGTACCCGTGCTGCTGGAGCTGCTCAAGGTGCTCACCGGCCTCAAGCTGCGCACCAGCAGCAGCCTGGGGGACGTCGCCGAGGAGCGGGCCCGGCTGGCCGAGGTGGTCGGCTCGCCGGACGAGGTCGCGGACAGCTACAACGGGCTCGCGCTCCACCACATGCTCACGGGCACGCGCGGCATCGGCCGGATCATCTTCGAGGCGGCCGCCGAGATCAGCCGTCGCCACCACCTGCCTGCCGCGCTGACCCGTTCGCTGGTCAACCTCAACGTGTCGTGGACGCCCGACGACGCGTCTCGCGCCGTGGAGTTCGGCCGCGAGGCGCTGGTCGTCGGTCGCCAGTCCGGCTCCGTCTACGCCCACTCGAGCGCCGGCTCCAACCTCGCCCTCGCCGCGCTCGTGTCGGGCGAGTGGGACGAGGCCCTGTCGGCGGCCGACGAGGCCGTGATGGACGTCCCCCTGGCCGAGCTCGTCCGCGCCCGCATCTCCCTAGCCCGCGGCATCGACTGGCGGCCCGGCCTGGGGGTCTCGCCCGAGGACACCGGCGACGACCTGTCCCTGCGCTGCTTCGTCGAGATCGTGGGCGCGCTCGACGCGCACCAGGCCGGTCGACCCTCGGCGGCGCTGGCGCGCCAGGCCGCGGAGACGGCGTACGCCGTGACCGAGCTCTACGACGACTTCTCGATCATCTGGCTGGTCGGCACCGAGCTCGCCTGGGCCGCCGGCGACCGCGACGAGCTCACGCGGATGCTGGCCATCGTCGACGACCACCGCGGCAGCAACGAGCCGATCGGCGTCGGCGCCCAGCGAGCACGGCTCGCCGGACTCCTGGCCGCCGAGGCCGGTGACGACGCGACCGCGGAGGAGCAGCTGCGCAGGGCGCTCCGGCTCGCGTCGACCTGGCGCGCGGAGCCCACCGCCGCGCAGTGCCGGGTCGAGCTCGCGGCGCTCCTGCAGCGTCAGGGCCGCTCGACCGAGGCGGAGGAGGAGGCGGCCCTGGCACGGGTGACCTTCGAGCGCCTCGGCGCGACGGCCTGGCTCGAGTCCCTCAGCGGGGCAGCCACGCCCGGTCGATGACGGTGATCCTGCCGCGCCCGAGCTCGACGACGCCCTCGGACACCAGGGCCTGGAGGACCAGGTTGACGCTGGGGCGGGTGCCGCCGACCAGCTCCGCGAGCTGCTCCTGGGTGAGCGGCACGACGACCGGGCCGTCGGCGGCGCCGTACAGGTCGGCGAGCTCGGCCAGCCTGCGGTGCACCCGCTGGTCGAGGCTGTCGTACGTCGCCTCCAGCAGCCGCGCGGAGAGCTCGTCGATGCGTCCCGCCATCAGCGCGAGCAGCAGCTGGTCCGCCGCCCGGTGCCGGGCCCGGAGGTCGCGGAACTCCGCCGCCGACAGGGTCAGGCACTCGGCCGGCTCGAGCGCGATGATCGTCGCCGACCGCACCCGTGGCCGCCCGTCGAGCAGCGACAGCTCACCGAAGTAGTCACCCGGCCCGAGCAGGTTGATCGTCGCGTGGTCGCCGTCCGGCGTGGAGACCCGGACGGCCAGGCGCCCCGCCGCGACCAGGTGCAGGCTGTCGGACGGATCGCCTTCGTTGACGAGCACGTCGCCGCGCGCGTACGAGCGGCGCCGGGCGGCCCGCAGGATGCGCCCGCGCTCCTCGGTGTCGAGCGCGGCGAGCAGCGGCCAGTCCATGGGGAGAAGTCAACCAGTGTTGTGTCGGCTGGCGGACAGAACGAGCCGACCGACCTCGGCAGAGTGGTGCGCACCGGGAGATCCCCGGCCCCGGAACCAGGAGGACCCCATGAGCACTCTCATCAACCCGAACGTCGGGGGACGCGTCCAGCCGCGTGGCGACCTGGACGTCCGCATCTGAGCGACGCGTCGCGCGGCCTTCGCAGGCTCAGTCCGAGCTGGTGGTGAAGTCGATGAGCTCCTCGACCCGGCCCAGCAGGGCCGGGTCGAGGTCCTGGTAGGACGAGACCCGGCTCAGGATGTGCTGCCAGGCGCGGGCGGTGTCGGCCTGGTCGCGGTGCGGCCAGCCCAGCTGCTGGCAGACGCCCTTCTTCCACTCGATGCTGCGCGGCACGTCGGGCCAGCGCTGGAGCCCGAGCCGCTCCGGCTTCACCGCGGCCCAGATGTCGATGAACGGGTGGCCGACGATCAGCACGTGCTTGCCGACCGGTGACTTCGCGATGCCCTGGGCGATCCGGCTCTCCTTGGAGCCGGGCACCAGGTGGTCGACCAGCACGCCGACCTTCCGCTCCGGCCCGGGCCGGAAGTCGCGCAGGTGCTCGGCGAGGTCGTCGACGCCGCCGAGGTACTCGACCACGACGCCCTCGATGCGCAGGTCGTCGCCCCACACCTTCTCGACGAGCTCGGCGTCGTGCCGGCCCTCGACGAAGATCCGGCTCGCGCGGGCCACCCGCGCCTTCGCGTCGTGGACGGCAACCGAGCCGGACGCCGTACGGCTGGGCTTGGCGGGCGCCGCCGCGCGCACCGGTGCCGTCAGGATCACCGGCCGGCCCTCGAGGAGGAAGCCGGGCCCGAGCGGGAACGTACGGCGCTTGCCGCGCCGGTCCTCGAGGGTGAGCGTGTGCAGGTCGCGGTCGACCGCGACGATCTCCCCGACCCAGTCGGTGGTGACCTCCTCGACGACCGAGCCGATCTCGGCCGGCGCCTCGACGGCGCGGCCGCGCTTGGGGGCGCGCCAGTCGGTGGCCAGGACGTCGGTGCCGTAGCGGTCGCGGGAGCTCACCGACGTCACGCTAGGCGGCGCCACCGACAAGGCCGTGGGGGCGCGCCGTCAGTCGTCGGAGTCGCCCCCGTCACTCTCGCCGGAGGTCTCCTCCGCGGTCTTGCCGCCGAGCACGTCGAGCTCCTCGGGCGACTTCGGGTCGTCCTCGTCGGTCAGCGGCTTGGCGAGCGGGTTGTCGTCGGTGGGCTGCAGGTCCTCGGGGAGGTCCTCGTCCTCGATGGCCTGGGTGGGCTGGTCGTCGCTCATGCCCAGCAGGTACCCGCTCAGACGAGGGGCAACCGCTTCTGGCTGCGCGGGAGCTGCTCGTAGCCCCGGCGTACGGCGGCCGCCAGCTCCTCGCGCGGGTAGGGCCACTCGGCGGCCGCCAGCGCCTCGGCCACGGGTACGCCGCGGGTGGCGAGGTCGCGGATCGTCTCCGCGACGATGCCGATCGCGTTGCGCTGCTCCTCGACGAACTCCCGGTCCACCGGCGCGCCGTGGCCCGGCACCACCACGGTCGACGACGTGCTCAGGCTGAGCACGATGTCGAGGGAGAGCGGCCAGTCCATCGGGTAGCAGTCCTCTCCGAACCCGGGCACGCCGTTGCGGGCCATCGACTCCTCGACGAGGTCGCCGGCGAGCAGCACGTCGACGTCGGGCACCCGCACCACCAGGTCGCCACCGGTGTGGCCGCGGCCGGGGTGCACCAGCTCGACCATCCGGTCGCCGAGGTCGAGGGCGACCGCCGACGAGAAGGGGTGGTCGGCGGGCACGATCTCGGTCGCCTGCACCTCGTCGGCGTGCGGGTCGTCCGGCTCCGCGTCGTACAGGCCCTTGATCCGCTCGCCCGCCGAGACGGTGCGAGCGACGGCCACCTCGTGCGCGTGGATCGGGATGTCGCCGTACGCAGCCCGGAACGCGCCGTTGCCGAAGGTGTGGTCGAAGTGCTCGTGGGTGTTGACCGCGCCCACGACGCTCTGCCCACCGAGGGCGACACCCAGCCGTCGTACGTCGTCGATGACCGCACGGGCGGCCAGCTCGGACGCGTGCGTGTCGACGACGAGCAGGCCGCGCTCCCCGCCGACGAGGGTCACGTTGACGTCGAACCACTCGTGGCGCGCGACCCAGACCCGGTCGGCGATCTCGGTGAAGGTCACCGGGCCAGGGTAGGGGGCAGCCCAGGGATCAGCAGAGACCGGCGTGCAGCCCCCGGCGCAGCATGTCGCCGAGCTCGGTGAGGTCGCGAGCGGTGCGCGCGAACGCGATCACCTGCTCGTGGGCGCCGGTGCTGTCGACCCACTGGATCTTGACGTCTGCGGGGGAGAGGCGGGCGATGCGTACGCCGACGACGTCGGCCGGCCGGGTGCCGGTGCCGAGTCCGATCGCCTGCCGCAGCTCCTCCTGGTGACAGTCGTTGGCGTGCTCGACGGAGCGCTGCAGGTGGCCCCGGTTGAGGTGGTGGACGCGGCTGCGGAACTCGTCGAGCGACACCCGCAGCTGGCGCTCGGGCCGGGCGAGCAGCACGAAGTTGAGGTCGAGCGAGACGACGTGGCGCACCTCGTCGCAGCACTCGCAGTGCTCGTAGCCGGTGCGCTCGAGGCGGCCGGCCAGGGTCAGCGTGTGCTGCCGCTCCGGGCCGCCGCGGGGGCCCAGCCCGCTGGTCACGGTGAGCAGCGCGCTGCTGTGCGCGGCGCCCGCCCGGGCGACGGGGGAGTCCGCCGGGCAGAGGAAGGTCGGCGTACCGCGGTGGTCGGTCAGCCCCAGCTGCTCGTCCTCGCCGACGGCGTGCTCCTCGCCCTCGATGACCAGGCTGACGGAGGCGGGACAGGCCAGGATGCTGCGCGCGTCCGCCGCGACCAGGCGCGGGTCGACCTCGGGACTGTGGTGCTCGGTCGTGGTCACCGCTGGCTCCTCCACTCCGACTCGAAGACTTAGGTAAGCCTAACCTACTCGGAACTTCGCGACGCCGCACCGGGGCTTCCACGATGTGGCCGTGACCGTGGCGGGTACCCTTGGCACTCCGACCCAGCGAGTGCCAGGAGGAGGCGGACGGGTGCAGGAAGAGCGCAGGCTGGCCGTGCTCCGCGCGATCGTCGAGGACTATGTCGCCACCGAGGAGCCGGTCGGCTCCAAGGCCCTCGTCGAGCGGCACGGTCTCGGCGTCTCGCCGGCAACGGTGCGCAACGACATGGCCGCGCTCGAGGACGAGGGCTACATCACCCAGCCGCACACCAGTGCCGGCCGGGTGCCCACCGACAAGGGCTACCGGCTCTTCGTGGACCGACTCACGACCGTCAAGCCGATGAGCCAGGCCGAGAAGCGGGCCATCGCCTCGCTGCTCGACGGTGCCGTCGACCTCGACGACGTCGTGCAGCGCTCGGTGCGGCTGCTCTCGCAGCTGACCCGGCAGGTCGCGATCGTGCAGTACCCCACGCTCTCCCGCTCGACCGTGCGCCACATCGAGCTGGTGGCGCTGGCGCCCAGCCGCCTCCTGGTCGTGCTGATCCTGAGCACCGGCCGGGTCGAGCAGCGCCTGGTCGAGCTCTCCGACGACCTGGACGACGCGGCGATCGCCGAGCTGCGCGCCCTGGTCAACCGGGTCGCGAACGGCGAGGTGATCGCTGAGGCCAACGCGGCCCTCGCGGCGCTCGTGTCCGCCGACGGCCCGGTCGCCCCGGCGACCCAGGCCGTGGTCGAGGCGCTCCTCGACGCCATGTCCGACCACCGCTCCGACGAGCGGATCCTGGTCGGCGGCGCCGCCAACCTGGCTCGGTACGGCGACAGCTTCGACTCCGCCGTACGCCCGCTGCTCGAGGCGCTCGAGGAGCACGTCGTGCTGCTCAAGCTGCTCGGTGAGGCCACCACCGGCGAGCCGATCACCGTCCGGATCGGGCACGAGGGCCCCTACCAGCAGCTCGCGTCCACCAGCGTGGTCGCGGCCGGCTACGGCCCCGGCGAGGAGGCGTTCGCGCGCCTCGGCATCGTCGGGCCCACCCGCATGGACTACCCCGGCAGCATGGCCGCCGTCCGGGCCGTCGCCCGCTACGTCTCCCGGATCCTCGACGAGGCCTGAGCCTCCCAGGATCCAGCCCCCAGCACCCCGCACCAGCAACGAAGGAAACACGTGAGTCAGGACCCGTACGAGCTGCTCGGCGTCGGCCGCGACGCCGACGCCGACGCCGTCAAGAAGGCCTACCGGCGACTCGCCCGCCAGTACCACCCCGACGTCAACCCGGACCCGGAGGCGCAGGAGAAGTTCAAGGAGATCTCCCGCGCCTACGAGATCCTGTCGGACCCCCAGAAGCGCGCGGCCTACGACCGCGGCGGCGACCCGTTCGGTGGGGCAGGCGCCGGCTTCGGCCAGGGCCCGGGCTTCTCGTTCACCGACATCATGGACGCGTTCTTCGGCGGCGCCGGTGGTGCCGCCCAGGGCGGTCGCGGACCGAGGTCGCGCGAGCGGCGCGGCCAGGACGCGTTGATCCGGATCGAGATCGAGCTGGCCGAGGCCGCCTTCGGCGTCGCGCGCGAGCTCGTCGTCGACACCGCGGTCCGGTGCAGCACCTGCGAGGGCGAGGGCGCGGCCCCCGGCTCCCACGCGATGCCGTGCGAGACCTGCCACGGCGCGGGCGAGGTCGCCCACGTGCAGCGCTCGTTCCTCGGTGAGATCCGCACGCTGCGCCCGTGCGCCGCCTGCCGCGGCTTCGGCACGATCATCCCGGACCCGTGCCGCGAGTGCTCGGGCGACGGCCGGGTCCGCGCGCGTCGCACCCTCACCGTCAAGATCCCCGCCGGCGTCGACACCGGCACCCGCGTGCAGCTCACCGGCGAGGGCGAGGTGGGACCCGGCGGCGGCCCCGCCGGCGACCTGTACGTCGAGATCCACGTCGCGCCGCACGAGGTCTTCACCCGCAACGGCAACGACCTGCACTGCACGGTCACGCTGCCGATGACGGCGGCGGCGCTGGGCACGGTGCTGACCCTGCCGACCCTCGAGGCCGACGTGGTGGCCGACGGCGAGGAGCCCGAGACCGACATCGAGACGAGCCTCGACCTCGACGTACGCCCCGGCACGCAGTCGGGGTCCGAGCAGGTGCTCCGCGGACGCGGCGTGCCCGGCCTGCGCGGCGGTCGCGGCGACCTGGTCGTCACCGTCATCGTCGAGACCCCGACCCGGCTCGACCCGCGTCAGGAGGAGCTGCTGCGCGAGCTGGCGGCGATCCGTGACGAGGAGAAGCCGTCGGGACAGGTGCACCCGAGCAACCGGTCGGTGTTCGGCCGGCTGCGCGACGCCTTCAACCAGCACTGATCCGCCCCGGCCATGTCGCTCCCGGTCCACCTCGTCCCGACGCTCGACGGCGTCGCGGTCGGTGACCCGGTCACGGTCGAGGGCGACGAGGCGCACCACGCCGTCGCCGTACGCCGGCTGCGGGTCGGCGAGCGGGTGGTCCTCACCGACGGCGCCGGAGTGTCCGTCGAGGGGCCCGTCGGGTCCACCGGCAAGCGCGTCTTCACGCTGACCGTCGAGTCGGTCGACCGGGTCGGGCCGGCGAGCCCGGAGGTGGTCGTCGTGCAGGCGATCCCGAAGGGGGAGCGGGGCGAGCTCGCGGTCGAGGTGCTCACCGAGATCGGAGTCGCGCGCATCGTGCCGTGGGCGGCGTCGCGCAGCGTGGCGGTCTGGAAGGGTGAGCGGGCCGCGAAGTCCCTGGCGAAGTGGCGCGCGACCGCCCGCGAGGCCGCCAAGCAGGCGCGTCGGTCGTGGTTCCCCGAGGTGGACGAGCTGGCCTCGACGGCCGACGTCACCGCCCTGGTCGCCGACGCGGATCTCGCCGTGGTGCTGCACGAGGCCGCCACGGCGCCGTTCGCGGGCCTCGTGGTCCCCGCCGCAGGCCGGATCGTCGTGGTCGTCGGTCCGGAGGGTGGGCTGGCCGACGACGAGGTCGCGGCCTACGTCGCGGCGGGTGCTGTCTCGGTGCGGCTGGGCGCCGAGGTGCTGCGCACCTCGACCGCCGGGGTCGCCGCCGTCGCCGCGCTGCTCGCGCGTACGCCGCGCTGGGGCTAGCGACCGTCCTGCTCGGACAGCCGCGCCCGGAGCCCGGCGACCAACGTCTCGACGCCGAACGCCCAGACGTTCTCGTAGTCGGCCGCGTCGGAGGCGACCGACCGCACCAGCGGGAACGACTCGGCCGGGAGGGCGTCGAGCCGCGTCTCGTGCAGGTCCCCGCGCGCGACCATGCTGCGCTCCTGGCCGATCATCAGCGCGAGGTAGGCGGCGTTCTTGACCGCTGCGAAGGCATCAGCGGGGCTGAAGCCGGCGGCCCGGAAGGCCGCCAGCGCGACCTCGAAGGAGGCGGTCGCCCGAGCGCCCTGGACCGGGACCTGCTGGAGCGCGTGGAAGGCGCCCGGGTGGGTGGCCGCGATGCCGCCGACCGCGTCGATGAACTCGCGCACCCAGTCGTCCCACGCGATCGGCCCGGTCGGGAGCTTCGCCTCGTCCAGCAGCAGCTCCACGATCCCGTCGGTGACGGCGTCCCGGGTCGGCACGTGGTTGTAGAGCGACGTGACGTGCACGCCGAGCTCGCCCGCGATCTTGCGCAGGGTGACGGCGTCCGGGCCGTCGCGATCGGCGAGCCGGACCGCGGCCTCCAGGATCCGTTCACGCGTCAACGTCGCCATCGCCCACCTCGCCCCTTGACAAACCTACACCGTAGGTTAACAGTACCTACACTGTAGGTCTGCCGAGGAGGACGCATGTCATTCAGCGAAGCCGAGCTCGAGAAGAAGCTCGCCGAGCTCATCGAGCTCCACCAGGTCCCGGGCGCCCAGCTCGCCGTGCTCGACGGGGACACGCTCACCGAGGTGGCGGCGGGCGTCGTCAGCCTCCGCACGGGTGCCCCGGCCACCACCGACGCGCTCTTCCTGCCGGGCTCCATCGGCAAGCTCTACACGGCGACGCTGGTGCTCATGCTCGCCGACGAGGACCTGGTCGACCTCGACCGGCCGGTCCGGACCTACCTGCCCGACTTCGAGGTCCGCGACCCGCACGCTCGGGACACCGTCACGGTGCGGGACCTGCTGCGCCACACCAGCGGCTTCGACGGCGACGTCTTCATCGACACCGGTCGCGGCGACGACGCGTTGCCCCGCTACATGGACGAGATCCGCGACCTGCCGCAGATCTGCGAGCCCGGCAAGATCTGGAGCTACAGCAACAGCGGGTTCGCGATCCTCGGCCGGCTCGTCGAGGTCGTCGGCGACACGGTCTTCGAGACCGCGCTCCGCGAGCGTCTCCTGGACCCGCTCGGCCTGCAGCACTCGGTCGTCTTCCCGGAGGAGGCGCTGCTGCACCCGATGGCGGTCGGCCACGTGCCGGACCCGGAAGACCCGGAGTCGCTCGTGGTCACGCCGCAGTGGGGGCTCTACCGCTCCTGCGGTCCGATGGGTGCCTCGCTGGTGGCCAGCGCGGGCGACGTACTGAGGTTCGTGCAGCTGCACCTCGACGGCGGCGTGGCCGCGGACGGCACCCGGCTGCTGTCGGCCGAGACGGTGGCCGCGGCGCAGGTGCCGCAGATCTCGCTGGTCGACGACACCGTGCTCGGGGAGGCGTGGGGCCTCGGCTGGATCCTGGACCACTTCGGCGACGTCGGCGTGATCGGCCACGACGGGAACTCGCTGGGCCAGAACGCGTTCATGCGGGTCGCGCCCGACCAGCGGTTCGGCTTCTGCCTGCAGACCAACGTGGAGAGCGCGATGACGATGTACCGCGAGCTCGCCGCGTGGCTGTTCGAGGACCGTCTGGGCGTCGCGCCGCGGCAGGACCCGGAGCCGCTCGCGACGCAGGCGGTCGCGGACCCGGCTCGCTACGTCGGCACCTACCAGCGGGAGGGCGTGGCGATCGAGGTCACGGGAGCCCCGGACGGCTCGCTGCTGGCGAGCCTGGTGATCTCGCGGGAGGGAGCCGACACGCAGGACCTGCCGCCCATGGACGACCTGCCGTTGGTCGCCGTGGCGCGGGACGACTCGTTCCTGCTGAAGCTGCCGATCGCCGACAGCGAGCTGCTCGCCGTCTTCTTCAACCCCGACGACGCGTCGGCGGCCCCGTCGTACCTGCACTTCGGCGGTCGGGCCCACCAGCGCGTGAGCGCCTAGCCCCCGAGCAGGACCTCGACCCGGGCGATCTCGGCGTCGAGGTCCGCTCGCTCGCGCTTCGTCAGGTCGCGGAAGACCTCGAGGACCTCCACCCGGTCGTCGACCACCCGCCACAGACCCTCGAGCCAGCCGTCGACGAAGACCGCCATGGCGACGCCGCCGTTGGCGCCCATCCACCGGGTCCGCTTGGTCGGGTCGGTGACCCGGTCGCGGGAGGCGTGGGAGAGCCAGAGGTTGTCGTAGGTGCCCAGGAGCCGCACCGGGGCCGGCGCGTCCTCGTCCTCGACCACTCCGTCGACGACGTCGTAGAGCACCTTGCCGGCCTCGTCCTCGTGGCGCTCGAGGTCCATCGCCGCGAGGACGGGGCCGAGCCGGGTCACGCCCGACCAGGTCGTGACGTCGGCGGCCGAGGCCGGACCGAAGGCGCTCAGGTAGCGCTCGACGATCCGCGGGACGTCCGGCTCCTGGAGGGGGCGGCCGACCCAGTCCTCGAGCGGCGCGTAGACCACGCCGCCCCGGCCCTTCCAGGTGCCTCGCGGCGGCGTCTGCACCAGTGCGTGCGAGAACTGGGGGAGCGGCTCCGGGTGGTTGCGCTGGCCGCGGTCCATCACGGGTTGGGTCCACGGCCGCAGCTCGAGGGCGTCGTCCGGGGTGAGGAGGTGGATGGTGCCGCGCATCGTCAGCAGCCGCACGAGGGTGCGCTCCTCGAGGGCGCGCGTCACGGCGTACGGGTCGAACGTGGCCAGGCGTGCGTGCAGCGAGAGGTACGGCGGCAGCGTCTCCTGCGCCTGGAGCCCGACCAGGTGCTGTGCCATCTCCTCCGGCGTCGCGTCGACGCGCTCCAGGAGGTGCTGCCGTCGCAGCAGCGTGCGGTTGAGCCGCTGCCGCGTCAGTCTCACTGGATGGTGATGCTCTTGGTGTCGACGGTCGGGCCGCCGCCCTCGCCCTCGGACGGGTCGTCGGTCATCGCGACGAACGTGTAGTCACCGGCCGGCAGGTCCGAGACGTCGACCTCGGTCTCCCACGGGTAGAGCTTGTCCATCCACCCGTCCGCGGTGGCGAAGCCCTTCGCGACGACCTCGCCGTCGGCGCCGCCCTTGCGGATCTCCCAGGGGGTCGTGGCCTCGAACGAGCTCGAGACACCGCTGGCCTTGAAAGTACCGTTCGCCGTCGCGCCCTCCTCGGGCGTGGTCACGTTGACCAGGGCGCGTACGTCGATCTCGGGGTCGTTGCTGGGCTCGCCCGCCAGGCCGAAGAGGTCCGCGGGCTTGCCGTCGAGCGTGAAGGCCAGGGGCAGCCGCTTCTGGGCGATGCCCTGGAGCGTGTAGACGGCCTGCTGGGTGGCGAGGCGGGCCTCGTCGTCCGACATCCCGTCCTGGGGCTGGGTCCACGACTCGTCGGGCAGCCCGACGGTGATCTTGTCGTCGCCGATGTCGACGCTCGCGAAGCTCCCGCTCGGGAAGAGCGTGTCGTAGTCGGGGTCGAGGGCGTCGCCGGCGGTCATCAGCGCGAGCGCCTCGACGGCCGGGTTGTCGGACTCCACCTTGCGGAACTCGCGGTAGAGCCGCGGTCCCTGCGGGGTGTCGCCGATGAAGTAGACCGGCACCGTCGTCGTCCCCGCGCCATCCGAGGAGGGCTCGTCCGGGGTCGCGCCGCCGCCGCCGTCGTCGGCCGGGTCTGCGGCCTTCGTCGGCGTGCTGTCGGCCGACGTCGGGTCCGTCTCGTCCCCGCAGCCCGCCAGCCCCACGAGGGCGAGCACGGACAGGGAGGCGAGGGCGGCGAGACGGGTGCGGGAAGACATGGGTCCATCCTTCCGGGCGGCGGTCCTCATCGGACGACGATCGTGCGCGTGTCGGTGAATGTGGACGCATAGCCGTGGTCCGGGTTGCTGACGCTGAAGATGTAGGTGCCGGGAGCCAGACCGGTCAGGTCGACGTCCGCAGACCACGGTGAGAAGGTGCCGCCACCGCGATCGATGTCCACGGCGCCTTCGGCGACGCTCGTCACGGCAGTCGGGCCCTCGAAGATGTGCCATGCCAACGAGCGCAGGCCGGTCCGAGCTCGTCCTCGCGCCGAGATCGACCCCTCGTACTCGTTGCCCTCCGCGGGGTCGCTGATGCTCACCGGGCTGAGCATCGCGCTCTCGGGGGCGGCCTGGTACGGCTCGCCGACCGGCGCTCCGTCGTCGAGCAGCTGGACCGGCAGCCGCTCCCCGACGGCTCCCTGAAGGGTGTAGACCAGCTGCTGCGCGGCGGGCCCGTCCGGTGCGGGCAGTCCGGCGCTGCCGAGCTCGACCTCGATGGCGCCGTCGGTGCGCGCGGCGGAGTCGAACGAACCGGGCTGCCAGATGGTCCTGTAGTCCGGGTCGCTCGGTGGCTGCTGGACCCGGTCCAGCGCCGCCTGCAACCTGTCGTCGCCGGGCACGTCGTCGAACTCGCGGAAAAGACGGGCCTCCCCGGCCGAGGTGTCACCGACGAAGTACACCGGCACCAGCACCGTCGACGTCGGCGGATGCGTGGCCATGCCGTGGTGGTGGCTCGGGTCGACAGGGCCGTGGTCGATCACCGCGACGACCGTGACCGCGGCGGCGGTGGCCAGGACGGTGGCGCCAGCGGCCCACCACCACGGCCGGGCGGCGGCGCGGGCGGGCGACGCCGTACGAGCACGCAGCTCGGCCAGCCGGTCGGTCGGATCGACGTCGGCGACGGCGTCCTCGATCAGGTCGTGGAGATTCACAGCTCCTCCTCCAGGAGAGTCCCGAGGTGGGTGCGCAGGGTGGCGGCGCCGCGCGAGGCGTGGCTCTTGACCGCACCCCGGCTGATGCCGAGGGTGTCGGCGATCTCCGCCTCGGACAGGTCGAGGTAGTAGCGCAGCGCCAGCACCTCGCGCTGTCGCTGGGGGAGCGCCCGGAGGGCGTCGAGCACGGCCGCGCGCCGGTCCGAGTCGGGCACCGGGTCGAAGGAGTCGACCGGCCGGAGCGTGGCGGCGTGCCGCGCGACGACGGCCCGGTGCCGCAGCGCGGAGCGGGACCGGTTGACCACGGCCTGGCGCAGGTAGGCGAGCCCCCGCTCGGGGTCGCGCAGGCGGTCCCACCGGGCGTGCACGGCCACGAACGCGTCCTGCACGACCTCCTCGGCCACGCCCTGGTCGCGGACGAGGAGCACCGACAGCCGCACCAGCCGTCGCCAGTGCGCGGCGTACAGCTGCTCCAGCGCCTGGTCCGCCGTCCAGGCGGGGCGGTCCGTCACCGTCGTCACGGTAGTGCGACGCGCAGGTCGCCCAGGTGGTTTACTCGCCGCAGGAGGGGATCGTGGACTGTCTGTTCTGCAAGATCGTCGCGGGGGAGATCCCGGGCGACATCGTGCACACCACCGAGCGCACGGTCGCGTTCCGCGACCTCAACCCGCAGGCGCCGACGCACGTGCTGATCGTGCCGAAGGACCACTTTGCGAACGCCGCCGAGCTCGCGGCCGGCGACCCGGTCGCCTCGGCCGAGCTGGTCACGACGGCCGCCGCGGTCGCGACGGCCGAGGGGTACGACGACTACCGCCTGGTGTTCAACACCGGTGCGGGCGCCGGGCAGTCCGTCTTCCACACCCACCTGCACCTGCTGGCCGGGCGTCCCATGAACTGGCCGCCCGGATGAGGCGCCTGGCCGCGGCCTGCGCCGCACTGCTGCTGGCCGTCACGCTCGCCGGCTGCGTCCAGGAGGGCAGCGACCGGCGTACCGGTTCGCCCGGCGAGATCCTCAAGCCGCCGGACCCGCCCGGCGTCGAGGCCAAGCAGCTGGCGGCCCTGCCGCCCGGCAAGATGCTCCCGCTCCGCGCCGGTGAGCACCGGATGACCGTCTCGATGCCCGAGGCCTACACGCCGTCCGCCCCGACCGGCGTCGGCACCGACGACTACCGCTGCTTCCTGCTCGACCCGAAGCTCGACAAGGACGTGTGGCTGACCGGCAGCCACGTGCTGCCCGGCAACCCGCAGGTGGTCCACCACGTGATCCTCTTCCGGGTCGACCCGTCGCAGGTCGCCGAGGCGGAGCAGAAGGACGCGGAGGACCCCGACGAGGGCTGGACCTGCTTCGGTGGGACCGGCCTCAAGAACGAGTTCGCCAACATCGACGACGCGCCCTGGCTCGCTGCCTGGGCGCCGGGCGGCGACGAGACCAAGGTCCGCGACGGGTACGGCGTCAGGCTCGCCGCCGGCTCCCGGATCGTGATGCAGGTCCACTACAACCTGCTCAAGGGTGCGGCTCCCGACGTCTCCAGCACCCAGCTGCGCTGGATGAAGGGGTCGACCGACCTGACCCCCGTGCACACCTTCCAGCTGCCCGCGCCGGTCGAGCTGCCCTGCCGGCCCAACCACGACGACAGCCCGCTGTGCGATCGCGACGCCGCCGTGGCCGACGTGATGGCGCGGTTCGGGAGCGCGGGCAACACCAACAGTGCGCTGCACTTCCTGTGCGGCACCGACAAGGGCGAGCCCGTCCCGTCCAACACCACCTCGTGCCTGCGCTACGCGCCGCGCGGGATGACCATCCTCGGCGTCTCCGGCCACATGCACCTGCTCGGCCGCAAGATCAAGATCGAGGTCAACCCGGGGACGCCGGACGCGAGGACGATCCTGGACATCCCGATCTGGGACTTCGACAACCAGGGTTCGAAGCCGCTCAAGGAGCCGCTGCACCTCGACAAGTTCGACACGATCAAGGTGACGTGCACCCACCAGCAGTGGCTGCGTGACCGGCTGCCTGCGTTCGAGGGCCAGCCGGACCGCTACATCATCTGGGCCGAGGGCAGCACCGACGAGATGTGCCTCGGCACGCTCCAGGTCGCCTTCGACGACGAGGTCACGAGCTGAAGGCGTAGTAGACGCGCAGGACGGCCAGCACGACCGGCGTACCGAAGAGCACCAGCAGGCACCACGCCGCGATCCGGTGGCCGGGCTTCGTCGAGTCCAGACGCCCGGCGAAGTCGAGGATCGCGCCCTCGGGGACGTGGTGCGTCAGCCCCATCGCCCGCGCGTGCTCCGGGAGGTGCTGGCCGGCGAACCAGTACGGCGGCGCGTCCTCCGGGAGCTCGGGCTCGTCGCCCCACTCCTCCTCGACGTCGCGGTCGGCTGCCATGCCGGCAACCGTACGCCGCAACTCGTTGGGCCGGGCGATGCCGCTCCCGTAGCATTGAGGGCGACATGACAGACACTCCCTCCACTTCTGGCTCCGCCCAGGGGCAGACGACCCAGCACACCGTCGTCGTACCCAACAGCATCAACATGGTCAGCCTCCTCGGCCCCGGCGACGAGCACCTCCGTGTCATCGAGCGGTCGTTCGACGCCGAGGTCCACGTCCGCGGCAACCGGATCACCTTCCAGGGCGAGCCCGGCGAGGTGGCGCTGGCCGAGCGGCTGCTCGACGAGCTGATCGCGCTGATCCGCACCGGGCAGGGCGTGACCGGCGAGACCGTCGAGCGCGCGCTCGGGATGCTGCGCGCCGAGACGACCGAGCGCCCGGCCGACGTGCTGAGCCTCAACATCCTGAGCAACCGCGGCCGCTCGATCCGCCCGAAGACGCTCAACCAGAAGCGCTACGTCGACTCGATCGACAAGCACACGATCACGTTCGGGATCGGCCCCGCCGGCACCGGCAAGACCTACCTCGCGGTGGCGAAGGCCGTGCAGGCGCTGCAGTCCAAGCAGGTCAACCGGATCATCCTCAGCCGCCCCGCGGTCGAGGCCGGCGAGCGGCTGGGCTTCCTGCCCGGCACGCTGACGGAGAAGATCGACCCCTACCTGCGACCGCTCTACGACGCCCTCCACGACATGCTCGACCCCGAGCTGATCCCCAAGCTGATGGCGGCCGGCACGATCGAGGTCGCGCCGCTGGCGTTCCTGCGCGGTCGCTCGCTCAACGACTCGTTCATCATCCTCGACGAGGCGCAGAACACCACGCCCGAGCAGATGAAGATGTTCCTGACCCGCCTGGGCTTCGGCTCCAAGATCGTGGTCACCGGCGACGTCACCCAGACCGACCTGCCGAGCGGGCAGAAGTCCGGCCTGCGCGCCGTCGAGGAGATCCTCGACGAGGTCGAGGACATCTCGTTCAACCGCCTCACCGCGTCCGACGTCGTCCGCCACAAGCTGGTCGGCAAGATCGTCGCGGCGTACGACGAGCACGACGCGCGCACCGACCTGCGTCAGGCCCGCCCGTGACGATCGAGATCCTCAACGAGTCCGGCCGCGAGCTCGACGTCGCTCGCCTGGCCGACCTCAGCCGCTTCGTGATGGACCGGATGCGCGTCCACCCGATGGCCGAGCTGTGCATCAAGGCGGTCGACGAGCCGACCATCGCGGAGCTCAACGAGCACTGGATGGAGAAGCAGGGACCGACGGACGTGCTGGCCTTCCCGATGGACGAGCTGCGGCCCGGCCTGGTCAACGAGGAGCCCGAGGAGGGCGTGCTCGGCGACCTGGTGCTCTGCCCCGACGTCGCCGCCAAGCAGGGTGAGACCGCCGGCCACGGCACCGAGGCCGAGATCGAGCTGCTGACCGTCCACGGCATCCTGCACCTGCTCGGCTACGACCACGCGGAGCCGGAGGAGCACAAGGAGATGTTCGGTCTCCAGGACGAGCTCCTGGCGGCCTGGCGGGCCCAGTGAGCCCCTGGCCGCTCCTCCTGGCCGCCGCCCTCGTCGTCCTCGCCGGCCTCTTCTCAGCCGCCGACGCCGCGCTGGGCTCGTTCTCCAAGGCGCGGGCCGAGGAGCTGCTCGAGGAGAACCGGCCCGGCGCGCGCCGCCTGGTCGCGCTGCTCGAGGACCCGCCGCGCTACCTCAACACCGCACTGCTGCTGCGGCTGCTCTGCGAGATCTCGGCGATCGTGCTGGTCGCCTACGCGATCGACGAGGCGTACGACGGCTCGTGGTGGCCGGCCGTCCTCACCACGATCGCGGTGATGCTGGTGATCTCCTTCGTCGCCATCGGGGTCGCCCCGCGCACCGTCGGCCGCCAGCACTCCGAGCGGGTGGCGCTCGCGTCCGCGGCGCCGCTGTCGTTCGTGACGGCTGTGCTCGGGCCGCTGCCCAGGCTGCTGATCCTGGTCGGCAACGCGCTCACGCCCGGCAAGGGCTTCCGCGAGGGCCCGTTCTCCACGGAGACCGAGCTGCGCGAGCTGGTCGACCTGGCTGAGGCCTCGTCGCTGATCGAGTCCGGCGAGCGCAAGATGATCCACGACGTCCTCGAGCTCGGCGACACGATCGCGCGCGAGGTGATGGTGCCGCGCACCGACGTCGTCTACGTCGAGCGCCACAAGAACCTCCGCCAGACGATGTCGCTCTTCCTGCGCAGCGGCTTCTCCCGCGTCCCGGTGATCGGTGAGAACCTCGACGACGTCGTCGGCATCGCCTACCTCAAGGACATCGTGCGCCGCGACTTCGAGGCGCCCGACGTCGAGTTCACGCAGCGCATCGACGAGGTGATGCGCCCCGCTCACTTCGTGCCCGACTCCAAGCCCGTCGACGGTCTCCTCTCGGAGATGCAGGCGATGCGCCAGCACATCGCCGTCGTCGTCGACGAGTACGGCGGCACCGCCGGTCTGGTCACGATCGAGGACATCCTCGAGGAGATCGTCGGCGAGATCACCGACGAGTACGACGCCGAGGAGGTCGAGGTCGAGACCCTCGACGACGGTGTCGTCCGGGTGTCGTCGCGCTACCCGATCGACGACCTCGACGAGCTCTTCGGCTTCGACGTCGAGGAGGAGGACGTCGACAGCGTCGGCGGCCTGATGGCCAAGCACCTCGGCCGGGTCCCGATCCCGGGCTCGGTGGTGGAGGCGCACGGCCTCCGCTTCGAGGCCGAGGCGGCGACCGGTCGCCGCAACCGCATCGGCACCCTGCTCATCGCGCGGGTCGCCACCGAGGACGAGTCGGACGAGGACGACGATGAGTGATCTCTCAGCCGAGGACCGCAAGCTGGTGACGCTGGCGCGCGCCACCCGGGCCCGCACGGGAGCGGCCGAGGGCGCCGCCGTACGCGACTCCGACGGGCGCACGTACGCCGCCGCCACCGTCGACCTCCCGTCGCTCCAGGTGTCGGCGATCGGGGTCTGCGTCGCGATGGCCGTCGCCTCCGGCTCGCAGGGCCTCGAGGCGGTCGTCGTGCTCACCGACGCCGACATCGTCTTCCCGGACGACCTGTCCGCGGTCCGCGACTTCGGCGGCGCCGGCGTCGTCGTCCACCGCGGTGACCACCAGGGCGCGATCGCGGAGTCGCTCGGCTCCTAGCCCTGCCACGACGGCCTGCGAGGATGGCCACGTGCGTCGCGTGGTGGCCCCTCTCCTGACGGTGACCGTCGCGATGGTGCTCGCGGACTCCGCGGTCGTGACCCTCGCCCTGCCCGACATCCTCCTGCACCTCGACACGACCGTCGCGCAGGTCGCGTGGGTGCTCATCTCGTTCAACCTCGTGCTCGGGCTGGTCGCCGTGCCGACGGCCGTGGGCTTCGCCCGCGCCGACCCGCGGGTCATCGGTGCGATCGGCATCGCCGCGTTCGCGGGCGCCTCGGCGTGGTGCGCGGTCGCGCAGTCGATCGAGGTGCTGATCGCGGCCCGGTGCGTGCAGGCGCTCGGTGGCGCGCTGGCGTTGGTCGGCTGCCTGGAGCTGCTCGTCGCGGCGTACGGCGAGCGTCGGGGCATCGCCGCCTGGATCGCCGCGGGCGTGGTCGGCACGGCCACCGGGCCGGTCGCCGGCGGCCTGCTCACGCAGGCGTTCTCGTGGCAGGCGATCTTCGTCGTCCAGGTGCCGGTCGCGGTCCTCGCGGTGCCGGCTGCGCTCGCCGTACGCGTGGTGCGCGCCGAGCAGGACCGGGCCCAGGTGCGGCACCGCCCGGCGCTGCGCCCCAACCTGACCCTGGCGCTGCTGTCGGCCGCGCTCACCGCCGCGCTCTTCCTCCTGGTGCTGCTGCTCGTCGACGGCTGGCGGCACTCGCCGGCGACCGCGGCGCTGGCCGTCTCCGTCGTGCCCGTCGCTGCCCTCGCAGCCCGCCCGCTGGCGCGGCTCCTGCGCCCCTCCGACGAGGTCGAGGTCGCCGTCGGCTGCTTCCTCGTCGCGGGTGGCCTCGCCGCCCTCGCGCTGCTACCCGCGGCCGAGCTCGGCTGGACCGTCGCGCCCCAGGCCCTGGTCGGCCTGGGGCTCGGGCTCACCGTGGACCGGCTCACGGTGCAGGCGATGCACCTGCGGATCCCGCGGGTCGAGCACGCGAGCTGGACGATCAGCGCCCGTCACCTGGGCGTGGTCGTCGGGCTCGCGATCCTGACCCCGGTCTTCACCGCCGACCTGCTGGACGCCCAGGTGCCGGCACAGGAGGCGATCACGTCGCTGGTGCTCGATGCCCCGTTGACGGCGCAGGACAAGGTGGACCTCGCCCGGTCGCTCGGCGACGAGCTCAGCGACCAGCAGGGGCAGGTGCCGGACCTGCACGACGCCTTCGCGGCGACGAGCTTCGACCCGGAGGCGCGTCCCGCGGCCGCGCAGCTGGAGCGGGACCTCGACGACCAGGTCCAGCGCGCGGTGACCCATGCCTTCCGCGACTCGTTCCTGGTGGGTGCCGGACTCGCGCTGCTCGCCCTGCTCACCGTGGTCTGGCCGCGTCGGCGGGTGACGACGTGAGCCGCCTCCGCGCCGTGAGCCTCCCGGCGGCCGCCGTGGTCCTGGTGGGCGGCGTGCTCGCCGTCCAGGTCGCGTACGGCGGCGGCACCTTCGAGCCGCTCCCGCCGGCCGACCCCTGCGTCGTACGCCCCGTCACCTCGCACTCCGAGGGCATGGACGCCCTGACCGAGCAGCTGGTGCTGATCGCCCTCGACGACGCCGCCTGCACCCTCGGCGTCAGCCGGGAGGCGCTGACCCTCGAGCTCGCCGGCCCCGGCGACCCGACCGACGCCCAGGTCGAGGCGCTGCACGACGGTCTGCTGGCGGCCGTCGAGCGGATGGACGCCGACGGCACCCTCCCGCCCACCTCCGACCTCGTCGACGAGGCCCTCGACAACGCCGACCTCAACGACCTGCTCAAGACGCTGATCCGCGCCCTGCCCGCCTCGGTCGTCGACGCGGCGCTGCCGATCGACGACCTGCTCACCCGCGCCATCGACGACCTCGACCTGCGCACCGTCCTGACCAACCTCGACAGCCAGGACGACCTCAACCGTCAGCTCGACGCCGCGATCACCCAGGCGGTCAAGGACACCCTCGTCGCCCGGGTCCGCGATCTGGTCTGAACCGGTCCGGAAACACATCGGATACCGGGCAGGAGTAAGTTGCGTTGTCGTGAGTTTGCGTGGCTGGACGGCACATGAGGCAGCGGTTGCGCGGTTGCGCTCGTCGTACGCCGCGATCCCCGCGGGTGCACCGGTGCGGTTGGCGAAGAAGACGTCCAACCTGTTCCGGCCCCGGGCCGCGACCGACGCACCCGGGCTGGACGTGTCCGGGCTCGACGGGGTCATCGCGATCGACGTCGAGGCCCGGACCGCCGACGTCCAGGGCATGTGCACCTACGAGGACCTCGTCGACGCGACCCTGCCGCACGGCCTGATCCCGTACGTCGTCCCGCAGCTGCGCACCATCACGCTCGGCGGCGCGGTCACCGGGCTGGGCATCGAGTCGACCAGCTTCCGCAACGGGCTGCCGCACGAGTCGGTGCTGGAGATGGACGTCTTCACGGGCAGCGGTGACGTCGTCTCGACCAAGCCCGGCGACGACCTCTTCGACGCGTTCCCCAACTCCTACGGCTCGTTGGGCTACGCGACCCGGCTCAAGATCGAGCTCGAGGCGGTCCCGGGCCACGTGGCCTTGCGGCACGTCCGCTTCGACGACGCCGAGCTGCTCGCCAAGACGGTCGACGAGATCGTCTCCACGCGTGAGTACGACGGCGTCCGGGTCGACGGCCTCGACGGCGTCGCGTTCGAGCCGGGGGAGTACTACCTGACCCTCGCCGCCTGGAGCGAGCAGGGCGGACCGACCAGCGACTACGTCGGCCAGGAGATCTACTACCGGAGCATCCAGCAGCGCTCGACCGACCTGCTGACGACGTACGACTACCTGTGGCGCTGGGACACCGACTGGTTCTGGTGCTCGGGCGCGTTCGGCGCCCAGAACCCGCGGATCCGGCGGCTCTGGCCGCGCCGCTGGCGGCGCTCGGACGTCTACCAGAAGCTGCTCGGCCTGGACCGGCGCTTCTCCATCGCCGACCGGCTCGACCGACGCGCCGGCCGGCCGCTGCGCGAGCGCGTCATCCAGGACATCGAGGTGCCGGTGGCCAACCTGCCGGCGTTCCTGGAGTGGTTCGACGAGGCCGTCGGCATGCGTCCGGTCTGGCTGTGCCCGCTGGTCTCCAAGCGGGACTGGGCCTCCTACCCGCTCGAGCCCGGCAAGACCTATGTCAACGCCGGCTTCTGGGGCACGGTCCACGTCGGCCCGGACGCCCCCAACGGCCCGCGCAACCGCGCGATCGAGGAGAAGGTCCACGAGCTCGACGGCCACAAGTCGCTCTACAGCGAGGCCTTCTACGACCGCGAGACCTTCGACAAGCTGTACGGCGGCGAGAACCTGGCCGTCGTCAAGGGTCGCTACGACCCGCAGGACAGGCTGACCAGCCTCTACGACAAGGCGGTGAAGAGACGATGAGCACGAGGTACACCATCGGCGAGGCGATCGAGACGCTGATGCAGGGCGGGATGCCGCTGCGGTTCACGGCGTACGACGGCAGCAGCGCCGGCCCGCCGGATGCCGAGCACCACCTCGAGCTGCTCAACGAGCGCGGCCTGTCCTACATCATGACGGCGCCGGGCGACCTCGGCCTGGCTCGCGCGTACGTCGCCGGCGACCTGGTCCTCAGCGGTCCCGGCTCCCACCCGGGCAACCCGTACGAAGCCTTCTCGCTGATGATGAAGCACACCCACTTCCGGCGTCCGTCGCCGGCTGAGCTGGTGTCGATCGTGCGCAGCCTGGGCATCTCGAACCTCAAACCGCCGGCTCCGCCGCCGCAGGAGCACCTGCCGCGCTGGCGCCGGTTGGTCGAGGGTCTCCGTCACTCCGAGACGCGCGACGCCGAGGCGATCCACCACCACTACGACGTCTCGAACGAGTTCTACGAGATGGTCCTCGGCCCGTCGATGACCTACACGTGCGCGGTCTTCCCGACCGCCGACGCGACGCTCGAGGAGGCGCAGGCCAACAAGTACGACCTGATCGCCCGCAAGCTGGACCTCCAGCCCGGTCAGCGGCTGCTCGACCTCGGCTGCGGCTGGGGCGGCATGGTCCGCCACGCGGCGCGCGAGTACGGCGTGCACGCCCTGGGCGTCACGCTGTCGCGCGAGCAGGCGACGTGGGCCCAGCAGGCGATCAAGGAGGAGGGTCTCGACCACCTCGCCGAGGTCCGGTTCATGGACTACCGCCACGTCGAGGAGACCGGGTTCGACGCGATCTCCTCGATCGGCCTCACCGAGCACATCGGGGTCAAGAACTACCCGTCGTACTTCGGCTGGATCAAGGACCACCTCAAGCCGCAGGGTCGTCTGCTCAACCACTGCATCACCCGCTACGACAACAAGCCGCGCAACACCGGTGCGTTCATCGACCGCTACGTCTTCCCGGACGGCGAGCTGATCGGCTCCGGCACGATCATCACCGAGGTCCAGGACGCCGGTCTCGAGGTCCAGCACGAGGAGAACATCCGCGTCCACTACGCGAAGACCCTCGAGGGCTGGAGCAAGAACCTCGAAGCCAACTGGGACGCCTGCGTCGCCGAGGTCGGTGAGGGCACCGCGCGCGTGTGGGGCCTCTACATGGTGGGCTCCCGGATCGGCTTCGAGCGCAACGAGATCCAGCTCCACCACGTCCTCGCCACCAAGACCGACGAGAGCGGGGCGAGCGGGTACCCGCTGCGTCACGACTTCGGAGTGTGACCGATACCGCTGGGCCGATAGCGTTGGCCAGGTGAGCACCCGGGCCCAGCAGTACGACGCGCAGGTGCTGCGCCGTGAGCGCCTCTCGGACCACCTGGTCCGGTTGGTGCTCGGCGGGTCCGGTCTGGCCGGGTTCGCCAGCACCGGCATCCCCGACGAGTGGGTCGGCCTGGTGGTGCCCGGGCAGTTCCAGAGCCGCTACTACACGGTGCGCGCCTGGACCGGCTCCGAGATGACCCTCGACGTCGTCGTGCACGACGTGGGCCTGGTGACCGAGTGGGCCGCGGGCGACGTCGTGGGGGAGACCGTCACGATCACCGAGGCGAAGGGCTCCTTCGCGATGCCCGACGGCGCTGCGTGGCTGCTGCTGGTCGGCGACCTCACGGCGATGCCCGCGATGGCGCGGATCGCGTCCGAGGTCGCCGTGCCGACGCGGATCTGGGCCGAGGTGCCGGACGAGCTGACGTCGTACCTCCCGGCCGGCTCGGACGTCACCTGGCTGACCCCGCCCGGCGACGGGCAGAGCCGCCTCGCCGAGGCCGTCGGGTCGATCGACTGGCCGTCCGGCGAGGGCTACTTCTGGATGGCCGGCGAGTCGGCGCAGATGCGCGCGATCCGCAAGCACCTGATGCGCGAGCGCAGGCTCCCGAGCACGGCGTACGACGTGATGGGCTACTGGCGAGGTGTGGCCCAGCGCCAGCCGCGCGCCGTCGACCCCGGCCCGATCTACCGGGCCGGCAAGGCGGCAGGCAAGACCGACGAGCAGATCTGGGCCGAGTACGACGAGGCGAGGGAGTCGCAGTGACCGAGCACAGGAGCGGCTTCGTCTCCTTCGTGGGGCGGCCGAACGCCGGCAAGTCGACGCTGACCAACGCGCTGGTCGGCCAGAAGGTGGTGATCACCTCCGACAAGCCGCAGACCACGCGCACCGTCGTGCGCGGGATCGTGCACCGTGAGGACGCCCAGCTGATCCTCGTGGACACCCCCGGCCTGCACCGCCCGCGCACCCTGCTGGGCGAGCGGCTCAACGACCTGGTCGCGACCACGCTGGCCGAGGTCGACGTGGTCGCGGTGTGTTTCCCCGCCAACGAGAAGATCGGGCCGGGCGACCGCTTCATCGCGACCGAGATGGCCAAGATCAAGCGCACCACGAAGGTCGCGATCGCCACCAAGACCGACCTCGCGTCGCCGGACCGGATCGGCGAGCACCTGCTCGACATCGCGGCGCTCGGCACCGAGATCGGCGTCGACTGGGCCGAGATCGTGCCGGTGTCGGCGAAGGCCGGGGACCAGATCCAGCTGTTGCAGGACCTGCTGGTCGGCCTGCTGCCGGAGGGCCCGCAGCTCTACCCGGACGGCGACCTCACCGACGCCCCCGAGGAGATCCTGGTGGCCGAGCTGGTGCGCGAGGCCGCGCTCGACGGGCTGCGCGACGAGCTCCCGCACTCGGTCGCCGTCGTCGTCGAGGAGATGCAGCTGCGCGAGGACCGGCCAGAGGACAAGCCGCTGCTCGACATCCACGCGAACGTCTACGTCGAGCGCGACTCCCAGAAGGGCATCATCATCGGCCCCAAGGGCTCGCGGCTGCGGACGATCGGCACCAACTCACGCAAGCAGATCGAGGCGCTGCTCGGCACTCCCGTCTACCTCGACCTGCACGTCAAGGTCGCCAAGGACTGGCAGCGAGACCCGCGCCAGCTCAGGAAGCTGGGGTTCTGATGAGCATGCCCGCACCCGTCGCCGCCTGGCACGCGATCGCGGCGTCCCGCGACCCGGCCGGCCTGGCCGACCTGCTCGCCGACGACGTCGTCTTCCGGTCACCGGCCGTGCACACGCCGCAGGAGGGCAAGGCGATCACGACGGCGTACCTCTCCGCGGCGGTGGTGGTGCTCGGCCCGTCGCTGGAGTACGTGCGCCAGTGGTACGGCGAGGACTCGGCCGTCCTGGAGTTCCGCTGCGAGCTCGACGGGCTGAGCGTGCACGGCGTCGACATGCTCACCTGGGGCGCTGACGGTCGCCTGACCGACTTCACCGTGATGGTGCGGCCGTTCAAGGGGCTGCAGAAGCTGATGGAGCAGATGGCCGCTCAGCTCGGAGCCCAGCAGAGGCCGTAGTGCTGGCCGGCCTGCCACTGCTGGGCGGTCGGCCACTCGTAGCCCCACTTGTAGTCCAGGTCGCCGTCGGCCGCGTCGGCGCCCGCGTCCTGGCAGGGACCGTCGCCCGCGGAGCGGACCTTCTCGACGCCCGGGTAGCGCTCGCCGTCGAACGGCACGGTCGCGACGGCGCGCCAGCTGTGGTCGGCGGAGCAGATCACCCGCTCGAACTCCTTCGTGCCCGGCGCGGCGGTGCCGCACATCGCGTAGCGGTCGCGACCGTCCGCGCGCCCGAGCACGCCCTGGAGGCGGCCGGTGAGCGGCGCCAGCTCCTCGTCGGCCGCGAGAGCGACCACGTCGCAGCGGAACCACGAGGCACCGGCGTCGGACTCCTCGACCGTCGGGGTGAACCAGACCGGCCGCAGCATGCTCAGCCGCTGGTCCTCCGTCGTGCCGCCCACGAACGCCGCGAAGCGCTCCGGGCAGGTCTCGGCGACCTGGGTGCGGACCCGCGTGGAGTCGACGGCCAGCAGGTGTCCGTCGACGACGGTGTCGAGCCGCCCGACGGCGTACGTCATGGAGGTGTGCGGGCGCTCGCAGGAGATCGCCGGGGCGTCGACGGTGGGTGCTACGGCCTCGGCGTAGTCGAGCCGGTAGCACGCGCGGTCCCGCGGCAGCTGCGGCCGGGCTGCCGCAGCGGAGGGTGAGGCCGACGTGGTCGCCGACGTCGAGGAGGACGCCGCCGGCTGCTCGGGGGAGTCGTCGCCGCTGCACCCGGCGAGCCCGCCCACGACCAGGGTGCTCGCGAGGACGGCGGCGAGGATCCGGTTCACTGGTCGGTCTTGGCCCAGCAGACCGAGCGCCGGTTGCCGGCGTCCCACTCGGCCTGGTGGAACCAGGTGTAGCCGAAGTCGTAGTCGACGGGGTAGTTGAGCCAGGCGCCGACCGACTTCGAGCAGAAGTCGCGGGTCGTGACCTCGGCCAGGCGGTCGCCCGGGTACTCGTCGCCGGCTTCGCCCAGCGAGATCGTGGTGACGGCCCGCCAGTTGTGCGGCTCGGTGCACGGGACCTTCACCGACCCGGAGACGGTGTCGCCGTCCGCGCAGACCATCCACTCGTCCTTGGGGCGACCCAGGAGCAGGCCCTTGGCGCTGGTCGGCAGGTCGACGTAGTCCTTGCTCTGCTCGCCGCCGCCGACCACGTCGCAGCGGTACCAGCGGGCGTCGGCGTCCCACGCCTTCTCGGTGGGCCGGAACCACGCCCAGCTGACGACGGTGCGCATCACCAGGCTGTCGTCGGCGCCGAGGAAGTCCTTGAACTGCTTCGAGCAGGTCCGGTAGGCCCAGGCGCCGAGGTCCGGGTCGTCGTAGTCCGCGTCGTCGAACTCGTCGGGAAGGTCGCCGACGGCGAACGTCTCGGCCGTGTGCTGCTCGGCGCACTCGACCACCGCGCCGGAGTTGGCCGGCTTCGCGACGTCGTCCGGCGAGAGGACCCGGCAGGCCCCGAGCGCGGGCGGCTCCTTGTCGGCGGCGGGCGCGGCATTGCCGTCGCCACAGGCCGAGAGCGAGAACGCCGCCACGAGTGCGAGCACGACGAGGCGCACGCGGTCTCCTCTCGGGGTGTGGATGCCGGACCGCGCGATCGTATCCCGCTCAGCTCAGCAGGGCGGCGAGCGTCCCGCCGAGCTCGTACGCCGCCTCCTCCTGCGGCTCGCCGACGTCGCCGAGCACCTCCAGGACGTCGGCGGCCTGGGACCACGGCAGCGCGCCCGCGATCGACAGCACCGAGCGGACCGCGCCGGTCGTGTCGTAGCGGCCGTGCACCCACAGCCCGAACGGCTTCTTGCCGCCGCTCGCGCCGGCCGCCGACCCGTCGTCGGACAGCGCGCCGCCAGCCTCGAGGAAGATCGTGTCGAAGAAGTGCTTGAGCGCCCCGCTCATGTAGCCGAAGTTCGCGGTCGTCCCGAGCAGGTAGCCGTCCGCCGCCAGCACGTCCTCCGCGCCTGCCTCCAGCGCACGTCGTACGACGACCTCGACGCCCTCGATCGCGTCGTCGTGGGCCCCCGCCAGCACCGCGTCGGTCAGTGCCTGCGCCGTCGGCGTGGGGGAGTGGTGGACGACCAGCAGGCGAGCCATGCGCCCAGCCTGCCACCTAACGGCTCAGGGTCGCCTCGACGTCGAGGCCACTGAGCTTCGCCGGGTTGCGGACCGCGAAGATCCGGGTGATCAGGCCGCCCTCGACGGCGAAGCTGATCGCGGTGTCGAAGCCGTCGTCGATCCCGACCACCTTGACCGCGGGCGCGCCGTTGAGCGTGATCGGCACCAGGCTTGCCCCGGCCCCGAACTTCGGGAAGGTGCGCAGCAGGTTGGCGACCTTCTTGGCACCGGCGACCGGCAGCCTGATCGCCTGGGCGATCCCGCCCCCGTCGGCGACGAGGACGACGTCCGGTGCGAGCGCGTCCAGCAGGCCCTGGAGGTCTCCGCCGGCCACGGCGGCGAGGAACCGCTCGACCACCTCCTCCTGCTCGCGCGGGCTCACCTCCATCCGGGGGCGTCTCGCCGCGACGTGCTCGCGGGCCCGGTGGCCGATCTGGCGCACGGCGGCCTGGGACTTGTCGAGGGCATCGGCGATCTCGGCGTACGGCACGTCGAAGACCTCGCGCAGCACGAAGACGGCACGCTCGGTCGGGTTCAGCGTCTCGAGCACGGTGAGCATCGCGAACGAGACGCTCTCGGCGAGCTCGACGTCGTCCGCGACGTCCGGTGCCGTGAGCACCGGCTCGGGCAACCACTCACCGACGTACTGCTCCCGGCGGCGCGAGTTCGCCCGCAGCCTGTCCAGCGCCTTCCGGGTGACCATGCGCACCAGGAACGCACGCGACGCCACGACCTCGTCCCGGGCCGCCTCGCCGAGGGCGTCCCAGCGGATCCAGGTCTCCTGCACGACGTCCTCGGCCTCCGCCGCCGAGCCCAGCAGCTCGTAGGCCATCGTGAACAGCAGGCCCCGGTGGGCGACGAACGGGTCCTCGGTCACGCTCACGACCCTAGGACCACTCGCGGTGTCGTCGGCTGGGCCATCGGTGCGAGGCCGCACGCCGCCGCGAAGCCGTCGGACTCGATGCCGAGCGCGACGTTGGCGCGGGTCGTGAAGTTGGCGAACGCGACCACCGCCGTCAGCTCGATCACCGCGGCGTCGCCGAGCGCGGCACGCAGGGACGCCACCATCTCGTCGGTCACCGTGGGCTCGACCTCCGTCATGGCCTCGGCGTACGCGAGCACCTCGCGCTCCAGTGGCGAGAACACGTCGGACTCCCGCCACCGCGGGATCTCGCGCGCCTTCACCATGTCGAGGTCCTGGTTGTGCGCCTCGAAGTAGTTGAAGTCGAGGCACCACGTGCACCCGACGCGCGAGGCGACCGCCATGTGCGCGAACGACTTGAGCTGCTCGTCGCACGCGTCCCACTTCTTGACCTTGCCGCCGACTGCGGCCATGTCCATGAGCACCTTCTGGTGGTGCCAGTACACCCCGATCGACGTCGGCAACTGTCCGAGCGTCTTCTTGGCGAAGCGCTTGATGAGCATGCCCTTGAAGCCGGTGATCTCGGCCACGGGGATGCGGGTCGTTCCGGTCATCTCGTCCTCCTCGGTGGGTTCGGTACGCCATCAAGACGCCGCCCGACCCGGAGTTGTGACATGCGCCCAGCGCCGCGGTTCGTGGTGGTCCCGGCCGTACTCCGGGGGCGTGACTGTGGCCCCACCGGCCGTGGCCGGTGGGGTGGGGGTCAGCGGGTTCGTCGCCGTCGGTGGTCGTCGAAGTCGACGGGGTGGGTGCGGCCCTTCGGGGTGGTCCACAGGAAGCCGGTGCGGCTGGTGCGGTGGTAGGTCCAGCCGCCGAAGGTCTTGACCCGGTGGTGGTAGCGGCACAGCGGTGCGAGGTTCCATGACGTGGTTCTGCCGCCCTGGCTGTAGGCGGTGATGTGGTCGAGGTCGCAGCCCCTGGCGGTCTTGCTGCAGTGCGGGAACACGCACGTCGGCGTGGTGAGGATCGCTTGTTCTCGCTGTCGGGCGGTCGGCGCGTAGGCGTCGGTGCTGATCTCCTCGGACAGGTCCAACACCGGCCGGACCGACACCTTCGTGCCTTGCTGGGTGCACCACTCAGACAGCTGCTCGATGGTCGCGTAGGGCAGGTGACCACCTTCGACCGTCACGATGCCGTGGGCCTCGTCGGGCTGGTGGTGGGCATAGATCACCACCTCACGCGGGACCGCTGCGTCGCCGCCGAGCTGTCCGGCGGCCATGGCACGGCGCATGTCGAGGTCGAGCTCGGGGTGCACGACCAGGAGGGCGTGGGCGCCGGCCTTGATCTGTGCCTCGAGCGCGAGGGCGTCGGTGTAGTCCAGGAGTCCGCTGATGGGGACGAGGCCGTCGTTGAGGTGGGTGACGGTGAGACCGATGTCGAGGTGCTGGGACTGGGTCCGGTCCAGCCGTACCCCTTCGGCGTGCTCGGGGTCCGCCTCCGCAGCAGCGGTCTCGACCGCGTTCTCGACCGCCACCCACGAGCACGACCCCAGCACGGGTGCCAGCTCACCGTCCACGTGAGCCGCGGCGATGGGGTCGAGGCGGCGGGTGCGGTCGGTGACCCGACGCACCTTCCACACCGCGACCTCACCAGCCATCGCACGCGCCCAGATCTTCGGGAGCCGGTACTTCGCCTCCAACGCGGCACCCAGGAAAGCCCGACCCTGGTACGCCGTCATCCCGACCGCGGCGGCGAACTCCGCGACCGCGAACTCGCTCATCCCGGGTGCACCCTCGCCGGCCAGGGCGATCGGTTGGTCGCCGAACATCACCAGCTCACCCAGCTCGTCGACCGGGCTGTCTTCGACCGGTGCCGGGTGCGCTTCGGCCCACCGGGCGGCGAGCTCGAACTTCTTCGCTGCGGCGAGTCGTTCGGCGAGGTCGGCCTCGGTCGCGCACGCCAACAGGTCCCGCAACTGCGGGTCCTGGGTCCGGGTGCGTCGAGCCATGCTCGATCTTACCACGATTCGAACAGATGTGCGAGCAAAGATTGCCATCAATTCTGCCAACTTCCGCGGACCCGCAGCCCGGGATGCGGCCCAACCACGAGCCCGCGGGATCCGCAGCGCAGGGAGATCGTCTGCGGGGTAGTGGTTTCGAGGTTCGCTGCGCTCGCACCTCAACCACCGTGTGCCGGGAAGCGGCCCCGGCCACGAGCCCGACGTGCCCGTGTAGGAAGCCTGTCGGCGGCCAACCCGAGCGGACCCGCAGGCAACGGTGACCGACCGCGGGGTGGTGGTTTCGAGGCTCTGCGCTCGCACCTCAACCACCGTGTGCCGGGAAGCGGCCGGAGCCCACCGCCGGCCTTACCCGTGTAGGAAGCCTGTCGGCGGCCGATCCGAGCGAACCCGCAGGCAACGGTGATCAAGCCCGGGGTGGTGGTTTCGAGGCTCGCTCCGCTCGCACCTCAACCACCGCGTGCCCGAAGGCCGCCGTACGTTCTGAGACGCGGCCCGCCGTGGGGCGTCGTGGGCTAGGGTGGGGTCATCATGACGATGCGCAGCCTCCTCCTTCGCTGCCGCAGCGAGGTCTGAGCCAGAGCCGGACCCCCTCGCTGCGGAGTGAGAGCGTGCGCCGGCCCCGCCACTCAGAAGCGAGGACCCCATGACCATTCCCCAGCAGAAGCCGAGCGGCATGCCGTTCGAGCGCTACCGCGCGTTCCCCCCGATCGACCTGCCCGACCGCACCTGGCCGTCGAAGGTGATCACCGAGGCGCCGCGGTGGCTGTCCACCGACCTGCGCGACGGCAACCAGGCGCTCATCGACCCGATGAGCCCGGCGCGCAAGATGACGATGTTCGAGCTCCTCGTGAAGATGGGCTACAAGGAGATCGAGGTCGGCTTCCCGAGCGCGAGCGAGACCGACTTCGCGTTCGTCCGCCAGCTCATCGAGGGTGACCACATCCCCGACGACGTGACGATCTCGGTGCTCACCCAGGCGCGCGAGGACCTGATCGAGCGCAGCGTGCAGTCGCTGGTCGGCGTACCCCGGGCCAACATCCACCTCTACAACGCGGTCGCCCCGCTCTTCCGCCGTGTGGTCTTCCGGGCCAGCAAGGACGAGATCAAGGACATCGCGGTGCGCGGCACCGAGCTCGTCATGAAGCACGGCGAGGCCCAGCTCGACATGACCGTCATCGGCTACGAGTACAGCCCCGAGATCTTCACCAGCACCGAGCTGCCGTTCTCCCTCGAGGTCTGCGAGGCCGTGAGTGACGTCTGGCAGCCCGAGGACGGCCGCGAGATCATCCTCAACCTGCCCGCGACGGTCGAGTCCGCGACGCCCAACGTGTACGCCGACCAGATCGAGTGGTTCGGCCGCCAGCTGACCCGGCGCGAGAACACCGTCATCTCGCTGCACCCCCACAACGACCGAGGTACGGCGGTCGCCGCGACCGAGCTCGCGATGATGGCCGGCGCCGACCGCGTCGAGGGCTGCCTCTTCGGGCACGGCGAGCGCACCGGCAACGTCGACCTGGTCACCCTCGGCATGAACCTCTTCAGCCAGGGCGTCGACCCGATGGTCGACTTCTCCGACATCGACGAGGTCCGCCGCAAGGTCGAGTACTGCACCCAGCTGCCGGTCCACCCGCGGCACCCGTACGCCGGCGACCTCGTCTACACAGCCTTCTCCGGCTCCCACCAGGACGCCATCAAGAAGGGCCTCGAGGACCTCGACCGCCAGGCCGCCGAGCAGGACGTGCCCGTCGGCTCGCTGCCGTGGGAGGCGCCGTACCTGCCGATCGACCCGAAGGACGTCGGCCGCACCTACGAGGCCGTGATCCGGGTCAACAGCCAGTCCGGCAAGGGCGGCGTCGCCTACATCCTCAAGGCCGAGCACAAGCTCGACCTGCCGCGGCGCGCTCAGATCGAGTTCAGCCGGGTCATCCAGGAGCGCACCGACACCGAGGGCGGCGAGATGACGCCGGAGGCGATCTGGGACGTCTTCTCGTCGGAGTACCTCACCCGCGAGACCCCGCTCAAGCTCAACTCCGTGCACACCTCCTCGGCCGCCGGCCAGAAGGACGCCCTCGACGTCAACGTGTACGTCGACGGCGAGCTCCGGTCGCTCCACGGCGAGGGCAACGGCCCGATCGCGGCGTTCGTCAACGCGATCAACGAGCTGCCCACCCAGCCGGACGGAGGAGGCTGGGACGTGCGGGTCCTCGACTACGCCGAGCACGCGCTCTCCGCCGGTGGCGACGCGCTCGCGGCGGCGTACGTCGAGTGCCTCGTGCGCGACCAGGTCTACTGGGGCGTCGGCGTGGACGCGAACATCGTGACGGCATCCCTCAAGGCGGTCATCAGCGCGGTCAACCGCGCGCCAGCGGCAACCTGATCGTGAAGGTCGTGCCCTCGAGGTGGGCGGACCGCACGTCGATCTCACCGCCGTGGGTGGCGACGATCGCAGCGACGATCGACAGCCCCAGCCCGGTGCCCTGGATGGCGCGCTGCTGAGCCGAGGACGACCGGAAGAACCGCTGGAAGAGGCCCTCCTGCTCCTCGAGCGGCACGCCGATGCCGGTGTCGCTGACGGTCAGCCACGCCTCGCCCTCGTGGACCTTGGCGGAGACCTCGATGCGGCCGCCGTCCTCGGTGAACTTGATGGCGTTGCTGAGCAGGTTCGTCAGCGCCCGCTCGAGCTGCACCTTGTCGCCGAGCACCGGGATCGGGCCGTCGGTCGACATCACGACCACCTCGAGGTCGCGGCCGGCGAGCTGCGCGCGCAGGGCGTCCTCGGCGCCGACCAGGATCGCCGAGAGGTCGACGGCGTTGCGCTCCCAGCGGGCGGCGCCGGAGTCGATGCCGCTCAGCGTCAGCAGGTCGTCGCAGAGCAGGATCAACCGCTGGCCGTTGCGCGCGATGCTCTGCAGCAGCGGCCGCTGCTCCGGCGCCGGCTCGACCAGGGTGCCGTCCTCGAGCATCTCGGTGTAGCCCACGATGCTCGTCACGGGGGTGCGCAGCTCGTGGCTCACCGTCGAGACGAACTCGTTCTTGGCCTCGTCGAGGTCCTTCATCCGCTGGACCGCGAGCCGCTCCTTCTCGAGGGCCGCGATCAGCATCTCCTGGCTGGCCCGCGCCTCGGTGACGTCGCGCCCGACGCACAGGTAGCCGACCCGCGCCGCGAACGTGTCGGCGGCGATGCTGAGCGTCATCGAGACGGTGTGCCGTCGGCCGTCGTCGCCGATCCAGGTCCAGTCCCGCGGCGCGGTCTCGCCCGCGGCGCCGATGCCGGCCACGAGCTGCTGGAAGGCCTCGTCGCCCGTCGCGCCGTGGCAGCGCTGCTGCACCTGGTCGACGTCGAGCAGGTCGGTGAACGACGTCTCGAGGATGTCCTGGGCGTCGTACCCGAGCAGGTTGACCGCGCCCGCGTTGAAGACCGTGATCCGGCCGCGCGGGTCGATGCCGATCATCGCGGTCGTGGCGGCCGCGTCGAGCAGGTGCCGCGTCAGGCCAGCGGCCGTCCGCTCGGCGGTCAGGTCCGTGCCGGTGATCACGACGTACGTCGGGCGCTCACGGTCGTCGCGCACGAAGCTGGTGTTCCACAGGACCCGGCGCTTGTCGCCGCTCCTGGTGACGACGTCGGTCTCGCGGCTCGCCTGGGCATCCGTCGCCTCCGGCAGACCGGCCGGGTAGCCGGTGGAGCCGGGCGGGGCGAACGGCATCTCCCAGATCTCCTTGCCCACCAGCTCGGGCTCGTCGAAGCCGGTGAGCGCGAGGGTCGCGGCGTTGACCCGGAGCACCTCGCCGTACAGGTCCGTCACCAGGATCAGCGTGGCGGCGGTGTCCAGGGTCGCGCTGGTCAGCTTCTCGCTGCTGCTGACCTGCTCCAGCAGGCGGCGGCGCTGCTCCACGCTGATCGCGAGCGGCAGCGTCATCAGCGCGGTGGCCACCACGAACGCCTGCAGCACGGCGCCCATGCCGAGGCCGCTCACCTCGCCGCGCTCGAAGTCGAAGCCGAACGGCCCGTGCCCGGCCGAGCTCGTCAGGATCACGAAGACCGCGAAGCCGGCGAGCTCCCACGCGACGATCCCGAGGTCGAAGCGGAGGGCGGCGCCGATCAGGAACGGCAGCGGCAGGAACTCCAGCGACAGCGTCTGGCCCGGCGCGAACACGAGCACGGTCACCGCGATGAGGATGCCCAGCTGGAGCGGCAGCTCCCAGGCCAGCCGTGCCTGGCGACGGATCGCCGGCGCCATCACGATCGGCAGCACCACCAGGGTCGACGCGGCGTGCGACAGGGAGAGCGAGCGCAGGGTCTGGGTGAACGAGCCGTCCGTCAGCACCAGGATCCCGGTCGCGGCGACCAGCGCCATGGTGACGCCGCCCAGCACGGCGGCGGCCACGAGGCGCAGGAAGACGTCGAGGCCCGCGAGCTCGCGCAGCGGCCGCCTTCGCCAGCGCAGGAACGACGCTGCCACGTACGCCTCGCCGGCGTTCGCGACGCCGAGCCAGAGAGCCAGGTCGAGGGGGCGGTCCATCACCAGGTTCGCGGCACCCGTCGCCACGGCGACGCCGACGGTCAGCCACCACCACCAGCGCCGCGGTGCGAGCGCGAGCAGGGCGACCGAGATGCCCGCGGCCGGCCACCAGATGGCCACGGGGGTGTCCGCCGGTGCGGACGCGATGGCCAGCGCGCCCGCCCCGAAGACGAGGACGAGCACCCCGACGGTCGTCGGCAGGACGAGCTGGCCGCGACCGAGGTTCCACATGGCGGAAGTGTCGCACCCTAGGGTGGGCTGCATGCTGGTGTCGGAACGGATCGGTCAGCTCTTCGTGGAGACGGACACGGGTCGCGACCGGCTCGAGTTCACGGAGTACGGCGACGGGGACGCCTGGGTGGTGCTGCTCCCGGCCGAGCTGCTGCCCCGGCGGATGCAGCAGCCACTGGCCCGCGTCCTGGCCGCGGAGGGCCTCCACGTGGTCACGCTCGACCCGCTCGGCCACGGCCGGTCCGACCGCCCGGCCGACCCGCAGGCCTACTCGGTGACCGCGTTCGCGGAGCAGGTCGTGGCGCTTCTCGACCACCTCGGCGCGGCGCAGGCCGTGGTCGGCGGCGTCTCGCTCGGCGCGAACACCGCTCTCGAGACCGCCGCGATCGCCCCGGCCCGGGTGCGCGGGCTGATCCTCGAGGCGCCGATCCTCGACAACGGGGTGGAGGCCGGCGTCCTCACCTTCGGGCCGCTGCTCCTGACCGCCCGGTTCGCGCCGTTCGTGGTCTCGGCGCTGCGGCGGGCGACCCGCCCGGTGCCGCGCGGCATCGTGCCGTTCTGGGCCGGGATCGCCCTCGACACCTGCGACCAACGCCCCGGCGCGGTGGCGGCCCTCGTGCACGGGCTCTTCTTCGGCCGTGCCGCCCCGTCCGCGCGCGAGCGGCGCCGGATGGACGTGCCCGCCCTGGTGGTCGGCCACGCCCTCGACCCGATGCGCCCGCTGGCCGACGCGGAGATGCTGGCCGGCGAGCTGCCGCGGTCCACGTTCCTCACCGCCCGGACGCCGCTCGAGTGGCGGCTGCGGCCCGCGCGGCTCGACCGCGCCGCCGTCGAGCTCGCCCACGCCTGCTGGCGCACGCCACGCCGTCGCCGTCGTACCGGTTCCTGAGGCCGCCCCGGCACAATGGGGAGGTGCTCTACCGAGACGAGGCGATCGTGCTGCGCACCCACAAGCTGGGTGAGGCCGACCGCATCGTCACGCTCCTGACCCGGCAGCACGGCCGGGTGCGCGCGGTCGCCAAGGGTGTGCGGCGTACGACGTCGCGGTTCGGGTCGCGGCTGGAGCCGTTCACCCACGTCGACCTCCAGCTCGCCGAGGGGCGCAACCTCGACACGATCACCCAGGCCGAGACGATCACGCCGTACGCGAAGGGCCTCGGCCTCGACTACGACCGCTACACCGCCGGCACGGTGATGCTCGAGACCGCCGACCGGCTGGTCACCGAGGAGCGGGAGCCCTCGGTGCAGCAGTTCCTGCTGCTCGTCGGCGGCCTGCGCGCGATGACCGCGGGGGAGCACGGCCCGAGCCAGGTCCTCGACTCCTACCTGCTGCGCTCGCTCGCGGTCGCCGGCTACGCGCCGTCGTTCGAGCACTGCGCGCGCTGCGGGACGGTGCCCAACCCCGGGTCGGGCCCGCACCGCTGGTTCAACCCGTCGATGGGCGGCGTGCTGTGCGCGACCTGCCGGGTGCCCGGCTCGGCCAACCCGTCGCCCGACACGGTCGAGCTGCTGGCCGCGCTGCTGAGCGGCGACTGGGCGGTCGTCGACGCGGCCCACCCGCGGCAGCTCAAGGAGGCGAGCAGCCTCGTGGCGGCGTACCTCGCCTGGCACCTCGAGCGGGCGCTCAAGTCGCTCGCGTACGTCGAGCGCTGACCCGACCGCTCAGGTCCCGGCCCACTCGGCCGATCCAGGACCCGACGGGAATCGGGGGAGGACCAGGTGCGGGGCTGGACTCAACGCTGCAGGTGGGTGATCACCCACCTGCTCTGGAACGCCGGGGAGCCGGATCCACGCGTGCTCCAGTCGTCGTTCACGCTCATCCTGCTGGTCGCGCTCGGGCTCCGCGTGCTCGGCGAGGGGCCGGTCGGCCTGCTCTCCTGGCCGGTCGCGGGCGTGGCGCTGTCCGTGGTCGGGGCCGCCGTCGTGCTGGCGGCGCCCGCCTCCCGCCTGCCCGTGCTGGCCCGGGGGCTGGCCGTCGTCCACATCGCCGCCCTGGGCGCCCTGGCCGAGGGGTCCGACTTCGACGCCGCCTCGCCCCTGGTGGTGCTCCCCGCGATCTGGCTCGGCCTCGAGCTGGGCCTGCGGGGCGCCGCGCTCGCCACGACCTCGACGATCGCCTTCATCACCGTCCCCGGCCTCCTCTCGCACGGCGCCGACCTGGTCACCGTCGAGCGCCTGCTGGTGCTGCCGGCGCTGGCGGGCTTCGGCGCGTTCGCGACCACGGCTGCCCTGACCGCCGCCAACGCCGCCCAGGGCAAGGCGGAGGCGCGCGAGACCGAGCTCGAGGCCGCCATGGAGGTGATCGAGCGCAACCGGCGCTCGGCGTCCGCGATCTTCGAGGCCGTCGACGTCGGCCTCGCCCTGCTCGACCGCAACGGCCAACCGCTGCTCATCAACCACCGGCTGGCCGAGTTCTCCGAGCTCGCCTACCCCGCGGGCGACCTGAGCGACCCCCAGGTCTACGACGAGTGCGGCACGACGCAGCTCCACATCGACGACGTACCGACCGCACGCGCGCGGCGCGGCGAGGAGTTCGACGACGTCCGGGTCTGGATCGGCGGCGAGGAGCAGTCGAGGCGCGCGATGTCGATCTCCGCCCGCCGGGTCGAGGACCCGAACGGCGATCTCATCGGCGCTGCCGTCTCCTACACCGACGTCACGGACTTCATGCGTGCGCTCCAGGTGAAGGACGACTTCATCGCCCTCGTCTCGCACGAGCTGCGGACGCCGCTGACCTCGATCGTCGGCTACGTCTCGGTCGCCCTGGAGCGCGCCGACCTCGACCCGCTGCTGCGCAAGCACCTCGAGGTGGTCGCCCGCAACGGCCAGCGGCTCGAGCGGCTCGTGGGCGACCTGCTCGAGGAGGTGCAGCACTCCGGGAGACCGGTGCCACTCCAGGAGCAGGGCACCGACCTGGCCGTCATCGTGCGGGAGTCCGTGGTCGCGGCCCGCCCGAGCGCCACCCGCGCCGGCGTCCACCTCGAGGTCGAGGTGCCCGAGGCGATCGCCTTCACCGGCGACCCGCAACGGCTGGCGCAGGTCGTCGACAACCTCGTCTCGAACGCGATCAAGTACACGGGCTCCGGCGGCCGCGCCCACGTGCGCGCCAGCGTCGACGGCGCCTGCGCGGTGATCCGGGTGCGCGACACCGGCATCGGGATCAAGCGCGAGGACCAGGGCCAGCTGTTCACCCGCTTCTTCCGCACCCGGGAGGCCACGCTGAGCGCCATCCAGGGCGTCGGGCTCGGTCTCTCGATCAGCAAGTCGATCGTGGAGAGCCACGGCGGCCTGATCGAGGTCGACAGCGAGCTCGGTCGCGGCAGCGAGTTCCGCGTCGTCCTGCCGATGCAGGCCGAACGGATGGCGTCGTGAGGGCGGGCGCGAGGAGCGTGGTCCACGCCGTCGGCGCCGCCTTCTGGCGGTTGGTCTGGCTCCGCGGTGAGCCCGACCCACGCATCCTCCAGCTCGGGTTCACCGTCCTGCTCGCGGTCGAGGCCGGCCTGCGCGTCCTCGGCGGCGTCCCGGTCGCCCCGGACAGCTGGGTGGTGCGGGCGCTCCTGCTCTCCGTGCTGCTGACGGTCCTGTCGTGGTGCGTGCCGGGCTCGCGCCGTCGTACGTCGATCTCGGCGATCGCGATCCTCGACATCGGGGTGGTCGGGGTCGCCCTGCTCACCAACGAGGACGGCGGGCTGGGCCTGCTGGTCGTGCTGCCCGCACTGTGGCTGGGCCGCCGGTACGGCGAGTGGGGCGCCCTCGTGTCGGTCGTCGCCTGCCTGGTGCTGGTCACGGTCCCCGGTCTGGGCTACCACGGGGCACACGGCGTCGCGCTGACCTACCTCGTGATGATCCCGCTGATCGCCGGCGTCAGCTCGCTCGCGATCTCCGCGGGGCTCGAGGTCGCCCGCTCGGCCCAGGCCCGCGCCGAGCGCGGCGAGGCCGAGCTGAAGGCGCACCAGCACACCTCGCAGGCGATCTTCGACGCCGCGGGGGTCGGGCTGATGCTGCTCGGCCGCGACGGGCGGCTGCTGGCGATGAACCAGCAGTACGGCGAGTTCGTCTCGCTCAGCCTGCCGGACGGCGCCGGCCTGGAGTGGCCGGGCCACTGCTTCGCCGCCGACGGCGTCACGCCGCTGCGCGCCGACGAGGTGCCGAGCTCGCGGGCCGCGCGCGGCGAGGAGTTCGACGACTTCCTGATGTGGTCGGGCGACGACCCGCGGACCCGCAGGGCGGTCTCGGTCACCGCCCGGCACGCCGAGAACGAGTCGGGCGCCTTCATCGGCGCGGCCCTGGCCGGCACGGACGTCACCGACCTGATGCGCGCCATGGCGGTCAAGGACGAGTTCATCGGGCTGGTCTCGCACGAGCTGCGGACGCCGCTGACCTCGATCTACGGCTACGTCAGCATGCTGCACGAACGGGACGACCTCCCCGAGATCGCGCTCAAGCAGCTCGGCGTCGTGGCCCGCAGCGCCGACCGGCTGCGGATCCTCGTCGACGACCTGCTGGAGGCCGCACAGGTCACGAGCAACGGGCTCAGCCTCGACCCGGCACCCCTCGACCTGGCCAGCATCGTCGCCGAGGCGATCGCGTCCGCCCGCCCGCACGCGGCGGGTGCCGGCATCGCGCTGGGGGCCGAGCTGCCGACCCAGGTGGGCCTGGTCGGTGACCAGGTGCGGCTGGCCCAGGTGGTCGACAACCTGGTGTCGAACGCGATCAAGTACACGCCGCGGGGCGGCTCGGTGCACGTCACGCTCGACGAGCGGGCGGACGCGGTCGAGCTCGTCGTACGGGACACCGGCATGGGCATCGCCCCGGACGACCTGGAGCAGGTCTTCAACCGGTTCTTCCGGACCCAGCAGGCCGCGGACCAGGCGATCCGGGGCGTGGGTCTGGGGCTCGCGATCACCAAGCAGATCATCGAGGGGCACGGCGGCGCGATCCAGGTCGCCAGCGAGCTGGGTCGGGGCAGCGAGTTCCGCGTGGTGCTTCCCGTGGAGGTCGTCCGCCTCGCCTCCTGAGCTCCACCGGTCGGCGTGGCTAGGCTCCACCCCGTGAAGCGCTCCGTCCGCCAACCCACCCCGCATCCCTCGGGCGCGCGACCGCCGGCGATCCCGAAGGACCTGGTGCCCCGGCACGTCGCCGTGGTCATGGACGGCAACGGCCGTTGGGCCAAGGAGCGCGGCCTGCCCCGGACCAAGGGGCACGAGCAGGGCGAGCACTCCCTCTTCGACGTCGTGGAGGGCGCCATCGAGATCGGCGTGAAGGCGATCTCGGCGTACGCCTTCTCCACCGAGAACTGGAGCCGCTCGCCCGACGAGGTGAAGTTCCTGATGGGCTTCAACCGGGACGTGATCCGCCGCCGCCGCGACGAGATGCACGAGCTCGGCGTCCGGGTCCGCTGGGCCGGCCGCGCGCCGCGACTGTGGAAGTCGGTGATCCGCGAGCTCCAGGTCGCCGAGGAGCTGACGAGGAAGAACGACGTCCTCACCCTCACCATGTGCGTCAACTACGGCGGCCGCGCCGAGCTCGCCGACACGGCCCGCAGCATCGCCCGCGAGGTCGCGGCCGGGCGGCTGGACCCCGAGAAGGTCGACGAGAAGACCTTCGCGCGACACCTCTACGTCCCCGAGCAGTCCGACGCGGACCTGATCTGGCGGACGTCGGGGGAGCAGCGGCTGTCCAACTTCATGCTCTGGCAGGCGGCGTACTCCGAGCTCGTGTTCACCGACGTGCTCTGGCCCGACGTGGACCGTCGGCACCTGTGGCAGGCCATCGACCTGTACGCGCGACGCGACCGCAGGTACGGCGGAGCGCAGCAGTGACCCGTCGGAGCTGGTCGCTGGCCTGGATGGCCGACCCCGGTCGCTTCCAGGTCCTCTTCAGCGTGCTGTACGCCATCGACGTCGGCCTGCGCGTGATCTTCGGCTCGCGGTTCGGACTGCTCAGCGGTCCGGGCCTCGGGCTGGTCGGGGCGGTGGTGCTGCTCGTGCTCGCCGTCGTCGTCCCGTGGGACCGCGTGGACCCGAGGTGGGCGCTGGTCATGCCGATCGGGTCGATCGCCGTCGTCGGCGTGACCCGCCTCGCCCCCGAGGGCGGCAACGGCCTGCTCGCCGTCTTCCCCGCCCTCTGGCTGGGGCGACAGTGGGGGCGGCTCGGAGCCGTCATCGCCGGGGTGTCCACCGTCCTCTTCCTCGTCGTCCCCGGTGCCGTCTACAGCAACGGCGACCATGTCATGGTCCCGCGCGTTCTCTTCATCGCGCTGGTGGTGGTCGTGGCCGCGCTCGTCGTCGCCGATGGCATGGAGCGCGTGCAGGTGCACGAGGGCACGATCGAGCACCAGCGTCGGGTCAGCCAGGCGATCTTCGACACCGTCGACGTCGGGCTGCTCCTCCTGGACCGCGACGGGCACTACGTCGGCATGAACCGTCGGCACCAGGAGTTCATGGAGGTCGGCTACCCGCAGGGCCACGCGGGCCAGGCCGGACAGCTGGGCGAGGTCTTCGACGTCGACGGCCGGACCCTGATGGCCTCCGACCGGATGCCGACCCATCGCGCCAGCCAGGGTGAGGAGTTCGACGACGTACGCATGTGGATCGGCGAGGAGCCGGCGACACGGCGGGCGCTGTCGGTCTCCGCGCGGACCGTGCGCACGGAGGACGGGGAGTTCGCCGGGGCCGCCCTCGCCTACACCGACGTCACCGACTTCATGCGGGCGCTCCAGGTCAAGGACGAGTTCGTGGCACTGGTCTCGCACGAGCTGCGTACGCCGCTGACCTCGATCGTCGGCTACGTCCAGCTGCTCGAGGAGGACGACACGATGCCGCCGCACGCCGTCGAGCAGCTGCGGGTCGTGCACCGCAACGCCGAACGCCTCCGGCGCCTGATCGGCGACCTGCTCGACACCGCCCAGCGCGACGGCAGCCCGATGCCGATCACCCGCACGCAGGCGGACCTCGCCGGGATCGTCGTCGACTCGGTCGAGGCCGCCCGTCCGGTCGCCGACAGCGCCGGCATCGACCTGGTCCTCTCCTCACCCGAGCGGCTGCCCGTGCGCATGGACGCGCAGCGGATCGCCCAGGTCGTCGACAACCTGGTCTCGAACGCCATCAAGTACACCGAGCCCGGCGGCCGCGTCACCGTCCAGCTCGGCACCGACCTGGACTGGGTCGAGATCCAGGTCGCCGACACCGGCATCGGCATCGCGCCCGACGACTGCGAACGCCTCTTCACCCGCTTCTTCCGCACCGAGGACGCCGCGCGCCGCGCTGTCGCCGGCGCCGGCCTGGGCCTCAGCATCACCAAGGACATCGTCGAGTCCCACGGGGGCCGCATCGACGTCGACAGCGCGGTCGGCCAGGGCAGCGTCTTCCGGGTGCGGATGCCTCGCTAGCCGGTCTCGGGCGATGAGCGCCCGGTGGTTGAGGAGGGCCGCCAGGCCCGTCTCGAAACCCCCGCAGCGAAGGCAGGGCGACGAGCGCGGCTTGCTGGCCTCGCGTCGTGCGATGACCAGCCGGTGAGTCGGCCGCCGTCGGCCATCGACTCGGCCTCAGCGGCCGCCGACGGGGAGCGAGACGGTCGGTAGCGGCGGGAGCGTCGCCGATCCGGAGAGTGGCAGCGACGGCACGGTGGGGAGGGCGGTCGGGCTCGGCTGGCGCGCGGACGGCGACGGCGAGGACGTCGGCGGCGCAGGTGTCGGACGGTCCGTCGTGGCGCTGTCCGTGGCGCTGTCCGTGGCGCGTGGTGTCGGCGTCGCGCTCGGCTCGGCGGACTGCGCGGTCGTGGGTGGGCCCGACGTCGGCGCGGGCTGCGTGGGCGACGTCGCGGTCGGGGTGACCGGGGAGGTCGGGACGGGGTCGTCCGGCGACCAGGGTGCCCACGAGGCGTCGGTGGCGGCGGCGATGCCGAGGACGGCCAGCACCGCGACGACCACGGAGGCGACCGCGATGGCCACCCGGGGCCGGCGTCGAGCGGTCGGCGCCGGCTCGGACGCCGCGGCCTCGGCGGCGAGCCGGTCGGTGAGGTCGGGGTCGGTACGGCGCCGGGAGGTGTCCGCGCGGAGGTCGCGTCGCAGCTGCCGACGAGACCGGGGACGGGACATGCCCCGACGATGCCACGGAACCCGTGATCTCGGGGACGGGTGACGCCCCGTCCGGATGGGCACAGTCCGAGCGGGGGCCTGCTCGGGAGGCTGGCAGCTGATGGCGCGCGTTGAGGGAGACGAGCTCGTCGCGCGTGCCCGCACGGGCGACGAGTCGGCGTGGGCCGAGCTGTACGGCGACCACGCGGAGCGGCTCGTGGTGTGGCTCCGGCACGTGCACCGTCCCGACGGGTCGGCCGATGCCGAGGACATCGCTGCCGAGGCCTGGCTGACCGCGGCCCGGCGGCTCGCCGACTTCGAGGGCGACCGTCACGACTTCGCCGGCTGGCTCTTCGGGATCGCCCGCAACGTCGCCCGCCACAGCCATCGCGCGTCGCGTACCCGGCGTACGACGCCCCTCGGCCCCGAGCAGCTGGAGTTCGCCGGCACGCGAGCCGACGTCGGCGACCCGGCCGCGCAGGTCGCCGGCGACGACCTGGCCCGGAGCCTGGTGAGCACGCTGCCCGAGCGGGAGGCCCAGGTCGTCGCGTGCCTCGACGTGGTCGGCCTGGACGTCGCGACCACCAGCCGCGCGCTGGGCATCAGTGCGACCGCCGTCCGCGTCGCGCACCACCGCGGCCTGCGGCGCCTGCGCCAGCGGCTGGCCGCCGATGTAACGCTGCGCGGCGCTGACGGCATGTGAGGGGCAAGACAACTCTCGGGAGGAAACCCATGTCCAAGCTCTTCGCATCACCCACCGGCCGGCTCACCGCCGTCCTCCTCGCCCTGGCCCTCTGCCTGGTCGGCTTCCAGTCCGCCGACGCGAGCGACACCCGCTCCTCGACCGCGAAGCAGCCGGTCGCCCAGACGGCAGCCGGCCAGCTCACCTCGCGGCTGGTCGGCCACACCGGCAGCGGCCGTCAGGTCACCGGCTCGTTCGTGCCGCTCCGGTTCGCACGCCACGACGGCAAGGTGTTCGTCCGTGGCCTGGTGCAGGGCGTCGTGCACGAGAGGAACGGGTCGACCAGCAGGTTCGCCCAGCTGAAGACGGTGCGCGTGAAGTCGATCAACGGCGCGCCCGCGCGGGCCGGCGACCGCGCGGCACTGGCCGCCACCTGCTCGATCCTCAACCTGGTGCTCGCACCGCTCGACCTGGACCTGCTCGGGCTCCGGGTGCACCTCGACCGGGTGGTGCTGACCATCGTCGCCGCCACCGGCGCCGGCAACCTGCTCGGCAACCTGCTCTGCGCGGTCACCGGCCTGCTGGACGGCCTCGGTGCGCTCGGTCAGCTCGTCGCCCTGCTCAACCGGATCCTGGAGATCCTCCGGCTCGGCTGAGGGGAGGGGTACGCCGGCTACCGGCAGCGCGGGCAGGTCCCGAAGATCTCCAGCGCATGGCTGACGTCGGCGTACCCGTGCTCGGCGGCGATGCTGCTCGTCCAGCGCTCGACGGTCGGACCCTCGACCTCGACCGTGGCGCCGCAGGAGCGGCACACCAGGTGGTGGTGGTGGCTGTCGGAGCAGCGACGGTAGATCGCCTCGCCGTCCTCGGTGCGGAGCACGTCGACCTCGCCGGCATCGGCCAGCCGCTGGAGCGTGCGGTAGACGGTGGCGAGGCCGACCTGCTCGCCGCGCTCGCCGAGCAGCTCGTGGATCTCCTGGGCGGAGCGGAAGTCGCCGAAGGACGCCATCGCCTGCATCAGCGCGAGGCGCTGACGGGTGGGGCGGAGGCTGCTCTTCTCAGTGCTCTTCTCAGTGCTCTTCTCAGTGCTCGTCATAGTGCTTCCCGTGCGGCGCGTGCCGGTGCCCGCCGTGGACGTAGTCGACGTGGTCGCCGTGCGGCACCGCGACGTGCCCGCAGTCCTTGCCGTGGGCGTGCGGGTGCTCGTCGATCGTCTGGTGGGGCGCCACCTCGACGACCGGGAAGGGCCGACGCAGCCGCCGGCGCGACCGCAGCCACACGCCGACCGGCCAGGCGACGACGAAGCCGGCGAGCGCGAGCAGCACGATGGTCGGACCGGGGGCGACGCGTCCGTAGTTGGAGGCGTACGCCGAGAGCAGCAGCCCGCCGACGGAGGCGAGCATGCCGAGCACCATCGCCGCACCCAGCGTGCTCCGGAACGACCGGGTGAGCTGTTGGGAGGTGGCCACCGGCACCACCATGAGGGCCGACACGAGCAGGAGCCCGACGGTCCGCATCGCCACCGTGACGCTGACGGCCGCGAGCACGGCCACCAGCAGGTTGTAGAACCGGATGTTCAGACCGGCGACCCGGGCGAACTCCTGGTCCTGCGCGACCGCGAAGAGCTGCGGGGAGAGGCCGACGCAGACCAGCACGACCACCGCGGCCAGGATCATCACCACGATCACGTCGGAGATCGAGGTCGTCGTGATCGCGCCGAAGAGGTAGCTCTGGAGCCGGGCGGCGCTCTGGCCGGCCAGGCCGGTGAGCAGCACGCCGCCCGCGAGGCCGCCGTAGAAGAGCAGGGCGAGCGCGACGTCGCCGTTGGTGTGCCCGCGCTCGCGGATCACCTCGATGAGGACGGCGCCCAGCACCGCGACGACGACGGCCGTCCAGGTCGGCGACGTCCCGGTCAGCAGCCCGAGTGCGACACCGGTGACCGCGACGTGCCCGATGCCGTCACCCATCAGCGCCTGGCGTCGCTGCACCAGGTAGGTCCCGACCGCCGGGGCGGCCAGGCCGGTGAAGAGCGCCGCGATGATCGCGCGCTGCATGAACCCGTAGCCCAGGAGATCCACGAAGTCGCTCATCGGTCGTGCTCCTGGTGCAGGTCCAGCGGCGACGCGACGTGCGGCGCGTGGTCGTGGCGCTCGGGTGCGGCGTGGTGGTGCCCGTGGTCGGGCTCGTACACCTCGTGGCTGGTCAGCGGCGGCCCGTCGTACGCGACCCGGCCGTCGCGCATCACCACCGCACGGTCGATGAGCGGCGCCATCGGACCGAGCTCGTGGGCGACCAGGACGATCGTGGAGCCACGCTCGGAGAGCGTCGCGAGCGTGTCGGCGAGCACCTGCTGGTTGGGCAGGTCGACCCCGGCGGTCGGCTCGTCCAGGAAGAAGAGGTCCGGGTCCCCGGCGAGCGCCCGGGCGATCAGCACCCGTTGCTGCTGTCCTCCGGAGAGCGTGGACACGCCCTCACGTGCGCGGTGGGAGAGACCCACGACCTCGAGAGCCTCGGAGATCGCGGCCCGGTCGCGGTGGCTCAGCGGCCGCAGCAGCCGGCGGTGGGTGAGCCGGCCGGAGGCGACGATCTCCCACACCGAGGCGGGTACGCCGGACGCGGCACCGCCGCGCTGCGGGACGAAGCCGATCCGCCGCCAGTCGTGGAACCGGTCGAGCGGCGTGCCGAAGAGGCTCAGCGACCCGGACGCGAGCGGCCGCAGCCCGGTGAGGGCTCGCACCAGGGTCGACTTCCCGGAGCCGTTGGCGCCCATCAGGGCCACGAACTCCCCGGACCGCACGGTCAGGTCGATCCCGCGCAGGATCGGCCGGCCGGCGATCGCGACCGCCCCGTCCGTCAGCTGCACCACGGAGGAGCTCAACAGCCGTTCGCCTCCTCGAGGGCGGACAGGTTCGAGCGCATGAGGGAAAGGTAGTCCTCGTCCGCGGTCTCGTCGGTCAGGCCCTCGATCGGATCGAGCACCGCGCTGGTGACGCCGGTGTCGTGGGCGAGCTGCTCGGCGGTCTCGGGGCTGACCAGCGACTCGGAGAAGACCGTGGTGACGCCGTCCTCCTGGATCAGCTTCTCCAGCCGGGCCAGGTCGGCCGGAGTGGGCTCGGCGTCGGGGGAGAGGCCGAGGATCGCCTCCATCGTGATGCCGTACCGCTGCAGGTAGCCGAACGCGTCGTGGCTCACGACGACCGTGCTGCGCTCGCAGCCGGTCAACCCGGCCTGGTACTCCTGGTCGAGCTGCTCCAGGTCGGAGCGGAGGTCCGCGGCGTTCGCCGTGTAGTCGTCGGCGTGGTCCGGGTCGACCTTCGCCAGCTGCTTCGCGACGGCGTCGCCGACGTCGGCGAGCAGGACGGGGTCCTGCCAGAAGTGCGGGTCCAGCTCGTCGGAGTCGACCCCGTGGTCGCGGAACGGCACCAGGTCGACCAGGTCGGCGACGTCGAGGGTGTCCCCGGTCGCGTTCTCGTCGACGGCGTCGTCGACCGACGGCTGGAAGCCGCGCTGGTAGAGCACCAGGTCGGCGCCGGCGACGTCGGCCGTCTCCTTGGGGGTCAGCTCCAGGTCGTGCGGCTCGCCGCCGGGGGCGGTGAGGTTCTCGACGTCGGCGTGGCCACCGGCGACCCGGTCGGCGACGTACTGGAGCGGGTAGAACGCCGCCGCGACCTGCACGCCGTCGGCGGAGGTGGCGGAGTCGTCGGTGAACGCGGCGCACCCGCTCAGGACGACCGAGCCGAGCAGGGCGGCGCCGGCAGACGCGGCGGCGAGTCTCTTCATGAGAACGATTCTCAGGTGAAGTGAGAATGATTGTCAACTCAGGGAGTCGGACCTGCCACGCGGATGACCCACGCGGGCCATTAACCGGCGCTCGCCCGGATTCGTAGGTTGCTGGGGCCGGCTCGCTCGGGGCCGTGTCCCGGTCCCGAAGGAAGCCCATGCGCGCGTCCCGTCCCGCTCTCGCCCTCACCGTCGCCCTGTCCGTGCTCGCCGGCCCGGTCGCGGCGTCCGCCGCGCCGGCGTCAGCCCACCGGGCGGCGTCGACGACGATCGACGACCGGCAGCTGGCCCGCTCGAAGGGCTGGTCGTCGGTCCGGCAGAAGGGCGCCTACCGCGCGACGCTCTCCCGGTCGACGAAGAAGAAGGCGACGCTGACCACGAAGGTCACCGCCGGTGCCGGTGGCGCGGTCACGTTCCAGGTCGGCCCCGGGCGCGGGACGGTCCAGGTGGCCGTGGGCAAGCGGACGAGGAAGGTCTCGACCGCCGCCCGGAAGGTCGCACTCCGGACGGTGGGCTTCTCCGGGTCGGGCAAGGTCCGGATCACGGTGACGGCTCCCGGTCGGCGGGGTGTGTACGTCGACCGCGTCGTGCTGACCAAGGCTGCCGGGCCGGGCTCGAGCGGCGCGGCGTACGCCACGGGACCGATCTCGCAGGTCAACACGTCGGCGTCCGGCGCGGGCGCCGACGGCCACGACCTCAACTCCGCCGCCGTGTCGCCCGACGGGACCCGGGTCGCGTTCTGGTCCGACGCGACCAACCTCGTCCCGGGCGTCGCCGACGGCCTGCTGCACCTCTACGTGAAGACGCTGGCCACCGGCGCGATCGTCGCGGTGGACCGGTCGGCGGGCGGCACCCTCGGCAACGACGCCGGCTACACCAGCGAGGCGCGCGTCCTGCGATGGAACCCGAACGGCCACGAGCTGCTCTTCACGACGTACGCGAACAACCTGATCGACGCCTCTTCCTACTCCGGCGGCTCCGGCCCCTACCTGCTGGCCAAGGACCTCGGCGACCAGAGCGTCGGCTTCATCGCCGCCGGCGTGTACGACGCGGCGTGGTCGCCCGACCAGTCCTGGCTCGCCTTCACCTCGCGCTACCTCAACGGCTGCGCCGGGGTCTCGCCCTGTGCGTCCACGACGAACGGCAGCCTCCAGGCGTTCGCCTGGCAGGTCGGCACCACGACGTACGTGCCGGTGAGCGCGAACGGCGCCGGCGTGCTGCCCAGCGACGGCACCGGACCGCTCGACGCCGACGACCTGGTCTGGAGCCCGGACTCCTCGCGGGTCGCGTTCATGTCCTACTCGAAGGAGCTCGTCCCCGGCGACACGAACGCCTCGCGCGACATCTTCGTGAAGTCGCTCCCGGGCGGTGCCATCACCCGGGTGTCGACGACGCCGACCGGCGGGCAGGCCAACAACTCCAGCGACCGGCCGGTGTGGTCGCCGGACGGCTCCCGGATCGCGTTCGCCTCGACGGCCACCAACCTGGTGACCGGCGACGACAACGCCTACGCGGACGTGTTCGTGAAGAACCTCTCCAGCGGCGCGGTCCAAGCCGTCTCGGTCCGCAAGGACGGCGGCTTCCCGCTCGGCGTCAACGGCAGCGACTCACCGAGCTGGTCGCCGGACGGGTCGAAGATCCTCTTCTCCTCGAACGCCGTCGACCTGGTCAGCGGGACCGTGGACAAGAACACCTACACCGACATCTACGTGAAGGACCTCGGCTCCGGGGCGGTGCAGCTGGTGTCGGTGCTGCCCAACGGCATCAACGCCGGCAGCCGCTCGACGCTCTTCGGCCTGGGCGGCACCAGCGGCGCGGCATGGGCGCCGGACAGCAGGTCCGTCTACTTCCTCTCGGCTGCCACCAACCTCGCGCCGGAGGACAACAACGCGTTCGGCAACGACCTCTTCCGCAAGTTCCTCGACTGACCCCGGTAGCGTCCCGCGGGTGATCGTCGTCAACCGGTTCCGCGTGCCCGTCGCCGACGGCGAGACCTTCCGCGCCGACCTCGCGACGGCGCACGAGGCGCTCGCCGCCTGCGCCGGGTACGCCGGCGGCGAGATCGGCCGCAACGTCGACGACCCGGAGCTGTGGGTCCTCAGCACCCGCTGGGAGAACGTCGGCAGCTACCGCCGCGCGCTCTCGTCGTACGACGTGAAGCTGCGGGCCGTGATGGTGCTGGGCCGGGCGATCGAGGAGCCGTCGGCGTACGAGCTGGTGGGCCCGGGCACCACCCTCAATATCGAGTCGCCCCGGTCGTTAGGCTGAACGCTCGCACGTTCCCCTGACCGGCAGCCAGCCGGCCGTGACCCGCAGGAGCTCCATCGTGGCCAAGCCGCCCCCGTCCACCGTCGACCACGTCGTCTCGCTCGCCAAGCGCAGGGGATTCGTCTACCCGTGCGGTGAGATCTACGGCGGCACCCGGTCGGCCTGGGACTACGGCCCGCTCGGCGTGGAGCTCAAGGAGAACATCAAGCGCCAGTGGTGGAAGTCCATGGTCACCATGCGTGACGACATGGTCGGCCTCGACTCGAGCATCATCCTGCCGCGCCAGGTGTGGGAGGCCAGCGGCCACGTCGAGACGTTCACCGACCCGCTGACCGAGTGCCAGTCGTGCCACAAGCGCTACCGCTACGACCACCTCCAGGAGGAGGTCGCGGAGAAGAAGGGGCTCGACGACCCCGACTCCGTCGACCTGTCCACGGTCGCCTGCCCCAACTGCGGCACCCGCGGCGCCTGGACCGAGCCGCGCCAGTTCTCCGGCCTGCTCAAGACCTACCTCGGCGTCATCGAGGACGAGAGCGGCCTGCACTACCTGCGCCCCGAGACCGCCCAGGGCATCTTCATCAACTTCGCCAACGTGGTGACCTCGAGCCGCCAGAAGCCGCCGTTCGGCATCGCGCAGATCGGCAAGAGCTTCCGCAACGAGATCACGCCGGGCAACTTCATCTTCCGCACCCGCGAGTTCGAGCAGATGGAGATGGAGTTCTTCGTCAAGCCGGGCGAGGACGAGGAGTGGCACCAGTACTGGATCGACCAGCGCACCGCCTGGTACGTCGACCTCGGCATCGACCCCGACAACCTGCGCCACTACGAGCACGCGCAGGAGAAGCTCAGCCACTACTCCAAGCGCACCGTCGACATCGAGTACCGCTTCAAGTTCGCCGGCTCCGAGTGGGGTGAGCTCGAGGGCATCGCCAACCGCACCGACTTCGACCTGACGACGCACGCCAAGCACTCCGGCCAGGACCTGTCGTACTTCGACCAGGCCAACAACGAGCGCTACACGCCGTACGTCATCGAGCCGGCGGCCGGCCTCTCGCGCAGCCTGATGACCTTCCTCGTCGACGCCTACACCGAGGACGAGGCGCCCAACACCAAGGGCGGCGTCGACAAGCGCGTCGTGCTCAAGCTCGACCCGCGCCTCGCGCCGGTCAAGGTCGCCGTGCTGCCGCTGTCGCGCAACGCCGACCTGTCGCCCAAGGCCAAGGACCTCGCGATGCAGCTGCGCAGCGCGGGCTGGAACGTCGACTTCGACGACTCCGGCGCGATCGGCCGCCGTTACCGCCGCCAGGACGAGATCGGTACGCCGTACTGCGTCACCGTCGACTTCGAGACCCTCGAGGACGACGCGGTCACGGTGCGCGAGCGCGACACGATGGCGCAGGAGCGGATCAGCCTCGATCGCGCAGTGGCGTACTTCGCCGAGCGTTTCGTCGGCTGCTGAGGCACGTGCGTATGCAGAATGGCGGGGTGATCCCTCGTCTGCTCGGGCCGTCCCTCGCCCTCCTCCTGTCGGCGGGCCTGCTCGCCGGCTGCTCCGGCAGCGACCCGGGCTCGGACTCGTCCGGGGAGAAGTCCGGCGGCGCGAGCGCGTCGGCGAGCGAGACGCCGTACCTGCCGGTCCCGGACGGGGTCACGCTGACCCCGCAGGGCACCCACCTGGAGGTCGGCGACCAGGGGATCGTCGCCTACGAGCCGCGCCAGGACGAGGTCGGCGTGCTCGACCTGACGGTCACCAAGCTGGAGCAGACGACGACCAAGAAGACGCTGTCGGCCTGGCAGCTGACCGACGCGCAGCAGAAGTCGACGCCGTACTTCGTGCACGTGAAGGTGAAGAACGTCGGTGAGTCCGACCTCGGCGGCCGCCGGGTCCCGCTGTACGTCGTCAACGAGGACAACCTCCTGCTCGAGTCGACGCCGTTCGCGAGCTCGTTCGAGGCCTGCCCCAGCACGGCGCTCCCGAAGCCGTTCGGCCCCGGGGCGACCGCGGACGTCTGCCTCGTCTACCTCGCACCCGACCACGGCCAGCTCGAGGCGGTCAGCTTCCGCCCCGAGGAGACCTTCGACCCGATCATCTGGACCGGCGAGATCACCAAGTACGTCCCGCCGAAGCCCGAGAAGAAGAAAAAGAAGAAGCAGTAGCCGGTGGTTGAGGTGCGAGCGGAGCGAGCCTCGAAACCACCACTACCGAGCGATTTGGGCAGGTCTGCGCCCTCCACGGACAATGGCCGCATGTCCTCGCTCACCCTCGGCTCGCTGACGGTCGACGTCCCCGTCGTGCTCGCGCCGATGGCCGGCATCACCAACGCGGCCTACCGGCGGCTGTGTGCCGAGCAGGGCGCGGGCCTCTACGTCTGCGAGATGATCACCAGTCGCGGCCTGGTCGAGGGCGACCAGCACACCCGCGACATGCTCGTGTTCGACGAGCTCGAGACCACCCGCTCGGTGCAGCTCTACGGCACCGACCCGGTCTACGTCGGCAAGGCGGCCGAGATCCTCTGCGCGGAGTACGGCGTCGCACACATCGACCTCAACTTCGGCTGCCCGGTCCCCAAGGTGACCCGCAAGGGCGGCGGCGGGGCGCTGCCGTGGAAGCGCGGGCTGCTCGCCGAGATCCTCGAGCACGCCGTCGCCGCGGCCACGCCGTACGACGTGCCGGTGACGATGAAGACCCGCAAGGGCATCGACGACGACCACCTGACCTACCTGGACGCCGGCCGGATCGCGCAGGAGAGCGGCGCCGCCGCGATCGCGCTGCACGGCCGCACCGTCGCCCAGGCCTACTCGGGCACCGCCGACTGGGAGGCCATCGCGGCGCTCGTCGACCACGTCGACATCCCGGTGCTCGGCAACGGCGACATCTGGGAGGCCGCCGACGCGCTCCGCATGGTCGAGCAGACCGGCGCCGCAGGCGTCGTGGTCGGGCGCGGCTGCCTGGGACGGCCGTGGATCTTCCGCGACCTCGCCGCGGCGTTCTCCGGCGAGCAGGTCGCCACCCTTCCCACGCTCGGCGAGGTGACCGCGATGATGCGCCGCCACGCGGAGCTGCTGTGCCAGCACATGGGGGAGGAGCGGGGCTGCAAGGAGTTCCGCAAGCACGTCACCTGGTACCTCAAGGGCTTCGCGGCCGGCGGCGAGATGCGTCGCTCGCTCGGCCTCGTCAACACGCTCGCCGACCTCGACCGGCTGCTCGCCGAGCTGGACCCCGCGGAGCCCTTCCCGGTCTCCGAGCTGGGCGCCCCACGCGGCCGCCAGGGCTCGCCGCGCGACCGCGTGGTCGTACCCGAGGGCTGGTACGACGACACCGACGGCGCGGGCTCGCACCTCCACGAGGACGCGAACGAGACCACCGGCGGGTGACCTGAAATACCCCGCACGAACCGTTTGAAGATTCCACGAGGTCGGTAGGCCTGTGGTTGACTCGACCGTCGTTGCCGTTTCGTGACCTTCCCCCGGCGGTCCGGCAACACGCCCTGGACGACAACAGCTAAGGATCAGCGCTGTGGCAGAGCATCGCCACAAGCGGGACACCGATGCCCGCCGCAAGCCCCGCGCCGCCACCGTGGCCGCGCCCATCGCCCTGGTGGCGACGGCCTCCGCGGTGACCCTCGGCGTGCTGGCCAGCAACCCCGCCACCACGGGCAGCCTGCTGGCCAAGGACGCGGCCGACATCTCCAGCGTGACGACCTCGCGCGACACGGTCTCCCGGGCCGACGCCCGCCTCGAGCGGGTGGAGCTCCAGAAGGCCTACCAGCGCAACCAGCGCCTCGTCGCGACCCGCTCGGCGATCCGTACGGCGGACACCCGGCTCTGGACGACGACCGACCTCAACCTCTGGGCGGGTTCCGGCAAGGACGCCAAGCAGGACGGTGAGATCGACGCCGGCAAGCGGGTCCTCGTCACCGGCCGCAAGGCCGACGGCCGCGTCGAGGTCGTCATCGACGGCGAGTCCCGCTGGGTCACCGACGGCTACCTCTCCGACGAGAAGCCGGTCACCGCGGCCGCCGGGCTCTCCATGGCGCCCTGCCCCGACCCGAGCGTCGAGAACGGCCTGACCAGCAACGCCGTCTACGTCTACCGCTCCGTGTGCCACGCCTTCCCGCAGATCACGTCGTACGGCGGCTGGGACGCGCACGGCGAGCACTCCTCGGGCCGGGCGCTGGACATCATGACCAGCGACGTGACGCTCGGCAACGCGATCTCCGACTTCCTCAAGGCGCACGCCTCCGAGCTGAAGCTCTACGACATCCTCTGGCGCCAGCAGATCTGGACCCCGGTCCGGGCGAGCGAGGGGTGGCGGACCTTCCCGTCGCGCGGTTCGGCCACGGCCAACCACTACGACCACGTGCACGTCTCGACGTACTGACCTACCTCTAGGCTCGGCGTGCGATGACTGACCACGACGGGTACGACGACGCCGCGCGCGAGCGGATCGTCGAGGAGCCACCCAAGCGGGTGGACGCTCCGGTCCGTACGCCGTTCGAGCGCGACCGGGCCCGCGTCGTCCACGCGGCGGCGTCGCGCCGGCTCGCTGCCAAGACCCAGGTGGTCGGCCCGCAGAGCGACGACTTCGTGCGCAACCGGCTGACCCACAGCCTCGAGGTCGCCCAGGTGGCGCGCGACCTGTCGCGGGCGCTGGGCAGCCAGCCCGACATCGCCGAGACCGCCGCGCTCGCGCACGACCTCGGTCACCCGCCGTTCGGCCACAACGGCGAGCGGGTGCTCGCCGAGGTCGCCCGGGCGTGCGGCGGGTTCGAGGGCAACGCCCAGACCCTGCGGCTGCTGACCCGCCTCGAGGCCAAGACCGACGGAGCCGGGCTCAACCTGACCCGGGCGACGCTGGACGCCTGCACCAAGTACCCATGGCGGGTCACCGACGCCGGCGCGGACGGCAAGTTCGGCGTCTACGACGACGACCTCCCGGTCTTCGACTGGATGCGCCGAGGTGCCGTCGGCACCCGGAAGTGCCTCGAGGCGCAGGTGATGGATCTCGCCGACGACGTCGCCTACTCCGTGCACGACGTCGAGGACGGCATCGTCGCCGGCCGGGTCGACCTGACGGCCCTCGACACCGGCGCGGTCTGGCAGGTCGTGCGCGACTGGTACCTCCCCGGCGCCGACGACGATGTCCTCGACGCCACCCTCGCCGGGCTGCGCGAGGTGGGCAGCTGGCCGAGCGCGCCGTACGACGGGAGCCGCCGCTCGCTCGCGGCGCTCAAGAACCTGACCAGCGACCTGATCGGCCGGTTCTGCGGCGCCGTCCAGCACGCGACCTTCGCCGCGAGCGACGGCCCGTTCGTGCGGTACGCCGCCGACCTGCTCGTTCCTGACCAGGCGCGCCTCGAGATGGCGGTCCTCAAGGGGATCGCCGCCCACTACGTGATGCGCACCGACGACCGGATCGCGCTCATGGAGCGGCAGCGCGAGCTGCTGCGGGAGCTCGTCGAGACCCTGGTCACGCGTGGCCCGGACGCGCTGGACCGGCCGTTCGCCGACGACTGGGCCGACGCTCCCGACGACGCGGCGCGATTGCGGGTCGTGCTCGACCAGGTCGCGTCGCTGACCGACCAGAGCGCGGTCACCTGGCACCGACGGCTCTGCTGAGTGCGTCCTCGGCGGGGCAGGCGACGTCGGGCACGACGCCGACGCCCTCCCAGTTGGTGCCCGTCACCGCGTTGACGGACCGGGCGATCGGCACGTGCAGCTGGAGGTGGGTGGTGAGGTCGAAGGCCTCGCGGGGGTGCGCGCCGCCGCCGGTCGTCTCGCCGACGACCCGCGCCCGGCCGAGCGACTGCAGGTCGTAGGCGAGCTCCTCCCCGCCGCTGAAGGTCCGCGCGCTGGTGAGCACGGTGACAGGGACGTCCGACGGGACCTTCGGGGACACCGACGGGGTGGTCCACGACGAGGTGACGGTGCCGTCGCGGTGGACCAGGTCCTGCAGGTGCACCGCCTCGTCCCCGGTGAGGTGGCTGACGAGCAGCGCCACCGACTCCGGCACCCCGCCGACGCACCCACGGAGGTCGATCACCAGCCGAGCCGCTCCCCGCAGCAGCGTGAAAGCAGCAGCGGCGGCCGGGGCGAGGTGCTCCGGCGACAGGATGACCGGGCCGACGACCAGCAGGCCGGTGTTGTCCTCCAGGCGGCGTACCTCGCAGATCCCGGGGCCCTGCACCAGCGCCATCTCGGCGAGCCAGGCGGTCACCTCCGCCTCGTCCTGGTCGGGCGGTACGCCGTCCGCGTAGTGGCGCACCCGCAGGTGCCGGTCGCCGTTCACCGACTGCAGGGCCGTCGTCAGCGCGGCGGCGTCGCTCTCGGAGTCGCCCTCGAGGTCGACGGTCGCGAGCGCCGTCACGATCTGCTCGGCGGTGTCGGGGAAGACGTAGTGGGTGCGGACCAGGTCCTGCACGAGTGAGATGTTCATGGGAGCAGTCCAGCCGGACCTTGACACAAGCGTCTACTTCTCTTGACGCTTGATCCGTGACCGACCCGATCCCCGTAGCCACGACCGCCCAGCTGCGCGCCTTCGAGCACCCGATGCGGCACCGGATCTGGCGGGAGGTCGGCACCGACGGGGCGACCGTCAGCCAGCTCACCCACCGCCTGGCCACCAACAAGGGCAACGTCGCGCACCACGTGAAGGTCCTGGTCGCGGCCGGGTTGCTGGCGCCCAGTCGCACCCGCACGGTGCGCGGCGGGACGGAGCAGTACTACGTCACCGCGGTGCCGCGGCTCCGGCTGCCCGACGGCACCGACGCGACCCGGGCGATGTTCGCGACCATCGCCGAGGAGGTCGACGCGGCCAAGGAGCCCCTCGTCAACCACCGCACCCTCCGCCTCACCCGGCGCCAGGCCGAGGCACTCAGCCGCCACCTCGAGCGGGTCGTCCAGGAGCTCGAGCCGGCGGGGGAGCGCGAGGCGTCGTACGGCGTCCTGGTCAGCGTCTACCGGCGCTGACTCCCGCCACTAGGCTCCGAGCGTGACCGAGCGACTCGTCTGGCTGCCGTTCGAACCCTCCCTGCTGGGCGACCCGCCGGCAGGCCTCCGCTACGAGGTCGTCGACCCGACCCGCGAGGTGCCGGACAGCGTGGGCGACGTGCGGTTCTACGTGCCGCCGTACATGGTCGGACCGAAGGTCGCGGACGTGCTGGCGCAGATGCCGAGCCTCGAGGTCGTGCAGACGCTGACCGCCGGCGTCGACAACGTCCGGTCGGCAGTCCCCGACGGCGTCACGCTCTGCAACGGCCGCGGTATCCACGACACCTCGACCGCGGAGCTGGCGCTCACCCTGATCCTGTCGAGCCTGCGCGGCATCCCCGACTGGGTGCGCGCCCAGGACCGGCACGAGTGGCGACCGGGCTGGCGCCCCGCGCTCGCCGACAAGCGCGTGCTGCTGGTCGGGTACGGCGCGATCGGCGAGGCGATCGAGCGCCGCCTGCTGCCCTTCGAGGTGGAGGTGACCCGGGTCGCCCGCAGCGCCCGCGACGGCGTTCACGCGATCACCGAGCTGCCGCGGCTCCTCCCCGACGCCGACGTCGTCGTGCTCGTCGTCCCCCTCACCGACGAGACCCGGGGCCTGGTCGACGCGGCCTTCCTCGCCGCGATGCCGGACGGCGCCCTGCTCGTCAACGTCGCCCGCGGGCCGGTCGTCGACAACGACGCGCTGCTCGCCGAGCTGAGTACCCAGCGGTTGCGGGCCGCCGTCGATGTCGTCGACCCGGAACCGGTGCCCGCGGACCACCCGATGTGGGACGCGCCCGGCCTCCTGGTCTCGCCGCACGTCGGGGGCGCGAGCAGCGCGATGTGGCCCCGGGCCCACCGCCTGGTGCGCGACCAGCTGCACCGCTACGCGGCCGGCGAGCAGCTGGTGAACGTCATGTCCGGCGACTACTGAGCTGACCGTAGACTCCGCCACGTGGCCGGCCGGATTCGCGACGACGACATCGCCGAGGTGCGCGAGAAGGCGCGCATCGACGACGTGGTGTCGCAGTACGTCACGCTGAAGAACGCCGGCGGCGGCTCCCAGAAGGGGCTCTGCCCCTTCCACGACGAGAAGTCCCCGTCGTTCCACGTCACCCCGGCCCGTGGCTTCTACCACTGCTTCGGCTGCAACGAGAGCGGCGACGTCATCAGCTTCCTGATGAAGATCGACGGCCTCACCTTCACCGAGACGGTCGAGCGCCTCGCCGACAAGTACGGCGTCCAGCTGCGGCGCGAGGAGGGTGACGCCCGCGAGGAGCAGCGCCCCAAGGGCCCGCCGCGGCAGCGCCTCATCGAGGCCAACAAGGTCGCCCAGGAGTTCTACGCCGAGCAGCTCGCGACACCGGACGCCCTGGTCGCGCGCCAGTTCCTGGCCGAGCGCGGCTTCGACCAGGAGGCCGCGGCGACCTTCGGCATCGGCTTCGCGCCCCGTGAGGGGGAGGCGCTCTTCAAGCACCTGCGTGGCCGCGGCTACACCCAGGAGGAGACCGTCGAGGCGGGCCTGGTGGCGATCGGTCGCTCGGCGTACGACCGCTTCCGCGGCCGGCTGCTCTGGCCGATCCGCGACGCCCCGGGCGACACCATCGGCTTCGGCGCGCGGCGGATCTTCGACGACGACCGCATCGAGGCGAAGTACCTCAACACCCCCGAGACCCGGATCTACAAGAAGAGCCAGGTGCTCTACGGGCTCGACCTCGCCCGCCGCGAGATCGCCCGGTCCTCGCAGGCCGTGATCGTCGAGGGCTACACCGACGTGATGGCCTGCCACCTCTCCGGGGTCGGCACGGCGATCGCCACCTGCGGCACCGCCTTCGGCGACGACCACGCCCGCGTGCTGCGACGCTTCCTCAACGACCACGAGGAGTTCCGCGGCGAGGTGATCTTCACCTTCGACGGTGACGCCGCCGGCCAGAAGGCCGCGATCCGGGCGTTCAGCGGCGACCAGAACTTCGTCTCCCAGACCTACGTCGCCGTCGAGCCCGACGGCCTGGACCCGTGCGACGTACGCATCAAGAAGGGCGACGCCGCGGTCCGCGAGCTGGTCGCCCGGCGGGTGCCGCTCTACCGCTTCGTGCTGTCCAACATCGTGGGCAAGTACGACCTCGACCGCGCCGACGGTCGCGTCGACGCGCTGCGCGAGAGCGCCCGCCTCGTCTCCAGCATCCGCGACAAGTCGAAGGTCGACGCCTTCGCCCGCGAGATCGCCGGGATGATCGGCATCGACATCGACGAGGCCCGCGCCGAGGTGCGCCGGGCCGCAAACCGCCGTCCGGGCCAGGAGCCCGCGGCCACGACGGCGACCCCGCCGCCGCGCAGCAACGTGCCCGACCTGCGCGACCCACGGTTCGCGCTCGAGCGCGAGACGCTCAAGCTCGTGGTCCAGCACCCGATGACGATCGGTCGGTCGACCTCTGAGATCGGCCCCAACGACTTCACGCACCCGACGTACCGCGCCGTCTGGGAGCTGGTCGCCGCCGCCGGCGGCCCGGGTGCCGGCGCGGGCGACCCGGGGTGGGGCACGAAGCTGCGCGACGCGGCGACCGACCCCGAGGTCTCCTCGACGATCGGGGCACTGGCCGTCGAGCCGCTCAAGAAGGAGCCGGACGCGGCGTACGTCGCCGAGCACGTGATCCGCCTGATGGAGCTCACCACCGCGCGCCGGATCGCGGCGATCAAGTCCAAGCTCCAGCGCACCAACCCGGTCGAGCAGCCGGAGGGGTTCAACAAGATGTTCGGCGAGCTCGCCGCCCTCGAGGCGCACCGCCGGGCCCTGCGCGACCGGCTCGCCGGGCCGCCGTCGTGAAGTGGCTGTCATGAAGTGGAGGCCAGCGGTCCGCGTCGAGCGGGGTGAGAAGCTGCTGGCGCACGCCGCGGCTGCGGAGGGGCGCATCGGCGGGTCGCGCGACGCCCTGTACGTCGTCCGCCCTCTCGGGAGCGGCGCGCTCGAGGAGACCGTCCGGATCCCGTGGGAGGACGTGCAGTCGGCCGACTGGGACCAGGACTCCTCGACGCTGCGCGTGGTCGAGGTCGGCTCCTGGGGCGAGCAGCGACCGGAGCACCTGCTGACCCTGGAGGAGCCGGGGCTGCTGCTCCAGCTGGTCCGCGAGCGCGTCACCGCCAGCATCGTCCTCCAGCGCCACGTCGCTGTCTCCGGTCGCCGCGGCGTCCGCGTCATCGCCCGCCGCGCGCCCAACGGCCAGCACCCGGTGCAGTGGATCTACGAGTACGACGAGGGCGTCGACCCCGCCGATCCCGCCGTCCAGGCGGCGGCGACCGAGGCCCTCGAGGCCGCCCGCGCAGACGTCGGCGTCGACTGACCACCTCAATTTTTCGTTGTGGCGACCGATTGCTAATCTGTGCGGGCTGCACCGATCCCCTGTAGCTCAACTGGCAGAGCATTCGGCTGTTAACCGGAGGGTTGTTGGTTCGAGTCCAACCGGGGGAGCCAGCACACGAAGGGCCCGTCTCATCGCGAGACGGGCCCTTCGTCGTACCCCGACCCGCGTGATCCGGTCGCCGGCCGGGTACCGCCGGCCCATGAGCTACTCGCTGAGCCGTGCCCTGTCGGTCGCCACTGCCGCGTACGGCGGCTACGCCCTTGCCCAGCCGGGTCACCTCTGGCAGGCGCTGCAGGCGGACCGCAAGCACCAGGAGGGTCTCGAGCTGCTCGCCAGGACGTACGGCGTCCGCGACCTCGCCATCAGCAGCCTCGGCATCCTCGGGCGCTCCGACAAGACGGTCCGAGCCGCGATGATGCTGCGCATCGCCATGGACCTCGGCGACGCCGCCCTGCTCTCCACCCAGACCGAGGATGCCGACGTACGCCGCAAGGTCCTTGCGGTCACGCTCGGCTGGGCCGGCCTCAACGCGCTGGCGCTCGCGATCGACACGGCGCGGGCCCGCTCGTAGGCAGCCGTGGGCGAGGTCCGGGTCGGCATCTCGGGCTGGACCTATGCCGGCTGGCGGGGCGACTTCTACCCGCGAGGCCTGCCTCATCGGGCCGAGCTCGCGTACGCCGCGGAGCGCCTCGGGTCCGTCGAGATCAACGGGTCGTTCTACTCGCTGCAGCGGCCGTCGTCGTACGAGACCTGGCACGACCAGACCCCGGACGACTTCCTGTTCGCCGTGAAGGGCGGCCGGTTCGTCACGCACATGAAGCGGCTGCGCGACGTCGAGACGCCGCTCGCCAACTTCTTCGGGTCCGGTGTGCTGGCGCTCCGCGCCAAGCTCGGTCCGGTGCTCTGGCAGCTGCCCGCCGACCTCGCGTACGACGCCGACCGGATGGCCGGCTTCTTCCGGCTGCTGCCCCGCACGGTCGGGGAGGCGGCGGCCCTGGCCCGTCATCACGACGCCAAGCTGCCCGAGGGCCGGTCGTTGACCCGAGCGCCACGCGGCCTCGCTGACCGACCGATCAGGCACGCCCTGGAGTTCCGTCACGAGAGCTTCTGCGCCGACGAGGCGTTCGCGCTGCTGAGGGAGCACGACGTCGCCACCGTCGTCGCCGACTCGGCCGGTCGCTGGCCGCACGCGGAGGCGGTCACCAGCGACCTCGTCTACGTCCGCCTGCACGGCGACCAGGAGCTCTACACGAGCGGCTACTCCGAGGCTGCGCTCGACGCATGGGCCGACAAGATCCGGCGCTGGTCAGCCGGCGCCGACGTCGTCGTCTACTTCGACAACGACGCGAAGGGCTTCGCCCCGCACGACGCCGAGGCGCTGATCGACCGGCTCGGCTAGGAGCGCTCGGCCAGCAGCTCCGCCTTCTGCTTCCGGGTCCGCTGCAGGTCCAGCATCGCCGCGGCGGCCGTCGCCACGGCCTCCGCCTCCCGGGCGTCCGCCTCGGCGTCGGCGAGCGGGTCGTCGCCCGCACCGACCGTGCTCGCCTCGGCCGCCTCCTCGCGCACCTCGCGGTCGTCGAGGACGGCCTTCTTCACCTGGCGCTTGGTGTCCTTGAGCGACGCGCGCAGCGCGGCGGTGCTCATGGTCTCGGCGAGCTGGCGTCGCTGCACCTCGGGGTCCCAGCGCACCGACGGCCACTCCGGGTCCATCTCCACGAGCGTCTGGGTGAGGATCTCGGTGATCGCGAGCCGGCTGTACCACTTGTGGTCCGCAGGCACGACGTACCAGGGCGCGACCTCGGTCGACGTACGCCGGAACACGTCGGCGTAGGCCTCCTGGTAGTCGTCCCACTTGCGCCGGGTCGGCAGGTCGTTGGTGCTGTACTTCCAGCGCTTGTCGGGTCGGTCGAGGCGCTTCATCAGTCGCTGCCCCTGCTCGTCGTGGCTGACCATCAGGCCGAACTTGAGCACCGTGGTGCCGCTGGCCACGAGCTCGGCCTCGAAGTCGTTGATCTCGTCGTACCGCTTCTCCCAGACCTCGGGCGGCACGAGCCCGTCGACCCGGGCGATGAGGACGTCCTCGTAGTGCGAGCGGTCGAAGACCCCGATCAGGCCCGGCTTCGGGAGCTGCTCCTTGATGCGCCACAGGAAGTGGTGCTCCTGCTCCTCCGGGGTGGGTGCGCCGAAGGAGCGCAGGGCCACGCCCTGCGGGTCCACCTTGCTCATCACGTGCCGGGCGACGCCGCCCTTGCCGGCGGTGTCGAGGCCCTGGACGACCACCAGCAACGACCGGCTGCCGCCCGTGCGCCCCTCCGCGAAGAGCCGCTCCTGCAGCTCGCTGAGCAGCTCCCCGCGTGCTCGGCCGTGCTTCTTCGCAGACTTCTTGCCGGACCCCCAGCCGGGGGTGGCGTCGCGCTCCATGTCCCCGAGGTCGAAGCCCTCCTCGGCGCGCAGCGCGTCGCGGGGGTCGTCCTCCCAGGCGCCGTTGGCCTTCGTGCTCATCCTCAGGTCCTCTCTCCGGGGCGCGGACGTCCGTCGGGGTCGAACAGGACGTCGTAGAGACGGGGCGCCCAGAGCAGCTGGGCGCGGGTCAGCTCCGGGGTCGAGAGGCGGCGCAGCTGCCCCGGCGGCCGCTGGTGCTCGTGTGGAGCTGCGGCGAACGCCGCCGCCTGCTCGCTCACCCGGCGCCGACGCCGGTCGTGACCGGGCACGCTGCGGCTGAGGGACTTCGGCACCGGAACCGGTCGGCGCGGACGCTTGCCCGCGATCCGCCCGCGTACGCCGGTCAGCGTGTCGAGGCCCACGCCGTCGTACCAGCGGTCGAGCGCGTCGGCGGAGGCGACCATCGCGTCGAAGAGCTCGTGCGGGTCCTCAGGCACCTGGTCGGGCTCGCAGCCGAGGTGCTCGGCGACCAGGGTGCGCAGCAGGACCCGGGGGAAGGAGTCCGCGGGTGCGGGTTCGTCGAGGTCACCACGGTCGTCGACGACGGTGCAGGCGATCTCGCTGTCGCTGGTCCACGACCGGCGGTTGAGGTTGTCCGAGCCGACGCTGGCCCAGCGCTGGTCGATCACACAGGTCTTGGAGTGCACGTAGACCGGCAGCCCGCTCTCGTTGGTGAGGCCGAAGACGGCGACCCGGTCGCCGCCCGCCTCGAGGATCTTGCGCATCGCCAGCGCGCGACCGTAGAGCTGCGGCACCTCGACGGCCGTGCCTTCACGGTCGGGGACCATCGGCAGCACGACCACCAGCCGCAGGTCCGGCCTGGCACGCAGCGCGCCGGCGAAGTGCTCGCCGACCTCCTCGGACCAGAGGTACTGGTCCTCGACGTACACCAGGCGCTCGGCGTTGGCGATCGCCTTGGCGTTGCCGAGCATCACCGACCGCTCACCGTGCGGAGCGAAATCGAAGGACTTCGGGTAGATGACCGGGAAGGTGCGGATCACCTGGACCGTCTCGTGACCGCCGGCCCGCGGTGGCGGGGGAGGGGACTGCGGCCCGAGGGGCTCGGGGCTGAGGTCCTCCCGATGGACCAGGCTCGAGAGCAGCCGGCCCGGGTTGACCGTCAACGGCGTGCTGTCCTCCCAGCGCTCCCGGAAGGTCGTCTCGACGTCGTGGACCGCCGGCCCCTGGATCGCGACCTGGACGTCGTGCCAGGCGGGAGTCGGTCCGTACGCGCGCGCCATGTCGACCGCCTGGCGGTCGCCCTGGTGCTTGGCGTCGTCCCGTCGTCCGTTGCAGAGGTCGATGCCGCCGACGTAGGCGATGTCGCGGGCCGGGTCGTCGGCGTGCCTGATCACGACGAACTTCTGGTGGTGGGCGCCGCGGGTGCGCACCCGCATGTCGCGCAGGCACTGCCCGCCCGCGTCGCCGATCGCGTCACCGAGCTGCCGGTGCCGGTCGGCGCTGTAGCCGAGCCGGTGCCAGTGCGAGCGCCACAACAGGCCCCGGACGTCGACCCCGCGCCGTACGGCGTCGACGAGCGTGTTGTCGAGCGTCGCGCGCGGGTCGTCGGTGAGCTGCTGGTCCGGGTCGCCCTCCCAGTCGGCGAAGTAGAGACGATCGCCAGGCCCCAGAGCGCTGATGCGGTCGTAGAGCTCGGCGAAGTAGTCACGACCGTGGACGAGCGCACGCACGCTGTTGCCCGTGCTCCACGCCGTCCCGTCACCGCGCACCGCATCGATCGCGGTGTGCGGGTTCTCCCTCTCCCGGCTCTCGAGGAGCCACTCCCTCACGTCCACGGCGCAGAGTCTGCTCCACGGGAGGTCCGGCAAACCTGCCGGGTTTGCGTCGGCCCCGCGCTGCGCAGGATGCGATGCATGGGAGGCATGGAGGGGCACCCGACGCGGCTGCGACGGCTCACGCGCGCCGTCGTGTACGCCGTGGCCGTCGCCGTACCCCTCGCCGTCCTCGCGTTCCTGGTGAGGACGAAGTTCGACCCGCTCGCCGACCTCGACCAGCGGGTCAGCGTGGCGGCCACGGACCTCACCCGCTCCCACGACGAGCTCCTCTCGCTCGCCCAGGCATGGGAGCTGATCAGCCAGCCATGGGTCATGTACGCCGTGGTCGGCGTCCCGCTCTGCCTGCTCGCGTGGTTCCGGTTCCACCTGCGCACCCGAGCGATGTGGGCGCTCGCGACGATGGCGACCGGCTGGCTGGTCGCCGTGGCGCTCAAGCTGCTGGTGCAGCGGGCCCGCCCCGCGATCGAGGACCCGTTCGCCGTGCACCACGGCTACTCGTTCCCCTCCGGTCACGCCGCGAACAACGCAATCGTCGTGACGGTCGTCCTCCTCCTGCTGCGTCCCGTGCTCGGCGTCACCGCTCGCCGCGTGCTGCTCGCCGTCGGCGTGCTCTGGGTGCTGGTCACCTGCGTCGACCGGCTCCTCATGGGCGCCCACTACCTCTCCGACGTGACGGCCGGCGTGCTCCTCGGGTGCGGGCTCGTCGTCGCGTCGTACGCCGGCTACGTCGGCTGGAGCCCACCGTCCACCCCCGCGACCTCGAAGGAGAGCAGCGATGACGTTCCTCACCCGGTGGGATGACGACCAGTCCCGCCCGACGCTGAAGGAGGCCGGGCGCGACCTCGCGCTCCGCGTGCTCCTCCCGATGACCGTGTGGTGGCTGGTCGTCCTGGCGATCGGCTGGTCGATCGCCGACGGACCGCTGAAGGACCTCGGCATCAGGGAGGAGCGGTTCAACAAGTGGCTGGCCTCCGGGCGCACGTCGCTCCTGAACGACGTCACGCTCTTCTTCTCCTGGACCGGCGCGACCGTCAGCATCATCGGTGTCTGCGTGGTCGTCGTCGCGATCGTGTGGTGGCGCACCAAGCAGTGGTGGTTCGCGGTGGTCCCGTTGATCGCCATCTCCGCGCAGGCGCTGGTGTTCTTCTTCACCACGCTGCTCATCGACCGCGAGCGGCCCGACGTCGAGAAGCTCGACGACTCCCCGCCGACCTCCAGCTTCCCCAGCGGGCACACGGGAGCGGCGACCGGCCTCTACTTCACGCTCGCGCTGATGGCGCTGCGGATCAAGCATCCCGCGCTGCGCGCGGTCGTCGTGACGGTCTGCCTGGCGGTCCCGTTCTGCGTGGGCTCGGCCCGGCTCTACCGGGGCATGCACCACCTCAGCGACGTGATCGTGGCGATGCTCAACGGGCTGCTCGCGTGCGTCCTGGCCTGGGGCTGGCTGCGGCGCGACCCGGCCGCGCGCAGGCATGACGACGCGGAGCGCAGGGTAAGCATCCCTGCGGGGACGGAGACGTGAGGGAGACCATGACTCAGCAAGGCATGTCCACGCACGTGGACCGGGCGACCACGGCCGCCAAGGGAGCTGCGAGCAAGGCCGGGGACCACCCGGTCATCGAGTGGGGCGCTCGCCTCGGCTACGCCGCCAGCGGGGTCCTGCACCTCGTGCTCGCCTGGCTGACCGTGCAGATCGCGACCGGGTCGGGCGGTCAGGCGAGCCAGTCCGGCGCGCTGGCCACCGTCGCCCGGCAGCCGTTCGGGATGTTCCTCCTCTGGGTGCTGGCGATCGGGTTCACCCTCTTGGCGCTGTGGCAGGTCACCGAGCTCTTCACCGCCCGGGAGGCCTTCGACAAGGCCAAAGCCGGCGGCAAGGCGGTCATGTACGCCGCGCTCGCCTACACGGGTTACGTGTTCGCCCTCGGCGGGCGCACCTCCAGCAACAAGCAGACCAAGGACTTCACCCGCACCCTGATGGAGGCGCCCGCGGGGCGCGTCCTGGTCGGCGCCGTCGGCGTCGCGATCATCGGCGTGGCGCTCTACCACGTCTACAAGGGCTGGAAGAAGAAGTTCCTCGACGATTTCCAGGAGCACCCCGGCCACTGGGCGGTCGTGGCGGCCAGGGTCGGCTACATCGGCAAGGGCATCGCGCTCGTCGCGGTCGGCGTCCTCTTCGTCGCCGCCGCCATCCAGCAGCACATCGGCAAGACCACTGGTCTCGACGGTGGCCTCAAGTCCTTGCGTGACCTGCCCGCCGGCCCGGTGATCCTCGTCGGCATCGCCCTCGGCCTCGCGGCGTACGGCGTCTACTCGTTCGCCCGCGCCCGCTACGCGCGGGTCTGAGGGCAGGAGCTGTCGTGACGCAGGACTCCAAGATCATCGTCGTCGTCAACCCGACCAAGGTGGATCTCGACGACGTCCGCGACTCGCTGGCCGAGGCCGCCCGTGCGGCCGGCGTGCCCGAGCCGCGGTTCGTCGAGACCACCGAGGACGACCCCGGCTTCGGGCAGACCCGGTCCGCGGTCGAAGAGGGTGCCGACCTCGTGTGCGCGCTCGGCGGGGACGGCACCGTGCGCGCCGTCGCCCAGGAGCTCGTCGGCACCGACGTCCCGCTCGGGCTGCTGCCCGGCGGCACCGGCAACCTGCTGGCGCGCAACGTCGGCGGGGGAGTCGACGCGATGGAGGACGCCGCGCGCACGGCGTTCACCGGGCGCGACCAGCGCATCGACGTCGGCTGGCTGGTGCTGGATCCCACGAGCGACCAGCTCGAGGGGATCCCGTCGGCCGCCGACAACGTGCACTGCTTCACGGTCATGGCCGGCGTCGGCTTCGACGCCCAGATGATGGCCGACGCCCCGGAGGGGGTGAAGGACAAGGTCGGCTGGGCGGCGTACGTCGCCAGCGGCGGCCAGCACCTGACCGATCCGCCGTTCTCCGTCGACCTGGTCGTCGACGGCGAGCCGACCGGAGCGCAGAAGGCTCGCACGGTCGTCGTAGGCAACTGCGGTGAGCTGACCGGCGGCATGGTGCTGCTCCCGGACGCGCTCTTCGACGACGGGCGTCTCGACGTCGCCACCGTCAGCCCGGAGAGCCTGACGCAGTGGATCGGGGTGGCCGCCCGCGTGCTGGCCAACCGCGACGACGGCCCGGCGCTCGAACGCTCCGCCGGCGTCGACGTGACCCTTGCGGTCGACCCGCCCCAGCTCTGCGAGGTGGACGGTGACGTGCTCACCGAGGCGTCCACGATCCGCTTCGTGCTGCAGCCGAGCTCTCTGGTCGTCCGCGTCGCCGCGGACGGCTGATCCCGGTCGAGATCACCGGCCTGCCGTCAGTAGGGTGTGCGAGCACCTGGGGCGGTAGCTCAGTCGGTTAGAGCAGAGGACTCATAATCCTTGGGTCGTGGGTTCGAGCCCCACCCGCCCCACCGACCGTGGACGTGCGGACGGCCCGCCGGAGTTCCGTGGTCCAGCGGGCCGTCTGGCACCCCCCAAGGTGTCGGCCCGCTGGAGTCTCGGGTCACCAGCGGGCCGTCAAAGACCGTACGGAGGCCGGTACGGCGCCCGAGGGCCGTTGAGGAGTTCTTGCGGGTGCGGTCCAGTCGGCTGGGCCGACGGGCTAGCGTCGAGGGATGGAACGCCGCCGCCGGCACCGCGCCTACTTCTGGCTGATGGGCACCTGCGTGGTGCTCATCCTCCTGGCGTGGAACGTCGTGCGCCTCTGGTCCACGACCGCCGCGATCGTGATGAGCGTCGTGGCGGCGCTGATCCCGCCGGTCGCCGCCTTCGTGGGCAACCAGGGTGCGCTCGACGAGTCGGCACCGTCGGCGGGCGACGAGGAGCGCTGAGACCTACTTCGAGGGCTGCGGGACGTTGACCTCGCAGTCGACCTTCGGGTTCGCCCCGAAGTAGTTCAGCGGTCCGGCGACGATGGTCAGGGCCGTGTCGCCGGTCGACTTGCAGCTGACGTCCCGGTCGTCACCGAAGTAGCCGCGCTGCACGGCAGCGAGCACACCGATGGCGAGCCAGACGAGGACGACGAGCCCGATGATGGTCTTCATGACCCTTCCGTACCCGGCACGGACCGGGCCGAACCTCGGGGGCGGGCGTCAGGAGCTCGTCGAGTACGTCGCCTGGTAGGCCAGCAGGGCGGTCCGACCCGCCTCGAGGTCGCGCTCGAGCTGGTCGGTGAGCTCGACCGCACCCTCGGTCGACCCGGTGTCCGCGACGAGCTCGATCAGCTGGGCGGTGCGGCCCGCGGCGGTGACGCCGAGGTTCAGCGCTCCGCCGGCCAGCTTGTGCGACACCTGCTTGAGGACGGGGGCGTCCGCGTCCGCGATGGCCTGCCGGATCGCCTCCAGCGTGCCCGGCGTGTTGTTGACGAAGTTGCCGATCGCCCGGTCGAGGTAGGCCGTGTTGTCGGGGTCGAGGTCGCGCAGCTCGTCGAGCCGGTCGGTCGCCAGACCGTCGATGGGGGAGTAGGCACCGTTCTCAGACACGCTCCGCAGCGTACGGCGTGGAGCGACGCTCTCGCCTCCCAGCCATCGCTCGAGGACGCTCGCCAGCGCGCTCGGGTCCACCGGCTTGGTGAGGAAGTCGTCCATCCCCGCGGCGAGGCAGCGCTCCCGCTCGCCCTCGACCGCCGCCGCCGTCATCGCGATCACCGGCACGTGGACGGTCTCCTCGGCGCGGATCGCCCGGGTCGCGGCGTACCCGTCCATCCGCGGCATCTGCACGTCCATCAGGACGGCGTCGTAGCCGCCGGCGCGCATCTCCTGCACCGCCACCAGCCCGTCGTCGGCGGTGGTGGCGGCGTACCCGAGCGCCCGCAGCAGGCCGACCGCGACCATCTGGTTGACCGGGTTGTCCTCGACGACGAGCACCCGGTGCGTGATCGTCGGCTCGGCCGTCCGCCGGGGTACGCCGTCCGGTCGCGGGTCGCGGTGGGCGATCTCACGCAGCATCGTCGTGCGCAGCTCACCGGCCAGCGTGGGCTTCGTCAGGCACGCCACGATGCCTGCCTCGTCGAGCTCCTCGGGGGTCGGCGGGCCGGACGAGGTGAGCATCACCAGCCGCACGTCGGCGTTTGCGGCGTCGGCGTGCAGGGCGCGCGCCAGGTCGAACCCGTCCCGTCCCGGCATCGACATGTCGAGCAGGACGGCATCGACCGGGTCGCCTGCGGCCCGTGCCCCGGCGACGGCGGCCTCGGCCTCCTCGGCGCCGGCCACGCTGGACGAGCGCACCCGCCACCGGGCGAGCTGCTCGGCGAGGATCAGGCGGTTGTTGTCGTTGTCGTCGACGACCAGCACGTGCCGGTCGGCGAGCCACCTGCGGGCGTACTCGTCGTCGAGGTCGACGCCGTCACCGAGCGGCGCACCCAGCTGGGCGGTGAACCAGAAGACCGTGCCGCCCCCGGGGTTGGGTCGCAGGCCGATCTCGCCGCCGAGCGCCTCGACGATCTCCCGCGAGATCGCCAGGCCGAGCCCGGTGCCGCCGAACCGGCGCGTGGTCGACGCATCGGCCTGGGTGAAGGCCTCGAAGAGCGTCTCCACGTCGCCGTCGACGATCCCGACGCCGGTGTCGGTGACGCTCACGTGGAGCACCGTCCCGCCGTCGGCACCCGGGGTGGCGGTGGCGCGGATGAAGACCTCGCCGTGCTCGGTGAACTTCACGGCGTTCGAGCCGAGGTTCGTGAGCACCTGGGCGAGCCGCGTCGGGTCACCGCACAGCACCTCGGGCACGTCCGGGTGGCACGCGACGATCAGCTCGAGGCCCTTGGTCCGCGCGGCCTCGCCGAGCATGCTCGCGACCTGGTCGAAGACTGCCCGCACCTCGAAGTCGAGACGCTCGAGCTCCAGCTTGCCGGCCTCGATCTTCGAGAAGTCGAGGACGTCGTTGATGATCCCCAGCAGCGCCCGGCTCGCGACCTGCACGCCGGTGGCGAGCCGGAGCTGGTCGGCGCTCAGGTCACCGCGCAGCAGCAGGTCGTTGAGCCCGATCACGCCGTTCAAGGGGGTGCGGATCTCGTGGCTCATCGTGGCCAGGAACTCCGACTTCTGCCGGGACGCCTCCATCGCCGCGTCCCGCGCATCGGCGAGCGCGCGCTCCGCGTGCTCGCGCGCGGCGACCCGGCCGAGCTCGACGGCGACCTGCTCGACCATCGCCTGGATCATGTCGAAGCGGTAGAGCGGGGGAGCCGACGTGATCGTCACGACCGCCTCCACCTCGTCCCCGACCGAGACCGGGACCGCGAGGGTGAGGCGCGAGTTGCTCCACAACGACCGGTGCTCGCGGAACGCGCGGTTGGCGAGCTCGAGCTCCATCGCTGACTCGTCGGGGGTCGCGAGGTCGGCGTCGCGGTCCGCGCCGGTGAGGTGCAGCGGTACGACGCCCGCACCGTCCTCGTCGGGGACGAAGGCCCGGCCGCGCTCCCAGTCGTCGTGCAGGAGCACGAGGTGCTGCGCCTGGCCGAGCACCTCGGTGAGCGTGCTCGCCTCGTTGGCCGCGATCGCGACCGCCTGCATCAGCGCGTTCTGCCGCACCTGGTCCTCGAGCGCCAGGTCCGCGAGCTTCGTCTCGGTGATGTCCTGGTGGGTGCCGGACATCGCCACCACGCGACCGGTCGCGTCCGCGGTCGAGACCCCGCGACCGCGCGTCCACACCCAGCCGCTCTCGCCCTGCACGCGGACCACGAAGACGAACTCCGAGGGCAGCTCGCGCGCGCCACCCACCGCCTCGTCCACCAGCCTCCGGTCGTCCGGGTGGACGATCTCGAGGAAGTTGGCGTAGGTCGCCGGGAACGAGTCCGGGTCCAGCCCGTAGAGCGCGCACAGCTCGGCGGAGGCGTAGATCTCGTCGGTCGTCACGTCCCACTGCCAGCTGCCCAGCCGGGCGATCCGGTGCGCCTCGGCCAGCTGCTCGCGGCTCTCGCGGAGCTCGTCGAGCGCGCGCCGGCGACCGCTGTAGTCGCTGATCCGGTGCGTGAAGCCGACGATCTCGCCGTCCGGCCCGCGCAGCTCGCGCTCGCTGACGATCACCCAGAGCGAGGTCCCGTCGCGACGCCAGAAGAGGACGTCGACGTCCTCCCCGTTGCCGCCCTCGCGCTTGAGGACGTCGAGGTGCTCGCTGAACTGGACGCGTCCAGGCTCGTCGAGCGAGTCGTAGACCGTGACGTCGGCCATCTCCTCCGCAGTGGCGCCGTACAGCTCGCACATCGCCGCGTTGGCATAGATGGTCCGACCGTCGAGGTCGCACACCCAGAACGCATCTGGCGACCGCTCGACGATGTCCCGGTACAGCGCCGCCAGCTCCATCGAACCCTCCCGCCCCAACGATAGGGGGCAGCGGTCAGCTCTCGCCCGCGATCAGGAAGTTGCCGTCGGTGCCCTGGAGCTGGAGGGTCACGTCGTCGCGCGACTTGCTGCCGTCGTTGTGCAGGTACTCGACCGTGTAGCTGATCGTCATCGCGTCGGGATCGGGGTCGGCCGAGATGAGGTCGGCGGTCTGGTAGCCGCCCCAGAACTTCTTGTACTGCCCGAACCCGCCGCTCGCGTCCTGGAAGTCCGGCGTGAGCATCGTCCACGAGCTCTTCGGGTCGGTCGTCACCGTGGCCAGGTAGTCCTCGATGAAGTTCTCCATGCCGTCGGCGGTCACGGCCGATTCGGTCGACGGCGGCGGTGATGACGCGGGAGCAGACGTGCTCGGCGTCGTCTGTGGATCGGCCTCGGAGCCGGGGTCGTCGTCGGAGCCCAGGATCCAGGCGATCACGACGACGACCACCCCGACGACGCCGAGCACCACGAGCGGGAGCGCCGCGCTGCGGCGCCGGGTCGGGGGTGGCGTCGGCGCCGGCGCGGGGACCGGCGGCACCGCCGTCGACATCACCTGGGTCGAGCTCGCGTCGGCGGCCGCCACAGCTGGTACGCCGATGGGCACGGCACGCGGGAGCGGGGCCGGTAACGGTGCGGACGGTCCGCCCGCGAGGAAGTCACGCACGTCCGCCATCGACCAGCGGTCCTCGCCCTCCTGGGCCATCGTCGCCAGCAGCATCGGCGCGAGCCAGCCCGCTGCGGGGCCGAGCCGCGGCGGCTCCTCGTGCACGATCCGGTAGAGCGCCCCCAGCAGGTTCTCGCCGACGTCGTACGGCGGGCGCCCGGCGAGCGCGTGGAACGTCGTCGCGCCGAGCGACCACACGTCGCTGGCCGCCGTCGCCTGCTGGCCCGAGGCCACCTCGGGGGCCAGGTAGGCCGGCGACCCGGTCACCAGGCCCGTCTGGGTGAGCGAGGCGTCCGCCTGCGCGCGGGCGATGCCGAAGTCGGAGAGCTTCACCTGGCCGTCGGGCGTGACCAGGATGTTCGAGGGCTTCACGTCGCGGTGCACGATCCCGGCCGCATGAGCCGCGGCGAGCGCGTCGGCCGCCTGCCGGAGCAGGGGTGCCGCCTGGTCGGGCGTGAGCGCCCCGTCGCGCCGGACCAGCTCGGCCAAGGTCGTCCCGGCGACGTGCTCCATCACCAGCCAGCGGTCGGCGCCCTCGGTGACCAGGTCGTAGACGGCCACGACGTGGGGGTGGTTGAGCCGTGCCGCCAGGCGGGCCTCACGCTCCGCGCGGTCGAGGTCGAGGTCGTCGTTGCCCGGCCCGAAGCCCACGCGCTTGAGCGCGACCTCGCGACCCAGGACCTCGTCCTGGCCGAGCCAGACGGCGCCCATCCCTCCGCGCCCGATCTCGCGTTCGAGCGTGTACCTACCAGCGATCAACGATCTCCCCTTCCAACCCACGAGCGTAGTCAGATGACCCCATGGCACGCTTGACCCGCACGTTCCGACCGGAAAGGTTCCCTGTGACCGTCGATTCCACCCTCCTCGACGACCTCGAGTGGCGCGGCCTGATCGCCCACTCGACGGACCTCGACGCACTGCGCGAGGCGCTGTCCGCCGGGAGCGTGCGGTTCTACGTGGGCTTCGACCCCACCGCCCCGAGCCTGCACATGGGCAACCTCGTGCAGATCCTCACGGCGCGACGTCTCCAGGACGCCGGTCACACGCCGTACGCCCTCGTCGGCGGTGCGACCGGGATGATCGGCGACCCACGCGACTCGGGGGAGCGGACCCTCAACACGCTCGACACCGTCAAGGACTGGGTGGAGCGCGTACGCCGCCAGATCGAGCCGTACCTGTCCTTCGAGGGCGACAACGCCGCCACGATGGTCAACAACTACGACTGGACCGCCAGCCTCTCGACGATCGACTTCCTGCGCGACATCGGCAAGCACTTCCCGGTCAACCGGATGCTGGCCCGCGACGTCGTGAAGAGCCGGCTCGAGGCGGGCATCAGCTACACGGAGTTCAGCTATGTGCTGCTCCAGTCGATGGACTTCCTCAACCTCTACCGCGACCACGGCGTGACGCTCCAGTTCGGCGGCTCCGACCAGTGGGGCAACCTCACCGGCGGCGTCGAGCTGATCCGCCGTTCCGACGGTGGCAAGGCGCACGCCTTCGCGACGCCGCTCGTGACGAAGAGCGACGGCACCAAGTACGGCAAGACCGAGGGCGGCGCGCTCTGGCTCGACCCGGACATGATGTCGCCGTACGCCTTCTACCAGTTCTGGCTCAACGTCGAGGACGAGAAGGTCGGTGAGCTGCTGCGCATCTTCACCTTCCTCACCCGCGCCGAGATCGAGGAGCTCGAGGCGCAGCACGCCGAGAAGCCGTTCCTGCGCGCCGGACAGCGCGCGCTGGCCGAGCAGGTCACCTCGATCGTGCACGGCGCTGAGGAGACCGAGCGCATCAAGGCGGCCTCGGCCGCCCTGTTCGGCGGGGGAGACCTGTCGACCCTGAGCACCGCGACCCTGGGTGCGGCGCTGCGCGAGGCCGGCTCGGCCACCGTCGACGGCGATCTCCCGATGCCGAGCGTCGTCGAGCTCCTCGTTGCGACCGGACTGGCGAAGAGCAAGGGCGAGGCGCGGCGCACGGTGTCCGAGGGCGGGGCCTACCTGAACAACGCGCGCGTCGAGGACCCCGACCAGGTACCCGGAGCGGACGACCTGATCGGCGGGAGCTGGCTGGTGCTGCGCCGCGGGAAGAAGAGCTTCGCGGGCGTCGAAGTCCGCTGAAGGGCCTCTGACCTGCGCAAACGTGGATGTGCGCGCCGTCACGTTTGCTCGATTTGAACTACCGCGCGACGTCCCCTAATGTTCTCCGAGTCGCCAGGGAGCGGCGGGAGGCAAGACCGGTCAGGTCGGGCCTCCGGCCCCGGCGGACATCTGCACCACTCACTCACCTTTCCGGTGGCGAAGCGCGCTTCAGCTGAAGCCCTCCAAAACTGGCGAGATTGTTGTGTGCGTGGACGCAGATGAGGCGGAAAAGCCCGGATTTGCACCGGGGGAAAACAATCCGCTAAGTTTAAACCACTGCCCCGGACGGGCCGGCCGAAAGCCGTTCTACCGGAATGCAGCTGATGTTTGAGAACTCAACAGTGTGTCATAGTCGACGAATTAGTTTGTATCCCGTCTTCTGTGTCTTCGGTCCTTCGGGGCTGTGGATGTGGTGACGGATTTCTTTGATGAACGATGATTCTGACAACTTGTCAGTTTCGTTTTTTGTCGGGGTTACTTTTTGTTTTCAACGGAGAGTTTGATCCTGGCTCAGGACGAACGCTGGCGGCGTGCTTAACACATGCAAGT
>NZ_JBHSRJ010000008.1:0-418500 GCF_042658885.1 Nocardioides hankookensis | reverse complement strand
GTTAAGCCTTTCAGCGCCGATGGTACTGCAACCGAGAGGTTGTGGGAGAGTAGGACGCCGCCGGACATACACTCAGTAGAGGCCACCTTTTGTAAGGTGGCCTCTACTCATTTCAGCACCTTTCGTAGAGGAACCAGGAGCAGACAGTCGTGGCCGAGCAGCGTCGCACCCAGCGCCCGTCGAGCGGGAAGCCGTCCGGAGGGAAGTCGGCGAGCGGCAAGCCGCGGTCCGGCGGGAAGCCGACCGCCGGTGGCAACCGGGACAAGTCGGCGAAGTCCAACGAACGGTCCACCAAGTGGTCGCCGTCGGACGAGCGCCGCGCTCCCGGCAAGGGTTCGGGCAAGGGCCCGGCGCGCGGTGCCGGCCGGAGCTCGGCTCCGCGCGGCGGCCAGGGTCGCGAGAAGCCGGCCCGCACCGCGGACCAGGCGGTCTACGACGGTCCGGACCTGCCCTCGGAGGTGACCGGCGCCGAGCTCGACCACAGCGTCGCCGCCCAGCTGAAGGGCCTGCCGGAGAAGCTGGCCAACCGCGTCGCACGCCACCTCGTCGTGGCCGGGATGCTCGTGGACTCCGACCCGGAGCTGGCCTACCAGCACGCGATGGCCGCCCGGGCGCGCGCTTCGCGGATCGCGGTCGTGCGCGAGGCGACGGGCGAGACGGCATACGCCGCCGGTCACTACGCCGAGGCGCTGGCCGAGCTGCGCGCCGCCAAGCGGATGAACGGCGCCACGGCGTACCTGCCGATCATGGCCGACTGCCACCGGGCGCTGGGCAAGCCCCAGGAGGCGCTCAAGCTGGCGAAGAGCCCGGGCGTCGCGAACTTCGGGCCCGAGGCGAAGGCTGAGATGACTATCGTCGAAGCCGGTGCTCGACGCGACCTCGGTCAGATGGACGCTGCACTGCGCACGCTCGAGCTGGCCCCCCTGATGTCGAAGAGCCGGGCGCCGTGGGTGGTCCGGCTCCGCTACGCCTACGCCGACACGCTGGTGGCGGCCGGGCGGGAGCAGGACGCGCTGGCGTGGTTCCACCGCACCTACTCGATCGACTCCGAGGAGCTGACCGACGCTGCCGAGCGCGCGGAGGCGCTGGAGAAGAAGCTCGGCTAGGTTTCCTCACGGCGGGTCGGGGGAGGATCGACCCGATCGCGCGCGAGGAGGAAGCATGCTGCGGTTCTCCGGTGCTGGCGTCAGCGACGTCGGACGGGTCCGACCCCACAACGAGGACTCGGCGTTCCACGGCCCCTACGTAGCGGTCGTCGCCGACGGTGTCGGTGGTGCTGCCGCAGGCGAGGTCGCCTCCGCGACAGCCGCGTACGTGGTGGCCGCGACGGCGCTCGCGCGGTTCGGGGACGATCCCACGCAGGTGCTGGTCGCCGCGGTCGAGCACGCTCACGCCAGCCTGCGCGCCGGCGTCGCCGCAGACGAGGAGCGCTCCGGCATGGCGACCACGCTCACGGCCGTGCTCACCGACGGCTCTCGCGTCGTGCTCGGGCACGTCGGTGACAGCCGCGCCTACCTGGTGCGTGACGGGTTGATGCACCAGATATCCCAGGACCACACCTACGTCCAGCACCTCGTCGACACCGGCCAGCTCGACCCCGCAGAGCGGTTCGGACACCCGTGGAGCAACGTGGTGTTGCGTTCCCTCGACGGCGGCGCCGACCAGGCCTTCGACGTCACCGAGCTGGAGGTCCGGGCCGGCGACCGGCTGCTCCTGAGCAGCGACGGCCTGACCGACCTGGTGCGCGACGACCGGATCGCCGAGGTGCTCCGGCTGACCGACCCACACTCGGCGGCCGCGGTGCTGACCCAGTCGGCCCTGCTCGCCGGCGGCAAGGACAACATCACCGCGGTGGTGCTCGACGTCGTCGACGGCCCGCTCGTGGTCGGCGACGGACGCCTGCTGGGCGCGCTCTGCGATGTGCGCAACATCGTCGACCCGGCAGCCGTCCACTCGCGGGCATGAAGGACGTCAAGCGGCCCGCCCTCGAGGGCAGCGTCGGCGTACGCGGCGACCGACGCCTGAGCTTCGCCGAGTACGGCTCACGGCGCGGCCCGGCGATCGTGTGGATGCACGGGACGCCGGGAGCGCGTCGGCAGATCCCGCTCGAGGCGCGGGCGTACGCCGAGCGTCACGGCCTTCGCCTGATCGGCCTGGACCGGCCGGGAATCGGCTCGTCGACCTCGCACCTCTACCCGGACGTCCTGGACTGGACCCGCGACCTGGAGCTGGTGCTCGAGACGCTGGCGATCGACACGGTCCGGGTGATCGGGCTGTCCGGCGGCGGTCCCTACGCCCTGGCCGCCGGCGCGGCCCTGCCGGAACGGGTGCACGGGGTGGGGGTGCTCGGCGGCGTGGCTCCGACCCGCGGGCCCGACGCCGCAGAGGGCGGCGCCGTCCAGCTCGCCGTCCAGCTCGCGCCGTTGCTCTCCGTCGCGCGGGTGCCGCTCTCGGTCGCGCTCACCCAGACGATCCGGCTCGCCCGCCCGCTCGCCGGCCCTGCGCTCGACCTCTACGCCGCGCTCCAGCCGCCGGGGGACAAGAACCTGCTGTCCCGCCCGGAGTTCAAGGCGATGTTCCTCGACGACCTGCTCAACGGCAGCAGGTTCCAGACCTCCGCGCCGATCAACGACCTGATCCTCTTCACCCGGCACTGGGGCTTCGACCTCGCCGACGTGTCGGTCCCGGTGCTGTGGTGGCACGGGGACGACGACCACATCGTGCCGTTCCGGCACGGTCGGCACGTCGTCGACCGGCTCCCGGACGCCCGGATGTCGGCCATCGACGGTGAGAGCCACCTCGGCGGGCTGGGCATCGCCGAGCAGGTGCTGGCCTCGCTGATGGAGCTCGGGCCGCGCCGTGCGGCGCCGACGCGGGCACGCACGCGCTAACACTGGCGTTCTCCTGCCCCATGGGCCACAATGGGTGCCACAACTACATGCGTGTCACTCACCCTCATACATCTCCGGGAGACCGCTGGGGAAGGCGCATCTCGCGCCGGAGATGAAGGAGGACCCGGTGACCGCTAGCACTGCAACCCGCACTGCGACGAGGGGCGTCCTGTACGTCCACTCAGCGCCGTCCGCGCTGTGCCCGCACATCGAGTGGGCCGTCAGCGGTGTCCTTGGCATGCCCGTGAGCCTCGACTGGACGCCCCAGGCCGCCCAGTCGGGTGCCTACCGGGCCGAGCTGTCCTGGTCCGGCGCGACCGGGTCCGCGGCGGCCGTGGCGTCGGCGCTGCGCGGCTGGAACCACCTGCGCTTCGAGATCACCGAGGAGGCCACCGCCTCCTCCGAGGGGTCGCGCTACTCCTACACCCCCGAGCTCGGCGTCTTCCATGCCGTCACCGGCCTCCACGGCGACATCATGATCCCCGAGGACCGGCTCAAGGCCGCGGTCGTGAAGGCCGCCCTGGGCGACACCACGTTGCTCGGCGAGATCGACAAGCTGCTCGGCAAGCCGTGGGACGACGAGCTCGAGACGTTCCGGCACGCCGGGGACGGCGCCCCGGTGCGCTGGCTGCACCAGGTGGTGTGATCGTCAGCTGGGGCGGCTGAGCCGGAAGTGCGACGGCTCGAGCCAGACCTGGTGCTCGGCGCCGGTGGGGCCGTACCAGTGCATCAAGGCCCGGATCGTGAACCGGCCCGCGCGCGTGGAGTAGCGGCAGAAGCGGAAGTGGCTGTGCTGGGCCCGCGGGTCGGAGTCCGAGATGAAGACGCCGGACGCGATGCCTTCGCCGGTGCGGTCGCGCAGGAAGGTCTCGAGGGTCCAGTCGCTGGTCGGCGGCCGGAGCCGGTAGCCGTAGCGGTAGTTGTGGCAGCCGCTGCGCAGGGTGCCGTCGGGCGCGCTGGTGCGGCCGTAGGAGGAGCGCTGGCGCGCCGCCGGTTGGCTCCCGTCCGAGGACGACGACTCCCCGAGCAGCGAGCCGAGGAGTGTCGTGACGGGGTCGGCCGGAGCCGAGGACGCCGTCGCCGGTGCCGCGAGGAGCCCCAGCGTGAGCCCGGCCCCGGCCAGACAGGCAGTGGTGCGTGTGACCCGGGTCATAGAGGGTCCAACGGGGGACCCCGGACGGGGTTACGGGCTGAGCGGGCTCAGAGCGGGATGTTGCCGTGGGCGCCGCGGTGCACCCCGCCGGACTGCACGGCGCCCTCGATGGCCTGGGCCAGCGCCGAGCGGGTCCGGCTGGGGGAGACGACCTCGTCGACGACGCCGATCTCCACAGCCTTGTCGACGCCGCCCGCGATCCGCTCGTGCTCGGCGGCCAGCTCGGCCTCGACCTGGGGCCGGATGTCGGGGGAGACCTCGGCCAGCCGGCGCCGGTGCAGGATCCGGATGGCGGCGACCGCGCCCATGACCGCGACCTCGGCACCCGGCCACGCGAAGACGCGGGTCGCCCCGAGCGAGCGGGAGTTCATGGCGATGTAGGCGCCGCCGTACGTCTTGCGGGTCACCAGCGTGACGCGGGGGACCACGCACTCGCCGAAGGCGTGCAGGAGCTTGGCGCCGCGGCGGACCACGCCGTCCCACTCCTGGCCGACGCCGGGCAGGTAGCCGGGCACGTCGACGACGACGATCAGCGGGACGCCGAAGGCGTCGCACATCCGCACGAAGCGGGACGCCTTCTCGGCGGAGAGCGAGTCGAGGCACCCGCCGAGGCGCAGCGGGTTGTTGGCGACGACGCCGACGGTGCGGCCGCCGAAGCGACCGAGAGCGGTGACGATGTTGGGCGCCCAGCGGGCGTGCAGCTCCTGGGTGGTGCCCTCGTCGAGGATCGACTCGACCAGCGGGTGCACGTCGTACGCCCGCTTCTTGGACTCGGGGAGCAGGGCCTCGAGGTCGCGGTCCTCGATGTCGGCGACGGCGAGGCTGCCCTGGTCGCCGAGCAGCGACGCGACGTCGCGGGCGCGGTCGAGCGCGTCCCGCTCGGAGTCGGCGAGGATGTGGACGACGCCGGAGCGGCGTCCGTGCGGCTCGGGGCCGCCGAGGCGGAGCATGTCGACGTCCTCGCCGGTGACCGAGCGGACCACGTCGGGGCCGGTCACGAAGATGCGGCCCTCGGGGCCGAGGATGACGACGTCGGTGAGTGCGGGACCGTACGCCGCGCCACCGGCGGCCGGGCCGAGCACCACGGAGATCTGCGGGATCTTGCCGGAGGCCTGGGTCATCACCTGGAAGATCCGGCCGACGGCGTGCAGCGAGAGCACGCCCTCGGCGAGCCGAGCGCCGCCGGAGTGCCACAGGCCGATGATCGGCACCTGGTCGGTCAGCGCGCGGTGGTAGGCGTCGACGACGACCCGGCAGCCCAGGTCGCCCATCGCGCCACCCATGACGGTGGCGTCGGAGCAGAACGCGACGGCGCGGGCGCCGTCGACCGTGCCGACGGCGGCGAGCATGCCCGAGTCGTCGTCGGGGGTGATCAGCTCGAGGCTGCCCTCGTCGAAGAGCGCGGTCAACCGGTGCACCGGGTTGCGCGGGTCCTCCTCGCGGGGGAGCTTCGCGGGCTTCGTGCTCGGCGTGGCCGTCGCGGTCATCAGTTGCTCCCGAAGATCACGGCGACGTTGGCGCCGCCGAAGCCGAACGAGTTGTTGAGCGCGGCGATGTCGCCCATCGGCAGGTCGCGCGCCTTGGTGGCGATGTCGAGCTCGACCTGCGGGTCCTGGTTGTCGAGGTTGATCGTCGGTGGCGCGATCCGGTGGTGGAGGGCCTGCACGGTGGCGACCGCCTCGAGCGCGCCGGCGCCGCCGAGCAGGTGGCCGGTCATCGACTTCGTGCTCGTGACGATCACGTCGGTGGCGTGCGCCCCGAGCGTCGCGTGCAGCATCAGACCCTCGGCGATGTCGCCCTGCGGGGTCGACGTCGCGTGGGCGTTGACGTGCGCGATCGTGTCCGGCGAGATGTCCGCCTCCCGGAGGGCGGCGAGGATCGCGCGGGAGCCACCGCGGCCCTCGGGGTCGGGCTGCGCGATGTCGTGGGAGTCGGCGGTGATGCCGGCACCGAGCACGGTCGCGTAGATCCGCGCACCACGGGCCAGGGCGTGCTCCTCGGACTCCAGCACCAGGACGCCGGCGCCCTCGCCGAGCACGAACCCGTCGCGCGCGGTGTCCCACGGCCGCGACACGGCGGTCGGGTCGCCGCCGCCCTCGCCGCTGGCGGTCTTGGAGAGCGCCATCATGTTGGCGAAGGCCGCCATCGGCAGCGGGTGGATCGCCGCCTCGGTGCCGCCGGCGACCACGACGTCGGCCCGGCCGAGCCGGATCTGGTCGATCGCGTGGGCGATCGCCTCGTTGCCGGACGCGCACGCCGAGACCGGCGTGATGACCGCCGCGCGCGCTCCGACGTAGAGGCTGATCTGCGCCGCCGGCGCGTTGGGCATCAGCATCGGCACGGCGAGGGGGGAGACCCGGCGGGGTCCCTTCTCCTTCAACGTGTCGTAGTTGTCGAGCAGCGTCGTGACGCCACCGATGCCCGAGGCCATGCAGACACCGAGCCGCTCCTTCTCGAGCTCCACGTCGACCAGCCCGGCGTCCGCCCAGGCCTCCATGGCGGCCACCATGGCGAACTGCGAGGAGCGGTCGAGGCGACGCGCCTTCACGCGCTCGAGCACCTCGCTCGGCTCGACCGCGATCCGGCCGGCGATCTTGACCGGCATCTCCTCGGCCCAGTCGTCGGTGAGGTAGCGGACCCCGGAACGCCCGTTGACCAGGGCGTCCCAGGTGCTGGCCACGTCACCCCCGACGGGGGAGGTGGTCCCGAGACCGGTGACGACGACTCGCTTCGACATGGTGCTCCTTGCGGTGCTGCTGGAGGGGTGGATCAGGCCTGCGCGCGCTCGATGAAGGCGACGGCGTCGCCGACGGTCTTCAGGTTCTTGACCTCGTCGTCGGGGATCGAGACGCCGAACTTCTCCTCGGCCGCGACGACGACCTCGACCATGGACAGCGAGTCCACGTCCAGGTCGTCCACGAACGACTTGTCGAGCTGGACGTCGTCGGCGTCGATGCCGGCGACCTCGTTGACGATCTCGGCGAGGTCGGCGCGGATCTCTTCGGTGGTGGCCATCAGGCGGTTCCTTCTCTCATGTGGGTTGGGTGGTGCGTCAGGGGACGGTGACGACCTGCGCGGCGTACGCGAGGCCGGCACCGAAGGCGATCAGGAGGGCGGTGTCGCCGCTGCGGGCGTCCCCCTCCTCGATCATCCGGTCGAGCGCGAGCGGGATCGACGCGGCCGACGTGTTGCCCTGGTCGGCGATGTCGCGGGCGATCTTGACCCGCTCGGGGAGCTTCATCGCCCGGGCCATGGCGTCGGTGATGCGCATGTTGGCCTGGTGGGGGACGAAGACGTCGAGGTCGTCGATGCTGACGCCGGCGCGGTCCAGGGCCTGCTGGCCGGTCTTCGCCATCTGGTACGACGCCCAGCGGAAGACCGCGTTGCCCTGCATGACCAGGTGCGGCATCTCGGGGCGCTCGGAGACGACCACGTCGCGCCAGTCCTCGCGCTGGCGGATCAGGTCGAACTGCTCGCCGTCGGAGCCCCACACGACCGGGCCGATGCCGGGCCGGTCGCTGGGTCCGACGACCACGGCCCCGGCGCCGTCGGCGAAGATGAAGGCGGTGCCGCGGTCACCGATGTCGGTGAGCTCGGAGAGCCGCTCGACGCCGATCACCAGGGCATAGCCGGCGCTGCCGCCGCGCACCAGGTCGGACGCGAGCGCGACGCCGTGGCAGAAGCCGGCGCACGCGGCCGAGATGTCGAAGGCGGCCGCCTGGTCTGTGCCGAGCTCGTGGGCGATCGCGGTGGCGATCGCGGGGGTCTGGAGCATGTGGGTGACCGTCGCGACGATGACGCAGTCGATCTGGCGGGCGTCGATGCCGGCCCGCTCGAGCGCGGTACGTGAGGCGGCGACCGACATCATCTGCACGGTCTCCTCGGCGGTCGCCCACCGGCGCTGCTTGATGCCGGAGCGCTGCTGGATCCACTCGTCGCTGGAGTCGATCGCGTCGACCACCTCGGCGTTCGGGATGACCCGCGACGGCCGGTAGGCGCCGATGCCGAGGATGGCGGCGTGCTCGACGCCCTGCGCCGGCTGGATCGCGACCATCAGTAGCCTCCCTGGGGGTGCAGGCGGATCAGCGGCTGGCCGGGCGAGACCAGGTCGCCGTCGTGGACGAGCCACTCGACGATCTCGCCGCCGTGGGCCGCCGTGATCGCCGTACGGTCGCGCAGGCTGGCGACCTCGCCGATCGTCGCGCCGGCGGGCAGCACGTCGAGAGCCTCGGCCTCGGCCGAGATGTGGAACGTGCCCTTGGCGGGGGAGACGACCATCCGCCAGGTCGGGGTGGTGTTCATGCCCGAGGACTCGCCGTGCTTGGCGCAGAACTCGCGCGCCGCGTCGAGCTGGTCGGGGGTCTTGAGCGCGAACGTCTCCACGCCCTTCAGGGCGCGCTTGGCGATGCCGGTCAGGGTGCCGGCGGGCGGCATCTCCAGGATGCCGGTGACGCCGAGGTCCTCCATCGTCTCCAGGCACAGGTCCCAGCGGACCGGGCTGGCGATCTGCCCGACGATCCGGGCGAGGACCTCGCGGCCGTCGTGGATGACCTTGCCGTCGCGGTTGGAGATGACGCGGGTGCGGGGGTCGTGGACCGAGACCGAGCGGGCCAGGCCGGCCAGGTGGCCGACCGCGGGCTCCATGTGGCGGGTGTGGAAGGCGCCGGCGACGCTGAGCGGCATCAGCCGGGCCTTGGTGGGGGGCTCGTCGGCGAAAGCCGCGAGCTGCTCGAGGGTGCCGGCGGCGACGATCTGGCCGGGGCCGTTGTCGTTGGCGGCCGTCAGGCCGTGCTTGTCGATCGCGGCGAGGACCTCCTCGCGATCGCCGCCGAGGACGGCGGTCATGCCGGTCGGGGTGACCCCGGCGGCCTCGGCCATCGCCCGGCCGCGCTCGCGGACCAGGACCATCGCCTGCTCGGCGGTGATCACCCGGGCGCCCGTGGCGGCCGCGATCTCGCCGACGCTGTGGCCGGCGACGGCGCCAACCTGCTCGAAGGCGTCGGAGGGGTGCGGGAAGACCTCGAGGACCGCGACCAGGCCGGTCGCGACCAGCAGCGGCTGGGCGATCTCGGTCTGGCGGATCGTGTCGGCGTCGGCCTCGGTGCCGTAGTGGGCGAGGTCGAGGCCGGCGACCGTGGAGAGCCAGTCGAAGCGCGAGGCGAACCTCGGGTCCTCCAACCAGGGCTGGAGGAAACCGGGGGTCTGGGCCCCTTGGCCGGGAGCGACGACGACGAGCACACCTCCACTCTGCCGTGCACGGGGCCGGAACCTCGCGTGTGGCCCGCACGAAAACGCCCCGCGAGTCTTTGTAGGGTTTCCACAAACAGCGGTGTGGTACGGCGGGCGCTAGGACGTCCGGCCGGAGAGCCGGCCGAGCACCAGGGCGATCTCCAGGGTGAGGGCCTCGCGGGGGTCGGTGGGGGAGAAGCCGGTGAGCTCCGCGACCTGCCGGAGCCGGTAGCGGACCGTGTTCGGGTGCACGAAGAGGTCGCGGGCGGTGGCCTCGATCGACGAGCCCTGCTGGAAGTACGACGAGATCGTCTCGATGAGGGTCCCGCGGGCGTGCAGGAGGGGGAGGTAGATCTCCTCGACGAGGTGGCGGCGCGCGTGACCGTCGCCGGCGAGCGCGCGCTCGGGGAGCAGGTCCGCGCTGCGCACCGGGCGAGGGGCCTCGGGCCAGCCGGGCGCGGCGCGGTGGGCGGCCAGCGCGGCCCGGGCGGAGACGTGGGCCTGGCCCAGGTCGTCGGCGACCGGGCCGACCACGACCGGGCCGGGTCCGAACTGGTCGACGACCGCGGCTGCTGCGGCCCGGGAGTCGTCGACGCCGCCCAGGACGATGACCAGCCGGTCGCCCTGGACGGCGCAGAGTGCGTCCATGCCGCCGGCCCGCGCGGCCCGGCGTACCTCCTCGAAGCTCTCGCTCTCGCGCCGTTGCACGCTCGCGCTGCCCAGCACGACGGCGACGTCACCGCGGCCGGCCCAGCCGAGCGCGCTGGCGCGGGAGAGCAGGGCCTCGTCGGGATCCGAGCGGAGCACGGCATCGACGACGAGCGCCTCGAGCCGGGCGTCCCAGGCACCCCGGACCTCGGCGGCGCGCGCGTAGACCTCGGCGGTCGCGAAGGCGACCTCGCGGGCGTAGCGGAGCACGGCGGCCCCGATGTCGGCGGCGTCGGCGGGGTCGAGGAGCTCCTCGATGTTGGCCTCGACGACCTCGATCGAGAGCCGGACCAGGTCGACGGTCTGCTGGAGGTTGATCACCCCGGCCAGGGCGCGGGGCGCGACGCCGAAGACGGACGCGACCATCTCGCCGCCCGCAGGGGCGGGCTCGTCGCCAGCCAGGCGGTACCAGTCGACGAAGCCCCGGATGCCGGCCTGCACGATGCTCGACACGAAGGAGCGGTCCTCTGCGCTGAGGGCGCTGAACCAGGGCATGTCCTGGTCCATCCGCGCGGTCGCCGCGGTGGCGAGCGCACCGGTCGCTCGCTGGAGTGCCTCGGCGGCCCGCTCGTGGGGGGTCGAGGCGGCACTCTTGGTCGGACGGGTGGCCACCCCGCGAGGCTATTGCACCTGGCCCGTGGAGGGGATGTCGGCGTAAATCCCTGGTAAATCAAGGGGATCGGCCCCCGAAACCGTCGGGACGTCTGATTGAATCGCGACTTACCCCGTCATCCGGAGTCGTCCAGCAGGGGAGAGACGTGGCTGACCGCTACGACGTGCAGTTCGTGACCATCCACGGCCACCGCCGCGCCTACGTCCGCGCGGGATCAGGGCCGGTCGTCCTGCTCCTGCACGGCCTCGGGTGCGACCACACCACCTGGGACGCCGTGATCGAGTCGCTGAGTCGGCGCTACACGGTGATCGCCCCCGACCTGCTCGGTCACGGGCAGTCCGACAAGCCCCGCGCCGACTACAGCGTCGGCGGCTACGCCAACGGCATGCGCGACCTGCTCACCGTGCTCGGGATCGACAAGGTCACCGTGATCGGACACAGCTTCGGCGGCGGCGTGGCCATGCAGTTCGCCTACCAGTTCCCCGAGCGCACCGAGCGACTGATGCTCGTCTCCTCCGGCGGCCTCGGCCCCGAGGTGACGCCGGCGATCCGCGCCATCACCACGCCGGGCTTCCACGAGGTGATGGGCGTGCTGACCCTGCCCGGCGTACGCCACCTGGGGATCGCCGGCCTGCGCACGCTCTCCGCGCTCGGCTGGAAGTCGACGCGCGACTTCGACGAGGTCGCCGAGGTGTTCGACACGTTCAAGGACCCGGCCGCCCGGCACGCCATCCGGCACGTCGTCCGCGCGGTCGTCGACTGGCACGGCCAGATCGTGACCATGGTCGACCGGGCCTACCTCACCGAGGAGATGCCGATGTGGGTGGTGTGGGGCCGTGACGACCGGGTGATCCCGGTGCGGCACGCCTCGCAGGCGGCCCGGGTGGCGCCGAACGCGCGGGTCGAGGTGATCCCGGACGCCGGGCACTTCCCGCACAAGGACCACCCCTACCGCTTCAGCCGGATCGTGCACGACTTCATCCGCTCGACCGAGCCCGCGAAGTACTCACGCGCCCGGTTCCGGGCGCTGCTCAAGGACGGCGGCGAGTCCGCCGCACCGGTGCCGCTCCGCGCGGTCGCCGAGATCTCGTAGGACGACGAAGGGCGGCGATCCGTGTGGATCGCCGCCCTTCGTGTGTGTCGGTGACGACTACGCGTCGCCGCCTTCCTGCTTGACGCCGGCGACGGCCGTCGGGTCGTCGATCCGGTAGCGGGCGAAGGCCTCCTCGACCTTGGACCGGTCGATCTGACCCGCGTCCGCGAGCGCCTGGAGCGTCTGCACGACGACCGACTGGGCGTCGATGTGGAAGTAGCGCCGGGCGGCCGGGCGGGTGTCGGCGAAGCCGAAGCCGTCGGCACCGAGGACCCGGTAGTCACCGGGGACCCAGCGCGCGATCTGCAGCGGTACGGCGCGCATGTAGTCGGACACGGCCACGACCGGGCCGCTGATCGCCTGCAGCTTGTCCGTGATGTACGGCGTCCGCGGGGTCTCGCCCGGGTGCAGCAGGTTCCACTCCTCGGCCGCGACGGCGTCGCGGGCCAGCTCGTTCCACGACGTCACCGACCAGGTGTCGGCGCGCACGCCCCACTCCTCGGCGAGGATCCGCTGCGCCTCCTTCACCCACGGGAAGCCGACGCCCGAGGCGAGCAGCTGGACCTGGGGTCCCTCGACCTCACCGGACGAGACGTGGTGGATGCCCTTGAGGATGCCCTCCGCGTCGACGTCCTCCGGCTCGGCCGGCTGGGCGACGGGCTCGTTGTAGACGGTGACGTAGAAGATCACGTCTTCCGCGTTCTCGCCGTACATCCGCTCGAGACCGCTCTGCATGATGTGGCTGACCTCGTAGGCGAACGCCGGGTCGTAGTGCACGACCGCGGGGTTCGTCGCCGCGAGCAGCGGCGAGTGGCCGTCGGCGTGCTGCAGGCCCTCGCCGGTGAGCGTCGTGCGACCGGCGGTGGCGCCGATCAGGAAGCCGCGCGCGAGCTGGTCGGCCATCGCCCAGACGGAGTCGCCGGTGCGCTGGAACCCGAACATGGAGTAGAAGATGTAGAACGGGATCATGTGCTCGCCGTGCGTGGAGTACGCCGAGCCCGCGGCCGTCGCCGAGGCCATCGCTCCGGCCTCGGAGATGCCCTCGTGGAGCATCTGGCCCTGCGCCGACTCCTTGTAGGAGAGCAACATATTGCGGTCGACCGACTCGTACTGCTGTCCGGCCGGGTTGTAGACCTTCGCGCTCGGGAACATGGCGTCCATGCCGAACGTCCGGTACTCGTCCGGCGCGATCGGCACCAGGCGCTTGCCGATCTCCGGGTCCTTCATCCAGTCGCGGAGCAGTCGGACGACCGCCATCGTCGTGGCGATGGAGTTCTTTCCGCCGCCCTTCTTGAGCTCGGCGTACATGCCGTCGCCGGGGAGCTGGAGCGGCTTGGCCCGCAGCACCCGCTTCGGCAGCGAGCCGCCGAGCTGCTTGCGCCGGTCGAGCATGTACTCGATCTCCGGGGCGTTGGCGCCCGGGTGGAAGAACGGCGCGCCGCCGGTCTCCTCGTAGGAGCGCTCGAGGTCGCGGTCGGAGATCGGCAGGTAGAGGCGGTCCCGGAACTTCTTGAGGTCGTCCTGGGTCAGCTTCTTCATCTGGTGGGTGGCGTTCTTGCCCTCCAGCGCGTCGATCGTCCAGCCCTTGATCGTCTTCGCGAGGATCACGGTCGGCTGGCCGACGTGCTTGGTCGCGGAGTCGAAGGCGGCGTACACCTTGCGGTAGTCGTGGCCGCCGCGCGGCAGCTTCTCGATCTGCTGGTCGGTCATGTGCTCGACCATCTTGCGCAGCCGCGGGTCACCGCCGAAGAAGCTCTCGCGCACGTAGGCGCCGTCCTCGGTGGAGTACGTCTGGAAGGCGCCGTCGGGCGTCGTGTTCATCTTGTTGACGAGCACGCCGTCGACGTCGCGGGCGAGGAGCGGGTCCCAGCCCTGGCCCCAGACGACCTTGATGACGTTCCAGCCGGCGCCGCGGAAGTTGGCCTCGAGCTCCTGGATGATCTTGCCGTTGCCGGTGACCGGGCCGTCGAGCTGCTGCAGGTTGCAGTTGATGACCCAGGTGAGGTTGTCGAGCTCCTCGCGGGCGGCGATCCGGATCGCGCCCAGCGACTCGGGTTCCGCCATCTCGCCGTCGCCGAGGAACGCCCACACGTGCTGGTCGGCGGTGTCCTTGATGCCCCGGTTGGCCAGGTAGCGGTTGAAGCGCGCCTGGTAGATCGAGTTGATGCCGGTCAGGCCCATCGAGACCGTCGGGAACTCCCAGAACTCCGGCATCAGGCGCGGGTGGGGGTACGACGACAGGCCGGCGTGCGGCCCGTGCTGGACCTCCTGGCGGAAGCGGTAGAGCTGCTCCTCGGTCAGCCGGCCCTCGAGGAAGGCGCGGGCGTAGATGCCGGGGGAGGCGTGGCCCTGGATGTAGATCTGGTCGCCGCCACCGGGGTGGTCCTTGCCGCGGAAGAAGTGGTTGAAGCCGACCTCGTAGAGGCTCGCCGACGACTGGTACGTCGCGATGTGGCCGCCGACCTCGAGGCCCTTGCGGTTGGCGCTGGAGACCATGACGGCGGCGTTCCAGCGGATGAACGCACGGATCCGGCGCTCGGCCTCCTCGTCACCGGGGAACCACGGCTCGCGCTCGGGCGGGATCGTGTTGATGTAGTCGGTGCTCCGCAGCGCGGGCACGCCCACCTGCATCTCACGGGCCCGCTCCAGCAGACGGAGCATGACGTAGCGGGCACGTTCGCGGCCGCGCTCGTCGACCATCGAGTCGAACGAGTCGAGCCAGTCGTTGGTCTCGTCCGGGTCGATGTCGGGCAGCTGGGTGGGCAGGCCCTCGTGGATGACGGTCGGGGTCGTGCCGCTCCGCTTGGTGTCCGTGCCGGAAGTGGGGGTGGTTTCTTCGGTCACGCGCTCATCCTTGCACTCGCTCCCACCGCGCGAAATTTACCCACCAGTACGTCCACGATCAGGTCACGGATCGGGTCGTCATGGTGGACACGGGTTGCGCGCCCGGGGGAACTCCGGTGGACTACTCCCCACTTCTAGGCGTCGCGGCACCGTGCCGCGACCCGACTGATCGGAGGCGTCCGTTGAGCTCGACCCCGGGTGGTGGTTCCACCCAGACCGACCCTGACTCCACCCCGGCCGACCGTCTCGGCTTCAAGCAGGCCATGGTGGTGCAGGAGCTGGGCTGGGACACGGACACCGACGACGAGCTCCGCGTCTCGATCGAGGACCGCATCGACGCCGACCTGGTCGATGCCGACTACGGCAACGTCGTCGACGCCGTGCTGCTGTGGTGGCGCGACGAGGACGGCGACCTCGTCGACGGCCTCGTGGACGCGCTCACCGACCTCGTGGGCGGCGGCGCCATCTGGCTGCTGACGCCCAAGGTGGGCCGCCCCAACGCGGTCGACCCGGCCGACATCGCCGAGGCCGCGCCGATCGCCGGCCTGTCCCAGACGACGACCGCCGCGGTGAGCAAGGACTGGTCGGCGACCCGCCTCGTCGCACCCAAGACCCCGGCCTGACGCTCGACCGACCTGCTGGGCGTAGCGTCGGTCACGGCCCCGGGACGTTTCCCTCCCGACGTCGTTGGGACCTCGTCCCGACACCCGGCTTGGAAGGTTGCTACGTGCCCGTGATCCCGAAGGTCCGCGCTGGTCTCGACGCCGGCGGGACGACGTTGAAGGTGCTCGGCCGTGCGGGCGTGATCCGCCCGCGCAACCCGCTGGCGCTCGCCAAGGCGGCCCGGGCACTGCGGTCCTGGGGCGTCGGGCCGGCGGGCGGGTTCACCGCCGCCGCCCTCCTCGACCCGCACCGGACGGCGATCATCGACGAGCTCGGCTCCCTGACGTACGACGAGGTGCACCGCCGCTCCAACGCGCTGGCCCGGGCGCTCGCCGATCTCGGCGTCTCCGCCGGCGACGGGGTGGCCGTGATGTGCCGCAACCACCGCGGCTTCGTCGACGTGAGCATCGCGACCGCCAAGCTCGGCGCCGACATCCTCTACCTCAACACCGCGTTCGCCGGCCCGCAGCTCGTCGACGTCATCGAGCGCGAGAAGCCGCGCGTCGTCGTCCACGACCAGGAGTTCACCGACCTGCTCGCCGGCGCCGACGTCGCCGAGCGGGTGCTGGCCTGGGTCGACCACCCCACCGACGGGGCGACCATCGAGTCGCTCATCGAGTCGCGGCCCGACGACGACCTGGAGCCCGCCGGCCGCAACGGCCGGATCGTGATCCTGACCTCCGGCACGACGGGTACGCCGAAGGGCGCGCCGCGCAGCGAGGCCGGTGTCGAGGCGGCGGTCTCGCTGCTCTCGCGGATGCCGCTGCACTACGGCTGGCGCACACACATCGCGGCGCCGCTCTTCCACACCTGGGGCTTCGCCCACCTGGCACTGGCGATGCTGCTCGGCTCGACGATGGTGCTGCGCCGCAGGTTCGACCCCGAGGCCTGCCTCTCGGTCATCGAGTCCGAGCGCTGCGACTCCGTCGTGGTGATCCCGGTGATGCTGCAGCGGATCATGGCGCTGCCCGAGGAGAAGCTCGCGGGCCACGACCTGTCGCACGTGCAGGTCGTCGCCTCGTCGGGCTCCGCGCTGCCGGGCGACCTGGCGCTCGAGTGGATGGACCAGTTCGGCGACCACCTCTACAACATGTACGGCTCGACCGAGGTCGCCTACGCGTCGATCGCGACCCCCGAGGACCTGCGGGCCGCGCCGGCCGCCGCCGGCAAGCCGCCGTACGCGACCATCGTGAAGATCCTCGACCCCGAGGGCCGTGAGCTGCCGCCGGGGGAGACCGGGCGGATCTTCGTCGGCAACGGCCTGCTCTTCGAGGGCTACACGGGCGGCGGTCACAAGGAGGTCGTCGACGGGCTGATGTCCACGGGTGACGTCGGGCGCTTCGACGAGGACGGGCGGCTGCACGTCGAGGGTCGCGACGACGAGATGATCGTCTCCGGCGGCGAGAACGTCTTCCCCAAGGAGGTCGAGGACACCCTGATGCGCCACCCAGCCGTCGTGGAGGTGGCCGCGGTGGGCGTCGACGACGCGGACTTCGGCAAGCGGCTGCGGGCGTACGTCGTCGTCACGGGCTCGGTCAGCGAGGACGAGCTCAAGGGCCACGTGAAGGACAACCTGGCGCGCTTCAAGGTGCCGCGCGAGATCGTCTTCATCGAGGAGCTGCCCCGCAACGCGACCGGCAAGGTGCTCAAGCGCGACCTCTCCGCCGATTGAAGGGGTGTCGGGACCGGGTGACAGGATTCGGGCATGACCGGACTCGAGCTCGGCGGACCTGCGCCCGACTTCATGCTGCGTGACCAGTTCGGCCAGGACGTCTCCCTCTCGTCGTACCGGGACAAGAAGGCCGTCGCGATCCTCTTCTACCCCTACGCGTTCTCCGGTGTCTGCACGGGCGAGATGGCCGGGGTCCGCGACCGGCTCGACGAGTTCCTCACCTTCGACACCGAGGTGCTCGCGATCTCCTGCGACCCGGTCTACGCGCTGCGCGCCTTCGCCGACCAGGACGGGCTGAACTTCCCGCTGCTCTCCGACTTCTGGCCGCACGGCGAGGTGTCCCGCGCCTTCGAGGTCTTCGACGAGGCCAAGGGCTGCCCGCGGCGCTCGTCGTACGTCGTCGACAAGCAGGGCCTGGTGCGGTGGGCCGTCCACAACGCGATGCCCGAGGGCCGCGACCTCGACGAGCACCTGCGCCAGCTCGCCGCCGCCGTCTGAGTCGCTGTCTAGACCGAGTCGACGTTCCGGAGACAACGTCACCCCGCTGGCTCTACTCTCGTCGTCGTTGAGCCGCAGGTGACCCGAGACGCCTGCGGCTCGACTTCATTTCCGAGCGGGTTCCTGCGTAGTCTGTGCGCGCTCCAGGGCGTATAGCTCAGCGGTAGAGCCCCTCGCTTACAACGAGGTGGTCGGGGGTTCGATCCCCTCTGCGCCCACCGATTCGTGCTCGCTCGCCTTCGACCGATATGGTTGAAAGTGAAAGGGAGTAGTCCCCAACAGCTGCATCGACACACTGGCTCGGTTCTTCGGAGCCCGGTGCAGCCGGCCACCGACGTACGACGGGTGGCGGACGAGACTTTCGACCAGCACCACGCCCTGCTCATCCGAGGACGTGCCTGGTCGAAGGCGCGTCCAGGTGTGACAGGGCGTGATCTCCGGCCGGGCCGGAGAGGAACCCATGTACGCCTTCCTGCTCAGCACCGCCGTCATCTTCGTGGCGGAGCTCGGTGACAAGTCCCAGCTGATGGCGATGACGTTCGCTGCCCGCTACCGGGTCCGCGACGTGCTCATCGGCATCACCGCCGCCACCGCACTGGTCCACCTGGCCTCGGTCGGCATCGGCTACTTCATCGGCGACGCGTTCGCCGACTACCAGGGCGCGATCTCGGTGATCGCGGGCGTCGCGTTCCTCGGCTTCGGCGCGTGGACGCTGCGCGGCGACGAGCTCACCGACGAGGAGGCCGACAAGGCCCGCACCAGCCAGGGTGCGGCGATCCTCGCCGTCGGACTCGCGTTCTTCCTCGCCGAGCTCGGTGACAAGACGATGCTCGCGACGATCACCCTGGCCACCCAGGAGGGCTGGCTCGGCACCTGGATCGGCAGCACCGTCGGCATGGTCGCCGCGGACGCGCTCGCCATCGTGGTCGGTGCGGTGCTCGGCAAGCGGCTGCCCGAGAAGGTCATCAAGTACGGCGCGGCCGCGCTCTTCGTGCTCTTCGGTGTGCTGCTGATCGTCGACGGCCTGATGATGTGACGGTGGAGATCGTCGATGCCGTCCGGTCCGCGCTCGCGTCCGGCGGCGACCCGGAGAAGGCGGCCCAGCAGCAGCGCTACATGAAGTCGGAGCTGCCCTACCGGGGCTTCGCGGCGCCGGAGCTCAAGGCGCTGCTGCGGCCGCTGCTCGCGTCGTACCGGCCGACCGACCGGACGACGTGGGAGGCGGAGGTGCGGACCCTGTGGGACGAGGCGACGCACCGCGAGGAGCGGTACGCCGCGCTCGCGATCGCGCGCCACCGGAGCGCGAAGCCGTGGCTGGCGCCGGAGTCGGTGCCGCTCTTCCGGCACCTCGTCGTCACGGGCGCCTGGTGGGACCTGGTCGACGAGACCGCGGAGCACCTGGTGCGACCGACGCTGGTCGCGCACCGCACGGAGATGACACCGGTGCTGTGGGCCTGGGCGGGCGACGACGACCTGTGGATCCGGCGTACGGCGGTGATCTGCCAGCTCGGCCTGCGCGCGGACACGGACCTCGACCTGCTGGTCCACGCGATCGACACGAACATCGACGACCCGACCTTCTGGCTGCGCAAGGCGATCGGCTGGGCGCTGCGCGACTACGCGCGCAGCGACCCCGGCTGGGTGCGCTCCGAGGTGGCCCGGCACGGGGAGCGGATGTCCGGCCTCTCACGACGTGAGGCGCTGAAACACCTCTGACCCCGAGGAGTAGTAGGTTTTCGCCATGATCCGGTTGTTGATCAGCTTCGTCATCCAGCTGGCGGCGAACGCCCTCGGGTTCGTCGCGGCGGCCGCCGTCCTCGACGGCTTCGAGGTCTCGACGACCGGCTTCGTCGTCGCGGTCCTGGTCTTCACGGTCGTCTACGCGCTCGCGCAGCCGTTCCTCACACAGATGGCGCTGAGCAAGGCGTCGGCGCTGCGTGGTGGAGTGGCGCTGGTCGCGACGCTGGTCGGCCTGATCGTCACCGACCTGGTGGTCGACGACGCGAACTTCAACATCTCCGGCGGAGCGACCTGGATCGAGGCGATGGTGATCGTCTGGATCGTCTCGCTGCTCGGGGTGCTCATCCTCCCGCTGATCTTCGTCAAGAAGAAGGTCCAGGAGAAGCGCGGCTGATGCCCGGGGCTGAGGGCTCGATCTCGGAGCGGCTCGACGGCCAGCACGTCCTGCTGACCGGCGTCACCGGCTTCGTCGGCGAGGCGCTGCTGCTGCTCATGCTCGCCGAGGTGCCGGGCGTCCGGACGACCGTGCTGGTGCGCGGAAAGGGCTCGACGAGCGGCACGGCGCGGACCGCCGCGCTCCTCAAGAAACCTGCCTTCGCCGATGTCGTCGAGGCCGCGGGTGGCGTCGAGGAGCTGATGGCGGCGCGGGTCGCGGTGCTCGAGGGCGACCTGTACGACGCCCCGGCGCTGCCCACCGACCTGGACGCTGTCGTGCACTGCGCGGGCGACGTCTCGTTCGACCCGCCGGTCGACGAGGGCTTCCGCACCAACGTCCTCGGTGCCCGTCAGCTGCTCGAGCGGGTGGCCGAGGCCGGGCCGGACCTCCACTACGTGCACATCTCGACGGCGTACGTCGCCGGCCGGCGCCGCGGCAGCATCCCCGAGGGCCCGGTGCCGCAGGTCGTCGACCTCGAGGCCGAGCTCGCCTGGGGACTCGGCCAGCGAGAGGCCATCGAGCACCGCTCGCGCGGCACCGAGGTGCTCACCGCGGAGCGCAAGAAGGCCGAGAAGGAGCACAGCCGGGCCGGCCTGCTGACCGCGGCCAACGCGACCGAGGAAGCCCGCAAGCAGTGGGTGAAGGACGAGCTGGTCCGGATCGGCACCGAGCGGGCCCGCAGCCTCGGCTGGACCGACTGCTACACCTTCACCAAGGCGCTCGGCGAGCGGATCGTCGAGCAGCACGCGCAGACCCACCGCGTCTCGATCGTGCGGCCGAGCATCATCGAGTCGGCGCTCGTGAAGCCCTACCCGGGCTGGATCGAGGGCTTCAAGATGATGGAGCCGCTGATCCTGGCCTACGGTCGCGGCGAGCTGCCCGAGATGCCCGGCGCCGCCGACACGACCGTCGACGTCGTCCCGGTCGACCACGTCGTGGCCGCGATCGTCGCGGTGCTGGCGCACCCGCCCGAGGTCGGCGCCCCGGCGTACTTCCACGTCTCGTCGGGCGACCGCAACCCGCTGACCTTCCGCACGCTGTACGAGAACGTGCGCGCCTACTTCGACGCCCACCCGTTCATCTCGGGCGACCGCGGCGCGACCCGCCTGCCCGAGTGGCGCTTCCCGGGCTCGCAGTCCGTGGAGCGGCTGCTCAGCACCAGCGAGCGCGCCTTCAAGGTGGCCGACTACGTCATCGGTCACGCGCCGCGCAGCGACCGCACCCGCGACCTGGCGCGCAAGCTCGACCAGCAGGGCCGGCGGCTGGAGTTCCTGCGGCGCTACATGGGGCTCTACCAGGAGTACGCCCAGGCGGAGCTGCGCTTCTCCGACACCAACACCCTGGCGCTCCTGCGGTCCCTGTCCGAGGAGGACCAGCGGACGTTCGCCTTCGACACGGCCGTCGTCGACTGGAAGGTCTACCTCCAGGACATCCACTGCCCGGCCGTCACCGCCCCGATCCGCCGCCTCGACGAGGTACGCGCCGCTCGCCGGCGGCCCGCCGCCTCGACGCCGAAGGCGATGGTCGAGAAGCCCGGCGTCGCCGCGTTCTTCGACATGGACGGCACGCTGCTCTCCTCGAACGTCATCGAGACCTACCTGTGGCTGCGCCTGCAGGAGCTCTCGGGTGCGGAGCGCTTCGGCGAGCTCAGCCGGATCGCGGCCAAGGTGCCGAGCCTGGTGCAGGCCGAGCGCCGCGAGCGCAGCGCCTTCCTCCGCTCGGTCTACCGCGAGTACGAGGGCGCGCGGCTCGCCGAGCTCGACGAGATCGCCGACGAGCACCTCACCGACCACGTGCTCACCCGGCTCTCGCCGGCGGCGGTGCGCAAGATCCGCGAGCACCGTGCCGCCGGCCACCGCACGATCCTCATCACCGGCGCGATCCGGCCGCTCACCCGGCCGCTGATCCCGCTCTTCGACCACATCGAGGCCGCCGAGCTGGAGGTCGACGGCCGCGGGGTCTGCACCGGCTACCTCGCGTCCTCGCCGCTCGTGGGGGAGTCGCGCGCCGCGTGGATGCGGCAGTACGCCGTCGACGAGGGCATCGACCTCGCCTCGTCGTACGGCTATGCCGACTCGCACTCCGACCTGCCGCTGCTCGAGGCGGTCGGCCGCCCGGTCGCCGTACGCCCCGACGTGCCGCTGTTCCGGCATGCGCGCAAGGCGCGGTGGACGATCGTCGACTGGCAGAGCTCGAGCTCGAACACCCGCACCCTCAACCCGGCAGGTGGTCGCGCATGATGCTCGCGCTGGAGATGTTCCGGTCCGTGCCGCGGACCATGGCCGGCAAGGCGATCGGCGGCCGGATGCCCGGCATCCTCTCCGGGTACGCCGCACCGCTGCGGCTCGTCACGATCCAGGAGCCGCGCCTGGACCGCCCGGGCTGGGCGCGGCTGCGCACCCGGCTGTCAGGGATCTGCGGCTCCGACCTCGGGATGCTGTCCGGCAAGACCAGCCTCTACTTCTCGGCCGTGGTCTCGCTGCCGTTCGTGCCCGGCCACGAGGTCGTCGCCGAGCTGCTCGACGACTGCGAGGACCTGCCGGCCGGCACCCGCGTCGTCGTCGACCCGGTGCTGACCTGCGCGGCCCGCGGTGTCGAGCCCTGCGAGTCCTGCGCGACCGGCGCGACCAACCGCTGCTCGCGGATCACCGTGGGCCACCTGTCGCCCGGCCTGCAGACCGGCTTCTGCAAGGACACCGGTGGCGGGTGGGGCCAGCAGCTCGCGGCGCACCGCAGCCAGCTGCACCCGGTGCCCGAGGGCTTCTCCGACGAGCAGGCGATCCTGATCGAGCCGCTCGCGTGCGCGGTCCACACCGCGCTCCGCGCGGGCATCACCAGCAACGACCGCGTGCTCGTCAGCGGTGCCGGGTCGGTCGGGCTCTTCGCGACGCTCGCGCTGCGCCAGCTCACCGGTGCCGGCGAGATCATCGTGGTCGCGAAGCACGGCCACCAGAAGGAGCTCGCCCGCGAGTTCGGCGCGACCGAGGTGGTGGCGCCCGGTGAGGTGCTGCGCCGGGTGCGCCGGTCCACGGGCGCCTTCCAGCTCAAGCCGCAGTACTCCGCGCCGTACCTGCTGGGCGGCGTGGACGTCGCCGTCGACGCCGTCGGCAGCAAGCAGTCGCTGGAGACCTCGCTGAACGCGACCCGCGCCGGCGGCCGGGTCGTCCTCTCCGGGATGCCGGCCGCTGCCGACATGTCCGCCGCCTGGTTCCGCGAGCTCGAGGTCGTCGGCACCTACGCGTCGGCCCAGTCCGAGGAGTCCTTCCGGATCGCGACCGACCTGGCCGCGACCGACGCCGTCCAACAGCTCGCCAAGAACGTCGCGACCTACCCGTTGCACCGTTGGCGCGAAGCGCTCGACCACGCCCACTCGGCCGGCCGTCTCGGCACGGTCAAGGTGGCCTTCGACCCCAGGAGCACACGATGAGTCGCCCCGGTTTCGTCCTCGACGTCGACGACCGCACCCCGCCGCTGATCGTCCACGAGGGCCTCGGCTTCCGGCTGGAGAGCTTCCCGCTGGGCACCCGCGTCGTCTACCCGCCCGAGTCGCTGCCGGCGGTGCCGGACGTCGACCAGGCGATCCGCGACGCGCTGCTGCACCCGCAGGACATGGACCCGCTGCCCGAGCTGCTGTTCGCGGGCATGAAGCTGACGATCGCCTTCGACGACCTGTCGCTGCCGCTGCCGTCGATGCGTGCGCCCGACATCCGGGGCCGGATCATCGAGCACGTGCTGACGATGGCGGCCGACGCCGGCGTCGACGACGTCGAGCTGATCGCGGCCAACGCGCTGCACCGCCGGATGACGGCGGCCGAGCTCAAGCACATCGTGGGGGAGCGGGTCTTCCGCTCGTTCTACCCGCAGGGCAAGCTCTACAACTTCGACGCGGAGGACCGCGACAACCTCTCCCACCTCGGCACCACCGACAAGGGCGAGGACATCGAGATCAGCAAGCGGGCCGCGGAGTCCGACCTGCTCGTCTACGTCAACGTGAACCTGGTCGCCATGGACGGCGGCCACAAGTCGGTCGGCATCGGGCTCGCGTCGTACAAGTCGCTGCGCCACCACCACAACGCCAAGACGATGGTGCAGTCGCGGTCCTTCATGGACCACAAGCACTCGGCGATGCACCACTCCGCGTGGCGGATGGGGCGCGTCATCAAGGACACCGTCAAGGTCTTCCAGATCGAGACGACGCTCAACAACGACATCTTCCCGAAGCCCTACGACTTCCTGCAGAAGCGCGAGTGGGAGTGGTCGGTCAAGGACCAGGCCACCATGCTCGGCATGCGCCGCGGGCTCTCGGTCGCGCCGGCGAAGCTCAAGCACAAGATGTTCCACGACCTGCGCTCGGTCTACGGGCTCACCGGCGTCAACGCCGGCGAGGTCGAGGCGGTGCACACCAAGACGCTCGAGAAGGTGCACCAGCAGCAGCTCGTCGAGGTGCAGGGCCAGTCCGACGTGCTCGTGATGGGGATCCCGTACGTCGGTCCCTACAACGTGAACTCGTCGCTGAACCCGATCCTGGCCACCTGCATGGGCCTCGGCTACTACTTCAACTCCTACCTCGGCCAGCCCGTCGTCCGGAAGGGCGGCGCGGTGATCCTCTACCACCCGCTCAACGAGGGCTTCAACCAGCTGCACCACCCGTCGTACGTCGACTTCTACGAGGAGGTCCTCGCGGAGTCGACCGACCCGGCGGTGGTGGGGGAGAAGTACGAGCAGCAGTTCGCCGAGGACCCCTGGTACCGCCACCTCTACCGGACCTCACACGCCTACCACGGCGTCCACCCGTTCTACATGTGGTACTGGGCGGCGCACGCGATGGACCACGTCGACGAGGTCATCTGGGTCGGCGCCGACCGCAAGGTCGCCTCCCGGCTCGGCTTCCGCGCGGCCTCGACCCTGGCCGACGCGCTGGAGATGGCGTCCGGCACGGTCGGCACCTCGCCGTCGATCACCTACCTCCACAACCCGCCGCACCTGCTGGCGCACGTTCGATGAGCTTCCTCAAGGAGTCGGCCGACGACGTCCGCCAGGTAGCCCGCGGCTGGCGCTGGGGCCGGCGCTCGCAGGTGCCGCGCTCGGCGGAGGAGTTCGTGCTGCCGGCGAGGTCGACGGTCTTCCCGAGCGACTGGTCGCGCCGCAAGCCCGCGATCGCGGCGCGCGAGGTGGCGCAGAAGGGGGGCCTGCAGCCGCTCTTCCGCTCGGTGAGCCGGACCCGCGTCGAGGGCCTCGACGTCCTGGACCGGGTCGAGGGCCCGGTGATCTTCGTGGCCAACCACGCCTCGCACCTCGACACCCCGCTGATCCTGCTGTCGCTGCCCGACGAGTGGCGCCGGCGTACGGCGGTGGCGGCGGCCGCCGACTACTTCTTCGACACCTGGTGGCGGGCGGTCGGGTCGTCGCTCTTCTTCAACACGTTCCCGATCGACCGCCGCGGCGGCACCATGGCCGCGACGCCCGGCGAGGTGCTCGCCGACGGGTGGAGCCTGGTGATCTTCCCGGAGGGCACCCGCTCGACGGACGGCTGGATGGGCAAGTTCCGGATGGGCGCCGCCTTCCTCGCCAAGGAGTACGGCGTGCCGGTCGTGCCGGTCGCGCACCGGGGGACCTTCGCCGCGATGCCGCGCGGCCAGGGCTGGCCGTCGAAGGGACGCCGGCAGCTGACGATCCGCTTCGGCGAGCCGCTGGTCGCCGGTCCCGACGAGTCCGTGCGCGACTTCGCGCCGCGGATCAAGGACGCCGTGGCCGCGCTGCTCGACGAGGACCGGTCGACCTGGTGGGAGGCCCGCAAGCGGGTCGCCGCGGGCGCCGTACCGGACCCGTCCGGGCCGCAGGTCGCCCAGTGGCGCCGGGTGTGGGAGCAGACCGAGTCCCCGGAGGCCGACGCCCCCACGCGTCGCATCGTCGCCTGGCGCCGCTGAGCACCCGCGGGTGAGAGCTCCCTCATCGGGGGCTCATCGTCACCTCACCGCGCCCCGGAAGGGTCGTCGTCGTAGCAACCACGATGACGAGGAGACACGATGAACAAGCTCACGAGGACCCCTCTGCTCGCGGGAGCCGGCCTGGCAACGGCGGCCCTGGTCACCTGGCAGGGATCTGCTGCCCTGGCCGACCACGGCGCCGACGACCCGGTCACCCCGTCGTCCAGCGCCAGCGCCAGTGCAGCTCCGACGCCGACGACGACGCCCTCGGCGGAGGTCCCGGACGACGACGGGACTGAGCACGACGCCGTTGACGACCACCCGGGTGTCCGCCACCACCGCCATCATGGTCGCCACCACGATGCCCGCCACCACCACGAGGCCGGCGACGACCACGGCGAACGCCGCGGTGACCACCGTGGCCACGGTCGCGGCGGCGACGACGGTGACCACCGCGGTCACCACCACGGTGGCGATGACGACCACGGTGACGACTCGGACGACTGAGTCACCGTCCGAGCCGCCGGGACCGGCGAGCGGCGCTCAGTGCCAGTCGCTGATCATCACGTCGCGCGGGGCAGGAGCGCCCTCGCCGGTCTCGACCAGCTGCTTGAGGCTGAGCAGGTAGGACGCCCACTTGGTGCTGCAGTGGTGCATGAACTCCCCGGGCTCGGCCCAGCCCTCGTGCTTGAACAGCACGATCGTGTAGCCGTCGACCTCGGAGAGGTCGAAGGTGACGTGCGTGCCGACCCACTCGGGCGGCCCGTCGGCGACCTGCCAGTGCACCCGCCTGGCGGGCTCCAGCTCGACCACCTCCATGTCGAAGCCGCCGGGGATGAACCGGAACTCCAGGGTGCCGCCGACGTCGGGGTCGCCCGTCGTCTGGTCGGTCCACCAGCCGGCCAAGCCGTCGACCGTGGTGAGCGCCTCGTAGACCTCCTCGGGCGTCTTCGACTCGACGCCGACGCGGTGCAGGATGTCGACCATTGCCTTACCTCTCTTCCTTCGTGGTGGTGTTCTCGATCGCCTCGGCGATCCGCTTGATGCGCTGCAGCCGGGCGTCCCAGGCCGACCCGACCGCGCTGAGCTGCGCGACGGCGCGCGCGAACTGCTCGTCGTCCACGTGGTACCTCTTCTCCCGCCCGTACGGCGTGGCGTGCACCAGCCCGACCCGGTCGAGCACGCCGAGGTGCTTGGCGACCGCCTGCCGGGTGACCGGCAGCTGCTCGCTCAGCGACGTCGCCGTGCCCGCACCGCCGGCCAGCAGCAGGTCGAGCATCCGGCGCCGGGTCGGGTCGCCGACGGCCGACCAGAGGTCGTCGTCGATGGCCGGACCGACGGTGGGGGTCACGAGCTCGCGACCAGGCTGTCGGCGTACGTGCGCAGCCGCGGGATGAAGTGGTCCCAGCCCTGCACGTGGTCGACGTACGCCGCCTCGAGGACCGCGGCCTCCCAGCCCATCTCGCGGAAGCCGGTCTCGGTCATCCGCAGCGACGTGCCGGAGCTGGTCGGGGTGAGCTCGAAGACGACGAGCAGCGAGTTGCCGACCTCGGCCTCCTCGTCGGTCGCGTGGGTCCACCGGAAGGCGAAGCGCCGCGGCGGGTCGGACTCGACGACGGTCATCGCGACCACGTTGGCCCGCGGGTTCGCCTCGTCGCCCCAGATCAGCTCACCCGAGGCGCCGGGCGCCGACGAGTCGAGGCTGATGTCGTCGGGCCACCACTCCTTGAGGTGCTCCGGGCGGCTGACCACCTCGAACACCACCTCGGGCGAGGCCTGGACGTGGATCTCACGCTCGATGCTTGCGAACTCCATGGGTCTCCCGCTTCCGTTGTGCAACTATTGGTTGCACATGACGGTAGACCGGGTGGGACCTAAATGCAACCTTTGGTTGCTTATGGGGTGACGGCCTCGGCGGCGACCCCGAACGGGGAGTCGGTGACGACGCGGGTCACCGTGCGGAGGACCCGGAGCAGGAGCAGCAGCGAGACGGTCAGCAGCAGCCCGCTCACCAGGTCGATCCAGGCGCCCGAGGCGTAGGAGTCGGCCCGCTGGCCGACGGTGACGCCCGGGCCGTCGGCCTGGGCGTACATCGCGGCGGACAGCCAGCTCACGAACGCGCCGACGACGAGGGTCGTCATCCACCAGCCGAGGGCCGGCCAGCGGGTCACGGGCTCACCCTGTGCGCCCTGGCGGAGGTCGCGGATGATGCCGTAGGGCATGAAGACGCAGAACGGCGGGACCCAGCCCAGGAACGTCCAGCCGGCCCAGTGCTCGGTCCACTCGGAGCTGACCCGGTCGCTGCGGTGCGCGCGGTAGAGCCAGCCGGCGAGCGCCAGGCCGGCGACCAGCTCCACCGCCAGCCCGAGCCGGCCGCTGGCCCGCTTCACCGTGTCGTACTGCTGGGTCGCGTCGGCGATGCCGGTCGTCGCCGTCCACGCGTCGAAGGTGCCGATGCCCCAGACCGCGATGGCCACCGAGGCCAGCTGGAGGAGCAGGACGACCCTGAAGAGCTGGCGCACCACGCCGCCGAAGGCGTACCAGCCACGCCCGAGCCGCGGTTCTGTCGATGACACCGGAGCAGTATGCGGTCTAGCGGTTGAACCGGTAGCCCATTCCGCGAACCGTCGCGATCGAGGTGGGTCCGAGCTTCTTGCGCAGGTAGCCGACGTACACGTCGACGACGTTGGAGCCGGGGTCGAAGTCCATGCCCCAGACCTGGTCGAGCAGCTGCTCGCGGGAGAGCACCTGGCCGGCGTTGACCATGAACATCTCGGCGAGCGCGAACTCACGGGCCGAGAGCTCGACCTGGCGGCCCTCGACGTCGGCGCGCCGGGTGCGTACGTCGAGCCGCACGCCGCCGGACTCCATGACGTCGCCGGGCGCGCGACCGGCGTCGCTGGGCTGGCGCAGCCGGAGCCGGATCCGGGCGAGCAGCTCGGCGAAGCGGAACGGCTTGGGCATGTAGTCGTCGGCGCCGCCCTCGAGCGCCGACACGGTGTCGCCGACGGAGTCGCGGGCGGTGAGCACGATGACAGGGAGCTGGGAGCCCTGCGAGCGGAGCCGGTCGAGCACCTCGAAGCCGTCGAGGCCGGGCAGCCCGATGTCGAGCACCATCAGGTCGAAGTCGTCGCTCAGCGCGTGCTCGAGCCCGTGCCGGCCGTTGCCCACGCAGGTGGTCAGGTGGCCGTCGGCGCGCAGCCCCTTCGCCACGAACGCGGCGATGCGTTCCTCGTCCTCGACGATCAGGATGCGGGCCACTCGTCCTCCAGCGTGGTTCTCGACATGGTCCTGGGCAGGGTCACGACGAACCGGGCGCCCGGTGGTGTGGCGTCCTCCACCGCCACGGTCCCGCCGTGCGCCCGCACGACGGCCCCGACGATGGAGAGGCCCAGACCGAAGCCCTCGTCACCAGGAGGTACGGCGGAGCGCCCGAAACGTTCAAAGATCAGCTCACGGTCCGCGGGCGGGACGCCCGGACCGGTGTCGCGGACCCACAGCCGGGCCTCCGTGTCGGTGACCGCCGAGCCGATCGCGACGGTGTCGCCGTCGCGGGTGTGCTTGACCGCGTTGTCGGCCAGCTGGAGCACGGCCTGGGTCAGCCGCTGCTGGTCGGCGACGATCTTCGCGTCGGCGCTGCCGTCGAGGACCCACTCGCGGTCGCCGAGCCCGCGCGCCTTGGCGACCAGGTCGAGGGTCAGCCCGCCGAGGTCCATTGGCTCGGTGCGCAGGAAGTCGGGCCGGTCGCTCTTGGCGAGCAGGATCAGGTCGCCGACCAGGCGGGACATCCGGTCGATCTCGTCGAGCAGCAGCAGCCGGGTCTCGGCGACGTCGTCCGGGTTGTCGGTGTCGAGCAGCTCGAGGTGGCCGCGCAGCACGGTGAGCGGCGTCTTGAGCTCGTGGCCGGCGTCGTCGAGGAACTCGCGCTGGCCGACGAACGCCGACTCCAGCCGGTCCAGCATGCCGTTGAAGGTCCGGGTCAGCGCCGTCAGGTCGTCGTTGCCGGTGACCGGCAGACGCCGGGAGAGGTCGGTCTCGGAGATCTCGTCGGCCGTGCGCCGCATCGCTCGGAGCGGCGACAGCAGTCGACCCGAGACCCAGAACGCCGTCGCGGTGACGACCAGCAGGACCAGCCCGGCGACGATCGCGTAGGTGCGGATCGTCTCGTGCAGGCCGTCGCGGGCGCGGTCCAGGAACGTGACGACGACCAGGGATCCGCGGCTGTCGCCCTGCTGGACGGTCTGCACATCCACCCCGAGGCGGCCGAACTCGGAGTCGACCTCGGTGCTCCCGTTGGTGTCGACGAGTGGGTTGACGACGTCGCGGATCCAGGCCGAGCCGCTGATCTCGTTCCACGCCGGCGACTGCCCGGTGGGTCGACCGTCCTCCCAGGTGAGCAGCAGCTCGTTGTCGTCGGGCACCTTGCTCTGCAGGAAGTCCCGCAGCATCGGCCCGACGCCTGCCGCGGTGCCCTCCTGGGCACGGGCCGTGAGCTCGGCGAACTCCTGGTCGGTCTGGGTCGCGATCTGCTGGTCCACCCGGCGGGACTCGATCGTGTAGACCACGGCGCCGGCCACGACCAGACCGGCGAGCAGGAGCAGCGCCACGGTCGCGGTGATCCGGACGCGGACCGAGACGCTAGTCCTCGCCACGCCCACCGTGCCCGCTGTGGTCGTCCCCGCCATGACCGTGGCCGCCGTGATCGTCACCCCGGCCACCCCGGTCACCCCGGTCGTCGCGGTCGTCGCGGTCGCCGCCGTGGTCGTCCTCGAGGTCGTCGTACGGCGTGATCACCTCGACGTCGTCATCGTCATCGTCCGACCGTGTCGGAGACGGCGACGGCGTCCTGGTCGGCGTCGCGGTGGACGTCGGAGACCGGGTGGGCTCGGGCTCGCGGATCTGGATCGTCTGCCGCGGCTCGGGGTCGCTCGAGGCGGACGCGGCGAGCGAGCCCGCGACGTACGCCCCCATCGGGACGACGAGGGCGAGCCCGAGCAGGACCTTCCAGACCGTCTTCATGCGGGCACCATCCTCCCCGATCGTGGGGCGACCGTGAGAGCGCGATGAGAGGACTCTCATCCCGCCGGCGGCTGGTTACAGTGGCGACATGATCGTCCCGTTCAGCGTGTCGGACTTCATCGATCGAGCCGTGCAGGTCTACGGCGAGCGGGTGGGCGTCGTCGACGAGCCCGACCAACCGGCGCCGCCGTTGGGCGGCGGCGAGCTCACGTACGCCGAGGTCGGCGCGCTCGCCCGCCGGATGGCGGCCAAGCTCGACGAGCTCGGGCTGGAGGTGGGCGACCGGGTCGCGATCGTGAGCCACAACAGTGCGCGGCTGCTCACGGCGTTCTTCGGGGTCAGCGGCTGGGGTCGCGTCCTGGTGCCGGTGAACTTCCGGCTGCGTCCCGACGAGATCAGCTTCATCGTCGAGCACTCCGGCGCCCGCGTGCTGCTCATCGACCCCGAGCTCGAGGACTCGCTCAAGGGCGTCGAGGCCGAGATCAAGCTGGTGCTCGGTGACGACGACAGCCTGTACGCCGCGGCCGACGCCGAGCCGCGCGCCTGGGAGCCGGACGAGAACGCGACGGCCTGCATCAACTACACGTCGGGCACGACCGCCCGCCCCAAGGGCGTCCAGATCACGCACCGCAACATCTGGGTCAACGCGGTCACGTTCGCGATGCACGCGACGGTCTCGGACCGCGACGTCTACCTGCACACGCTGCCGATGTTCCACGCCAACGGGTGGGGCATGCCCTACGCGATGACCGGCCTGGGCGCGAAGCACATCGTGCTGCGCAAGGTCGACGGCGCCGAGATCCTGCGCCGGGTGCGCGACCACGGCGTGACCGTGATGTGTGCGGCCCCGGCCGTCGCGGCGGCTGTGCTGGAGGCGGCGCAGACCTGGGAGGGTGAGATCCCCGGGCGTGACCGGGTGCGCATCATCATGGCCGGTGCGCCGCCGCCGACGAAGACCGTCGCGCGGGTGCAGGAGGAGCTGGGCTGGGAGTTCATCCAGATCTACGGCCTCACCGAGACCTCGCCGCTGCTGACCTTCAACCGCACCCGCGCCGAGTGGGACGACCTCGACGCCGAGGAGCGGGCGACCAGGCTGACCCGAGCGGGCGCCCCCGCCCTCGGCGTACGGCTGGCGATCTCGGAGGGCGACCCGGAAGAGGGAGGCGGCGAGGTGCTGGCCCGCTCGAACGTCGTCCTCGAGGGCTACTGGGAGCAGCCCGAGGAGAGCAAGCGGGCACTGGCCGACGGGTGGTTCCACACCGGCGACGGCGGGGTCGTCGGCGACGACGGCTACCTGACGATCTCGGACCGCAAGAAGGACGTGATCATCACCGGCGGTGAGAACGTCTCCTCGATCGAGGTCGAGGACGTGATCTTCTCCCACCCCGCGGTCGCCGAGGTCGCGGTCATCGGCATCCCCAGCGAGAAGTGGGGCGAGACGATCATGGCGCTCGTCGTGCTGGCCGACGGGCAGTCGGTGACGGAGGCCGAGCTGATCTCCTGGTGCAAGGAGAAGGCCGCCGGCTACAAGGCCCCGACCGTCGTCGAGTTCCGCGACGAGCTGGCCCGCACGGCGACCGGCAAGCTCCAGAAGTTCAAGCTGCGGGCGCCGTTCTGGGAAGGCCGGGACCGGCAGGTCAACTGAGGGTTCCCAGGGATACCCGGTTCACCGGGTATCCCTGAACTTCTGGGGCATTGCAAAGGCCCAGAAGTTGGGGAAGTGCCCGAGGAGTCAGGGCGCCTGTACGTCGAGGACGACCTCGAACTCCAGCAGCTCGGCGCCGGTGGCGACCGGGTTGGCCCGCTGTCCGGCGTGGGCCGCGGCCGCGCCGCCGCGCCAGGCCGCGAAGGACTCCTCGTCCTCCCAGTGGGTGACGACGAAGTAGCGGTCCTCGCCCTTGACCGGGCGCAGCAGCTGGAAGCCGAGGAAGCCGGGGGAGCCGTCGACCGTGTGGGCGCGGTGGGCGAAGCGCTTCTCGAGCTCCTCGTGCGCGTCGGCCGGGACGGAGATGGCGTTGATCTTCACGACGGACATGCGTCGAGCCTAGCCACGGGCGCAGGACGGCGTCGTACCTGACGTTCGTGCTGTGCGGGAACGCTCCCAACGACGCTGCGGTCAGGTACGACGAGCCCCGGCCGGCGGCGCCAGTAGCCTGACGCCCATGCCTCACCTGTCGGACGTCGTCGACCTGCTGCACGGCTGGTACCCGCCGGAGACCGCCGACTCCTGGGACGCCGTCGGTCTCGTGCACGGCGACCCGGAGCAGCCCGTGGCGAAGGTGATGTTTGCCGTCGACCCCACCCTCAAGGTCGCCCAGGAGGCGGCGGCGTGGGGAGCGGACCTGCTGGTCGTGCACCACCCGCTCTTCCTCAAGCCGGTCCACGGGTTCGCAGCGACGACGCCGAAGGGCCGCACGCTCGCGACCCTGGTCGGCGCCGGCTGTGCGCTGCTGACGGCCCACACCAACGCGGACCAGGCGATCGGCGGGGTCTCCGAGGCGATGGCGGCGGCGCTCGGCCTGACCGACGTCCGCCCGTTGCTCCCGGCGCCGGCGATGTCGATGGACAAGCTGACCGTCTTCGTCCCGGTCGACGACGCCGACCGGCTCCGCGACGTCCTCGCCGAGGCGGGCGCGGGGCGGATCGGCGACTACGACACGGCGTCCTTCTCGACCGCGGGCACGGGCCGGTTCCGGCCGCTCGCGGGCGCCAACCCGACCATCGGCGACGTCGGCCGGCTGGAGGCCGTCGCCGAGGAGCGGGTCGAGGTCGTGCTGCCCCGCCGCCTCCGCAAGTCCGTCGTTGCCGCGATGCTGGCCGCGCACCCCTACGAGACCCCGGCGTACGACCTCGTCGAGCTGGCCGACCCCGGCACCTCCGACACCGGAACGGGCCGGATCGGTACCGTCGAGCCGACGACGCTCGGCGGTTTCGCCGCCACGGTGGCCGCGGCGCTGCCGCCGACGGCGCACGGCGTACGTGTCGGGGGTGACCCGGAGCGCGCCGTACGACGGGTCGCGCTGTGCGGTGGGGCGGGCGACTTCCTGCTCGACACCGTCGCGCGCACCGACGCGGACGTCTACGTGACGAGCGACTTGCGGCACCACCCGGCGGGGGAGTTCTTGGAGCGCGGCGGACCCGCGCTGCTCGACGTGGCGCACTGGGCGGCCGAGTGGACCTGGCTCCCGGTGGTGGAGGCTCGGTTGCGCGAGGCGCTGGGCGATACGGTGGAGACCCGCGTGAGCACCATCTGCACGGACCCCTGGCAGCACCGCATCTGAGGAGACCCCGCTGAAAGCCGATCCCGCCGCCCAACTCAAGCTCCTCGACGTCCAGGAGCTCGACTCCCACGTCGACCAGCTGCGTCACCAGCGGGCCAAGCTGCCCGAGCTCGCGGAGATCGCTGAGCTCACGGCCAAGCGCACGGACGTCGACAACCTGGCGCGCGACGCCCGGATCAGCGTCGACGACCTGACCACCGAGCAGAAGAAGGTCGACCTCGACGTCGAGGCGGTCAAGACGCGCCGCAAGCGCGACCGCGACCGGATGGACCAGGGCCTGATCACCAACCCCAAGGACCTCGAGCGGATGCAGCACGAGCTCGAGTCGCTGGAGCGCCGGATCTCCAGCCTCGAGGACGACGAGCTCGAGGTGATGGAGAAGATCGAGGAGGCCCAGAAGGAGCTCTCCCAGTACGAGGCGATGGTCGCCGAGACCGACGAGCGACTGACGGCGCTGGCCGTGGCCCGCGACGAGAAGGTCGCCGCGATCGACGAGCAGCTCCAGGACCTGGCGGCCCGGCGCGGCCCCGCCGGCGAGGGCCTGCCGGACGACCTCGTGGCGCTCTACCAGCGGCTGCGCGAGCAGAAGGGCGGCGTCGGCGCCGCCGCGCTGCGCGCCCGCACGTGCACCGGCTGCCAGCTGACCCTCGACTCGGTCGAGCTCAGCCGGATCAAGGCGCTCCCCGAGGACGAGGTCGTCCGCTGCGAGGAGTGCAACCGGATCCTCGTGCGCACCTCCGAGTCGGGGCTGTGACCCTGCCCCGACCCACGAAGGTCCTGATCCAGGCCGACGGCGGCTCGCGCGGCAACCCCGGTCCCGCGGCGTACGGCGCGGTGCTCACCGACGCCGAGACCGGCGAGGTGCTCGGCGAGGACGGCAGCACGATCGGGGTGGCGAGCAACAACGTCGCGGAGTACTCCGGCCTGGTCGCCGGGCTCCGGCTGGCCGCCGCGCTCGCCCCCGGCGCCGAGGTCGAGGTGCGGATGGACTCCAAGCTCGTCGTCGAGCAGATGTCCGGGCGCTGGAAGATCAAGCACCCGGACATGCAGGCGCTGGCCGAGGAGGCCCGAGAGCTCGCGCCCGCAGGCACGACGTACACCTGGATCCCGCGGGAGCAGAACAAGCACGCCGACCGGCTCGTCAACGAGGCACTCGACGGCAAGCGCGCGCCGCGGCCGGAGCCGAAGGTGCGCGCGTGGGGGCCGCCGAGCGTGCCGACCACCGTCATCCTGGTGCGTCACGGCGTCACCCCGCACACCGTCGACAAGAGGTTCTCCGGCGGCCTCGCGAGCGCCAACCCGGGCCTCAGCGACGACGGCAAGGACCAGATCCGCGCGGTCGCCGACTGGCTGGGCCTGCTCGCCGACCGGATCGACGCCGTGATCGCCTCGCCCGTGCGCCGCACGCTGGAGTCCGCCGAGATCATCGCCGAGGCGCTCGGCCGCGAGGTCGAGGTGGAGCCCGGCTTCGCCGAGATGGAGTTCGGCACCTGGGACGGGATGACCTTCGCCGAGGTCGGCGAACGCTTCCCCGACGACCTCAAGGCGTGGCTGGGCTCGCTCGACGTGGCGCCCGGCGGGGGAGAGTCCTTCCGCGTCGTCGAGGAGCGGGTGCTCGCCGGCCTGGAGCGCGTCCTCGAGGCGTACGCCGGCCGGACGGTCGTCGTGGTCAGCCACGTGACCCCGATCAAGACGCTCGTCGCGCACGCGCTCGACGCGCCGCTCGACGCCGTCTACCGGATGGAGCTCACGCCCGCGTCCGTGACCGTCCTCAACTGGTACGACGACCGACCCTCGATGCGCCTCTACAACGCCCTGCCGCCCGGCCACGACCCGCTCGCTACACCTCGCTGACGACCACGTCGAGGCGTCCGCCGTCGAGCTCCACCGTCCAGCCGAGGTCGCGCAGTGCGTCAGCGAGCCTGGCCTGCGTGCGGGGGTCGGCGCCGCTCTCGAGCAGCGCCCGCACGATCCGGCCCTTGGTCGCCTTGTTGAAGTGGCTGACGACCTTCCGCTGGCCCTGGTGCTCGTGCAGCACCCGCACGGTCGCGACCTTCACCTCCGGCGTCGGCCGCCAGAAGGCGCCGTACATGCCGCTGCGCAGGTCGACGAGCAGCCCGCGCCCGACCGCCGCGGTCGCGACCGGGCCGAGGTGCTCGCGCCAGACGCCGGCGACCGGTCCGAGGCCGGGGAGGGAGGCGTCGCCGGAGAGGCGGTACGCCGGGATCCGGTCGCTCGGCCGGACCAGCCCGAAGAGGCTCGAGGTCACCGCCAGTCGCGCCGTGGCCCGCCGCCGGGCGGCCGTGGAGAGCGTCGAGACGTCGAGGGCGTCGTACAGGACGCCGGAGTAGACCTGGTCGGCCCGCGCGGTGGCGCTGGACCGCAGCGAGCGGTTGAGCGTGACGAGGTCGAGCTGGGTGCTGCCGATGCCGAGGGTCTTCGCGGCGACGTCCGGGTCGCCCTCGCAGAGCTCGACGAGCGCGTCCAGGACCCGCTCGCGCGGCTCGGTCAGCGCGGGGAAGTCGAGGGCGGCGAGGTCGAGCGGCTTGCCGCGACGCGGCGCGGACTTGCCCTCGCTGGGCGGCAACAGGATCAGCACGCAGTTATGGTGCCGGTATGCCGAGCAGTCGCGTCGTCCGGGTCCGGTCCGTCGATGACGGGGTGGCCGCCGCCACGCTGCGGGGAGGCATCGAGGCGATCCTGACCGAGCTGGATGTCTCCCCGACGTTCCCGCCCGAGGTCGAGGCGGCCGCCGAGGCCGCAGCCGCCGCACCGCGCCTGCCGGAGCTGGACCGCACCGACGTCGCCTTCGTGACGATCGACCCCGACGGCGCGCGCGACCTCGACCAGGCCATGCACCTCTCGCGGGGCGACGACGGCGGCTACGTCGTCCGCTACGCGATCGCCGACGTCGCGGCGTTCGTGGCGGCCGGGGACCCGGTCGACGTGGAGGCGCACAAGCGCGGGGAGACGTTGTACGGCGCGGACACCAAGGTCCCGCTGCACCCGCCCGTGCTCAGCGAGGGCGCCGCGTCGCTGCTGCCCGACCAGGTGCGCCCGGCCCTGCTGTGGACGATCCGGCTCGACGCCGAGGGCACGCGCACCGACGTACAGGTGGAGCGGGCGCGGGTGCGCTCGACCGCCCAGCTCACCTACGAGCAGGTGCAGGGCGCGCTCGACGACGGCACCGCCGACGAGTCGATGGTGCTGCTCAAGGAGGTCGGCGAGATCCGGATCGCCCGCGAGGCGTCCCGGGGCGGCGTCTCGCTGCCGCTGCCCGAGCAGGACGTCGACGTGCAGGGGGAGCGCTGGCACCTGGAGTTCCGCGAGCAGCTGCCCGTCGAGCGCTGGAACGCCCAGATCTCGCTGCTCACCGGCTTCGCGGCCGCCGACCTGATGATGTACGCCCGGGTCGGCCTGCTGCGCACCCTGCCGCTGCCGGACCCGCGCGACGTACAACGCCTGCACCGCACCGCCCGCGCGCTCGGCATCGAGTGGCCCGCCGAGCTCCTCTACCCCGACTTCATCCGCTCGCTCGACCCGTCGATCCCCGCGCACGCCGCGATGGTCAACGCCTGCGCGCGGCTGTTGAGGGGCAGCGGCTACGTCGCCTTTGACGGCGAGGTCCCCGCCCAGCCGCTGCACTCCGCGCTGGCCGAGGAGTACGCCCACGTCACCGCGCCGCTGCGCCGCCTCGGGGACCGGTACGCCGGCGAGGTCTGCCTCGCCCTCTGCGCCGGCACCGAGATCCCGGACTGGGTGCACGCCGCCCTGCCCGGCCTCCCCAAGACCCTGCAGGGGTCGGCCTCGAAGGCGCACGCCTACGAGCGCGCCGTCCTCGACCTCGTCGAGGCCGGCGTCCTCGCCGACGACGTGGGGGAGACCTTCGCCGGTGTCGTCGTCGACGTGGACGAGAAGGACCCGCACCGCGGCGTCGTCGTCGTGCACGACCCCGACGTCGAGGCGCGCGTGGTCTCCGGCGCGCCGCTCCCGCTGGGCACCGACGTACGGGTGAGGCTCTCGGTGGCCGACGTCGCCACCCGCAAGGTCGAGTTCACGCTCGACTGAGCAGAAACTAGAGTCCGCCCAGTGACAGTGACCGAGGGGACGGCGCACCCGCCGACCGCGATCGTGCGGGACCGCTTCGAGGGCATCGAGGGCCTGCGGGGGATCGCGGCCCTCAGCGTCCTCGTCCACCACACGGCCAACTACCTCAGCATCTCGGCCAATGCCGGCCAGGTCGGGGTGCTCACGACGCTGCTCACCCACGGGCTGACGCTGTTCTTCGCGCTGTCCGGCTTCCTGCTCTACAAGCCGTTCGCCGACGCGATCCTCGGGCACCGCGACTTCCCATCGATCCGCCGGTACGCCGGCAGCCGGTTCCTGCGGATCTACCCGCCGTACCTCGCGATCTTCCTGCTGTCCGCGTTCGTCCTCGGCGCCGTCTGGCTGGACGGCGGACCCGGCCTGAGCACCGGCGACATCGCGGGCCGGATGACCGACCCGGGGGACATCCTGGCGAACCTGTTCGTGGCGCAGTCGTACGTCCCCTCGGCGATGCTGACGGGCATCGCCCCGGCATGGTCGCTGACGGCGGAGATCGCCTTCTACGTCGTGATGCCGGTCCTGGCGTACGGCGCGTACCGGCTCGGCAGCGTGGTGTCGAAGCGGTCCGCGGTCCTGCTGCCACCGCTGGTGCTGATCGCGGTCGGGCTGGCCACCCGGGCCTGGATCACCCACCAGGTCGCGCAGCTGCCACCCGGCGGCGCCACCCCGTGGTTGTGGGGCCACACCTGGACCGCCGTGCTGTCCCGGAGCCTGCTCGCGCAGGCCGACCTCTTCGGCTACGGGATGCTGGTCGCGGTCGTGCTGAGCATCGCCGCCGGTCGCCTCCGCGCCTCGGCCGTCGTCTGCGCCCTGCTGGTCGCGGCCGCCCTCGTGCTGCTCTACCACGTCGCCTACCACGCGTCCTCGTCGTACGCCGCCGTGATCGCCGGCATCGCCTCCGCGCTCGTCATCGCGGCCGTGGCCGTGCCCTCGCGGTCCGGCCCGAGCTGGCTCGCCTCGGTGCTGCGCCTGCAGCCGTTCGCCTACCTGGGCCTGATCAGCTACAGCGTCTACCTCTGGCACCTGCCGGTGATCTGGTGGCTGATGGACCACGACCTCGTCGCCGGCCTGGGGCTGCGCGGGTTCGCGGTCAACGTGCTCCTCGTCGCCGCTGTCACCATCGCCCTGTCCTCGCTGACCTACCGCTTCGTGGAGAAGCCCGCGCTGTCCCTCAAGCGCAAGCTGTGACCCGGGGATCGACCTAGTCGACCTAGTCGACCTGGTCGTCCGTCGGTCGCACGTGTGCCGCCGCGACCCACCCCATGTGCGCGTGTGCCTTGAGGTTGCCGCCGCCGTCCACCCACACCACCAGCGCTTCCCAGCTCCCGCGACCGTCGACCCGCCAGTCGATCAGCACCCCGGCGTACCGGTACGCCGCGCTGCCGGTCACGTTGACCCAGACATGGCGCGGCGTCGTGTGACCACGCTGTCCTGATCCGTCCCCCGCCCTCACGCCACTCAGACTAGAACATGTGTTCGAGTGCCCGATCTGTCGGGCCACACCTGTCCTAGTCCGGTTTGGGTCGATTGTGTTGACCGCCGGTCAAGCGCGCCTGGCGTCGTTATCTTGTCGTCGCCGGTTGCGCGGGGCGCCGGCGTCACGGGGGCGAGGTCGGCGTGCTCGGAAGGCGGGTCGGAGTACCGCTGGTGGTCGTCGCGGCGCTGTTCGTCGCGCTGATGGCCCCGGCGCACGCGGCGGTCTGGGTCGGCTGGTCGACCTCGAGTCGCGCCTTCACCCCCAACGGCGACGGCAACGAGGACACGTTCGGCGCCCAGCTCTACCTCTCCGAGTCGGCCAACGTGACCGTCGAGGCGCGCAACGAGCTCGGGACCACGGTCGCCACGCTGACGAGCGACGAGTCGTTCCCGGGCGGCTACCGGTGGTTCGAGTGGGACGGCCACGACAGCACGGGCGCCGTCGTGCCGGCGGGGCTCTACACGCTGGTGGCCGAGGCGGTCGGCCGCGACGGAGGGGCGGAGACCGCCCGGCTCGACACCGAGGTCGTGGTCCGCAGCGCCGGTGTCGTCTCGTCGCCCGATCCGGGTGCCTCGCTGTCAGGCGACGTCTCCGTGGTGGTGGACCCGACGGCCGGCGTCGAGGTGGACCAGGTGTCGTTCTACCTGCCGGGCTGCGGGTGGCGGACGGCGGACGATCCGTCGGACGACGGGTCGTGGGTGGTCTCGGGCGACGTGTCCGGGTGTACGGCGGGGGAGCAGACGCTGACGGTGTCGATCACCTGGCTGGACCGGTTCGGTGTAGGGCACAGCCACGTGGTCGAGCGGCCGGTGGTGGTGCTGGACGAGGGCGCGCCGTCGGTGTCGGAACACGACAGTGGTCCGCGGGTCCTGACGTTGCAGGGTCCGGACCAGCCGACGGACGCGTATGCCTACTTCCGGTGCTCGGACGCCTCGCCGGTGACCTGGTCGGACTTCGAGCTGCGGGATGCGTCGGGCGTGGTGGTGCGCACGGTCGGTCCGGCGTACGGCGCGGGGCCGCGGACGTGCGGTCAGTGGTGGACGGACAACTATGCGAGCTTCCCGGGGCGTGACGAGGCGGGTGAGCTGCTGGCTGACGGCGACTACACGCTGGTCGGCACGGTCACCGACCCGGGCGGTCTGAGCGGCACGGTCGAGGTGCCCTTCGAGGTCGACTACCGGGTCCCGGGTGCGGTGTCGGCTCCCGAGGCCGGTGCGAGCCTGTCGGGTGAGGTGTCGCTGTCGGTGATGCCGGCAGCGGGCACCGACGTGGACCAGGTGTCGTTCTACCTGCCGGGGTGCTCGTGGTGGACGTCGTACGACCCGGGCGAGGACGGGTCGTTCGCGGTGTCAGTCGACGTGTCCGCGTGCACGTCCGGCGAGCAGACGCTGACGACGTCGATCACCTGGCTCGACCACTTCGGTGTGGGGCACAGCTACCAGGTCGAGCGGCCCGTGACGGTGCTGGACGAGGGAGCGCCGCAGGTCTCGGTCTACGACCGCGGGCCGCGGGTGCTGGCCTTGACCGGTCCGGGAGCGGTGGCAGACGCGTATGCCTATTTCCGGTGCTCGGACAGCTCGCCGGTGACCTGGTCGGACTTCGAGCTGAAGGACGCCTCGGGTGCGGTGGTCCGCACGGTCCCGCCGGCGTACGGCGCCGGACCGCGGTCGTGCGGGCAGTGGTGGACCGACAACTACGTGAGCTTCCCGGGACGTGACGACGCCGACGAGCTGCTCGCCGACGGCGAGTACACGCTGGTCGGGACCGTCACCGACGCCGGTGGGCTGAGCAGCACGGTCGAGGTGCCGTTCGACGTCGACTACCGGGTCCCCGGCGCCGTGACGTCGCCCGACCCAGGTGCGTCGTTGTCGGGTGAGGTGTCGCTCGTCGTGACACCCACGGCCGGTGTCGACGTGGACCAGGTGTCCTTCTACCTGCCGGGGTGCGGGTGGCGGACGTCGTACGACCCGGCGGAGGACGGGTCGTACGTCGTGCCGACGGACGTGTCGGCGTGCACGGCGGGGGAGCAGACGCTGACGGCCTCGATCACGTGGCTGGACCGCTTCGGGATGGGCCACAGCTACCAGGTCGAGCGGCAGGTGACGGTGCTCGACGACGACCCGCCGCGGCTCTCCGTCCGCTACCAGGGCGCGCGGGTGCTGACCCTCTCCGGTCCGGGACAGACACCGGACGGCTACGTCGGGTTCGAGTGCACGGACAGCTCGCCGGTGACCTGGTCGGACTTCGAGCTGAAGGACTCGTCCGGCGCGGTCGTACGCACGATCCCGCCGGCGTACGGCGCCGGACCGCGCTCGTGCGCCGACTACGGGTACGACGACAACTACGTGAGCTTCCCCGGGCGTGACGACGCAGATGAGCTGCTGCCGGACGGCGAGTACACGCTGGTCGGCACGATCACCGACGCGGGTGGCCTGAGCGACACCATCGAGGTGCCGTTCGAGGTCGACTACCGGGTGCCCGGGACCCTCGCCAGGCCGGACGCCGGCGCGACGCTGTCGGGGCGGCCGGCGTTCGTCTTCCAACCCGCCGCGGCCTTCGCCGACGCCACCGACCAGGTCAGCCTCTGGCTGGCGGGGCGGACCTTCACGATCTACAACGCGGCCGCCAACGGGCAGTGGCGCACCACGCACGCGATGGGCGGCTTCGACGCGGGGCCGGCCACCCTCTACACGACCGTCTACTGGCACGACCGGTTCGGCGCGCAGCACTCCTACACGCTGCCGGAGCGGGAGGTCGCGATCGACCCGACCGCGATCCCGCTCGACGCGACGATCGACCCGGCGACCGGCCAGGCCCCTGTCGAGACGACGCTGAAGGTCACGACGTCGGACCCCAACGACCAGACGGTGCTCGTCCGCGTCGACTGGGCGGACGGGTCGCCGATCCAGACGTCCAACGTCGCCTCGCCGTACGGCGAGCAGACCTATCAGCACACCTTCGACGCGCCCGGCGTCTACCCGGTCTTCGTCTCCGTCTCGAACGGCGCCGGCGGCTACTCGTCGAAGACGCTGTCCGTCACCGCCACCGGCAAACCGAACACGGCCCCGACCCTGACGAGCACGGTCACGCCCACATCGGGTGCGGCGCCGCTCGACGTGGCCGTCACGATGGCGGCGTCCGACGCCGACGACGACGCACTCACCTACAAGGTCGACTTCGGCGACGGCACCGCCCCGGCCACCGGGCCCTACCCGCCCGCGGGGCCGGTGCAGCACCGCTACGGGCGGCCCGGCACGTTCCAGGTCAAGACGACGGTGACCGACGGTCGGCTCAGCGCCGCCAAGGTGACCCGGGTGACGGCCGTGCTCCCGGAGCCCGTCTCCGCGAACGCCGGGGACGACCAGGTCGTCGAGGCCGGTCAGCCGGTCTCCTTCGACGGCGGCGCCTCGCGACCGGCGGCCATGCTCACCTCGTACGCCTGGACCTTCGGCGACGGCGGCAGCGGCTCGGGTGCGCAGACGACGCACACGTATGCCAAGCCCGGCCGCTACACGGTGACCCTGCGGGCCGCCGCCGGGTCGGAGAGCGCCACCGACACCGCGATCGTCGACGTCGTCGCACCGGAGCCGCTGAAGGGACTCTTCGTCACCGTCAGCGGTTCGAGCGGACCGATCAGCGGGGCCGAGGTGACCGTGGTCGCGCCGGACGGCACGCGCCTGACCGGCACCTCCGGCGGCGACGGCGTCGCCCGGATCCAGGGACTGCCCGACGGCCCCGTCAGCGCCTACGTCTGGGCCGATGGCTACCGGCCCGCCTCCGTCGCCGCCCAGCTGGCGGACGGTCGCGCCGACGCGACCGTCACTCTGGAGACCGGCGAGGTCGGCTCGGTCACGCTCGACCAGCACGAGATGACGATCGAGGAGATCCAGGACGCCGGCATCGACGTCGCCGACCCGGAGAACTACCACGTCTACGAAGCGACCATCAACCTGTTCTTCGTGCCGGACGTCCCGGCCGCCGACGTACCGCCGCCGCAGGAGATCAGCGTCTACGTCACGCCGACGGGCGTCATCTGCTACGACAACTGCGGCAACGACGGTGGCGGGGGCGGCGGCGGTGACGGCGGGGGTGGCGGCGTCGTCACGTTCGGCGACTACCAGTGGATCCCGGAGGTCACGTACGTCGAGGAGGCGCCGGTCATCCAGTGGCTGGTGCTGCCGATGCGGGCCTCGTGGCTCAAGGAGTTCTTCGAGGTCAAGCTGGTCGTCTCCAACCTGACGACGGGCTTCACGTTCACCGACGGCGTCGCGTCCCTCCCGCTCCCGTCCGGGCTGAGCCTGGCACCGACGGCCACGCCCCAGCAGGCCACGCAGGCGGTCGGCGACGTGCCGGGCGGCGGGAGCAGGAGCGTCACCTGGATAGTCCGGGGCGACGAGGAGGGTGCCTACGACATCGAGGCGGAGTACTCGGCCACGGTCTCCCCGCTCGACAAGACCGTCCGGCTGGTCGGCCGATCCCGAGACCCGTTGAAGGTCGACGGCGCCGGCGCACTCGAGACGTCGATCGTGCTGGACTGCCGGGCCACGCGGTGGGCGCCGTACGCCTTCGACGTGCGCGTGCACAACGTCTCGACGGCCCCGGTCTACAACTTCCAGGTCGAGATGCTCGACCGTGCGGCCGACGCTCCGGAGACGCAGGCCGACTTCTTCTACGCCCCGTCACCGGCCCAGGTGCAGGGCACGGCGGCGATCGCGCCCGATGGCTATTGGACGGCGTCGTACGTCGTCTATCCGGGCCTCGGCAACGATGAGGTGAAGCAACTGCGGCTGGTGCTGGGCAGCTCGTTCGTGCAACGGACCGGAGGAGACGTCGACCTCGCCCCGAAGCTCGAGACCCGCGACGACCCCTGCCCGGAGGACCCGAACGTCGGGGACTCCTCGCTCGCCCCGCGGACCACGCCGATCACGGTCACCATCCCGCCGGCGGGTGACAGGGCCGAGCTCACCTGGGCCCGGCCTGCGGCGCCGGACGGGCTGCACGTCACCGGCTACACGCTCTACGCGCGGCAGTCGCTGCGCGGCGGCGGGTGGACGGTCGTCAACGACCACATCGCGACGCACAGCGACGGCGACGAGTCCTACACGATCCCGGCCAGCCAGCACGCCATCGGCCGCTACTACGCCCTCGGGACGCTCTACTCCGACGGCAGCGTGCACTTCCAGCACCAGCTCGGCATCGGACCGGCCCGCTACGTCGCGCTCGGCGACTCGTTCTCGGCCGGAGAGGGCGTCCCGGCGTTCGAGCCGGGGACGGCCAAGGACTACAGCCCGGTGACCAACCACGAGAAGTACGGCGACGACAACCTGTGCCACCGCTCCGCTCAGGGCTCCTACAGCCGGATCCTGGCGAACGACCGGTCGTTGGGGCTCGAGCCGGCCGTCTTCCACGCCTGCTCCGGTGCCGTGGCTGCCGACATCTGGTCCGACAACCGCAAGGAGGGCAACGAGAACGTCCGGGCGCAGGACCAGGAGGTCAACCAGTTCACCGACGTCGTGACGATGACGCTCGGCGGCAACGACATCGGCTTCGCCGACATCGCGCAGTCCTGCGTGATCTTCGACTGCACCGGGCAGATCCTCGCGGGGAAGATCATCGGGGACAACCCGATCCTCAACGAGGTCGCGCAGATGTGGGACTACAAGTCCGCCGTCGACGAACGGATCTCAACGCTGATCGGCGGCGGCAAGTGCCTGCACGGGATCGAGAAGGCGGTGAAGATCGCCCAGGTCTGGTGCGCCGTCCAGGTGGCGCGCTCCATCAACAAGGTCGTGGAGATGGGCACCATCGACCCGGACCGCTTCTCCAGTCCTCGCAACCTCACCGGCGGCCAGCTCGAGGACCGGCTGGTCCGTGCCTACACCGACATCGCCACCCGGGCGCCGCACGCGCGGATCTACGTCGGCGGCTACCCGCAGCTGGTCGACATGAACGGCTCGGCGACCTGCGACCTCTTGCTCGAGGACCTGCCGGTGGTCCTGAGCCTGGGCAAGAACGAGCGCACGTTCGTCTACTGGTTGGTGGCCGAGCTCAACGACCGCATCCAGGCGGCGATCGCCACGGCCAACAAGGAGCTGGGCGGCCGCATCAGCTACGTCGACGCGTCGCCCGCCACGGCGTTCGGTGGCAAGGAGCTCTGCCGCGGAGACCGGCTCAACGAGAGCTCGGGCTTCAACTCCGTCGTGAACCCGTACTTCTCGACGCCCAACAACTACGGCCCGGTCGCCTTCTCCCTGCACCCCAACAAGTACGGCCAGCAGGCCTACGCCACCGAGTTCAAGGGGGCGATGGGCGACGACCTGAAGAAGAACCTGCTGTCATACCCGGGCCAGGACTCTCCGGCCGGCGACGTCTTCGTGCCGTACGGCGCCCGCAACCTCACGGTGACGACGTCCATCCCCGGCAGCACCGTGACCCCGAGGATCTACTCGCCCAGCGGCGACCTGGTGCCGCCGGACGCACCCGGGGTGAGCGTCACCTCCACGGCGACGACCACGACGACCGTGATCACGGACCCGGCTCCCGGGACCTGGCGGGTCGAGGTCCACGGTGACGACGTGGCCGAGGACGGTGAGCCCACGACGGTGATGGCGTACGCCGAACCGGCGCCGGTGACCCCACCCGAGGCACACGCGACGGCGCACACGGTCTCCGGCACGGTCGTCGAGTTCGACGGGTCGACGTCGACGGCGGGCGCCGGCGCGACGTACCGCTGGGTGTTCTCGGACGGGGCGAGCGCCAACGGGGTGACCGTGCAGCACGACTTCGGGGACGCCCCGAGCCGGTCGGCGACGCTGGAGGTCGCGGACGACAGCGGCACGTCGTTCGACGGTGCCGGGATCGAGCTGCCCAACCACGCGCCGGTCGCGCAGCCGGACACGGCGGCGACCCCGAAGGACGTGACGCTCGACCTCCCCGCTCCGGGGCTCCTCGCGAACGACAGCGACGCCGACGACGACCTGATCTGGTCGACGGTGGTCACCGAGCCGGTGCACGGCACCCTGACGCTGCTCAACACGGGTGCACTGACCTACGTCCCCGAGCCGGGCTGGGAGGGCTACGACACCTTCACGTACGCCACCGCGGACGGCGACGCGACGTCGGAGCCGGCGACCGTCCGGATCAAGGTCGGGAACCCCAGGACCAGCCCCGCGATCACCCTCGACGTCCCGACCTCCGCGACGTACGGCACCGCCGTGCCGGTCTCCGTCGAGGTGGTCGCCGACCCGCCGCCCACCGCGAAGGCGACCGTCAGCCTCGACGGCGCCCCGCTCGGTGACGTCGTGCTCGTCGAGGGCGTCGGCTCGATCGACGTGCCGGCCGGGACCGCCGCAGGCACGCACACGCTCGTGGCGTCGTACGCCGGCGACGACGCGGTGCTCGCCGGTGCGTCGGGGGAGTCGACCCTGACGATCGCCAAGCAGACGCCGACGGTGGAGATCGCCGCGCCCGCGTCGACGACGTACGGCACCGCCACCTCGGTGACGGTGACGGTCGGTGGCGCCGGGCCGTTCCCCGGCGCGATCGGGCTGAAGGTCGGGTCCACGGCACTGACCGCGACGTCGACCGCCGCCCGCTCCGCCGTCTTCGCACTGCCGACCGACGTGGAGCCGGGCGAGCGTGCGCTGACAGCGACGTACGCCGGCGACGGCAACCACGCCGACGCCAGTGCTAGCAAGCAGGTCACCGTCACGCCGGCCACGTTCGCCCTGGCGTCCGGGCCCTCCATCTCCGGCTCTCCGGTCGAGGGTGCGACGCTCACGGCGCAGCCGGGCAGCTGGAGCCCCGAGCCGGACGAACTCGGCTATCGGTGGACCGCCGGAGGCGATGACATCCCGGGCGCCACGTCGTCGACGTACGTGCTCACCTCGGCCGAGGTCGGCGACGTCATCCGCGTGGTCGTCACCGGCTCCCGCCACGGCCACACCACCCGGTCGGCCACCTCCGACGCCACCGGGCCCGTGGCGCGGCGGACCATCCTCAACACCACCCGTCCGAAGGTGTCGGGGGTCGCCACGGTCGGCCGCCCCCTCACCGCCTCCGGCGGCACCTGGACTCCCAGCGACGCGACCCTCACCTACCAGTGGTTGTCCAACGGCGCGACCATCCCGGGAGCCACCGCCACGACGCTCGTGGTCGGTCCCACCCTGGCCGGCCGCACGCTCACGGTCCGGGTGACCGCCACGAAGGCCGGTTACGGCTCCACCACCGAGACGTCAGCGCCCACCCGCGCGGTGGCCCGCGGCACCATCAAGATGCTCGCCCGCCCGACCATCACCGGCTCCAGGCTCGTCGGTCGCAAGCTCACCGCCAGCCCCGGCCGCTGGAGCCCCACGGGCGTCAAGGTCACCTACCAGTGGCTCCGCAACGGCACCGCCATCCCCGGCGCCACCGCCCGCCAGCTCAAGCTCTCCAAGGCCGACGCCGGCCGCACCCTCACCGTCCGCGTCACCGCGACGCTGACGGGCTACAACAAGGCCACTGGGACATCGGCCGGCGCGAAGGTGAAGCGCTGACACCTCGGCGTGGTGCGGACGGGCTGGCCTGTAGGCCGGGGCCGGTTCTCGCACAAATGTTCGTTTGTGGAAACTGACGGAAAATGCCATCTGACCTGCGGAAACGCTGATCCTGAGTGATGGTCCGGAACGGAGGTTGACGAACTTCTTGCGGACTCTGGGCGGACTGAATCGGAGCTAGCGCCTGCACGCTGTTCGAATAGTGGCACCTCGTTGCGGGCCTCGTCGAAGAGCATCGAACGGCCCAGCGGCGACTTCGTCCGGTGGAATGTCATCTCGAACTCGACCGGGTCTGCCGTGCGTGGCGGAACAAGCGCGGGTGGCCTCGCGACACCGCGCCGCAGCTGCCAAGCAATCGACAAGCGTGCGTCAGGCGTACAAGCCGCTGAACAGCCCATCGTTCGAGCAAACGGCTTCACCGATGATCGACACCCTGTCGAGGTAGATGTTTCGGTGCTCGCAGCTGGTTTCGGGAAGCAAGAGGCATGCATGGCACGCGGCCAAGTTGAGTCCGTCGCTGCCGGAGGGGCCGGACTCACAGCAGACCGGGTCGTTGGAACACCAGCTCGCCCGGCTCAATGCCGCGATCACGGAGTCAGCCAACCGCTTCTCCGCTGCCAGCGCCGCGAGTCCTCCGAGGCTGCCCGCAGCATCAGACGAGGCGGTGTAGATGAGAAGACCGGACTGGCCCGGTTCCGCGTAGACCCGTTCCCGCAGTGATCCGATGGGATACCCGGCATCCAGACTTAGCTCTTGGAGCAGCGCGTGAGCAAAGGAGTGGATTGCGACGAAGCGTGCCGAGGGCGCCTCGACGACGGGTGCGCCGGACTCGGTCGCGCGCTGCCGTAGCGACTGGCTTAGCATTCCGTGGCGCCGTTCGGCCAGCTTCGTTCGCTCCCATCCAGCGACAGCGTCTTCGTCCAGCCTGACGAAGATCCCCTCACCGAGGACCTCGGTCGCTGGGAGCCAGTAGAGCGGCGTGACGCTCAGCGGCGCGAGACGGGGGCTCGTGGTGTCGGTTGGCATCGGGGTGACCCGCGAGAAGCCCTGGAGCGCTCGCACCTCGCGCAGTCTCGTCGCCCTTGACACTTGACGGACGATTCCGCGAAGCCGGGCGTCGACGTCGACGGGCACGCACTGGAATGTGTCCAATGCGCCGCCGTCGTTTCCGTCGATCAACGCCCGGTACTCCTCCTCACGGAGGTCCTTGTCCGTCGGCTGCGTTCCGGATTGGAGCCCCTTCCGTCCGCGAACGACTTCGATGATTCCATCCACAGAGAGGCCGCCTCGGCCAGCGATCATCCCGGGGAGTGCGGCGCGCAGCGCGTCTTCGGGGAGGTGCTCGAGGACCGTCCAGTGCTTGGTTACAAACTGAGCGTTCGGGCTCGACCACGGAGGGATGGAGATGGACGAGCGAACGGCGCCGAACCAGACGTTGGACGATCCGCGCTGGAGGGCACGCAGCGGCTTGTCGCACATCTCGTCGGGGGCACCGAGGAGCCAGGGGCGCTTGCCTCCGCATCGTTTGATCTCGGTGAGGGCGTTTCGGTTGAAGGACCCGTCGAGGTCGTGGGCCGGAACACCGCACGAGCACCGGACGACGATGTCTGCAAGCGAAGACGAGGCTCCACGGGACTCAAGGCGCATCGTGTGGTCGCTACCGGAGGTGTCGGCGCCGCGGTGGACCCACTGGAAGTAGGGGAAGTCCTCGATGTGCCCGTTTTCGCAGCACGCCACGAAGCGTGAAGGGGTTAGATCGCGGCTGCAGTCTGGACACTCCATCTTCCTGGCGTCGAAGGCCCAGAAGCGGTCCAGGCGCCGGCATTCCGGGCAGTAGTGGAAGAGCGGGAAGCGCACGACCGGGACATCGCCGCTTCGTTTGCCGCTGGAAGGGGCCTTGAACGAGTGGACCCCCAGAGAGCGTGCGAGGCGCGGCTCTTCGACTGACGGAGACCACTTCTCGTCCCAGTCATCAGTGCCGCACACCATGAAGCTCTCATCGCCGGCCGGGTACAGCGACCCGACGCCATAGGTGGTGACGAGCTGGCTCTGTCGTGCCTTCGGGCGATCAGTGGTCGCCATCGCGCACCGCCTTCGTCTGTCGGTTGGAAACGATCTTGAGGGTGCTCTCCCGGTCCACGTTCCGGAGGGACATCAACGTCGGCCACGGCGGCTCGGCCGGGGGGAAGATCTCGGCCAGGGGCTCACCAGTCGACGTGTCCATTCCCGAACTGCCTGCTGGGATCATCAGTCCCTTGACCTCTGATCCCTGTTGAGCCCAGCGCGGATATTGCAGTACGTCGGACTCCTCCACGGCCACCTGCCAGTGCTCGATCAGGCAGTCGAGGGCCTCTTCAACGTCCGCCGTGGAGGCAGGGTCCACCCGCTGGGCGCGGGTGATGATCACCTGTGCCATGTCGCCCAGAGCGTCGCTGTCGACAGGCACGTCTACTGCCTTGTCTCCGGCCGCACCCGACACCAGGTGCCTGGCGAGGATGACGAGAAGACCATGAAGTCCACGATCGAGCGCCCTCGGAGCGAACGGCGTCGCACCGGTCGCCTCGACTTGGCGGTAGAGCGCGCGGTGGTATGACGTGAACGACTCGTAGTGAGACAGATCTCGCGAGCGCGACGCGTTGTACAGCGTGAACACCAGACCCGGGCGACTGCGCCCGACACGACTCGTGGCCTGGATGTACTCCGAGGTTGTCTGTGGCTGACCCATCACCGCCATCAGGCCGAGACGATCGACGTCGACACCGACCGAGATCATGTTGGTCGCAAGGACGATGTCCGGGGCGTTGGGATCGGGGAAAGCTGTCTGCAAGGCGTCCAGTTCCTGAGGGATCTCGCTGGACTTCTTTCGGGACGTCAGCTCGCGTGGATCGCGCGTCTCCCGCAGGTCCGTTCCTCCACGGCGGGCAACGACCTTGACCCTGTCCCGAACGTCGTCGATCGATTGGATGTACGCGGCGCCGAGCACTCGCAGACTGTTGAAGTAGCCCAAGATCGTCCAGTAGGCGTCGCGGACGTCATCGGACGCATCGAGATCCTTGGCGGCCTGGAGAGCGGCTGCGTATGTGCGGATCAGGAGCGTGGCGTGACTCGCGCTTGGCGCCATGAGCCCGACGTACTGCCTCGTGCCTTTCACATCCGGTGCCGCGTCGACTGCGAAGAAGGAGTCGTCGGCGTCCACTCCGGGGGGCGGGAACTGGTGTGCATCACGATCGAAGACCGCCTTCACCTGGTCCGCGGCACGCCGGATGGTCGCAGTCGAAGCAACCAACTTCGGGCGCGCGCGTGTCTGAGGATCTGTGGCGAGTTCGTCGATCGCAGTCTCGTACAGTCCCACGAGCGTCCCGAGCGGGCCGCTGATCAGGTGCAGCTCGTCCTGAACGATGAGGTCCGGCGGCGCATCGTGCCTCGAGCCGAACAGTGCGCCGCTTCGCTCGCGCCAAGCGAGCATCGCGAACTTGTCGACCGTCCCGATCACCAAGGAGGGACGTACCGCGTACACCTGCGAATCGACGAGGTGCACCGGCAACCCGTCACCGGATGCGAACCGGCAGGTCCCATTCGGGCAACGGACAGTTACCCGGTCTCGACGCGTATCCGCCTCGTAGTGCTCGGGTCCGAGCCTGGAACCGCACCACGGGCACCGCAGCAACTGAATCGGGTCGCCGAGATCACCGGGGTCCTCGCCGCCTTGACGCTTTCTGATCGCCTTCGCAGCGTCTTCGGTCTTGTTGGGTGTCGCGCCCTGGCCGACCCACAGACCGATGGAGAACGGCTCCCAATCGACGTGTCCTGCCTCGCCGGTCCGCCAGTGTTCCAGCGCGCAAATGAGGCCGGAGGCGCGTTCGAACTGCTGCAGAGTCAGGAGCCGGAGCGTGTACCGCATCAGAACGCCCACCCCTGCGCCATTTCGGTCCGCGCCTGCGCCGCGAAGCCGTCGGTGGACTAGCGTGAACGCGATCAGGCCAAGGTACGCCTCGGTCTTGCCACCGCCGGTCGGGAACCACAGCAGGTCGGCGAGATCGCGATCCGAGGAATGCGGGTCCGCGATTCCCTCGAGGTTTTGGAGGATGAACGCGATCTGGAACGGCCGCCATGCGCCGACGACGTCGCTCGGAGGAACGGTCAGACCTCGCCGCACCATTTCCTGCCGCGCGCGCTGCTGCTGCATCACAAGGTTCATGACCCGGAATGCCTCGGCTGCGTGCGCGTCACGGCGGAGTAGCTCGATACCGCGCTGCATGCGCGCGGCCGCCACCCTGGCGTCGGACAAATGACCGCGAGCGGTATCGGCGTGCGCCGTCGTCAACGAAGGCAGCTTCTCGGCCTCCTCGTCGATCCACGACTCGTACTGCGCAACGAGGCGTTCAAGCGCGGCGCTGGCGTCCGCCGACGCGAGGTTCGGCATTCCGAGCCCACGGACGTCATCGCGATCAGCCTGAGCTAGCTGCAGATCGTGTGAGGGGAAGAACGTCGTGGCTACCTTCGAAACGACGTCGCCCTCGTCCCAGGTGACAGCAACGCCGTGCCCGACCGCGAGGTGCCGCTGCTTGCGGTAGAGCAGCTCGCCGCTGCGCTCGTCGGAGTCCATGTGAGCGAGCTCGCGGTCGGGCCTCCGGTCAGCTAGGGACCCATCCACGACCCGCACCCGAAGCGCGGGACGGAACCAGCACAGGCCATCGGACCGACCCTTCTCCGGCTTGCTGTGGGTGTTGACGAGCACCACAGTTACGTTCACGACTCCGTCCGTTGCGGGGCGCTGCACCATGCGCAATGCGAGGCCGTCGGCGACCTGCCTGGTGTCGGATCCCGGGCCCAGCTCGAAAGCCTCGATGACTGGCCCGACTGCAACGCGTCGCCAGTCGGTGACCCGCTTGCCGTATGCGCGAGTTGCCACCCCGGTGGTCTCGGTCGCGCCTTCCGCCGGCTGCTCCAGCGGTTCGTACCGATCGGCGACGACCTCGACCTCGAAGCCGGTGGCGTCCGCGGTCAGGCCGAAAGTCAAACCCATCGTCGACGGGTAACGCAGGTGTGCGAACGACACGCCTGGGTCGAAGTCTGCGTCCGGGGCGGTGCCGCCTTCGCTGTCAGGGTCCTCGTCGGCAACCTCGACCGGCGCGGCCGCTCCGTCGGCGGTGCGGGGGTGGAGGATTCCAACAATGAATCGCTCCAGAGGCTCCTCGTCCAGGCGATCGTCCGCCTCCGTGCCGTAGAGGTCGGCAACGACCGCGTCGACCATCCGAGCACGGGCTTCGTACCAAGGGTCGAGCTTGCTCATTCGGTTGATCCGTTCCAGTCGAGGGTGAGAAGTCCGGTGACAATCGGTGCGAGATAGAGGCCGTGACGCCACGACGAATCCGACCGAGAATCTGATGCAGAGGTGGCGATGGCCTCGACCTCAGCGCCGTAGAGGGCCGGCCACGTGCCTCGCCGTCGTTCGAGGGTCCCGATGCGGCTGGCCAGATCCTCGCCGAAAGTCCGAGATGTGCGAGCGATCGTCATCCCGTTGTGGATGACCGCGTAGACCGGGAACTCCAAGGTCGACGCCTCAACATCGATCCGCAGATCCAAGTCAGCGCCCGCCACGACTTCCGCCTCTATGTGCGCCTGGCTGGGCGCGGGATCGTCGAAGACCGGCTCGATGTCGCCGACGCCGATCTCGATGCCGAACGTCATCCAGGTCTTATGTCCGCCCACGATCCACCGAGCTCGCTGAGTTGCAGGATTCGTGGCCAGCCGGAGGTCTCGATCATCGGGGCCATCCGCACGGACAAGGTAGCTCCGCGCTCGGCTGAGCGCGACGAACTGGGTGCGGCGGGCCCCGTCCACGTCGCTGTCAGCCGCGATGCGACCCCGCGAAGGGAAGTCGAGCACGACAACGTTGTCGAACTCGAGGCCCTTGGACCGGTGAACGGTCGACACCACGACGTCCACCGAGGGCCGCTGCGTCAGGTCGGGAAGGAGGCTGCGGCCGGCTCGCAGGCGGTTGGCGATAGAGCTGACCGTGATCTCGGTGCCGCGAGCGCCGGTGAGGCTTCTGAGGGCACGCCAGGCGTCGGCCGCATCGATGTCTGGATGCCTCTCGGAGATCAGCTTTTCGAAGCCCGCTTTGCCGACGCTGTCGGTCGTCGAGTCGCCCAACGTCGCCGCGATCCACCCGGCAGCGACCTGGTGATGGGCGCTTCGTCGGATCTCCACAACCATGCCGAGGCGTCGAAGGACGCCGGCCGTCGCCAGTGCCTGGCCGTTTGTCGACGTGAGCAGCGCCGTTGTCCCTGACCAGCCTCGAAGGAGATCTACGGCTTCCTCGATGCGGCCGAGGTGAACGAGGTCGGCGAAGAAGTCCTCCATCTCAGTTGCCTCCCCGTCGGGAAGGGCTGCGTCGCGCAATCGCATGGCGGTCCGAGCATCGCGACTTGCGGCGCGATACTGACCCGTCAGTTGGCGCAGCGCCGGGGCATGGGCCTCAGTTACCGATTCCAGGAGCTGCGCCGAGGTGGTCGTCGAAGCAGGCGCGCGGTCACTGCCGGGCGGCCCAAGTTGGAAGTCGTAGATCCCTTGAGCCGGATCCCCCAGGAGGCTGAATCCTGCATCGGCCGGGATGGCCGCGATGATCGCCAGCAGGAAGTCTGCGCGAACCCCGACAACGTCCTGGACCTCGTCGACGATGAGATGCTGAAGGTCGCCGATCCGGTCCCATCCGTCGATCTCCAAGAGACGCGTGGCTTCTACGACTCTGCCGTCGAAGTCCAAGTCTGTGTGGTCTTCCGTGGCGAGATCTCTCAGCAACGCGGAAGCCAGCGAATCCAATGTCTGGACTGACACCGGTGCGGCGCCGTGGTCTCTCAGCCTGCCCTCCGCGGCATGGACTGCGGCATTCGAGAAACTGATTACGAGGAGTCCGTCTAGATGATCGACGCCCTCCTCTTCCGTGAGGTGCTCGATAAGTGCGGACACCACCTCGGTTTTGCCCGAGCCGGGGCCGGCTATCACGATCTGGCGTTCTTCTGGGTCGATCTGGACGGTCGCGCGCTGGCTGTCGTCCAGCGAGACCTCGGTCATCGCTTGGTCCAGAGGTACTCGAACTCCCGGAAGGCGAGCAGATCGCCGTACTGCTGGAAGTTGTCCTGGACGTTCACGATCAGCACTTCCTCCGAACCACCGTTCTTGGGACCGCGAAGCCCGCGACCGATCATCTGCTGGTAGACGTTCGGGCTGAAGGTCGGCCGCGCGACGTAGACGGCTTGGACCTTGGGTGCGTCGAAGCCCTGCGTCAGAACGTTGAAGTTCGTCAGGACCCTGATGCGCCCTGCCTTGAACTCCTCCACGTAGTGGCGTCGTGCCGCCGTCTCGGTGTCCGCAGAGACTGAAACGGCCGGGATCCCTTGATGCGAGAGCAACGCCGCGAGCACTCGGGCGTTCTCCACAGACGGCGCAAACGCCAGTACCGTCCAGTCGTCGGGGAGCGCGGCGATGGAATCGACGACCTTCAACGTCCGCGTCAGGTTTGCGCCGAGGCGCTCGGTCACAGCCGGAGGCAATCGCTTCATCTTCTCGATCTCGGCGATGTCGGATGCGGTCAGCTCGGCGTCGCTGCCATCGAGGATCCGGTGTTTGACCTGAGCGAGCACGCCCATATCCTGGAGCTCCTCGTAGGGGTCCTCCTTGACGAAGGCGCCGCGGTCCAGCCGGTTCCCGAGGTACCTGCCCGCCAACCGCTCGGTCTCGTCGACCGAGGTACCGCGGAACGGCGTTGCCGTTAGACCAATCAGAGGCTTGCGAACCTCTCCCTTGCGCGGTCGCGCGCCACGCCCGAGCCAGTCCAACACGCGCGTGTAGGACGAGGCGATCGACGTGTGAGCCTCGTCGATGACGATCACCGAAGGTTGCCGCAGCCAGTCGTACTCGCCGTTGGATCGCGACACCAGCGAATTGAGTTTGTCGACCGTGGCGATGACGAGTTGGAACGTCCCGGGTTCCTCGGGCACTTCGTTGTTCGCCCACAGGCGGCCGAGACGCATCGGGACCTGCGGCCCGATCGCTCTCCACACGTAGGTCCAGGTCTCAGCAGCCTGCTCGCAGAGCTCGTCGGTCTGGGCGATCCAGATCTGAGGGACGCTCGCAGGCACGTCACCCTCACGAACGGCATTCACGAGCGCCTGCACGGTGACGCGGGTCTTCCCGGCGCCGGTGGGCAGAGAGACCATCCCGCGCTCGTTGCCCACGCCTCGGAGCATGCTCTTGATGCGATCGGTGACGAAGTCCTGATAGTCGTGCAGGGGGCTGAGGATCGCGGGCCCGTCGATCACCTCCACCGCAGCGCGAGTGCTCCCGGGGAACCCTGCCCAGTCGGAGGGAAACCCGTGGTCGTGGACCCATTGGCGGGTCCGGTGCCGTCCCGTCCACTCGCGTGGCGGCTCGAGGCCGCGTTCTTCGAGGGCGGGACGGAGCTGCTTGAGGATGGCGACGCCATGCACAGAGCGTGCGAGGGAAGCGACGTCCGTAGGGCTCGCGCCACCTGTTGCTCCATCGAGAACTTCGAGCGCCTGAGCCGGTACGCACCTGCGGAGCGCGTCGACGCCGACGGCGACGACCAGCCGCTCGTCATCCGACTTGGCCTTCTTGAGCTCGGCCCGCAGCTTGTTGGTGGCCGTCCGTTCCATCTGCTGCAGAACCTTGGCGATCGCTGCGGCATCCATACCGAGGCCGAGTACGCGCGAAACCTGTTCGATCTGCTCGGTCGGCTTGGTGGCAGTCACGAGGATCACATCCCCGTCGCGGCGCGCTTGGATCGGCGACGCTACCTGACCCCGAGGAGTCGCGATCATCTTGACCAGCCTGGATGCCGGTTGGAGTCGCAGGTCTTGATCGGCCGGATCGAGGCGCAGCTTCAACGGCGGGTACATATCGGTCAAGAAGACGGCTTCTCCCGATGTTTCGGCCACGATCTCCTCTTGGAGGAGGTCCTTGCCCCGAGGCATGCCCCACGTCTCGATGAACCGGTCGGCGTCGTCCGCGTCGTCGACGAACAGGACGGGGATCTGCGCTTCCACCATCGATTCGTGCACAGCGGGTTCGGATGTGACGCCGACGTTCTTCGTCTCCACAGCCTGCAACTGGCGGCCGACTCGCACGACGAGGGAATCGCACTCGATGCGACCCGGGAGCCAGGCATAGAACGTCGTCCGGCGCTCGTCGTCTCCAGGCCCGCGCCAGGTGTCTGCCACGGCCTTCAGGTCGCGCCACTCCGCGGCGGTGAGTCTCTCGGGGTCGCTTTCGATCCCCAGCGCGGTGGCCCACGAATCCGAGACGTCGACCGCGGGCAGGATCGACGGATCGATGGCATCACCAGCCAGCAGCGTGGATGTAGGGCGTCGGACGCCGAATTCAGTGCGCAACAGGCCGTGCTTCCGTAGGAACCACACCTCGGGAGGGATGACCTGGAAGCTGCCATAGCTCGCGTTCGACGCGTGCTGAACCCGCCAATTCGCGCTCACAGGCCGCGACATCAGATGCTCCGTTGCGGCTGCGATGCCTTCTGGGCTCAGCGTCCGAAGGGGGGCAAGCGGCCACGGGGGAGGGGAGCCCTTCGTCCCAGCGGAGACTTCAATCTTCGCCGGGTCCGGCCGGCTACCGCCCTTGGGCTGCTTGGCCACGAAGGCATCGCGCATGCCGTCCTCGTACACCGCGAACCACGGCTCGGTCGGCGAATGCATCCGCCACACGGGGGCGTCGACAGCGTCCAGCTCGTGCAGCAGATCCTCATCGGGCGAATGGAAGCCCGGGTCGATCAGACGGTCGCGGTCCCGGCTCCCGTCTGCCGGGATGATCCTGCCTGGCAGGAAAGCCTGCGGTATCGGCAGCCAGGTGCCAGCCGCAGTCCGGACGCGTACGTGACTTACGAGGTCCTGCCCGAGGTCCTCACGCAGGATCTGGAGCGCGGTGTCGCGTGGAATGTCGCGAAGGACGGTCCAGATTGCAGGCCAGACGCTGGCTGGCGACTTCAGTGCTGCGGACGTCTTGGCCTCGGCGAGCAAACGGCGGAGCTCTCCGCTCCGGTCCATCACGACGATGCCGAGCTGACTCAAGGCTTCGCGCACCGCAGGCAGCGCGGCGAGTGCCGGGTCGACGAAATCGACGTCGGAGGTCGTGTCACCAGGAACACGCACGAAGACTCGGCCCTTTGCGGGCGCGCGGAATTCGCCGTTCTCCAAGCGGATGATCTTCGTGCTACGCACGCCGGCGGCGGCGCTGCGAACCTTCACCTCGGACGACGCTGCAGCGTCCATCGCAACTCTGGCTGCGAGAAGGATCGCTTCCGCAGACGCCTCCACGGTCCCGGGGGCGACGAGCGACTCCAGCCACTCGTCGATGCCCGACTGAGTCGGGGCATCCGACGAGCCGCGCTCGTGCTGCATCAATCGCACAATCTTGTTGCGACGCTCAGGACTCGAGTAGGCGTTGGGGTGCAACCACTTCTCGAGAGGCGCATCCTTGATCCGCGCCCAGTGTTCGAGCCACTCGTTCGGTGCGTCGCCGATCCACTTGACGTCGGCAGGTCGGCGGAGGGTATTGGTGCCGTCGGGCAGGGAGGGCACCCGTCGAAGCTCCCTAAAGATCGGATCGTTGATCTCCCGATCGACCCAGTTCCGGGATTCGAGTCCTCGCGCGGGCATCGCGTCCAGGGCGGAGACGGCATCGCTCGTGCCGCTGAGGATCTGCAGCGCTTGGCCGACGAGCCGCGGAAGCTTCTCGAGCAGCTCGATGTTGAACCCGCCCTCGAGGAGGCCGGTACGATCGTCACTCAGCTTCCACGGAGCGTTGATGAGCCCGGTGAGCGTGGTCTCGAAGTTGGTGGGGAAGTAGGCCCAGAAACGGCCCAGGCGGCTGGAACCGGGCGGGATCGGTAGGGCGTACTGGACTTCCACCTGCTGACGGGACGCAACATGACCGCCCTCTCGGCGCGCCGAGCTGCTGGGTACATGCATCGCGCGCTTCACGACCCAACGGGCCGATACTCCGCCAGACTTGAGGATCACAGAGCCATCCGTGACCGCTTCTTGACTGATCGATCGATCGGATGGGCGACCTGAGGTTCCCTGCTTCGCAGCAGGGTCCGACTCGGCGAGGTTCCTGAGCCGCGCGCGCTTGATGTGCGGGGAGAAGAGGATGAACTCCGCCGGGAAGTCGTAAAGACGGCGCGAGATCGTCTCGTAGGAGACCGCGAGAGGCACGACGACCACAGTGCTGGCCCACTCCATGAGTTCGCGGAGGTTATGGTCTCGCGCCGAGCCCTCCGCGATCGGGTCGAGTGAACGAGCCAAGCGCATCGTCGGATACTGGGCGAACTCGTATCCCTCGTCTTTCAGAGTCTCGGTGGCCCAGGCCTTGTCGAAGCCGAACGAGACAGTGCGGCTGAAAACGCGGGGACTGGTCGAGACCGCCAGGACCGACTTGAAACCGATGCCGAACTTCCCGATCTTGTCGTCGTCCTTGGACGAGATGTCGGACGCCATCACCGACCGAAGCCCGCGCTCGTCGAACGGTTCACCGTCGTTGGCGACGTACAGGGTGTCCTTCGTGAGAAGGACCTCGACCCGCTCGCCGGCCTTGCGCGCGGCGTCGACCGCGTTCTGAAGGAGTTCCTCAAGCTGTCGGGTTGCGTACCCGCCCTCCGAGATCCGTCGTTCGTTGTTCGCGTCCTGCAGCACGCGGCTCGGGTCCTCGGCGTAGACCTTGAGGCAGACGTCGGTCTGCTCCCATACAACCTTAGCAAGACCGTCAGCCCCGCGCTCCCAACCCTGCACCGCAACCCCCTGCCAGACGACATCCGAGCCGGTCGAACTCCCGCCTACCGACGCAGCGAATCTAGGAGATGCCACTGACAGATACCGTGGCTTTGGTAAACGTATCCCGGTGCCGCTTGACGGGGCCCGTCAGACGGCGATGAATTTCGCGAGATGCTCGGCGATCGCCTGGGCGAGTGGCACAGGGACGGCGTTGCCGATCTGTCGCGCGATCGAAGCCTTACTTCCGCACCACTGGAACGACTCCGGGAACCCCTGGATGAGGGCAGCCTCGGCATGGGTGATCGCCCGATGCTCGGAGGGGTGGAGGAACCGACCCTTCTCGGGCTTGAAGAACTCGGTACGAATGGTCACGGAGGGCTTGTCCCACGACAGGCGCCCCATCACGTCGCCGGCGCCGGTGCGATGTCGCCGCCAGCCCGGAGTCTGGAGATGATCTGGAAGGTCGAGGCGACTGCCGCCCGCCGGGATCGACAGGTACCTCGCCCGCGATACTTCGTTCGGAGTTCGGGTGAAGTGGAGGTCTCGCAGCTTGAACGGCCCAGGGACGTCCTGTCCGCGGAAAGAGATGACACTCTCAGGCAGGTCGACAGCGTCCACACGTGATTCGAGCCACGTCGGGAACGCCTCTGCGAGGGCGGTTCGCCCGGTACGTGGGGGTGGGCCGATCGGTGCCAGCTGGCGCCTGCGGCCGATCACCACCGCGCGTTTTCTGGCCTGCGGCGCTCCGTAGTCGGCAGCGTTCAAGACGAACGCTTCGACGGCGAAGGTATCGAGTGTGCCGCCGACGGCGAGCAGCTTCTGGAAGTGCCGGTATTCGGCGGAGCTTAGGAACTGCGGAACGTTCTCCAGAACGAAGAACGCTGGTCGCACTCGCTCGAGGACGGCGGCGTAGTGGCGCCAGAGCCTGTTCCGCGGATCGGCCGGATCGCGCCTGCCCAGCGCTGAGAAGCCCTGGCACGGAGGTCCGCCGATCACGACGTCCGCACGCGGCATCGAGCTGTTGGCCCAGTCGGCAATGTCTCCTACGTGGATGCGGTCGCCGAAGTTCAGGGCATACGTCGCAGCTGCCTGCAGATCGGATTCGACCGCCGCAATTGCTTCGTACTTCCCGGTCTCGTGGAAGCCCACGCTCAGGCCTCCACACCCTGCGAATAGGTCGATGATCCGCAGGTCGCCCACGTGCCAAGGCTAGGCGCACGCCGCTGCCGGGCGGTCGCGGCGCGCCCGCTGAGAAACATCGCTTCGCGCCAGAGTTAGCGACTCACGTCCCGTTTCAGGTCCAGACAATGTCGAGCTTGGGAGCTGGAGTCACCGGCTCGTCGCGGTGCGATCGAGCCCAGCGCTGCTCAGCCACGCTGAAGAATGGGCGGCTGTCTGTTGGCTCGACAGGCACCACGCGCACAGAGATCCACTCGCCCTTGACGGGCACCGGAAGTCCCAGAGCGGCGGCAACGCGAGGGTGTGTCTCCTGGTGCCCAAGGACCAACAGGCCCTCATTCTGGAGCTTCAAGCGCGCGTCTCGTGCGCGCTTCGGGGCGTCGTCTTGCTGCGCCACAGTCAGTACCATCTGCCTACTGACGATCGACTCCCGGACCTCGCGGAACAACTGGTTGACCCGCGCTTGGCCCGACCGAGGGAACGAGAAGATCCGGTCCCGGACTGCGGGCTCCATGTGTAGCAGCAGGTTTCGCGGGAGGTCTTGCTGAAGTCCGCCCCAGAGCCAGTAAATGTCGGTTGAGGCTGAATCGGCCAGGCGGCGCTTGTTGTCCCGGTTATAGGCGCGCCGCACCTCGCCCGTTGTTTTATCGGTCCGCCACCGCAGACGTTCATCGGTGATCGTGACGAGGCCAGCGGCCCAACGGCTCGTATCGTCGTTCATCCACGTCACAAGAGCCGGATGGTCCGCCTTGCCCTGACGGTCTTCGTGATCATCACAGAGGTACATCTCCATGGGGATCTCCCAACCACCCATGTCCTTCGAGAACTTGCAGTCAACGTCTCGGGCCGCGATGCGCCAGTCGAGATCATCGCCGTTCGCGAACTCGAACTCCTTCGTCAGGTTCACCTCGACCGCGGTCCCGAGGTAGGTCTTCTCCGTTTTCGAGAGGTGCTGATATGCCCAACGTCCTGTTCGTTGTCCGTCGAGCAGTTCGTCCAGTGAATCGCGGAGCGCCCAACGAAACCGCTCGCGCGCGTCCGGCTCCTGTTCGAACCAAGCGACGATCTCGGCGAGCTCGGGCGCAACCGACTGTTGGAGTCCCTGGCGGAGCGACCAGGCCCGCGGAACCTTTCCCATCGGGTCCGTCGGCACTGGGTGCGTCCGGAAGGTGTTGCGGCGCCGGCGGATGGCTCGCGCTCGCGAGTCCTGGTCGGCCGTCGTGGGTTCGTCGTCGAGCGGCAGCGCGTCCTGAAGCACCCGGGCAGTCTGTCAGCCCCGCAGGGTGGGCTTGGGCTGATCAGGCGATAAAGGGACGCACCTGCTTCGCAATCGCACGCGCGAGGCCGGACGGGACCGCATTTCCGATCTGCTTCGCGATCGCGGTCTTTGTTCCCACCCAGAGGTAGTCCGTCGGGAAGTCCTGGATCAGCGATGCCTCGTAGTGGGTGATCACCCGATCGATCGACTTCTTCGGGTCGCCCTTGACGTACTTGGAGTCGTCTCCGCGGCGTTGGCGGCCTGGAACCCACTGAGGATGAAGATAGGCGCCTTTCTCCGGCTTGAAGAACTCAGTGCGGATCGTCAGCGATGGAGCGTCCCAACGCATCCGCCCCATCACGTCAGTCGTCCCAGTGGGCTTCTCGCGCCAACAGCGGGGGAGGAGTTCGACGGGAACATCGAAGCGACCACCACCGGGGGGGACGAACGAGTACCGATCGAGGGACAGCTGGTTCGGGTTCCGACGGAAGTGGATGTCGAGTCCCTTGAAGACACCGGGCATGGGCTCGCCGAAAAATTGCGTCGTCGACTCCGGCAGCTCGGTCGAATCGGGGCGAGCTGGGAGCCCTTCGATGACATCGCGAACAGTTCTCCATGGAGCGAGGCCCGAACCGGCCTCTGGAAGGCGAGCATGCGTCGGGCTTGGCAGTTCGATCTTGCCAACCCTGGAGCCGATGACGATGGTCCGACGCCGCCGTTGCGATACGCCGTAATCAGCGGCGTTCAGGACGCCGTACGAAATCTCATAATTCTTTAGAACGCCGTTATCTACCTCGTCGACGAGCATCTGGAACTCTGGCGACTTCGAGAATCGGTCTACGTTCTCGATAACGAACACTTGAGGCCTCGCCGTACGAATAAACCGCATGTACTCGCGCCACAGCTGGTTTCGCGGGTCGTCCAACTTCTTCAAACCCAGGTTCGAGAATCCTTGGCATGGAGGGCCGCCGATCATGAGGTCGGCGAGTGGGATCTGACGCTTCTCGACTGCAGCGATGTCGCCGGCGATGACGTGGTCCTCGCCCCAATTGGCGGCGTACGTCGCGGCGGCCTGTCGGTCCCACTCCACGGCGAGCACCGGCTCGAAGCCCTCTTCGTGGAACCCGACCGTCATGCCCCCGCAGCCTGAGAAGAGGTCGATCACGGTCGGACTCGTCATGGCACGTAGCGTACGTTCCGGCACGGACAGTCTCGGCAGCAACGCCGTGCCGTGACGAAAGTGGCTCGTGAGACCAGGTCCCCCAGGGCCCCTCCCCCGGGCTTCCGGCGGCAGGTTGGGGTCGAGGGAGGTCGCAGAAGTGTCCGATTCGCCGTCGTGGGCTTCCTCGGAGGCGACGCGCCGATCTATGAGGAGCAATCGTGGGCGCGACACGGGCCCGGAGATGGCCGTGCGGCGGATCATCTACGCCCAAGGTCTCCGGTACCGGGTGGATGCTCGGCCTATCGCCGCGTTGAACCGTCGTGCTGATCTGGTCTTCTCGCGAGCCAGGGTCGCGGTGTTCATCGACGGGTGCTTCTGGCACGGGTGCCCGGACCATCACACCATCGCCAAGACGAACTCGAGTTACTGGGCCGACAAGGTCGAGAACAATCGCCAGCGGGATCTCGATACCTCCGAACGCCTGCGTGAGGAGGGATGGCTGGTCCTTCGCTTCTGGGAGCATCAGCGTGCTGCCGACGTCGCGGAGGCGATCGTTTCCGCGGTAAAGGAACGGCGACCCTGAATGGGCCTGCTGGCCGAGCCCGCGTTCACGATGCGTTCTCCCTCGCGCCTCCGGTGCGCTCGATAGCTTGTAGGCCTCACTCTGGAATCTGGCGGGAGGAACCCGTGGTGGATAGGTTGCGCGTCGATGTCGTGTGGCCCGATCCATCAGGCGAGCTCACGCCGCGTCACGTGTTCATCCACGACGAGCTGCGGTACGCCCGAAAGGCGAACCAGATCGAGGTCGAACACGACGGCTTCCTCAACTACCACTGGCTCATGAGCCCGGCGGACCTCGGTCGGCCGATGGTGATGCTCGAAGCTGGCATCAACTCGCCTGCCGAAGTGGTGGGTCCGGACGGCGGTCGACGAGCGCTGATCGCGATCCGATCCAGTCCCTGGAAGGCGGGCCACGAAACGAACCCGTGGCACGACGAGTTCGACCTCGATCACGGTCATGTCAGGTACTTCGGAGACCACAAGCCTGGAACCGTCGGTCTGCCGGGTGCGACGAAGGGGAACCGGCTACTGCTTGAGGCGGCGTTGCTTCATGCAGGCACGAGTCGTCAGGAACGCCTACTCGCTCCACCACTTCTGTTGTTCCGCAGCGTCACAGTGCATCGAGAGGGACGTGCCGTGGTCAAGGGACACGTCGAGTTCTGCGGCGCAGCAATCATTGAACGCCTCGAGCATGTGGTGCAGCGTGATCCGGAGACAGGGCGAAGCTTTCCGAACCTGGTGCTCGACCTTGCGGTGATTTCCGGAGGCGACGTCGACGGCATCGACTTGCGCTGGATCGATGACCGACGCGATCCCGAGCTGACGGCCGAAGACGCACTCCGACATGCACCCGAAGCTTGGACTCGTTGGGTGAAGCAGGGACGGGTCGCTGTTCCGGGCGTTCGACGGCGCGTTCTGGCGAGCACGGTGAAGTCGAACAAGGAGCAGCAGCCCCAGGCGGGGAGCGCGGAGGATCAAGTTCTGCAGCAGGTGTACGCGTTTTTCGACGGCCGGAAGCATGCCTTTGAGCTACTCGCATCGCGAGTGGCGGCAGAGGTGCTCCGAGAGTCCGGATCTCGATACAAGGAGGGCTGGCTTTCGAGGTCGTCCGGCGACGGGGGAGTGGACTTCATCGGGCGTATTGACATGGGTTCGCTTGCCGCGAGTACACCGGTCGTCGTGCTCGGGCAGGCCAAATGCATCCTGCCGACCTCGTCGATCTCACCGGAGCAGGTCGCCCGCGTGGTCGCGCGACTGCGTCGGGGGTGGATCGGCGTCTATGTCACGACCGGTTCATTCTCGCGGCAGGCCCAGATCGAGATCATCGACGACCAGTACCCGGTCGTCTTGATTTCGGGTGGCACGCTCGCGAGCGCGGTGCGACAGATGGCGCAGGCCAACTACGGGGGTGATCTCGGAGCCCTCTTAGAGTCCGCAGTCGAGGGGTACGGCACCGCAGTCACACATCGGAGGCCGGAGGAAGTCCTTTCGATGTAGAAGGGCGGGTTGGTTCGGGGCGATCACCATTCCCTTGTCCAGTCCGAATGGCTGGGACCGGCTGACTCCAACATCTGTCACGGACCACCGGCGGGCCGCGTTGCCGATTGGGATCGATCAGGGGCGACGACCACCCGGTTCATGCCGGGCCAAGCTGGTCCCGCCGCCTCCCGGCCGAAGCATCGACGTTCGGCACCCTCGAATGCCACTACGAACCACCAACGACTCACGAATCGCTCTCGGTCAGTCGTGACTCCGCCCGTCCACGTCAGCGGCACGCATGCTACCAATTTGGGTAAGGCAAACCGGCTCTGACCTGCAGGTTTATGGAAATCGACGGTTATCGAGGGAGGCGTTCTCGGGTGCATGGCGGGATGAAGATCTACCGCGGGCCGGCCGGCGCTGCTCGCGACTACGTCGAGGCGGATCGGTCCCGGGCCGACGACTACTACCTGGCTGAGGGGAGCGGGCTGGCGCAGCGGTTCGTCGCTCGTCGCGACATCGCCGGCGAGACGCTGGTGCTCGAGCGCAAGCTCGACCTGGACGGCGAGACCTATGAGAAGTGGGTCGCCGGCTACGGCGCCGAGACGGGCGTGGCGAAGGGTCGGCTGCGCAACGACGACCAGGCTGTGCGCTTCGTCGAGGTCACCGTCAACGGGCCGAAGACGGGGTCGGTCGCTGCGGCGCTGCACCCGGAGATCGCGGCGGCGTACGACGCTGCCCAGGATCGTGCCGCAGCCGAGATCGTCGGGTGGCTGGCCGGGCACGCGACGACTCGGGCGGGGCCGCGCGGTCGGCAGGTGCAGGTGCCGGTCGAGGAGATCGAGGCCGCCGTCGTCCGTCACTTCACCTCTCGTGCCGGCGACCCGCACCGGCACCTCCACCTGCAGATCAACGCGCGGGTCTTCGCGGCGGGGCGGTGGCGCGGACTGCACACCGTGGGCGTACGCGACAGCCTGGAGGCGATCAACGGCATCGGGCACGCCGCTGTGATGACCGATCCTGGGTTTCGCACCACGCTGGCCGCGCACGGGTACTCGCTCGACGACCAGCGCGGCGAGGTGGTCGAGCTGGCGCCGTACACCGGAGCGTTCAGCGCGCGGACTCGACAGATCGAGATCAACATCGATCGCTGCGAGGCCCAGTGGCGTGGCGAGCATCCTGGTGAGGAGCCCGGCCCGGCGCTGCGCCAATCGTGGGACCGGCGGGCGTGGTCCGACGCCCGGTAGTGGTCGATCGCCAGTTGTTGACCCGGCTCGGACGCGTCACTGAGTTCGGGCCACTCAAGACCAGGGCGAGCTATCGCACCATCCCGCTGCCCGTGACCGTCGTCGATGCCCTCAACGAGCACCTGGCCACTCGCGACATCGCCGACGACGACCTGGTCTTCACCCTCGAGGGCCGACCGATCACCCGCCAGGCCTTCGGCCACGTCTGGAGACCGGTCGCCAAGATCGCTGGACTGAACGCAGCCACCGGACCGGGCATGCATGCGTTGCGGCACTACTACGCCTCGCTGCTCATCCGGTACGGCGAGTCGGTCAAGACCGTCCAGACCCGCCTCGGCCATGCGTCCGCCGTCGAGACACTCGACACCTACAGCCACCTGTGGCCCGACTCCGACGACCGTACGCGCGACGCGATCGACTCGGTCCTCGGCCGCTCTCGGGAGGGCAGTGAGGTGCATCCCGCCGGATAGCAGTGCCGCCTTTCCTCCAAATGTTTCTCATTATTGACTCGAAAGACCGAATGACTAAAATGAGAAACATGCCAGCAAGTAGTCCGTACACGAGTCCGGAGCAGCAGGCGGATCTCGAACGCCTGGGCGCCCGTCTGCGTGAACGCCGGAAGGCCCTTGGTGTCACGGTAGTCGCTTGTGCCGAGGCTGCTGGCGTGTCGCGCGTGACCCTGCACAGGATCGAGGCCGGCAACCCCTCGGTCACGATCGGGGCCTACGCCAACGTCGCGACTGCGCTCGGGCTCCACCTCGTCATCCCCATCCTCGAGGCGCCAGCAGCAGAGCCGGAGACGATCACGGTTGGTGATTACCCCGGCCTGCGCACGTTGGCGTGGCAGACCGACGCCGGCGTCACCATCACTGAGACAGAGGCACTCAACCTCTACGAACGCGGCTGGCGGCACCTCGACCAAGCAGCCCTCACCGATCACGAGAAGGCGTTCATCCGTCACCTCGCGGACACCTACAGCAACGGGCGACTCCTTGTTTAGGCGGCCGCACCACCGACGGGTCGCCGAGGTGCTGTCGATGCTCAACGCACCACTCCTGGCCGAGCACAACTGCTGGTTCGGAGGCGGCACCGCGATCGTCCTCGCCAACGATGAGTACCGCGAATCGGTCGACATCGACTTCCTGGTCTCCGACCGGCGGTCCTACCGGACGTTGCGCCAGATCGTCAGGGAACAGGGACTCGACGCTCTGGCTACACGCGAGCTGGAAGTAGGTCGAACACCGTCCGTCGACGGCTACGGGATCCGGACCTCGGTGCTGGTCGCGGGGGCTGCGATCAAGTTCGAGATCATCCACGAAGGCCGCATCGACCTCGACGCACCGTCCTCGAAGGATGAGATCTGCGGCGTACGAATCCTGACGAGAACCGACCAAGTCGCAAGTAAGCTGCTTGCCAACGATGACCGCTGGGCAGACACATCGACGTTCAGCCGCGACCTCATCGACCTCGCCATGATGAGACCCGACGCAGCCGCCCTGAAGGCCGGCGCGCACAAGGCGGTCGACGCGTACGGCGGGACGGTCGGAGAGAGCCTCAACAAGGCCATCTCCTACCTCCAGCAACGCCCGCACCGCCTCGACGAATACATCCGCGCACTCAAGATCGACGCGCCGCGAGCAGCCGTGTGGCAGAGCATCCGCGACCTGTCCGCACGATGCGCGAAGATCGAAGGCCTCGGCCCCTGAGCTATCGAATGCGCGAGTGCGGATGAGGATCATCCCGGAGGTCCGGCCGCGTGCGGCAAAGAGCGTCGGGAAGAGCGGACATGCGCTGAACCTGACCTGTCGGGCCGCTGCGGATTTGGCCTTGGCCCCGCGTGTGGTCGCCGAGAGTGAGAGAGACCCACCTGCAACCCGGACTCGGCCCGTATGCTCCCGTGAGTTCCGAACCAAGCAAAGTGATACCGGGGGGCTAGAAGCCGCGTGGCTGATGACAGCGTGAAGTACCAGCACAAGACCGTCCAAGCCATCCGCGGCACAGAAGCCCGGTCCATCTCCAAGTGGGAGGGCCAAGGCTGGGAGCTCGTGGACCAGACCCCCGGCAAACTGCGAACCACGCTTACCTTCCGTAAGCCCGCACCCAAGGTGCCCTGGATCCCGATCGCTGCGCTCGCCGGGGTCGGCGTTTTTATCCTCGCCATTGTCGGGATCGTCAGTCTTGCCCGAGGCGACAATGACGAAGACGCCACCGCCAAGGAGCCGGCAGTCAGTAGCACGCCCGCGATGCCCTCCGATACCCCGTCGGCGTCTCCCACGCCGACTGAGGCGGCTTCCGAGACTCCGAGCGAGGGAGCAGAAGAGCCCCCGACCGAGACCGAGGAGACCGACACGGTCATCACCGCCAAGAACAGCGACAAGTTCGCGGCCATTCTCGTAGGCGGGGAGTGCGATAAGGCGGTCAAGGCGTTCGCCAACGAGAACGCCGACCGGACCATCGAGTTCGACGGCGGCATCGCCGACATGGCCCCGCACGGTAGCGCGGACACCAGGTACGACATCCTCATCACCCCCGGAGACAAGGCTGGCAATGCCACAGTCGGCCCCTACTTCAAGTTTGAGGATGTCAACACCTTCGACCTGAACTTCACGGGCCAAGTGCCGAATCGCTTCGGTACCGGAGACCTCGTCCACGTCGTCGCTGACATTGACCAGTACCGGCCGAGCGACTGCATCCTCTTTCTCGACCCGGTTGAGACCTCGTTCCGGAAGTGACCACCAGCAGGACGTGCCCTGTCCGACCCTCGGCGGATCGCGGCGACATGATGCAGGCCAGCAGCTGCGACGCTGCAGATCCCACCGGCTTGGGTACCTGCTGCGTCCTACTCTTCGCTCCATGACAGAGCCAAAGGTCCCGCCGGCTGGTCTCGCAGCCCGGTTACTCCCGGGGTGGTTCAGCAACGGCGACAGAGTCGCTATCAATGTCACGGGCGCGGGTGAATGGTCTGGAAAGCAGGTGCAGGTTGCCGTGTTCGGGACCGACGACGTGGAAGTCATGTGGATTGCGGGCGCGACCCTGGAGATCGACTCAGATGGAAACGGCGAGATCGAGCTGGCGGGTGGCCTGTCGCTGAATCGTGAAACAGCGCTCTGGATTCATTCTCTGATCGTGGACGGAGACACTTTCGTTCAGCCGGTGGTCGCGATGAGCATTCTCAATCCAACCGAGGAGATGACATCCGAGGCCGACATACAGCCCGTCTATCGGCGGATCGCCGCCGCACAAGAGGAACGCTACAGTCAACCGCTCGGTGAGCCTGATGCAGACGGCGCCGTCGAGCATCGTGTCGTGCTCGTTATCGAGGGCGTGTTGCTCACCCAATCGCAGCGGGTGCCCAGCGGTGAGATGCGGCCATGGTCGGCGAGACCGTCGGCGGGAGAGCAGGCACAGACGCTGGACGATATCCGTCAGAGCCTAGGTTGGGCGATGCCGATACCCGAGGACTGGTGGACTCAACAGGTTCAGGCCAAGTCGCCATACGCGTACCTGTTGTGCCCGCGGGTCTATGGACAAACGCATGAGGCGGCCGCAGGCCTCGTTCACGACTTGGGTCGCGAACTGATTGCGGTGCTGGCGCTAACACGCCAAGCGAGTGCGCGACCCATTGCGACGATCGTCGAACGAGTCGAGCCTGACGGCCGGGTCGAGGGCAGACTCCTTTACCACGGTGGCGGGTACTCCGGGAACCTCCTGGGCGGCTTCATCTCAGGAGAGAGTCAGTCCGAGATCCTGCAATTGACCCAAGGCATACGTAGCGACCCCCTGCTTCGTTTGTGCGCAGACCTGTACAGGGAGGCACTGGCCGAACCGAGCGCTGACGCCCGTTTCCTGCGCCTCTGGTCGATTCTTGAGCTCTTGTCGGGCGCTCGAGTCGGGGAAGGGCAACCGGTGCTCCTGTCGACGGGCTCCGAATGGCCGGGGCAGCACGGCACTACTAGCTACGCCGCGCCGCGGGTCTATCAGCTTCTTTCTGAGCACTTTCGTGCCCGCAACATCGATGCCGGTGCGGCCGTTCAGCCGGCGGTCGACCTCTACCAGGCCGTCCGTGCCTGGTATGGACGGCGTAACGCAACTGGTCACTACGGTCGATTTCTAGCGACCGATCCGGTTCAGTCCGCACAGTCTTGGCACAGGTGGGCAGTCCTGACGTCCAGCAGTCAAGCGGAGTGGCTCTCCGCGCTACGCAGAGCCGTAGAGATGATCCTTCGGGCGGAACTCTTGAACGCAGGGGTGACCCTCGACCTCGAATCTTGATGCGGCTGTCGTGTTCGCCTGCTCGCTCCCCGAGACGTCGTCCTCAGCCCGGCCCCAATTCGTACTTGCGGGCTTTCCCGTCCTTGAGCTCACCGGCGGCGGTAAGGGCGCCACTCGAGCGGTCAGGAGTAGGCGTCGTTCCACCAGCGTTCGATGAGAGCGTTCCGGAAGCTGACGAACTCAAGTTGTTCGGCCACGTACGCCTGATAGGCGTCAGTGTCGTGACCCGGGAGCGCGTTCGTGAAGTCCAGCGAGAGTGCTCCGAACGGTTTTACGGCGCCGTCGGTGTCTAGCATTGGCGTTAAGAAGAAGTAGTCGGCATACGTGGGAACCCCGGGGCCCCACTCCCGAACAATTCGAACCACCATCCGTAGGCTTCGAGGACGTCGCCGATCGGGTTCTGTGCGCGATCAGTTATCCCGGCGTAGTACATGCGAATGACCTCTAGTGTCAGGTCAAATCGGTCTGCGATGCGTCGATCCATTCCGCGAGCTTGGTTCACGGTCCAGCGGCGTGCACGGCTGTTTGCCCGCACTGGCAGTTGTTGCGCGAGACCATTGGGGAAGACGATGTAGCCACCGATCGTGCAGAAGGTGCACAGGTGACCGTGAGAAAATCCATCGACCGCCCGAGCCAGGGTGGGTAGGGCGTTCCCATGCGTAGTGGCGAAGTTGTCGCTGCCGACAGTGCGGCGCTCCGAAAGTGAGACGACCTTTAGGTAGCCGGACCGGTCCGCCTCGAGTTCCAACTTCTGGCCGTCAGGCAGGGGTCTGCTCCACAGGACGCGATGGGATTCCCGCAGATCGGCGTTGAACTTGTCTGGATCGCCACCACGCCCCAGACGGGCGGCGGACGTTTCGCACGCGAAGCAACGAAGGCTGCCGCCCGGCTGCAACCACGGAGCCGGCTTCATGCAGCGAGTTTGCCATTCGACTGCAGGCTCTACGTGACTAAGCCCCAGTGTTTGGATCAGCAGTCTCCCGCCGTCGCCGAATGCTTCCACATAGTGCCGATCGCGGCGGTATGTCCGCGCGTTGGCGCCGACCAAGACGGGTAGCGGCATAACACCCGCGACCGCACGAGCGGGCGAGCGGAGCGCGTGCCCAACTAGACCTGTCCCGCATCGCGATCGGAGTGATTACGCTGCGGTGGTGCCGTTCAACTTCGGAAACCAGAGCATTCGGATCACGGGGGTCGGGCCGTGGTCGGTGCAATGGGAGTACCTGGAAACAAACCGAGATGTGGCTCGGCGGGTGCTGGCGGATCTCGAGGACCGCCGGGTGCTCTTCTATAGCCACGGTCGCGAGGATCCTGAGTACTGCCGCCGGTCTGCGGACGAGATCCGACAACTGATGAAGCGCGAACTCGCGACAGTTGAGCAAGGCGATGACATGGACAGGGCGCTTCGGGCAGTCCGAAACGCGGCCCGCGACTTCATAGACCAAGCGGGCCCGGACTCGCAGCGGTACTTGAACGACATGGACGCGTTCTGGAAGGCGCTTGAGGACATGCGCATTGCCATGGCGCCCTATATCCGCGGGATGGCAACGGCGTATGGGATTCTCATCGATCACGTGCTCGATGAAAATCTGCCGCCATTCGAGCTCATGCGTACGGACGACCGACGGTAGCGACGCCCCGATCTCTCGCGCGCCGACTCGCGACTTGCGACGAGTCAAGGGTTCCGCCCGGCGACTGCGCTGCGCCGAGTGGCGGCGAAATGGGCTAGGTCGATGACACCGCCTCGTGTAGCAGACCCCCGCGCTCGCGTAGACAATCACGGTGTCAGTTGCCAATACGGGCCGAGTTTGTCTCGCAGTTCGCGTAGCCTAACCCGCGTGTGGGGTTCGGCGTTTCCGCGCAGAATTTCGCGGATGTCGTAGAGCACAGGGTGTGCAGCGGCGTAGTAGCCGTGGCCTAGACGGGAGACATCGATATCTGTGACCTCGATGGTGTCGATGCCCGGCACCACGGTGATCGGAGGTGTTAGTCCGGCGCGGGGAGAGTCCCAGATGAAGTTAGAGGCGCCGAGCGCTCGATCCCGTTCGGAAACGTACATGGTTGTGCTCGCGGCGACGAGCGGGTAGACCGCAGCGAGTTGCCTGAACCGGTCGACATTGATGTCAGGTGCGGCGAGGACGATCGCGCCGAGCTTTACCCCTTTCGTCGCAAGGGACGGCTCCACTGCGTGAAGCGCCTCAGCCACGAGCCGGTTGCCCATTGAGTGGACAATGAGGTTCAAGCGAGTGATGGCCGTCTGCGACGTGAGCGTATTGAGGAACTCCGAGAACGGTGGCTCGCTGGCCGCGACGTTGTCGGCGTCACGAGGATACATACGCGCCTTCGCTGCCGACGGCCAACTGAAGAAGCCCGTGATTCCGTCGACGTTCAAATCGAACCCGAGTTGCGCCGCACGGACGGCTGCAGCCTCGAAACTGGTGTTGTAGCCGTGAATGTAGATGAGAGCCGAATGCTCATCCGTTAGATCATCCTGCAGGGCGTCGTTGATGCTGGCGGCGAAGGGGGCCGGACCATCGAAGTTCTCGATCGCACGAAGTTTGAGGGTTCCGTCGTTGGACCGACGAGCGACCCGCCGCCACCACGGAGTAACCACCTCGCCGAAGCGATGTGCTTTGGGCACGGAGACAAGACACCGACCGTAGTGGACCTCTCGCGGAGACGACGCGTCGTTCTTGAAGCCGGTGACGAGATGATCGCGAACTAGAGGCGCGCGATCCGTCCCGAACCACACGAGCATCTGCCCGCGTCTGTCGTTCTCCCGAAGTTCCTCCGCATCCTCGAACGTCACCATCAGGCTCGTTGCCGTTGGACCGACCGCGACGATCGATCGGTCGTAGCTCCCCGACGGCGCCGCCTCCGCGTCCGCGTTGATCAGCGACCACTGCTCAGCAAGCTCGTATAGGTCAGATCGCAGGACACGATCGAGTTGGCTGAGGTCGATGTTGGCCCCGACTAGCGACAGCAGCGCAGCGTCGCCCGCGATCGTCTCGAAACCGTTCAGTTCCTCGATTCCGCGCCAAGGGTTTCGAGCCCGGCGCGCTTCACGAACTGCGTTGTACTGGCTGCGCGCGGCGATACGTCGGCCGGCAGCCGCGAGTTCCTGAACCCGCCGAATCGATGGATCGGAACGGTCAGGTACAAGCAAGTCAAGGAAGGCCACGGAGCCCATACGTTCGACAGCGCCGTCCGCCAACTGCGCGGCGCTCGGACTGAACGCTGCCAGAGTGAGAACGGAGTGATTGAGCCATGTAAGCACTTCGGACCGACTGACGGCTTCCGGCTCCGCCGCGCCCCATAGCCAATTCATGATTGAGCCCATGAAGAACGCAGGTTCGCTGTCGGGCCTTCGCGAGGCGGATGCGATCAAATACTCGGCGGTCATCGCGCCCGCTCGAACCGTGCTGAGTAGATAGTCCACCGTGTTGTCATGCGGGATGAGTCCGCGGTTGACGAGCTCTTGTGACAGAAACTCGCGCTCGGCAGGGTCCTCAGCTGCCATGCGGACAATTAACGGACTGTTCGTGGCCATAGTTCCGAACTCTCTCCGGCGGTCGGCCCCGGCTGCCTACCGGACGCAGGCTTGGAGGCTAGCGCTCGCCGGACTCCGCGTCTCCCGATTGGTTGTCTGATCGTCGAATGCGGCGGGCGCGCTCCGTGAGGCCCCGATCTGCACGTAGCGGGAGCTGCCTGGGGTGCGCAATGGTGGCGGTGTGCAGCAGACCAGCGACTCGGCGATCACGCAGGCGGCAGTGCTGATGCCAACTTGCGATGCAGATTGTCGACTCCTGAAGCGGAGCCCTTGACGGTGAGCCGCGGGTAGAGCTTCCTGGGCCAAAGGAGACCTTTACGTCGCGGGTGACGAAGTCGCCGCAGATGAGCGGCCAGTCAGCCTCGACGAAGCAGAGGACGCCCGTGATGGGGATGGCGTCGCCGACGATGCCTTGGACGACCTCGACCTGCTTGAGGACCCCGTCGACGAGCTTGGTGTGGTCGCGGGTGCCGACCAGGAGCTTCTCGACGCGTGGGCGGAGGATTCCGCCTTCGAGCTTGAGTGACGGCCGGCCCTTGTACTTCTTGGCGTCGATGACGTAGATGCCGGTCGGCGTGACGGCGATGTGATCGATGTTGGCGCGAGTGCCGGGGATACGGCGGTCGTGGAGGATGCGCACCTTGTGCGAGGCGAGCTTGTTAAGACCTTGACCGAGATTCTCCTCGCCGTTGGCGCCTTGGTTCCAAGCTCTCGTGGACTGCGGGTCGTCGCTCATGGCAAGGACGAGCCCGCCGAGCTTGCCGTACTTCCCGCGGATGCGTGTCTCGCGGTTGGCCTGGCGGCGATTGTATTCGCGGCGGGCTGAGGCGCCGGGGTTGCCGGAGTGCACGGCTTCTGGGGTCTCGACAAGCTCGACCACCGGGACGTGCTCGATTTGTGATGGTGGTTTCGAGGCTCGCTCCGCTCGCACCTCAACCGCCGGATCGGGGGAGCAGGTGAGGCAGCGGACGGTCTTCGTCGAGCGCTCGTAGATCGCATCGGCTCGGGCCGCGAGCTCGGCGTTGCAGAGGCGGCAGGTGCCGGCGTACCGGAGCTTCATCTGCTTGTCGTCGGCGGACACGGTCGGACCTTAGCGATCGGCGGTGGTTGCTGTCCGCGGTATGGCTGCGGGGGCCTCGATACGCCGCTCGCGACCTCGTTCCTCGGCCGCGCGCGGCTACTCGACCAACGAAGGGGGTACGACTCGCTCGTTCCTCACGACGGCTACTCGACCAGCGAGATTGCGCTCGTCACGAGCGCGACCACAGACGTACGCGGTGGTGGTTTCGAGGCTCGCTTCGCTCGCACCTCAACCACCGCGGTCCGCACGTATTCGAACAGATCGCGCGAGTAGTTGAAGGCGCAAGAGTATTTTTCTTGCGGACTATCTGCGGACTGCATTGGTGTCGTGATCGCGTTTCCGCAGGTCAGACGGTGTTTTGCGGACGGGTTGGCCTGTAGGCCGGGTTCTGTACGCCGAAGCGTGACGACCATCCATCTACGACGACCGTTGCCGGCCGCCTCCAGCGATCTACCCGCGTACTCGGGCGGGCAGCCCTCAGACGTACGCGCGTCCGGGGCCCGAGGGCTCCGAACTTCTTGATCTTGCTCCAGGTGGGGTTTGCCTAGCCGGCCGGGTCGCCCCGGCCGCTGGTGGTCTCTTACACCGCCGTTTCATCCTTACCGCCCTCCGCCGAAGCGGTGGGAGGCGGTCTGTTTTCTGTGGCACTGTCCCGCAGGTTGCCCCGGGTGGGTGTTACCCACCACCTCGCCCTGTGGAGCCCGGACCTTCCTCGGGGAGTTGCCTCCACGCGGTCGCCCGGCCAGCCCGTCCGCAGGGTCAGGATAGGGGAGTGCAGGCCTTGCGTCGGCTTTCCGGGGTTTCGAGACGGGCCTGGCGGCCCTCCTCAACCACCGGAGGTTTGCGGGGTGGTGGTTTCGAGGCTCGCTTCGCTCGCACCTCAACCACCGGTGAGACCGTTTCGCTCGCACCTCAACCACCGTGGCTACGCTGCAGCGGTGGTGGACGGGTATGTGATCAGGGAGCTGCGGGTGGGGGACGGGGCGGCGCTGGCGGCGGCGTTCCGGAAGAACAAGGAGCACCTGGCGCGGTGGGACCCGGGGCGGCCGGACTCGTTCTACACCGACGAGGGCCAAGAGGCGGAGGTCGCGCGGAACCTGGGGGAGACGGCGGCTGGCCGGTCGTACATGTACCTGGTCTGGCACGGCGACGTGGTGGTCGGGCGGTTGATGCTCAACAACATCGTCCGGGCGGTGCTGCAGTCGGGGACGATCGGCTACTGGGTCGACCACGAGCACCTCGGGCGCGGGCTGGCGAAGGCGGGGGTGGGGCACCTGGTGGTGCAGGCGACCAAGCTCGGGCTGCACCGGCTGGAGGCCGGGACGCTGGTCGAGAACACGCCCTCGCAGGGAGTGCTGAGGAGCAGCGGCTTCCAGGAGTACGGCGTGGCCGAGCGCTTCCTCTACATCCGCGAGGAGTGGCGCGACACGATCCTCTTCCAACGCATCCTGCACGACGATCCGCCTGGGAATCCGGTGCCCTGAGGGTACGTTCAGGAGTCATGGACGACGACATGCTGCCGACGCCGCCGGTCGTGTTCCCCGGACAGACGACGGCACCCGAGTCGGCCTTCCGTACGGCGTACGACCTCCTGGAGCGTCGGGCCGCCCGGGAGGCCCTGGAGGTCCTCGAGCCGGCGCTCGAGGCGGACCCCGACAACGCCGGCCTGCTGACCCTGCGCGCCTGGGCCTACCTGATCCGGGTGCAGCTCCAGCGCGCCGAGGCCGACCTGGAGCGCCTCGTGGCCGACAACCCCACCGACGACTGGGCGCAGCACGCGCTCGGCCGGTGCCTGGAGCGCCAGGGACGGCACGCCGAGGCGCTGCCGCACCTGCGGCTCGCGGCCGCCATGAGCGGCGACTGGGACCACGGCCTGGCCGTGCTCCGGGTCGCGGAGCGGCTCAAGCCCACGGACGAGTGACGAGCGAGTGACCCTCAGGACGCCGGGGCGAAGTAGGTCTGCTCGATGGTGACCGACTCGGTGTCGTAGTCGTTGCCGCCCTGCGTCGTCACCGACCAGGCGCCGTACGCCTTCAGGCGGAGATCGGACATCGTGATCGGGATCCAGCCCGACATGAAGCTGCCGTCGCCCTGCATCTGCGTCCCGCTCAGCATGGCGGTGTCGGGGTCGCCGGGGGTGGTCGGACCGCCGGTGACGGTCACCCGGAACTGCTCGTGACCGGTCTCTCCGTAGACCGCGTTGACGCTCTGGGCGGTGCCGCTGCCCTCAGAGCGGTAGGACCAGCCGCCGGGGAAGCGGTCCGAGGCGACCGGCCCGTGGGTGAGGCAGATCTGCGGCGTCGGGGGGTACGAGCACGCGTTGGTGCCCGCGCCCAGCTGCCCGGTGGGCAGTGTCGTGGTCGTGGTGTGCTCGACGAGCGGCTCGCCGGAGACGGTGAGCGCGGTCTCCTGGACGGCCCGGTTGCCCGCGGCGTCGGAGCTGACGGCGTGCAGCACGTAGGAGCCGGCGGGCTGTACGACGCCCGCAGCGTCACGTCCGTCCCACCGCACGAGCGCACACTCGAAGCCGTCGAAGCCGTGGTCGTAGTCGTAGTCGCACGGCATGGACTTCGGCTCCAGCGTGCGCACGAGGGTGCCGTCCGTCCGGAGCACCGTGGCGTCCAGGGAAGCGACGGGGACGTCCTTCGAGAACTCGAACCGGGCCTCGTCGGTGAAGAGGGTGGTGGTCGGGTAGACCGTCGTACGGGTGGCCTCCGACGTCGGCGCGGCCGGCGGCGTGCGGTCCAGGATCCAGGCCCCGATCCAGCCGCTGCTCGCGGTGTGGCGCGGGCGGGCGACCTGAGTGGCGGAGATCGCGAGGTCGTAGCGGCCCTCGGCCACCGGGTCGCCGTGCTCGTCCAGCCCTGTCCAGTTCCAGAGGTGGCGCCCGGCACCCATCCGGCCGAGGGGCAGGCGGGCGACGATCGCCCCGTGGCCCTCGTCGACCCGCACCACGCCCTCGACCACGGACGGCTGCTCGAGGGTGAAGGCGAGGCGGGCGACGTCCTGGCGGCCGTCGCCGTTGGGCGAGAAGAACCGCTGGACAGTCCGCTCCGGGCCCTGCACGGCGTGCACGAGGGTCACCTCGGTGCGGGCGCGTCGCGCGGCGCTGACGTCGCGAGCGTCGACCTTGCGGCTCTCCGAGGCCCAGAAGACGAGCTTGAAGTCACCGGGCCGCTGGCGCCAGGCGCTGAGCGGGTACATGTCGGCGGCCGGGACCCGGTAGGTGCCCGGCTTCAGCCGGCAGCCGGCCCGGCCGAGGCACAGCACCCTGTTGTAGACGACGTTGAGACCAGCGTCGAGGTCGGTGACCATCACGTGCAGGTACGACGCCTTGCGCAGCGTCACCGGGACCACGAGGCGGTCGTGGTAGCCGTCGCCGTTGGGGGAGAAGTCGTGGCGGAACTTCCCGATCTTGATCACGGGAGCGCTGGCGCGATCGTGTGGGACGTCGGCCTTCGCGGTCACCAGGCTGAACACCGACCCGACGAGCAGGGCAGCGCAGCCGACAGCGATGAGTACACGACGCAACATGTGGTTCTCCCCGTCCGGGCGCGCCGGACGTCGCCCTGCTACGCACTACAGCGTGGGCGGGTGCCGCGGCGTTACATCCCGGGGTCAGGCCAGCCGGGTGAGCGCCACGTCCACCGTCATCGCCGAGGTGGTCGCGCCGGAGAAGATGCCGCTGAGCGGCTTCACGTCGCCGTACTCACGGCCGGTGGCGACCACGACGTAGCGGTCACCCGGCTCGGAGTCGTTGGTCGGGTCGAAGGCGTGCCAGCCGTGGTCCCACCACTCCACCCACGCGTGGGACTCGCCCGGCACCTGCTCGCCGACCGCCGGCCGGCTCTGCGGGTGGAAGTAGCCGGAGACGTAGCGCGCGGGGATGCCCAGCGTGCGCAGCCCGCCGATCGTCAGGTGCGCCATGTCCTGGCACACGCCGGCCCGCTGCTCCCACGCGTCGGCGGCCCGGGTGTGGACGTCCGTCGCACCGGCGCGGTACTCGACCTCGCGGTGGACCAGGGCACACACCTCGCGCGCGGCGTCGCCGGGCAGCGCAGCGTCGGCGCGGATCCGCTGCACGCGCTCGCTGAGCTCGGGGTGCAGCGCCACGGCCGGCGTGGTGGCGAGGAACTCGGTGTGCTCGTCGGCGACGTCGGGGTCGGCGAGCTGCTCCCAGCCGATCGTCGGCATGCCGGCCGGCGCGCGGTCGGTGTGCACCGTCGAGGTCGCCGTCACCGTCATCGACTCGTGCGGGTCGAGCACCTCGAACGCGGTCACGGCGGTGCCGAAGTAGTCGCGGTAGTCGTAGGTCCACGGCGCGGGGGAGACCTCGAGCCGGCTGTGCGACACGATCTGGCCGGGCGTCGTCAGTGGCGTCATCCTGGCCTGGTTGTACGACGCGACCGCGCGGCCGTCGTACTCGAACGTCGTCTTGTGCACGACCCTCAGCTGCATGCTCATGAGAGGACCCCCTGCCAGGTGAGCGACTCGGCTCGGGCGAAGTAGCGGCGGGTGATGGCGTCGGTGGCCAGCGCGCAGGTGCGCTGGAGCCGCTCCATCTCGTTGGGCAGGTCAGCGAGCACGTCGGACAGTGAGCGGTACTCGAGCTCGGCGCGGGTGCGGCCGAGCAGCCGCTGGCCCTCGTTCTGGAAGCCGGCCCGCTGGCCCGACGACTCGAGGTTGTCGACGCACTGCTCGGCGCGGTTGAGCGAGAACACCACCGACCTCGGGAAGAGCCGGTCGAGCAGCAGGAACTCCGCGGCCGCCCGGTCGGTCTCCAGGCCGCGGTAGGTGCGCAGGAAGGCCTCGTAGGCGCCGCACGCGCGCAGCGTGCTCGTCCACGGCGAGCCGGTCGAGACCGCGGCGGTCGCGACCAGGCGTGAGGTCATGTCGGCGCGCTCGATGCAGCGGCCGAGCATCAGGAAGTGCCAGCCCTCGTCGCGGGTCATGGTGGCGTCCGCGGTGCCGTTGATCAGGGCCGCGCGCTCGCGCACCCACTGGAAGACCATCGGCGGCCGCATCGAGCGGAACTGGCCGGAAGGGATGGCGCGGTACGTCGTGTTGAGCGCCTCCCACATCGGGACCGACAGCGTCTCGCGGGCCCGACGGGCGCTCTCGCGGGCAGCCCCGAGGGCGGTGGCGATCGAGACGGACGAGTCGGGGCTGTAGGCGAGGTGGCGCAGCACGGTCGTCACGTCGACCTGCTGGAACTCCGGGTCGTCGTCCTCGATCTCGACGCCCATGATCTGGAGCAGCATCCGGCAGGTCTCGCGCTCGTCGATGCCGGCCTCCTCGAGGATCAGCTGCGTCTGCACGTCGAGGATGCGCGCGGTGTCCTCGGCCCGCTCGACGTAGCGGCCGATCCAGAACATCGACTCCGCGATCCGGCTCAGCACCGGGCCACCCCCTGCTGTTGCTGCTGCTGTTGCTGTTGCGGCTCCTGGTCGGCACCCGGCTCCGACATCGCCGGGCCGGTGGACTGCGGTGCGGGTGCGACCGGCTCCGGCCGCACGGGCTCGGGCGGTCTCGCCGGCTGGCCGGTGCCGGCCAGGACCCAGGTGTCCTTGGAGCCGCCGCCCCGTGACGAGTTCACGATCAGCTCGCCCTCGGCGAGCGCGACCCGGGTCAGGCCGCCGGGCAGGACCCACACGCGCTGGCCGTCGTTGACCGCGAACGGGCGCAGGTCGACGTGGCGCGGCCCGAACCGCCCGTCGACGTACGTCGGGACCGTCGACAGCTGCACCACGGGCTGGGCGATCCAGGAGCGCGGGTCGGCGAGGATCTTGGTGCGCAGCTCGACCAGCTCGTTGGCGGTCGCGCGCGGGCCGATCACGATGCCCTTGCCGCCGCTGCCGTCGACCGGCTTGAGGACCAGCTCGTCGAGGCGGTCGAGCACCTCCTCGCGGGCCTCGGCGTCGCCGACCCGCCAGGTGTCGACGTTCTTGAGGACCGGCTCCTCGCTCAGGTAGTAGCGGATCAGGTCGGGCAGGTAGGTGTAGACGAGCTTGTCGTCGGCGACGCCGTTGCCGATCGCGTTGGCGATCGTGACGTTGCCGGCGCGCGAGGAGTCGATCAGGCCGGGGCAGCCGAGCATCGAGTCGGCGCGGAAGTGGACCGGGTCGATGAACTCGTCGTCGACGCGGCGGTAGATCACGTGCACCGGTGCGAGGCCCTTGGTGGTCCGCATCATCACCCGGCCGCGGCGGCACTCCAGGTCGCGGCCCTCGACGAGCTCGACACCCATGGTGCGGGCGAGCAGCGCGTGCTCGAAGTAGGCGCCGTTGTAGACGCCGGGGGTCAGCACGACCACGGTCGGGTCGGCGACGCCGGCGGGGGCGGCCGCGCGCAGCGCGGCCAACAGGCGCTGGGGATAGCCCGCCACCGGCCGGATCCGGTGCTCGGCGAACGGCTCGGGCAGGGCCGACGAGATGGCCCGTCGGTTGGTCATCACGTAGGAGACCCCGGACGGCACTCGGACGTTGTCCTCGAGCACCCGGAACTCCCCGTCGTCGTCGCGCACCAGGTCGATGCCGGAGACGTGGACGCGGACCCCGTTCGGCGGGCGTACGCCGGCGGCCTGGCGGTGGTAGTGCGACGACGTCACGATCACCCGGCGCGGGATCACGCCGTCGGAGAAGACCTGCCCGGCGTCGTACACGTCCGCGAGGAACGCCTCCAGCGCCGCCACCCGCTGCTGGACGCCGCGCTCGATGGTGGACCAGGTGTCCATCTCGATCACGCGCGGGAGGATGTCGAGCGGGAAGGCGCGCTCCTCGCCGCCGATGTCGAAGGTCACGCCCTGGTCGAGATAGCTCGCCTGCAGGGCCTCGACCCGTGCGGCCAGGTCGGGGATCGTCAGGTCGTTGAGGGAGTCGCGCAGGCGTTCGTACGGCGGGCGCAGCTTCTCGGCGTCGAACATCTCGTCGTACGCAGCGCGCGTCCCCGAGTAGCCCTCGAACAGCGTGCTCATGGGCGTTTCCATGCGCGGACCCTACCCATCCTGGTGTTTCAGGAACGTTGCGTCGGCGACTGGTCTGGGTACGTTGCCGGCATGAGCGATTTCTGGTTCTGCGTGAAGCACCACCGCGTCGAGCAGGGCGAGGACATGTGTGCGCCGATCGACCGGCTCGGGCCGTTCGGCTCCCGCGAGGAGGCCGAGGGCGCGCTGGGCAAGGCCGAGCAGCGCAACGAGGAGTGGGACAACGACCCGAAGTGGAATGACTGAACCGCTCGCCAAGGCCTCGCCCTGGCCGTTCATCGGCATGGCCGGGATGGCCTGCACGTTCTTCCTCTACGCCGCGAGCGGGCTGGTCGTCCCGTGGTGGGCAGCGGTCGGTCTGCTCGTCGTCTGGGTCGCGCTCCTCGTCGTCGCCTGTGCCTGGTGGACGCCGCACCCGCGCCGGCTGCCGGGGGTCGCGGTCCTCGCCCTGCTCCTCTGGGTCGCCGCGATCCTGCTCGTCGGGCTCGCTACCTGACCTTGCCCGCAACCTTCAGCCGGCTGGTGACGGGGTTGTAGCCGGGCGCGGCCACCGTGGCCACGACCGAGATCGCCTTGCGGGTCACGGTCCTGAGGGTCGTGCCGACCAGCTTGAGCGTCGGCCTGATTGCCTTCGGGATCGCCTTGGCGCCGGCGAACCACTGGTACCTCACGGCGACCTCCGACGGTGACCACGCACCGGGGGAGACCCGCAGCGTGGCGTTCTTCTTCGCCTTGCCGACGACCTTGGCCTTGGTGACCGCACGGAGGCTGCCGGCGGCCACGATGCGCGGCGATGACGCGGCAGTCGTGGAGGTGTAGCCCGGACTGGAGGCTCGCACCTGCACTTGGAGTGCCTGGCCGACATCGCTGGGCGCGGGAACGTAGGTCGCCGAGGTTGCCCCGGGCACCGGTACGCCGTCCGCGAACCACCGGTAGGCCACCGCGGGTGCACCGGCATGACCCCAGGTGCCAGAGGTCGCTGCGAGTGCCTGGCCGACGCGAGCGACGCCGGTCGTCGTCGGCAGCCCGGTGTTGACGACGTCGAGGAGGGAGCCGTCCGAGAACTGCACGTCGATGCCGGTGATCTCGTCGTTGTCGTGGACGCGAAGCTGCACGGCCGTCGTCGACGTCAGGGCGTCGTCCCAGTACTCGCGCTCCAAGGTCACGTTGTCAGAGAACTCGAGGAGGTAGGAGCCGGGCTCGAGGCCGCCGGTCCAGTAGCTGCCGTCGGGCTCCGTGTACTCGTTGTTGTAGAGGAACCACTGCTGCGCGCTGGCGCTCCAGGCGTAGACGTAGACGTTCGTGTCCCCGGCGGGATCCCCGTTGGTGTCGGTGACCGTCCCACTGGCGACGGCGGGTTCGGACAGCCGCGCGTCGTGGCCCGGGTAGTTCTTGCCGGCCACCGTCGCGATGGTCGTGGCGCGCGCCAGGGTCGGCGATCCGTCCCAGTACTGGGCGTAGTAGGTGTCGTCCTCGTAGGCGAAGCCGATCCGCCACTTGCCGCTCCGAAGACCGGACATGTCGTAGCGCCCGCGACTGTCACTGGCGACGTAGTAACGCCAGTCCCAAGTCTTCGTGTGGGTGTTCCAGAAGTACGCGCGGACCTCGATGCCTGCGGTCGACGCCCCGTTGACCGAGGTGATCGCTCCCTGGATCGCTGCGCCGCGAGCGAGCTGCGCGTCCGCGACGCTCTCCACGTCAGGCTTGACGCGGATCGTCGCAGCCGAGTCCACCGTCTCAGCGTCGCGCCAGAACTCCTCGACGTAGTTGGTGAGAGGGGCGAAGAACTGCAGTCGGTACGGCCCTGCTGCCAGGGGCCCGAGGTCGTAGTGCCCGGAGGATCCCGTCGATACCTCGTCCCACGGGTACCAGACGCCGGTGTCGTCGTACGCGTAGACGATCACACTGATCTTGGGCAACGGCCGGCCGTCGGGGCCGGTGACCGTGCCGGTGATCCGACCTTCGTCCGTCCCGGCGAGCGGCGCCGCACGACGTCCTGGAAGGTGTACGGCTGGTGGGCGCGAGGCGAGGTGCCTCTCGCGGTCGCTGGTGTGGACCTCCGGTCGTGATGCGCCAGCGATGGACGATGCCTGCGGCAACTGAGCGCTCACCGTCGCGCTCGAGGCCGGGACGAGTAGCCCCGATCCGACGAGCAAGACGCTCAGCAAGACGGGCAGTCGGACGTAGGCGGCGCGGTCACGTCGCATGCAGATGTGTGTCTCCCCGTGGCAGTGGCGCAGCCCGATGCCGCGTCCCTGGTCCGGGAGAGACTAGGGGCGGGGGTCCTCCGGCGGAGGCGTTTCGGAGGAACCGGCGAGCAGCCGCACGCTGACCTGGGTGATCCGGTGCCGGTCGACCTCGGTGACGACGAGCTGGTGCTCGCCGACGAGCACGGTGTCGCCGACCTCGGCGAGTCGGCCGAGGGCGTGCATGACGTAGCCGGCGACGGTCTCGTAGGGCCCGTCGTCGAGGGGTACGCCGGTGAGGCGGGCGAACTCCTCGATGGTGAGGCGGGCGTCGACGACGTCGGGTGCGGTGACGGGGTCGGCCTCGTCGTACTCGTCGCGGATGTCGCCGACCAGCTCCTCGACCAGGTCCTCGAGGGTGACGATGCCGTCGGTGCCGCCGTACTCGTCCACGACGACGGCGATGTGGCGGCCCTCGTCGCGCATCCGGGCGAGCGAGGGGAGCAGCCGGTTGGTGGCGGGCAGGTGCAGGATCTCGCGGGTCAGGCCGCGGATGCGGCGCTGCGGGTCCGCGCCGAGCAGGTCGCGCACGTGCAGGAAGCCGAGGACGTCGTCCTGGCTGGTCCCGATGACGGGGAAGCGCGAGTAGGGATGGGACAGCGCGGCCTCGACGGCCTGCGCCACGGTGCACTCGACGGCCAGGAAGGCGACGTCGCGGCGAGGTCGCATCACCTCGCTGAGCGACCGGTCGCCGGCGTCGAAGACGTCGGTGAGGATCTTGCGCTCGTCGTCGGCGAGGCCCTCGTGCTGGTCGACCAGGAAGCGCAGCTCCTCGTCGCTCAGCTCCTCGGAGGTCGCCGAGGGGTCGCCTCCGAAGAGGCGGACGATGCCGTTGGTCGAGATCGACAGCAGCCAGACCACCGGGCGCATCAGCACCGCGAACCGGTCGAGCGGACCACCGGTGACGTAGGCGACGCCGACGGCCCGCTGCAGGGCGAGCCGCTTGGGGACGAGCTCGCCGAGCACGAGGGACAGGTAGGCGATCAGCAGCGTGAGCAGGATCAGCGAGGCGGTGTCGGCCGCTGTCTCGCTGAGGCCGGCGTTCTCCAGGACCGGTGCGAAGTCGGGCGCGAGCGTCGAGGCGCCGTACGCCGCGGAGAAGAAGCCCGCGACGGTGACACCGATCTGCACGGCCGCGAGGAATCGGTTGGGGTCGCGGGCCACCCGCGCCACGCGGGCGCCGCGCGGACCACGCTCGGAGAGCGCGCTGATCTGGCCCTCACGGAGGGAGACGAGGGCGATCTCGGTGCCGGCGAAGACGCCACCGACCACGACGAACGCCAGGACGAGGAAGAGGTTGATCAGGGTCTGCGTGTCCACCGTGGGCTCCGCGGGCTCCGTCAGGTCTGGGGGTCAGGAGCCTTCAGCCTGCCTGACGCCTCCAAGCGGCAGCGTTCAGCCGGTCACCTTGCCCACGCCGATCGTCCTGTCCACGGTGATGTAGCCAGGGGCGCTCACCTGGAACCGGACCAGCAGGACGTGGCCCCGAGCCTGGGCGAGGGTCCGGCCGACGAGCCGGATCTTCCTGGCGTGCTGGCCGTTGAGCCAGTGGTAGAGGTCGTCGGCGTACCACCCGAGGACCTCGACCTTGACCTTGCGCGGCGACCACGTGCCGGGGACGAGCGTGAGCGTCGCGCCCGCCTGCGGCTTCCCGGTGACCTTCGGCGCCTTGACGGAGCGCAGGGTGCGCGGCCACGCCAGCCGCGCGTCGAGCGCGGTGACGGTCGCGTCCTCGTCCAGGACGACGCTGTCGGAGTACTCCGGGAGGTAGCCGGGCTCGGCGTCGTCGGTGAACCGGAGCCGGTAGGTGCCGCTCAGCAGGTCGTCGACGTGGTAGCTGCCGTTGCGGGCGGTGGACTCCTGGCCGACGTACTGCCACGAACCCCGCGCCTTGCGGTAGGCCGTGACCGTGATGCCCTTCACCGGACGCCCGCCCCGCCCGGTGACCGTGCCGGTCAGGTGTCCGCCGTGCTCCAGCTGAGCGTTCCGACCGGTGACGGTGCCGCCGGCGGCCACCACGACCTGGGTGGCGTCCTCCTGCTCGAGCTGGTTGTCGTAGTACTCGGCGAGGTAGCCGAAGCCCTGCTGGATCAGCAGGATGTAGGCGCCGGCAGGCAGGTCCACCTCATAGCTGCCGTCGGCGTCCGTCGAGTCGGTGTACCCGGCGCAGCCGTTCGGGCAGTGCACCGGGTACGCCGAGACCGTGGCCCCCTCGAGCGGGACGCCACCCGGACCCGTCACGGTGCCCGTGATCCGGCCGGTCGGCTCCGACGCGGCGAGCGCCGGACCCGACGCCGGGCTCAGCCCGAGCAGTCCCGCGCTCAGGCAGGCGAGGAGGATGATCGAGCCCCGGAGTCGTCGGTCGCGTGACATGGCCGCACGCTAACGGCCACGTCCGGGCGCCTGCAGCGATATCGGACCAAGGACGACGATGGATCAGACCATCAGTGCCGCGGGCGCACCCGCAGGATCGCGTCGCTGCCGCCGCCGTTGTCGGTGGTGACGAAGAACGTCGACCCCGGCCCGTCGACGACCGTGCGGATCCGGCCGAAGTGCCGCAGCGCCGCGGGCACCTTGACCCGCTGGAGCTTGCCCGCCTTCGAGAAGGTCAGGAAGAGCACCCGCTCGGCCTTCAGCGCGGCGACCGCCAGGGTGCCGTTGTAGGCGCCCAGGCCCGCGCCGTACACGAAGCCGCCGCCGGAGGTCGCGATGGTCGGGTAGCCCGAGTGCCATGCGGCGCCGATCTGCTTGCCCGGCAGGCCCTGGTCGGTCATCGGGACGGACTCGTTGTAGCCCGGGACCGGGTTGTAGCCGTAGTCGCCGCCGTTGCGGAGGCGGTTGACCTCGTCGTCGCGGTCGGTGCCCTGCTCGATCGACCACAGCGAGCCGTCGGCACGCTGGCTGAGGCCCTGCACGTTGCGGTGGCCGTAGGTGTGGACGTAGCGCTTGTTGCGGTTCTTGCTGCCGACGAAGGGGTTGCTGGGCCACGGGGCGCCGGTCATCCGGTTGAGCCGCAGCGTCTTGCCACCGAGCGACGTCGTGTCCTCGGGGTTGGTGCCGGTGGCCGCGTCGCCGGTGCCGACCAGGAGCGATCCCGCGTCGTCGATCAGCAGGCGGCAGCCGCCATGGCGACCGGACGTCGTCGGGAAGCCGCCCACCAGCTGCTTGATGCGGGTGGCCTTGGTGGCCTTCGCGTTGAGGCGCCAGGCGATGACGCGGACGTCGTGGCCGCCGCTCGTGTTGCCGCCCTGGCAGGTGTAGATGCGGTGGTTGGTGGCGTAGTCGGGGTCGACCTCGAGCCCCATCAGCCCGGTCTCACCGCTCACCCACACGGAGCTGCTCGGGAACTTCACCCGGTGCTTGTGCCCCTTGGCCCAGGTCGTCAGCGTCGCCCGTTCGCGCTGGGTGTAGATCAGACGCCCGCCGCCGAGGGACTTGACGTCCCACGGGTGGTCGAGCCCGGTCACCAGGCGCGTGACCTTGAGGGCGGGGTACGCCGCCTTCCTGGCCTGGTGGTCGGCCGGCCGCTGGGCGACCGCCGGCGTGCTCGTGAGCGTGAGAGCGAGCCCGAGAGCCGTGACAGATCCGAGAACGAGGGAGCGCATGTCTGGCACCGTACCCAGCGAAGATGAGATCACGCCGCGAGCGCCCAGCCGCCCGCCCGCAGGCCCTCCTCGATCTGGTCGAGGAACGCGTCCGGCTGCAGTCGCAGGCCGAGCAGCGGGATTCGGAGCACGGTGTCGCCCTCGAGGGCGATGGCGTTGTGCCGCAGTGCATCGCCGACCACGTTCTCCACCCACGCGTGGTGGATGCCGTCGATCTCGACGACGAGCCGGTAGTCGGGCCAGGAGAGGTCGAGGTAGTACCGGCCCCGCCTGTCCTTGCGCACTGCCTGGCGGGTGGGTGCCGGGAGCCCGCGACGCCGCAGCAGGACGGCGACGTCGATCTCGCCCAGCGACTGTGCCCCGTCCAGGAGCTCGTTGACCACGGAGTGGAGGAGCACCCGGCGCTTGTCGCGGCGTACCCGGAGCAGCTCGGTGCCGATGTCGTGCGCGGAGGCGATGCGTTGCTGCACGGCGAGGACCAGGACGTACGTCGCCTCCCGGTCGGTGCGCGCCCACAGGGCCGCGCGGATCGCCGCGGTCGCGGTCCTGGTCCGGGGGATCCCGACGCGGACGATGTCGCTCTCCGCCCACCGACGGGTCTGGCGGATGTTGAAGCGACGGTTGCGACGGACCCGGGCGCCGCGTGCGACCGACACCCGGACCCGCTCGAGGGTGTAGCGCTCCAGCCCCGCCGCGATCAGCGCCGACCCACCGTCGAGACACGCTCGCGGGCCGCCCTGGAAGACCGCCGCCCACCGTTCGCCCTCCTCGGAGAGCGGGCCGTTGGTGAGGTGGACCGACTGGTCGCCGATCAGCTGCCACCGGTGCGCCCGCACCTGGCCGCGGACCTCCCACCGCGTGATGTCGAGGCCGTACAGCTGGCGGCGGGACAGGACGCCACCCTGGTCGGCGGCCAGCTCGCGGGCCGTGACGAACCGAGCGTCGTCGTACGTGACCTGTCGGGGCATGACCGCAGGATCACCGCTGCCGGCCGCCCGTGGCGGTCGCGGTGGCGACCCCTGTGGAGAGCGCCGTCAGGTCAGTCGCTGTGGGCAATTGCCGGTCCGCGGGACGTCATACGGGCGGGGCAAGCGGATGCTCCGTCCGTATGACGTCCGGGCGAGGCGACTCAGAGCCAGCCGTTGCCCTCAGCGGTCAGCACCGCCTCGGCGCGGTTGGCGGCGCCGGTCTTGCCGATGGCCGACGACAGGTGGTTGCGGACCGTGCCCTCGGACAGGAAGAGGCGGGCGGCGATCGCGGCGACCGGGGAGCCGTCGCGGGCGGCCTGGAGGACCTCGGTCTCGCGCGCGGTCAGGGGTGACTCGCCGGCGAGCAGGCTGTCGGTGGCCAGGCACGGGTCGACGACGCGGAGGCCCGCGTGCACCCGGCGTACGGCGTCGGCGAGCTGGGAGGCGGGGGTGTCCTTCACGACGAAGCCGGAGGCCCCGGCCTGGAGGGCGCGGCGTAGGTAGCCGGGCCGGCCGAAGGTGGTCACGATCAGCACCCGGGTGCCGGGGGCGCCGGCGCGCACCTCCGCGGTCGCGGCGATGCCGTCGAGCCCGGGCATCTCGACGTCGAGCAGGGCCACGTCGGGGCGGTGCTCGAGCACCGCCGGGAGCACGGCGTCGCCGGAGCCGACCTCGGCGACGACCTCGAGGTCGGGCTCCAGGTTGAGCAGCGCGGACAGCGCCCCGCGGACGAGGGCCTGGTCGTCGGCGAGCAGGAGGCGGATGGTCACGCTCGCACCACCTCGAGCGAGAAGCCCGGGGAGAGGTGCCGGACGACCACGGTGGCGCCGGCGCCGGCGGCACGTTCGCGCAGGCCCGCGAGGCCGGAGCCGCCGGGGTGCACGGTGTCGCTGCCGGTCCCGTCGTCGCGCACCTCGGCGCTGGTCGGGGTGAGCCGGACCTCGCAGGTGCGGGCACCGGAGTGGCGGATCACGTTGGTCACGCCCTCGCGGACGGTCCAGGCGAAGAGCTCCCGGAGCTCGGTCGGCACCTCGTCGGTGGAGTTGGGCAGGTGCGCCTCGATCTCTGCCGCCGCGAGCGCGTTGCGGGCCCGGGTCAGCTCACCGGGCAGCGTCAGCTCGCGGTAGCCCTCCACGGCACGGCGTACGTCGGCCAGCGCGTCGCGGCTGAGCCGCTCCAGGTCCGCGATCTCGGTGCGGGCCCGCTCGGGGTCGACGTCGAAGAGCCGCTGGGCGAGCTCGGCCTTCACGGTGATCACCGTCAGCGAGTGGCCGAGGATGTCGTGCAGGTCGCGGGCGAAGCGGGTGCGCTCGTTCTCGACAGCGAGGCTGGCGTTCTCCTGCTGCGCGCTGAGGAGCTCGATGTTGCGGCTCATCACCATCCGCAGGCCGAGGACGGCCACCGAGGCGGCGACCACCCCGAACACCAGCCCGGTCGAGCTGCCCCAGTCGTTGACCGCGAAGAGCACCACGTCGACGACGATCAGCGCGAGCACGGCCGTCGCCGCCACCCGGAAGGGGAAGACCATCACGCAGGCGACGCCGATGTACGGCGTGCTCGCCAGCCCGTAGCCGCCGAGCAGGACCGTCATCAGCGCACCGAGCACGACCAGCGAGCCGACGTACAGCACCGCGGCGCGCCGCGCCGGCTGCGTCATCAGCCGCTGCCGGTCGGCCCGGCTGCGCAGCCACAGGGCCATGTAGACCGCGCCGAACAGCACCGTGCACAGGATCCCGAGGACCCCGCTCAGCTCGTCGCGGTGGCGCCAGCCCTCGCCGATCGGCTCGAGCAGGAAGAAGAGCCAGATGCCGGAGAGGAGGGGCGTCATCCGCGCCATCCGCACCGAGGGTCCGGTGGCCGGCGCGGGGCACTCCTCCTGGCTCACGACGCTCAGGCTAGTCATACGCGGGCCGTGTCCTTGCCCATCCGCCAGGCGGCGCCGCCGACGAAGATGGCGAGCCAGAGAGCGGCGTTGACGGCGGCGTACCAGGGCAGCTCGTGCGTGAGCGGGGCCCGGGCGACCTCGGCGACGCCGTACATCGGGGTGAAGACGGCGACGTGCCAGACGGCGCTGCCCTCGGTCAGCGGCCAGAAGACACCGCCGAGGAAGGACAGGAGGGCGAGGCCGGGACCGAGGATCTGCATGGCGTTCTCGCCCGGGACGACGTAGCCGACGAAGACGCCGAGTGCGGCGAAGGTCAAGGTGCAGAAGAGCGTGACGACCGCGGAGACGACCCAGACGTCGGTCGGCATCTCGGCGCGTCCCTGGAAGATCCCGCAGGCGTTGACCACGGCGATCGCGAACGCACCCATGGTGAGGGCGACCAGTGCCTTGACCAGGATGTACGAGACCGGGTTGAGCGGGGTCAGCCGGAGCTGGCGCGACCAGCCGAGAGCGCGCTCGAGCGCGACCATGGAACCGCAGGAGGCGGCGGTGAGGGCGGCGCCGTACAGCGCCATCGAGATCAGGATGTACGCCGCCTGGTTGCCCGACCCGGCCGGCTTGTCCCAGTCCTTGTCGCTGCCGGTGATCGCGAAGTAGAGCGCTGCCGGCAGCACCAGGGTGAAGATCACGGTGCGCCGGTTGCGCAGCATCCGCATCAGCTCGATGCGGAGCATCGTCAGGTTGAAGCCGCCGAGCGGCGGGACCTTGCGGGCGGTGGGGTCGACGGTGGTCGTGCTCATGAGGCATCTCCGGTCAGGCTGATGAAGGCGTCCTCGAGTCCCTTGGCGTTGATCTCGAGGTCGCGGGCGTCGGTGGTGGTGAGCAGGTGACGGGCGACGGCATCGCTGTCGCTGGAATGGAGGATCACGGTGTCGCCGCGGACCTCGACGCCGTCGACGCCGGCGATGCGGGCGAAGGTCTCGGGGTCCGGGTCGGGCAGGGTGAAGCGGACGGTGCGCCCGCTCGCGAGGGCCTTGATCTCGGCGCCGGTGCCGTCCGCGACGATCCGGCCGTGGCTGATCAGCACGATGCGGTCGGCGTACTGGTCGGCCTCCTCGAGGTAGTGCGTCGCGAAGAGGACGGTGCGGCCCTGCTCGGCGTCGCGCCGGATCGCGGACCAGAAGGCGCGGCGGCCCTCGACGTCCATGCCGGTGGTCGGCTCGTCGAGCAGCAGCAGGGACGGGTCGGAGAGCAGCGCCATCGCGAAGCGGAGCCGCTGCTGCTCACCGCCGGAGCACTTCGCGACCTTGCGGTCCGCGATCTCGGTGATGCCGGCGTCGGCCAGCACGTCGTCGACGTCGCGGGTGTTCGCGAAGAGGCTCGCGGTGTACTGGACGGTCTCCCGGACGCTGAGGTCCTTGAGGAGCCCGCCGGTCTGCATCACCGCGGACACGAGCCCGCGGGCGATCGCCTCGCGCGGCTCGAGCCCGAGGACCGTGGCGGTGCCGGTCGTGGGCTTCGAGAGCCCGAGGATCATGTCGATGGTCGTGGTCTTGCCCGCGCCGTTCGGCCCGAGGAAGGCGACGATCTCGCCCTGCTGGAGCTCGAGGTCGATGCCCTGGACGGCGTGCACGGGGCCGAAGTCCTTGGTGACGCCGGAGAGCCGTACGGCGGCGGTCCGGGTCGAGGTGAGGGGAGCGGTGCTGGAGGTCATGGCCCCAGCCTGCCGCCGTACGACCCCGCGAGCCTCACACGAGCGTCACGGACTCCCCATGACAGGTGTCATGCGTGTGGTGGTTTCGAGGCTCGCTTCGCTCGCACCTCAACCACCGGAGCTAAAAGGTGTGCTCGGGCCCCGGGAAGGTGCCGGCCTTGACGTCGGCGGCGTAGTCCTGGGCCGCCTGGAGCAGGACGCCGTGCACGTCGGCGTACTGCTTGACGAAGCGCGCCATCCTGCCGGTGCGGAAGCCGAACGCGTCGCCCCACACGAGCACCTGGCCGTCGCAGCCTGGGCCGGCGCCGATGCCGATGGTGGGGATGCCGACGGCGGCGGTGACCTCGGCGGCGACGTCGCCGGGGACCATCTCCATGACGACGGCGAAGGCACCCGCCTCCTCCATCGCCTGGGCCTCCTCGACGACCTTCTTGGCCGCGTCACCGCGACCCTGGACCCGGTAGCCGCCGAGGTTGTGCTCGGACTGCGGGGTGAAGCCGATGTGCGCCATCACCGGGATGCCGCCCTCGGTGAGCTTGCGGACCTGGGGAGCCATCTCGACGCCGCCCTCGAGCTTCACGGCGTGCGCGTTGGCCTCCTTCATGAACCGCACCGCGGTCAGGTAGGCCTGCTCGGGCGAGGCCTGGTAGGAGCCGAACGGCAGGTCGGCGACCACGAGCGCGCGGTGCGCCGAGCGGGTGACCGCGCGGACCAGCGGGATCAGCTCGTCGACCGTGACGGGCAGCGAGGTCTCGTTGGCGAAGACGTTGTTGGAGGCGCTGTCACCGACGAGCAGCACCTCGATGCCGGCCTCGTCGAAGGTCTGCGCGGCGTACTGCTCGTAGGCCGTGAGCATCGCGAACTTCTCGCCGCGCTGCTTCATCTCGCGCAGGTGGTGGGTGCGGATCCGCTTGATCGCGGCCGCTCTCTCCGGCTTCGCCGGACCGGTGCCGTACGGCGCCGTCTCCTCAGACATGTTCACTCCCGACAACGTCATCTCGCAGCTCCCTGATGGAGTCCACGGACCGTTCCTCAGGCTAGCCCCGGGAGGCACCGGCGACGCTGTGTCGCTGGTCACGACCGGCCAGGCTGACGACGAGGAGACCGGCCACGGCGACGGCGATCGCGGCACCGAGCGCGCCCCGCACGCCGAGGCCGGTGCCCGCGACCGCGCCCAGCAGGTACGGCGCGAAGAAGCCGAGGTAGGTGAGCCCGTAGAACACGGCGACGACGGCCCCGCGCTCGTCGGGCGGCGCCAGGCGCTCGACCTCCCGCAGCCCGGAGACCAGGCCGCAGCCGTAGCCGGCGCCGAAGAGCGGCGCGGCGACCAGCAGCAGCACCCGGCTGTCGGCCGTGACCGCCGCGATCCCCACGAGCAGCGCGACCGTCGCGCAGACCATCCCGACCCGTCCCGCGAGCAGCGGCCGGTGGTCGTCGAGCCGGCGCGCCAGGGGCTGCACCGCGACACCGGTCCCGAGGGCCACGCCGGTGAGGATCCCGGCGAACGCGAGCGCGCCCTCGGTGGGTGCGTCGACGACGCTCGGCAGGTAGGCGAAGGAGATCGCGACGCAGCCGAAGACCCAGGGCGCCGTCGGTGCGACGGTCAGCAGGAACCGCCGACCGCGGGTGACGGCGGGGAGGCTGACGAGTGGCCGGCGTACCGCCGAGGCCGGAGCCGGACCGGCAGCCGGGAGGAGCACCACCAGCGCGACCACCCCGAGCACCAGGTGCGGCAGGTAGGGCACGACCAGCGGATGTGCGGAGAGCTCGGCGACCACGCCTGCGACGAGCGGGCCGAGGCCGAAGCCGGCGGAGAGCGACAGCGCCGCCCGTCGGGCGCCCGTGCCGGGCGCGTCGTCGACGGACAGGTCGGCCATCCACGCGCTCGCGGCGCCGAAGACGACGCCCGAGCTGATCCCGGCCAGCAGCCGCGCCACCGCCAGCCCGGGGACCCAGTCGCTCCAGACCATCAGCAGCGCGGTGGCCACGGGGGAGAGGGCTACGAACGGTACGACGACCGCGCGCCGGCCCCAGCGGTCCGAGGCCGACCCACCGATCAGCAGGGCGGGGATCAGGCCGACGGCGTACAGCGCGAAGAGCAGCGCGCGGGCCTGGGCTGACATGCCGAGCTCGTCGCGGTAGGCGAGCAGCATCGGCGAGAACTGGTTGGCACCCCAGCCCACGGCGAACATGGCGAGGGACACGCGTTGCCAGGGACGGAAGGTCACCCGTCGACCGTAGGCCACGGTCGTTTCAATCCCGGTTGAAGGGTTGCGGGGCTAGGTTCGGACCATGAACGGCGACACGGACCTGGCAGCGGTCGGAGCCCTCGTCGGCGACCGGGTGCGCGCCGCGATCCTGCTCTGCCTCCTGGGTGGCGGGGCCACGAGCGCCTCCGACCTCGCCCGCGCGGCCGACGCCTCGCCGTCCCTCACCAGCGCCCACCTCAAGCGCCTGCGCGAGGGTGGCCTGGTCGAGGTGGCGGCCTCCGGGCGGCAGCGGCTCTACCGGCTCGCGTCCGTCGAGGTTGCCGAGATGCTCGAGACGATGCAGCTGCTCGCGCCCGCGACGCCGGTGACGTCGCTGCGCGGAGCCAACAGCAAGCGGCGGCTGCGCCGGGCCCGGATGTGCTACGACCACCTGGCCGGCGTGCTGGGCGTGGCGGTGACCGACGGTCTGGTCCGCCGCGACGCATTGCACCCGGAGACGCTCGCCCTCGGCACGGGTGCCGAGCGCGTGCTCGCCGAGGTGGACGTCTCGCTGGCGGTGCTGGGCTCGGCGCCGCGGCCCGTCGTCCGCGCCTGCACGGACTGGACCGAGCGCCGCCCGCACGTCTCCGGCGGTGTGGGCGCCGCGGTGGCGGCGGCCCTGCTCGATCGGCAGTGGGTCGTACGACGGACCGGCTCGCGCGGCCTCGACGTCACCGCCGACGGCGCGGTCGGGCTGGAGGGCTGGCTCGGGATCCGGCTCACCCAGCAGACGGCGTGGCAGGAGTCGGCGTGAGCGAGCGTAGCGAGCGAGCCATGCAACACAGTGCGGCCTGTGCCTCGTGCGCGCACGGAGCGAAGCGAGTACTCCCATGAGCAGGACCCGCTCCGATGGGATCGGAGCGGGTCCTGGCTGTCTCGAGTCAGTGGGTCCTGGTCAGCACCTCGCCTTCTTGAGCGTGAAGTCGTCGCGGACCGTCGCGCCCTTGGTGAGCCGCACCTTCTTGGTCTGCGGTGCGTAGCCGTCCTTGGCGGCGATCAGCTGGAGCGGGTTCGCGCCGACGTTGAACCACTGCGCGTAGCCGCCGTCGGCGCCCGTGACGAGGGTCCACGACCCCGCCCACGAGTCGATCTGCACCGTGGCACCGCCGAGCGGTGCCGTGGCTCCCGCACAGGAGGCTCCCTTGACCGTGCCGGCCAGCTTGCCCCAGGCCGCCGGCGGCGTGACCGTCATCGAGACGGCGACCGGCTCGACGTTGCCCGGTGCGTCCTCACCGATCGTGACGGCGGCCGTGTAGACGCCCGGCTGCGGCACGTTCGGGTCGGTGGTGACGGTGACCGTGACCGACTCACCCGGGTCGAGCGTCGCCGTCGTCGGGTCGACCGAGAGCCACCCGACGTCCGCGCCACCCGCCGCACAGTCCTCGAGCCCCGGCAGCATCTCGCTGTCCGGCGTGGCATCGAAGCTGCCCTGCGAGCCACCGACCTTGTAGAACCCGCAGGCCGCGCCGCCGCGGTAGCGCGCGACGTTGCTGTTGGGCAGGTCGGTCCAGCTGTCGCTGCCCGGGTCGTAGGCGAACGCGGCGTTCGTGATCGCCCCGCCCTGGACGCCGCCGGTGACGACGAGCTGGCCGCCCGCCCCCGCCGACGCCGCCGCCCACAGGTCGACCGGGGCGTCGGCCACCGGGCTCCAGCTGTCGGAGCTCGGGTCGTAGGCGTACGTCGCGGTGCTCGCGGCGCTGCCGTCGTTGCCACCCGTGCAGATGACCTGCCCGTCGATCCCGGCGCAGGACGCGAACGCCACCGAGTCCGGGTAGTCGGCGAGCTCCTGCCAGCTGTCGCTGGCCGCGTCGTACGCCGCCACGGCGTTCGACATCGGCAGGCAGTCGGCCGTGGTGCAGCCGCCGACCGTGTAGAGCTTGCCGTCGAGCACGGCCTGGCCGGACGCCGAGAGCGCCGTCGGCGCGTCGGCCACGGCGGTCCAGCTGTCCGCGGACGGGTCGTAGACCCAGGTGTCCGTCGCCGGACCGCCGTCGGCCCATCCTCCGGCCGCCACGATCTTGCCGTCGACCACACCAGCTGCCGCCGCGTTGCGGGCACCCGGCAGGTCGGCCTTCGCCGTCCAGGCCAGGGACTCCGGGTCGTAGGCGTAGACGGCCGCCGTCGACGCCGAGCCGTCGCCGCCGGCGATCGAGTAGATCGTCCCGTCGACGTTGACCACGGCGTTGTCCATGATCGCGCTCGGGTAGTCGGCGAGGTCCGTCCAGGGTGCGTCCTGCGTCCCGGCCGCTGCCGCGGAGGTGGCCGCCGCCTTGCCCGACCCGGTCGAGGTCAGGCTGACCGGAGCCTTGAGCCGTTGCAGGGGAGCACCCTCGCTCTTCGAGAGCTGTGAGAGGTCCTGCTTGGTCCCGTCGGCCCGCTGCATCACGAACCCGCCGTCGCGCTCACCGAGCTCGACGTTCACCGGTGCGGTGCCGTCGTTGGTGAGGGTGAACGTGCCGGACTTCGGGGCACCGCCGAGCTTCGCGGTCGTGGCGATGCTGGTCGGCGTCACCGTCAGGTGCCCGGCCGCCAGTCGGAAGCTGGCCGCCACCGTCCGGTTGCGCGGCACGTTCACCGTCTTGCGCTGCGACTGGTGCTGCTTCGCCGCGGCCTCGAACGGGTGCCGTCCGGTCAGGGACGAGAACAGCTGGTAGAAGCCGTCGTCCACGGCGGGGTCGTCCGGCGTGGGCTTCGTCGTCGCCTTGTCGGCCGGCTGGTCGATGCTGGTCACCGTCGCGCCGTTGATGCCGGTGCGGCCGGTCGACCCGCGCACGTTGCCGACCACCAGGCCACCCTCGACCGGGTCGCAGGTGCGGTTGCCGACGAAGACGTCGTCGACCTCCCACCACCAGGCGTACGACGCGTCGTAGTAGTGGAAGCGGACCTGCACCTGCGACTGGCCGGCCGCCATCGGCAGCTGGATCACGTCGGTGCGCGGACCCCGGACGTCGGTCGTCTGGTGCAGGACCGTCTCCCAGGTGTCGCCGCCGTCGATGCTGACGTCGACGTCCGCGGAGTCGCCCAGGTTGTTGTAGTCCTGGGCGAACCCGACGACGGGCGCCGTCAGGTCGGACATGTCGACCACCGGCGAGACCAGCGAGGTGTCCTGCTCGCCGTCCGACCCGTAGTTGTCGCTGTCGACGATGGCGAAGCCGCCCTCGCCACCGGTGAGGTTGCCCTGGCCGCCCGGGTCGTCGAACGTCCAGACCTGGCCGTTGTCGAGCCCGTCGGTCACGGTCCAGCCGTCCGGCAGCGCCTCACCGGAGAAGTCCTCCGTCACGCCCGCGGTGTTGAACACGTAACCCGGGGCCGTGCAGGTGCTGTCGTCGACCTGGAGCGCCACGTCGTGGGTGACGTCGGAGGCGCCGACCGCCACGTCCGCCGTGCTCGGCAGGTAGCCGGGCAGGTCGGCCGTGACCGTCATCGAGTACGTCGCTCCGCTGGGCAGGTCGACGCTGTAGTCGCCGGTCGTCGGGTCGGTCCACACGTCCGGAGCCGGTCCGGCGATGTCGACCTTCGCGTAGAGCGGCCAGCCGTGGCCGCCCCCGTCGGTGACCGTGCCGCGGACCGTGACGGACGGCGCGGCCGTCAGCGCGAAGTCGCGCGTGGTCACGGTGTCGGCCGTGATCGTCGCGCTCGCGTCCTCGGACCCATAGCCGAACGCCGACGCCGTCACGGCGTAGTCGCCGGTCGGCAGCCGCAGCGAGTAGCTGCCGTCGGCCGCCGTCGTCGTCGACCGGTCGAACTCGCCGTCGACCGCCACCGTGGCGCCGCCGATCGGGTCGCCCGTGCCGTCGTCGGTGACGGTTCCGGACAGGGTGCCGGTCTCGCCGACCGGAGCGGCCTGGAGGAGGGCGAGCGCGTCGAGACGACCCTCACCGAAGACGTTGTTGTCGTCGGCCGTGCCGCCGCAGGTCGTGCTGTCCACGTCGAGGGCGGTGTCGTCCAGGAGCGCGCGGGTGCCGGGGATGTCGCCGCGGAGCGACGGCGCGGCCGACCACAGCAGGGCGATCGCCCCGACCAGGTGCGGTGAGGCCATCGACGTACCGCTGAAGCTGGCGTAGGCGTTGTCCGGCACGCTCGAGCGCACGTTGACGCCCGGCGCCGAGATGTTGGGCTTGATCTCGCCGTCCTGGCCGGCGCCCCGCGAGGAGAAGCCGGCGATGGCGTTGTTCACGTCGTACGCGCCGACGGAGTAGTTGACGGTCCGGCTGCCCGGCGACCCGCTGGTCTCGCAGGCCGGGCCGTTGTTGCCGTTGGAGAAGCTGCCGAAGATGCCGGACGCGGCCCACGCCTCCTCGACGTCCTCCATGAACGGGTCGTTGCTGGGCACCTGGGTGCCCCACGAGTTGTTGATGATGTCGGGCCGCTTGCTGACATCGGGGTTCTCGCCCTCGAGGTCGGTGGGTGCGAGCATCCACTCACCGGAGGAGATCAGTGCCTCGTCCGAGGGGCAGCAGCCGTTGGCGGTGATCCACCTGGCGCCGGGGGCGACCCCGACCTCGTTGGCGGCGCCGTCGTCGCCGACCATCGTGCCCATCGTGTGGGTGCCGTGGCCGTCGTTGTCGCAGGGAGCGTCACCGCAGGTGCCGCTGGCGTCGAACCAGTTGTAGTCGTGGGTGAACGTACCGTCGCCGTTGTTGCCGCGGTACTGGTTGACCAGCGCCGGGTGGTCGTACTGCACGCCGGAGTCGATGCTGCCGACCACGATGTCCTCACCCGTGTCGCCGAACTCGCTCCACACGTCGTCGGCGTTGATGTTGGCGACGCCCCACTCCACGGCGTCGGGGCCGTGCACGGCCGTGCCCTTCTTGGGCTGCTCGAGGCGGTAGTCGAAGGTCGGGTAGAGCGCCTGCACCTCGGGCTGCGCGGTGAGGTCCTCCGCGAGGGCCTGGCTGCCGGCCTGGACCCGGATCGCGTTGGTCGCCCAGAAGCTCTGGTACGACGAGCCCTCGTCGTCCAGCAGCGCGCGGACGTCTGCCTGGCTGTCCCGGGCGGCCTTGGTGAGCCGGTCCACGACGTACTGGCCGCGTGCGGTGCGGTCCTTGATGGTGGGCGCCTTCGACAGGTCCGGTCGCTCCGCGAACCGGATCCAGAAGGTCGCTGCGCCCTTGCTCTCCAGCTGCTGGGCGAGCTTCGGCTTGATCTTGCCGAGCTGGGGGTCGCCCGACGGGGCCGCGCCGGCGGCGTCGGGGACGGCGAGTGCCAGGCCGCTCACGACGAGCAGCAGGCTGGCGAGCTCCACGAGGCGGCGCCGGGATCGTCCGGTCCGGCCGGGTGGGCGGGGGATGGGCAGGCGTGATGACATGCGAGTGGTCCTCCCGAGAACGGGCGACCCCGAGTGGTCGCCCGGCCCGCCTGACGCTAGGGAGACGCCGGGGGCGCGACAACGCCGTACGACGGTCAAGTCGCGGTCGATGCGGGCGCGATGCGGGCAAACCTGCGGCGACCCGGGGTCGGGGACGGACGATCGCCGTCCTTGACCTGCCCGGGGCGATGCAGGAAGGTGTCTTTACCTTGGAAAGGAACGGGTGGTGTCTCTCGCTCGGGGAGAAGGACCAGTCCGTGTGGTTCCGGAGGGGCAGCGGCTGCGCTCTGCCGACAGCACTGCCGACGGATCCGTCGACGGACCTGCCATCGTGATCGCGGTGGCGCCCACGGCTGCGGATCGGATACGGATCGCCGACGCGGTCGGGGGCAGTGCGCCGGTGCTGCTGGTCGGCTCGGTGCGCGAGGCGGTCCGCCTGCTGCTCCGCGACGTGTCCTTCGTCGAGCCCGACCCCTGCCCCCTGGAGCGCCCCGCACCGACGGCGTACGACGGCCTCGAGGTCGCGCTCGACATCGACTCGGACGCGCGGGTGCTGACCTGCGGTGACCGGCAGACCGACCTGTCACCGCTCGAGCACGACCTGCTGGTGAGCCTGCACGAGGCCGACGGCCACATCCGGACCTTCGCGTGGCTCCAGCGGCACGTGTGGCACAACGACCACCAGGGCAGCCGGTCGCACGTGCAGAGCACCGTGAAGCGGCTGCGCCGCAAGCTCGCCGAGGTCGACAGCCCGCTCCAGGTCGACGGCGTGCGCGGCGTCGGCCTGCGCCTGGTGAGCGTCGGGTCGGCGCGCTACCTGGGCTGAGCCTGGGCCCGCTCGACGGCCGCCTCGATGTCGGCGATCACGATCTTCTGCTGCGTCATCATCTCGGCGACGGCGGCCTGGGCGCGGACGGGATCGGGGTCGGAGACGAGCTCGTAGAGCCGCACCGGCACCACCTGCCAGGACAGCCCGAACCTGTCCTTGAGCCAGGCGCACTGGTCGGGCTCGCCGCCGGCGACGAGGTTGTCCCAGTAGTAGTCGACCTCGGACTGGTCGGCGCAGCTGATGCTGAGCGAGACCGTCTCCGTGAAGCCGGCGTGGACCGGGCCGCCGTTGATGCCGCGGAACGGCCGGCCGTCGAGGGTCCACTCGGCGGCGAGCACCCGGCCGTCCTCGTAGTGGGAGACCCCGCGCCGCTCGGAGTTGGGGAAGACGGTCGTGTAGAAGTCGACCGCCTCCATCAGGTTGTCGTCGAACCACAGGCAGGTGCTGATCTCGGGCATGACCCTCAGACCGACGCCGGTCCACGGACTCATCGCTCGGCCGGTCAGCCCTAGACTCGCGACGTGGACTTCTACTCCGCCTACGCCCAGGGCTTCGCCCGGGTGGCGGCCTGCACGCTGCCGGTCGCGATCGCCGACCCGGCGGCCAACGCCAGCAGGATCCTCGAGCAGGCGCGGGCGTGCGACGCGGACGGTGTGGCCGTCGCCGTCTTCCCGGAGCTCTCGCTGACGGGCTACTCGATCGACGACCTCTTCCTCCAGGACACCCTGCTGGACGCGGTCGGCGAGGCGATCAGCGACCTCGTCGCCGGTACGACGGACCTGCGGACCGTGCTGGTCGTCGGTGCGCCCCTCGTCCACGGGACGCGGGTCCTCAACTGCGCCGTCGTCGTCCACGCCGGACGGGTGCTCGGGGTGGCGCCGAAGTCCTACCTCCCGACCTACCGCGAGTTCTACGAGCGGCGCTGGTTCGCCCCGGGTGACGACCGCAGGGGCAGCACGATCGTCGTCGGCGGGGTCGAGGTGCCGTTCGGTCCGGACCTGATCTTCGGCGCGACCGACGTGCGTGGCCTGCGCCTGCACGTCGAGGTCTGCGAGGACATGTGGGTGCCGATCCCGCCGAGCGCCGAGGCCGCGCTCGCCGGGGCGACCGTGCTCGCGAACCTGTCCGGCAGCCCGATCACCGTGGCCCGCGCCGACGACCGGCACCTGCTCACCCGCAGTGCGAGCGCGCGCTGCTCGGCGGCGTACGTCTATGCGGCCGCGGGCCAGGGCGAGTCGACCACCGACCTGTCGTGGGACGGGCAGACGATGGTCTACGAGTGCGGCGACCTGCTGGGGGAGTCCGAGCGGTTCCCCGACGGTCCGCGCCGCACGGTCGTGGACGTCGACCTGGACCGGATCCGGCAGGACCGGATGCGGCAGGGCACCTTCGACGACAACCGGCGCACCCACGAGATCTCGACAGGCTCGATCACCGGAGGAAGGCACTTCCGCACCGTGGCCTTCGAGCTGCGGCCGCCGGCCGGCGACATCGGCCTGCGCCGCAAGGTGGACCGCTACCCGTTCGTGCCCGACGACGCCGAGCGGCTGGCCCAGGACTGCTATGAGGCCTACAGCATCCAGGTGTCCGGGTTGGAGCAGCGGCTGCACGCCATCGGCAATCCCAAGGTGGTGATCGGGGTGAGTGGCGGGCTCGACTCGACGCACGCGCTGATCGTCGCCGCGCGCGCCATGGACCGGCTGGGCCGGCCGCGCTCGGACATCCACGCGTTCACGCTGCCGGGCTTCGCGACCGGCGAGCTGACCAAGGGCTACGCGACGCGGCTCTCGAAGGCGCTGGGGGTGACCTTCGAGGAGCTCGACATCACCGCGGCCGCGCGGCAGATGCTGGCCGACATCGACCACCCGTTCGCCGACGGGGAGCCGACGTACGACATCACGTTCGAGAACGTCCAGGCCGGGCTGCGCACCGACTACCTCTTCCGGCTCGCCAACCACCGCGGCGGCATCGTGCTCGGCACCGGCGACCTGAGCGAGCTCGCGCTCGGCTGGTGCACGTACGGCGTCGGCGACCAGATGTCGCACTACAACGTCAACGCCGGTGTCCCGAAGACCCTGATCCAGCACCTGATCCGGTGGGTGGCCGCCAGCGGGCTGGTCGACGAGGACGCCACCGAGCTGCTGCTCGAGATCGTCGAGCAGGAGATCACCCCCGAGCTCGTGCCGGGCGGCGCCCAGCCGACGGAGGCGACCGTCGGCCCCTACGCGCTCCAGGACTTCACGCTCTTCCACGTGTTGCGCCGCGGTGCGCTGCCGAGCCGGATCGCCTTCCTCGCCTGGCACGCGTGGCGCGACGCGGCGGCGGGGGACTGGCCGCCGAACTTCCCCGAGGAACGCCGCTCGGCGTACGACCTCGCACAGGTGCGGCACTGGCTCGAGGTCTTCACGAAGCGCTTCTTCGCCAGCCAGTTCAAGCGCTCGGCGCTGCCCAACGGTCCCAAGGTGAGCGCCGGCGGCACCATGTCGCCGCGCGGTGACTGGCGGATGCCCTCGGACGCCGCGCCCGCCGCGTGGCTCGCCCAGCTCGAGTCGGTCCCGACGGAGTGACGCCGCGCCGGGCGCCGACGGCGCTCCTCGTCGGTCTGAGCCGTGTGCCAGGATCTTCCGACATGACGACCTGGCGCGACACGGCATCGGCCTCGGCGCAGGAGGACCTGGACGGCCTGCTCAACCTCGTCCTGCCGCTGGCCCAGGAGCTCCTCGGCAAGAACGGGCAGTTCTATCCCTTCGGTGCCTCGGTCTCGACGACCGGGGAGGCGTCGCTCACCGCGGCCGACCCGGGGCTGGACGGTCGGCAGCAGCCGGACCAGGTCCTCGCGGGCCTGTACGACGGGGCGCGCGCGAGTGCGGCCGACAACCGTGCCGCCGCTTTCGTCGTCGACGTCCTCGTCGACGGGTCCGACGCGGTGCGCGTCGAGCTCGAGCACCGGGACGGGATCGCGCTCGTCGTGCTGGTGCCCTACCAGCCGAGCACCCTCAACAGGGTCCCGAAGTTCGACCAGATGAGCGCGGCACCGGGCGAGCCGCGGGTCTGGGTCGAACGCTAGCGGCTAGCACAGGGGCGGCCGCCGGACCGACCGTTGCCGCCCGCTTCACCCGTCCGGGGGGAGGGTGGCATAGACCGGCCTGTCCGATCCCTGCCATGGCCGGAAAAGGCGGCTCCACGAGGTGGGCGACCCCCTACCGTCACGGCGGCACCTAGTGGGGGGAACGAGTTGTGTTGACGAGGTTGCGCGCCCGGTTGTGGACGCGGGCAGGTCTGGCGGGGCTGCTGACGGCAGCGGTGCTGGTGGTGGTGCCCGTGGCACCGGCGTCGGCGCTCCAGACCATCTCCTGGACAACGCCGCCGCCCGCCACCGCGACCCTGGGTCAGACGGTCTCGTTCGCGTGGACCGGCCGCGCCGACACCTTCCTCGGCGCCCGCATCACCGGCTGCTTCGCCAACTTCCCGGACGCCCCGAACTACACGAACACGTTCGGGGGCAACTTCGCGACCGGCAACTGCAACTTCACCAACCGGGTCGTGACGACCTCGCCGACCTACACGATCCAGGTCGGCTTCTACCTGTCGAGCGGCGGCCAGATGACGCAGACCTGGAACATCAGCGTCCAGAGCACCTCGCCGACCCTGATGAACCTGCCGTCCGGCAACACGCTCAACCTCACGGCCGACACCGCCAACGGCGCCACCGTCCCGGCCTGGAACGTCTACGGCTACGACAACACCTACGGCACCTACGCGGCCACCTGCTCGCCGCCTGCCGGCTCGGTCCTCACGGCGGGATACAACGGTGGTAGCTGTTCGGCGACCAACCCCGGCGGGAGGACCACGACCCAGGCCATCACGATCAACGTGGCCAAGGGCAACCCGACCGCGACCTGGAACCCGGCCAGCCAGTACTCCTTCGGCACCCTCTGGGGCCAGGCCATGACGGCGGCGATCGGCACCAGCGGCCTCTCCGGCACCTGGACCTACCGGGACGCCGGCGGCAACGTCGTCAATGCGAACGCGACGATCCCGGTCGGCACCAACCAGGTCACCGCAACGTGGGTCCCGAGCGGCAACACCGCCGCGAACTGGAGCTCGGGCCAGGTCACGCGCAGCATCAACGTCGTCCCGGCGGCGCAGACCGTCGCGTTCGCGGCGGGCACCCCGACCGCCAAGTCGTACGGCGACGCGCCGTTCCCGGTGACGGCGACCGGCACGAGCGGCGGCGGTCAGACGACGATCTCGGCCCAGGCCGGCAGCGCCTGCACCGTCGGCTCGCCGAGCGGCACCACGACCGCCACCGCCACCGTGACGATCACCGGCGCCGGCTCCTGCGTCCTGCTCGCCAACCAGGCCGCCACCGGCTCGTTCTCGGCGGCCCCGACCGCCCAGGCGTCCGTCACGGTGGCGAAGCGGACGTCCACGATCACCTGGACCCCGCCGAGCACGATCACGTACGGCGACACGCTGGCCGGCGTGCTCACGGCGGCCGGCGACGTGCCCGGCACGGTCGCGTACACCGTCGACGGCACCCCGGTCACCGGCAGCACGGTCCTGGCTGCGGGCCCGAACCAGTCGGTGGTCGCGACCTTCACCCCGGCCACCCCCGCCAACCACACCAGCGCCGTGGCGACCCGGGCGGTCACCGTCCAGCAGGCCCCGCAGTCCGTCAGCCTGGGGGCGCTCCCGGACACGACGTACGGTGTCGCGCCGTTCGCCCTCGACATCACGGACAGCGGCCCCGGAGCAGTCGACGCGTCCGCGGTTGGCGCGTGCACGGTCAGCGGGCTCCAGGTCACCGTCACCGCCGCCGGCGACTGCACCGTCACCGTCACGAAGGCGGGCGACAGCAACCACCTGGCCGGGGGTCCGGTCAGCCGGACCTTCCACGTCGCCCAGGCGACCGCGGCCCTGAGCTGGGACACCCCGGCCCCGATCGGCTACGGCACCCTGCTCGACGAGACGCAGCTCGACGCTGTGCTCGAGACAGACGGAGCTCCCGAGGGGACGATCGACTACGCCCTCGCGGACGGCACGCCCGCCGACGGCGTCGGCCTCGACGCCGGTGACCACGAGCTCACCGCGACCTGGACCCCGGTCGACCAGGGCTGGGCGCCCGCGACGGCGACGGTCACCGTCCACGTCGACAAGGCGGTCTCCCACCTGAGCTGGACCCCGCCCGCAGACGTCGTCAGCGGCACGGCGCTGAGCGCCACCCAGCTGTCGGCGCAGGCCGACCAGGCCGGCACCACGACGTACACGGTCGACGACGGCACCGCGCCCGCGCTCGGCCAGGTGCTCGCGGTCGGTGGGCACGTCCTGCACGCGACGTTCACGCCCACCGACACCGCCAACGTCGCCGGCACGACCGCGCAGGTCCCGCTGACGGTGAAGGCAGTGGTCCTGCCGCCGGTCATCACGCAGGACGTCAACGACCAGCACCAGGTCGACGAGCAGCGCGTCGAGACCCAGGCCGACCTGGACGCCGGCCAGACCCGGACGTTCTCGGTGACCTGCCCGAGCGGCTACTTCGCCAGCGACGGCTCCGGTCGGGTCGACGCCGTCGACCAGGGCACCGGGACGCTCGCCGACGTGGTCGTGCTGGAGTCCCGCCCGACGAGCCTCGACACGTGGACGGTCACCATGGCCAACCACGCGACCGGGCGCGCCCAGGGCAAGGCATTCGCCGACTGCGTGCAGGCCCGGACCTCGACGGTCGAGGGGCACTCGCACGCGCTGACCTTCGAGCCGTCGCAGTCCGGCACCACCGCGCTGAGCGGTCCGACCACCACGACGCTCACCTGTGCGGCCGGCTCCTCGCCGGTCGCTCCGGGCTACCTGCTGGACGGCTCGGCCGTCGTACGACGCAGCGCGCCCAGCGGCACGTCGTCGTGGACCTTCGTGGTGGTGCCGTCGGGCGCCGACCCGGCCACCACCGGTGACTTCTCCGTGCGCTGCCTCTCGAACGTCCTGCTGGGCTCGGACCACGACCACCGCCTCGACCTGACGCCGGTGACCCAGACCGTCACCGTCCCGGCGGGGCAGTCGATCGAGGCCCAGACGAGCTGCGGCGACCTCGCCCGCGGGATCGTCGGCGGCTGGTCGATCGACGACGGGCTGGTCCGCGCCGGTGCCGAGCCGCGAGCGAAGGTCCGGGCCACCCGGCTCTTCAACCCGACCTCGGCTCCGCTCATTGCCGAGCTGTCGCTGCTGTGCCTCGAGACCCGGACCGTCGCCGACGCCCCGGTCGGTGTGCTCGCGCCGCCCGCCGCCGCCGGGCCTGCGGCGAGCGTGAGCTCCGTCGCCTCGCCGGCCTCACGGGCCGTGACCGTCGGCTCCCGTGGCCGGACCACCGCTGCCGTCCACTGCGGCTCCGGCAGCACCCGGTGCACCGGCACCGTGGCCCTGGTCGCGACGCGTGGGCAGCGGGTCGCGGGACGCACGCTGCGCAAGGACACCGTCCTCGCGACGAGCGCGTTCTCCGTCGCGGCCGGCACCTCCGGCACGGTCCTGCTGCGCCCCACCCGGTCGGGCAGGAAAGTGCTGAAGGCGCAGGACCTGCGCCGGGCGGAGCTGCGCATCGGCAAGCACGTGCGCACGGTCCAGCTGCGCCGCTAGCGGCTTTCGCGGGGCGCCTCACCGCCTGTTTCGCCCGGACCGGGTGAGGCGGGGCGCGGACGACCTGCGCCAGCATCGTGGTGCTCGGGTGTTGACCATGCCGAGCGCAGGAGGAGACGTGGCGCAGGCCGACGGCCCGACCGGGTTGAGGGAGCCCTCGCTGGCCGACGCACTGCTCCCGTTGGCGGCGCTGGCCCTCCTGATCGCCGGGTCCCTCGCGTTGTTCGGGCTGGACGCGCTCGACGGGCCGATCCAGGTGGCGCTGCTGCTGTGCTGCGCGGTCGCGGCGCTGATCGCGATGAAGAACGGGCACCCGTTCACCTCCGTGCAGGAGGCCGGTCGGGGAGCGGTCGCGTCGGTGACCAGCGCGATCTTCATCCTCTTCGCCGTTGGCGCGCTGATCGGTGTGTGGAACCTCAGCGGCACCATCCCGACCCTCGTCTACTACGGCATCCAGGTGCTCTCGCCGGGGTGGTACTACGCTGCCTCGGCGATCATCTGCGGCATCGTCGCGCTGAGCATCGGCAGCTCGTGGACGACGTCGGCGACGATCGGCGTCGGCCTGGTCGGGATCGCCGGCCTGATCGGGGTGTCACCCGAGATCACCGCCGGGGCCGTCATCTCCGGTGCCTACCTCGGCGACAAGACGTCCCCGCTCTCCGAGACGACGATCCTGACCGCGCAGATCGTCAAGGTCGACGTCTACGAGCACATCAGACGGCAGGTCTGGACGTCGGTCCCGGCCTTCCTGATCGCCCTGGTCGTGTTCTTCGTCCTCGGCCTCACCGGGCCCGACACGGTCTCCGACGCCGAGACCACCTCCGACCTCGACAAGCTCAACGAGATCTTCAACATCACGCCGCTCGCACTGCTCCCGATCGTGCTCCTCGGCTACCTCTCCATCCGCAAGGTGCCGGCCTCCCTGGCCCTCCTCGCAGCGACGCTCTTCGCGGGCGTCCTGGGCGCGTTCCTCCAGCCCGACGTGTACGCCGACTTCGTCGCGGGCAGCGGCAACGTGGTCGTCGAGTCGCTCAAGGCGGTCTGGTCGGCGATGGCGAACGGCTTCACGATCAGCTCCGGCATCCCCGACGTCGACCGGCTGCTCTCGCGCGGCGGCATGGACAGCATGTTGCTCACCATCTGGCTGATCATCGGCGCGGTGACCTTCGGCGCGATGCTCGAGGAGTTCGGCCTGATCAACCGCCTCGTCGACCCGATGATCGCGGCGGCGACGAGCACGGGCCGTCTCTTCCTCACCGTCTTCGCCTGTGGCTTCGGGCTCAACCTGGTCGCCGGCGACCAGTACATCGCCCTGGTGCTGCCGGCCCGGATCTTCCGGTTCGAGTTCGCCCGCCGCGGCCTCGCCCCCACCAACCTCTCGCGGCTCGCGGCCGACAGCGGGACGGTCACCTCACCGCTGGTGCCGTGGAACTCCTGCGGCGCCTTCATGGGTGCCACGCTGGGCGTGTCCACGCTGCTCTACCTGCCGTACGCCGTCTTCTGCTACGCCAGTCCCGCCCTCAGCGTGTTGTACGGCGTCACCGGCTTCAAGATCGAGAAGATCGAACCCACCGAGCTCCAGGAGGAGACGGCATGACCACTCACACCGACGAGGCGCCCGCCGGCGCAGTCGCCAAGATGAGCGTCCCCACGCTGACCGCGATGGTGGTCGGCGGCATGGTCGGTGCGGGCGTCTTCTCCCTGCCTGCGCGGTTCGGCGTCGCGACCGGCATCCTCGGCTCGCTGATCGCCTGGGCGGTCGCCGGCACCGGCATGCTGATGCTGGCGTTCGTCTTCCAGAACCTCGCGATCCGCAAGCCCGAGCTCGACTCCGGCGTGTTCATCTACGCCAAGGCCGGCTTCGGCGACTACGCGGGCTTCAACTCCGCGATCGGCTTCTGGGCCAGCTCGATCGCCGGCAACACCTTCTACTGGGTCTTCATCGGGGCGACGCTCGGTGCTTTCTTCGACGGCTTCGGCGACGGTGACACGGTCCTCGCCGCGGCGCTCGGCTCGGCCGGGGTCTGGCTGTTCCACTACCTGATCGCCCGCGGGGTCCGCGACGCCGCCGTCATCAACCAGATCGTCACGGTCTTCAAGATCATCCCGATCCTGGTCTTCATCGTCGTCATGTTCTTCTACTTCAACGCCGGCGTCTTCGCCGACAACTGGACCGCCACCGGGTACGGCGACCTCGGCGACCTCAACGAGCAGGTCCGCAACACCATGCTCATCACGACGTTCGTCTTCATCGGCATCGAGGGCGCCAGCGTCTACTCCCGCTACGCCAAGCGGCGCGAGGACGTCGGCAGGGCGACCGTGATGGGCTTCCTCAGCGTGCTCTCGATCTTCGCCCTCGTCACGCTGTCGAGCTACGCGGTCGTGCCGCAGCCCGAGCTGGCCGACGCCCGGCAGCCGTCCATGGTCAGCGTCTTCGAGTCGCAGGTCGGGCACTGGGGCGAGATCTTCATGAGTGTGGCGGTCGTCGTCTCCGTGCTCGGCGCCTACCTCGCCTGGACGCTGATGGCCGCGGAGGTCATGTACATCCCGGCCCGCCAGGACGACTTCCCCGAGTTCCTGGGTCGCGAGAACGAGGCCGGCACCCCGATCACCGCACTCGTGGTGACCTCGCTCGCCGTCCAGGGCCTGCTGGCCCTCACGCTCTTCGTCACCGACGCCCTCAACTTCATGCTCGACCTGGCCACCAGCCTGGCCCTGCTGCCCTACCTCCTGGCCGCGGCGTACGCCCTCAAGCTCGGGCTGACGGGGGAGTCGTACGACGGCGTCGCGGCCGGCACCCGACGCAAGGAGACCATCGTCGCCGGCGCGGCCACGGCGTACACGATCTTCCTCTTCGACGCGGCCGGCATGAAGTTCGTGCTGCTGATGACCGTGATCCTCGCGCCGGCGTCGTTGCTCTACGTGAAGGCCCGCAGCGAGCACGGGCGGCGGCTCTTCTCGCCGGCCGAGATCGGTCTCTTCGCCCTCATCGTCACCGGCGGCATCATCGGAGCCATCGGGCTCTGGACCGGCCGCATCACCCTCTGAAAGGAACACCACCATCATGTCCGTCTCCGCGACGTACGGCGTCCACTCCGAGGTCGGCCGGCTCCGCAAGGTGCTGGTCTGCCGGCCCGGCCTCGCCCACAAGCGCCTCACGCCGAGCAACAACGACGAGCTGCTGTTCGACGACGTCATGTGGGTCGAGAACGCCCAGCGCGACCACGCGGACTTCGTCAACAAGCTCACCCAGCGCGGGGTCGAGGTCGTCGAGCTCCACGACGTGCTCGCCCAGACCCTCGCCGTGCCCGGGGCGCGCGACTGGCTGCTGGACCGCAAGATCGTCCCCAACCAGGTCGGCCTCGGGCTCGTCGACGACACCCGCGCCTACCTCGAGTCGCTGCCGGAGCGCGAGCTGTCGGAGTTCCTGATCGGCGGCCTCGCGACCAACGACCTGCCCGACGACTTCCGCACCGACTACGTCAACCTGGCGCGCGAGTCGACCGGCGCGCGCGAGTACCTGATGCCGCCGCTGCCCAACACGCTCTACACGCGCGACACCACCTGCTGGCTGTACGGCGGCCTGACGATGAACCCGCTCTACTGGCCGGCCCGCAAGGAGGAGACCTTGATCTACAAGGGGATCTACCAGTTCCACCCCGACTTCGTGGGGTCGACGGTCTGGTGGGGCGACCCCGACCAGGACTGGGGACAGGCCACCTTCGAGGGCGGCGACGTGATGCCGGTCGGCAACGGCGTGGTGCTCGTCGGCATGAGCGAGCGCACCTCGCGGCAGGCCATCACCCAGGTCGCCAAGGCGCTCTTCGACCAGGGCGCGGCGACCCGCGTGATCGTCGCCGGCATGCCGAAGCTGCGCGCGGCCATGCACCTCGACACGGTCTTCACGTTCGTCGACCGCGACATCGTCACGCTCTACCCGACGATCATGGACGCGGTGCACACGTTCACGCTGACGCCGTCCGACAAGGCGCCCGGCGTCGAGGTCCGCGACGAGGGCTCGGCCAAGTTCGTCGACGTGGTCGCCCGCGAGCTGGGGCTGCCGTCGATCCAGGTCATCGACACCGGCGGCGACGTCTACCAGTCCGAGCGGCAGCAGTGGGACAGCGGCAACAACGCGGTCGCCCTGGAGCCGGGCGTGGTCTTCACGTACGACCGCAACACGCTCACCAACACCCTGCTGCGCAAGGCCGGTGTCGAGGTGATCACGATCGTCGGCGCCGAGCTCGGCCGCGGTCGCGGCGGCGGGCACTGCATGACGTGTCCGATCATCCGGGAGCCCGTCGACTTCTGATGCGGGTCGGGAGCTGGGTGGCGGTGGTCGCGGTGGCCGTCGGGCTGACGAGCGCCTGCGACTCCGGCCTGTCCGCCGACGACCTCGACGGCACGACGTACACCTCGACGAGCGTGAGCGGCCGCGACCTGGTGGAGGAGACCGCGATCACGCTCGTCTTCGACGGCGACCGGGTGAGCACCAACGCCGGCTGCAACACGTCGGGTGGACGCTACGAGATCGACGGCGGCACGCTGCGCGCGGCCGGGGAGTGGGCATCGACGACGATCGGCTGCCCGGACGACCTGGCTGCCCAGGACGACTGGCTTCAGGGCATGCTCGAGGACGGCGTGGGGGCGGAGCTCGACGACCACACGCTGACGCTCACCTCGGACGACGTGACGATCGACATGACCGCCGAATGACGCCGACCCGTCGCCGGTGGCTGGTGCGCGGCCTCCTGCTGGTCGTCGCGGTCGTGGTCGTCGCCCTCGTCATCCGGCTGATCGGCCGGGTCGACTGGGGCGAGGTGCGCAGCGCGCTCCAGCACCTCGCGTGGTGGCAGTTCCCGGTCCTGCTGGTCGTGCTGCTGCTGCGGCAGGTGCTCAACGCGCTGCCGCTGTCGCTCTACATCCCGGGCGTCTCGGCGTACCGCGCCACCCAGAACGACCAGGTCGCCATCCTGATGTCGACCATCGCGCCGCCGCCGAGCGACGTGGCGCTGCGGATGGCGATGTTCTCGTCGTGGGGCGTGCCGGTCGCCAAGGGCCTCGCGGGCACCCTGATGAACACGCTGACGTTCTACATCGTGCGCTTCGGCGCGCCCGCGGTCGGCTTCGTCCTGCTCGCCGTCACCGGGGGAGAGGTCGGCCTGCGCTGGGCCGACCTGGTCAGTGTCGCGATCTCGGTCTCGATCTTCGTCGGCCTGCTGCTGGTGATCCGCAGCGAGGCGCTCGCGCGTCGGGTCGGTACGACGGGTGGGCGGCTCGCCCGGCGCGTCCGGCGGACGGTCGACCCGGAAGCCTGGGCCGCCGCGTGCGTGCAGTTCCGCATCGACATCGCCGCCCGCTTCCGGCGTGGTTTCCCGCGGTCGCTGCTGGCGCTGAGCGCGATGCTCGTCGTCGACCTGACGATGCTGGTCATGGCGCTGCGGTTCGTGGGCCTGGAGAACGCCGAGGTGCCGATCGTCGAGATCGCGATCGCCTACCTCTTCGCCTACCCCTTCACCCTCTTCCCGTTCTCCGGGATCGGCATCGTCGACGCCCTCGTGCTGGCCGCGATCGTCGAGCACGCCGGGGCCGACGTCGAGGCGGTCGCCGTCGCGGGCCTGGTGGTCTGGCGGGTCTTCACGATCGGCGGCCCGCTCGCCCTGGGGGCGCTCGGGCTGGCCGCTTGGCGACGTACGTCCGGGGGCTCGTCCGCTGCCGCGCTGCCGGAGTAGCGCAATTGCGTTGCGACGACAGGTCGGGGCGCCGACTGACGTCCGGACCGGTGTGGGGGGAGCGACGTACCTGACGCAGGAGCTCCGGATCCGGCGTCAGACGACCCGTGCGTCAGGTACGACGACGGACGGTCGCCGCCCGTCGGCGGACCATCGCCCGGGGCCGCACCACCAGCCAATAGGCTGCTGCCATGGGTAAGCAGGAAGACTTCGTCCTCCGCGCTCTCGAGGAGCGCGACGTCCGGTTCGTGCGGCTCTGGTTCACCGACGTGCTCGGGTTCCTGAAGTCGGTCGCGGTGGCTCCGGCCGAGCTGGAACAGGCGTTCTCGGAGGGCATCGGCTTCGACGGCTCCTCGATCGAGGGCTTCGCCCGCGTCTACGAGTCCGACATGCTCGCCAAGCCGGACCCGTCGACCTTCCAGATCCTGCCGTGGCGCAGCGGCGAGGGCCCGTCGACGGCCCGGATGTTCTGCGACATCGTGATGCCCGACGGCTCCCCGTCGTACGCCGACCCGCGGCACGTGCTCAAGCGGACGCTGAGCAAGGCGGCCGACAAGGGGTTCACGTTCTACACGCACCCCGAGATCGAGTTCTACCTCTTCAAGGACGTCCCCGAGGACGGTGCGCCGCCGGTCCCGGCCGACCGGAGCGGCTTCTTCGACCACACGGCCCAGTCGATGGGCGCCGACTTCCGCCGCGAGGCGATCGGGATGCTCGAGCAGATGGGCATCTCGGTGGAGTTCAGCCACCACGAGGGCGGGCCGGGCCAGCAGGAGATCGACCTGCGGTACGCCGACGCGCTCTCGACCGCCGACAACATCATGACGTTCCGGACCGTCGTCCGGGAGGTCGCGCTGACGCAGGGACTGTGGGCGTCGTTCATGCCGAAGCCCTACACCGAGCACCCGGGCTCGGGCATGCACACGCACGTCTCGCTCTTCGAGGGCGACAACAACGCGTTCTTCGAGGCCGGCGCCGAGTACCAGCTGTCCAAGACCGGCCGCAGCTTCATCGCCGGCATCCTCAAGCACGCCCCGGAGATCAGCTGCATCACCAACCAGTGGGTCAACAGCTACAAGCGGATGCTGTGGGGCGCCGAGGCGCCGTCGTACATCTGCTGGGGCCACAACAACCGCTCCGCGATGGTGCGGGTCCCGATGTACAAGCCGCTCAAGGGGCAGTCGACCCGCATCGAGCTGCGCTCCCTCGACGCCGCCTGCAACCCCTACCTCGCGTACGCCGTCGTGCTGGCCGCCGGCATGAAGGGCATCGAGGATGGCTACGAGCTGCCGCGCGAGGCCGAGGACGACGTCTGGTCGCTCTCGGAGCGGGAGCGCAAGAGCCTGGGCATCGACCCGCTGCCGCGCAGCCTGTACGACGCCATCAACATCGCCGAGGGCTCGGAGCTGCTGGCCGAGACCCTGGGCGAGCAGGTCTTCGACTTCTTCCTGCGCAACAAGCGCGCGGAGTGGGACGACTACCGCGGACAGGTGTCGGCCTACGAGCGGGAGCGCATGCTCCCGGTGATCTGATGAGCGACGTCGCGATCTCCGACGAGCGCGCCAAGGGGATCCGGCGGCTGCTCTACGTCGTCCTCGGGTTCGCGCTCGTGCTCTTCCTCCTCGGCCTGCCGCTGGTCTTCGGCGACTACCTCCAGTACGGCCTGATCGTGCTCGGCATCGCTCTGGTGCTGGCCGTCCTCGGAGGCGTGGCGCTCCAGGCCGTGCGCGGCCGGACCGGTCCGGCGCGGAGGCTCTGCATCGTCACCGGCGTGGCGACCGTCGTGCTGTCGGTGCCGCTGATCCCGATCTGGATCGGCCTGCTGACCGCCATCACCGGCGTCGGGCTGCTCGTGGTGGTCGTCGCGCCCGAGCGGGAGCCGTCGTGACCGGGCGGCTCCTGGTCATCGAGCACGACGCCGACTGCCCGGCCGCGCTCATGGACGCCTGGCTCGCCGACGCCGGCTGCACTCTCGACGTGGTGCGGCCCTACGCCGGCGACCCGTTGCCGGACCTCACGTCGTACGACGGGTTCGTGGTGCTGGGCGGCCCGATGGGCGCCGACGACGACGCGAAGCACGACTGGCTCGGGCCGGTGAAGGAGCTGCTGCGCGAGGCGCAGGGCAACGGGCTGCCGACGCTCGGCATCTGCCTGGGCCACCAGCTGATCGCCTCGGCCCTGGGTGGTCGCGTCGGGCGCAACCCGCGCGGCCAGCAGGTCGGCCTGCTCGACGTCGGCTGGACCGACGCGGCCGCAGGCGACGCGCTGATGGGTCCGCTCGCCACGCCCCGGCGCGGGGTGCAGTGGAACGACGACCTGGTCCTCGCCCTGCCCGAGGGCGCGACCCTGCTCGCGGAGACGCCGTACGGCGAGGTGCAGGCGGTCCGGTACGGGCCGGCGATGTGGGGCGTGCAGCTGCACCCCGAGGTCGACGCCGCCGGGCTGGCGACCTGGGCCGACGAGGACCGCACCCGGCACGGGACCGTCGGCATCGACACCGACGCAGCCATCCGTGAGATCGACGCGGCCCGGGCCGAGCTGGACGAGGCCTGGCGGCCCCTCGCCACCGGGTTCGCGGCGCTGGTGCGATGACCCGGGCGGCGACCAGCAAGGGCAACCTGCTGCGACTGGGGTTCCAGGACCCCGACGCCGCCCTCGACGACCTGCTCCGCCTCGACGAGGCCGCGGAGCCGCTGCTCGCCCTGCTGGGTCGTACCGCCGACCCCGACGCGGCGCTCTCCGGGCTGCTGCGCCTGCGCGAGGTCGTCGACGACCCGGGCGCCCTCGTGGAGGCGCTCGTCGACGACGAGGGCACCGCGATGCGGCTGCTGTGCGTGCTCGGCGCGAGCGAGGCGCTCTCGGACCACCTGGTCCGCCACCCCGAGCACTGGCGCGACCTCACCGAGCCGTCGCTGGGCTCGACCCGGCCGGCGGCGTGGGCGATGCAGGAGGCGCTGCTTGCGGCCGTGACCGGGCTGCCGGACGCCGAGGCCGTCGACGCGCTGCGGGTGGAGTACCGCCGGCAGCTGCTGCGGCTCGCGGCCCGCGACCTGACCCACCACCTCGGCGTGGACGACGCCGCGGCCGAGCTGTCCGACCTCGCCGCCGGCACCCTGGAGGCCGCGCTGGAGATCGCCCGCCAGCGGGTCGGGCCGGGCGCCGCCACGGCCCGGCTGGCCGTGATCGCGATGGGCAAGTGTGGCGGCCACGAGCTCAACTACGTCTCCGACGTCGACGTCATCTACGCCTACGCCCCGGTCGAGGGCGCCGACGGCCCGGTCGACGACAACGCCGCGCTGAAGGCCGCGACCCAGCTCGCCAGCCAGCTGATGCGGGTCTGCTCCGACCACACGGGTGAGGGCACGATCTGGCCCGTCGACGCCAACCTGCGCCCGGAGGGCAAGGCCGGCCCCCTGGTGCGCACCATCGCCAGCCACCGCGGCTACTACGAGCGGTGGGCGAGCACCTGGGAGTTCCAGGCCCTGCTCAAGGCCCGGCCCGTCGCCGGTGACCTCGAGCTCGGTCGCGAGTTCGTCGAGATGACCGCGCCGATGGTGTGGTCGGCCGCTGAGCGCGAGGGGTTCGTGCAGGACACCCAGGCGATGCGGCGCCGGGTCATCGACCACATCCCCGCCCGCGAGGCCCAGCGCCAGCTCAAGCTCGGCGCCGGCGGGCTGCGCGACGTCGAGTTCGCCGTCCAGCTGCTCCAGCTCGTGCACGGCCGCGCCGACGACACGATCCGCGAGCCCACGACGCTGAGCGCGCTCGCCGCGCTCACCGAGGGTGGGTACGTCGGCCGCGAGGACGGCGAGGCGCTGCACGAGGCCTACGCATTCCTGCGCACCCTCGAGCACCGCATCCAGCTGCACGGCCTGCGGCGTACCCACGTGGTGCCCGACGACGAGGTCGCGCTGCGCCGCCTCGGTCGCAGCATGAACTTCCTCAAGGACCCCGTCGGCATCCTCGACAAGACCTGGCAGCACCACCGCCGCGAGGTCCGGCGGTTGCACGAGAAGCTCTTCTACCGGCCGCTGCTGACCGCCGTGGCCCGGATCCCCGGTGACGAGGCGCGGCTCTCGCCGGAGGCCGCCGAGCGGCGGCTGGGGGCGCTCGGCTTCGCCGACGCCCGCTCGGCGCTGCGCCACCTCGAGGCGCTGACCTCGGGTGTCAGCCGGACCGCCCAGATCCAGCGGACCCTGCTGCCCGCGATGCTGTCGTGGTTCGCCGACGCGCCCGATCCGGACGCCGGGCTCTTCGGCTTCCGGCGGATCAGCGAGTCCCTCGGCGCGACGCCGTGGTACCTCTCGACGCTGCGCGACGAGGGCCAGGTCGCCGAGCGACTGGCCCGACTGCTGGCGACCTCGCGCTACGCCACCGACCTGCTCGAGCGCGAGCCGCAGGGCGTCAGGATGCTCGCGGGCGACCTCCAGCCGCTGTCGGCCGAGGCGCTGACGGAGGAGATGCTGTCGCTGGCCGGCCGTCACGAGCCCGAGACGGCCGCCAAGGCGATCCGCGGCATCCGCAGGCGCGAGCTGCTGCGGATCGCGGCTGGCGACCTGCTCGGCCAGACCGACGTCGCCGACGTGGGCGCCGGGCTGTCCCGCCTCACCGACGCCACCCTGGAGTCGACGCTCGCGGTCGCGGGCCGGGTCGCCCTGGCCCAGCGGAAGCTGGACGAGGCACCCACCCGGATGGCCGTCGTCGCGATGGGCCGGTACGGCGGGTTCGAGCTCTCCTACGGCAGCGACGCCGACGTGATGTTCGTGCACGACCCGCTGCCGGGCGCCGACCCGCAGGTCGCGGCGTCGTACGCCCAGGCCGTCGCCAACGAGCTGCGCCGCCTGCTCGCGCTGCCGGGGCAGGACCCGGCGCTGGAGATCGACGCCGACCTGCGTCCGGAGGGCAAGCAGGGCGCGCTGGTGCGCACGCTCGACTCCTACGCGGCGTACTACGCGAAGTGGTCGAAGGTGTGGGAGGCGCAGGCGCTGCTGCGCGCCGACGCGGTCGTCGGCGACCACGACCTGCGGGTCCGGTTCGAGGAGCTGATCGCGCCGCTGCGCTACCCGCCCGACGGCATCTCGCAGGACGACGTCATGGAGGTGCGCCGGATCAAGGCGCGCGTCGACTCCGAGCGGCTGCCGCGCGGCGCTGACCCGCACACGCACCTCAAGCTCGGGCGCGGTGGCCTCGCCGACATCGAGTGGACGATCCAGCTGCTCCAGATGCGGTACGCCGGAGCCGTGCCGGGGTTGCGCACGTCGCGCACCATCGAGGCCCTCGCCGCCGCCCGCGAGGCCGACCTGGTCAGCGAGGACGACGCCGCCGTGCTGCAGCAGGCCTGGCGCCGCGTCAGCCGGGTCCGCAACGCCGTCACGCTGGTGCGCGGCAAGCCCGCCGACGAGCTGCCCCGCGACTTCCGCGAGCGCGCTGCCGTCGCCTCGATCCTGGGCTACCCGCCCGGCTCCTCCGACGCGATGGTCAACGACCAGCTGCGCTACACGCGGCTCGCGCGCGCCGTCGTGGACCGGGTGTTCTGGGAGTAGGGCCGGCGGATCACGCCTCGCCGGGAGGGTGGGCGTACCAACCCCCTCCGGGGATGATCCCGTCCGGGTGCTGCGAGGAGAGCTCCTCCAGGCGGGCTCGGCCTTCCGGCACCGGCAGCTCCGGAGCGTCGCAGGGCACGAGCTGGTAGCAGTCGTAGACGAGGTAGCGGAGGTCGGGTGGCTGCCCCAGCACGAGGCCCCGTACGTGGTGCGCGGCCGTCGCGACCACACCCCACGAGATCGACACGAGGTCGTCCCACTCGTCGGGCGTCATCACGATGTCGACGACCAACGGAGTGCCGTCGGCTCGTTCACCTCGGACGATCAGCCCGGACGGCTGACGCACGTCGACCGAACCGATCTCGCCGAGCGCGTCGACCAGCGTGAACCACCACGGGTCGACATCGGAGCTCATGCATCCGAGGATCCCACGCCGGTGCTGGCCGTGAGGACGTCATACGGATGGAGCGAATGGATGCACCGTCCGTATGACGTTGCGTGGGGCCGGTACGACGAGTCGCTCAGGTCTGGGGGACCGGCTCCTCCATGCGGTAGCCGACGCCCCGCACGGTGCGGATGTAGCGGGAGCCGCCGAGCTTGCGGCGCAGGTTGCCGACGTGGACCTCGACGACGTGGGTGTCGCCGATCCAGGGCGTGCCCCAGACGGCCTTGAGCAGGTCCTCGCGGGTGGCGACCTTGGCGGGGCTGCGCATCAGCTCGGTGAGCAGGTCGAACTCGGTGCGGGTGAGCAGCAGCTCCTCGCCCTCGCGCCAGACCCGGCGGGCGGAGATGTCGACGCGCAGGCCGCCGTACACGAGGACCTCCGAGGGGGTGCCGTCGGCGGGGACGCTGGGGCGCGGGCGGCGGAACATCGCGTTCACCCGGGCCTGGAGCTCGCGGAGGCTGAACGGCTTGGCCATGAAGTCGTCGGCGCCGGTCTCGAGGCCGAGCAGGCGGTCGATCTCGTCGGCGCGGGCGGTGACCATGATGATGTAGGCGTCCGTCGTCTCGCGGATCTGCCGGCAGACCTCGATGCCGTCGATGCCCGGCAGGCCGAGGTCGAGGGTCACCAGGTCGGGGTTCACGGTGCGCACGGCCTCGACGCCTCCGGGGCCGGTGTCGACCGCGGTGACCTCCATGCCGAGGTCGGTGAGCGTGTGTGTGATCAGCTCACGGATGTCGCGGTCGTCCTCGACCACGACGGCGCGCCGGACCGGCTGCGGAACTCCCTCCATGGGGACGGATGATGCCACGAACGCACCCGTTATCGTTCCGTGATCGGGCAGTGATCTTGTCGTTTTCTTGAGCCCGGCGTCTTGACCGGGTCGAGCAGGACCATAGCCGGCGCCACCCGTCGGCGGGTTACAGGCACGTGTCGAAATCGCGCTCCCGGCCGTCACGGTGCCGAAACAGCCCGGACACGTGACCCCCGTACGTTCCCGACCACCAGCCGTGGGGAGCGGCGTACGACGCAGGGAGCCCGAGTCACATGAGCGCGAACAAGGTCCGTCTGCAGGCGATCACCGACGTGGAGTCCTACGTCCCGCCCGCGATCAGCTTCGACCCCGGCGAGGAGCCGGGCGAGATCTTCGGCCAGAACGTCTTCAGCCTGAACGTCATGCAGAAGCGGCTGCCGAAGTCCGTCTACAAGTCGGTGCTCGGGACCATCGCCAAGTCGACGCCGCTCGACCCCGACGTCGCGGACGCGGTCGCGTCGGCGATGAAGGACTGGGCGCTGGAGAAGGGCGCGACCCACTACGCGCACGTCTTCTACCCGCTCACCGGCCTGACCGCGGAGAAGCACGACAGCTTCCTCGACCCGGTCGGCGACGGTACGGCGCTGGCGTCCTTCTCGGGCAAGACGCTGGTGCAGGGCGAGCCGGACGCGTCGTCGTTCCCGAACGGCGGCCTGCGCAACACGTTCGAGGCGCGCGGCTACACCGGCTGGGACGTGATGAGCCCGGCGTACGTGCTCGAGAACCCGAACGGCAACACGCTGTGCATCCCGACGGTCTTCATCTCGATGACCGGCGAGGCGCTCGACCACAAGACGCCGGTGCTGCGCTCCCAGCAGGCGATGGCCGCGCACGCCGAGCGGGTGCTCAAGCTCTTCGGCCACGACGACGTCGAGCGGATCGTGTCCTACTGCGGCCCGGAGCAGGAGTACTTCCTGGTCGACAGCCACTTCTTCCTGGCCCGTCCCGACCTGCTCAACGCCGGCCGCACCCTCTTCGGCGCGAAGCCGCCGAAGGGCCAGGAGTTCGACGACCACTACTTCGGCGCGATCCCCGAGCGCGTGCTCGGCTTCATGATGGACACCGAGCGGGAGCTCTTCAAGCTCGGCATCCCGGCCAAGACCCGGCACAACGAGGTGGCACCCGGGCAGTTCGAGATCGCCCCGATGTTCGAGCGCGCCAACGAGGCCTCCGACCACCAGCAGCTGCTGATGACGACCTTCCGCGCCGTCGCCAAGAAGCACGGGATGGAGTGCCTCTTCCACGAGAAGCCCTTCGCCGGCGTCAACGGCTCCGGCAAGCACGTGAACTTCTCGGTCGGCAACTCCGAGCTCGGCAGCCTGCTCGTGCCCGGCGACACCCCGCACGACAACGCGCAGTTCCTGGTCTTCTGCGCCGCGGTCATCCGCGCGGTCCACAAGTACGGCGGGCTGCTGCGGGTCTCGGTCGCCTCGGCGTCCAACGACCACCGGCTCGGCGCCAACGAGGCACCGCCGGCGATCATCTCGATCTTCCTGGGTGACCAGCTGGCCGACGTGTTCGACCAGATCGCCAAGGGCGGCGCGACGCACTCGAAGGAGCGCGGCACGCTGATGATCGGCGTCGACACGCTGCCGAACCTCACCCAGGACCCGGGCGACCGCAACCGCACCAGCCCCTTCGCGTTCACCGGCAACCGCTTCGAGTTCCGCGCCCCGGGTTCGCTCCAGACCGTCGCCGCTCCGATGGTCGTGATCAACACGATCATGGCCGAGGCGCTCGACCACTGCGCCACCACGCTCGAGGCGGCGATCGCCGAGGGCACCGACTTCAACGAGGCCGTGCAGGCGCTGCTCACGACGATCATCAGCGACCACGGCGCCGTGATCTTCAACGGCAACGGCTACTCCGACGAGTGGCCGATCGAGGCCGAGCAGCGCGGCCTGAAGAACCTGCGGACCACGGTCGACGCCCTGCCGGAGCTGGTCTCGGACGAGGCGATCGAGCTGTTCGCGACGTACGGCGTCTTCAACGAGCGCGAGATGCAGAGCCGCTACGAGGTCGGCATCGAGCAGTACTGCCTGACCGTCGGCGTCGAGGCGAACCTGACCCTCGAGATGGGCACCACGATCGTGCTGCCGTCGGCGCTGCGCTACCAGACCGAGCTCGCCCAGAACGTCGCCGCCCTCACCGCCGCCGGCGTCGAGGCGGACGTCGCGACGCTGCGCGCGGTCTCGGCGCCGATCGCCGACCTGCGGGCCGGGCTCGCCGACCTGGCGTCCGCGATCCACGCGATGCACGACCTGAGTGGCCTGGATGAGGCGACGTACGCCCGCGACAACGTGCTGCCGGCGATGCTCGCCGTACGGGAGGCGGCCGACACCCTCGAGGGCCTCGTCGCCGACGACCTGTGGTCGCTGCCGACCTACCAGGAGATGCTCTACATCCTCTGATCCCGGGCGCCGGCCGCTCGACCCGGCCCGCTCCCGTACCGACACCGGCTCCCTCGTCACTTCCCGACGAGGGAGCCGGCGTCGTCCTCAGCCGAGCGTGGCCAGCAGGTCGTTCAAGGCCTGCTGCTCGGTGGCGGGGTCCGGGTGGGACGCCCGCACGGCCGAGAGGACCGGGTCGATCTGCTGGTCGACGTACGTCCACGCCTGGCAGTCCTTGCCCTGCAGCGAGTCCTGTTCGTCGTCCCACGCCGTCTCGAGGTCGGTGGCCCGACTGGAGGCACCGGCGTCGTCCCCGGACTCCACCAGCGCCAGCGTGTCGGTGGCGATGGTGCGGTAGTTGCTCACGGACTCCGCTGGAAAGCTGGTGGCGACGTGCTCCTTCGCCTGGCTCTGGTTCAGCGGCGACCCGGAGCAGCTCGGCGCGCTGCCCTCCTCGGCGGCCAGGGCGCTGGTGTGCGGCTGCTGGTTGGCCCAGGCCAGGAGGCCGAGCGTGGCCAGTCCGACCGCGACCAGCACGCCCAGCAGTGCCTTCTGCCGCTCGGGTCGGGCGTAGCGTCCGGTCGGCCGGGCGTCGTGGCCCTCGATGACGTCGGCGCGCGAGACGCTCAGGTAGATGACGGTGCCGAGGATCGCGGCCAGGAAGACGATGCTCGTGGCGAACGTGCCGAGCCCGAGGCCCTTCTCGCTCGACGGGGTCGCGAGCCAGTCGCCGATGTTGGCGCCGAGCGGCCGGGTCAGGATGTAGGCGAGCCAGAAGGTGAGGACCTCGTTGGCCCCCAGCCGCCACACGAGCGTGACGATGCCGATGAGCGTGAGCGGCAGCAGCACCGACTTGCCGGGGCCCCAGCCGGTCAGCTCCAGGGTCCAGTCTCCGGCAGCGGTGCCGAGGGCGAAGGTCACCAGGACCGCCAGCCAGTAGAAGGCCTCGCGCGGGACCGTGACGATGCTGTGGATCGACAGGGTCCGCTCACGCGCCCACCACACCCCGAAGACGACCGCGAGCAGCGCGGCGAACACCGTGGTGCTGAACCAGAGCGGGACGCCCAGCTGGTCGGTGAGGATGTCGGTGTAGAGGGTCCCGGTGACGCTGACGACGACGACCGTGAGCCAGTAGGGGAACGGCACGTAGCGGCGCAGGCGCATCTGCACCGTGAGGACCACCGCGAAGATCCCGGTGAAGAGGATCGCCGTGTTCACGAGGCCGACGCCGAGCGTCATGTTGATCCAGTCGGCGAAGCTCTCGCCGACGGTCGTGCAGAGGATCTTGATCACCCAGAACCAGATGGTTACCTCGGGGACCTTGTTGAGCATCTGGCGAGCAACGTCGCCGCGTTCGACTGTCGTCGGGTGCTGGGTCATGGTGGCACCTTTGACTGCGGAGCCTGCCGACAACCTGACCGGTCGCAGTCAGGTGCGCGGCAGGTGCCCACGCCTAGCGTCCCGTGGATGGTCCCGGTCTACGAGTCGACGGCGCTGCTGGTGCTGATGGCCGTGCTGGTGGCCGAGCACGGTGTCGGCGTGCGCCTGGGAGCGGGCGCCGACTGCCTGGTGGCCGCGGTCGGCGCGGCGACGTACGTCGAGGGCGTCCACCTCTCCGCGGCCGTGGTGGCGCTGTGGCTGGCCGTCGCGGCCACCGCCGGCGATCAGGTCGCCCGGCTCGGCGGCACGCCGCCGCAGCGCGACCCGCTCCACCTCCTCGGGCGGGCCCGCACGACGGCGACGTACGCCGCCGCGTCGGTCGCCACCGCTGCGGCGTGGACCACCGGGCTGGTGGTCGTCGGCCGGGTGGTCGTCGCGACGCTGGTGTAGGCCGCTACCGCAGGTGGTAGACCCGGTAGTCGCCTGCCACGTCGACGAGCCGGTACTCGCGGTCGAAGACCGGTTGCGCACGGCTCGCGTCGACGCCCCACGTGGCGAGGGAGGTGCCGTTGACGACCGCCCAGGTCGGTGCGTGCGGTCCGGCGATCACCCGGGTGAAGTCGGCGAGCCTCGGGTCGAGCACCCGGACCGGGAGGCTCCAGAGCTGGGGGTAGGGGCTGTCCAGGCCGGCGGCCTCGAGGATCGCCGGGTTGCCGAACCCGACGACGCCGGTGTCGCCGGGCGCCTTGTGAGCGGCGAGGTAGCGGGAGACCGAGACGTCGGAGGGGACGGTGCTGTCGTGGACGGCCAGGCCAGCGGTCGACACGATCCCCGCGACGGCGGCATACGCGAGCCCTGCGACGAGGAGGCGACGACGGGCAGGCCGGTACGCCGCGACAGCGCTCGCCGCGAGCACGAGGCCGGGGACCAGTCCGAGCAGGTAGTGCAGCCAGTAGCTGCCGCCGAACGCGATCCCGATCACCTCCCAGCCGAGGACGGCGGTCGCGAGGACCCGGAGGTCGGGTCCGGTGACCGGGCGGTGTCCCCTCGGCAGGAAGGCCGCCAGGAGGACGACGATCGCACCGCTCGCGAGGAACGACGTCGCAAGGGCAAGGGCCCGGTGGGACGTCGCCGGGCTCGACTTCGCCGAGATCACCGAGGCGGCCTCGGCACGGAAGGTGACGACCGCGTGCCACAGCCCGATCGGCCCGGTGCCGTGCGCGGCGGCCCAGGCGAGCGCCACCCCGAGGCAGGCGACAGCGCCGAGCCCGACGTAGGCGATCGCGTCGACCGCGTCGCGCGCCCGCCGGTGGGTGGCGAGCCACAGGACCGCGACGCCGGCCAGGACGAAGCCGTCGGCCATGCTCTGCTTGACCAGCACGGCAGCCATCGCCGTCGCACCGGCGCCCGCCCACCACCGCCAGCCGGGTCGCTGCAGCGCCTCCAGCGTGCAGAGCACGCTCGCGAGCACGAACGGGACCGCCAGCAGCTCGCCGTCGACCTCGCTGGCCCCGAAGAGGGGCGTGGTGACGAAGACCGCGGCCGTCGCGGCGACCAGCACCGGGGCGCGGCGTACGCCGGGGGCCGCGACGCTGCCGATCCGTCCGGCGAGCAGGACCGACACCATGACGGCCAGGAGCCCGATCACGCGGAGGGCGAGCAGGCCGCCGCCCAGGTCGGCCAGCCGGAAGACGGCGATCAGGAGCGGTGGCCGGTCCACCCAGTAGTCGCCGTACAACGAGGTGCCGGGTGACCACTGCGAGGCGACGAGCAGGAAGCCGCCCTCGTCGGAGGAGAGCGGGCGGGCGAGGTTCGGCAGCCAGAGCAGCGCGGCGACGGCCGCGACCAGGGCGACCGCACCCCGCCGGGGGACCAGCCCGGTCGGGTCGGGTGGACGGACCGGGTGGGCCAGGACGGACGTCATGCGGGCACCCGCTCCGGTCGCAACCCGTGCGCACGCAGCGGGCCGACGTCGGCGCCGGTCGCGGCCCAGCGCGTGAGGAGCAGCTCGCTCGCCGCCAGGGTCCGCCGCCACGAACCGGCTGCTGCGGTCCGGTCGGTGTCGTGGAGCAGCAGGGTGCCGCCGGGTCGCAGGGTCCGGTCGACGGTGGTGACGATGCGGCTCGGGGTGGCCCGGCGTTCCCAGTCCCGGCCCCAGGCCGACCAGAGCACGGTGCGCAGCCCGGTGTCCCGTGCCGCCGCGAGCGCCGCCGGGCTGAGGACGCCGTACGGCGGGCGGTACCAGCGGACGGGCGCGCCGATCAGGTCGCCCAGGATTCCGGCGGTCCGCCGCACTCCCTCGCGCAGCGCGTCGGGGCGCTCGCGCAGCACGCACCGGTGGTCCCAGCCGTGGACCGCGAGCTCGTGGCCGGCCGCGGCCATCTCCCGGACCAGTACGGGGTGCCGCACGGCGTGCTCGCCGAGGACGAAGAAGGTGGCGCGCTGGCCGGTCCGGTCCAGCAGGCGCAGGAACGCCGGCGTCGAGACCGGGTCCGGCCCATCGTCGTACGTCAGCGCGATGTGGGGTGTGGGGCCGATGCCGGCGAGCCCGGGGCGGACCCGACGCCGAAGCGGCCCGACCCCGGCCACGAGCACGTTGACGGCGGAGCTCATCCGGCCACCGCCAGGGGAGCACCCGAGAGTGCGCCGACGAGGTCGGGTGCCGCGGTGACCGGAAGGGCCGGAGCGCCATCGGCCAGCACGGCGCGGGCGAGCAGCAGGGGCAGGGCCTCCGGGTCGCGCGCCCACGGGGCGAGACCGGACGCCTCCAGGGCGGCGGCGTTGGTCTCGCCGTGGCCGGGCAGGCAGCGATAGCTGAGCAGGGGTACGCCGGCGGCGAGCGACTCGAGGGTGGTGAAGCCCCCGGCGTTCTGCACGACGCAGCTGCTGGCGCGCAGCAGGTCCGGCATGTCGCTGCGCCAGCCGAGCGAGACGATGCCGGGGTGGGCGTCCAGCCGCCGCCGCAGCGACTCGTTGTGTCCGCAGACGACGACGGGCACGGCCAGCCCGGTGGCGGCGATGTCGAGCGCGGACCGCTCGAGGTCGCCGACGCCCTCGGAACCGCCGACCACGAGGGCGATGTCGGCCTCGACCGGGAGCCCGAGCCGCGACCGCAGGTCGGCGGCGCTCTCGGACGACCGGCGCAGGCACGACTCCGGCAGCAGCGGCTGGATGACGGTGGTCCGGCCGCCCAGGTGTCGTGCCTGCGCGGCCGTGACCTCGTGCAGGGCCAGGTGCAGGTCGATGTGGGGGTGCACCCACAGCGGGTGCACCGATGCGTCGGTGAGGTAGGTGACCGCGGGGACGGACAGGCGTCCGGTCGCGCGGAGCCGGCCGAGTGCCTGGCTCGCGAACGGGTGGGTGGAGATCACGAGATCGGCCTCGGCGACGCGCTCGAGGATCCGGGTGCCAGGGATCGCGAGCAGGCGGGCCGCGAGCCGGTGTGGCCGGGTGCCCGGCTCGAGCCGACGCAGGATCGCTCCCCAGGACCCGGGGACGATCCGCAGCTGCAGGACGTACGCGGACCGGAGCAGCCGGCCGAGCCCGAGGGGGAAGAGGTCGACGACGTCCCAGGTGCGGACGTGGTGGCCGGCGGTCGTCAGACGCTCGGCGATCTCACGGGCGGCGGCGTCGTGGCCCGCCCCGTAGCTGCCGGTGACGACGTGGACGCGCTGGGGCTCGTCCCAGGCGAGCAAGGGCGGCGCGACGGGCACCGGGGTCGCGCGTGGCTCGGGGGCGGTGTTGAAGACGAAGCGCCGGTAGGACCAGTAGCGGAAGGCGGTGCCGAGGCCGAGGCCGATCACGTTGGCCGAGATGTTGTCGGCGAGCGGGCTCGTGAAGCCGAGGACATCGTGGCTGAGGACGAGCGTCGCGACGGCGATGCCGAGCCCGATCAGGTTGAGCACGACGAAGGTGATCACCTCGCGGCGGGTGTCGCTCGAGCGGTCCCGCCAGGTCAGCAGCCGGTTGCCGAGATAGGTGACGACCATGGCCACGCAGACGGCGAGCACCTTCGAGACCGCCGGGTCGAGGCTGCCGGTCAGAGGTTGCCCGCGCAGCCAGTTGAAGGCGAGGACGTCGACGACGTACCCGGCGCCGCCCACGGCCAGGAAGGTCAGGACCTCGCGGCTCGGGAGCAGTCGCCGAGCGCGGGTCGACCCGGCGTCAGGCGGCACTGCCGGCCTCGACGGCGCGGGCGGGGCCGGCCACGCCCGCGATCTCGCGGGCCCGCCACTGCAGGACGCGGACCAGGGCCTCCTCGGCGACCCGCCGCGACATCTTGGAGGCGCCGGCGCGGCGCTCCGTGAAGGTGATCGGCACCTCGAGGACCCGGGCGCCGGCCCGCTCGGCGCGCCAGGTGCTCTCGATCTGGAAGCAGTAGCCGCTCGACTCCGAGTCGAGCACGCCGAGGTCGAGGAGGGCGGTCGTGCGCCACGCGCGGAAGCCGGCGGTCGCGTCCCGGGTGCGGAGTCCGAGCACCAGGCGGGCGTAGCGGTTGGCGCCCGTCGAGAGGAGCCGTCGCCCGGTCGTCCACCCCGCGGTCGAGCCCCCGAAGACGTAGCGGGACCCGATCACCAGGTCGTGCCGGAAGAGCGCGAGCACCATGGTCGTGATCCGGTCGACGGGGTGCGAGCCGTCGGCGTCGACCTGCACGACCGCGTCGTACCCGCGCTCGGCGGCCCACGCGAATCCGGCCCGGTACGCCGACCCGAGTCCGTCCTTGCTCTCCCGCGACAGCAGGTGCACCCGGCGCCCGAACGCCGGGTGCCGCCGGACCAGCATCCCGGTGCCGTCGGGGCTGCTGTCGTCCACGACGAGGACGTCGGCGTCGATCTCGGTGGTCGCAGCGAGCGCCTGGTCGAGGAAGGCCTCGATGGTCTCCGCCTCGTCATAGGTGGGGACGACGACGAGGCAGCGTCGCGCGGGAGTGGTGGTCATGGTGCGAGAGTGGCGCCGGGAACCTGCCAGGCACCTGACCGTCGGAGGCTGGCGAAGATGTCGTCGTCCAGGTGCTCGCCAGGCCGTCGTCCGACCTCGCGGAACCACTCGCGGCCGAGGACTCGCCGGGCCAGCGGCTTCGGGAGGCGGAGCAGGAGGGCGAGCGTGCGGGGCCCTCCGCCGGCCTGTGACGCGTGGGCCCGGAGGGCGGCGAGCTTGGCGTCCAGGTGGGCGCGTACGTCGACCTCGTGGGTGAGGTCGGCACGTGCGGTGAACGCACGGCTCGTGTCGGGCAGCTCCGGCACGGGCACCACGCGCGACAGATGTCGGAGGGTCCGCACCACGCGGTCGATCAGGCCGCGGTCGAGGGTCGCCTCCAGCACGACCGGGGTGCCCGCCAGCTCGGCCGCGCGCCGCCCGACCCGGTGCACCTGCACGTGGTCCGGGTGGCCGTAGCCGCCGGCCGCGTCGTACGTCGTCAGGACATCTGCCCGCTCCGCTCGCAGGATGTCCGCCACGCGGTTCGCGGCCTCGTCGAGGTCGACCTCGGCGAACCGGGAGTCGCGGTAGCCGAGCACCTCGACCCGGGCGATGCCGAGCGCCGCCGCGGACGCCGCCAGCTCGCGGGTGCGGCGCTCGGCGAGATCGGCCAGCTCGAGCGGCGAGGCCAGGCCGGCCTCGCCGGCGGTCGCCACGACCAGGACCACCCGATGTCCCTCCGCCGCGGCGCGGGCGAGGGTGCCGCCGGTCAGCAGCGCCTCGTCGTCGGGATGCGCGTGGAAGGAGACCACGGTGAAGCGGGCGCCGGTCATGCTGCGCTCACCCGGGCCAGGCCGCGGACGGGCATCCGCGCCGTGGCGGCCGCCTGGGCGTACAGCTCGTGGGTGCGACGGCGGGCCTCGACCCAGTCGTGCCGCGGGGGCACGGTCGCGTTGTGCTGCGCGATCCGCTCGCGCAGCGACGCGTCGGTGACCAGTCGGGCGATGTGGGTGGCGAGCATGCCGTCGGTGGCGCCCAGGAGTCCCTCGCGCTCGTGTTCGACGAACTCGGTGACGCCGCTCAGCGAGCTGGCGACCACCGGCAGTCCGGCGGTGCGGGCCTCGAGAGCGGCGATGCCGAACGACTCGAGCTCGGCTGGTGCGACGAAGACGGAGGCATCGGCCAGCACGCTGCGGATCTTCGTGCGGTCGAGGCGGCCGGGCAGCTCGACCCAGTCGTCCATCCGGTGCCGTCGCAGGAGGCGCTCCAGGGCGGGTCGTTGCGGGCCGTCGCCGACGAGCACGGCCCGCAGCGGTACCTCGGCCGGCACCCGTCGGCGTACGTCGAGCAGGATCCGGGCCAGCGGCAGCGTGCGCTTGGTGCGCGTCATCCGCATCACGCTCACGACCGTCGGGACGGCGGGTGGGCCCGGCACGCCACCCGGCCGCCAGGACGCCGGGTCGACGGCGTTGGGCAGCACGTGCACGGGCGTGCCGGGGCCGAGCATCCTGCGCAGGGGTGCGGCCGCGGTCTCGCTCACCGCCGACCAGGCCAGCGGCCAGGAGCCGAGTCGCAGCAGGGCGTGCGCCGTTGCGGGCAGCGGGCCGAGACGCGACCACATGGAGTGGACCGTCACCAGCGTCGCGAAGCCGAGCCACGAGGCACGCCGGGCCGCGGTCGAGGCGAACGGCGACAGCACCGAGACGTGCACATGGACGACGTCGGGGGTCAGGTCCTCGAGCAGTCGACGCAGGTCCGCGTCGGCACGGACCAGCCCGCCCAGGGGGCCGGTGGCGGCTTCGACGCGGTGCACCCACGGCTCGTCGACGACGTCGGGTGCCGCTGGTGTCGTCGTGATGACGTGCGGGTCGTGGCCCTCCGCGCGCTGGTGCTGGACCAGGTCACGCAGGTGGATCTCGATCCCGCCGAGACGCGGGAGGTAGCAGTCGCTGACGTGGACGATCCGCATCACGCCACCGCCTCGACGGGTCCGGTCGCGGATCGGCGTCGGAGCCAGAGCCACACCGCCAGCCCGGCACCTCCGACCGGGATCTCCAGGCCGTAGGTGAGCGCGCGGTAGAGCAGCACGCCCGCGACGACGCTCGCCGCCGCGCCGCCGAGACCGATCAGGGCTCCGGTGAGGCCGACCTCGACGACCCCGGCCCCGCCCGGGGTCAGACCGGCCAGCGTCAGCAGGCGCTCGACGGCGAACCCGGCCAGCACGGCAGCCGGTGCCAGCGCGGCGCCGGTGACGGCGAGGCAGGCCCAGAGCAGAGCGAAGAGCAGTGCCGTGTAGAGCACCATGCCGAGGCTCAGCCGCATCCACCGAGCCCGTACGACGGCGCTGCAGGTCGCCTGGAGATCGACCAGCGCGGCGCGCAGGCGCACCCGGCGCGAGGAGCGCGCCACCCGCAGCACGCCGTGCGCCGCGCGCTCGAGGAGGCCGCCGACGAGCCCGGCGACGGACGGCCCGGAGAGCACCGCGACGATCGCCGCGCACGCGACGGCGAGGCCGACGGAGGCGAGCATCGCGGGGCCGAGAACGGGCCCGATCGAGACCCCGGTGGCGAGGGCGATGACGGGGACGACGGTCAGGGGGAGCGCGAGCTTGGCGAGCACGTCCCAGACGTTGGTGATCACGGTGAAGGCGGCGAACTGGTCGACGCCGTACCCCCACTGCCTGGCCATCCGCCCGTTCAGCGCGATGCCGGCGGCGCCTCCGAGCGGCAGCACGTTGGCGACCGCGCTGCCGGTGAGGCTCAGCGTCAGCGCCCGGCGGTGCGTCAGCGTCGGCAGGGCGGCGGTCAGCGTGATCGTGTGGGACAGCAGTCCCAGCGCCCAGAGGCCGACCAGCCCCGCGAGCTCCAGCGCTGGGATGGCGGCGACCACGGTCCAGGCGCTGGCCCAGGGAACGCCGGTCGCCAGGGGGAGCACCACGGTCAGCAGGGCGAGCGCGAGGCAGACGCCGAGCACCCAGCGTCCGGTCGTCGTCATGGTCACGCGCCCAGGGTCGGGCGCGCTTCCTGAACGCCACCTGACTGTCTGGCACGTCCTGGTCAGGCGGGCTGCAGGTCCGTGGCACGAACCTCTGCGGGTGCCCGCCCTCCTCTCGCCCGTCCCGCGCTGGCTCCTGCGGATGTGGGCGATCGCGCTCGTGTTCGCCCTGGTGACGCTCTGGCGCTCCTCCGTGGTCGGGATCCCGGTCCGCGACCCGGGTGGAGAGATCTTCCGGGTCCGGATCGCGATCACGGCCGGGACGTTCGCGGTGCTCGCTGTCCTGGACGCCGTACGACGGGTGCCGCGCGGGGAACGCGCACCCGGCCCGGTGCTCGAGACGCTGCGGCGTCGCTGGCCCGCTCGGCGTCTGCTCGTCGCGGCGGCCGCGCTGCTGGCCTACCACGTCGTCTATGCGAGCTATCACAACCTGAAGAGCTGGGACGTCCTCAACGCACCCCGCGACCACGCGCTGACCCGTGTCGACCAAGCGCTCTTCCTCGGCCACTCGCCAGCGGTGCTGCTGCACTCGGTGCTCGGTGAGCACTGGTCGGCGTACGTCCTGGTGGTGGTCTACGAGTCGTTCCCGACACTGGTGTCGATCGCGTTCGTCGCCGCCGTCGTCGGGGTCGACCGCCTGCGCGACGGTGCCGTGTTCCTCGCGTCGGCGATGTGGGTGTGGATCCTCGGCGTGGCCACCTACTACCTGGTCCCGTCGCTCGGTCCCTTCGACGACCGGCCCCAGGACTTCGCCGGTCTGCCGCACACGATCGTCACCACCACGCAGGCCGCCTACATGGAGCAACGCGCCCACCTGCTCGCGGACCCGTCGGCCCATGACGCGTTCGCCCAGGTGTCAGCGTTCGCGAGCCTGCACGTCGGGGTCACGACCGTGATCGTGCTGATGGCGGTCTACTACGGCCTGCGGCGGACCGCGGCCGTCCTCGCCGGATACCTCGTGCTCACCGTGGTCGCGACGGTCTACCTCGGCTGGCACTTCGTCGTCGACGACGTCGCCGGGCTGGCGATCGGGATCGCGGCGGTCGGTCTCGGGATGCTCACCGTCTACCCGACCCGCCGCTCCCGCCCGGGCGTTCAGGCTGTTGGCAGGTTGGCGGGTCGAGAATGGGCGGCATGATCATCGGAGTGTGCGAGGACGACCCGGCCATCCGCCGGCTCCTCGCCGAGGCCCTGCGCTTCGCCGGGCACGAGACGGTGATGGCGCACGACGGCGGCGAGGCGCTGAGGCTGTTCGGCGCCGACAGCGGCATCGACGTGATGGTCGTCGACATCGGGCTACCCGACTCCGACGGCCGTGACGTGTGCCAGGCGCTGCGCTCGGCCGGCCAGAACGCGCCCGTCCTCTTCCTCACCGCCCTCGGTGCGACCCACGACCGGCTGGCCGGCTTCGGTGCCGGCGGCGACGACTACGTCGCGAAGCCGTTCGAGCTCAAGGAGCTGATCGCCCGGCTCGAGGCGCTGGGCCGCCGCGGCCGGCCGCCGCTGTCCACGACGGCGGGCCTCGACCTCGACCCAGCCCGCCACGCAGCGCGTACGCCGTCCGGGGAGGTGCTGCTGACACCGACCGAGTTCCGGATGCTGGCCGCGATCACGTCGCGGCCCGACGAGGTGGTGCGGCGGCGTACCGTGATCGCGGCAGCCTGGCCGGAAGGAGCCGTCGTGGCCGAGAACACCGTGGACTCCTTCATGCGCCGGATCCGCACCAAGCTCGAGTCCATCGGCTCGCCGGTCTCGATCGAGACCGTGCGCGGCGTCGGGTTCCGCATCCGGTGAGGTGGCCACGCCCGCCGCGCTCCTTTCGTCGGCAGATCATCCTGCTGACCGCCGGCATCACGGCGGTGGCGATGCTGCTGCTCGCGCTGGTCGTGCAGGTCGTGCTCGCCCGGATCACCAACAGCGACGTCGACCGGGTCCTCCAGGACCGCGCCGACGCCGTCATCAGCTCGGCGACAACCGGCTCGTCCGGTGAGCTCGTCGTCCCCAGCACCCAGCTGGACGCCGGGGTCGCGGTGTACGACGACCAGGGCACCCTCGTCGCCGGCGACCCGCCCGACAGCCTGAGCGAGCACTACGCCGACCTCGCCACGGTCGACACGCGCACCGTCGAGACCCACGCCGAGCACGGCCGCATCCTCGCGGACCCGTTCACGGCCACCGGTGGCGCGTCCGGCGTGGTGATCGTGACCGAGCGTCTGGAGCCCTACGAAGAGGCCGAGCGCCTCGCGCTGATCGTGACCCTGGTGACCGGACTGCTGACGACCATCGCGGCCGCCGCGATCGCGGCCTGGACGACCCGGCGCGCGCTGCGCCCGGTGACGGTGATGGCGGAGACCGCCGCGGAGTGGAGCGAGCACGACCTCAGCCGGCGCTTCGACCTCGGCGAGCCCGACAACGAGCTCACCGCCCTGGCGGCGACCCTCAACCAGCTCCTCGAGAAGGTCGCCTCGGCGATCCGGTCGGAGCAGCGGCTGACCTCGGAGCTGGCCCACGAGCTGAGGACCCCGTTGACGACCATCCAGGGGATGGCCGACCTGATCCTCCTGCGCGACATCCTGCCGGGCGAGACCCAGCGCGACGTCGAGGAGATCTCGGCCGCCAGCCAGCGGATGTCGGCGACGATCACCGCGCTGCTGGAGCTGGCCCGCAACGAGGCACAGATCGTGACCGCGTCGCACTGCTCGCTGGCCGAGGTGCTCCGCGACGTCGCCGAGCACGCCGGCACGGGTGAGCGGACGCTCGACGTCGACGTCACGGATGCGCGGCTCGGACTGCCGCACGCACTCGCCGTCCGGGCGGTCAGCCCGGTCGTCGAGAACGCCCTGCGGTTCGCCCGCGCGCGCGTGCACGTCACCGCCCGGGGGACGTCGGGTGCGATCGAGATCTACGTCGACGACGACGGACCGGGCGTCGCGCGCGAGGAGGCCGAGCGGATCTTCGAGCCGGGACGTACGTCGGCCTCCGGCTCCGGCGCCGGGCTCGGGCTGGCGATCGCCCGCCGGATCGCGCGCACGGTCGGCGGTGACGTCGCGGTGGCACCGGACGACGTCAGCACCAGGTTCGTGATCCGGTTGCCGCGCGGCTAGGACCGGGTCGGATCAGGAGGGCCCGACGGGCAGGTCGAACGCTGCAGCGAGGTCCGGTGCCCGGCGGGCACCGCGCAGCAGCGGCGCTCGCAGGACCTCGTCGTACAGGCGAGTGAGGCTGGTGTGGTCGAGACGCGCGCGGACGACGTGCGCGTGCTGGCTCGGGTGCAGCACGGCCGTCAGCACGCGGTTGCCCTGGGAGCTGTCGTCCTCGTCCGCCGTCACCACGACCGCCAGCCGGCCAGACCGGAAGTCGGGGCCGCGCAGCACCGGCCTCAGGGTGGACCGCAGCCACCGGTCGGCATCGGCGAGCGTGCAGTCGGAGTCGTGCGCGTCGTGGCACAGGTTCGGCACGACCATGCCGGCGTTCGGGAGGTCGCCACCCGCGGCATCCGCGGCGAACCCAGCCATCGAGCCGTCGTGGCGCAGGCATGCCCGGCGCTCGTCGACGAAGTACGCCCACGGGTTGTGCTTCACCGCGTAGCGACCCCCGCCGGGCTCGCGAGCGCAACGCCCGGGCATCCCGTCGGCATAGACGCCCGCGGTCCTGCCGAGCGCGCGGGCCTGCCCGAAGACCGAGCGGCCGTGGACGGGGTGACTGGCCGGCGAGGAGTCGTCGGTGACACCGAAGGTGCTGCCGCCCGCGATCGCGAGGTAGTTGGGCAGCGACGGGTGCGTGATCGCCCGGTAGTGGGTGGCGTAGCCGTACCTCCGAGCCAGGCGGAAGGTGTACGGCATCTCGCGACGCATCTCGGCCAGCGAGTGGTTCTCGACGACGACGACCAGCAGCTTGGTGACCGCGGTCGTCGGCTGGCTGGCCGGGCTCGTCGAGCCGCCCTCCGTCCCACCGCACGCGGCGAGGGAGCAGGTCGCGAACACGAGGCACAGGAAACGGTGGAGCGAGTGCACGAGGTCCTCCGTGGGTCGACCCGATCGTCGGTCAGCGTCCGCGAGCGCCCGCCGCAGCTTCCGGGACCGGCGACGGGTCCTCGTCCGCCATCATCTCCGACGGGTCGCCGCATCGGCGGTGCCGCACGGCCGCGATCGCGACCGGGACGAGCGAGAGGGCGACGACACCGAGCACGATCACCTCCACGTGGGCCGCCACGAAGGGCACGCCGCCGAGGAAGTAGCCGGCCGTCAGCACGCCCACGCCCCAGGCCAGGGCGCCGACGAGGTTGTAGACGAGGAACCGTCGGTACGGCATCCGGCCGACACCCGCGACGACCGGCGTGAAGGTGCGCACGACCGGGACGAACCGGCCCAGCACCACGGCCTTCGAGCCGTGCCGGGCGAAGAACGCCTGGGCCCGGTCGGCATGGGCCTGGGAGAAGAACCGCGACTCCTGGCGGCTGAACACCCGCGGGCCACCGCGCCGCCCGATCAGGTAGCCGACCTGGTCGCCCACGAACGCCGCGACGAGGACGCCGAGCGCCACCAGCCCGAACGGCAGCCCGAGCACGCCCGCCGAGGTCAGCACGCCGACCGTGAACAGCAACGAGTCGCCCGGCAGGAAGAAGCCGACCAGCAGACCGGTCTCGGCGAAGACGATCACCATCACGACCAGTAGAGCAGCGGGGCCGAGGCTGGTGAGGTACGGCGTCAGGGACGGGATCACGCTCGCACGCTACGAACGCCCGCCTGCCACCCACCTGACTGCCGGGTCAGACCTCGACCGACGCCCGAGGGAGCTCGATGACGACCTCGGCGCCGCCGTTCGGCGCGTCCTCCAGCCGGATGGTGCCGCCGTGCTCCTGCACCAGCAGACGGGTGATCGCGAGCCCCAACCCGGATCCGCCGTCGTCGCGGGTGCGGGCCTCGTCGAGCCGCACGAACCGCTCGAAGACCCGCTCCCGGTCGGCGGGCGGGACCCCGTCGCCGTCGTCCCGGACCCGGACCTGTACCGTCGCGGCGGTGGCCGTCAGGGTGACCGCGAGCAGCGAGCGTGTGTGCCGCTCGGCGTTGTCGAGCAGGTTGCGGGTGGCGCGGGCCAGTGCGTCGGGACGGCCCACGACGAGCACGTCCGGCTCGATGCGGGTCGCCACAGCCACCCGCCGGGCCCGCCCGGCCTCAGCGCGCACCACCTCGCTCACGTCGAGCAGCTCGTACGCCGGCGGCGCGGACGTGCCCGACCGGGCGAGCAGGAGCAGGTCGGCGACCAGTCGCTCGAGCCGCTCGGTCTCGGCGAGCACGTCCGCCGAGACCGACGACCAGTCCGCGCCGGTACCGGCGACTTCGGCGACCTCGTGCAGCGTCCGGATCGTCGCGACGGGGCTGCGCAGCTCGTGCGAGGCGTCCGCGACGAAGCGACGCTGTGCGTCGACGGACGTCTCGAGCCGGGCGAGCATCTCGTTGAGGGTGACGGACAGGCGCTCGACCTCGTCTCCGGTGGTCGGGACCGGGAGCCGCGCAGACAGGTCGGCAGCAGTGACCTCCGCGGCCTGGGCGCGCAGGCTCTCCACCGGCCGCAGCGCACGGCCGACAAGCACGTAGGTGAGCAGCGCGACCAGCAGCACGAGCAACGGGTCACCGACCGCGAGCAGCCCGATCGTGGACCGGGTGGCGTTGTCGACCGTCTCCAGGCTCTGGGCCGCGACCACCGATCGCCCGTCCGTCGCCGTGACGACCAGGGCGAGGTACCGGTCCTCCTCGTCGTCGAGGCCCGAGAGCACGTGCCGGGTCGGCTGGGTCGACCCGGAGGCTGCGACCAGCGCCGGCTCGCCCTCGAGCGAGTGGCTGGCTGCGAGCACGGTGCCGTCGGCGTCGAGCACCTGGACCAGCACCGACTCGCCGCCGGCGGGCGTGGCGACGGCCTCGGCCGGCGACGCGCCGCCAGCCAACGCCGCGGCGACGGTCTCCGCCTGGTCCTGGGCGACGACGGCGACGCCGTCGACGAGCTGGTGACGCTGGTGGACGACCCCGGCGACCGACACGACCATCAGGGCGACCGCCACGGCCAGCGACGCGGCGATCGCCGTACGCATCCGGACGGAGACGCGGCGCCGTCGACCCACCCGTGTCATCCGCCGTCGCTCGCGAGCCGGTAGCCGGAGCCGCGGACGGTCTGGATGGCCGAGCGTCCGAACGGCACGTCGACCTTGCGGCGCAGGTAGCGGATGTAGACCTCCACCAGGTTGTCGGCGCCGTCATGGTGAACGTCCCAGACCGCCTGGAGGATGTCGAGCTTCGAGACGACCAGGCCCTTGTGCCGCATCAGGAAGTGCAGGAGCCCGAACTCGCGCGGGGTCAGCGACAGCTCCACCTCACCGCGTCCCACGGCGCGGGTCGACGGGTCGAGGTGCAGGTCTCCGGCCGTCAGCACCGGTGGTCGCTCGACGACGCCCCGACGGATCAGCGAGCGCAGGCGTGCCACGAGGACGGCGAACGAGAACGGCTTGACCATGTAGTCGTCGGCCCCCAGGTCGAACGCATCGACCTGGTCGTAGTCCCCGTCCTTGGCGCTGAGCATCAGGACCGGCGTCCACACGTTGGCCTCGCGCATCCGCTTGCACACGTCGTAGCCGTTCAGCCCCGGCAGCATGATGTCGAGGACCACCACGTCGTACGTCGTCGACAGTGCGCTAGCCAGTCCGGACTGCCCGTCGTGCTCGACGTCGGTGAGCAGGCCCTCGGCGTTCAGCCCGCGCTGGAGGGCGCGCGCCAGCGTCTTCTCGTCCTCCACCAGCAGCACTCGCACGCGCCCAGGGTGACGCATCGACCTGACAGCGCTCTCAGGTTCTCTCAGCGGCCTCACAGCGACGGCGGCCGACAGTGGTGGTGTCAGCTCAGATCCCACAGGAGGAAACATGAAGCACCTCAAGCGCAACGCGGCCCTGGTCGCCGCGACCGCCGTCATCGCTGCCGTCGGGATCGGCGGCGTGATGACCGCGACCGCCGACTCGCCCCGCGGCTCCGGCCACTCGCAGACCGAGAAGTCGGACGGCGACGGTGAGATCGACGACGACGGCACCGAGGTCGGCGAGGTCGACGGTGCCGAGGAGGCCGAGACCAACGACGACGCGACCGACACCGGTCCCGACGCGAACCCGAACGAGCCGGGTCACCAGGACGCCAGCGACGCCGGCGACGGCGACGGCGAGACCGCCGACTGACCCTGGTCTGCCGGTGGCCCGGCGGGCGGATGACCGCCTGCCGGGCCACAGCCGTGCCAGCAGTCAGGTTGTGTGCAGGGAGCGGTCCCTAGCGTGCGGCCGTGCCCTCGACTTCCCGCGCTCTCGACGCGCCCACCACCGCCCGCTCCCGCCGCTCGCGCCTCGAACCCGTCGCCGCCAAGGTCCCGGAGATCACCGCCCTCTTCTGGGTGATCAAGGTGCTGACCACCGGCATGGGCGAGGCCGCCTCCGACGGCCTCGGGGAGACCAGCCTGGTGCTCGGGGGAGTCATCGGGGTCGGCGGGTTCTTCCTCGCCCTGTGGCTCCAGCTGCGCTCGGACCGCTACCACGCACCGACGTACTGGTTCTGCGTCTCGATGATCGCGGTCTTCGGGACGATCGTCGCCGACGTCCTGCACGTGGCGACCGGCCTGTCCTACTACGTCACCTCGGCGTTCTACGCCGGCTCCGTCGCGGTGCTGTTCACGTGGTGGCACCGGTCCGAGGGCACGTTGTCGATCCACCACATCGACACCCGCAGACGGGAGCGCTTCTACTGGGCGACCGTCCTGGCGACGTTCGCCCTCGGTACGGCGGTCGGCGACCTCGTCGGCCTGACGATGGACCTCGGCTTCTTCGCTGCCGGGCTGCTCTTCCTCGCCGCGATGATGGTGCCGCTCGTCGCCTGGCGGCTCGGCGCGAACGCGACGCTGTGCTTCTGGACGGCGTACGTGCTGACCCGTCCGCTCGGTGCGTCGTTCGCCGACTGGATCGGCAAGGACCACGAGATCGGCGGCGGGCTGGGCTTCGGCGACCTGCGGTTGACCGCGATCCTGGCCGTGGCGATCGCCGTCCTCGTCGCCTACGCGCACCGCTCGGGCCACGACATCCAGCGGCCGATCCCCGTGGATGCCGACGCGTGATCGACCTGTGGCAGGCCGCGCTCCTCGGCGTCGTCGAGGGCCTGACGGAGTTCCTCCCGGTCTCCTCGACCGGGCACCTCAAGATCGTCGAGGGACTGCTGGGTCTCGACGTCGCCGACGACAGCGTCGTCGGCTTCACCGCGGTCATCCAGATGGGGGCCATCGCCGCGGTGCTCGTCTACTTCGCGCGCGACATCCTGCGGCTCGCGACGGCCTGGCTGCGGGGCCTGGTCAGCCGGGAGCGCCGTACCGACCCTGACTACAGCTTCGCGTGGTGGATCGTGTGGGCGACGGTCCCGGTGGTGGTCGTGGGGCTGCTTGCGAAGTCCTACATCGATGGGCCGCTCGCCTCGCTGTGGGTGGTCGCCGCGTCGTTGGTCGCCGGCAGTGCGTTCATGTGGGTGGCCGACCGCGTGGGCTCGCACACGAGACCGGAGTCGGAGATCACGCTCGTCGACGCCGTCGTGGTCGGTACGGCGCAGGTGCTGGCCCTGCTCTTCCCCGGCTTCTCCCGGTCGGGAGCGACCATCTCCACGGGCTTGATCCGGGGGCTCGACCGGGTGGCCGCGACGCGACTGTCCTTCTTCCTCTCGATCCCGGCGCTCACCGGGGCGGGACTCTACGAGCTCAAGGACGCGGTCGGTGGGGGAGTCGGCACCGGGCCGGTCGTCGTCGGCACCGTCGTGTCGTTCATGGTCGCCTACGCCACGATCGCGTGGCTGCTCCGCTACGTGTCGCGGCACAGCTTCGACCTCTTCGTCTTCTACCGGCTGGGCGTCGCGGTCCTGGTGGTCGGTCTGTTGGCCTCCGGCGCCCTAGGGTGACGGAGAGGACGCGACACGCTGCTCGAGCACCTCGACGACCAGCCGGTGGTCGTCGAGCTGCGGGAGGCCGGAGACCGCGACCGTGCCGATGCAGCCCGTGCCGCGGAGCAGGATGGGGAAGGCGCCGCCGTGGGCGGCGTACACGGTCGGGTCCAGGAGCGAGTCGATCTCGAAGGACTTGCCCGCGACCCGGAACTGCTCGCCGACCCGGAGCGAGGAGCAGCCGTAGCGGTCGACGACCGCGCACTTGCGCTCGAGCCAGCCGTCGTTGTCGGCGGACGCCCCGGAGAGCGCGGCGTGGAAGAGCCGCTGGCCGTTGCGTCGCACGGAGATGGCGACCGGCAGGCCCCGGTCGCGTGCGGTCTCCCGCAGCGCGGCGCCGAGCTCCCACGCGTCGTCGGCACCGAAGGCGTCGAAGACGAGGCGTTGCTCCTGGGCGATGAGCTCGTCGAGCAGGGCACGGTCGGTCATGCCGCCACGGTAGCGAGACGCATCGTGGCGGGCCTCGGAGGGAACGGGTGAGATGTCGACCCGACCCACCCGAGAGGAGTGCGCCATGCCTGCCACGAAGAAGCCCGGTCCGAGCGTCAAGGACGACGACCTCTACGAGGCACTGCGCGACGAGGGCAACAGCAAGGAGAAGTCCGCGCGGATCGCCAACGCCGCGGCCAACACGTCACGCAAGGCCGTCGGGAGGAAGGGCGGCTCGTCGCCGTCGTACGACGACTGGACGGTCGCCGACCTCCGCAAGCGCGCCGCGGAGCTCGAGATCGAGGGCCGCTCGTCGATGAAGAAGTCCGAGCTGGTCCGCGCCCTGCGGGACCACTGACGGTGGACGGCCGCGACGAGACCGAGGAGGAACGCCTCGATCGCAAGTTCGACGACCTGCTCCAGGAGCTGCGGGTCATGCAGACGGGTGCCCAGCTGACGGCGGGCTTCCTGCTGACGCTGCCGTTCCAGAAGAGGTTCGAGGACCTCGACGACTTCCAGCTGACGACGTACCTGGTCCTGGTCGTCCTCGCCGCGACCACGACCCTGCTCCTGCTCACGCCCGTCGTGATCCATCGCCGGCTCTCGGGTGAGCACGTCAAGGGTCTCGTGCTCGCCGCGGCCAGCCGGCTGGTGGCCGCTGCGATGACGACGCTGTCGCTGATGATCGTCGGGATCATCTTCTTCACCTTCGACATGGTCATCGACCGGTCGGTCGCGCTCGTCGCCGGCGTGGCCGTGGGCGCGGCCGTCGCCGGGCTGCTCCTCGGGGTGCCCACCTACCTCGCCCGGGCCGGCGAACGCGCATGACGCCGCGCACCGCGGGCGGCGAGAACCGGCTGCCGCCGGCGGCAGCGGTGGTCGTCGCGATCGTGGTCTACGCCCTGCTGCCCAGCTCGGTGCTGCTGACCAACCGGCTCATCATCCCGGCCGTCGAGGTGCTCCTCCTGGTCGCGCTCGTCGTCACCAACCCGCGCCGGATGACCCGCGAGACGCGGTGGTCGCGGTGGGTCTCGGCGGCCCTGGCGGCGGTCGTGATCCTCACCAACCTCGGCGCGCTGGCGCTGCTCGTCACCGAGCTGACCGGCTCGGGACCGAGCGGCACCGAGCTCCTGGTCGCCGCCATGCAGATCTGGCTCACCAACGTCATCGGCTTCGCGCTCCTCTACTGGGAGCTCGACCGCGGTGGCCCGGTCGCTCGTCGCAGCGAGAAGCGCGCCGAGCTGCCCGACGCCGACTGGCGCTTCTCCCAGGACGAGAACGACGGCACGGTCGTCGAGGTGAGCCGTACGTCGAGCAAGGCCTCGGGCTGGGTCCCGATCTTCGTCGACTACCTCTACCTGTCGCTCACCAACTCGAGCGCCTTCAGCCCGACCGACACGATGCCGCTCACCAGCCGGGCCAAGGTCCTGATGGGGGTCCAGGCGACGGCGGCGCTGCTCACGTCGCTGGTGCTGGTCGCCTTCGCCGTGGGGTCGCTCGGAGGCTGAGCCCGCGCTGATCTCGGGGGCTGGTCGCGGCGTTTGCCGGGCCCGGGGAACGGTCACCGTCCGAGGTGTACGACGACGCACTCGACCAGCAGGAGAGACGATGACCGACGTACCCCAGCCGACCGACGGCACCTCGATCGCGACCGGCCCCTCGGAGGAGGCGCAGCTCGGGTCGACCACCGAGACCGGCGCCCCGGCACCCAGCGACCGGAACTCGCTGACGGTCGGGCCGGACGGGCCGATCGTGCTCCACGACGTGCACTTCCTGAACCAGATGGCGCACTTCAACCGGGAGCGCATCCCGGAGCGCAACGTGCACGCCAAGGGCTCGGGCGCGTTCGGAGAGTTCACGACGACCGAGGACGTCTCGGCGTACACGAAGGCGGCGCTCTTCCAGCCCGGCACCACGACCGAGATGCTGGCCCGCTTCTCGACGGTGGCGGGCGAGATGGGCTCGCCGGACACCTGGCGCGACCCGCGCGGCTTCGCGTTGAAGTTCTACACGTCCGAGGGCAACTACGACCTGGTCGGCAACAACACCCCGGTGTTCTTCATCCGCGACACGATGAAGTTCCCGCACTTCATCCGCTCGCAGAAGCGGCGCGGCGGCAACGGGCTGCGCGACAACAACATGCAGTGGGACTTCTGGAGCCTCAACCCGGAGTCGGCGCACCAGGTGACCTACCTGATGGGCGACCGCGGCATCCCGAAGAGCTACCGCCACATGAACGGCTACGGCTCGCACACCTACCTCTGGGTCAACGAGGCCGGGGACAAGCACTGGGTGAAGTACCACTTCCACACCGACCAGGGCGTCGAGGGCCTCACCGACGAGGACGCCACCCGGATCGCCGGCGAGGACGCCGACTTCCACCGCCGCGACCTCTACGAGCACATCGACGCCGGCGACTTCCCGTCGTGGACGCTGTCGGTGCAGCTGATGCCGTACGACGACGCGAAGACCTACCGGATCAACCCGTTCGACCTCACCAAGATCTGGCCGCACAGTGACTACCCGCTGGTGAAGGTCGGCACGATGACCCTGAACCGCAACCCGGACAACTTCTTCGCCCAGATCGAGCAGGCCGCGTTCGAGCCCTCGGCGCTGGTGCCGGGCATCGGCTTCTCGCCGGACAAGATGCTGCTCGGCCGCGCCTTCGCGTACGCCGACACGCACCGGCACCGGATCGGGCCGAACTACCTCCAGCTCCCCGTCAACCGTCCCAAGGTCGAGCTCAACACCTACACGCAGGACGGCCCGATGGCCTACGAGCACCGTGGTGACGAGCCGGTCTACGCGCCGAACTCCTTCGGTCGCGGGTACGCCGACAACGTCGGCGAGGTCGACCCCGGCTGGGAGGCCGACGGTGCGATGGTCCGCCAGGCCTACACGCTGCGCGAGGACGACGACGACTTCGCCCAGGCCGGCACGCTGGTCCGGGACGTCTGGGACGACGAGATCCGCGGGAACTTCGTGAAGACCGTCGCCGGCCACCTGCTCGGCGGCGTCGAGGGCGAAGTGCTCGACCGCGCGCTGGCCTACTGGCACCGCGTCGACGCGGACACGGCCAAGCAGATCGAGGAGCTGGTCCGCGCGGACGCCGACCTCGGTGCTCCCGGTGCGCAGGACGACGCGGCCAAGGAGGACGCGGACGACCCCGTGGTCGAGACGGACACCCACGCGAGCTCCTGACATCGTGACCGTCCGGAGCGTCGGGGTCGAGGAGGAGCTGCTGCTCTTCGACCCCGAGACCCGGGAGGTGGTGCCGGCGGCGCCCCGGGTGCTCAAGGAGTTCCACGAGCACGGGAGCGGCCGCGAGCCGTCGACGGCGGCGTCCGACGACGTCGACCAGGAGCTCTTCCGGCACCAGCTCGAGACCCGCACCGACCCGACCACCGACCTCGACGACGTGGTGGCGCAGCTGACCGCCGCGCGTCGTACGGCGGGGGAGGCGGCGCGCGCCAGCGGGCTCGCGATCGGTGCGTGCGCGATCGTCCCGCTGGCGGGGGACCGCTCGGTCGTCACGCCCGGCGACCGCTACCGCGACATGGTCGACACGTACGGCGAGGTCGCGCGCACCGGCGGCACCTGCGGGATGCACGTCCACGTCGCGATCGACTCCGACGAGGAGGGCGTCGCCGTCATCGACCGGATCGCGCCGTGGCTCCCGGTGCTCCTCGCGCTCAGCGCCAACTCGCCGTACGTCGACGGGCGCGACAGCGGTTATGCCTCGTGGCGCGCGCAGGTGTGGTCGCGGTGGCCGAGCGCCGGCCCGACGGAGGCCTTCGGGTCGCTGGAGGGCTACCGCGAGGTCTGCCGCGTGATGCTCGCCTCGGGTGCCGCGCGTGACGCCGGGATGCTCTACTTCGACGCCCGCCTGGCGGTCGAGCACCCCACGGTCGAGATCCGGGTCTGCGACGTGTGCGCCGACCAGGGGCACGCGGTCGTGATCGCCGCCCTGGCCCGGGCGCTCGTGGAGACGGCCGCCCGGGAGTGGGCCGACGGTGCGCCTGCACCGGCGTGGCGCGCGGAGTCGCTGCGGGTGGCGCACTGGCGTGCGGCCCGCTTCGGGCCGACGGGCTCGCTCGTCCACCCCGTGCTCGGTGAGGTGCGACCCGCCCGCGAGGTGCTGGACGCCCTGGTCGACCACGTCTCCACGGCCCTGGCGGACGCCGGCGACACCACGCGGGTCGAGCAGGGCCTGGCCGAGTCCCTCCACGACGGCGGTGCGGCCCGCCAGCGCGCGGCGTACGAGCGGACCGGCGACGTCGCCGGGGTGGTCGACGACCTGATCGCGCGCACCGAGCAGTCGTGGGACACCGCCTGAGGACGGATGGGAAGGCGCCCCACCGGGTACGTCGGGGGCGTGCTGCGCTTCTTCGTGCTCGCGGGCCTGGTGGTCCTCGGCGCCCTCACCGTGCTGGCGGCGGCGATCGGCGGCTGGGGGTGGTGGGTGCTGGCTGCGGTCCTCCTCGGACTGCTCGCCCTGGGCTGCTACGACCTGCTGCAGAAGCGCCACTCGGTGCTGCGCAACTACCCGGTGCTCGGCCACCTGCGGTTCCTCCTCGAGGGCATCCGGCCGGAGCTGCAGCAGTACTTCATCGAGCGGAACTTCGACGGCCGGCCCTACGACCGCGACACCCGCTCCGCGATCTACCAGCGCGCGAAGGGCGTCAAGGAGGAGCAGCCCTACGGCACCGAGCGCGACCTCGAGTCGGTCGGCTACGAGTACCTCGTGCACTCGACCGCCCCGGTCCCGCCGATGGACCACACGCCTCGGGTGCGGATAGGCGGCCCGGACTGCACCCGGCCCTACGACATGGCGCTCCTGAACGTCTCCGCGATGAGCTTCGGGTCGCTGTCGGCCAACGCGATCGAGGCCCTCAACCGCGGCGCCGCGCAGGGCGGCTTCGCCCACGACACCGGTGAGGGCGCGATCAGCCCCTACCACCGCAACGGCGGCGACCTGGTCTGGGAGATCGGGTCGGGCTACTTCGGTGCCCGCGCCGACGACGGCCACTTCGACGAGGCGCAGTTCGCGGACAAGGCCGCCGACCCGCAGGTGAAGATGGTCAGCCTCAAGCTGAGCCAGGGCGCGAAACCCGGGATCGGCGGGGTGCTGCCGGCGGCGAAGGTGAGCGCCGAGATCGCCAGCACGCGCGGGATCCCGCAGGGCGAGAAGTGCATCTCGCCGGCGTACCACCACGTCTTCTCGACCCCGCGAGAGCTGGTGCGCTTCATCGCCCGGTTCCGCGAGCTGGCCGGCGGGAAGCCGGCCGGGTTCAAGCTCTGCGTGGGCTCGCGCGTCGACGTGCTCGCGATCTGCAAGGCGATGGTCGAGGAGGGCGTGACCCCGGACTTCATCGTCGTCGACGGCGCGGAGGGCGGCACCGGCGCGGCGCCGCTCGAGTACGAGGACCACGTCGGGATGCCGCTGACCGAGGGGTTGATGACCGTGCACAACGCCCTGGTCGGCGTCGGGCTGCGCGACCGGGTCCGGATCGGGGCGAGCGGCAAGGTGAGCAGCGGCATCGACGTCGTGAAGCGGATCATCCAGGGCGCCGACTACACGAACGCCGCCCGCGCGATGATGCAGGCCGTCGGCTGCATCCAGTCGCAGCGCTGTCACACCAACCGCTGCCCGGTGGGCGTCGCCACGCAGGACCCGAAGCGGATGCGCGCGCTGGACGTGCCGACGAAGACCGAGCGGGTGGTCCGCTACCAGGCCGCCGTCGTGGACCAGGCGACCCAGGTGATCGCCTCGATGGGGCTCTCGTCCTTCGACGAGCTCCGTCCGCACATGCTGCGGCGGCGCGTGCACGACGGCGAGATCTCGTCGTACGCCGAGCTGTTCCACCACCTCGAGCCGGGCGAGCTGCTCGGCTCACCGCCGGCCGCCTGGGAGCGCGACTGGCTGGCGGCCGACCCGGACCGCTTCCAGCCCTGACACCTCTGCACCGACCCGAAGGAGAGCCATGCCCACCGTTGCCGAGCTGCTCGTGGACGCCCTCGCCGAGCACGGCGTCACCCAGGTGTGGGGTGTCGTCGGGGACGCGCTCAACCCCGTCACCGATGCCATCCACCACAGCGACCGGGTGACCTGGATGGGCGTGCGGCACGAGGAGGCGGGCGCCTTCGCCGCCGGAGCCCAGGCCCAGCTGACCGGACGTCTGGGCGTCTGCATGGGCACCGTCGGGCCGGGCTCGATCCACCTCCTCAACGGCCTCTACGACGCCAAGAAGTCGCACGCGCCGGTGCTGGCGATCTGCGGGCAGGTGCCGCGGCCCGAGATCGGGAGCGACTTCTTCCAGGAGGTCGACAACGACGTCCTCTTCGCGGACGTCGCGGTCTTCACGGCCACCGTCAGCAGCCCCGAGCAGCTGCCCGCCCTGATCGAGCGGGCCGGCAACGCCGCGCTCCAGCAGCGCGGCGTCGCCGTGCTCACGCTGCCCGGAGACGTGGGCGGCATGGACCTGCCCAAGGACACGCCGGTCCCGCGCTTCGTCACCGACCTCCCACCCGTGCCGCCGCTGGCCGCCTCGGTCTCCGCGGCCGCGGCCGCCATCAACCAGGGCCGGGTGACGATGCTGGTGGGTGCCGGCGCCCGCGAGGCGCGGGCCGAGGTGCTCGCCGTCGCCGACCGGCTCTCGGCGCCGATGGTCGTCACCCTCAAGGGCAAGGAGGGGCTGGAGCACGACAACCCGTTCGAGGTCGGGCAGTCCGGCCTCCTGGGCAACCACGCCAGCGCGGTCGCGTTCGACGGCTGCGACGTGCTGCTGATGGTCGGCACGGACTTCCCGTACAAGGAGTTCTACCCGTCCGGCAAGGTCGTCGTGCAGGTCGACGCGCTGGGGGAGCACATCGGCCGCCGGCACCCGGTCGACCACGCGGTGGTCGGCGACGCCCGGGTCTCGCTGCAGGCCCTGCTGCCGCTGCTCGAGGCGCGGACCGACACGTCGCTGCTCGACAAGGCGCGTTCGTCGTACGAGTCCTGGCGCGAGCGGCAGCAGCACCTCACCGACCCCGACTACGAGCGGAAGCCGGTCGGGCTGCTGCGCCGCAAGGTTGAGAACCCGGACGACCGGATCCGTCCCGAGCTGCTGGCGTCGGTGGTGGACCGTCAGGCCGCCGACGACGCGGTCTTCACGACGGACACCGGCATGGCGACCACGTGGCTGGCCAGGTTCGTGCGGATGCGCGGGCACCGCCAGCTGCTCGGCTCCTTCAACCTCGGCTCGATGGCGAACGCGATGCCGCAGGCGCTGGGCGCCCAGGCGCTCGACCGGGACCGCCAGGTCGTCGCGTTCTGCGGCGACGGCGGCCTCTCGATGCTGCTCGGCGACCTGATCACGGCGGTCACCCACGAGCTGCCGGTCAAGCTCGTCGTCTTCGACAACGGCAGCCTCGGGATGGTGAAGCTCGAGATGGAGCAGGTCGGCCTGGCGCCGTACGGCACGAAGCTCGAGAACCCCGACTTCGCCGCGGTGGCGGAGGCGATCGGGATGCGCGGCATCCGGGTCGAGGACCCGCACGACGTCGAGGAGGCCGTGCTCCAGGCGCTCACCCACCCTGGGCCGGTGCTGCTGGACGTGCTCACCAACCCCGACGAGATCGCGATCCCGCCGAAGCCGACCCTGGAGCAGGGCTGGGGCTTCGCGATCGCGAAGTCGAAGGAGTTCCTCGAGTCCTCCGAGTGACGGTGCGGCTCAGTCGCCCGGCCACTCACCGGTCCAGCGCTCGAAGAGCCGGGCGCCGCCGCGGTTGATCAGGGCGCGGACCACCGAGAAGATCGCGCCCTGCACGAGCGCCGCGAGCAGGATCTTCTGCAGCGGGTACTCCGACTCGAGCGGCTTGGGCGGGTCGTCGGTGCTCGTGGGGTCGACCCGCTTCCAGACCTGCTGGAAGACCTGGCCCGCGATGAGACCGCCGAGCACGCTCGCGACCAGCCCCCACGGGCGGTAGAGGATCTTGGCGGACCGGCTGGACCGCTTCTCGGGCTGCGTCGAGGTCATCGGTGGTCCTTCCGTCGTACGCCGCGAACCACGGCGAGGGCGATGACGAGCGCGAGGACGCCGCCCGCCACGAAGGCGGTCTGCGTCGGTCGACCGTCGGAGGTCACGAACCGGTCGCGGACGCGGCTCTTCACGTCGAGGCGTGCGGCGAGCTGGTCGACCGTGTCGGCGAGCTCGGCGCGGGTGCGCTCGATGTCGGCCTCCAGGTCCGCGGCGATCGGGGTCGGGTTCGTCTCGGTCATGAGTCGCTCCTGTGGTGGCGAAGGGTCTCGACGTCTTCCTTGACGCCCTCGACGGCTCGCGTCGGGACCGGCGGGACAGCCTTGGTCACGCGGTTCTTCCCGAGGAGCGCCGCGACACCGGCGGCGGCCAGCACCACGACGGCGACGATCAGCGCGGCCAGCCAGGCGTCGACGGCGAGGGAGAGCGCGAGGATCGCGGTCGCGATCAGCGCGCCCACGCCGTACAGCGCCAGGAGGCCGGCGGCGCCGAACATGCCGGCCCCGATGCCGGCCTGCTTGGCCTTGCCGGACACCTCGACCTGGGCGAGGCGCAGCTCGTCCCGGACGAGTTGCGAGAGCTCCGTCGAGAGCTGGGAGACCAGCTCTCCCGTGGACGGTTGCGTCGGTTGCGTCATGTCGCTCCGGTGCCCGGGAGCGCGGTCGGTCATGCGGCACTCACCTGACCGGGTGAGGTTGCCAGGCCCGCGGGCGGACACCGATCCGACGTGACCGCTCTCCAGACCCAGCACGTGGACTTCGGCTCCCTGCGCATCGCCTTCGACGACCGGGTGCTGCGGCCCCGGGCGTGGACGGCCGACCAGTCGCGGTGGGCGGCCGAGCTGATCACGACCGCGCCCGAGGGCGCGGTGCTCGAGCTCTGCGCCGGAGCGGGGCAGATCGGTCTCCTCGCGGTCGCCGACTCCGACCGGCACCTCGTCTGCGTCGACCTGTCGCCGGTCGCGTGCGACTACGCGCGGCGCAACGCCGAGGCTGCCGGGATGGCGGACCGCGTCGAGGTCCGCGAGGGCTCGATGGACGCCGTGCTCCGCGAGGACGAGCGGTTCGCGCTGGTCGTGGCCGACCCGCCGTGGGTACGGCGCACCGACGTCGAGCGCTACCCCGAGGACCCGGTGCTCGCGATCGACGGCGGCGACGACGGTCTCGACGTGGCCCGGCTGTGCCTCGGCGTCGCGCGCCGGCACCTGCACCCGGACGGGTCGGTGGTGCTCCAGATCGGGACGCTCGAGCAGGTCGACCGGCTGCGCCTCGAGCTCGCCGGCACTGGCCTGGTGATCGCCGAGGTGCGCGAGGGCGAGCGCGGCGTGCTGGTCCGGCTGGACCTCAGCTAGGACGTTTTGATCAAGTCTCGGTCGAGCTGAGCGTCGTCAGGCGCGTGCGATGGCAAGGCGTCCGTCGCGATGGCATACCCGTTCGTCTTCCGAGCGGCGGCAACGCGGCCAGCGTGCGTGCATGGCGGCGATCAGCCGACCACGGACTTGATCAAGGCGTCCCAGGTCGCAGCCGCTCGGGCAGCACCTTGTGGGTGCCATCGCACCACGGGAGCGACGAGGACTTCTCGCACCGGCAGACGGCCGTGACCGGCCGGGTCGTCTCGTGCGGCACGCCTTCCGGGTCCTCGACGACGTGCCGACCGCGCAGCAGCATCGGGCCTCCAGGGCAGAGGAGCGTCTCCGGGTGCTCGTACGACGTGGTCATGCGACGTCCCGCTGCTCGGAGACACCCCAGCGGTCCAGCATCCGTCGCGCGACCCGGTCCTCGAGGTCCAGGCACGTGAACGCGCCGAACCAGGCGTCCTCCTCGAGCTCGGGCTCCTCCTCGAGCACGGCACCGAGCACGGTGCGGACGGCGAGCTGCTCGTGCACCGCGTCGGCCTCGACGTGCTCGGCGTAGTAGTCGACCAGCTCGGCCGGGAAGCCCAGCCGCTCGAGGCCCTGCACCATCCGCCGCGACGGCAGCGAGCTGGTCGCCTCGAAGGCGGCGAGGTGGCCGAGGGCCGCGGCCCGGTGCCGGCGGTGCAGGCCGAGCATCGTCATCGCGTTGTTCTGCTCGAGCGTCTCCGTCGAGGCGTCGTCGACGTAGGTGCCGTACGTCGCGTCCAGGCCGCTCGCCTCCATCCCGAGCGCGAAGAGGTGGTGGTGCAGCCGGTTCGGGTCGCCCGCGCCGTACTCGTCGTACTGGAGCTCCATCAGGGCCGCCTTGGCCCGGACACCGAGCCGGGGAACCACCCACGCGGTGGGGTCGGACTCCATCAGGTGGTAGAGCGAGCGCTCCCGCAGCATCTCGAGCACCTGGTCGCGGGTCGCGTCGCGGTGCACGTACGTCGCCAGGGACGCGCCATCGTGCTCATCCACCCAGGCGAAGAAGTCGTCGACGAAGGAGCGGTCGGTGGGCGGGGTGAAGCGGGCGCGGAGTCGGCGTTCGAGGTCGTCCTCGAGGAGCACCCTCAACCGCAGCAGCTGGGGGTCCCACTCCAGCTCGTCGGGCACGCCGTTGACCGCCCGGTAGTGGAGCTGGTGCAGCACCCACAGGCAGAGCGTGCCGTCGTCGACGGACGCGCCGGACACCTCGGCGAGCACGGGCAGGAAGTCGTCTCCGGACCGTAGGCCGGCGAAGAGGGCCTCGCTCAGCGGGCCGCGTGGGGTGGGGAGCTCCATGTTCGGGTGGTACCCGTCGACACCGGCGGCACGCTCACCCGTCCGACGAACGCGCAGAAGTCACCCCGATGGGTGAACGCTCAACCGTTTGCTCGGTACCCGCCCGGGGGAGGACACCAGCATGTCCATCCCGGAGGCAGTGCGGGTCAGTGCGACCCAGTCCCGACAGAACACGACGAACCACCTGCTGCGCGAGGCGCAGCACGCGACTCCCCCCGAGCGGCAGCGCCTCATCGACGAGGTCATCGTCGCGAACATCGAGGTCGCCCGGTCGATCGCCCGCAAGTACCGCAACCGCGGCATCCCCACCGAGGACCTCGAGCAGGTCGCCTGCGTCGCCCTGGTGCGAGCCGCCAACAACTTCGACCCGGCCAAGGCCGACGACTTCCTCTCGTACGCCGTGCCGACCATCCGCGGCGAGGTGCGCCGCCACTTCCGCGACCACGGCTGGGCCGTCCGCCCGCCGCGCAGCATCCAGGAGCTCCAGTCCGCGATCCACCGGCTCTCGGCGGACGCGGGACGCGAGGAGTCCGACGACGACGTGGCCGCCCAGCTCGGCGTGACCGTCGACGACGTACGCGCAGCGCGCGGCGCCCAGGGCTGCTTCGCTCCCGCGTCGCTCGACGTCCCCGTCCACGAAGGTGGAGACTCGCTGGGCGCGACGCTGGTCGGCGACGGGTATGACGAGTTCGACGGGGTGGAGGCGCGGGTCTTCCTCGACACCCTGACCCGTGAGCTGAAGCCGCGCGAGCGCCTGGTCCTCTACCTGCGCTTCGTCGAGGGACGGACGCAGTCGGAGATCGGTGCGGAGATCGGGGTCACCCAGATGCAGGTGTCCCGGATCCTGGCCAAGCTGCTGGCGACGATGCGCGAGCGCGCCGGGGTCGCGGGCGAGCGCATCGAGGTCGCCTCGTAGTCAGGAGGCGGGGTACGGCGCGTCCTTGAGCAGGCGTGCCAGGTGCACGGCGTTGCGGGCGACCGTCTTGGTCGTCTCGTCGGTCTTGTCGGGCACGGAGTCCAGGTCGAGGTAGTCGGTGGACTGCATGGCCTCGCCGACCCAGTAGGTGCTGCCGTTGGCCGGCGTCGTGAAGCCGGTGTCCGACAGGGCCTGCTGCACCTCCGCGACGACGTGGTGCGCGCCGTCCTCGTTGCCGACGACGGCGACCACGGCGACCTTGCCGAACGTCAGCATCCGGCCCTCGTCGTCGGTCTCGCTGATCTCGGCGTCCAGGCGCTCGAGCGCCATCTTGCAGACGGACGCGGGCTGCCCCATCCAGATGGGCGTCGCCACCACCAGGATGTCGCTGGCCAGCATCGCGGCCCGGATCTCCGGCCACCCGTCGCCGTCGCCCTCGTCGGTGCTGACGCCGAACTTCACGTCGTGGTCGACCACCCGCACCACCTCGCCGCTCGCGCCGAGCCGTTCGAGCTCCTCCAGCACCTGGCGCCCGAGCAGGTCGGAGCTGGACGGTGCGGGGCTGGGCTTGAGGGTGCAGACGAGCACCAGGGCGCGCAGCGGCGTGTCGGTCATCGGTTCATCTCCTGGGTCCAGTCGATCGTGAGCAGGTCGTGGGGGAGCTCCGCCACCTGAAGCGCCCCGGCGTCGAGCAGCTCGGCGCGGCCGAAGCCACCCGAGCGCAACGCGATGCAGCCGAGGTCCGCACGTGCGGCTGCCTCGACGTCGTACACGGTGTCCCCGACGAAGACCGCGGTCTCCACGTCGCCGAGCCGTCCGAGGGTCTCCTCCACCAGGTCGGGCTCGGGCTTGGAGTCGTCGACGTCCTCCGAGGTGACGAGCGCGCTGATCGCGGACCCGATGTCCAGCAGGTCCACGGCCTCCTGCGCGAACTGCGGGTCGCCGGACGACGCCAGCGCGACGACGAAGCCGGCGTCGGCGAGCCAGCGGACGAGCTCCGCTGCGCCGGGGAGCGGCTGCACCTCGGCGCGCAGGGCGAGGTACTCCTCGCGCCAGGCGTCGCGCAGGTCGTCGCCGTACTCGTCCTCGGTCTCGTCGTCGGCGACCTCGGCGACGAGCCGGTCGCCACCCATGCCGATGGTGCGGTGGATCCGCCACAGCGGCGGCACCTCGGTCATCCGGGTGAAGGCGCGGTGCCACGCGACGGCGTGGTGGTAGGTCGAGTCGACCAGGGTGCCGTCGATGTCGAAGAGGACGGCCGAGCTCATCCGGTCGCTCCGGGGGCTGCCGCCCGCAGCTTCTCCAGCAGGGGACCAGCCGCCTCGGCGAGGAACCGGTCCTGGCCGTCGTCGCCGATCTGCACGAGCGCGATGTCGGTGAAGCCGGCCTTCCAGTACGCCGACACCGCCTCGACGACCGCGTCGAGGTCCGGACCGCACGGGATCGAGTCGGCGACGTCCTCGGGGCGCACGAACTGGGTCGCACCCGCGAAGCCTGCCGGCGTGGGCAGGTCGGCGTTCACCGGCCACCCGCCACCGAACCAGCGGAACTGCTCGTGCGCCTTCTTCACGGCGGTGTCCCGGTCGGGGTCCCAGCAGATCGGGATCTGCCCGATCGCCCGGGCGTCGCTGCCGATCCGCTTCGCGCCGTCGACCGCGTTCCAGCCCTCGACGAGCGACGACTCCGGCTCGACGCCGATCAGGTGGTCGCCCAGGGGCGCCAGCGCCTCGATGGCCCGGTCGCCGGCGACGGCGAGGCCGATCTCGACCCCTTCGTCCGGGACGTCCCAGACGCGGGCGGAGTCGACCTGGAAGTACTCGCCGCGGTGGTCGACGAGCTCGCCGGTGTGCAGCGCCCGGATGATCTCGACCGCCTCGGCGAGCATGTCCTGGCGGTCCTGGATCGCGGGCCAGCCCTCGCCGACGACGTGCTCGTTGAGGTTCTCGCCGCTGCCGAGGCCGAGCGTGAAGCGGCCCTCCGCCAGGATCTGCAGCGTCGCCGCCTTCTGGGCCACGACGGCCGGGTGGTAGCGCAACGTCGGGCAGGTCACGTAGGTCATCAGCCCGACCCTCGAGGTCGCCTGCGCGACCGCCCCAAGCGTGGTCCACGCGTACGGCGCGTGCCCCTGCTCGGTGAGCCAGGGCGAGTAGTGGTCGCTCATCACCTCGAAGTCGAAGCCGAGGTCCTCGGCAGCGACGGCGTACCGCACCAGCTCGCGCGGGCCGCTCTGCTCGGTCATCAGGGTGTAGCCGAAGCGTGTCATCTCAGTGGCTCGCCTTGCCGCCCTTGCGGCCTGCCTTCTTCTTCTGGGCGGTCGTGCCGCCCTGGCTGCTGTCGCCGCCCTTGCCGCTCTGCTCGCCACCGTGCTTGGAGGCGTCGGGGGAGTTGGCGATCTTGGCCGCCCGCTCCTTCGACATCCCCTTGTCCTTGAGAGCCTCGTACTGCTTCTCGTTCTTCACGTTCGCCGACTTGCCACCAGGCATGGGTGTCCTCCTCGTCCGATCTCGGTACTTGCCGACGAGGTACCCGCGTGCACCTCCGACATTCGTCGAGACGGGCTCAGCCGGCGTCGGGGAGCACATCGGTCTTGTAGAACTCGATCATGTCGAGGAAGTGCGGGCCCATGTTCGCGACGTAGAGCTCGTCGTACCCGGCGTCGGCGTACTCGCGGACCTGCCGGAGGTGTGCCTCGGGGTCGTTGCCGGCGACGACCGACGAGCGGGTCGACTCCATCGTGACGAGCTCGCTCGCCTGCTCGAAATGCTCTGGGGTCGGCAGCACCTGGGCCAGCTCGCCCGGCAGGCCGGCGTTGGGCCAGAGTCGGTGGGCGTGCTCCCACCCCTCCTCCTGGGTCGGGGCGAAGGCGACCTTCGCACCCGCCTGGGCGGGGCGACCGCCGGAGGCGTCCTTGAAGCGGGTGACGAGGTCGGCGTCCGGAGCGGTCCCGATGTAGCCATCGCCGATCCGGGCCGCCACCTCGGCCGCCTTGGGCCCGAACGCCGACACGTAGATCTCCGGCGGCGTCTCGGGCAGGTTGTAGATGCGGGCGTGGTCCACGGCGTAGTGGCGACCACGCTTCGTGACGACCTCCCCGCTCCAGAGCCGGCGGATCAGCGACACCGCCTCCTCGAGCATCTCGAGGCGTAGGTCGAGCGAGGGCCACGGGCCGCCCAGGACGTGCTCGTTGAGGGCCTCGCCGGTGCCGACGCCGAGCGTGAAGCGTCCGTCGAGCATCTCCCCGCACGTGGCGGCGGCCTGGGCGATGACGGCCGGATGGATGCGCACGGTCGGACAGGTGACCGCGGTCGTCACGGGCAGGTCGCAGGCCTGGCTGATCGCCCCGATCACGCTCCACACGAACGGGCTGTTGCCCTGCTCGTTGTTCCACGGATGGAAGTGGTCGCTGATCCACAGGCCGGCGAAGCCGGCTCGCTCCGCGGCGACGGCCTGCTCGACGAGCTGCGCGGGGGAGTACTCCTCGGTGGACAGGAAGTAGCCGATCTTCATGCGTTGTCTCCTCGTCTGGTTCGCTGGCCCGGTGCCCCGCTCGGTGCCCGATCGGTGCGGCGGCATGCGGGTCATGAGGACGCCCCCGGCGGGTACCGCTCCGGCATGGGTGAGGACGGCCGTCCGGGAGCCGCGGCCTGGGTGCCGGAGCGGCTGAGCCTGCGCTCCCTGCGCGAGGCCGCACCGGCCTGCCACGGGTGCGAGCTCTACCGCGACGCGACGCAGGTCGTGATGGGTCGAGGCCGCAGACGGGCGCGTCTCCTGCTCCTCGGCGAGCAGCCCGGCGACCAGGAGGACCGGCAGGGACGGCCGTTCGTCGGCCCGGCGGGCCGATTGCTCGACGACGCCCTGGCAGCAGCGGAGATCGACCCTTCCGACGTCTTCACGACCAACGTCGTCAAGCACTTCAGGTGGTCGGGGACCCGGGGCAAGCGGCGTATCCACCAGTCGCCCACGCGGGCGCACGTCGCGGCGTGCGCGCCGTGGTTGCAGGCGGAGATGGACGTCGTGCGCCCCGACGGGGTGGTGCTGCTCGGCGCCACCGCGGGGAAGGCGGTCTACGGCTCGTCGTTCCGGGTGGGGGACGCCCGTGGCGGCGATCTCGATTGGCCGGCCGATCTCCCGCTCGCTCGCCCGCCGGCCTGGGTCGTGGCCACGACGCACCCATCGTCGGTCCTGCGCGCGGACAATCGGGCGACGGCGTACGACGCGCTGGTCGGCGACCTCGCGGTCGCTGCCCGGCTGCTCGCGAAGGGCTAACCGAGGTCCCGGCGCTCGTGACCGGGCGAGTTCTCGGTGACGCAGAAGAGGAGTCCTGCCGCGTCGCGCAGGACGTGCCATCCGTGCCCCGGCCCGACGTCCTCGGCGCCCAGCGAGAGCAACCGGTCCACCTCCGCGGACGAGTCGTCGGTCCCGTGGTCGAGGTGCGCTCGCACCTGCCCCTCCGCGTCGTCGAGACGCTGGAACAGCAGCTGGAGAGGAGAGCCGGCGTCGTTGTGCCACTTGCCGGCGAACTCCGGCGCCGGCGACTCCGCCCAGCGGTCGCCGAGCAGTGCGCGCCAGAACGCCACCTCCGCCTCGTGCAGTCGCGCCGGCGAGTCGACGCACACCTGCACCATCCGGCTGCGGTGCCCGTCGGGCCAGGCCCGCGGCGGCGCGGGGTCGTGGTCGGTCGCCGGGAGCACGCAGAAGGGGAGTCCGCCGGGTGAGAGGAGCGTCTGCCAACGGTCGCGCTGCGCGACGGGTACGGCGCCGGCGTCGGCGGCGCGCCGGACGGTGCCCCCGGGGTCAGCGCACTCGAGGTCGAGGTGCACCCGCGGGGGGCCGTCGATCTCCTGAAGGTGCACGTACGCGTCGCCGGCCGGCGGGTCGAAGCTGCGCAGCTCGGGATGCCCGGGCCAGGGATCGCCGACCGGCCAGTCCAGGGCGGCCCCCCAGAAGTGTCCCGCGGCCGCGAGCCGATCGGTGGGTACGTCGACCACCGCGTGCAACCACGCGATGTCGGTCCCGCCACGGCGCGCGGGCGTCATGAGTCCTGGTCGGCGCCCCGGGTCTGGCGCAGGCGCCGGCCCCGGTCGATGTCCTGCTGCTCCTTGCGCGCGGACTTCTCGCTCTTGCGGGTTTCACGGGCGGGCAGCTGGATCACCTCCTCCGCCGCGATGCCGGCCTGGAGCTCGCGGCCGCGCTCGAGCTCGGCGTCCAGCTCGGCGCCGAACAGCAGGGCGAGGTTGGTGATCCAGAGCCACAGCAGGAACGCGATGACGCCGGCGAGCGACCCATAGGTCCGGTCGTAGCTGGAGAAGTTCGCGACGTACAGGCCGAACAGCGCCGACGCGACCACCCAGGTGAGGATGGCGACGACGGCCCCGACGCTGATCCAGCGGAACTTCGGCTGCCGGACGTTCGGGGTGGCGTAGTAGAGCAGCGCCACGATGAGCACGACGACGGCGAGCAGCACCGGCCACTTGGCGATGTTCCAGGTCGTCACGACGGCCGACCCGACGCCGATCGCGTCGCCGACCGCCTGCGCCGCGGACCCGGTGAGCACCAGGCCGAGGGCGACGACCGCGGTCAGCACGACGGTGACGAGCGTGACGAGGAGCATCGCCGGTCGCAGCTTCCAGATCGGTCGACCCTCGTCGACCTCGTAGATCCGGTTCATGCCTCGACCGAAGGCGCCGACGTACCCCGACGCGGACCAGAGCGCGGCCGCGAGCCCGATGACCAGCCCGAGCCCGACGTCCTGGCTCTGGCTCAGCTGGGTCAACGTGGGCTCGAGGGTGTCCGCGGCGCTCGAGGCGCCGACGTCGCGCAGGACCTGGAGCACCGTGTCGACCGTGTCCGGCCCCTCGCCCACGAGGCCGACCAGCGACAGCATCGCGATGGCCGCGGGGAAGAGGGCGAGCACCGAGTAGTAGGTGAGGGCGGCCGCGAGGTCCGTGCACTGGTCGTCGGAGAACTCCCGCACTGTCTTGCGCACGACGTAGGCCCACGAGGGCCTCGTGAGGTCTCCCGGCGAGTCCGGCTTCTGGGATGAGTCCGGCTCGAGGACGTGGGTCAACGCCCGGTCCCCGTGGGCGGGGCGGTGGTCGGTGAGTCAGAGCCGACCTTCTCCGATACCTTCTCGGCCACCTTCGAGCCGGCCTCGCTCGCCTTCTCGGCGACCTTGGCGCCCGCCTCGCCGGCCTTCTCCTTCACGACCTCCTGGGCCTGACCGGCGCGGCGCTGCACGCGGGGGTCCTGCCACACCCCCTGCGCCCTGTTCGCGATCTGCTCGTAGCGCTCCCGCCCGGCTCGTGCACCCAGCACGTAGCCGGCACCGAACCCGACGAGGAACGAGATCTTTCCGGCCATGACGGTCTCCTTCGTCCGTGGCTCCCTCCCGACGGGAGCCGTATCTGCGTCTCGGTGCCCACCGCGGTGGCGGCCACTTCCACCCCAACGGGTGAGAGTCCCGGCCCGCACCGGGGTTACCGGTGGGCCAGGTGATGCGGGCCTCGGGGCCGACCTCACTCACGCAGCTGGACCGGCCCCGAGGCCTCGTCACCGGTGCAGCTCGCGAAGCGCGCGGTCGACGTGGCTCTCGCGCTTGCGCAGGATGGTCACCCGGCACCCGGCCGCCTCGACGTCGTCGACCGAGGACACGAGGGCGGACGCCACCTCGGAGGCGATCGTCGCGACCCCGGTCAGGTCGACGGTGAGGCGGGGTGCGGACCGACCGTAGTGCTCGACCGCCTCGCGCACGGCGGCGGACTCCCGGGCGGTACAGGTGCCCGCGATCCGGAGCCGTCGCAGTCCGCCCTCGTAGACGATCTCGGCCATGACACCCGGTGCCCGGACGGCCGAGCGGCAAACGGGTCAGGTCCGGGACGGCTCAAGGCGCATCATCACGGGCGTCGACAGCACCCCGTGGACCAGCACGGAGGCCACCACGGTGAACGAGACCGTGGACCACAGCCAGTCCCCACCCAGCTCGGGTGCCTGGCCCGCGGCGTACGCGAGGTAGTAGAGCGACCCGACGCCGCGGACGCCGAAGAACGCCGCCGCCCACTGCTGCGGGCGGGTCAGGCCGCCGGCGTCGTCGGAGGACCGGGACCAGGGCGCGAGCGCGAGGATCCCCGCGAGCGGACGCACCACGAGGATGAGCGCCAGGCCGATGGCGACCCCGCGCCAGTCCAGGGCGTCCAGGAGGCCGCGGGTCAGCGCGATGCCGAGGACCAGCAGGACGAAGAGCGTCAGCAGCCGCTCGAGGCGCTCGGCGACCTCGTGCATGGCCGCGTGGTAGTCGTGCGAGCGCTCCGCCGAGCGGAACGTCATCGCGCAGGTGAAGACGGCGAGGAACCCGTAGCCTCCCAGCACCTCGCCCACGCCGTACGACGCGATGAGGGCGGCGAGCGCGAGCAACGACTCGCCGCGCTCGGCGACGCGGAGCGAGCGGTTGCTGGATCGGAAGGCGAGGTAGGCGAGCGCCCGGCCGACGACGATGCCGGCGACCACGCCGATGACGATCTTGCCGATGAGGTAGTAGCCCACCCAGGTCAACGCCCACTGCGACACCGCACCCTCGGTGGCGAGCAGGATCGCGACGTACACGAACGGGAACGCGAGCCCGTCGTTGAGACCGGCCTCCGAGGTCAGCGTGAACCGGAGCTCGTCGGCCTCGTCGACCTCGAGGTCGCCGGTCTGCGGGCCGGCGACCTGGACGTCCGAGGCGAGCACCGGGTCGGTGGGGGCCAGACACGCGCCGAGCAGCACGGCGGCGGCCGGCGCGAGGCCGGCGGTCCAGCCGAGCAGCGCCACGGCGGCGATCGTGATCGGCATCCCGATGGCGAGCAGGCGCCAGGTGCTCGACCAGCGACGCCAGCTGGCCGGGTCGCGCGGGGACAGTGGCCTGTCGAGTGCGAGCCCGACGCCCATCAGTGCGACGATCACCACGAGCTCGGTCACGTGCTCGATGGCTGCGCGGTTCTGCTGGGGGTCCAGCGGGAGGTCGTCGGGCAGCGGGGTGAGGCCGATCAGCATCCCGACGCCGACCAGCACCATCGGCGCGGACACGGCCCACCGGGAGAGCAGCTCGGGCAGCACGATCGCGAGCAGCAGGCTCGCCCCGGCGACGAGATAGACGAGATCGGCGGTCACGGTGCGCCGGTGTCGCCTCGGACGAGGTCGGTCACGGCCCGGGCGAGGACGGGCTCGGCGATGCCCACGCGCGTGGCGGAGCGGGTCAGGCGCACGTGCGCGTCGTCCACCTCGATGTCGAGCAGCCCGGCGAGCATGCCGGTGGCGACCTCCACGGTCACCGTCTCCCGGAGGACCTCAGGCGCCCGTCGGGCCGCGTCGTGGGTCCGGAAGCCGAGGTCGGCGTCGCTGACGGCTCCGGCCGCAGAGGCACCGAGGACCTCCGCGAGACGCTGGTGGTGCTCGCCGAACGCGTGCGGGGTGGTCGCGTACAGGTCCACGACGCCGCCCTCGGCGAGCGGGAGCGACAGGCTGCTCATGATGCTGGCGTGGGACGCGGCCAGAAAGGTGAACGTCACGCCGTGCTCGACCAGCGTCACGCTCATCGCGATGCAGTCCGGCACGAATGCCTGCACCTGCTCACTCTCCGCGACCAGCCGCTCCAGCAGGTCGTCGTCGGCCGCCAGTGCGTCCAGGTCGAGGATCGCCTGGCAGGTCTCAAGAATCGGCTCCATCGGCAGGCTCCGAGCGATCAGCGGGCTCGTCGTTCGGCGACGTACGCCAAGCGGCGCAGGGCCTCGGTGTTGCGCCAGTGCAGGGGCACGTCACGCAGCGGCTTGGGCACGAGTCGGGCAGGCCCGCTGAGGGCGTCCTCCTCGATGAGGATCCTGGTGCCGGACGCCACCGGCTCGAGCCGGATCGTCACCGCGGCCACCCCGGTCGGCCGGGCCTTGGCGTGGAGGGTGAGCGACAGCCCCGGCACCACGTCGGTGACCTCGGTGACGTCGTCGACCAGCAGCGGCCAGGTCCCGACCGAGTGGTGCAGCCGTGCACCCACCTCCGGCCAGTGGTCGTCCACCTCCCGCATCCGGGACGCACCGACGACCCACAGGGGGTAGAGCCAGCCGTCGGCGAGCACGTCCCAGACCGCGCTCGGCGGGGTGGTGTCCAGGGTCAGCGAGTTGGTGGCCATGCGCGTCGGGTACCCGAGGACGCACGATGCACGCGTGCGCGACGCGGACTCCGGTCAGCCGGGGTCGAGGACGTCCCGCGCCCGGGCCTGCACGTCCTCGCCGACGGTACGGCGCGCGTGCGGCGCCATGCCGTGCTGGACACCCCAGACGACCGCCTGCGCCCGGCGCTCCACACCGATCTTGCGGTAGATCGAGCGGACGTGGGACTTGATGGTGTTCTTGGTGATGAAGGCGCGCTCGGCGATCTGGTCGTTCGACAGGCCCTGCGTGATGAGGCTGAGGATCTCCGACTCGCGCGCGGACAGACCCTCCCGGTCGCCCGGCCAACGGCCGAACTCGTCGTCGGGGAGCTCGGCGGAGGCCGGCGGCAGCACGACCTCCCCGCGGTGCACCCGCTCCAGCAGGGTGACCAGCTCGTCGGCGCCGATCGCCTTCGAGACGTAGCCATCGGCCCCGGCGTCGAGGGCGCGCTCGACCAGGTGGGGGTCGGTGTTCCAGCTGAAGATCACGACCCGCCTGCTCGACGACGCCCCGAGGGCGTCGAGGTCGATCGCGTCGCCCTGCGCCTGGCCGAAGGTGTCGTAGAGGAGGATGTCGACGCTGCTGAGGAGCGGCAGCTGGCTGTCGAGCTCGACGACCTCGATCCGGTCGCCGTACGGCGCGAGCGCGGAGGCCACGCCGAGCACGACGAGCTCGTAGTCGTTGACGACCGCGATCCGGATCGGTCCACTCCCACCCACGCCAGGACTCTAGCCAGGACGGCCGTGAACCGGCGCTCGGGGACGGTGTCGACCGCATGGGTATTGGACCGTCGGGTACCACGGGGCATGGTGCTGACCTCGGTGTGGGAGACGCGCGGCCAGAGCCGCGCTCCATCGGACCAGACTCTGCCGGGCCGCGCGGAGGTCACGGTCGTCGGGGGAGGGCTCACGGGGCTCACCACGGCACTGCTGCTGGCGCGCGCCGGGTGCGGGGTCGTGCTCCTCGAGGCCCGGCAGCTGGGCTCCGGGACCACGGGTCGCAGCACCGCCAAGCTCAGTGTCCTGCAGGGTTCGCGCCTCGCCGGGATCCGTTCGCGACAGTCTGCCGGTGTCCTCCGGTCGTACGTCGACGCCAACCGCGAGGCCCAGGCCTGGGTCGGCCGGTTCGCGGAGGAGCACGGAGTCGCGTTCGAGCGACGACCCGACCACGCCTACGCGAACGGCGAGTCCGGCCGCCGCCTGGTGGACCGCATCCACGGGGCTGCCACCGACGCCGGTCTCCGCACGCGCGTCGTCGACGACGTGGCGCTGCCGTTCCCGACGTACGGCGCGGTGCGGCTCGACGACCAGCTCCAGCTCGACCCGCTCGAGCTGGTGACGGCGCTGTCCGACGCGGCGGTGGCGCACGGCGTGCAGGTCGTGGAGGGTGCCCGGGTCCACTCGGTCAAGGGCCGCGGCCCGCTCCGCGTGCTGCTCGCAGACGGTCGCGAGCTCGCGACGGACCGGGTGGTCGTCGCGACCGGGATGCCGATGCTGGACCGTGGTGGGTTCTTCGCACGGATGACCCCGGCACGCTCGTACGGGCTGGCCTTCCGCACCCCGGGGCCCGCCGTCGACGGCATGTACCTCTCGGTCGACCCGCCCTCCCGTTCCCTGCGGACCGCGCCAGGGACCGACGGGGACCACCTGCTCCTGGTCGGCGGCAACGGGCACACCACGGGCCGGACCAGCTCCGAGCTGGAGCGCGTGGAGGAGCTGCGGCGGTGGACCGCCGAGCACTTCCCCGGCGCCGACGAGACGCACGCCTGGTCGGCGCAGGACTACCTCACCCATCACTCCCTGCCGTACGCCGGCCCGGTCCTCCCCGGCAGCGACCACGTGCTCGTCGCGGGCGGCTTCGCCAAGTGGGGCATGACCAACGGTGTCGCGGCGGCACTCGCGATCGCCGGCCAGGTGCTCGGGGGGCACCAGGAGTGGGCGTCCGCCTTCCGGACCTGGTCACCGCGCGAGGTGAGGGGACTGGCCCGCGGAGCCGTCGCCAACGGCGAGGTCGGCGTCCAGCTGACCCTCGGGTGGCTCACGCCGCCCCGGCGGGAGCGCGGCTCCGTCGTGTGCACCCACCTCGGTGGCGTCGTGCGGTGGAACGACGCCGAGGGCAGCTGGGACTGCCCGTTGCACGGGTCGAGGTTCGACAGCGACGGTGACGTGCTCGAGGGGCCCGCGACCTGCGGTCTCCGGACGAAGACGACGAAGACGATGGACGAGGAGCAGGCATGAAGGCAGTCACCTGGCAGGGGCCCCGCGACATGCGCGTGGAGGAGGTCCCCGACCCGCAGATCATCGACGGCACGGATGCCATCATCCGGGTCACGACGACGGGCCTGTGCGGCTCGGACCTCCATCTCTACGAGCCGCTGGCGCCGTTCATGACGCCGGGCGACATCGTGGGCCACGAGCCGATGGGCATCGTCGAGGAGGTCGGTCCCGAGGTGCGCGACCTGGCGGTCGGGGATCGCGTGGTCGTGCCGTTCAACATCAGCTGCGGCAGCTGCTGGACCTGTTCGCGGGGCCTGCACAGCCAGTGCGAGACCACTCAGAACCGCGACCAGGGCACCGGTGCGAGCCTGCTCGGCTACAGCAGCCTCTACGGCGCCGTGCCCGGCGGGCAGGCCGAGCTGCTCCGGGTGCAGTTCGCCGACTTCCTCCCGATCAAGGTGCCCGAGGGCCCGCCGGACGACCGCTTCGTCTTCCTCTCCGACGTCCTCCCGACGGCCTGGCAGGGCCTCCGGTACGCCGACCTCCCGGACAACGGCACGCTCCTGGTGATGGGCGCCGGCCCGATCGGCGACATGGCGGCGCGGATGGCCCTGCACGAGGGACACCGGGTGATCGTGGTCGACCGGGTGCCGGAGCGCCTGCAGCGCGTGCGCGCCAGGGGCGCGGAGACGATCGACCTTGACGCGGTCGACGACCTCGCGACCGAGGTGCGGGACCGCACCGGCGGCCGCGGCGCCGACGCCGTCATCGACGCCGTCGGCATGGAGGCGCACGGCAACCCCGTTGCCGAGAAGATGATTAAGGCCGTCGGCCTGCTTCCAGACGCGGTGGCACGCCCGCTGATGACCTCGGTCGGCTTCGACCGGCTGGCGGCGCTGCACGCCAGCATCGACGCCGTACGACGTGGCGGCACGGTCTCTCTGCTGGGCGTGTACGGCGGAGCCGCGGACCCGATGCCGCTCATGCAGATGTTCGACAAGCAGCTCCAGCTGCGGATGGGTCAGGCCAACGTCCGTGCCTGGACCGACGACCTGCTGCCGCTCGTCGTCGACGACGACGCGCTCGGCACCGAGGACTTCGTGACCCACCGGCTCCCATTGGCGGAGGCCCCAGAGGCGTACGCGTCGTTCCGGGCGAAGGAGGACGGGATGATCAAGGTCGTCTTCACCCCCTGATCCGCCGGTCGTGTCGATTGCCTCCCTCCGTGCTGGGTACTGCTTCGACATGGGAGAGCAGGAGCACACCAAGCAGCCGGTGCAGGAAGAACGCCCGTTGGACCTCGAGGGCGTCCCCGACGAGGAGGACGTCTCGACGGCCGACAGCGCGGACCGCGTCGATGCCGAGCCGGACGAGCAGCTCAACCGTCCGGACCAGCCCGACTTCGACGAGTCGGAGCGCCGTCAGTACGAGGATCCGCCGCTCACAGATCCGCCGACAGCGGAAAATCACCCCGGTGGGTGAAGGGTCCCTGGTTTGTCGCCCCACCAGGGGCGGAACGTAAAATCCATGACCCTGGAGCGCCAGACCCAGACCCATCGTCTCTTCGACGAAGCCAGCTCGGCAGGACCGGCGGAACGGCGCCGGATGATCGACGAGGTCATCGTGCTCAACCTGCCCGTCGCGCGCTCGATCGCCGGGCGGTACCGGGGCCGCGGCGTCGCGGTCGAGGACCTCGAGCAGGTCGCCTACCTCGCCCTGGTCCGGGCGGCCAACAAGTTCGAGCCGGCCAAGGCCGAGGACTTCCTGAGCTACGCCGTACCGACGATCCGCGGCGAGATCCGACGCTACTTCCGTGACCACGGGTGGATGGTGCGACCGCCACGCCGGGTGCAGGAGGTGCAGTCCCTCATCCAGTCCGCGGACGTCGTACCGGTCGAGGGCGGGGGAGGCACCACGACACAGGACCTCGCCGAACGGCTCGGCCTGCCGCTCAAGGACGTGAGCGACGCACTCCAGGCGCAGGGTTGCTTCCACCCGTCATCGCTGGACGCCCCGGCGATCGCCTCCGGCGAGCCGCTGGGTGACCTCCTCGTCGACGACGACGTGGACGAGTTCGAGGCAGCGGAGGCGCGAGCCCTGGTCCGCACCCTGGTCACGGAGCTCAAGCCCCGCGACCGGCTGATCCTCTACCTGCGCTTCTTCGAGAGCCGGACGCAGCAGGAGATCGGCGACGAGCTGGGCGTCACCCAGATGCAGGTGTCGCGGCTGCTGAGCCGGATCCTGGCCGACCTGCGGGCACGCGCAGGCGCGAGCACGACCGCGGCGTAGGCCGCGACGGGAGGAGAGATCGTGGGAGAGGCGATCGAGACCTACTGCGAGGACGGGGAGTGGCGCAACCGCATGCGCGGGCGCGAACCGCTGCCGGGGACGTACGGCGGACAGGCGGCGGCCGTCGAGGTCGGGCGGGACGAGGCCCGCATCCGCGGCGTCGCTCACGTCATCCGGCGGATCGACGGCACCGTCGCAGAGCGCAACCGCTACCCGCGGCGCTCCGGGGAGATCCCGGGCTGAAGCCGGGACGCCGCGGCCCGCTCCGTCCTACGCTGCGGCATGCGCTCTCTGCCGCTCGTCGCAGCCGGGGCCGTCGCTCTGGCGTCCCTGACAGTCGTCGGCGCCACCACGTCGACCGCCCACGCAGCGCCGGCCGACACGGCGTACGCACTCAACGGCTCCAGCCTGCTGAGCTTCGCCACCGCCGATCCCAGTGATGTCACGGCCAAGCCGATCACGGGCGTCGCGGCGGGGGACACCCTGGTCGGCCTCGACGTCCGCCCGCAGAACGGGCAGCTCTACGCGCTCGGCGTGAACGCGACCGCTGACACCGCGACGGTGTACGTCGTGCACGAGCAGACCGGGTACGCCGCGGTCGTCGGCACTCCCGGCAGCGTCTCCTTCACGACGGACGGCGCGACGACCGTCGACCTGCCGGACCCCGCGACGGTGGGCTACGGGTTCGACATCAACCCCGCCGTGGACCGGATCCGGGTCACGGCCGGGTCCCTCAACTTCCGGGTGAATCCCAACACCGGGGCGCCCGTGGACGGCAACAACGGCGGTGGCGTGGCGACCGGCACGAACCCCGACGGGCCGACCAACAGTGGCACGACGACGGTCGACGGGTCGGCGTACACGAACAACCTGCCGACCACGGCCAACGTCACGACGCTCTACACGCTCGACGCGGCGACCAACTCGCTCTACATCCAGAACCCGGCCAACAGCGGCACCCAGAACTTCGTCGCCGCGGTGACGCTCGGCGGCAGCAACCTCGACTTCACCGCGCAGGGCGGATTCGACATCGCCACCGGCGTCGACACGCTCGTGTCCGGCACGCCCGTGGCGTCCGGGGTGGGCTACGCCGCGCTGACCGTCGCCGGCGCCACGAGGCTGTACTCGATCGACCTCGTCAGCGGCGCCGCCACGGCGATCGGCCCGATCGGCAACGGGTTGCTGCCGATCCAGGGGCTCGCCCTCCAGCGCGACGTCGACGAGGGCTATCCGCTGATCGGTCTCAACGAGGCCGGCACCCAGCTGTCCCGCTTCTCCTCGACCTCCCCGGGGACGGCGACCACGGCGAACGTCACCGGGCTCACGGCTGGCGAGACCCTCGTCGACATCGCCTGGCGGCCCCAGACCGGCCAGCTCCTCGGCTTCGGGTCCAACCCCGCGACCGACACCGGGACGCTCTACCTGGTCGACCCGCAGGGTGGCGGACTCGCCGCCATCGGTGCGGCCAGCTCGGTCGCGTGGGCCGGCACGGAGCTGCCGAACCCGGCGGTCGTCGGCTACGGGATGGACGTCAACCCCGCCGTCGACCGGGTGCGGATCACCGCGGGCAATGGCCTGAACGCACGGATCAACCCGTCCACCGGCGCACCGGTCGTGCCGGCCGACAGCCCGACCACCCAACCGATCACCGCCGCGAGCTACACCAACGCGTACGGCGGCGAGCTCACCGGTCGACCCACCACGCTGTACGGCGTCGACCCCGACGCCGACCAGCTGGTCGTCCTCAACCCGCCCAACAACGGCGTGGCGACGCTACCCCTTCCGATCACGCTCGGCGGCAGCACGCTCGACTTCAGCGCGCTCGTCGGGCTCGACATCCCCGAGGACGTCACGGTGGACACCAGCAACGTCGCGGCCACCGGGTCGGCGTACGCCGCACTGACCGTCGTCGGGACGCCCGGCCTCTACACGCTCGACCTCGCGACCGGCCAGGCGACGAACCTCGGGGCGCTGACAAGCGCGCTGCGCAGCATCGCGATCGGCCAGGCGGGCGCGAACCGTCCGGTCGTCACGCAGCCCCCGCCGTCGGCCAGCCTGGTGAGGGCCGGCAAGGCCAAGCAGCAGCGGAAGGTAGTCGACACCGGGCGCGTGCTGAAGTGCCCGGCCGGCTTCCAGGCTGCGTCCTGCACCACGAAGCTCAAGGCCGTCGCGACCTACAAGGTCAAGGTCAAGGGCAAGACGAAGGTGCGCTCGGCCGTGGTCGGTGCCGCGGTCGTCAAGACCGCGAAGGGCAAGTCCACACGGCTCAAGGTCGCCCTGACGAAGAAGGGGCAGAGGCTGCTGAAGCAGCGCGGCAGGCTGGCTGCCAAGGTCGCGATCGCGGCCCCCACCGGCCCGAAGGCCGCCGTCCGCACGACGATCGTCAAGGTCACGCTCCTCAAGAAGAAGCTCTGACACCGGACCAACCAGTTGCGCCGCTGGAGAACACGTTCTAGATTGGACACGTGTCCAGCCAGGTGTCCGTCTCTCCGCGGCAAGGTCTGAACGCCCGCCAGGCCGAGACGGCCGAGCGGCTGTTCGCGGCCGGCCACGACGAGCTGCGGGCGGTCGGCCACGAGGCGCTGACGGTGCGCACCGTCGCCCAGCGCGCCGGCGTCTCGCCGGCGACGGCGTACACCTACCTGGCCTCGAAGAACCACCTCTTCGCCGAGCTCTACCTGCGCTACCTCGTCGCCGACGAGGAGTGGCGGCCGAGCGGGGGCTCGCCGCTGACCCGGCTGCAGTCGGTCACCCGGCACCTCGCCGAGATGCAGGCTGCGGCGCCCGAGCTCGCGGCCGCGGTGACCCCGGCGTTGCTCGGCTCGGACCCCGACGTGGAGCGGCTGCGGCTGCGCATCGGTGCCGAGTTCGTCGACCGGTTCCGGAGCGCCCTCGGTGAGGACGCCGATCCTGCGGTCGTCGAGACTGTCGCGCTGGCGTTCTCCGGTGCGCTGCTCCAGGCCGGCATGGGCCTGATGACCTACCCCGAGCTCGCCGACCGGCTCGATGCGGTCGTCGCCGTGATCATGAAGGGCAACTGACGGATGACCATCGTGCAGAGCAGTCCGACGGTCCTCGACCCCTACGACTACGGGTTCCAGGACGATCCCTACCCGGTCTACGCGTGGCTCCGCGAGCACGAGCCGCTGCACCACAACCCGGAGCTCGACCTGTGGGCGCTGACCCGCCACGAGGACATCGCCGACGCGCTGCGCACGGAGGGCACCTACTCCAACTCGTACGGCGTCGCGATCGAGAAGTCCGCGTGGGGCCCGTACGCCTACAAGGTGATGTCGATCCTCGGCATGGACCCGCCGCGCCAGAAGCGGCTGCGCTCGCTGGTGTCCCGCGGCTTCACGCCGCGCCGCGTCCACGACCTGCTCCCGCGCATCCAGGAGCTGACCGACCGCTACCTCGGCGAGTGCCTGGAGACGGGCAGCTTCGACTGGATCGCCGACTTCGCCGGCAAGCTCCCGATGGACGTGATCTCCGAGATGATGGGCGTCCCGGAGGAGGACCGCGCCGAGGTCCGCCGTCAGGCCGACATCGTCGTGCACCGCGAGGACGGCGTGTACGACGTGCCTCCGGCCGGCGCCGAGGCGTCGCTCTGGATGGTCTCTTACTTCATCGACATGGTCGCCGCGCGCCGCAAGAAGCCGACCGACGACCTGACCAGTGCCCTGATCGAGGCGGAGATCGACGGCGAGCGGCTCGACGACGACGACGTGATCGCCTTCCTCTTCCTGATGGTCGTGGCCGGCAACGAGACGACGACCAAGCTGCTGGGGCACGCGGCCTTCCACCTGACCCGGCACCCGGACCAGCACGCACTGGTCTTCGGCGGCGAAGGCAACACCGGCCTGGTCGCCCCGTGGGTCGAGGAGACGCTGAGGTTCGACACCTCCAGCCAGCTCCTGGCCCGCTACCTCCTGCGCGACGTCGAGCTGCACGGCCGGGTCGCGCCCCAGGGGTCCAAGCTGCTGCTGTGCCTGGGCTCGGCCAACCGGGACGAGTCCGTCTTCTCCCGTCCGACCGACTACGACATCACCCGCGACGCGGACGAGCTGGCCAAGATCCTGTCCTTCGGTGGCGGCCGGCACTTCTGCCTCGGCGCCAACCTGGCGCGCCTCGAGGCCCGGGTGGCGCTGACCGCGCTCGTCGAGAAGGCCCGCTCCATCGAGGTCGACCACAACGCCTGCCGCCGGGTGCACTCGGTCAACGTCCGCGGCTTCGCGGTCGCCCCGATGACGGTGGTGGCACGCTGATGGGCAAGTACTCCCAGCCCGACCGTCGCCCGGCCGTCGTCACCGGCGCGTCCTCGGGCATCGGCGCGGCCACCGCGCTCGCCCTGGCCGCGGCCGGTCACCCGGTCGCCCTCGGCGCACGGCGTACCGACAAGTGCGAGGACGTCGCGACCGCGATCCGCGATGCCGGGGGAGAGGCGAGCGTGCACGCGCTCGACGTCACCGACGGCGAGTCGGTCACGGCGTTCGCGAAGGCGGTGACGGCCGACCTCGGTGACGTCGAGGTCGTCATCTCGAACGCCGGCGCCGTCGGGCCCGGCACGATCCACGAGGTCGAGACCGAGCGATTCGCCCGCGAGCTCGACCTCAACATCAGCGGTGCGCACCGGCTGGTCCGGGCCTTCGTGCCCGGCATGGTCGAGCGCCGCCGCGGTGACGTCGTCTTCGTGTCCTCCGACGTCGCGGTCCGCGCGCGGCCCTTCATGTCGTCGTACGCCGCCGGCAAGTGGGGCCTGGAGGGCATGGCGCACGCGATGCAGATGGAGCTCGAGGGCACCGGCGTGCGCGCGTCGATCGTGCGCCCCGGCCCGACGTGGAGCGAGATGGGCACCGACTGGGACGTCGACGAGGCGGCCTTCGTGCTCAACCAGTGGGTGCGCTTCGGGCATGCGCGGCACCCGCACTTCCTGAAGCCGACCGCGATCGCCGACGCCATCACGACGGTCGTCAGCGCGCCACGCGGCGTCCACCTGAACCTGATCGAGGTCTCGCCCGAGGCACCCCTGTCCGAGAAGGAGGACCAGTGACCAGCCAGATCCCGGAGGTCTCCTACGCCGTCGAGGACGACGGCCACGGCCACCTGGCCGAGATGCGGGTCGATCCCATCGGTCTCTTCCAGCGCGTGTACGACGAGTGCGGTGACATCGGTCGGTTCCGGCTCGCCGACAAGGACGTCGTGCTGGTGTACGGCGCGGAGGCCCAGGAGCAGTTCTTCCGGGCGCCGGACTCGACGCTCGACCAGGCCGCGGCGTACCCCTTCATGACGCCGATCTTCGGCAAGGGCGTGGTCTTCGACGCCTCGCCCGAGGAGCGCCAGCAGATGCTGAAGAACCAGGCGCTGCGCGGCGACATGATGCGCGGCCACGCGGCCACGATCGAGGCGGAGATCAACCGGATGGTCGCCGACTGGGGCGACGAGGGCGAGATCGACCTGCTCGACTGGTTCGCCGAGCTGACGATCTACACGACCTCGTCCTGCCTGATCGGCAAGCCGTTCCGCGAGGAGCTCGACTCGTCCTTCGCGCACCACTACCACGACCTCGAGCGCGGCACCGATGCGCTGGCGTACGTCGACCCCTACATGGACATCGAGTCCTTCCGGATCCGGGACGCTGCGCGCGAGAAGCTGGTCGAGCTGGTGCAGGGGATCATCGACCGCCGCAAGGAGCGGGGCACGGTGGCCCGCGAGGACCGCGACCTGCTGGACGTGCTGATCTCGATCGACATGACTGCCGACTACATCACCGGCATCTTCATCTCGATGATGTTCGCCGGCCACCACACCTCGTCCGGCACGGCGTCGTGGGCCCTGATCGAGCTGATGCGCAATCCGGGCGTGATGAAGGACGTCGTCGCCGAGCTCGACGACCTGTACGCCGATGGGTCGGAGGTGTCCTTCCAGGCGTTGCGGTCCATCCCGCAGCTGGAGGCGGCGCTCAAGGAGACGCTGCGACTGCACCCGCCGCTGATCATCCTGATGCGGGTCGTGCAGGAGGAGATCGAGCTCGCCGGGCACGTGATCCCGCCGGGCACGGTCGTCGCCGCGTCGCCGCGCGTCTCGAACCGGATCGCCGCAGACTTCCCGGAGCCCGAGCGGTTCGACCCCACGCGCTACCTCGACGAGCGCCAGGAGGACCTGCAGAACCGGTGGACGTGGATCCCGTTCGGCGCCGGCAAGCACCGCTGCGTCGGCAACGCCTTCGCGATGATGCAGATGAAGGCGATCTTCTCCGTGATCCTGCGCGACTACGAGTTCGAGATGGTGCAGCCGCCGGAGTCCTACCGCGACGACGTCTCGAAGATGGTCATCCAGCTCCAGCAGCCCTGCCGGGTGAGGTACCGGAGGCGGCAGAAGTGATGGGCTCGAGAGGTGGTTTCGAGGCTCGCTCCGCTCGCACCTCAACCACCGACGCGGTGGTTGAGGTGCGAGGAGCGCTAACGACCATCGACGCGGTGGTTGAGGTGCGAGGAGCGCTAGCGACGAGCCTCGAAACCACCACCGGAGCGACGCGATGAGCTACCGCGTGGTCGCCGACCTCGGGCTCTGCCAGGGCCACCAGATGTGCCAGGGCGAGGCGCCCGACGTCTTCGGCTTCGACGACGACACCGACCAGGTGACGGTGCTCCAGGAGCACCCCGACGATTCCCTGCGGTCCGACGTGCAGTCGGCCGTGACGTACTGCCCGGCCATGGCCTTGGCCATCGAGGAGGAGTGACCGTGTCGCTGACGCGAGCAGAGATCGAGGAGTTCTGGGAGAGCTGGCTCGACGTCAACCGCCGTGCCGAGCAGTCGGGCGACTGGCGGGTGATGGCGGACTGGTACGCCGAGGACGCGACGTACGGCTGGATGCTGACGCCGGACGAGCACTTCATGGCGGTCGGCCGCGAGCAGATCCGGGACTGGGCGATCGGCATCGAGATGGACGGCTTCGACGGCTGGCACTACGACTACCAGGCCACCGTCATCGACGAGAAGAACGCGATGGTCGTCGGCTTCTGGAAGCAGCGCGCCGGCATCACCGACGACGCGACCGGCAAGGAGTTCGAGATCCCGGGACTCGGCGGCAGCTGGTTCGGCGTCGAGCGCCAGGGGGACGGTCAGCTCAAGTTCGCGTGGCAGCGCGACTGGTTCGACTTCGGGGCGATGGCCCACACGATGGGCGCCATCCTGAAGTCGGGCAAGGCGCCGGACACCCTGCACGAGCGGCTCAAGGTCTTCGGCCTCGGCGTGCCTGGGCACTACCGGCCCGAGGACCTGCCGTCGACCGTGTGGCCCCCGCCGGTCGAGGCCGGCGAGTTCCTCACGCAGGAGGAGGCCCGATGACCGCGCTGCCGCCGCCGGCCCAGCAGCTGATCGACGGCAAGCTCGTCGGTGGTTCGGACGGCACGACGTACCCGATCCTCAACCCGGCCACGGGCGAGGAGATCGGGCAGGCACCGGACGGGACCGCGGCGGACGTCGAGGGGGCGATCGCTGCGGCCCGACGGGCCTTCGACGAGTCGGGGTGGGCGACCGACCGCGACCTGCGGGTGCGCTGCCTGCGCCAGCTCCACCAGGCCCTGCTGGACGACGCGGACGCGTTCAAGGCGCTGACCACGGTCGAGGTCGGGATGCCCGGCTTCATGATGGGCGCGGCCGGCTTCGACGTGCCCGTGGACGGGCTGAAGTGGGTCACCGACCTGCTCGAGATCTACGAGTTCGAGACCGACCTCGGCGTGGCCGCGCCGATGGGGATCAAGAGCCAGCGGACCGTGCGCCGCGAGCCGGTCGGCGTCGTCGCCGCGATCACGCCGTGGAACGTGCCGACCCAGATCAACCTCGCCAAGATCGGTCCCGCACTCGCGGCCGGGTGCACCGTCGTGCTCAAGCCGGCGCCGGACACTCCCTGGGTGGCGGCCGAGCTCGGACGCCTGGTGGCCGAGCACACCGACATCCCGGCCGGGGTCTTCAACGTCGTCACGCCCCGCTCCAACGATGTGGCCGCGCTGCTGTCCACCGACCCGCGCGTCGACATGGTCTCCTTCACCGGCTCGACTTCCGTGGGCAGGGCGATCATGGCCGCGGCCGCGCCGACCCTGAAGAAGGTCTTCCTCGAGCTCGGGGGCAAGTCGGCCGCGATCGTGCTCGACGACGCCGACATCGGGTCGGCCGCGGGTGCGACGGCGTTCGCCGCGTGCATCCACGCCGGCCAGGGCTGTGCGATCACGACGCGGCTCGTCGTACCCCGGGAGAAGTACGACGAGGCGGTGCAGGTCGCCGCGGCCACGATGGAGTCCATCGGCGCCAAGGACCCGGCCGACCCCGGCGCGATCTGCGGACCGGTGATCTCGCAGGTGCAGCGCGACCGGGTGAAGGAGTACCTGCGCGTCGCGGTCGAGGAGGGCGGCACCTTCGCCACCGGCGGTGCGGTCATCGACCAGCCCGGCTTCTGGATCCAGCCCACCGTCGTCGCCGGGCTCGACAACTCCTCGCGCCTCGCGCAGGAGGAGATCTTCGGCCCCGTGCTCGTCGTGATCCCGCACGACGGCGACGACGACGCCGTACGCATCGCCAACGAGTCGGCCTACGGCCTCTCCGGGTCGGTCGACTCCGGCGACGTCGAGCGCGCGAAGTCGGTGGCGGCCCGGATCCGCACCGGCACCATCGCCGTCAACGGCGGCGTCTGGTTCAGCCCCGACGCACCGTTCGGCGGCTACAAGCAGTCCGGCATCGGTCGCGAGATGGGTGTCGCCGGTTTCGAGGAGTACCTCGAGACCAAGACCATTGCCGAACCCGCGAAGGGATGAACATGCGTTTCGAGAACAAGGTCGTCGTCGTCACCGGCGCGGCGCAGGGCATCGGGGAGGCCTACGCCCGCGCGCTGGCAGCCGAGGGTGCGTCGGTGGTCGTGGCGGACCTCAACGCCGAGGCCGGCCAGAAGGTCGCGGCCGACATCGGCGGCCTCTTCGTCAGGTGCGACGTGTCCTCGCACGAGGACGCGGCGGCGCTGGTCGAGGCGACCGTCGCGGCGTACGGCGGGATCGACGGGCTGGTCAACAACGCCGCGATCTACGGCGATATGGCCTTCGACCTGCTGATCAGCGTCGACTGGGACTACTACAAGAAGTTCATGTCCGTGAACATGGACGGCGCCCTGGTGATGACCCGGGCGGTCTACCCGGAGATCCAGAAGCGCGGCGGCGGCTCGATCGTCAACCAGAGCTCGACCGCGGCGTACCTCTACGCAGGCTTCTACGGGCTCGCCAAGGTCGGCGTGAACGGCCTGACCCAGCAGCTCGCCCACGAGCTCGGCGGGCTGAAGATCCGGGTCAACGCGATCGCGCCCGGCCCCACCGACACCGCCGCGACGCAGAAGCAGGCCGGCGACGCCGCCAAGGACCTGGTCAAGGGCCTCGCGCTCAAGCGGATGGGCCAGCCCCAGGACATGGTCGGCGCCTGCCTCTTCCTGCTCTCCGACGAGTCGGCGTGGGTGACCGGTCAGATCATCGCCGTCGACGGCGGACAGACGTTCCGGGCATGAGTACCCGGGTCGGTTTCGTCGGGCTCGGCAACATCGGCAAGCCGATGGCGCTGCGGCTCGCGGCGGCCGAGGGCATCGAGCTCACGGTGTACGACGTGGCGCCCGACCCGGTCGCCGAGCTCGAGAAGGCGGGGGCCCGGGCGGCCGACAGTGTGGCCGCCCTGGCCGGGCGCGTCGTCGTCATCTGCGTGATGGTGCGCGACGACGACCAGGTGCGCGACGTGCTGGGCGAGGTCCTGGGCGTCGCGGGCGACGGGCAGACGGTCGTCATCCACTCGACCGTCGCGCCGGGCACGCCCGCCGAGCTGGCTGACACCGCCGCGCGCCACGGGGTGAAGGTGCTCGACGCACCGGTCAGCGGTGGTGCGATGGGTGCCGCCGACGGCACGCTGGCGATCATGGTGGGCGGCTCCGACGAGGCGTTCTCCGCCGCGCGGCCGGCGCTCGAGGCGATGGGCTCGCTGGTCACGCACGCCGGCCCGATCGGTGCCGGCACCAGGTTCAAGCTGGCCCGCAACATGATGCACTTCGTGTCGTTCACCGCCGCGACCGAGGCGCAGCGCCTCGCTGAGGCGGCCGGCCTCGACCTGGTCGAGCTCGGCAAGGTCGTGCGGCACACCGACGCGATCACCGGCGGTCCGGGCGCGATCATGCACCGCGCGACGACGGCGCCGATCGACCCCGACGACTTCTGGTACGGCGTCTTCTCGCACGTGACCGCGCTGGGGGAGAAGGACCTGACGTTCGCGATCGAGCTCGCGGACCAGCTCGACGTCGACGTACCGCTCGCACGCGAGGCGCTGGACCGCCTCGGAAAGGGACTGGGACTGTGATGGGCAAGTTCGACGACCTCCCGGAGAAGCGCCGCATCGGCCTGGAGAAGATGGAGCAGGTCTACGGCTTCGACATGACCGACGGTGCCGGCGACTTCTTCGCGATCACTGCCGACCACCTCTTCGCCGACATCTGGACCCGGCCGGGTCTCACCGACCGCGACCGCCGCCTGCTGCTGATCGGGCTGCTCGCCGGCAGCGGCGGCCACGACGTGCTGACGATCCAGATCCCCGCGGCGTACGCCGCCGGCGAGCTCGACGACGAGCAGCTGCGCGAGGTCGTGATCTTCCTGTGCCACTACGCCGGCTGGCCCAACGGCGCCAGGATCAACTCGATCGTCGAGGACACCATCGCTAAGGCGAAGCGCAGGAAGGGCTGACGTCTACGGCAGCGGCGTGATCTCCGGCTGCGGGTCGTCCGGCGGCGGGTCCACCCCGGGGTCGTCGCCCGGGTCGGTGGGGATCGGGTCGCCCGACGGCACGACCTCCGGTTCGGGAAGCGGTTCGTTCGGTGTCGTGGTCATGGGACATCGGTACCCGTGGTGCGCCCCGGCATGAGCCGACCGTCGCGTCCATCTTCGTGGGCGTCGTGGACGCAGTGGACGGCCCCACGCGTTCTCGGCCGCGAGCGGGAAGGTCGGCAAGCTCAAGAAGCGTCCCGTCGCCGGACGTCATACGGCTGGAGCATCCGCTTGCTCCACCCGTATGACCTCCCGTGCATGCCCGCGGATCGGGTGCTGTCAGGTCAGGTACCTGACGTAAGAGCTGTCGATCGGCCGTTCCACGACTCTGAGGTCAGGTACGACGCAGATCGGCTCCCGCCCTGCTGAGCAAGGTGGGAGCCGATCGACGTGCGGCTACGACGTGGTTTCGAGACGCCGGTCGCGAGCTCGTGCCTCGCTCGCGCGGCTCCTCAACCTGGCGCCTGGGTCCCAGCCTTCGCAAGCTCAGGCTGGGGGCACTCAGATGTCGTAGTAGAGCTCGAACTCGTGCGGGTGCGGGCGCAGCTGCACGGGGGCGATCTCGTGGGTGCGCTTGTAGTCGACCCAGGTCTCGATCAGGTCGGGCGTGAAGACGTTGCCCACCGTCAGGAAGTCGTGGTCGGCCTCGAGAGCCTCGAGGACGGCGCCGAGCGAGGTCGGCACCTGGTCGATCTCGGCCATCTCGTCCGGCGGGAGCTCGTAGATGTCCTTGTCGATCGGCGCGGCCGGCTCGATCTTGTTCTTGATGCCGTCGACACCGGCGAGCAGGAGCGCGGAGAACGCGAGGTACGGGTTCGCCGACGGGTCCGGGAAGCGGGTCTCGATGCGCTTGGCCTTCGGGTTCGAGCCGGTGATCGGGATCCGGACCGACGCGGAGCGGTTGCGCGAGGAGTAGACGAGCGAGATCGGGGCCTCGAAGCCCGGCACCAGGCGGTGGTAGGAGTTCACCGTCGGGTTGGTGAAGGCCAGCAGCGCCGGGGCGTGCTTCAGGATGCCGCCGATGTACCAGCGGGCCATGTCCGAGAGGCCGCCGTACCCGGTCTCGTCGTAGAACAGGGGCTCGCCGCCGGCCCACAGCGACTGGTGCACGTGCATGCCCGAGCCGTTGTCACCGAAGATCGGCTTCGGCATGAAGGTGACCGACTTGCCGTTGTTCCACGCGGTGTTCTTGATGAGGTACTTGAACTTCATCACGTCGTCCGCGGCCTTGAGCAGCGTGTCGAACTTGTAGTTGATCTCCGCCTGGCCGGCGGTGCCGACCTCGTGGTGGGCGCGCTCGACGAGCAGGCCGGAGGCCTCGAGGTTCTTCACCATCTCGTCGCGCAGGTCGCCGTAGTGGTCGTACGGCGCGACGGGGAAGTAGCCACCCTTGAAGCGGGTCTTGTAGCCGAGGTTGTCGCCCTCCTTGCCCGAGTTCCACCAGCCCTCGATCGAGTCGATGTGGTAGTAGCCCTCGTTGGCAGCGGTGGAGTAGCGGACGCTGTCGAAGATGTAGAACTCGGCCTCGGGCGCGAAGAACGCGGTGTCCGCGATGCCGGTCGTCTCGAGGTAGGCCAGCGCCTTGCGGGCGATGTTGCGCGGGTCGCGCGAGTAGGCCTCACCGGTGATCGGGTCGTGGATGAAGAAGCTCAGGTTCAGCGTCTTCGCCGTACGGAAGGGGTCGACGTACGCCGTGCTCGGGTCCGGGAACAGCGCCATGTCGGACTCGTTGATCGCCTGGAAGCCGCGGATCGAGGACCCGTCGAAGGCGAGGCCGGTGTCGAAGACCGACTGGTCGAACGACGAGACCGGCACGGTGAAGTGCTGCTCGATGCCGGGCAGGTCGACGAAGCGCACGTCGACCATCTCGACGCCTTCGTCCTTGATGAACTTGAGCAGCTCGTCGCTGTTCTGGAACATTCGTCCTCCTTGGCCGCGCCCGGGAGGCGGCGGCCGGCGTGCGTGCGGATCCAGGACCCGGTGCAACGCTGCGCCGGACCAGCCCGAAACTACGTACGGGTCGTTTCTCGACCGTATCGGGTTTGTTTCTCCCGTGTAACAGGTGCCCACCAGGGGAGCGCCCCGGAGCGGGGATCTACGCTGTGCGACGTGCCTGACCCCGCGTCCCTGCCGTACGACACCGCGTCCTGGGGACGGCGGGTGGTCGCGCTGCTCGTCGACTGGTTCGCCTCGACCCTCGTCGTGGTCTTCTTCATGGGTTGGGACGACTACGCCAGGACCGGGAGCCCGGGCAGCCTCTACGTGCTCATCGTCTTCGTCCTGGAGTCCGCCGTGCTCACCTGCACCGTCGGCGGCTCCTTCGGCAAGCTCGCGACCCGGCTGCGCGTCGTGCGCGTCGACAACGGCGGTCGGCTCGACCCGCTGCGCTCGCTGGCCCGCTCGATCCTGGTCGCGCTGGTGATCCCGCCGCTGGTCTTCCGCCCGGACCGGCGCGGCCTCCACGACATCGCGGCCGGTACGGCGACGGTCACCCTGCAGACGGCCACGGGCCAGACGCAATAGCCCACCCGGGGGTTCCGGTCCTTGGGTGTCGGGGAGATGCTGGAGACATGACTCGCTCGCTCGCCGCCCGCCGTACCCTCCGTCGCAGCCTGGCCGCTGCCGCGGTCCTGCCCCTCCTGGCCGTCGGCCTCGCCGCGTGCGGGGACGACAAGGGGTCCGACGCCGCCGACACCAGCTCGACGACCTCGACGTCGTCGTCCGAGTCGCCGTCGGCCGCCGCGAGCGGGGAGACGGTCGACCCCGCCGCGTTCGTCGACGACGTGCTGGGCGGCCTCGTCGACGCCAGCACCGCCCACCTGTCGATGAGCATGAAGGGCGGCCCCGCGGAGATGACCATGGAGGGTGACGTCGACTACTCGAAGACGCCGCCCGAGATGTCGATGTCGATGAAGAACGCGATGCTCGGCGACGGTGAGGTCCAGGTCCGCCTCGTCGACGGCGTGATGTACATGCAGATGCCGCAGCTCGGCAACGGCAAGTGGATCAAGATGGACCTCGATGGCAAGGGCTCGCCGATCGGCGACGACCTGCTCAAGCAGATGAACCCGCAGACCCAGCTGGAGTCGATGAAGGACGCCGTCACCAAGGTCGAGTACGTCGGTGAGGACGAGGTCGGCAAGCACTACACGATGACGGTGCGCAGCCAGGCCTTCCGCGAGCTCGAGGACCAGCTCGGCGCCGCCGGGGCCGGGGCTGCCGACAAGCTCCCGAGCGTGCTGACCTACGACCTCTGGACCGACGACGACGGCATGCTGACGCAGACGGAGATCGCCATGGGTGACCTGGGCAGCGTCACCATGACGCTCTCGGACTGGGGTCAGCCGGTCGACATCGCGGCGCCGCCGGCGAGCGACGTGATGGAGATGCCGTCCGGGATGATGCCGGGGACGACCGCGAGCTGAGGGTGGTTTCGAGGCTCAGGCCTGGCGGCCTTCGCGCCTCAACCACCGACCTCAGCGGCCGCGCATCTGGCCGCGCATGCCCTTCATGCTGGTGGGGACCGGGCCCTTGGGCATCGGGATCGCGGAGCGGTTGGCGTCGAGCGCCTTGAGCCGGTAGAGCACGTCGGTCATCTCGGCCGGCTTCACCTGGCGGCCGAGCTTCTGCACGTGGCGGGCCAGCTTCGGGAGCGGAACCTCGCCCTCGCCGTTGCCGCAGAAGACCTCGTGGATCGGGATGCCGTCGGCGACCCGCTCGTGCTTGCGGCGCTCGCTGGTCATCAGCTGGCGCAGCCGGTGCGGGTTGCCCTCGCCGACCAGGATGATGCCGGGAGGTCCCACCACGCGGTGCACGACGTCCTGCTGCTTGGTGAAGGCGATGACCGGGTCGGTCTTCCAGCTGCGACCGCGCAGCATCCGGAGCGCGGCCGCGGCGGCGCCGGGCTGACCCTCCATCTGGGAGTACGCCGCCCGCTGCGCACGCCGGCCGAAGACGATCATCGCCAGCAGGGTGCCGAGCAGGAGCGCGCCGACCACGGAGATGACGGTGCCGAGCCAGCCCGAGCCGGGCAGGATCCAGAACACGGCGAAGCCGACGGCCGCACCGACCACGAACGAGCCGATGATCCAGAGGCCGAGCCGGGGGTCCGACTTGCTGGCCATCCGGTAGGTCTCGACGAACTGCTTGCCCCGGCTCATCTTGTCGGGGTCGACGGGCTTCGGGTCCTTCGCCATCTTCTGCTGTGCCTCGTTCTAGGTGGTTGTTCAGGCGGTCGCGACGCCCGCGCGGGCGTCCATCGCCTGACGGTACAGGCGACCGGCCCGGTACGACGAGCGGACGAGCGGTCCGGACAGCACGCCCGCGAAGCCGATCTGGTCGGCCTCGTCACGGAGCTCGACGAACTCCTCGGGCTTCACCCAGCGCTCGACCGGGTGGTGGCGCACCGAGGGGCGCAGGTACTGGGTGATCGTGATCAGCTCGCAGCCGGCGCCGTGCAGGTCGCGCAGCGCCTGCGAGACCTCCTCGCGGGTCTCGCCCATGCCGAGGATCAGGTTGGACTTGGTGACCAGCCCGAAGTCGCGGGCCTGGGTGATCACGTCGAGCGAGCGCTCGTAGCGGAACGCCGGACGGATCCGCTTGAAGATCCGCGGCACCGTCTCGACGTTGTGGGCCAGCACCTCGGGGCGCGACTCGAAGACCTCGCGCAGCAGGTCGGGCTTGCCGTTGAAGTCGGGGATCAGGTTCTCGACGCCGGTGTCCGGGTTCAGCTCGTGGATGGCGCGCACGGTCTCGGCGTACAGCCAGGCGCCGCCGTCCTCGAGGTCGTCGCGCGCGACGCCGGTGATCGTGGCGTAGCGCAGCTCCATCTTCTGCACCGACTCGGCGACCCGGCGGGGCTCGTCGCGGTCGAGCGGCTGCGGCTTGCCGGTGTCGATCTGGCAGAAGTCGCAGCGGCGGGTGCACTGGTCGCCGCCGATGAGGAACGTCGCCTCGCGGTCCTCCCAGCACTCGAAGATGTTGGGACAGCCGGCCTCCTGGCACACGGTGTGGAGTCCCTCGGACTTCACCAGGCTCTGGAGGTGCTTGTACTCGGGGCCCATCTTGGCCCTCGTCTTGATCCACTCCGGCTTGCGCTCGATCGGGGTCTCCGCGTTGCGCACTTCGAGTCGGAGCAGCTTGCGTCCTTCTGGGGCCACCTGCGTCACGGGAGCCAGCCTACGCGGGTGACCCAGGGTTCCCACGATCGGCCCGTTGCATGATCGGTAACCATATGGTTACCTGTTGCGATGGACGTCTTCGCGGCCCTCGCCGACCCGGTACGACGCTCGCTGCTGCGCGCGCTCGCCGCCGGTCCGCGCCGGGTCGTCGACCTGGCCGACGGGCTGCCGATCTCGCGGCCCGCGGTGAGCAAGCACCTGCGCCTCCTGACCGAGGCGGGCCTCGTGGCGGCCGAGGACCGGGGCCGCGAGCGCCACTACGGCCTGCGTCGCGAGGGGCTCGCGCCGCTCACGTCGTACGTCGACGGGCTGCTGCTGCCGGCCCCGCTGACCACCAACGCGCTGGACGCCCTGGACACCGAGGTGCGCCGCGTCGCGCGCGACCGGCGTACGACACCGACACATGAGCAGGAGACCGCATGAGCAAGGAACCGACCGGCACCCTGGAGACCGTCGGAGGGCGCGCCCGGCTGACGATCGTGCGTGAGTTCCGCGCGCCGATCGAGGACGTGTGGGCGGCCGTCACCGAGTCGGACCGGCTCGGACGCTGGATCGGGACCTGGAGGGGCGACCCGGAGACCGGCGAGGTGCTCTTCACGATGACCGCCGAGGAGGGCGCGCCGGAGGACGGGATGCGGATCCGCGAGTGCGTGCCGCCGCGGCGGCTCGCGGTGTCCACGCAGGTCGGCGACGACTGGTGGGACCTGGACCTCGACCTGGCGGAGGCCGACGGCGTCACGACGCTGACCTTCACCCAGCCCGACCTGGACCCGACCATGGCCGACAGCGTCGGCCCGGGCTGGGAGTACTACCTGGACCGGCTGGTCGCCGCCGAGACCGGGGGAGACGTCGCCGCGATCGACTTCGACCGCGACTACTACCCGGCGATGGCCGAGCACTACCGCAGCCAACTTTCGGGCTAGGGCACGTCCCGGCGGCGGAACATGATCACGGACCCGGCGGCGGCGACCGCGACGACCACGCCGAAGTACGGGAGCGACTCGGCCCTGGTCACGACCGTCGTGCACGCATCGTCGTCGACGAAGCCGTCGTTGGGGAAGCAGTCCCAGTCGTAGGTCGTCGACGACCCGACCATGAAGGCCTCGTAGTTGGTCCACGGCATCACCTGCGCGTGGTCCGAGAGCCCGGTCGCGCCGACCAGCGCACCACCTGCGACGGCGACGCCGAAGAGCACGCCGAGCGTCGCGACGGTGCTCCGGAAGAACATGGTCAGCGAGTACCCGAAGACCGCCGCCGCCGAGGCGAAGTACGCCCCCAGGACGCCCTGCTTGTACGCCGCGCTGACGGCGTGGTCCGGGATGTCGATGTCGCGGTGCACCGAGATCGCCCACAGGCCGCTCCAGTACGCCGTGAGCACCACCAGCGAGATCACCAGGGCGACGGCGGCGAGCGCCACGGCCTTGACCAGCCAGACCCGGCCGCGGCGGGGCTCGAACAGCAGCTGGTTGCTCATCGAGCCGGTGTTCCAGTCGTGGCCGACGAAGGTCGTGCCGACGAGCACGAAGAGCATCGCCAGGATCAGCGCGACCGCGATGCCGGAGCCGCCGGTGCGCTCCTCCACGATGCTCAGCTGCGCGTAGTAGTACTGGTAGTCGGCGTACTCCTGGGGGCGCGGCCGGGTGTCGTGCACCAGGAACGCGAAGATGATCGCGGGGATCGCGACCGTCGCGCCCAGCAGGAGCAGGACGGCCCGGCGCCACCGCAGGCGGGTCAGCTCGACCCTCAGCAGCCCGATCACTCGGCCACCCCCATCTGGGTGCCGGCGGTCAGCTCGAGGAAGACCGACTCCAGGTCGCGGCGTACGGGCGTGAGCTCGGTCAGCCAGATGCCGGCCGTGCCGAGCGCCTGGGTCACGCCCGCCGGCTCGTCGGTCTCGACGACCAGCCCTTCGCCGACGCGGAAGCCGGCATCGACCAGCACCTGCCGCGCGGCGGCGGGGTCCGGCGCCTCGACGCGGTACGCCGTGCTGCTGCCGACCAGCTCCTCGACCCGTCCGGAGGCCAGCATCCGGCCGTGGCCGATGATCGTCGCGGCGGAGCAGACCTGCTGGACCTCGACCAGGATGTGCGACGAGAGCAGCACGGTGACGCCGCGCTCACCGAGCCCGCGGATGGTGTCGCGGACCTCCCGGATGCCGGCCGGGTCGAGCCCGTTGGTCGGCTCGTCCAGGATCAGCAGCTGCGGGTCCTTCAACAGCGTCGCCGCGATCGCGAGGCGCTGCTTCATGCCGAGCGAGTAGCCCTTGTAGCGGTCCTTCCCGCGGCCGCCGAGGCCCACCGTGTCGAGCGCGGCGTCCACCCGGGTGTCGGGCGCGCCGATGGAGCGCGAGAGGAGCAGGAGATTCTGCCGACCCGTGATGTTGGGGGAGAACTTCGGGCTCTCCACGACGGCGCCGACGCGGCCGACGACCGCCGGCAGCCGGGCGGGCACCGGCTCGCCGAAGAGCCGCATGGTGCCCGCCGTCGCGTGCGCGAGGCCGAGGAGCATCCGGATCGTGGTCGTCTTCCCGGACCCGTTGGGGCCGAGGAACCCGTGGACCCCTCCGGCCGGCACGGCCAGGTCGAGGTCCTGCACGGCCACCTGGTGCCCACGCCTCGTGTAGTACTCCTTGCGGAGCCCTTGGGTCTCGATGACCAGCTCGCTCATGCACGTCCTCCCGGGTCGGTCGTTGGACGACCCAACCACCGATTCGGTTGCAGCGAGGGAGAAACGCGCCGGTGGCTCAGGTCCGGCTGGGCGTGAGCAGCTCGATGCGCGGCTGCTTGGCGGGGTCGGGGCGCGCCTCGTAGTCGGGCGTCGCGTCGTACGGCGCCCACGCGAGCAGCTCGCCGACGTGGCGCTCCACCAGCGGCAGCACCTCGGCCGTCGTCACGTCGCGGCCGAGCTCCTGGCTGAGCGAGGTGACGCCGGCGTCGTCGATGCTGCACGGCACGAAGCGGTCGAACCACGTGAGGTCGACGTCGCAGTTGAGCGAGAACCCGTGCATGGTCACGCCGCGGCTCACCCGGATGCCGAGCGCGGCGATCTTGCGCTCCGGGCCGCGGTCGTCGGCCTGCAGCCACACGCCGCTGCGGCCCGGCACCCGGGCCGTGGTCACCCCGAGGTCGGCGCAGACCTGGATCAGCGCCTCCTCCACCCGGCGTACGTAGTCGACGACCTTGACGTGGTCGGGCAGCGTGACGATCGGGTAGCCGACCAGCTGGCCGGGGCCGTGGAAGGTGATCGTGCCGCCGCGGTCGACGTCGATGACGGGCGCGCCGTGCGGGTCGGCGGGCCGGTCGTGCGGCTGGGTGCGCTTGCCGGCGGTGAAGACCGCCGGGTGCTCGAGCAGCAGCGTCGTGTCGGCCTGCTCGCCGTCCGCGACCCGCTGGTGGACCTCGCGCTGGAGCTCCCAGGCGGCGAGGTAGTCGATCGTCCCGACGTGCTCGAACTTCACGCTGACGAGACTACGCCGCGCCCCAGGAAGGCCAGCTGCGCGGGCAGCATGCGGCGCCAGTACGCCGCGTCGTGGGCGCCGGGCTCGAACGTGCTCACCAGGCCGGCGTCGCGGGCGAAGTCCTCCGCGTAGTCCTGGACGTCGCGGTAGAAGGGGTCGCCGGTCCCGCAGTCGATGCGCACCGCGATGCCGTCGAGGTCGTGCTGGTGGCCGACGACGGTGAACGCCTCGTACTCGGCGGCGTCCTCGAAGCCGGACCGCGACGCGTCCTCGGCGTGCTGCCAGATCGCCGGGCTCGAGGCGACGACCGCGGCGACCCGGTCCGGCCCGAGCAGGCCGCCGAGGCGCAGGGCGCCGTAGCCACCCATCGACCAGCCGATCAGACCGATCCGGGAGACGTCGAGCCCGCGACGGGCGAGCCGCGGCAGCAGTTCGTCGACGACCATCGCGCCAGCGTCCTCGCCGTCGGGGCGGGGATGCCAGTACGACGTGCCGCCGTCGGGGGCCGCGATGGCGAACGGCGGGACCCCGTGGGCGATCGCCGACGCCAGGAACGACCCGAGCCCGAACGTGGAGGCCGCGGAGTCGTGGTCCTGCCCGAGGCCGTGCAGCGCGACCACGACCGGAAGGTCGGGGCCGGCGTCGGGAGGCTGGAAGAGCGTCCAGCCGACGCGCGCGCCGAGCCGGTCGCGGGAGTGGAAGAAGTTGACGAGCCCGAGGACCGGCTCGACGTCGTGCGGGATGTGCCCGGCGGGCCCGTTGAGGCCGAGCGCCGCCTGGATGGTGGGTCGGCCGGGGAGCACACCCTGCTCGATGCCGACGCCGGCGGCGGCTCCGGCGACGACGACCCCGGTGGCGGCCGCGCCGCCGACGAGGAGGGTCCGGCGGCTCAGCACGGGGTCAGTCTCCTGTGGAGAACCTGCTGGGGTGGCATCGACACGGGTAGGAGACGCCGATGATGCTGGATTGGTTGTGCGGGTTGATGTCGGTGTCAGTGGCGTGGTCCACCCCGGCGGGCGCCTCCGCGGTGCTGCACGACTGGGACGCCCGGAGGGCGGCGGCGTGGGCGGCACAGGACCCGGACGCGCTGCGGTCGCTCTACGTCCCGGGCTCGACCACCGGCGGTGCGGACGTCGCGATGCTGCGCGCCTGGCGGGAGCGCGGGCTGCGGGTGCGGGAGCTGCGGACGCAGGTGCTCTCGCTCGACGTACGCCGGGCGACGGCGACGCGGCTCGACCTGCTCGTGACGGACCGGCTGAGCGGCGCGGTCGCGCGCGGGCCCGGCGTACGGCTGCCGCTGCCGCGGGACCGTCCCACCACGAGCCACGTCGTCCTCGTGCGCGACGGGGACGGGTGGCGGGTCGCTCAGGCGAGCGCGGTGCGGACGACCTCGTGGACGGTGCGGTCCCGGAACGAGTAGCCGCTGCCCTCGAGCACGGTGGGACGGAGGTCGATCGACCCGAGCACCTCGCCGGCCACCGGCCCGGCGCCGAGCCGGACGGCGAAGCCGGGGGCGACCAGGAACGCCTTGCGCTCGACCGCACGCGCCAGCGCGTCGGTGAACTCGGCGTTGGTGGGCGTCGTGGGGCAGCAGAGGTTGACCGGCCCGGAGACGTCGTCGTGCTCCACGAGGTGCGTGACGCCGCCGACCCAGTCGCGCAGCGAGATCATCGCCATCCGCTGGCGACCGTCGCCGAGGCGGGCGCCGAGGCCGAGCTTCGTGAGCAGCCGCAGCTGCTTGAGGGGCGCTGCGGAGCGGTCCATCACGGGCGCGGTGCGCAGGAAGCAGACCCGCGCGCCGGCGGTGACCGCCGGGTCGGCGGCCGCCTGCCAGTCCCGCGTCACGGTGGTCATCAGGCTGTCGCCGCGGCTGTCGGACGCCTCGGTGACGGGCTGGTCGCCGTGGTCGCCGTACCAGGCGATGGCGTTGCCGGCGAGGAACGCCGGGCGGCGGTCGCTGTCTGCGACCGCCTCGGCCAGCACCCGCGTCGTGGTCACCCGGCTCTCGCGGAGCTGACGCGCCCAGCGCTTCGAGTGCGGGTTGCCGATCGTCGGCGTCCCCGCGAGGTTGACGACGACGTCGGCACGCTCGATGACGTCACGCTCGTAGACCCCGGCGTACGGGTCCCAGCTCGACTCGTCGGGCGCCGAGGTCGGGCGCCGGGTGAGGGCGACGACCGCGTGCCCGCGCTCCACCAGCTCCCTGCTCAGGTGGGAGCCGAGGAATCCCGACGCCCCCGCGATCACGACCGTCCGCGCGTCCATGACCCCAGCCAAGCACGCCGCGCCCAATCCGCTCCAGGACGACCGGGTGCGTGCAGACCGACGGCAGATGGGGGAACATCGGCCCATGGCGCGCCCCGAGACCGACGATCGCTCCCGCGAGGCGCTGGTCGAGGAGCTCGAGCGCAGCAACCGGGAGCTGGCGGAGATCCAGGCGATCGCGAAGATCGGCAGCTGGGAGTTCACCGCCGCCGACCAGGTGCTGCGCTGGTCCGACGAGCTCTACCGGGTGTTTGGGTTCGAGCCGCGGTCCTTCGTGCCCACCGGGGAGACGCTCTTCGAGCGGCTGCACCCGGACGACCGTGCCATCACGGAGGCGGCGTACGCCGCGATGGCGGACGCCGGCGACCCGATGGGCTTCGACGTACGGCTGAAGCCCGTGCACGGCGAGCCGGTGCAGTGGGTGCGGGTGCGAGGCGTCGCGACGAAGGACGAGGCCGGCCAGCTGATCCGGGCGACCGGGACGGTCCAGGACATCACCGAGAGCAAGGAGGCCGAGCAGGGGCTCGCCTTCCTGAGCGCGATGGCCGCGGCGGCCAACGAGGCGCCGACGCTCGGCGACGCCCTGGTCGCCGCCGACACGATCGTGCGGCCCTTCACCCAGTGGCCGGCGATCATCGTGTCCGCCCCAACGGTGGAGGACCCGGACACGCTGGTGCACTTCGACGCCGGCTGGCGCGAGTTCGGTGAGGAGGACCTCGCGTTCGCGCGGGCGATGGCCGACGAGGTGACCGTGCGTCGCGACATCATCCAGCGGATCGGGCCGACGGGGACCGTCTTCGTCGCTGGGCCGGCGCTGGTCCGCGACCGCCTGGCCTGCATCGTCGTCTCCGACAGCCGCGCGGCCAGCACGCCTCGGCCCTACGAGCTCGCGATCTTCATGCAGATGCTCGCGCTCCTCGCGACCGTCGCGCAGCGCGAGGAGGTGTCCGCCCAGCTGGCCAGCGCCCGCGACGACGCGCTGGCGGCGTCCCGGGCGAAGTCCGACTTCCTCGCGACGATGAGCCACGAGATCCGGACCCCGCTGAACGGCGTGATCGGACTCTCCGAGCTGCTCAGCCGCACCGAGCTCACCGACAACCAGCGCCGCTTCGCCGACGGCATCGACCAGGCCGGCCGCGCCCTGCTCGCCCTCGTCAACGACATCCTCGACCTCTCGAAGGTCGAGGCCGGCAAGCTCGACCTCGAGGAGGTCGACTTCGACCCCCGCGACGTGATCGAGCGCAGCGTCGCCATGGTGGCCGAAGGCGCGACCGGCAAGGGCCTCGAGCTGGTGATCTCCAGCGTCGACAACATGCCGACCCTCGTGCGCGGCGACCCGGTGCGGTTCGGCCAGGTCGTCACCAACCTCGTCGCGAACGCCGTGAAGTTCACGGACGCCGGCGAGGTCGTCGTCCGTGCCAGCGGCACCGGGCCGTCGACCCTGCGGGTGGAGGTGAGCGACACCGGGATCGGCATCGACCCGGACGTCCAGGGCCACCTCTTCACGGCGTTCTCGCAGGCGGACAGCTCGACGACGCGGCGCTACGGCGGCACCGGTCTCGGGCTCGCGATCAGCGAGCGGATCGTCACCGCGATGGGCGGCACCATCGGCGTCGACAGCGTCCCCGGTGAGGGCAGCACGTTCTGGTTCACCGCGCCGTTCCTCCCGCCGACGGGCGTTGGCTCACCCGCGCTGCGGGAGGGCGCCGTCGCAGGCCTGCGGGTGCTCGTCGTCGACGACAACGCCACCAACCGCTTCATCCTGGCCGAGCAGCTGCGGGCCTGGGACGTCGACGTCACGGTCGCGGCGTCGGCGCAGGAGGCGCTCGGCGAGCTCGACGGGTCGCTGCGCCGCTCCGACGGGTACGACGTGGTGCTGCTCGACTACATGATGCCGGACGTCGACGGGGAGCAGCTCGCGCGGGCGATCCGCTCCGACGAACGGCTCCAGGCGCTGCGCCTGGCACTGCTGTCCTCGGCGATGGCGCCCAGCTCGGGGTGGCTCGAGAACGCCGGCATCGACACGTTCGTCTCCAAGCCCATCCTCGCCTCGCGACTGCTCGACGAGCTCGCGGTGCTGGGCGGTCGCTTCGACCCGCACCGCCCGGACCGGGCGCCGATCCCCGAGTCGCCGACCGACGCCGTACGCGGGCGCGTGCTGGTCGTCGAGGACAACGCGGTCAACCAGCTCGTGGCGACCGGGATGCTGCGCCACTTGGGCTGCGAGGTCGTGATCGCCGCCGACGGCGCCCAGGCGGTGGCCGTCGTCGCGGACGCCCCGGAGGCCTTCGCCGCGATCCTGATGGACTGCCAGATGCCGGTGATGGACGGCTTCGACGCCACCCGCGCGATCCGGGCGATGGGCGGCGCGCTCGAGCAGATGCCGATCGTCGCCATGACGGCCTCGGCGACCCAGGAGGAGCGGGAGCGCTGCCGCGACGCCGGCATGGACGACTTCCTGCCCAAGCCGGTCGACGCCGACCTGCTCGCGACCACGCTCGAGCGCTGGCTGCCGTGGGAGGCCGCCGTACCCGCGGCCGACCCGGCGCTGGTCGGCGAGGCGTCGACCGCGGACAGCCGGCTGCGCGAGCTCGTCGACGACGGCTTCACCGCCGACCTGGTGCTGCGCATCGTCGACAGGTTCGGCTCGAGCGCTCTCCAGACCATGGTCGAGCTCGCCGCCGCGGCCGCCGCCGACGACGCCGACGCGATCGCCGAGAAGGCCCACCGGCTGCGGGGGAGCGCCGACAACGTCGGCCTCAGCAGCCTCGCGCGCCGCTGCCTCGACCTGGAGCTGCGGGCCCAGCAGGGCGAGGTGCCCGACGTGCGCGAGATCGAAGAGCTCCGCACCGCCGTCGCCGGCGCCATCGACGAGCTGGTCGAGGCCAGCGCCTGGATGCGCTAGAGGCCCCTGACGCCGAGTCGGGACTTCTGGTCACCCGAATCGGGAGTTGTGGTCACCCGAGTCGGGAGTTGTGGTCACCCGGGTCGCGGTCCCGGTTGACCAGAAGCCCGGACTCGACTGACCAGAAGTCCCGACTCGGCGGGCTCTACGCCCACTCTTGGCTCGCGGGGTTTCGAGACGGCCGATGGTCGGTCCCTCACTCCGTTCGGGACCGTCCCGGCCTCCTCAACCTCGTCGCGCGACGCCGGGCACCCCTTCGTCGTGCCCGGCTGCGCTCAGACCTCGAACTGACCGGCCTCCAGGCGCTGCTTGAGCTCACGCAGGAAGCGGCCGGCGTCGGCGCCGTCGACCAGCTGGTGGTCGTAGGTCAGGGCCAGGTAGACCATGTAGCGCACGGCGATGGTCTCGCCGAGGTTCGGGTCGTCGATGACGACCGGGCGCTTCACGACCGCACCGGGGCCGAGGATCGCGACCTGGGGCTTGTTGATGATCGGGGTGTCCCACAGGGCCCCGAAGCTGCCCAGGTTGGTGATCGTGAACGTGCCACCCGAGAGCTCGTCGGGGCCGATCTTGTTGGTGCGGGTGCGCTCGGCGACGTCGGCGATCTTCTTGGCCAGGCCAGCCACGGACAGGTCGCCCGCGTCCTTGACGACCGGGGTGAGCAGGCCCTTCTCCGTGTCGACCGCGAAGGCGACGTGCTCGCGGTCGAAGTAGGTGACCTCGCCGGCCTCGGTGTCGATGGTCGCGTTGAGCGCCGGGTGCTGCTTGAGGGAGTCGATCGCCGCCTTCGCGAAGAACGGCAGGTAGGTCAGCTTCACGCCCTCGCGGGCCAGGAAGTCGGCCTTCACGCTCTCGCGCAGCCGCGCGATGTTCGTGACGTCGACCTCGACGACCTGGGTGAGCTGGGCCGAGGTCTGGAGCGACTCGACCATCCGGCTCGCGATGATCTTGCGCAGGCGCGAGATCTTCTCGGTCTTGCCACGCAGCGGCGACGGCGCGACGGGGACCGGCGAGGCGGCAGCAGCAGCGGCGGGCGCGGCCGCCGGGGCCGCGGCGGCCGGCTGCTGGGCGCGGGCGGCTGCGTCGAGCACGTCCTGCTTGCGGATCCGGCCACCGACGCCGGTGCCGCTGACCGAGGCCAGGTCGACGCCGTGCTGGGTGGCGAGCTTGCGGACCAGCGGGGTCACGTAGCCGGGACCGTCGCCGCCGCCGACCGGCTGCTCCGGGTCCTTGGTCGTGGGCGACTGGGCGCTCGGCGCGGGAGCAGCTGCCGGCTCGGGCTTCTTCTCCTCGGCGGCGGGGGCCGGCTCGGGCTCCGGCTCGGGCTCCGGCTCGGGCTCCGGCTCGGGCTCGGGCTCCGGCTCCGGTGCCTTCTCCTCGGTCTTCGCGGGCGCGGCGTCGCCCGAGCCGACCACGGCGAGCTCGGCACCGACCTCGACGGTCTCGTCCTCCTGGACCTTGATCTCCAGCAGCGTGCCGGCGACCGGCGAGGGGATCTCGGTGTCGACCTTGTCGGTCGAGACCTCGAGCAGCGGCTCGTCGACGGCGACGTCGTCGCCGACCGACTTCAGCCAGCGGGTGACCGTGCCCTCGGTGACCGACTCGCCCAGGGCGGGCAGCGTCACCGACGTACCACCGCCACCGCCACCGGACGGCTTGGCCTCGGCGGCGGGCTTCTCGGCCTCCTCGGCCGCGGGAGCGGGCTCCTCGGCGGCCTCCGGCTCCTGGGCCTTCTCCTCCTCGGGCTCCGGCTCGGGCTCCGGCTCGGGCTCCGGCTCGGCCTGCGCGGACTCGCCGCCGCCGTCACCACCGCCCTCACCCTCGTCACCGATCACGGCCAGCACGGCGCCGACCTCGACCGTGTCGTCCTCGTTGGCCTTGATCTCCAGGAGCGTGCCGGCCACCGGGGAGGGGATCTCGGTGTCGACCTTGTCGGTCGACACCTCCAGCAGCGGCTCGTCGACCGCCACCGAGTCGCCGACCTGCTTCAGCCAGCGGGTGACGGTGCCTTCGGTGACGGACTCGCCGAGTGCCGGGAGGTTGACTTCGGTGGCCATGGAGTTCCTTCGCTTCGAGTTCTGGTAGGTCTGGTTTATCAGGCTGCGTCACGCATGGGCGTGCAGTGCTTTGCCGGCAAGCGCGAGGTGGGCCTCGCCCAGCGCCTCGTTCTGGGTCGGGTGCGCGTGCACCAGGGGAGCGACGTCATCGGCGTACGCCTCCCAGTTGTAGATGAGCTGCGCCTCGCCGATGAGCTCGCCGACCCGGTCGCCGACCAGGTGGACGCCGATGACCGGTCCGTCCTTGCGGCGGATCAGCTTCACGAAGCCCTGGGTCTTGAGGATCTGGCTCTTGCCGTTGCCGCCGAGGTCATAGGTCAGCGTCTCGATCCCGTCGGCGCCGTACGTCGCGGTCGCGGCGGCCTCGTCGAGGCCGACCGAGGCGACCTCGGGGTGCGAGTAGGTGACCCGCGGGATGCCTGCTTCGTCGATCGGCTGCGGGTCGAGGCCGGCGATGTCCTCGGCCACGAAGATGCCCTGCTGGAAGCCGCGGTGCGCGAGCTGCAGCCCGGGCACGATGTCGCCGACGGCGTACACGCCCTCGAGGTTGGTGCGGCACCGCTCGTCGGCGAGGACGAAGCCGCGGTCCATGGCGACGCCCTGCTCGTCGTACCCGAGGCCCTCGGTGACCGGGCCGCGGCCGACGGCGACCAGCAGCAGGTCAGCCTCGATCACGTCACCGCCCTCGACGGTCACGGCGACACCGGTGTCGGTGTGCTTGACGCTCTGGAAGGGGGTGCTGGTGCGGAAGTCGATCTTGCGCTTGCGGAAGGCCCGCTCGAGCGCCTTGGACGACGCCTCGTCCTCGACGGCGAGCAGGCGGGGGAGCGCCTCGACGATCGTCACCTCGGCACCGAAGCTGCGCCACACGCTCGCGAACTCGCAGCCGATGACGCCGCCGCCGAGCACCACGACGGACGCGGGCACCCGGTCGAGCCTGAGGGCGTGCTCGGAGGTGATGACGCGCTCGCCGTCGATCTCGAGGCCGGGCAGGCTCCGGGCGTAGGAGCCGGAGGCCAGGACGACCGTGCGGCCGGAGTACGTCGTGTCGCCGACGGTCACCTGCTTCGGGCCGGTCAGCCGGCCGGCGCCCTCGATCACGGTGATGCCGCGGCCCTTGATCAGGCCGGTGAGGCCCTTGAAGAGGCGGGACACCACGCCGTCCTTGTAGGCGTTGACGCCGGCCATGTCGACGCCCTCGAGCGTCGCGCGGACGCCGAACGTCTCGGACTCGCGGGTCTGGTCGGCGATCTCGGCGGCGTGCAGCAGCGCCTTGGTCGGGATGCAGCCGACGTGCAGGCAGGTGCCCCCGAGCGGACCCTTCTCGACCAGCCCGACGTTCAGCCCGAGCTGGGCGGCGCGCAGTGCACAGGCGTAGCCGCCCGAGCCTGCACCGAGGATCAGTACGTCGAAGTCGGTGTCGGCCACGGGCCCATCCTTCCACTTCAGCCCAGCGTGTCCACACCGGCCTCACTACGCATCAGTAGGTCCTACGGGCACACTTGTCCCCATGGCATGGATGGACCGGTTCCGGCGCGGGCCGAAGACGAGTGGACCCGCCCGGGACGCGACGCGCACGGGCTCGACACGGGTCCGCGCCGCCGACTCGATGGACCTCGACCACCTCTTCACGTGGTCGGCCGAGCGGCGAGGCGTCGAGGGCTTCGTCGAGCCGCGGACCGCGGTCAGCGACGTGACCCTGCTCCTCGTTGCGCACGACGGCGAGTGGACCCGCCGCCGGGTGCCGTCGGCCAAGTGGGCGCACGAGTTCTGCAACAAGCAGCAGATCCCGTCGTACGACGCGGCCGTCGTGGGCGTCCCGCAGCGGATGCGCGACTACAACCGCCGCAAGAAGCTCGGCGGCTGACGACTACTCCGAGGCGGCCAGCGCCCGGGCGAAGTCGACGACGGTGCCGACAGCGACACCGGTGCCGCCCGGGGTGACGTGGCCCCACGCGCCGCCGGAGTTGTACGACGGGCCGGCGATGTCGAGGTGCGCCCAGGGGATCCCGGCGGTGAACTCGCGCAGGAAGGCCGCGGCGAAGAGCCCGCCGCCCCAGCGGATCCAGTCGTGCTGGGCCAGGTCCGCGACCTTGCTGCTGTGGATCCGCTCGGACATCGCCTCCGGGATCGGCATCGGCCACATCTCCTCGCCGGCGGTGGTGGCGGCGGCCAGCACGTCGTCGACCACCTCGGTCGACCCCATCACGCCGGCGACCCGGTCGCCGAGGGCGACGACCATGTGCCCGGTCAGGGTCGCGACGTCCAGCAGCACGTCGGGCTTCAGCTCGGTGGCGCGCACCAGGGCGTCGGCCAGCACGAGCCGCCCCTCGGCGTCGGTGTTCGTCACCTCGACGGTGGTGCCGCCGTAGATCGTGAGGACGTCGCCCGGTCGCACGGCGTTGCCCGAGATCATGTTCTCGGCCATCGGCACGAACGTGCTGACCTTGATCGGCAGCCCGAGGGTCGCGATCACGTACGTCGCCTGGACGACCGCGGCGGCGCCGGCCATGTCCGACTTCATCTCGCTCATGCTGCCGGCGGGCTTGATGGTGAGGCCGCCGGAGTCGAAGGTGATGCCCTTGCCGACCAGCGCCAGGTGGTGCTTCGCGTCCTTGGGGGCGTAGCTCAGCTCGACCAGCTGGGGCGCGGCCGACGACCCGCCGCCGACGCCGAGGATGCCGCCGCAGCCGAGCTCGGCGAGCGCCTTCTCGTCGTGGACGGTGATCGCGACCTTCGGGGCGCCGCGTCCCTTGGTCAGGGTCTTCGTCGCCTCGGCGACCGCGTCGGCGAACGCCGGCGGCGTGAGGTCGTTGGGCGGCGTGTTCACCCAGTCGCGGGTGACGGCGACGGCGCGGGCGACGACCTGCGCCTCCTCGAACGCCGCCTGCACGTCCTTGCGCCTCGCGCCCTCGCTGAGGACGACGACCTCGCCCGGGGCGGTGCTCTTCGACTCCTTCTTGTACTCGGTGAAGGAGTAGCCACCCAGCAGGTGACCCTCGGTCGCGGCGCGCACCAGCTCGGGCGAGCCGCCCGGCAGCGCGACGGCCACGGACGCGGCGTTGCTGACGGCCCGGGCGGCGACGCCGGACGCACGGCGTACGGCGACCGCGTCGACCGTGCGGCCGAGGCCGACGAGCACGAGGAGCGGCGAGCCGAGGGTGCCGCCGGTCGGGATCTTGACGACCTCACCGGTCTTGCCGGTGACGCCCAGGGTCGCGAGGAGGGGACGCAGCTTGCGGCCGTAGGCCTTGCCGACGTCGTCGGCACCGTCGGCGAGCTCGGCACCCTTCGCCGCCTGGACCACCCCCACGACCACGGCATCGCACTTGGTCTTGGCGGGGCTGGCGCTGCGCAGGGTGTACGTCGTCACCGGGGCAGGATAGTCCGCGCCTGGCGGCCGACCCGCTCGGCTAGGGTCGCCACATGTCCGACCTGCTCCGCTCCCCTCTCCACGACCGGCACGAGGCGCTCGGCGCGAAGTTCTCGGCCTTCGGCGGCTGGTCGATGCCGCTCGAGTACCCCTCCGGCGTCGTCAAGGAGCACACGGCGGTCCGCGAGGCCGTCGGCGTCTTCGACGTCAGCCACCTCGGCAAGGCCGTCGTGGCCGGGCCCGGCGCGGTCGACTTCGTCAACAGCACGCTGAGCAACGACCTGCGCCGGATCGGGCCCGGCCAGGCGCAGTACACCCTGTGCTGCGACGACGCGACCGGCGGCGTGGTCGACGACCTGATCGCCTACGTGTACGCCGAGGACCGCGTGCTGCTGGTCCCCAACGCCGCCAACACCGCCGAGGTCGTCCGTCGGCTCGCCGCGGCCGCCCCCGACGGCGTCACGGTGACCGACGAGCACCGCGACCACGCGGTGCTCGCCGTCCAGGGCACGAAGTCCGACGAGGTGCTCGACGCCGTCGGGCTCCCGACCGGGCACGACTACATGTCGTTCGCGGTCGCGCAGTTCGAAGGTGCCGAGGTCGTGGTGTGCCGCACGGGCTACACCGGCGAGCGCGGCTACGAGCTGATCGCGCCCAACGACGTCGCCGTCGCCCTGTGGGACGCGATCATGGCGGCCGGTGCGCCGTACGGCGTGCTGCCCTGCGGGCTCGGCGCCCGCGACACGCTGCGCACCGAGATGGGCTATCCGCTGCACGGCCAGGACATCTCGCTCGACGTCACCCCCAACCAGGCCCGGCTCGGCTGGGCGGTCGGCTGGAAGAAGGACGCGTTCTGGGGCCGCGAGGTGCTGAGCGCCGAGCGTGCCGCCGGGCCGGAGCGCGTGCTGCGCGGCCTGGTCGCCACCGGTCGCGGCATCCCGCGCCCGCACATGACGGTCAGCCTCACCGCCGACGTACCCCTCGGAGAGATCACCTCCGGCACCTTCTCCCCGACGCTGCGCAAGGGCATCGGGTTGGCCCTGGTGCCGTCGTTCGTCGACCCGGAGGCGGAGGTCGGCGTCGACATCCGCGGCCGTCGCGAGATCTTCCAGCTGGTGAAGCCGCCCTTCCTCGACCCGTCCGTACGAGAGGACTGACCTCATGAACCTGCCCGAGCAGCCGCCGACCTTCCGCCCCCCGTCGCCCGCCGAGCGCCCCTGGTGGTGGCGGCTCGAGGACAACACCGGCGCCGAGGTGTCGGTGACCGGCGAGCTCGGGGAGCAGCGCTTCGCCAGCCAGGCCGACGCCGAGTCGTGGGTCGGTGAGCTCTGGTCGGACCTGGCCGCCGAGGGCGTCGACGCCGTGGTGCTCTTCGAGCACGACCGGCGCATCTACGGGCCGATGTCGCTGCACGCCTGACCGCCAGGGAGCAGGATGCTCCCATGCCCGGCGACGACGCGGACTTCGCTGCCTACCTGGCCGCCCGCTGGCCGTCGCTGGTCCGCACGCTGGTGCTGCTCGGGTGCACCCGGGCCGAGGCGGAGGTCGTCGCCCGCGACGGTGCCGCGCGCTGCTACGGCGAATGGGACCGGGTACGCCGCTCCGACGACGTCGACGCCTACGTCTACGGCGTCGTCCTCGCGCGCCTGCACCGACACCGGCGGCGGGTCCCGCCGCCCGCGCCGGAGCCCCTGCCCGACGAGCCCACCGACGACGAGCTGCTGCGCGAGGCACTCCTCGAGCAGCTGGGGCACGCGGACCCCGACGAGCGCGAGAGCCTGGTGCTCCGGTTCGTCGCCGAGCTCGACGAGTCCCAGGTGGCCGCCGCCCGCGACGTGTCGCTGGAGTCCGTCCAGGCGCGGATCACCCACGGCCTCGGCCGGCTCCACCTCGACGCGGCGCCCGCCGAGACCTTCCGGCGGGCCGGCGAGTCGATCGCGGTGCCCACCACGCCGTACGACGACGTCGTCGCGGACGCGCGGGCGCAGCGCCGGCGCCGGTGGCGGGTCGTCGGGGTCGCCGTGGCGGCGGCCGCCCTCGTGATCGGCGTCCTCACCTTCGTCGCGAACCGTGAGGACCCGCCCTCCGAGGAGCTCGGTCCCGCGCGCGTGACCCGCGAGCAGAACCCGGTGCGGGTCGCGTGGTACGCCAACGGCCAGCTGCACCTCGACCACGTCGCGGTGGCGGTGTCCGGGGTGACCGACCTGGTCGAGATCAACGGCGGCGCGGTCTACGGCGACGCCGAGGGGACCGTGGCGTTCGTGGCCGCGGACGGGAAGCGTCGCGAGATCGGCGACAAGGACCCGACGACCCCGCTGGTCGCCTCGACTGCCGACGGCTGGGTCTCGTGGGTCGACCCGGGGTCGGACGAGGGGCAGCCACCCGCGCTGGTGGTCTACGACGTGAGCAACGGGTCGCTGCTCGACGCCAAGGGGGTGCCGCCCGACACGCGCCCGATCGCGATCGACCAGCACCAGGTCTTCTACGCGGACTCCGAGGGCGGCTACGCCTGGACCCCGGGGGTCGAGCGGCCGGTGCCGGTGGTCCGCGACGGCCTGCTCGACGTCGAGTCCGCCAACCGGGTCTACCAGCTGGCACCGGGCCGCATCGAGATCGAGCAGTCGTTCTTCAGCGTCTCGTTCGTCCTCCCGGGCGTCGGCGCCCAGCTCTCCGACGCCGGCATCCTGGTGATCAGCAAGGCCGAGGGGCCGGGCGTCGCCGACGGCCGGCCGTTCCGGCCGCTGCTGTACGACGCACGCTCCGGCGACCGGAAGCCCAGCGGCGTGGGGCCGGGCGAGAGGGCCGTGGACGCGACGTTCGGGCGCAACAACACGGCCGTCTACCTGGTCGCGCAGGTCTCCGACCTCGCCGGCGGGTCGGACCTGGACGGCAACGTGGACCCGCTCCTGGTGCTCCGCACCTGCGACCTGACCAGCGCGCAGTGCACCGACGTCGCGCCGGTGCCCTCCGGGACGGACGCGGCGGTCCTCGCCCACTAGCGTGAGCGCATGCGCTTCAGCCAGGTCGACGTCTTCGCCAGCGAGCCGCTGCGCGGCAACCCGGTGGCCGTGGTGCACGGCGCCGACGGCCTCACCGACGATCAGATGGCGGCCTTCGCGCGCTGGACGAACCTGTCGGAGACGACGTTCCTGCTGACGCCGACCGACCCCGCCGCCGACTACCGCCTGCGGATCTGGACACCAGGCGGCGAGCTGCCGTTCGCGGGCCACCCGACGCTCGGCAGTGCACACGCGTGGCTCGAGGCCGGGGGAGTCCCCGCGGGCGAGGACCTCGTGCAGGAGTGTGGCGCGGGCCTGGTGACCATCAGACGCGGCGAGACCCTCGCCTTCGCCGCGCCGCCGCTGGTGCGCTCGGGCCCGGTCGACGCCGCCGACGTCGCCGGGATCTGCCGCGCCCTGCGGGTCCCCGAGTCCGCGATCGTCGAGTCGACCTGGATCGACAACGGGCCGGGCTGGGTCGGCGTGCTGCTCGAGGACGCCGCCGCGGTCCTGGCCCTCGACCCGGACTGGGCGGCGTTCGGTGACCTGAAGATCGGCGTCGTCGGCCCCTACGCCGACGGTCCGCTGGCCGTCGAGGTGCGTGCGTTCTGCCCCGGCTACGGCATGCCGGAGGACCCGGTGACCGGCTCGCTCAACGCCGGGATCGGCCAGTGGCTGGCGGGCGGTCGGCTGCCGACGTCGTACGTCGCGAGCCAGGGGACGGTCCTGCAGCGGGCCGGCCGGGTGCACGTGGTGCTGGAGGGGTCGGAGTTGTGGGTGGGGGGCGACACTCGGACGACCGTGGCCGGAACCGTCGAGCTCTGACGTCTAGGCTCGGAGCGTGCAGTCCTACCTCGACCTCCTCCAGCGGATCCTCGACGAGGGCGTCGAGAAGAGCGACCGCACGGGCACCGGCACGCGTTCGGTGTTCGGGCACCAGATGCGCTTCGACCTGACCGCCGGCTTCCCGCTGGTGACCACGAAGAAGGTGCACACCCGCTCGGTCTTCGGGGAGCTGCTGTGGTTCCTGCGCGGCGACACGAACGTGAAGTGGCTCCAGGACCGCGGTATCTCGATCTGGGACGAGTGGGCCGACGACAACGGCGACCTCGGGCCGGTCTACGGCTACCAGTGGCGGTCCTGGCCGACCCCCGACGGTCGGCACGTCGACCAGATCGCGCAGGTCGTCGACCAGATCCGCAGCAACCCCGACTCGCGTCGCCACATCGTCTCCGCGTGGAACGTCGCCGACATCCCCGACATGGCGCTCGCGCCCTGCCACACGATGTTCCAGTTCTACGTCGCGGACGGCCGGCTGAGCTGCCAGCTCTACCAGCGCTCAGCGGACGTCTTCCTCGGCGTGCCGTTCAACATCGCGTCCTACGCGCTGCTCACCCACATGGTCGCCCAGGTGACGGGTCTCGAGGTGGGCGACTTCGTGCACACCCTCGGCGACGCCCACCTCTACCTCAACCACCTGGAGCAGGCGCAGCTCCAGCTGACCCGCGACCCGAGGCCGCTGCCCACGCTGTGGCTCGACCCGTCGGTCACCGAACTGGACGCCTTCGACCTCGAGCACATCGCCGTCGAGGGCTACGACCCGCACCCGGGGATCAAGGCGCCCATTGCTGTCTGAGGCCGTATGAGGATCGTGATGGTGGCCGCCGTCGCCCGCAACGGGGTGATCGGCAACGGCCCCGACATCCCCTGGCGGGTGCCGGGCGAGCAGCGCGCCTTCAAGGAGCTGACCATGGGGCACACCCTGGTCATGGGCCGGACGACGTACGAGTCGATCGGCCGCCCGCTGCCCGGCCGCACCACGATCGTCCTGACCCGGGACCCGGCGTGGTCGGCCGGCCCGTCGGGGGAGGGCGTGCTCGTCGCCCACGACCTCGACGCGGCCCTCGCCCTCGCCGCCACGCTCCCCGGCGACGTGATGGTGGTCGGCGGGGCGCAGGTGTACGCCGCCGCGCTGCCCCTCGCCACCGAGCAGGTGCTCAGCGAGATCCCCCTGGAGCCCGAGGGCGACGTGCTCTACCCGGCGTACGACGCTGCTGCGTGGCTGGAGTCCTCCCGGGATGTCTTCGACGGGTACGAGCGAGTGCGGTTGGTGCGCGCGGCGGATCGGCTGTAGCGCCGGACGGCCCACGGCTCCACGGCTCAGGGCAGCGCCGGCTCGAGGTCCTGAGGACGGTCGACCCGGGACGACGTGAGCAGGAGCCCGGCGAGGCTGGCGACGAGGGCCGCGCCGGCGCAGATCGCGAAGAGCACCCGGAACGCCGCGAGCGACGGCACCGCCACGCCACCCAGGTCCATCGTGATCGAGGCGAGCAGGGTGCCGCCGATGGCGCTGGCCAGCGTGCTTCCCAGCGAGCGGGCGAGGGTGTTGATGCCGTTGGCGGCGGCCAGCTCGGCGGCCGGGGCGTGGCTGTTGATCAGGGTCGGCAGGGTCGCGTAGCCGATGCCCGTGCCGGCGCCGATGATCGCGGTGCCGACGACGACCTGCCAGAGCGCGTCGACGAAGACGATCCGGAAGACCAGGCCGACGACCAGGATCAGGCCGGCGAGCGAGAGCACGCGGGCGGCGCCCCAGGCGACGCTGAGCCGCGCGGTGACCGGGGCCAGCAGCAGCATCAGGATGCCGCTCGGCAGCAGGCAGAGGCCCGCGACGAGCACCGAGGCGCCGAACCCGTAGCCGGTGGCCTCGGGCATCTGCACGTAGGTCGCCGTACCGACGAAGCTCGCGAAGAGCGCGAAGCCGAAGAAGATCGAGGCGACGTTGGTGATCAGGATCGGCGGCCGGCCCAGGGTGCGCATGTCGACCAGCGGGCTGACGACGCGGCGCTCGACGACGACGAGGAGACCGAGCAGCAGCGCGGAGGCGACGAGCAGACCGAGGACCCGCGCCGAGCCCCAGCCCCAGGACGAGGCCTGGGAGAGCGGCAGCACCAGGGCGACGAGTCCGGTGGCGAGCAGCACCATGCCGTACCAGTCGATCGCCCCGCCGCTGCGCTGCGCCGGCTCCTCGACCAGGAGCAGGACGGCCACCGCGCTGGCCGCGCCGCCGACGGCGCCGATCCAGAAGAGCGCGTGGTAGTCGACGTTGTCGGCCAAGAGGCCGGCCAGCGGCAGCCCGAGCGCGCCGCCGATGCCGAGCATCGCGCTGATCAGGGCGGTCGCCGAGCCGCGGCGCTCCGGCGGCAGCACGGTCGCCAGCAGGCTGATGCCCAGCGGGATCGCGGCGCTGGAGACCCCGCACAGCGCGCGGCCGAAGATCATCACGTCGATGTTGCTGGTGAGCGCGCAGATCAGGGACCCGACGAAGAGGCACGAGAGCGCGACCAGCAGCATCAGCCTCCGGCCGAACATGTCCGCCAGCCGGCCGACGATCGGGACCGACACGGCCGCGACCAGCAGCGTCGAGGTCAGCAGCCACTGCGACTCGGTCGTCGACGAGCGGAGGTCCGCCTCGATGACCGGCAGCACCGGGATCACCAGCGTCTGCGCGAGGGCGGCCATCAGCGCGCCGAGGCCGATGGCCCCGATCTCGAGGTTGGCGCGCATGGGGGGGACCTGCTGGTTCATCGGGGTCCTTCGGGCTGGGCACGGCACGGGGCGGTCGCGAACCTAACGAGTACGCCGGGCCTAAGTCAACAAGCGATTACATAGGTCACAATGGCGGCATGCCGCCTGTCGATCCGACCAGCCGCCCCCGCAACGCCGAGGCCACCCGCCTCGACCTGCTGCGCGTCGCCCGCCGCCGCTTCACCGTCCTGGGCTACGAGCGCACGACGACCCGAGACATCGCGGCCGACGCCGGGGTCAACGTCGCCCTGATCTCGCGCTACTTCGGCTCCAAGGAGGGCCTGTTCGCGGCGGTCATCGAGGACTCCGCGGAGCTCATGGAGCCGTGGCAGCCGGGCTCGATCGACGACCTGGCCGTCGCGCTGGCCGACTCGCTGCGTCCCGACGCCTGGCCGGAGTTCGACCACGTCAACCCGATGGTCCTGCTCCTGCGGGACATCGACGACGACCGCGTCGGAGCGTTGCGCCGGCAGGCCCTGAGTTCGGCCATCGACGCGTTCGCCGGACTGATCGGCGGCGACGACACCGCCCGCCTGCGCGCCGACCTGGTCTTCGCGCTGCTGGCCGGCGTCTTCCAGCTCCGTGGCGTGCTGCCCGACGAGCCGCTCGCCACCGCCGAGCCCGACGTCCTGGCACGCGAGATCATCGGCGTTGTGCAGCATCTGACAGGCTGACGCCATGGAGCTGCGCATCTTCACCGAACCCCAGCAGGGCGCGACGTACGACGACCTGGTGACCGTCGCCCAGGAGGCCGAGCGACTCGGGTTCGGGGCGTTCTTCCGCTCCGACCACTACCTCGGGATGGGGACGGAAGGGCTGCCCGGGCCGAGCGACGCCTGGATCACGCTGGCCGGCATCGCCCGGGAGACGAGCACGATCCGGCTCGGCACGATGATGACCAGCGCGACCTTCCGGCACCCAGGCCCGCTGGCGATCTCGGTCGCGAACGTCGACCAGATGAGCAACGGTCGCGTGGAGCTGGGGATCGGCGCGGGCTGGTTCGAGCAGGAGCACACGAAGTACGGCATCCCGTTCCCGAGCACGGGGGAGCGGTTCGACCGGTTCGAGGAGCAGCTCGCGATCATCACCGGGCTCTGGGCGACCGAGGGCGGGTTCACCCACCACGGCACGCACTACCAGGTCGTCGACAGCCCCGGGCTGCCCAAGCCCACCCAGGCCAAGCCGCCCGTCCTCATCGGCGGCGTCGGCAAGAAGCGCACGCCGGCCCTGGCGGCGACGTACGCCGACGAGTTCAACCTGCCCTTCGTCGACGAGGCGACCACGAAGGCCCAGTTCGCCCGGGTCCGTGAGGCCTGCGAGGCGCAGGACCGCGACCCGGCGACGATGCGCTGGTCCAACGCGCTGGTGCTCTGCGTCGGTGCCGACGAGGCCGAGGTCGAGCGCCGGGCCGCCGCGATCGGGCGCGAGAAGGACGAGCTGCGGGAGAACGGCATCGCCGGCACGCCGCAGGAGGTGGTCGACAAGATCGGGCGGTACGCCGCGCTCGGCGCCGAGCGGCTCTACCTCCAGGTCCTCGACCTCTCCGACCTCGACCACCTGCGACTCGTGGCGCGCGACGTCATGCCGCACGTCGCCTGAGGACTCCGACGCACTAACCTGGCACCTATGACGTCTGCACCTGCTGCGCCGTTCGGCCGCATGCTCACCGCGATGGCGACCCCCTTCGGTCCCGACGGGAGCCTGGACCTCGACGGAGTGCAGCGGGTGGCCAAGCACCTCGTGGCCCACGGCCACGACGGCCTGGTCGTCTCCGGCACGACGGGCGAGTCGCCGACCACGACCAAGGAGGAGGACGGCGAGACCCTCGCCGCCGTCCGCGAGGCGGTCGGCCCCGACGTCAAGCTCGTCGCCGGCGTCGGGACCAACGACACCGCGACCTCGGTCTTCCTCGCCAACCAGGCCCGTGAGCGGGGCGCCGACGGCGTGCTGCTCGTCTCGCCGTACTACAACAAGCCCGGCCAGCGCGGCATGCTCCACCACTTCCGCCAGGTCGTCGACGCCGCCGAGATCCCGGTGATGATGTACGACGTGCCCGGCCGCACCGGCAGCACCATCGCGCTCGAGTCCTACGAGGAGATGGCCGGCTGGGAGTCGGTCATCGCGGTCAAGGACGCCGTCGGCGACATGCCCCGCGCCGCCAAGCTGGCCCAGCTGGGCTACGCCGTCTACTCCGGCGACGACATCAACACCCTCGGCTTCCTCGCGCACGGCGCGTGCGGCCTCGTCTCGGTCGTCGGCCACGCCGCCGGCAAGGAGCTCGCCTCGATGATCGACCAGTTCCTGGAGGGCGACCACCAGGGCGCTCTCGCGACGTACCAGCGGCTGCTGCCGGCGATGGAGGCGGTGATGGGCGTGCCCAACTACGGCGCCACGACGGCGAAGGCCTCGCTCCAGCTCCTCGGGGTGACCGACAACCGACATGTCCGATCTCCGCTCGTCGAGCTCGACGACGACGAGGTCGCCGCACTCCGCGAAGGTCTGACGGCGGCGGGTCTCCTGTGAGCCACCCCCACCCCGAGCTGTCCGCGCCCGGCAAGCTGAAGAAGGGCGGCCTCCGGGTCATCCCGTTCGGCGGCCTCGGCGAGGTCGGCCGCAACATGACCGCGTTCGAGTACGCCGGTCGCCTCCTGATCGTCGACTGCGGCGTGCTCTTCCCCGAGGACCACCAGCCCGGCATCGACCTGATCCTCCCGGACTGGTCCTCGATCAGCGACCGCCTCGAGGACGTCGAGGCGCTGGTCCTCACGCACGGCCACGAGGACCACATCGGCGCGACGCCGTACCTCCTGCGCGAGCGGCGCGAAATCCCCCTTGTCGGCTCCCAGCTCACCCTCGCGCTGCTCGACAGCAAGCTGCGCGAGCACCGGCTCCGCGAGACCGTCCACCACGTCGTGAAGGAGGGCGACCGGCTCACGCTCGGGCCCTTCGACCTCGAGTTCGTGGCGGTCAACCACTCCATCCCGGACGCGCTCGCGGTCGCGATCCGCACCGGCGCCGGCATGGTGCTGCACACCGGCGACTTCAAGATGGACCAGCTGCCGCTCGACGGCCGGATCACCGACCTCCGGGCCTTCGGTCGGCTGGGGGAGGAGGGCGTCGACCTCTTCCTCACCGACTCGACCAACGCCGAGACGCCTGGCTTCACGCCGTCGGAGAAGAAGATCACCCCGGTCATCGACCAGGTCTTCCGCGAGTCCAACCAGCGCATCATCGTCGCCTGCTTCGCCTCGCACGTGCACCGCGTGCAGCAGGTCCTGGACGCGGCGTACGCCCACGAGCGCCAGGTCGCGTACGTCGGCCGCTCGATGGTCCGCAACATGGCGATCGCCCGCGACCTCGGCTACCTCAAGGTGCCGCCGGGCGTGCTGGTCGACACCAAGGACCTCGCCGACCTCCCGGCGGAGCGCCAGGTGCTGATCTCGACCGGCTCGCAGGGCGAGCCGATGAGCGCGCTGTCGCGGATCGCGCAGCGCAACCACAACTTCGTGCACATCGAGGAGGGCGACACCGTCCTGCTCGCCTCGAGCCTGATCCCGGGCAACGAGAACGCCGTCTACCGCGTCATCAACGGGCTGGCCCGGTGGGGCGCCCGCGTCGTGCACAAGGGCAACGCGATGGTGCACGTCTCCGGCCACGCGAGCGCCGGCGAGCTCCTCTACTGCTACAACATCGTCAAGCCGCGCAACGTGATGCCGGTGCACGGCGAGATCCGGCACCTGCTCGCGAACGCCGACCTGGCCCGCGCCACCGGTGTCGAGAACGTCGTGATCGCCGAGGACGGCGTCGTCGTCGACCTGGTCGGCGGGGTCGCGAAGGTCGCCGGCAAGGTCGACTGCGGCTACGTCTTCGTGGACGGCTCGTCGGTCGGTGACATCACCGAGTCGGACCTCAAGGACCGCCGGATCCTCGGCGAGGAGGGCTTCATCTCGGTGATCGTGGTCGTCGACTCGGTCAGCGGCAAGGTCGCCGCCGGCCCGGAGATCCACGCCCGGGGCAACGCGCTGGACGGCGAGACGTTCGACGAGCTGCGGCAGCCGATCATCGACGCGCTCGACCGGGCCATCGCCGAGGGCAACACCGACGCGCACCAGCTGCAGCAGACGATGCGCCGTGTGGTCGGCCGCTGGGTGAGCAACACCCACCGCCGCCGCCCGATGATCATCCCGGTCGTGATCGAGGCGTGAAGAGTTTTGTCGGTCGACCGATGAAACTCACGCCTGGACGACGAAACTTCATCGTCCAAGCGTGAGTTTCATCGGCCAGCCGACAAAACTCTTCCGATGAAGACACGCGCTCCTGTGGTGCGTGTGACTGGTGTGGCCCGTGCGTAGGGTGGGGACTATGGCGACCCGTACGTCTTCCCCGCCGGGGTCGCGGAGCAAGAGCACGTCCAGCACCCGGACCACGAGCACCACCCGTAGTCCGGGCACCAGCGGCTCGAGCACCCGATCCCGGAGTACCAGCCCGAAGCGCAAGCCTGCCCCGAAGAAGGGTACGGCCAAGACCGCCGCGAGCAAGCGCAAGCCTGCTCCGCGGCGTCCCGCGGCCAAGCGCCCGGCACCGCGTGCGGTGCGCAGCGGGCCGGGCCCGATCGCCCGCTTCTTCGTGCTGGTCTTCCGCGGCGTCGCCGCGGTCTGGCTCGCCATCGCGCACGGCCTGGGTGCCGTCGCGCGCAGCATCGGGCACACCGCCCGCGACCTCGAGCCCGAGCACCGTCGCGACGGCTTCGGCCTCTTCCTCTTCGGGGGAGCCGTCATCGTCGCGGCCGCCGTGTGGTGGCAGCTGCCCGGGTCCGTCATGGACGCGGCCCGCACCGTCGTCCAGGGCTCGGTCGGCAAGGTCGGCTTCCTGGTCCCGCTCGCCCTGCTCTTCGTCGGCTGGCGCACGATGCGCGACCCCGAGCACACCGGCCCCGCGGGACGCCAGGTCATCGGCTGGGCATCGCTCTCCTTCGGCATCCTCGGCATCGTCCAGATCGCGGAGGGCAACCCGCAGCCCGACCTCGGCGACACCAGCGACCTCCAGCGCGCCGGCGGCGCCGTCGGGTACGTCGTCGCGAGCCTGCTGCTCGACCTGCTGCGCTCGGCGTACGTCGTGGTGCCGCTGCTCGCGCTGCTCGCCTTCTTCGGCGTCCTGATCATCACCGCGACGCCGCTCTACCAGGTCCCCGCCCGGCTCGCCGCGGCCCGCGACCAGCTGCTCGGTCGCGAGCACGACCTGGCCGAGGACCCCGACGAGACGCAGGCCATGCCCGCGGTCCGCAGCCGCAAGCGCAAGACGGACCAGGCCGGGGAGATCGACCCCGACATGGGCGACCCGGCGTACGACAGCCCGGTCCTCAGCGACCGCGAGCTGCGCAAGCGCAAGAAGCGCCTCGAGACCACCGAGGAGGGCCTCGACATCTTCGCGCCCGAGGCGCCGACGGAGGTCGCAGCGCCGGTCGTCGAGGAGAAGGTCGAGCTCGAGCCCCCGCCGCACACGCCGCTCCCGCCGCGCGTCGAGCAGCTCGCGCTGTCCGGCGACATCGCCTACACGCTGCCGGCCAACGAGGTCCTCAAGCCCGGGTCGGTGCACAAGGCCCGCTCCAAGGCGAGCGACGCGGTCGTCGACCGGCTCACCCAGGTGATGGAGGAGTTCGGGATCGACGCGCAGGTCACCGGCTACACCCGTGGCCCGACCGTCACCCGCTACGAGGTCGAGCTCGGCCCCGCGGTCAAGGTCGAGAAGGTCACCGCGCTCTCCAAGAACATCGCGTACGCCGTGGCGTCCGCCGACGTCCGGATCCTCAGCCCGATCCCCGGCAAGTCCGCGATCGGCATCGAGATCCCCAACCTGGACAAGGAGATCGTCTCCCTCGGCGACGTGCTCCGCTCCAACACCGCGCGCTCGGACCACCACCCGATGGTGGCCGGGCTCGGTAAGGACGTGGAGGGCGGATTCGTCGTCGCCAACCTGGCGAAGATGCCGCACCTGCTCGTCGCCGGCGCCACCGGCTCCGGCAAGTCGAGCTTCATCAACTCGATGATCACCTCGATCCTGATGCGCTCCACGCCCGACGAGGTCCGGATGATCATGGTCGACCCGAAGCGGGTCGAGCTGAACGCCTACGAGGGCGTCCCGCACCTGATCACGCCGATCATCACCAACCCCAAGAAGGCCGCCGAGGCGCTGCAGTGGGTCGTGCGCGAGATGGACATGCGCTACGACGACCTCGCCAACTTCGGCTTCCGCCACATCGACGACTTCAACAAGGCGGTGCGGGCCGGGAAGGTGCAGGTGCCCCCGGGCAGCGAGCGCGAGCTCACGCCGTACCCCTACCTGCTGGTGATCGTCGACGAGCTCGCCGACCTGATGATGGTCGCCCCGCGCGACGTCGAGGACTCGGTCGTCCGGATCACCCAGCTCGCCCGTGCGGCCGGCATCCACCTGGTGCTGGCGACCCAGCGGCCGTCGGTCGACGTCGTCACCGGCCTGATCAAGGCCAACGTGCCGTCGCGGCTCGCGTTCGCGACCTCCAGCCTCGCCGACAGCCGGGTCATCCTCGACCAGCCGGGTGCGGAGAAGCTGGTGGGCCAGGGTGACGGGCTCTTCCTGCCGATGGGCTCGTCGAAGGCCGTGCGTGTGCAGGGGTCCTGGGTCACCGAGGCCGAGATCCACGCGGTCGTCAAGCACTGCAAGACCCAGCTGGAGCCGACCTACCGCGAGGACGTCACGGCGCCGGCCGCGGCCAAGCGCGACCTCGACGACGACATCGGCGACGACATGGACCTGGTCATCCAGGCGATCGAGCTCGTGGTCTCCACGCAGTTCGGCTCGACCTCGATGCTCCAGCGCAAGCTCCGGGTCGGCTTCGCCAAGGCCGGCCGCCTGATGGACATCATGGAGAGCCGTGGCGTGGTCGGGCCGAGCGAAGGCTCGAAGGCCCGCGACGTGCTGGTCAAGCCCGACGAGATCGATGGTGTGATCGCGACCCTGCAGGGGGAGATGTGAGCAGCCTCAGCGCAGACCTCAAGGAGCCCACCGACGTGCAGGCGGCGCCCGAGCCGGTGGAGGTCCGCCGCAACGGCGCGCTCTCCGGCGGCATCGGCGTGGTCGCTGCCGTCGTCGCGCTCGCCTACCTGACCCGGGCGATCGGCGGTGGCTCCGTCCTCGACTGGCTGCTGGCGCTCGCGATGGGGGCCGTCGCGGTCGCCTACCTGCAGGCGTGCCTGGACGCGCGTACGCCGCTGCTGGTCGCCGACGAGCAGGGCATCCGGATCCGCAAGGGCCGGCGCTGGCACGGCTTCCCGTGGGCGGCGCTCGACGAGGTCGCCCACGTGCCGCGCCGCGGGCTGCTGCGCGACGGGCGCCTGGTGGTGCTCGCCCGCGACGCGGACACCGAGCTCTCGGTCCCGCTGTCCCTCTCCACCTGGGTCGCCGGGGCCGACGAGGGCCTGACCCTGGCCCTCGAGCGTCTCGCGGACGACCCGGCCGTGGTCGTCGAGGTCGGCGACGACGAGCCCGTGGACGACTGGGACGAGCACGACGAGCAGGAGTGGGACGACGAGGAGACCGACCAGGACTGGGTCGAGGACGACCCCCACCCGGTCATGCACGACCCGCGTCCCGCGCTGGCCCGTGGCATCGGCTTCCTGGCCGACCGGCTGCGTCCGCACCGCGAGCCCGAGCCGGCCCTCCCGGCCGGGCCGGTCGCGAACGGCCCCGAGCACACCGTGCCGCTGGTCGTCGCCAGTGCGACGCCGCTGCCGCTGCGCGACCCCGTCGGCGGCTCGCGGGTCGAGGCCAGGTTCGAGGGGGCGGCGGCGCTGCAGCTCGACCCCGCCGACGGCGAGGACCACGCCACCAGCCTGCCCGAGCTCGCGGAGCTGCGCCGCCACGAGGACTTCGTGTTCGAGGACGTGCCTGCCGAGCCCGAGATCGAGCCTGCGGACGACCCGGTGGTCGGACCGGTGCTCGCCGCCGCCCGCACCCGGCTCGCGCTGTCGGTCGACCAGCTCGCCGAGCGCACCCGGATCCGCCCGCACGTCATCGAGTCCATCGAGGTCGACGACTTCGCTCCCTGTGGCGGCGACTTCTACGCCCGGGGCCACCTGCGCACCCTGTCGCGGGTGCTCGGCGTGGACGCGGCGCCGCTGCTCACGTCGTACGACGAGCGCTACGCCGACGCCCCGATCGACGCCCGCCGGGTCTTCGAAGCCGAGCTGGCGACCGGTGCCGAGGGTCCGATCCGCAGCATGCGCGGCGGCCCGAACTGGTCGGTGCTGATCGCCGCGGTGATGGCGCTCGTGCTGGCCTGGTCGATCGCGCGGCTGATCATGGACAGCCCGGTCGAGCTGACCAGCAAGCCGGTGCTCAACGGGTCCCCGTCAGCGCAGACGAAGCTCGGCCCCGCCGTGCCCGTGCTGCTCGACGCCGCCTCGGGCGGCACCCACGTGGTGGTCCGCGACGGCGCCGGCGAGGTGGTCTTCAACGGCGACCTGGCGTTCGGCGAGAAGCGCACCGTGAAGGCCGCGCCGCCCGTGCACGTGCAGTCCTCGGACGGTGCGCTCCAGGTGACCGTCGACGGGCAGAAGCGCGGTCCGCTCGGCGCCGACGGCCAGCCCTCGCAGAACACCTACGCCGCGTCGCAGTAGAGGTCAGTCCCGGAGCCGGTAGCGCCGCTCCGGGCGGCCGCTGCCGCCGTACTGGAGCCGGACGACCGCCTGCCCGCGGGCGACGAAGTGCTCGAGGTAGCGACGCGCGCTGACCCGGGACAGGCCGACCTCCTCGGCACACTCGCTGGCCGAGGCCTCGCGGCCTCCGCCGAGGGCGGCCAGCACCGCCTCGGCCGTCTCGGCGCTGAGGCCCTTGGGGAGCAGTTCGCGGCCGGTGCCCAGGGGAGCGAAGACCGCGTCGATGTCGTCCTGGCCGGCCCGGTCGACGCCGGTCAGCGCTCGGTGGGTCCTGCGGAAGGCGGCCAGGCGGGTGGCCAGGTCGTCGTACTCGAACGGCTTCACCAGGTAGTGCGCCGCTCCGGCCGCGGCCGCCGCGCGCACCGTGTCGGCCTCGCGCGCGGCCGTCACGACCAGCACACCGACGTCGTTGCCGGCGCCGCGCAGCCGGCGCAGCACCTCGATCCCGCTGATGTCGGGCAGGTGCACGTCGAGGAGCACCAGGTCGGGGACGAGCCGGTCGATCTCGCTCAGCGCGGTCGCGCCCGTCGCCGCCGTGCCGACGACCCGGTAGCCCGGACTCCGCTCGACGAAGCGGGTGTGGATCGAGGCCACCATGAAGTCGTCGTCCACGACCAGCACGGTGAGCTCAGGATCGTCGGTCATCCGGGTCCTCGGTCGTGACGGGCAGCCGCGCGGTGAAGACCGCGCCGCCGTCATTGTGCACCGACACCGAACCACCTCGGCGTTCGCAGACGACCTGCACGAGGGCGAGGCCGACGCCGCGTCCGCTGGCGTCACTGGGCTTGGTGCTGAAGCCGCGGTCGAAGATGTCGTCGATCCGCTCGGCGGGCACGCCCGGGCCGGAGTCCGCGACCTGGACGACGGCGTCGCCCCCGTCGGTGGTGAGGCGTACGTCGACGCGCGCGGCGTCGGCGCCTGCCGCGGCGTCGATCGCGTTGTCGACCAGGTTGCCGAGGACGGTGCCGACGTCGGCGGACGCGTCCGGGGCGAGGCGCTGGAGTCGGCTGTCGACGCTGAGCGCGAGCTCGACGCGGCGCTCGATGGCGAGGCTGGTCTTCGCGACCAGCAGCGCGGCGACCGACGGGTCCTCCACGCGCTCGAGCACGAAGTCGCTGATCTCCGCGCGCCGACGGGTGAGCGTGCCGATCAGCCGGCCGGCCTCGTCGTACTCCTCGAGCTCGAGGAGCCCGGAGATGGTGTGCAGCTGGTTGGCGAACTCGTGGGTCTGCGCGCGCAGCGTCTCCGTGACGCTCTCGCGGGCGCTCAGCTGGCTCTGGAGCGCCAGCAGCTCGGTGCGGTCGCGCAGGGTCGTGACCGTCCCGGCTGGACGGCCGTCCTGGACCACCCGGTTGCTGTTGAGGACCAGCACCCGCCCGGCCACGACCGCGAGGGCGTCGCGGACGTCGTCGTCACCGAGCAGCAGCTCGAGGACGCGCAGGGGCAGGTCGAGGTCCGCGAGCTGGCGGCCCTGGCTGTCGGGCGGCAGGTCGAGGAGCTGGCGGGCGCTCTCGCTCAGCAGGGTGACGACGCCGGCCTCGTTGACAGCCAGCACGCCCTCGCGCAGCGAGGTCAGCAGCGCCTCGCGCTGGTCGGCGAGGTCCGCGATCTCGGCCGGCTCGAGCCCGCGGGTGCGTCGCTTGATCAGGCGGGCGAGCAGCCAGGCGCCGGCCAGCCCGAGCGCCAGGCCGACGGCCAGGAAGGCCACCATGTCGGGCAGCGTCTGCCGGAACCGCTCGGTCAGGGACGGGTAGCGCTCGGTGACGACCACGACCCCCACCACCTCGCCGGCGTCGACGTCCCGCTGGATCCCGACGACCGGGACCTGGGCCGCGATCGCCCGCTCGCCGCGGTCGTCGAGGTCACCGGTCCACGCACGGCCGTCGACGACGCCGGGGCCGAGGTCGACCTTACCGCCGGTCCGGGTCGGGTCGGTCGACACGAGGATGGTGCCGGAGGTGTCGGTCAGGTGCACGGCCGAGGCACCCGAGTCGTCCTGGCGCTGCTGGGCGTAGATCGTCAGTGCGCGCCGCTGGCCCGCGCTGGCCATCCCGACCTGCACGGCGGCGGTGCTGGCGAGGTTCTCAGCGCTCGCCCGGAGCCGGGCGCCCCGGGCGTCGCGGAAGTCCGCATCGCTCTGGCGGAAGGAGACCACGCTCGTGACGGCGACGACGAGGACGAGCAGCACGGCCTGGAGCGCGAGGAACTGACCGGCGAGGGTGCGTGGCCGTGGAGCCCGCGCTGGTGACCACAAGTTCCACAACCTCCTTTACGTGCTCAAGGGTGACGCCCGCCACAGCGGGGGTGAACGATCGGCAGGACCGACCACCGAGAGGAGCCTGTCATGGCCACCCGACCGCGAGCGCGACGCAGACCCGCCCGCGCCGCCCTCGCCGTGCTGACGGCGCTGGCCCTGGCCGCCGCGACGTCCTCCTGCGGGGTCACCCGCGGCGACGACACCAAGGACGTCGCGATGTGGATCCCCAACAGCCCCGGCGGCGGCTACGACCAGACCGGCCGCGCAGCGGTGTCCGTCATGGAGCAGGACGACGTCACCGGCGGCAACTTCGAGGTCACCAACATCCTGGGGGCCGGCGGCTCGGTCGCGATGACCCGGCTGATGGGCGCCGAGGGCGACGAGCACACGATGATGACCGTCGGCCTCGGCGTGGTCGGCTCCCTCTACTCCTTCGGCCTCGAGGACCGCCTCGACGACGCGACGCCGCTCGCCCAGCTGATCGAGGACCAGGAGGGCGTGCTGGTCCCCGCGGACTCGCCGTACCAGACGATCGACGACTTCGTCGCCGCCTGGAAGAAGGACCCGCGCTCCATCGCCGTCGGCGGCGGCTCGTCGCCCGGCGGCCCGGACCACCTCTTCCCGATGCAGCTGGCCGAGACGGTCGGGATCGACCCCAAGGACGTCCTCTACGTGCCGTACGACGGTGGTGGCCCGCTGACCAGTGCGCTGGTCGGGAAGAAGATCAAGGTCGGCTTCTCCGGTCTCGGCGAGTTCGAGGGCCAGATCGAGTCGGGCGAGCTGCGCGCCCTCGCGGTGTCGGGGGAGGAGCGGCTCGAGAGCGACGTGCTCAAGGACATCCCGACCCTGACCGAGTCCGACATCGACCTCGTCTTCACCAACTGGCGTGGCGTGCTCGCCCCACCGGGCATCTCCGAGAAGCGCCGCGACGAGCTGATCGCCTACCTCACCGAGATGCACGACAGCCCCGAGTGGCAGCAGACCCTCGAGAAGTACGGCTGGACGGACGCCTTCGTCACCGGTGACGACTTCACCTCATTCCTGCAGGAGCAGGACGACCGTGTCGCTTCGACCCTCGAGGAGCTGGGACTCATATGAGCAGCACGACGCACCGCGACCACCAGGTCGCGACGCCCGGAGACGCGCCGCGGCGCGACCTGGCCCAGATCGGGCTCGCCGCGGTCACCGCCGTCATCGGTGCCTACACGATCTACGACGCCAGCACGCTCCAGGTCGGCTTCGCCGACCCGGTCGGGCCGCGGATCTTCCCCTACGCCATCGGCACCGGCCTGCTGGTCACCAGCGCGCTGCTGGTCGTCGCCGCCCTGCGCGGCGACCGCCCCGAGGCCGAGGGCGGCGAGGACGTCGACCTCGACGTCCGGGCCGACTGGGTCACGGTCGCCAAGCTGGTCGGCATCATCGGCATCACGATCGCCACCATCGGCTTCCTCGGCTGGGCGATCAGCGGGGCGATCCTCTTCGCCGGTTCCGCCTGGGCGCTCGGCAGCCGCACGCTCGTGCGCGACGTGATCGTCGGCTGCGTCCTGGCGGTCGTCAGCTGGTACGCCTTCTACTCGGGCCTCGGCATCCCGCTCAGCGCGGGCATCCTGGACGGGATCCTGTGATGGGCGACCTCGACCTCCTCTTCGGCGGCCTCCAGTCGGCGGCCACCCCCGAGAACCTGATGTACGCCGCCATCGGCGTCCTGCTCGGCACGTTCGTGGGCGTGCTGCCCGGCATCGGCCCCGCGATGGCGGTGGCGCTGCTCCTGCCGGTGACCTTCAGCCTGGAGCCGACCTCGGCCTTCATCATGTTCGCCGGCATCTACTACGGCGGCATGTACGGCGGGTCCACCACGTCGATCCTGCTCAACACACCGGGGGAGTCGGCGTCGGTGATGACGGCGCTCGAGGGCAACAAGATGGCCAAGGCCGGTCGAGCGGCGCAGGCGCTCGCGACCGCGGCGATCGGCTCCTTCATCGCCGGCACCATCGGCACCCTGCTGGTCGCGTTCTTCGCCCCGATGCTGGCCGACGTGGCCGTGACGATCGGCGCGCCGTCGTACTTCGCGATCCTGCTCTTCGCGCTGGTCATGACGACGACGCTGCTCGGCTCCTCGAAGGTGCGCGGCTTCCTCGCGCTCTTCCTCGGCCTGACGATCGGGCTGGTCGGCCTCGACCTGAACACCGGCCAGGCCCGCCTCAGCCTCGGGGTCGCCCAGCTCCGCGACCCGCTCGAGATCGTGGCGGTGGCCGTCGGCATCTTCGCCCTCGGCGAGGCGTTCTGGGTCGCCGCGCACCTGCGCCGCAAGCCGCTCCAGGTGATCCCCGTCGGCCGGCCCTGGATGGGGCGCGACGACTGGGGCCGGTCGTGGAAGCCGTGGCTGCGCGGCACCGCGCTGGGCTTCCCGTTCGGTGCGATCCCGGCCGGCGGTGCGGAGATCCCGACGTTCCTCTCCTACATCACCGAGCGCCGGCTCTCGAAGCACGGCGACGAGTTCGGCAAGGGCGCCATCGAGGGCGTGGCCGGCCCGGAGGCCGCCAACAACGCGTCGGCGGCCGGCATGTTCGTGCCGCTGCTCGCGCTGGGCATTCCGGTCACCGCGACCGCCTCGGTGATGCTGGCCGCGCTGACCAGCTACGGCATCCAGCCGGGGCCGCAGCTGATGACCGAGCAGTCGGACCTGGTGTGGACGCTGCTGGCCAGCCTGCTGATCGGCAACACCCTGCTGCTGGTGCTGAACCTGCCGCTGGCTCCGCTGTGGGCCAAGCTGCTGCGCATCCCGCGCCCGCAGCTCTACGCCGGCATCCTGTTCTTCGCCTGCCTCGGCGCGTTCGCGGCCAACCAGGACGCGTTCGACATCTTCCTCCTGCTGGTGTTCGGCCTGCTGGGCCTGGCGATGCGGCGCTTCGGACTCCCGGTGCTGCCACTGATCCTCGGCGTCATCCTCGGGCCGATCATGGAGCTCAAGCTCCGTGAGGCGCTCACCATCTCCGACGGTGACCTGTCCGGTCTGTGGAGTGAGCCGCTCGCCGTGGCGGTCTACCTGATCACCGCCCTGGTGGTCGTGGTGCCGATCGTCCTCAAGCGGGTCCGGCCCGACCTGGACACGCCGGCTGCCGAGGTCGCCCATGCCCGGGATCTCGAGAACGACGACGAGAAGGTGCAGCGATGACCCGTGTCGTGGTGGCGTGGTCGCCGGACGAGTTCGGGCGGTCGGCCCTGACCTCCGGGGTGGCCGAGGCCCGGATGCGCGGGCTGGGGCTGGTGGTGGTCAACGCCTCGCGCGGCGATGCGCTGGTCGACGACCGGTTCGCCAGCGACGACGAGCTGGCGGGCGTCCGGGCCGAGCTCGAGGAGGCCGGCCTGTCCTACGACGTGCGCCAGTCGGTCGGCCTCGACGTCGGCGACCAGGTGCTGGACGTGGCGGCCGAGGTCGACGCGTCGCTGATCGTGCTCGGCCTGCGCCGGCGTACGCCGGTGGGCAAGCTGATCATGGGCAGCGTCGCGCAGCGGATCCTGCTCGGCGCGGCCTGCCCGGTGCTCGCCGTGAAGCCCGCCTGAGCCCCGCGCGAGTTCGTCCGGGGCGGGCCCGGGTTGGCATACTCGGTCGGACATGACGACCTCATCCGACAGCGTGACTGTCAGCCCTGCCCCCGCCCGCGAACTGCTGTCGGTCGCCATGGTGACCCTCGGGTGCGCGCGCAACGAGGTCGACTCCGAGGAGCTGGCCGGCCGGCTGGAGGCCGACGGGTTCCGGCTCGTCGGCGACCCGGCCGACGCCGACACCGTCGTGGTCAACACCTGCGGCTTCGTCGAGTCGGCGAAGAAGGACTCGGTCGACACGCTGCTCGAGGCTGCCGACCTCAAGGCGACCGGTCGCACCCAGGCCGTCGTCGCGGTCGGCTGCATGGCCGAGCGCTATGGCAAGGAGCTGGCCGAGTCGCTGCCCGAGGCCGACGCGGTGCTCGGCTTCGACGACTACCCCGACATCGCCGCACGGCTGCGCTCGATCGTGGCGGGGGAGTCGCACGCCGCGCACACGCCGCAGGACCGCCGGCTGCTGCTCCCGATCACGCCCGTCGAGCGCGCGCTGTCGACGACGCCGGTCCCCGGGCACGCGTCCGGCCCGGCGTCCCTGCGCCGCCGCCTCGACTCCGGCCCGACGGCGTCCCTCAAGCTGGCCAGCGGCTGCGACCGGCGCTGCTCCTTCTGCGCGATCCCGTCCTTCCGCGGCTCGTTCGTCAGCCGCCGGCCCTCGGACGTGCTCCAGGAGGCACGCTGGCTGGGGGAGCAGGGCGTGCGCGAGCTCTTCCTGGTGAGCGAGAACTCCACGTCCTACGGCAAGGACCTCGGCGACCTGCGACTCCTCGAGACGCTGCTGCCCGAGCTGGCCGCCGTCGACGGCGTCGAGCGCGTGCGGGTCTCCTACCTCCAGCCCGCCGAGACCCGGCCCGGGCTGGTGGAGGCGATCGCTGGCACGCCCGGCGTCACGCCGTACTTCGACCTCTCCTTCCAGCACGCGAGCGCGGGCGTGCTGCGTCGGATGCGCCGCTTCGGCGACCCCGAGAGCTTCCTCGCGCTGCTCGAGCAGATCCGGGCGCTGGCGCCCGAGGCCGGCGTCCGCAGCAACGTGATCGTCGGCTTCCCCGGCGAGAGCGACGTGGACCTGCAGACGCTCTGCGACTTCCTGGTCGCCGCCCGCCTCGACGTGACAGGCGTGTTCGGCTACTCCGACGAGGACGGCACCGAGGCCGCGACGTACGACGGCAAGCTCGACGACGACGAGGTCCGGGCCCGGGTCGAGCACGTGGGCGACCTGGTCGAGGAGCTCACCTCCCAGCGGGCGGCCGAGCGGATCGGCGAGACCGTCGACGTGCTCGTCGAGAACGTCGGCGCCGAGGACGGGCAGGGTGTCGAGGGACGGGCCATCCACCAGGGCCCCGAGGTCGACGGCTCGACCTACCTGCTCGACTCGGACGCCCAGGTCGGCGACCTGGTCCGCGCGGTGGTCGTCGAGTCCGACGGCGCCGACCTCTACGCTCGGGTCCTGTGATGGCAGAGGCGACGCAGGCGCAGCCCAGCAACTGGAACGTCCCCAACGTGCTGACGACGGCACGGATCGTCGCGGTCCCGTTCTTCGCGTGGGCACTGCTGGTCGACGGCGGCGACTCGATCACCTGGCGCTGCGTCGCGTTCGTGATCTTCTCCCTCGCGATGATCACCGACAAGATCGACGGTGACCTGGCCCGCAAGCACAACCTGATCACCAACTTCGGCAAGATCGCCGACCCGATCGCCGACAAGGCGGTCACCGGCATGGCCTTCATCGGCCTCTCGATCGTCGGCGACATCTGGTGGTGGGTGACGATCGTCGTGCTGATCCGGGAGTGGAGCGTCACGCTGCTCCGGCTCTCGATCCTCTCCAAGGTGGTCATCGCGGCCGCCGACCTGGGCAAGATCAAGACGACCTTCCAGGCCGTCGCCCTGGCGACGCTCTGCCTGCCGCTGCGCGACCCCGACCTGCCCAGCGGGCTGGAGGTCCCCGGCGAGGTGATCTTCTACCTGGCTCAGGCGTTCCTGGCGGTCGCGGTCGCCCTGACGCTGTGGTCCGGGTGGGAGTTCTACCGCGACGTCTGGAAGCAGCGGGCAACGCTGCGCAACTCCGGAGGCGGGCGTTTGTAGAGATCTGCTCTTGCCAGATCGAGGTCATGCAGGCGTCCCTCCTGCTGGCGACGGCTCCAGCCGAAATGTTTACCTCCCGTTATCGACGAGGCCTGGATTTTCTGCTGGTGCCTGGGGTTAGGTGGCGAGGACATCGGTCCAGACCACCGAAAGGTTCACCTAGTGCCCCCCAGTTCTCGGGCGCGCAGGGGCATGCGTGCTCTTGCCGTCATTTCCGGCTGTGCCGTCGCGGCGACGTCGCTGGTGTTCGTCGCGACGCCCGCTCAGGCCGTCACTCCGGTCGACATCAACATCCTCGCCACCAACGACTTCCACGGCCGGATCAAGTCGAACGGCGTCGAGGCCGGCGCGGCCGTGCTCGCCGGCGCGGTCAAGCAGATCCGGACCGCCCAGCCGAACACCGTCTTCGCCGCTGCCGGCGACCTGATCGGCGCATCGACGTTCGAGTCGTTCATCAACAACGACAAGCCGACGATCGATGCGTTGAACGAGGCGGGCCTGGACGTCTCCGCGGTCGGCAACCACGAGTTCGACAAGGGCTACAACGACCTGGTCAACCGGGTGATGGCGCCAGCTTCGCCGAGCAATCCAGACGGCGGAGCATCGTGGAAGTACATCGGCGCGAACGTGAAGATGAAGGCGTCCGGCAATCCGGCGCTGGACCCGACCTTCGTCAAGACCATGGGCGGCGTCGAGGTCGGCTTCATCGGAGCCGTGACCGAGCACCTGCCCGAGCTGGTGTCGCCCGGCGGCATCCAGGACATCTCCGTCACCGACATCCCGACGGCCGTGAACACCGAGGCGAACGCCCTGAAGGCGAGCGGCGTGGACGTCATCGTGCTCCTCGTCCACGAGGGGGCCGCCAGCACCGACTGCGCGACGATGGACGACGACCCGACCTCGGACTTCGGCAGCATCATCGCGGGGGTGAACGACAACGTCGACGCGATCGTCTCCGGGCACACCCACCTCGCCTACAACTGCCACTTCCCGGTCGCCGGCTGGGCAGGCCGACCGGTGACGGAGCGCCCCGTCGTGTCCGCCGGCCAGTACGGCTACAACCTCAACCAGCTGGACATGTCCGTCGACTCCGACACCGGACAGATCCTGAGCATCGACCAGGGCATCCTCCCGCTGGCGACCTGCACCGCAGGCTGCACGACGTCGTCGCCCACCTACACGCCCAACTACCCGGCGGACTCGGCGACCAAGTCGATCGTCGACGCAGCCGTTGCCAGTGCCGAGGTGAAGGGCGCAGTGCCGCTCGGTGACATCGCCGGCCCGTTCAAGCGGGCAGCGCGGCCGAAGGCCGCGGACCCGACCGCGACCGAGGAGAACCGCGGCGGCGAGTCGTCGCTCGGCAACCTGGTCGCCGAGGCGCAGCGGTGGGCGACCGAGTCGGCGACCACCGGCTCCGCCCAGATCGCGTTCATGAACCCCGGCGGGCTGCGCGCCGACATGGTCGGGAACACCCCCGGGACCTACCCGACCACGCTGACCTACAAGCAGGCGGCCAACGTCCAACCGTTCGCCAACACACTGGTCAACATGGACCTGACGGGCGCTCAGATCCGCGACGCGCTCGAGCAGCAGTGGCAGCCCGCCGGTGCATCGCGTCCGTTCCTGCGGCTCGGGGTGTCCAAGGGGTTCACCTACACCTACGACCCGGCGACCAAGAAGGTCACCGGCATGTGGCTGAAGGGCACCCGGATCACCGGATCCGACACGTTCTCCGTCACGGTCAACTCGTTCCTGTCCACCGGCGGCGACAACTTCGGGGCGTTCGCCGGTGGCACCGGCAAGCAGGACACCGGCAAGACCGACCTCGAGGGCATGGTCGACTACATGTCCGCGTTCGCCAGCAGCACGGCCCTCCCGGTCGACTACGGCCAGCGCGCGGTCGGGCTGACGTTCCCCTCCGGTGCGCCGTCGTCGTACCGTGCCGGCCAGCGGGTCGCGTTCGACCTCTCGTCGCTGGCGATGACCGGGGCGGGCGACCTGCAGGACTCGAAGGTCGCGGTGTCGCTCGGGCGGTTCAAGCTCGGCTCCTTCCCGGTCGACAACACGGTCGCGCCCGGCGCGACCGACGACGAGGCCGGCACGGCGTCGGTCTCGTTCCGACTGCCGGCCGGAGTGCCGGTCGGCACCAAGACGCTGACCGTCACGGGCGAGCAGACCGGCAGCGCCGTCGCGGTGCCGGTGAAGCTCATGAAGGCGACGTCGTCGCTGTCGGCCAGGCTCCGTCCCGTCAAGGCGGTGGCGAAGAAGACCCGAGTGACGGTGATCGTGCGGGTCCGGGCCGGTCGCGCCACCGCGCCGGGCAGAGTCCTGGTCCAGGCCCAGGGCAAGCTCTACCGACTCCGGCTGGAGCGCGGACTGGGCGTCGCGACCCTCAAGCCGTTCCGCACCACGGGCATCAAGAAGGTCAAGGTGCGCTACCTCGGCACCAGCAACACGCTGCCGTCGGCGACCTCGCTGAAGGTCAGGGTCGTCAGGCACCGCTAGGCCGACGTCGGGGCCCATCGACTCGGTGGGCTCCGACGCCGTGCCTCCTCCTCCATCACGCAGGTCCTCTCGGAAGGTTCTCCATGTTCACGACGTCTCGGGCGTCGCGGCGCGGACTGGCGCTCGTCGCCGGTCTGTCCGTCGCAGCCTCCGGCCTCGCCCTCGGCGCGGCTGCTCCGGCCGGTGCGGCGAGCACCGGGCTGGTCATCAGTGAGGTGTACGGCGGTGGCGGCAACGCCGGCGCGACGTACACCAACGACTACATCGAGCTCTACAACCCGACCTCGGCGCCGATCAGCGTCGCCGGGATGTCGGTCCAGTACCGCAGCTCGGCCGGGACTGCCGCCGCCACCGGCGTGACGGCCCTCAGCGGCAGCGTCCCGGCCGGTGGCCACTACCTCGTGCAGGAGGCCGCCGGCACGGGGGGAACGACGCCCCTGCCGACGCCGGACGCCACCGGCACCGTCGCGATGTCCGGAACCGCCTTCACGGTCTGGCTCGCCACCGGCACGACGGCACTCAACCCGACCGCCGACGGCTCCACCACCCGCACCGGGATCGTCGACCTGGTCGGCGTCAACAGCAACACCTTCGAGACGGCCAAGGCTGCCGGAACCGCCAACGCGACGTCCGCGAGCCGCACGGCCGGCGATACCGACGACAACGCGGCCGACTTCGCCGTCGGCGCACCGAACCCGCAGAACGCCGGCACGGTCACCCCGCCGGACGACCCGGACCCGACCGAGGCGACCATCGCCGAGATCCAGGGCACCGGCGATGCCTCGCCCCTGGTGGGTCAGGCCGTGACCACGGAGGGTGTCGTGACGGCGGCATACCCGACCGGAGGCTTCAGCGGCTTCTACCTCGAGACGCCGGGAACCCCCGACACCCCCGGTGCTTCCGACGGAGTGTTCGTCTACGGGAGCGCCGCCACCGCGCAGGTCGAGATCGGCGACAGCGTGGAGGTGACCGGTGATGTGAGCGAGTACCAAGGCACGACCGAGATCACCGGCGTCGGTGCCGACGACGTCGCGGTGCTGCCCGAATCTCTCGGGACCGTCACCCCGCTGACCGTCCCGTGGAGCGACCTCGACACGCCGGCCGAGAAGGAGTCCCACGAGGGCGAGCTGGTGGCTCCCCAGGGCGACTTCACGGTGACCGACAACTACGACACCAACTACTACGCGTCGTTCACGCTCGCCTCCGGCGACACGCCGCTCGTCCAGCCGACCGACGTCGCCGACGCCCAGGACACGGCCGCGATCGCGGCCATCAGCGCCGAGAATGCCGCGAAGGCGGTCACCCTCGACGACGGGCAGAGCGTCAACTTCAACAGCGCCGCCAACAAGGGCACCCCGCTGCCGTGGCTCTCGAAGACCAACCCCGTACGCGTCGGTTCAGCGGTCAGCTTCCACGAGCCGGTGATCCTCGAGTACCGCAACAGCCTCTGGAACTTCCAGCCCACCAGCCCGGTGACCGACTCCGGCGCGGACGTCGCGACGTTCACCAACACCCGCACCGCGGCCCCGGAGGACGTCGGCGGCGACATCCGGCTGGCGACGTTCAACGTGCTCAACTACTTCCCGACCACCGGTGAGGAGTACGTCGCTTCCGGGCAGGGCAGCTGCACCTACTACGACGACCGGGCCGGCAACCACATCACGGACAACACCTGCGGCACCGAGGCGAGCCCCGGCCCGCGCGGCGCCGCGACCGAAGAGAGCCTGGCTCGCCAGCAGGCCAAGATCGTCAGCGCGATCAACGACCTCGGCGCGAGCATCGTGTCGCTGGAGGAGATCGAGAACTCGGTCAAGCTCGGTCAGGACCGCGACGCCGGCGTCTCGACCCTGGTCGATGCGCTCAACACAGCCGCCGGTGCCGGCACCTGGGCCTTCGCCCCGTCGCCGGCCGCCGCCGACCTGCCGCCGACCGAGGAGCAGGACGTGATCCGGACGGCGTTCATCTACAAGCCTGCCGACGTCGTGCTCGTCGGCGGCTCGAAGGTGCTGACCGGATCGGCCGCCTTCGCCGACGCCCGCGAGCCGCTCGCCCAGGGCTTCAAGGCCACCGGCGCCCCGGACTCGGACGCCTTCGCGGTGATCGTCAACCACTTCAAGTCCAAGGGCTCGGGTGTCGACGACGGCACCGGTCAGGGCAACGCCAACCCCGACCGGGTCGCCCAGGCACACGCGCTCAGCGACTTCGCCGACGGCTTCGCCGACGACCTCGGCACGGACAAGATCTTCCTCACGGGCGACTTCAACTCCTACACCCAGGAGGACCCGCTCCAGGTGCTGTACGGCGACGGCTACGTCGATCTGCAGACCCAGTTCAACGGCGGCGAGACGACGTACAACTTCGACGGTCTCGCGGGCTCGCTCGACCACGTGCTCGCGAACTCGGCCGCCGAGGCCATGGTGACCGGCACCGACGTCTGGCAGATCAACGCCGAGGAGTCGATCGCGTTCGAGTACAGCCGCTACAACTACAACGCGACGGACTTCTACGAGCCCGACCCCTACCGGGCCTCCGACCACGACCCGGAGGTCGTCGGCCTCGACCTGCCCGCGATCAAGGCGCCGTCGACCGTCACCGCCACGGCGGTCCCGCAGGTGGCGATCGCCAAGCTGACCCCGGTCGGACTCGTGGTCAAGGTGACGTCGGCCGCAGGCACGCCGACCGGCTCGGTCACGGTCGGCTGGGAGGGGCACACGAAGCAGGTGCGCCTCGTCCGCGGCTACGCCACCACGTTGGTGGGACCGTTCACCCAGGCCGGCCTTCAGCCGGTGACGGTCACCTACGCTGGCACCGATGCGATCGCACCGAGCAGCCAGACGGTGAACGTCCGGGTGATCAAGCTCTTCTGACCGGGTTGCTGGTGCGCGCGGCCTCGAGGTCGAACGCCGCGTGCACCAGCGCCAGGTGGCTGAACGCCTGCGGGAAGTTGCCGACCATCCGCTTGCCGGCGGGGTCGTACTCCTCCGAGAGCAGGCCGACGTCGTTCGTCAGGTCGCAGAGCCGCTCGAAGAGCGCCGTGGCGTCGTCGAGGCGCCCTGCGCCGGCGTACGCCGAGACCAGCCAGAAGGAGCAGGCCAGGAACGGGTGCTCGTCCCCGGCGAGTCCGTCGACGCCGGTCTCGGTGCGGTAGCGGAGCAGCAGTCCGTCGCGCAGCAGGTCGCGCTCGACCGCCTCGATCGTGCCGAGCATCCGCGGGTCGTCGCCGGCCACGATCCCGATCTGGGGGAGCACCAGCAGTGCCGCGTCGACCTCGGTGCTGCCGTAGAACTGCACGAAGGTGTTGCGCTCGGCGTCGAAGCCGTGGGTCAGCACCTCGTTCCTGACCTTGTCGCGCAACCGACGCCACTCGTCCACGGGCCCGTCGAGGTCGAACTCCTCGACGGCCCGCACGGCGCGGTCGAACGCCGCCCAGACCATCGCCTGCGAGTGCGTGAACCGCTGCTGCGGGCCGCGGATCTCCCACAGCCCGTGGTCCTTGCGGTGCCAGTTCTCGGCGAGGTTGCCGACCAGTGCACGCTGCACGGCCCAGGCGTCGCGGTCGGCGTGCCCGGTGGCCTGGCGGGTCTGCTCGAGCGCGACCATCACCTCGCCGAGCACGTCGAGCTGGCGCTGGAGGGCGGCTCCGTTGCCGATCCGCACCGGGGTCGACCCGGCGTAGCCCGGCAGGTGCGGCAGGGTCTCCTCGGTCAGGCGGCGCCGCCCGTCGACGGCGTACATGATCTGGAGGTCGTCGGGGTCGCCCGCGACGGCGCGCAGCAGCCAGCCGCGCCACAGCTGGGCCTCGTCGACGTGCCCGGCGCGGATCAGGGCGCCGATCGTGAGGGCGGCGTCGCGCAGCCAGCAGTAGCGGTAGTCCCAGTTGCGCTCGCCGCCCGGGTCCTCGGGCAGCGACGTGGTGGGCGCGGCGACGATGCCACCTGACTGCTCGTCGGTGAGCAGCCGGAGGGTGAGCAGCGAGCGGCGGACGACCTCGACGCGCGGCACGTCGGCGCGGCAGTGGGCCGACCAGCGGGTGCTCTCGTGCACGGACGCCTCGATCTGGTCGTCCGAGGCGCCGATCCCGTCGAGCGGTGCGTACGACGGCAGCCAGGTCGTCGAGAAGGTCAGGACGTCGCCCTCGGTGACGTCGAACTCGTCGACGTGGCGGTGGTCGTCGGCGCGGGGCAGCCGCGGCCCGCGCAGCACCAGGCGGTCCGGGCCGCCGGTCGCGGTGATGACGTCCTCGCCGTCCACGGTCTGGCGGCGCACCCACGGCAGGATCGCGCCGTAGTCGAGGCGAACCCTCCACTCGTGTCGCATCCAGACCGTGCCGCGGACCCCGGTCACCCTCCGGACCAGGTCGGCCCGGCCGTCGCCCTGCGGCATCGCGTCGGTGAGCGTGACCTCACCGGTCGCGGTCGTGAAGGTCGTCTCCAGGACCGCGGAGGCGTCCAGGTAGCGCCGGCGTACGTCGTACTCGGCGACGGGGCACAGCTGCCAGTGACCGTGGTCGTCGGTGCCGAGGAGGCCGGCGAAGCACGCGGGGGAGTCGAAGCGCGGCAGGCACAGCCAGTCGACCGAGCCGTTGCGGCCGACCAGCGCCCCGCTGCGCCGGTCGCCGACCAGTGCGTAGTCCTCGATGGGAAGCGCCATGCTCGGACACTAACGTTCGGGGTGTGAAGGATCCGGTCGAGAGCGTGCACGCGCTGCTGCGCGCGGCGGGGGAGACGGTCGCGACCGCCGAGTCGCTCACCGGCGGTCGGCTGGCCGCGCTGTTGACCGGGGTGCCCGGAGCATCGGACGTGTACGTCGGCGGCGTCGTCACCTACGCGACCGAGCTCAAGGCGTCGCTGCTCGGCGTCCCGGAGCGGGTCATCGAGGAGCACGGCGTGGTGTCGTCGGAGTGCGCCCAGGCGATGGCCGCCGGGGTGCGGGCGCTGACCGGGGCGACGTACGGCGTTGCGACGACCGGGGTCGCCGGGCCGGCCGAGCAGGAGGGCAAGCCCGCCGGGACGGTCTTCGTGGGGATCGCCGGTCCCGACCTGGTCGCGGCGGTGGCACTCGAGCTGCGGGGCAGGCGCGGGCAGATCCAGGACCGCACCTGCCGGGAAGCGCTCTCATCCTTTGAGCAGGTCCTCCGGCGGGAAGAAACACCTCTCGGGTAGCGTTGCCCCACAGGTTGACGTGATGTCTGCCGATGTTCTGTCGGAGAAGGAGGCGCGCATGGTGCTGTTTCGTCGGTTGCTCGGCGACGTGCTTCGTGACGCCCGGATGCAGCGCGGGCTGACCCTGCGCGAGGTCTCCGCGGACGCCCGGGTGAGCCTGGGCTACATCTCCGAGATCGAGCGCGGCCAGAAGGAGGCGTCCTCCGAGCTGCTCGCCTCGCTGTGTGCGGCCCTCGACGTCCCCCTCTCCGACGTCCTGCGCGACGTCTCCGACCTGGTCGCCCTCGAGGAGGCCGCGGCGGCGCTCACGCGCATCCCGGTCGCTCCCCGCGCGGGCCAGGTCGTCAACTCCGCCGCCTGAGCGCTGGTCAACGCTGGCAGCTGGGGCACCAGTACGCCGTACGCTCCTGCCCGGGGCGGCCGAAGGCGGTGATCGTCACGCGAGTCCCGCAGCGACGACACAGGCGCTGCCGGTAGACCCAGAGACGGTTGGACCGCGACCACTCCTGGTCGAGCATCTGGCGCACCCTGCGCACCAAGCGGGGCAGGTCGGCCACCTCGCCGATCGGTGTCCCGGGCGCCACGCCCATCACGAACTGGGCCTCGGCGGCGTAGATCGTGCCGACACCGGCCAGCAGAGTCTGGTCGCGCAGCGCCTCGAACACCGGCCGCTCCGGCTCCCGTCGGAGCCGGAGCAACGCCTCATCCTCGTCCCAGTCGGGTCCGAGCAGGTCTGGGCCGAGGTGTCCGACGACCTCGGGCTCCCAGTCGCGGGGGATCAGCTCGACGATGCCGAGCAGGGAACCGACGGCGGTTGCCCGCTCGGTCCCGAGCACCACCCGTACCTCGTGGGACCGGCTGTCCCAGCCAGGGTCGCGGATCCGCCAGCTGCCCTCCATCTTGAGGTGGGTGTGCAGCGTGTACTGCTCGTCGGCGGTGTCGATGCGCGTCAGCAGGTGCTTGCCGCGCGACACGGTCTCGACCACGGTGCCGCCAGTCAGGTCGGCGGTCGCGTGCTGCGGGACCCTGAAGTCGGTGCGGGTCAGCACCTCGCCCGCGACCCCGCGCTGCAGTCGCTGTGCGGCGCGGCGGACCGCGTCGCCCTCAGGCACCGGCGGACCTCAGTCGCAATCCCTGCGGGGTGGCCACGAAGCCGGCCGCCTGGAGCGCCTCGCGCAGCGGGGTCGAGCCTGACCCGAGCAGCGGCTCGCCGTCGGCCTTCTCGACGGTGAGCCGGCCGAGCGAGCCCCGCCGGACCGCCTCGGCCAGCGACGCCGTGGCCGGGGTCAGCTGGTCCGCGTCCTCGCTCCAGGTGAGCAGCGTGCGCCCGCCGCGCTCGACGTACAACGTGAGGACGCCGTCGACCAGCACCACGATCGCCCCGGCCTTGCGGCCCGGTCGGTGCCCGCTCGTCTCCGGCCAGGGCAGGGCTGCGCCGTAGGGGTTCGCGGGGTCGGTGGCGGCGAGCGCGACGGCGACCGGCTTGGCGTCGGTCGGGACCTCGGAGAAGGTGCGCAGTCGGTCGATCGCGCCCGCGGTGCCGAACTGGGCGGCGCCCAGCCCGTCGACGAAGTAGCCGCGGCGGCAGCGGCCGGAGTCCTCGAAGGCCGAGAGCACCTTGTAGACGCCCGCGAACCCGCCGGGCACCCGCTCGCTCACCACGGCACCGCGGATCACGACGCCGTGCCGGTCGAGGAGTCGCTCGGCGGTCGCGTGCGCGCGTCGGGTCGGGTCGGTGTCGATCTCGGGCAGCAGCGCCCAGCGACCCGCCGTCTCGGGAGGGCCGGTGCGGGTCGGCCGGCCGGGGCGGCTGGTGCGCGGCGGTGGTCGTCGGCTGCGGTGTGCCGGGGTGCCGCCGCGGGTGAGTGCCCGCAGCGGGGTGAGGGTGTCGTTGCTGATCCGGCCCGACCAGACGAGCTCCCACAGCGTCGCGGACAGCGCAGCGTCGTCGGTGGAGCCGACGGCGTCGGACAGCTGCCGGAAGAACCATGCGCCTCCGGGTCGCAACGCCTCGAGGACCGCCTCGCTCTGCGCGGAGAACTCGATCGGCGTCGGATCGGGGAGCGTCAGCGCCGCCTGGTCGGCGAGGTGCAGCGACACCCAGCCGTCGGCGCCGGGCAGGGCGGCGTGGCCCGCCCAGATGACCTCGCCGGAGGCGGTCAGCTCGTCGAGGTACGACGGCTCGTAGTCGCGCACCCGTGAGCCGAGCACCAGCGGCTCGAGCGCCGAGGCGGGCACCGGGCAGCCGGCGAGCTGGTCGATGACGCTGACCACCCCGTCGACGCCGCGCAGCCGGCCCCCGACGTGCTGCCAGGTCGTGAGGAACCGACCGAGGGAGGCCGGCTCGACCGGCTCGATCTCCTGCCGCAGCCGGGCCAGCGACCGCCGTCGTAGCTTGCGCAGCACCTCCGCGTCGCACCACTCGGTGCCGGAGCCGGACGGCCGGAACTCGCCGTCGAGCACCCGGCCCTGGGCGGCCAGCCGCTGCAGTGTGAGACGGACGACCGCGACGCCCAGGCCGAGGCGCGCCGCGACGTCGTCCACGGTGAACGGGCCGTGCGTGCGTGCGAAGCGGGCGACCAGGTCGGCCAGCGGATCGTCGACGGGCTCGGCGAAGACGTCGGGAGTGCCGGGCGGCACCGGGACGCCGAGCCCGTCGCGGAGGCGACCGACGTCCTCGATCGCCGCCCACCGCTCCTCGCCGGCCATCCGGACCTCGACGATGCGTCGGCTCTCGGTGAGCGAGGTGAGCCAGCCGTCGGTGTCGGCGCCGTCGAGCGAGCGCGCCGCCACCTCGGCGGTCGCGAGCGGACCGAGCAGGCGGAGCAGGTCGGCCACGCCCTCGGCGTCCCGGGCGCGGCGGTCGGGGGCCATCCGCTGCAGCTCGGCCTCGACCTCGACCAGCACCTCGGGGTCGAGCAGCTCGCGCAGCTCGGCGCGGCCGAGGAGCTCGGCGAGCAGGCCCTGGTCGAGTGCGAGGGCGGCGGCGCGGCGCTCGGCGATGGGGGAGTCGCCCTCGTACATGAACTGCGCGACGTAGCCGAAGAGCAGGGTGCGGGCGAACGGCGACGGCTGGTGGGTCGCGACGTCGACGACCTGCACCTCGCGGCGGTCGATGCCGCGCATCAGGGCGGTGAGCGACGGCAGGTCGTAGACGTCCTGGAGGCACTCGCGGACCGCCTCGAGGACGATCGGGAACGACGGGTACTGCACGGCGACCTCGAGCAGCGCCGCCGAGCGCTGGCGCTGCTGCCACAGCGGCGAGCGACGTCCGGGGTCGCGCCGGGGGAGCAGCAGCGCTCGAGCGGCGCACTCGCGGAAGCGGGAGGCGAAGAGCGCCGAGCCGCCGACCTCCTGGGTCACGATCGTGTCGATCTCGTCGGGCTCGAAGACGATGACGTCGCCGCCGGGCGGGTCGGCGTCGGTGTCGGGGATCCGGATCACGATGCCGTCGTCGGACGCGACCGCCTGGCCGTCCACGCCGTACCGCTCGCGCAGGCGGGCGTTGATCGCGAGCGCCCACGGCGCGTGCACCGGGACGCCGTACGGCGAGTGCACGACCAGCCGCCAGTCGCCGAGCTCGTCGCGGAAGCGCTCCACGAGCAGGGTCTGGTCGCTGGGCAGCAGGTTGGTCGCCTCGAGCTGCTCGTGCAGGTAGCCGACCAGGTTGGCGGCGGCGTACTCGTCGAGGCCGTCGGCGCGGACGCGCTCCTCGGCACGCTCGCGGGGGAGCGCGCCGAGCTCGCGGGTGAACGAGCCGATCGCCCGGCCGAGCTCGGCCGGGCGGCCGAGGGTGTCGCCCTTCCAGAACGGCAGCCGGCCGGGGATGCCGGGCGCGGGGGTGACGAGCACCCGGTCATGGGTGATGTCCTCGATCCGCCAGCTGGTCGCGCCGAGCGCGAAGACGTCGCCGACCCGCGACTCGTAGACCATCTCCTCGTCGAGCTCGCCGACCCGACGGCCGGGACCTTCGCCCCCGACCAGGAAGACCCCGAACAGGCCGCGGTCGGGGATGGTGCCACCGCTGGTGACCGCGAGGCGTTGGGAGCCCGGCCGGCCGGTGATCGAGCCGGTCACCCGGTCCCAGACCACGCGCGGGCGCAGCTCGGCGAACTCGTCGGAGGGGTAGCGGCCGCTGAGCAGGTCGAGGGTGGCGTCGTAGGCGCTGCGAGGGAGCTGCGCGAACGGCGCGCTCCGCTTCACCAGCTCGAAGAGGTCGTCGACCTGCCACGCCTCGAGCGCCGTGGTGGCGACCACCTGCTGCGCGAGCACGTCGAGCGGGTTGGTCGGCACCCGCAGCGACTCGATCGAGCCGGTGCGCATCCGGTCGACGGCAACCGCGGTCTGGGCCAGGTCGCCGCGGTGCTTGGGGAAGAGCACGCCTCGTGAGACCTCGCCGACCTGGTGCCCGGCGCGGCCCACCCGCTGGAGGGCACTCGCGACGCTCGGCGGGCTCTCGATCTGGATCACCAGGTCGACGGCGCCCATGTCGATGCCGAGCTCGAGGCTGCTGGTCGCCACGACGCAGGGGAGCCGGCCGCGCTTGAGGTCATCCTCGATCAGCGCCCGCTGCTCCTTCGAGACCGAGCCGTGGTGGGCCTTCGCGACCACGGCCTGGGCGCCGTAGGACTGCCCGGACTGCGCCATCACCTGGGCGGGCGCCTCGCCCTCCGTGTCGACGGCGACGCCGGCCCGGTCGGCGGCGATCTCGTTGAGCCGGGCGGTCAGCCGTTCGGCGAGCCGGCGCGAGTTGGCGAAGACGATCGTCGAGCGGTGCTGCTCGATCAGGTCGACGACCCGCTCCTCGACGTGGGGCCAGATGCTCTGGGCGCGCTGCGGGTCGTCACTGTCCTCGTCGTAGTCGTCGGGGGCGGTCATGTCCTCGACGGGTACGACGACCCTGAGGTCCCACTCCTTCTCGCTCGGCGGGGCGACGATGTCGACCGGCGCCGTGCCGCCCAGGAACCGGGCCACCTCGTCGAGCGGGCGGACGGTGGCGCTCAGACCGACGCGCTGCGCGGGCTTGTCGAGCAGGGCGTCGAGGCGCTCCAGGCTGACGGCGAGGTGGGCGCCGCGCTTCGTGCCGGCCACCGCGTGCACCTCGTCGACGATGACCGTCTCGACGCCGCGCAGCGACTCGCGCGCCTGGCTGGTGAGCATCAGGAACAGCGACTCGGGCGTCGTGATGAGGATGTCGGGCGGCGTAGTCGTGAGCTTGCGGCGGTCGGCCGCCGGGGTGTCGCCGGAGCGGACGCCGACGCTGACCTCCGGCACGGGGGTGCCGAGACGGTCGGCGGTGTGCCGGATGCCGGTCAGGGGAGCCCGGAGGTTGCGCTCCACGTCGACGCCGAGGGCCTTGAGCGGGGAGATGTAGAGGACCCGGCAGCGCTTCGACTTCTCCGGCGGCTCCTCGGTGCTCAGCAGCCGGTCGAGCGACCAGAGGAACGCGCTCAGCGTCTTGCCGGAGCCGGTGGGCGCCACCACCAGCGCGTGCCGGCCGGCCCCGATCGCGTCCCACGCCCCCACCTGGGCAGGCGTCGGCTCGGCGAACGCCGCACCGAACCAGGTGCGGGTCGGCTCGCTGAAGCGGGCGAGGGGACCGGTCACCGGACCATCTTTGCTCACGGCACCGACAGCTCCGAGAACCGCGTGACTTGACGAAGTTTGACACGTTATTGTCACATTCCATCTCTCGGAGAATCTCGGAAAAGAGGCACCATGAAGCACCTGCGTCTGGCGCTCGCCGGAGCCATCGCCGCCACCACCCTGACCGGCGGCGTCGCCGGCCCGTCGTCCGCCGAGGACAAGCCCCAGCCCTGCCAGGAGATCCAGAAGGTGAAGATCTCGTCCTCGGTCAAGTACTCCGCCCGGGTGTACTACGACTACCGGACCGGCGGGGAGGCCACCGACGCCCCCACTGACTCCGCCGACAACGGGCTCGGTGCGCTCACGTACAACATCACCACCTGCAAGAACGACGACGGGTGGTACGCGCGCGACATCGTGCTCCCGTTCACCGGGGTGAACCTGACGGACGTCGACGTCACCCGCAGCGACGGCAAGGCCGTCTACAGCCAGACGGGCTGGGGGATCCAGCCGGGGCCGGCCCTCAAGAGCTCGGGCACGGCCACGCTCACCTTCGCCGGCATCGCCTGCTTCAAGCAGCCGGCGAGCCACCGTGGGGACATCCTCGATCTGGCCATCGACTTCGTCCCCCTGCCCAAGAAGCTCAGCGACCTCACCGAGACCGCGATCCGGGAGGTTGCCCACTGGACCGTGAGCAAGCTGGTGACCGACAGCGGCGGCGACGTCAAGTGCGGCGGGCCGCGCGACGCCACGGCGACCGTGACGCTGGGCGCCGTGAAGCTCAACATCGGCACGGGCGGCAAGGTCTCGGTCGACTCGGCCGGCAAGATGCTCTACGTCCAGCACGCCGAGAACAACAGCCTCTGCCCGAGCGGCACCGTCGGCACCGTCTACTCGGAGTGTGGCTACCGGTACGACACGGCCATCGACCTCACGGCGAAGGTGCTCTGAGGCGAGTCCCGGTCGACCGGTCGTCAGTACGTCCAGTCGAGGGCGCAGGCGGCGACGCCGTCCTCGTCGACGTGCGGCGGCCGGTCGACCGGGATCGTGACGTCGACCGACTCGTGCACGTCCCCGTCGACCTCCACGGTCCTGGTGCCGGTGCCGACCAGGTCGGAGGTGTTCTCGTCGGCGTACGCCGTCACGGTGATCGTCACCGACTGCTCGTGGGGGACCGAGCCGTCGATCGCGATCGTGGCGTGCGCGCTGTCGTCGCCTGCCGCGTAGACGCAAGCAGGGCGCCCCTCGCCGCCGCCCCAGCCGACGGTGAGGCCGGTAGCCGGCTCGTCGGCGGACCCGCGCACGACGAGCGAGGTCACGACCGCGGCGAGCAGCGCGGCCGCGACGGCGACGATCGTGACGATGCGCTTCACTGGCCGTCCGGCCACTCGCGCCGGAGCAGCCCGTAGACCCATGAGTCCGAGACCACGCCGTCCACGACGCAGTCCTCGCGGAGCGTCCCCTCGTGCTGGAAGCCGAGCTTCTCCAGCACTCTTGCCGAGGCGAGGTTGCGGGTGTCGGTCTCGGCCTGGACACGGTTCAGGTCGAGCGTCCCGAACGCCCAGGCGAGGACGGCGCGTGCCGCCTCCGTCGCGTACCCGTGGCCCCAGGCTGTCTCGCCGAAGCAGTAGCCCAGGGCCGCGCTCCGGTACGTCGGGTTCCAGCGGCTGAGGCTGCACCACCCCACGAAGGTCCCGTCGGTGCCCAGCTCGATCGCCAGCCGCGCCCCGCTGCCCTCCTCGGCCATCGCCCGAGACCGCGCGACGAACTGCTCGCTCCGTGCCCGGTCGGTCCACGGCGGGGAGTCCCAGTAGCGCAGCACGTGGGCGTCCGAGTGCAGCGCGTAGACGTCGTCGGAGTCCGCGTCGGTGAACGGGCGCAGCCGCAGGCGCTCGGTGATCAGCGTCGGCGTGGTCAGGGTCATGCGGGTCATCCTGCCCCGATCGAATGCCTACAAATACAGTCGATATAGTCGACTGATCATCGGGCGTCACGACATCTCGGGAGAAGACATGGCCGCTCCACTCGGAACAAGCACGGGCCGGCTCTCGCGCCGCGCCGTCGTCGCGACCGCGGGCCTCGCCGGCACCGTGGCTCTCGGCGTGACCCCGGCATTCGGCCGTGCCGGTCGGGTGGCCGGGCGTCATGGCCAGCAACCCGGGCTCGACGAGTCGCTGCACACGTCCGTCCGCGGCTACAGCCAGTTCGGCGTCCACCGGACCGGCACGCCCTCGCAGGAGCAGGCCCTGGGGTGGCTGGAGCAGGAGCTGAGGCGCCGCGGTGGTCGCGTCGGGAGCTGGGGCTACGACTTCCCGTTCTACGACTGGCACGCGGACGTGCGGGTCGGGCAGCACCGCGTCGACACCGTGCCGCTCTACTTCGAGGGCGAGGGCAGCTTCTCCGGCCGAGCCGACTTCGTGCGCCCGGTCACGACCAAGCTGGACGGCAACGACCCGGCAGTGCTCGGTGCGCTCGCCGACGCCAAGGCCGCCGGCGCCCGGCTCGCCGTGCTCGCGACGAACGCCGCCCTCGGGACGAACCCGTCGTACGACGGCCTGATCGGCTACAACAGCGACCCGGACCTCCCCAAGACGGGCGTCCCGACCCTGCTCGTCCCCGGTCGGGTCGCCAACGACCTGGCGGCGTACGGCGCCGAGGTCGAGTTCTCGGCACGGACCACCACGCGACGGACGCGGGTCGTCACCGCCTGGTTCGGGACCCGGAAGCCCGTCGCCGACCCGGTGGTCGTCACGACGCCGCTCACCGGTTGGTTCAACTGCGCCGCCGAGCGCGCCACCGGGCTCGCCGTCGCGCTGGAGCTGGCGACGGACCTCGCGCAGGAGCATCCGGTGCTGTTCGTCGGCAACACGGCCCACGAGCTGTACAACTACGGGGCCCGGAGGTACCTCGCCGAGGAGTTCGACCTCGAGCCCCGAGCCGTCTTCCACCTCGGCTCCGCGATCGGCGCCACCCGCCAGCAGCCCGACGGCTCCCGCGTGCTCGGCCCCCGCGCCGCCTACAGCCAGCCCGCGAACGCCACCGTCCCGGACCTGGTCGACGACCTGTCGGTCGCGAACATCGGCGTCGCCGCGAAGTGGCCGGGCGAGGGACAGGTCTGGCACGACCGGCTCGGCGACGGCGTGCCGCTGCTCTCCGTCGCCGGCAACTTCCGCGAGTTCCACTCGCCCGATGACGTGGTGAGCGTGTCGACCGATCCTGCGACGCTGCGACAGGCGTACGACGCGATCCGTGCCGGAGTCGCGGACCTCCTCGCCTTCACGGCCTGAGCCGGCGCCCACCGTCTCGCGGCAGGTGTGTCGGTGCCCGAGGCTAGGGTGCCGGCATGTCGATGGACCACTCCGACGCGGTGTTCTTCGAGGACGACGGGGCGTTCGAGGCATGGCTCGACGCCCACGCGTCGACCGCCTCGCACGTCTGGGTGCGGATGGCGAAGAAGGGCTCCGGAGTCACGTCGATCGACTGGACGACGGCCGTCGACGTGGCGCTCTGCTTCGGCTGGATCGACGGCATCGCCCGGAGGATCGACGACGACTGCTACGTGCAGCGGTTCACCCCGCGGCGCGCGAGGTCCGTCTGGTCGAAGATCAACCGCGAGCGGATCGAGCGACTCACGGCCGAGGGGCGGATGCGCCCGGCCGGCGTGGCCGAGGTGGAGAGGGCGATGGCGGACGGCCGCTGGGACGCCGCGTACGACGGCCCCGCCACCGCAGTGGTGCCGGACGACCTCGAGGCCGCCCTGGCCACGCGCGGCCTCACCGACGTCTACGCCGCGCTGGACGGCCGCAACCGCTTCGCGTTCGTGCAGCGGGTCCAGACCGCGGTGCGTCCGGAGACCCGTGCACGCCGCATCCAGCAGCTCACCGATGCCCTCGCCGAGGGCAGGACGCCGTACCCGGTGCCGAAGGCGAAGTCGGGCACCTAGCGGGCGATCGGCCGACGATCGTGCACGGTTGCGCCACACTGACCCGCGTGAGCGACGTGCTGCGGACCCCGGACGAGCGGTTCGTGGGACTGCCGGGCTATCCCTTCGGGCCGCAGTACGTCGAGGTGGAGGCGTCCGGGCTCGACCCCGTCCGGATGCACTACCTGGACGAGGGTCCGGCGGACGGGCCGGTGGCGCTGCTGCTGCACGGTCAGCCGACCTGGTCCTACCTCTACCGGACCGTCGTACCGGTGCTCGTGGCGGCGGGCGTCCGGGTGATCGCGCCCGACAACATCGGCTACGGCCGCTCCGACAAGCCGGCGGTGGCGACCGACTACACGTTCGCCCGGCACATCGAGTGGACCCGGAGCCTGGTCACCCGGCTCGACCTCCGCGACGTCACGCTGGTCGCCCAGGACTGGGGCGGGCCGATCGGGTTCAGCGTCCTGGCGGCGGAGCCGGGCCGGTTCGCCCGGGTGGTCGCTGCGAACACGATCCTGCACACGGCCGACCCGGCGCTGGCGGACCGGCTCACGTGGGCGGTGCACGGGGTGGGGGAGTCGCGGGTGGTGATCGAGGAGGGGCTCGTCGACTACCTGCTCCACACGCAGCGGGCGCCGGTGCTGCGCCCGAGCGACTTCGTCGGCGCCGCGACGACGACGCCACCGACCCCCGAGGTGCTGGCGGCGTACGACGCGCCGTACCCGAGTGCCGAGTACACCGCCGGGCTGCGCCAGATGATCGCGCTGCTGCCGCTGACCCGCAACGACGTCGGCGCGCGGATCGGGCGCCGGACGATGCGCGCGCTCGAGGAGTTCGACCGGCCCTTCGTGACCGCCTACTCGGACGGCGACCCGGCCACCCGGGGCTGGGACGCGGTGTTCCAGGAGCGGGTGCCCGGTGCGCGCGGTCGTCGGCACGTCACCATCGCCGGTGCCGGCCACTTCCTGCAGGAGGACGCCGGCCCGGAGCTCGGCCGGGTGGTGGCCGAGGTCATCGCCACCACCTGAGTCACAGGACGACGAGGGCGACGCCGGCGGTGACGACGGCCGCGCCGACCAGCGTCCGGGTGCGCAGCGGCTCCCGTCCGGTGACCGTCAGCATCAGCACGGCGATGACGACGCTGGTCTCGCGGATCGCGGCGACCGGGCCGGCGGGCGCCGTACGCAGGGCGAGGAGGACGAGCCCGTAGGCGAGGAAGAAGCCGAGCCCGACCAGGACCGTCCGCCACCACTCGTCGCGGGCGAACGCGGCCCGGACCAGGTCGTCGACCCCGCGGCCCCGCGCCGCGACCACGACCTGGGCGATGGCCGTGAGGCCGAGGACCACCAGGAGGTACGCCGGCACGCTGGCGTGGTCGACGCCGTGGGCGTCGACCAGCGTGTAGCCGGCGATGCAGGCGCCCACGGCCAGCGCCATCAGCAGGCCGCGGGCGGAGGTGGCCGAGGGCGTGCGGACCAGCAGGATGCGGGCGACGACCAGGACCGCCCCGAGCGCGGGCAGCGGCCCGACCTGCACGCCGAGGAGGGCGCCGACGCCGAGGACCAGCACGGGGGCGCTGCCGCGGGCGACCGGGTAGACGGTGGACATGGGCCCGACGCGGTACGCCGCCGCCAGCAGCACGACGTACGCGAGCTCGAACGCGACGGAGGCCCCGACGTACGGCCACACCGCCGGGTCCCACCGGAAGCCGACGAGGGCGAACGGGGCCGTCGCGACGGCCCCGACCAGCATCGCGACGCCCACGCGTGCTTGGGGGTCGCGGGAACCGGAGAGCAGCTGGTTCCAGCCGGCGTGGACGACCGCGGCGAGCAGCGTCAGGACGAGGGCGGTGGCGTCCACCGGTCAGTCGACGACGGCGTCGAGCTCCATCTCGACCTTCCAGCGCGGGTCGAGCAGCTCCTTGACGACGACCATCGTGCTGGCCGGGCGCACGTCGCCGAAGACCTCGCCGTGCACGGCACCGACGGCGTCCCCGTCCGCCGCGTCCACGACGTACTGCCGCGTGCGGATGACGTCGTCGACCGTGCCGCCGAGCTCCTCGAGGGCCGTCAGCATGATCTCCCAGCAGCGGTGGGCCTGGACCGCCGGATCCGGGTCGACGCTGCCGTCGGGCCACACCGGCGCCGTGCCGCTCACGGCGATGGTGCTGCCCACCCGGACGGCGCGGCTGAAGCCGATGGAGGTCTCGAACGGGGAGCCGGAGCGGGCGGAGGTGCGGGTCATGGTCGCAGCCTAGGGCCGTCGTTTGGTCACCAACCGCAGATCTGGGGCGCTCCCACACCACGTTTGGTCACCAACGGCAGACGCGGAGCACGCGCGAGGGCGCCGGCCGCCGATATCCAGGTGAGCGATGTCGGCGGACCTTTGTAGGGTCGTCGTTCGTGACCTCGGACTCCATGATCCTGGCCCAGGGCCTGCGCAAGTCGTTCGGGCAGTTCGAGGCCGTCAAGGGCATCGACGTCGACGTACGGCGGGGCGAGGCGTTCGGGTTCCTCGGCCCCAACGGCGCCGGCAAGTCGAGCACGATGCGGATGGTGGCGGCGGTGTCGCCGGTCAGCGGTGGGACGCTGCGAATCCTCGGCATGGACCCGGCGAGCGACGGCCCGCAGATCCGGTCGCGGATCGGGGTCTGCCCGCAGGAGGACACCCTCGACCTCGAGATCACCGTGCGCGACAACCTCTTCGTCTACGGCCGCTACTTCGGGCTGCCGCGCAAGGAGGTCCGCGAGCGGGTCGACGAGCTCCTCGAGTTCGTGCAGCTGACCGAGAAGGCCGGCTCGATGGTCGAGGACCTCTCCGGCGGCATGAAGCGACGGCTGACGATCGCGCGCAGCCTGATCAACCGCCCCGAGATCCTGCTCCTCGACGAGCCGACGACCGGGCTCGACCCGCAGGCGCGGCACGTCGTCTGGGACCGCCTCTTCCGGCTCAAGCAGCAGGGCGTGACGCTGGTCCTCACGACCCACTACATGGACGAGGCCGAGCAGCTCTGCGACCGCCTCGTCGTGATGGACAACGGCCTGATCGTCGCCGAGGGCTCGCCGCTGAGCCTGATCGCCGAGCACTCCACCCGCGAGGTCGCCGAGCTCCGCTTCGGGGTCGGGGACAACGAGGCCGCGGCCGACAAGGTCGCCGACCTGGCCGATCGCGTCGAGGTGCTGCCCGACCGGCTGCTGCTCTACACCGCCGACGGCGAGGAGACGGTCGCCAAGGTGCACGAGCGCGGCCTGGAGCCGGTCGCGACGCTGGTACGCCGCGCGACCCTGGAGGACGTCTTCCTCCGCCTCACCGGCCGGACGCTGGTCGACTGATGAGCGACAGCCGGAGCACAGTTCCGTCCCACCCGTTCGCCGGCGCCGCCCGGCTCGTCGACTACTGGGCGATCGTATACAGGCGGACCTGGAAGGGCTCGGCGATCTCGTCGTTCGTCACCCCGCTCTTCTACGTGCTGGCGATGGGCGTGCTGCTCGGGGACTACGTCGAGGGCGACCCGGCGCAGCTGGAGGGCGCGACGTCGTACCTCGTCTTCATCGCCCCGGGCCTGCTCGCCGCCCAGTCGATGCAGACCGTCTTCGGCGAGGTCACCTACCCGGTCATGGGCATGGTCAAGTGGCACAAGACCTACTTCGGGATGACGGCGTCACCGCTCACCGTGAGCGAGGTGATCCTCGGACACCTCGGCTTCGTGATGTTCCGGGTCGGCCTCACCTGCGGCGTGTTCACGCTGGTGATGGCGCCGTTCGGGGTGTTCGCGACGGTGTGGGGAGCGGTGCTCGCCTACCTCGTCCAGTTCCTCCTCGGGCTCGCGTTCGCGACGCCGATCTACGCCTTGTCGGCGGGCCTCAAGGACGAGAGCCCGTTCGCGCTCGTCTTCCGGCTCGGGATGATCCCGCTCTTCCTCTTCTCCGGTGCCTTCTTCCCGATCGACAACCTCGACCCCTGGATGGCGGCGCTGGCGAGGGCGACGCCCCTGTGGCACGGCGTCGACCTGACCCGGATGCTGACCCTGGACACCCTCGACGGCAGCACCGCGCTCGTGCACGTCGCCTACCTGGTGGTGCTCGCCGTGCTCGGCTGGTTCTGGGCGGTCCGCCGGCTGACGAAGCGGATGGTCGGCTGATGTCCCTCACCGTCAGCGCCGTCGGCCGCTCCGCCGCCCGCCCACTCTCCCCGAGCGAGGCCACCGGCCTCCTCGTCTACCGCAACTACCTCGCCTACCGTCGGGCCTGGTACATCTTCGCCAGCGGCTTCCTGGAGCCGGTCTTCTACCTCTTCTCCATCGGCGTCGGCGTCGGCCAGCTGATCACCGGCTTCGAGTTCAACGGCCAGGACATCCCGTACGCCGAGTTCGTCGCGCCCGGCATGCTGGCCGCGTCCGCGATGAACGGCTCGCTGCTCGACAGCACCTTCAACTTCTTCTTCAAGCTCAAGTACAACAAGCTGTTCGACCAGATGCTGGCCACGCCGCTGACGACGATGGACATCGCCCGTGGCGAGCTGACCTGGTCGCTGCTGCGCGGCGGCATCTACTCCGCCGGCTTCCTGCTGGTGATGGTCGCGATGGACCTGGTGTCGTCGTGGTGGGCGCTGCTGGTCGTGCCGGCGGCACTCCTGATCGGCCTGGCGTTCGGCGGCGTCTGCATGGCGCTGACGACCTGGATGCGCTCGTGGCAGGACTTCGAGTGGGTGACGCTGGCGACGATCCCGATGTTCCTCTTCTCCGCGACGTTCTTCCCGGTCGAGGCCTACCCGACCGTGGTGCGCTGGGTCGTCGAGCTGACGCCGCTCTACCGTGGTGTCGTGCTGTGCCGCGAGCTCACCACCGGTGCACTGTCGTGGGGCTCCGCGATCTCGGTGGTCTACCTCGTCGCCATGGGCGTCATCGGCCTCAGGATCGTCGGCCGCCGTCTCGACGGGCTGCTGCTCACGTGAGCCGGCACCCGATGCCACGAGGCAACCCCGTGCTGCGCGCGCTCTTCGCGATGCTGCTGATCTGGCCGCGCGTCGAGGTGACCCCGAGCTCCCTGGTGGTCACCCTCGGCTGGTCCTTCCGCACCGTCGTCCCGCGGGCGTCGGTCGCCGCCGTCGCGGCGGTCCCGTGGCGCCGTCTCAGCATCGGCGCCCACGGCTGGCGCGGCCGCTGGCTGGTCAACACCGCCTCCGGACCGCTGGTGCGGGTGACCATCGAGCCGCCGGCCGCGGGGCGCGTCCTCGGCGTACCGGTCCGGCTGCGCGAGCTCACCCTCAGCATCGACGACGTCGACGCGTTCCTCACCGAGCTGCGCTGAGGCTGAGCCCGGGCGCCGTCAGCTCGCCCCGGGGGCGCGCGGACCCGGGAGCGGCTCGACCCCCGGCGGGAGCTCGATCCCGGTGACCCTGCCGTCGGAGCCGAAGCTCGGGCCGTCGGCCGGGCCTCCGAAGGCGGTCCACCTGATCGTGTGCCGCTGCACGGTGAACTCCCTCGACCCGCCGGGCCCGACCCGGAGATGTCCGTCCGGGCCCATGTTGTCGTCGTCGACGTGCCCGTAGTCGACCCGGATCGCCACGTCGGCGGGATTGGTGACGCGCAGCCGTCCGGGCTGCGAGGTCCGGACGACCGTGACGGCTGGCCGCTCCAGGACCGTCACCCGGACGTCTGCGCGCTCCTTCGCCGTCCCTGCGCACGCCGTGTAGGACAGGTCGTGGTCGCCTGGCTCGGCCCGCAGCCCGGCCTCCACCATCAGGGCGCCGTCGAGATAGCGGTAGCGGAGCCCCTCGTCGCGCCCGTCACGGGTGTCACAGACGCGGACCGGTTCGCCGTCCGGACCCACGTCGTTCTCGAGCACGAGCACCTGGCCGAGCTCGCCGGCGTACACCGTGAGGGCGTCGTCACCGGCCACGGCGGTGGCGGAGCCGTCGTCGCACCCGGCCGCGCACAGGCTCACCGCGGCGAGCGCGCCGGCGGCCGTCACCCTCAGCCCGAGTCTCACGGTCCTACTATGCCGTGCCTCCCAGCCGCAGCTCCCAGAGCTCGGTGTCGATCCACCGGTCGAGCTTCCAGCCCACGTCGTGCAGCACGCCGACCCGCTCGAAGCCGCACGCCCGGTGCAGGCCCTGGCTGCCGTCGTTGGGGAGGGCGATCACGGCGACCACGAGACGTACGTCGTCGACGCGCATCCGGTCGAGCAGCTCGTCGTACAGGAGCCGGCCGAGCCCGCGACCTCGGGCGCTGCCGGCGAGGTAGACGGACGTCTCGCGGGTGTGGGCGTAGCCCGCCCGAGGTCGGTAGCTGCCCGAGAAGGCGTAGCCGACAACCGTCCCGCCGTCGTCCGCGACCAGCAGGTGGTCGCCGGGCTGCGTGCTGCCGAGCCGCTCGCGCCAGTAGTCGAGCCCCGGCGGCTCGGTCGCGAAGGTCGAGATGCCGGTGCGGACCTCGACGTCGTAGATGGCCGCGATCGCGGGCAGGTCGGTCTCCGTGGCGGGGCGGACGAGCATGGCGCCATCTTCGCGGACGCTGGCCGGAACTCGCGCGCGGACCGTCGGACCCGGCTGGAAGGATGGGCGCCATGACGATCGAGCCGGACACCAAGGACTGGACCTGGGTCCTCGACCAGCCGTGTCCCGAGTGCGGGTTCGAGGCGGCGACGGTCACCGTCGACCGGATCCCGAGCGTGGTCCGCGACAACGCGACGACCTGGGAGGCCGTCCTCACCCTCGATGACGCCGCGGCGCGCCCGGAGCCGACGACCTGGTCGCCGCTCGAGTACGCCTGCCACGTCCGCGACGTGCACCGGATCTTCGACCTGCGGGTCGGGCTGATGCTCGACCAGGACGACCCGACCTTCGCCAACTGGGACCAGGACGAGACCGCCCTCGCCGAGAGGTACGCCGAGCAGGACCCGGCGACCGTCGCGACCGAGCTGCTCGACGCCGCCGAGTCCGTGGCCGAGCGCTACGAGTCCGTGCCTCCCGGCGCCTGGGGGAGGCGCGGGTTCCGCAGCAACGGCAGCGAGTTCACGGTCGAGAGCATCGGGCTCTACCACCTGCACGACATCGTCCACCACGCGTGGGACGTGCGCGCCGCGGCCGCCCGCGCGACCGTCGAGGCCTACGACGCGCACGCGGCGGCCTACCGCGACGGCATCCCGGCGACGCCGGCCTGGGTCACCGACCAGGTCAGCTCGTTCGTCGCCGAGGTCGGCGCCGGCGGCCGGGTGCTCGAGGTCGGCAGCGGACCGGGCCGCGACGCCGCCGAGCTGGAGGCGGCCGGGCTCAGCGTCCGCCGCACCGACATCACGCCCGGGTTCGTCGAGCTGCTGCGCGAGACGGGCCACGACGCCGACGTCCTCGACCCGCTCACCGACGACCTCGACGACCCCGCGCGACCGGGCACGCCGTACGACGGGGTGTGGGCGGCGGCCTGCCTGCTCCACGTCGCGCGGGCTGACCTGCCGACCGTGCTGTCGCGCCTGGCCTCAGCGGTCCGGCCGGGCGGCGTCCTCGCGCTCTCGCTGAAGGAGGGCGACGGGGAGTCGACCTCGACGCACGGCCACGTCGCGGCGCCGCGGCAGTTCGTCTATTGGCGCGCCGACCCGCTGCGGGCGGTGCTGGACGGCGCCGGCTGGCGGGTCACGTCGCTGGAGACCCGGCTCGGTGAGCAGACCGGCCAGCCCTGGCTCGAGGTGCGGGCGGTCCGCGCGTGAGACACACCGAGTTCTGGGTGCGGATGGAGCAGGCGCTCGGACCGTCGTACGCGCGGTCGTGGGCGGGCAGCTTCGTGATGCGCGAGCTCGACGGTCGCACGGCCCAGGAGGCCATCGACGCCGGGGTCCCGCCCAAGGAGGTCTGGCTCGCGGTCTGGCGCACCCTCGACCTGCCTGCCTCCCAGAAATGAGCGACCTCGCCGCGGTCCAGCGGCACACGATCCGGACCCTCGTCGTCGTCCAGGCGGTCGGCGCCCTGGGCATCACCATCGGCATCGCGACCGCCTCGCTGCTGGCCCGCGATCTGTCGGGCTCCGAGAGCCAGGCCGGGTTCGCGCAGACCGCCCAGGTGCTGGGGACCGCGTTCGCGGCGTACCTCCTGGCCCGGCTGATGTCGCACCGCGGGCGCCGGATCGGCCTGGTGACCGGCTACCTGCTCGGCGCCACCGGAGCGGTCCTTGCCGTGCTCGCCGGGGTGGTCGGCTCGATGCCGCTGCTCCTCGTCGGCGCGCTGCTGCTCGGCTCGACGACGGCCGCCAACAACAGTGCGCGGTACGCCGCCACCGACCTCGCGGAGGACGCCCACAAGGGCCGGGCGCTCTCGACGGTCGTGTGGGCGACCACGATCGGCGCGGTCCTCGGGCCCAACCTCACGGGGCCGGCGGGCTGGCTGGCCGACGTGCTCGGCATCCCCGAGCTGACCGGTCCGTTCGCCCTCGGCGCGATCGGCATGGTCGTCGCCGCCGTCGTCGTCGGCGTCATGCTCCGACCCGACCCGCTGCTGCTCGCCCGCGAGGTCGCCGGCGTCGCCGAGACGCCGCCGACCGGCACCGCCTGGGCACGCGCGATCGTGGCCGCACGCGAGCGTCCGGTGCTCTTCTTCGCGATGCTCGGGATGGCCTGCGCCCACGCGGCGATGGTCGGCGTGATGATCATGACGCCGCTGCACATGGAGCACGGGCACGCCGAGCTCGAGGTGATCGGGCTGGTGATCAGCCTGCACGTGCTCGGCATGTTCGCCTTCTCGCCGGTCGTCGGGTTCCTGGCCGACCGCTACGGACGGCCGGTCACCCTGGTCACCGGAGCCGTGCTGCTCCTGGCCGCGATGGTGCTCTGCGCGCGCTCGCCCGAGGGCAGCTCCTGGCAGATCTTCGCCGGGCTCTTCCTGCTCGGCCTCGGCTGGTCGTTCGCGACCGTGTCGGCCTCGACCCTGATCGCCCAGCACGCACCGCTCGAGGCACGGACCGACGTGCAGGGCGCCAGCGACCTGGTGATGGGGCTGACCGCGGCCGCCGCCGGCGGCCTCGCCGGACTGGTCGTCGACGCGTGGGGCTACCCCGCGCTCACCCTCTGCTCGATCGGCCTGGTCGCGCTGGTCGCCATCGCCGGGTTCGGCGCCCGTGCCACCACGACGGGCTTGACCGCGGCTGACAGGGTGAGCCCATGACTGTTGCTGACGTGGCCGTGATCGGCGGCACGGGTTTCTACGCCTTCCTCGACGAGTACGAGGAGCACACCGTCGAGACGCCGTACGGCGCGCCCTCGGCCCCGATCGCCGTCGGCACGGTCGCCGGACGGTCGGTGGCGTTCCTGCCGCGGCACGGGCTGCACCACGACTTCCCGCCGCACGCGATCCCCTACCGCGCCAACCTCTGGGCGCTGCGCTCGCTCGGCGTACGCCAGGTGCTGGCGCCGTGCGCCGTCGGCGGCCTGCGACCCGAGGTCGCGCCCGGCGACATCGTGGTGCCCGACCAGCTCGTCGACCGCACCTACCGCCGGATCCCGTCGTACGTCGAGACCGGCGCGGTGCACCTGCCCTTCGGCGACCCCTACTGCGACCGGCTCTCCGCGGCCGTCACCGCCGCCGACCCGGTCATCACGTCCGGGGGAGCGATGGTCGTCATCGAGGGCCCACGCTTCTCGACGCGCGCCGAGTCGCGCAGCTATGCCGAGTCCGGCTGGTCGCTGATCAACATGACCGGCCATCCGGAGGCGGCGCTGGCCCGGGAGATGCGGCAGTGCTACGCCGCGATCGCGCTCGTGACCGACATGGACGCCGGCGCCGAGAGCGGCGAGGGGGTCGGCCAGGAGGAGGTCTTCGCGCTCTTCAAGGCCAACCTCGAGCGGCTGACCGGGATCCTGACCAGGACCATCGAGACGCTGCCCGACCCCGACGGCTGCTCGTGCTCCACGTGGGCCGACGGCATCGACCTGACCTACGACGTGCCGTCGTGAAGGTCCTCCTGACCGGCTCCGCCGGCTTCATCGGTACGGCGATCGGCGCGGCGCTCGAGGGCGACGGCCACGAGGTGGTCCGGGTCGACCTGATGCTGCCGATGGCGCACGGCTCGTCCTCGGCGCCCGACGGCACCCACCAGCTCGACGTCCGCGACGCGGGCTCGTGGACCCACCTGCTCGACGGCGTCGACGCGGTCTGCCACCAGGCCGCCGTGGTCGGGGCCGGTGTGAAGGTCGGTGACCTGCCCGACTACGCCGGCCACAACGACCTCGGCACGGCCGTGCTGCTGGCCGCGATGCACGAGGCCGGCGTCGGCCGCCTGGTGCTCGCCTCCTCGATGGTCGTCTACGGCGAGGGCCGCTACACCTGCGCCGAGCACGGCGACCAGGCCCCGCCGCCGCGGGCCGTCGCCGCCCTCGAGGGCGGCGACTTCGAGAACCACTGCCCGGTCTGCGGTGCCGTCCTCGGCTGGTCGCTCGTCGACGAGAGCGCGCGGCTCGACCCGCGCTCGTCGTACGCCGCCAGCAAGGTCGCGCAGGAGCACTACGCCTACGCCTGGGTGCGCCAGGCGGACGCCTCGGCCGTCGCGCTGAGGTACCACAACGTCTACGGCCCCGGCATGCCCCGGGACACGCCGTACTCCGGGGTGGCGGCGATGTTCCGCTCCTCGCTGGAGCGGGGCGAGGCGCCGCGGGTCTTCGAGGACGGCGGGCAGATGCGCGACTTCGTGCACGTCGCCGACGTCGCGCGTGCCAACGTGGCGGCGCTGGAGTCGGTCGTCGCCTCGGACGCGGGGAGGTACGACGCCTACAACGTCGCCTCCGGCGAGCCGGTCCCGATCCTCCGGGTCGCCGAGATGGTCGGCGCCGGCACGGCCGCCGGCATCGCGCCGGAGGTCACGGGCGGCTACCGCCTCGGCGACGTCCGGCACATCGTGGCCTCGCCGGAGAAGGCGCGCGCCGAGCTCGGCTTCGCGGCGTCGGTCCGGCCCGCCGACGGGCTGCGCGAGTTCGCGACCGCACCCCTGAGAGCGTGATCACCAGCTCGTGTAGAGCAGCTGCTGCACGAGCAGGGCGCTGACCACCTGCACGAGCATGCCCCAGCGTCGCCAGCGCTCCGGCAGCAGGGCAGTCGAGACGAGCAGCCACGGCACGAAGGGCAGCCAGATCCGCTCCACCTCGGCCTTGCTCATCCGGGACAGGTCGGCGAGAGCGATCGCCAGGGCTGCGGCGCCGACGAGCCACAGCACCACGCGGTCCGCGCGCCGGCGCAGGGCGACGACCTGCGCCAGGCCGGCGCCCAGCAGTGGTCCCGCGCAGACGACGAGGGCGGCCAGGTTGCCCCACATCCAGTACGCCGCGGGCCGGTCCGCGGCGATGCCGTCCCAGTAGCGGTCGTTGAGGACGGGGTAGGCCGACCACCACGAGAAGCCACCTGCGGCGAACGCCAGCACCACGACCAGCGCCGCGCCCGCGGCCACCGGCAGCGGCAGCCACGACCGCGCGAGCACGAGCACCGCGACGGCGAGCAGGCCCACCAGCGGCAGGCCGTAGGACATCATCACGCCGGCGCCCAGCAGCAGCCCCGCCAGCGCGGACCACGCGACGAGCCGGCCACGCGACGCGGAGGTCGCGCCGATCGCGAGGCAGGCCAGGCCCCACGCGGCGACCGCCGCGAAGACCGCGTCCGCCGACACCGCCATGAAGACCGCGGCAGGGGTCAGCACGAGGAACGGCGCCGCCCGGCGGGCCACCGTCTCGGCACCCAGTGCCCGCAGCGTCACGAGCACGGCCACCGCGGTGGCCGCCGCGATTCCCGTCACCACGAGTCCGGCGGCGAGGTCGCCGCCGAGGCCGACCTTCACCAGCCCCACGAAGAAGAGCAGCGCGCCCGGCGGGTGTCCGGCCGGGTGGGTCGGCCAGTTGTCCGGCGCCGAGTAGGGGATCCGGTCGGCGTACGTCGACAGCAACGTGTGGAGGTTCGTCACCTCGCGGGCGCTGCGGAGGTACTCGTACTTGTCTCCGAGCACGCGCGAGATGCCGTCGCTGCCGTCGACCAGTGCGAGAGCGAGCAGCCAGGCCAGGCCGACGACGTACGACGTCGCGAGGAGCCGCCCCCAGGACAGCCGCTCCGCGAGGTCGACGGCGTACCTCCAGCCGAGCAGCGCGATCGCGATCGCGGGCAGCGTGCCGGCACCGAAGAGCTTCGGGTCCCAGTAGCCGTGCAGCGGCGGCAGCTCGCCCGTGTGCAGGCTGCGTGGCGCGCGCGCCCACACCTCCCAGTCGAGGAGCGGCGGCAGGGCGAACGCGACCGCCACGAGCACCAGCGCGGCCGCCAAGCCCACCCAGGGCGCGCGCGCTCGCGTCGTCGGCATGGTCCCGACCCTAGGGGGTGGACCCAGGCCGGACGGTGGACGTCACGGCTTCGTAAGTTCTCCTGGAGTTTGCCGGAGCGACAACCTGTCAACCTTCAGGTCATGGAACCCGTCTGCGACCTCGTGCTCCCGTGCCGGGACGAGGCCGCAGCGCTCCGGACCCTGCTGCCCGCCGTCCCGGCGGAGTTCGCGGTGATCGTCGCGGACAACGGCTCGACCGACGGCACCGCCGACGTCGCACGCGGTCTCGGCGCGACCGTGGTGACCGAGGACCGGCCCGGGTACGGCGCGGCCGTGCACGCCGGCCTGCTCGCGGCGACGCGGGACTACGTCGCGTTCATGGACGGCGACGACTCGTTCGACCCGGCGGAGCTGCTGCCGATGCTCGACGACGTCCGGTCCGGTCGCGCCGACCTCGCCGTCGGCCGTCGCAGGCCCGTCTCCCGCGCGGTCTGGCCGTGGCACGCCCGGCTGGGCAACGGCCTGATCGTGTGGTGGCTGCGCCGCCGGATCGGGATGGCCGCGCACGACATCGCACCCATCCGGATCTGCCGTCGCGACGAACTCCTGGCACTGGACGTCCGCGACCGACGGTTCGGCTACCCGGTGGAGCTGCTGCAGAAGGCGACCACCGCGGGGTGGCGGTTCGCCGAGCGAGACGTCTCCTACCGGCCGCGCGCGGTCGGCACCCGCTCGAAGGTCTCGGGTTCGGTGCGGGGCACCGTCCGCGCCGCCCGCGACTTCTGGAAGGTGCTGACATGACCGACTCGCGAGTGCTTGTCGTCGCCAAGGCTCCGATCGCCGGGCGCGTGAAGACCCGCCTCGGGGCCGAGATCGGAATGGCGTCGGCGGCCGAGATCGCCGCCGCCGCGCTCCTCGACACCATGGCCGCGTGCCGCGCCGCCTTCGGCCCGGACGCCTGCCTGCTCTCGATCGAGGGCGACTTCGCCGACGCCGTGCGCGGCGACGAGCTGACCCGCGCCGTCGACGGCTGGTCGGTCGCCCGGCAGCGAGGGAGCACCTTCGCCGAGCGGCTCGCGAACGCCCACCTCGACGTCCCGCCCGGCGGACCCGTGGTCCAGGTCGGCATGGACACGCCGCAGGTCACGCCCGCCCTGCTGACCGAGGTCGCGGCCGCCGCCGAGCTCCACGACGCGGTGCTCGGGCCCGCGGAGGACGGCGGCTGGTGGGTCCTCGCGCTCCGCCGTCCGACCGCGGCGCGCTCGCTGCACGACGTACCGATGTCGACGCCCACGACGTACGACGACACCCGCGCGGCGCTCGTGGGCGAGGGCCTCGACGTCGCAGTGACGGCGACCCTGCGCGACGTCGACACCGTCGAGGACGCCGAGGCGGTCGCCGCCGAGGCCGCCGCGGGGGAGTTCGCCCGCGCCTGGAGAGAGGCCCGCCCCGCATGAGCATCGACCTGCCGACCGTTCGGCTCCGCCTCGACGAGTGGGACCGGCCCGCCGACGCCGACGACCACGAGATCCTCGCCCGGTGCACCGGCCCGACGCTCGACGTCGGGTGTGGCCCGGGCCGGCTGACCGCTGCGCTCGCCGAGCGCGGCGGCGTGGTGCTCGGCATCGACGTCGTCAGCGGCGCCGTCGGACTGACCCGTGGTCGCGGCGGCGCCGCGCTGCGCCGCGACGTCTTCGACACGCTGCCGGGCGAGGGGCGATGGGAGACCGCCCTGCTCGCCGACGGCAACGTCGGGATCGGGGGCGACCCGGTCGCCCTCCTGCAACGGCTGCGCGAGGTCCTCGACCCCCGTGGCCGGGTGGTCGCCGAGCTGGCGGCGCCCGGGACGCCGCACACCGACGGCTGGGCCCGCCTGGAGTGCGGGGTCGAGCAGCAGGTCATCCGCTGGTCGGTCGTCGGCATCGAGGACATCGACGAGATCGCCGCGCAGGCGGGTCTCGTCGTCGTCGAGCGCCTGCAGTGCGGAGAGCGCTGGTGCGCCGTGCTCGAGGAAGCGGCATGAAGACCCCGCCGGTCAAGATCCCGGAGGACTCGGACTTCCGCTCGCGGCTGCGCAGCGCCGCGGTCACCGCCCGGGTCGGCACGTGGCTCGGCATCTGCTTCGGCATCTGCTTCGCCACGGGGCTGATCAGCCACTACTCCCAGAACGTCTCGCAGCCGATCCCGTTCCCCACCAGCCCGTCGTGGGGCTACCGGGTCACCCAGGGGCTCCACGTCATCACCGGTACGGCGGCGGTCCCGCTGCTCCTGGTCAAGCTCTGGTCGGTCTACCCGCGGCTCTTCATCCGGCCGCCGCGCGACGTGCGCAAGCTCCTCCTCGAGGTGCTCGAGCGCGGCTCGATCGCCGTCCTCGTCGCCGGCGCGATCTTCCAGCTGGCGTCCGGGCTCGCGAACTCCGCCCAGTGGTATCCCTGGAGCTTCTCCTTCCGCAGCACCCACTACGCGATCGCCTGGATCACCATCGGCGCGCTGGTCGTGCACATCGCGGTGAAGCTGCCGATCATCCGCGGCGCCCTGACCAGCGACGTCGAGGACACGACGTACGACCGGCCGAGCGCCACCGAGCCGGGTCCGATCTCGCGGCGCGGCCTGCTGCGCACGACCTGGCTGGCGGCGGGCGTCGCCGTCCTGGTCACCGCCGGCAGCACGGTGCCGCTGCTGCGCAAGGTCTCCGTCCTCGGCGTGCGCTCCGGCGACGGCCCGCAGGACGTCCCGATCAACAAGTCCGCAGCCGCCGCCAAGGTCGCGCCGGCGGCCACCAGCGCGGCGTACCGCTTCACCGTGGCGTACGGCGAGCAGGAGGTCTCGATGACCCGCGACGAGCTGCTCGCGATGGAACAGACGACCGAGACCCTGCCGATCGCGTGCGTCGAGGGCTGGAGCGCCAGCGGCGACTGGACCGGGGTCCGGGTGCGCACCCTGCTCGACCTCGTCGACGCCCCGAAGGGCAGCGAGGTGCAGGTGCTGTCGCTCCAGGAGTCCGGCCCCTACAAGCACACGGTGCTCCAGGGGAACTTCGCCGACGACGACCGCACCCTGCTGGCGCTCGCGCTGAACGGCGAGCCGCTGGCGCTCGACCACGGCTACCCGGCGCGGCTGATCGCGCCCAACCGGCCCGGCGTGCTCCAGACCAAGTGGGTCGCCCGGCTGGAGGTGACGACATGAGGATCGTGCGGATCCTGCTGGGAGTGATCGGTGTCGTCGTCGGTGTCTTCGGCGCGTGGCTGCTGCTCAGCCGCCAGGACCTCGACCAGCTGACCAACGCGGCCGTCTGGCTGGTTGCCGGGGTCGTGCTGCACGACGGCGTGCTCGCGCTGTTCACGCTGGTGCTCGGGGCCGTGCTGGTGCCGCTGCTGCCGCGCGCGGTGCGCGGTCCGGCGGTGGTCGGCCTGGTCGTGCTCGGCTCGGTGACCCTGCTCGCCGTACCGGTGCTCGGACGGTTCGGAGCCCGGCCCGACAACGCGACCCTGCTCGACCGCCACTACACGGCTGGCTGGCTGGTGCTCGCCGCGGTGGTCCTCGTGGCCGTGGTCGTGGCCTCGGTCCTACGCTCTCGCAGAGGTGACGGCGACGAGGGAGGTGTCGATGGCGCGGGTCCTGGTGGTCGACGACGACCACACCGTGCGTGAGGTGGTGGTCTCCTACCTGCGCGCCCACGACCACGACGTGGTGGAGGCCGCCGACGGGGAGACCGCGCTGGCCACGATGCGGGACGCGCCCTGCGACCTCGTCGTCCTCGACCTGATGCTGCCCGGCATCGACGGGCTGGAGGTGTGCCGACAGCTGCGCACGACCACCGACGTACCCGTGATCATGCTGACCGCGCTGGGGGAGGAGACCGACCGGGTGGTGGGCCTCGAGACCGGTGCCGACGACTACGTCACCAAGCCGTTCAGCCCTCGTGAGCTGGCCCTGCGCGTCGACTCCGTGCTGCGGCGTACTGGCTCCGCCCCGGCACCTCGGCGGTTGGTCGACGGCGACCTGGTGGTCGACGAGGCCGCGCACGTCGCCACTCGCAGCGGCGCGGCTCTGGCGCTGACCGTGCGGGAGTACGACCTGCTCCGTTTCCTGCTCGCACACCCGGGTACCGCCTTCTCGCGCGAGGAGCTGCTCCACCACGTGTGGGGCTGGTCCATCGGCGACCACTCCACGGTGACGGTGCACGTACGACGGCTCCGCGAGAAGGTCGAGCGCGATCCGACGCGCCCCGAACGGCTCCAGACGGTCTGGGGCGTCGGCTACCGGTGGGAGGCTGCCTCATGACGAGCGACCAGGCACAGGTCGTGGCGGTCGCCGCGCTGTGCGCGATGGGCGTGGGCCTCGTCGGGCTCGTCGGGGCCTGGCTGCTGCGGCACCTGTCGATCCGCTGGCAGCTCGGCCTGATCGTCGTCGTCTCGATCGGCTCCGTGCTGCTCGGCGTGGTCGCCGCGGCGCGGCTGATGTTCATCTCCGCCCACGACTGGCGCGTGATCGCCCTCGTCGCGGGCGTCGCGGGCTTCGTGTCCCTCATGGTGGCGATCGCCGTCGGCGTCGCGATCTCGCGCTGGTCCGAGGCGCTGCGCGAGGACGCGCGACGGCTCGACGCGCACGGGTCGTATGTCGCGGTCAGCCGCGGGCCGAGCGAGCTGCAGGCGCTCTCGGAGGAGCTGGCCCGCACCAGCGAGCGGCTCGAGGAGTCGCGGCTGCGCGAGGCGCGTCTCGAGGAGGCGCGCCGCGAGCTGATCTCGTGGGTCTCCCACGACCTGCGCACCCCTCTGGCCGGGATGCTCGCGATGACCGAGGCGCTCGAGGACGGGATGGCGGTCGACCCGGAGCGCTACCACCGGCAGATCCGGGCCGAGGTGGACCGGATGGTCCGGATGGTCGACGACCTCTTCGAGCTCTCCCGCATCCACGCCGGCGTCCTGCGGATCACCCCGGAGCCCGTGATGCTGCGCGACCTGGTGAGCGAGGCGATCGCCGGTGCCGACCCGGTGGCCCGGGCCCGCAGCGTGCGGCTCGGCGGCAGCGTCGAGGACGGCATCGTCCTCACCGCCGACGCGGCCGGGATGTCGCGGGTGATGACCAACCTGATCATGAACGCGATCCGGCACACGCCCGCCGACGGCGTCGTCGAGATCCGCGGCCGCGCGCTGCCCGACGGCGTCGAGCTGAGCGTCAGCGACGAGTGCGGCGGCCTCTCCGAGGAGGACATGGTGCGGGTCTTCGACCTGGCCTGGCGCGGGGAGTCGGCGCGCACGCCGGAGCCCGCCCTCGGGGCGCTCGGCGCGCGCGGCGCCGGCCTCGGGCTGGCGATCGTCAAGGGGATCGTCGAGGCCCACCAGGGCATCGTGCGGGTCGAGAACGTCGGCGAGCCGGTGCCCGCCGGCTGCCGGTTCCTGGTGCGCCTGCCGGCCTGACGCGACACGCCGGTCGACGTATGCCTGTCGAACAGGTGTTCGGGCTAGGTTGTGTCCACAGGCACGACGCGGACGAGGTTCTCCACAGCGGTGTCAGCGCTGATCAGGCGCTGTCGGTGGCTCGCTCTAGCGTCGCAGACGTGCCTGACACCCGACGAGAGACAAGGACACACACCATGGCTGGTGGAGACCGCGACAAGGCGCTGGACGCCGCACTCGCCAACATCGAGCGTCAGTTCGGCAAGGGCTCGGTGATGCGCCTCGGCGACGAGACCCGCGCCCCGCTGGAGATCATCCCGACCGGATCCATCGCGCTCGACGTCGCGCTGGGCCTCGGCGGCCTGCCTCGCGGCCGGGTGGTCGAGATCTACGGCCCGGAGTCCTCCGGCAAGACGACGGTCGCCCTGCACGCGGTGGCCAACGCCCAGGCGGCCGGCGGCATCGTGGCGTTCATCGACGCCGAGCACGCCCTGGACCCCGAGTACGCGAAGGCCCTCGGCGTCGACACCGACGCCCTGCTGGTCTCCCAGCCCGACTCGGGTGAGCAGGCGCTGGAGATCGCGGACATGCTGGTCCGCTCCGGTGCCCTCGACCTGATCGTCATCGACTCGGTGGCGGCCCTGGTGCCGCGCGCGGAGATCGAGGGCGAGATGGGTGACAGTCACGTCGGCCTCCAGGCCCGCCTGATGAGCCAGGCGCTGCGCAAGATGACCGGTGCCCTCAACAACTCCGGCACCACCGCGATCTTCATCAACCAGCTGCGCGAGAAGATCGGCGTGATGTTCGGCTCGCCCGAGACCACGACCGGTGGTCGCGCGCTGAAGTTCTACTCCTCGGTCCGCCTCGACGTGCGCCGCATCGAGACGCTCAAGGACGGCACCGACATGGTCGGCAACCGGACCCGGGTCAAGGTCGTCAAGAACAAGGTCGCCCCGCCGTTCAAGCAGGCGGAGTTCGACATCATGTACGGCAAGGGGATCAGCCGCGAGGGCGGCCTGATCGACGTCGGGGTCGAGGCGGGCCTCGTCCGCAAGGCGGGCGCCTGGTACACCTACGAGGGCGACCAGCTCGGCCAGGGCAAGGAGAACTCCCGCAAGTTCCTCAAGGACAACCCCGACCTGGCCAACGAGCTGGAGAAGAAGATCCTCGAGAAGCTCGGCGTCGGCCCGCAGGTCGACCAGGAGGCCCCGCTCTCCGACGAGCCGATCGGCGTCGACTCGTTCTGAGCTCCCTCCGGCCCGCGCTCGCGCGGGCCGGAGACCGGGAGCCAGGTCGAGTCGCCGCGCGGCTGAGGAACGAAGCCGCGAGTGGCGTATCGAGACCCCTCAGACCCGTGAAGGGAAGCCGACCGATGACTTTCGAGGAGAATCGGCCGCCCCCCGACTGGGCCGGCGACGTCTCGGTCGGGGTGGACGCGTGGACACGACGTACGTCGGGTCCGGGCGCCACCCCGGCCGCGCCGCCGCCCGAGGACACCAAGGCCCAGGTCCCGGACGCCGATCCGGAGGCGGTCGCGCGCAAGATCCTGCTCGACCAGCTGACCGGCCAGGCACGCACCCGCAAGGAGCTCGCGGACAAGCTTGCGGCCAAGAACGTCCCGACCGAGATCGCGACCCGGCTGCTCGACCGGTTCGAGGAGGTCGGGCTGGTCGACGACGAGGCGTTCGCGCGTGCGTGGATCGCCAGTCGGCAGCCGGGCAAGGGGCTGGCCACCCGGGCGCTCGCCCAGGAGCTGCGCCGCAAGGGCGTCGACGACGAGATCGCCCGGGAGGCGCTCGCCGAGATCGATCCCGACGACGAGGAGGCCGCGGCCCGCGCGCTGGTGCGCCGCAAGCTGCGCTCGCTGGAGCGCTTCGACGACACGGTCGCGACCCGTCGCCTGGTCGGGATGCTCGCCCGCAAGGGCTACGGCTCGGGCCTGGCGTTCGCCGTCGTCCGCGACGAGCTGTCCAACGCGGGTCGCGAGGGGCTGGACGACTAGCGGGTCCGACCCGACAGAATGCTCCTGTGGCGGAGCGCGAGATCCTGACGTACGAGATGTTCGGCACCGCGGTGCGGGACCTGGCCCAGCAGGTCGTCGACTCGGGCTACGAGCCCGACCTGGTCCTCTCGATCGCCCGCGGCGGTCTCGGCCTGGGGATGGGGCTCGGCTACGCGCTCGACGTGAAGAACCTGTCGGCGGTCAACGTCGAGTTCTACACCGGTGTCGACCAGCGGCTCGACGTGCCGATCATGCTGCCGCCGACGCCGGCTGCGGTCGACCTGGCGGGTCTGCGGATCCTGATCGCCGACGACGTGGCCGACACCGGCAAGACGCTCGAGGTGGTCCGCGACTTCGTCGCCGACCAGGTGGCCGAGGCACGTACGGCGGTGATCTACGAGAAGCCGTGGACGGTGATCAAGCCGGAGTACGTCTGGAGGCACACCGAGGCCTGGATCGACTTCCCCTGGTCGGCGGAGCCGCCCCTGGTGCAGCGGGCGAAGCCGGGTCCGTGACCGACGACCAGGTCCGCGTCGTCGTCCACGACCGGGGTCGTGACCTGTCCGGAGTCGTCCGCCCGGGGGAGGCCTGGGCAGCGGCGGCCCGCCGTACCTGCGCGAGCGTGCACGCCGAGCCGGCGCCGCGGGACCTGTCGGGCGAGGTGAAGGAGTTCGTCGTCGACCACGACGAACGCGTGACGGTGCGGGCGATGACCCGCGGGGACCTGTCCGACCTGTTGCGCTGGCGGCGCAGCGACCACGTCCGTCGGTGGTGGGCGTCCGAGGGGGAGCCGACCGAGGAGGCGATCGAGGCCCGGTACGGTCCCCGCATCGACGGCATGAGCCCGACCCGGATGTGGGTCGCCGAGGTCAACGGCCGCTCGGTGGGGTTCCTCCAGGACTACCGGATCTCCGACTACCCCGACTACGCGCTGCTCGGCCCCGACCCCGACGCGATCGGCGTCGACTACGCGCTCGCCGAGGAGTGGAGCGGGCGTGGGCTCGGGCCGCGGGTGCTGTGGGCGTGGATGCTGCGCACCCGGCACCGCCTGCCGGGCGCGACCACCTACTTCGCCGCTCCCGACCACCGCAACGCCGCGTCGCTGCGGATGCTGGCCAAGGCCGGGTTCACCGCCGGGATCTGGTTCGACGAGCCCCAGGAGGACGGCACCGTCGACACGGTGGTCGGTTGTTCCCTCGACGTGGCCCAGGTGCTGGGATGATCGGCCGGTGACCGCACACCCGCTGCACCTGCCGTCCGGGACCGTCGACCTCGACGCCATCCCCACCGACGCGACCCCCGGCTTCTCCGGGAAGAAGTCCGACGGCAAGGCGCAGCTCTTCGCGCTCGGCCCCGAGCTCGCCGACCTCCAGGAGCGGCTCTTCGCCGAGGGCCGGGCCACCGGGTCCCACCGCAGGGTGCTGCTGGTGCTCCAGGGCATGGACACCTCCGGCAAGGGCGGCACCCTCAAGCACACCGTCGGCCTGGTCGACCCCCAGGGCGTGCGGATCAGCTCCTTCAAGGCGCCGACGAAGGAGGAGCTGGCCCACGACTTCCTGTGGCGCATCCGCAAGGCACTCCCACAGGCGGGGTACGTCGGCGTCTTCGACCGCTCCCACTACGAGGACGTGCTGATCGCCCGGGTCAACGAGCTGGCCGCTCCTGAGGAGATCGAGCGGCGCTACGACGCCATCAACGAGTTCGAGCGTGAGCTCGTGGAGGACGGCACGGTCGTCCTCAAGTGCATGCTGCACATCAGCAAGGACACGCAGCGCGAGCGGCTGCTCGCCCGGCTGGACAACCCGGAGAAGTACTGGAAGTACGAGCCCGGCGACCTCGACTCGCGAGCACGATGGGACGACTACCGCGCGGCGTACGCCGTGGCACTCGAGCGCACCCACACCGAGCACGCGCCGTGGCACGTCGTGCCGAGCGACCGGAAGTGGTTCCGCAACCTCGCGGTCGGGCAGCTGCTGCTCGCGGCGCTCCGCGGGATGGACCTGGGCTGGCCGCCGGCGGACTTCGACGTGGACGCCGAACGGGCCAGGCTGCTCGCGGAGGACGCGAGCGCCTGACCCGTCGGGCGTGCCAGCCTGCTCAGTAGCTGTAGGTGTGGCCCGAGACGACGCTCGTCGCGAACCCCTTCGAGCCCATGAAGTTGATCCGCCAGAACCACTTGCCGCGACGCGGCGCCGGCAGCACGACCTTGAAGGCGCCGTTGCGCGCGCTGTGCAGCGTGCGGAAGTGCTTGTACTTCTTGCCGACCTTCTTGAGGACGACGATCTTCACCTTCGCCTTCGGGGCGATCTTGCCCTGGATGCCCGTCTTGCGGCCGGGCACCTCCTTGTAGCTCAGCTTTCGCGTCACCCGCGGGGTCTTGTCACTCGACGAGGCCGTGAACTGGTACTCCGGCGTGCCGTCGTAGTTCGAGTCGTAGGTGCCGCCGCCGTAGGCCACGCGGAACGTGCCGGGACCGGTCACCCGGACCGAGTAGAAGTAGAACGAGTAGCCCTGGTCGTCCGTCTCGATCGTGCGCCAGGTCGAGCTGCCCTTCGGCAGGAACTGGAGCGTGGCGCTGCCGGTGCCGTAGGGGAGCGTCCCCCAGCTGCCGTCGGACGCCTGGCCCTGGACCTCGCCGGTGACCGAGATCTTGTCGTTGGCCTCGGCGGTGTTCTGGCTGAGCTTCATCACGACCCTGGTCGGGGCGACGGTCGCGGCCGAGGCCGCACCCGCCGTGCCGACGACGCTGAGTGTCGTCGTCGCCAGGGCGGCGATGAGCAGGGAGCCGAGGTGTCGGCGTACGCGCATATTGGATGTCCTCCCGGGATGGGGCACCCCCACCGGATGCCCAGGCTCCGACTACCCCTCCGGGGTAGAGGTAAACCGCGCACCCTCGTCCGAAATCCCGTCCCCTAGGGTTTCCTCGTGATCCCCACCGTCGCCGTGACCCGTTACGTCACCCCGCTGCGCGAGGGCGGGAGCCTTCCGGGCATCGTCGAGGGCGACGACCTCGGCACCTACGTCTGCAAGTTCCGCGGCGCCGGGCAGGGTCTGCGGGTGCTGGTCGCCGAGGTGGTCGTCGGTGAGCTGGCGCGCCGGATCGGGCTGCGCACCCCGCGCCTGGTGGCGCTCGACCTGGACCCGGCGATCGCCCGCTACGAGGCCGACGAGGAGGTCCAGGACCTGCTCAACGCCAGCGCGGGGCTCAACCTCGGGATCGACTTCCTGCCGGGCTCGTTCGGGTACGACGGGGAGCTGCCGGCCAGCGACGGTGTCGCCGCCCGCGTGCTCTGGCTGGACGCGTTCACCGCCAACGTGGACCGCTCCTGGCGCAACCCCAACCTGCTGGTCTGGCACCGCGACCTCTGGGTGATCGACCACGGTGCGTCGCTCTACTTCCACCACGCGTGGAGCGGCGGCGCTCTGCTGAAGGAGGGGGCCCCCGCGCGCTTCGCCGCCCAGCCGTGGAGCATCGACGACCACGTGCTCCGCTCGGCCGCGCCCGGGCTGCCCGCGGCGGACGCCGAGATCAGCGCGCTGCTCGACGAGCGCGTCTTCACCGAGGTGCTCGCCGAGGTGCCCGACGAGTGGCTCGAGCCGGTGCCCGGGGCGGAGACGCCGGACGCCGTCCGGGCGGCGTACGTCTCGTTCCTGCTCGCCCGCCTCGGCACCCGCCAGTGGCTCCCCGGCGCCGAGGCGGTCGCCTGATGACCGGATCGAGCAGGCTCGCCTACCAGTACGTCGTGCTCCGCTGCGTCCCGCGCGTGGACCGCGAGGAGTTCGTCAACGTGGGCGTCGTCGTCTACTGCCACGCCACCGACTTCCTCGACGTCGCCTGGCACGTCGACCGGGACCGGCTGGCTGCGTTCGACCCGACGCTCGACCTCGACCAGGTCTGCGAGGCGCTCGCCTTCGTCGAGGGGGTCTGTGCGGGCGACGAGCGCGGGGGAGCGGCCGCGACGGCGCCGATCAGCCAGCGCTTCGGCTTCGTCAAGGCGCCGCGCAGCACCGTCCTCCAGCCCGGCCCGGTGCACGGCGGCACCACCACCGACCCGGCCCGCCAGCTCGAGCACCTGCTGGAGAAGCTCGTCTCCTGAGAACGGCCGAGTCGTGACTTCTGGTCACTCCATTCCGGACTTCTGGTCACCTCGAGGTGACCAGAACTCACGACTCGGGTGACCAGAAGTCGCGACTCGGCGTCTCAGACGAGGCCGTGCTCGTGGGCGAAGACCACGATCTGCACGCGGTCGCGCAGGCCGAGCTTGCGCAGGATGGCTCCGACATGGGTCTTCACGGTCGACTCGCTGGCGAAGATCTGGCCGGCGATCTCGGTGTTTGACCGCCCCTTCGCGACGGCCGCGAAGACCTCGCGCTCCTTGTCGGTCAGCCCGAGGTACGCCGGCGGGGTGGGCGCCTGGCCGCGGAACTGCCCCTCCAGCAGGGTCGAGAGGTCCGTCGGCGCGAGCACCGCGTTGCCGGAGTGCACGGTGCGGATCGCGTCGGCCAGCATCACCGGCGTGGTGCCCTTGAGGAGGAACCCGCTGGCGCCGTAGCGGATCGCGGTCGCGGCCCGGTCGTCGAGGTTGAAGGTGGTCAGCACGACCACCCGCACCGGCTTCGCACGCCGGGAGCTGCGCTCGGGCAGGAAGATCTGGCGGGTCGCCTCGACGCCGTCCATCTCCGGCATCCGGATGTCCATCAGCACGACGTCGGGGGAGAGCTCGTCGACGAGGCTCACCGCCTCGAGCCCGTCCGCCGCGGTGCCGACGACCTCCATGCCCTCCTGGGCGTCGACGATCACCCGCACGCCCTCGCGGAACAGCTCCTGGTCGTCCACCAGCAGGACCTGGATGGTCATCGGGCGCGCACCGGGACCCACGCGGTCGCGGTGAAGGTCGGCGGGTCGAGCCGCCGGCGTACGTCGAGGCGCCCGCCGACGGAGTCGAGGCGACGACGCATGCCGTCGATGCCCTGACCACCCGGGCTGGGCTCGCCGGAATGGGCAGGGTCGACGACCACCGCCAGCGGCTGCGTCTCGTCGCTGACCGAGTCGAGCGCGTTCTGGACCTCGATCCGCAGGTCGCCCTCCCAGTGCCGCTCGACCCGCACCGGACGGTCGCGTGGTCCGTGCTTGATCGCGTTGGTGAGCATCTCCTGGAGCACCCGGAAGGCGACCACCTCGAGCTCCGGCGGCATCGGCTGGGGCACACCCACCTCGGTCGACACCACCTCGTGCCCGCTCGCCCGGACGCCCTCCACGAGGCCGTCGAGGTCGACCTTGCCGGCGCGCGGCGCCGCCGTGCCGCTCGTCGACGCGAGCACCTGTCGCACGTCGTCGAGCGAGGTGCGGGCGGAGGTGGCGATGTTGTTCATGGTCCGTTTCAGGCCCTGGGTGTCGACCTCGTCGAGGTACTGCGCGGACTCGGCCTGCGCCAGGATCACGGCGAGAGAGTGGCCGACGACGTCGTGCACGTCGCGGGCCAGGCGGGCCTGGTCCTCGCGCAGCCGGGCGATCTCCTCCGCCTGGTCGCGCTCGGCCTCGGCCTCGACCTGCGAGACCTGCGACTGCCGGGCCCGGTCGGAGTAGCGGAAGGCCAGCCCGGCCAGCCACGGGATCGCGAGGATCGCGAACCCGACCAGGCCGGCACCGATCTGCCAGGTGTCGCCGTACTGGTAGGCGTCGTCGATCATCCGCGAGATTTCGCCGAGCTCGAGCGCTCGGATGGAGTAGCCCTGGTCGAGGAACCACACGGCCGCCACCGCGGCGAGCGGGATCGACAGGCCGCTGGCGACCACCGTGGCGGGCCGGCCCCACCGGGCGGTGCCGAAGCCGACGATCGCGACGCTGATCTGGGTGAGCATCACGGTCGTGCCGTTGGCGACCTGCAGCGCGCAGACCGCCCAGACCACCCCCAGGGCGACCGCCGGGGCGTGCCGCGCGCAGGCCGCCGCGACGCCCATGCCGACCGCGACGAGGAAGAGCGCCTGTCGCTCGCCGGTCAGGTCGTAGAACCGGGTGCCGAAGACCTCGACCAGCCCGAAGAACGTGACCACCGCGCCGAGGGCGACGTCCGGAGCCCACCGCTGCCACCTCATGCCGCGACCGCCACTCGACGGCGCTGGAGCGGCGCCTCGACGTACCGCCAGGACAGGGCTGCGGCGACCAGGGTCAGCACGACGGCGAGCCCGGCGTGCGGGCGCAGCCAGAGGGTGAGCGGGTAGTTCCAGAGGTACGCCGCGTAGGAGACCGTGCCGAGCCACACCAGCGCGCGGAGCGCCGGCTGGGTGACGGTGGTCCAGGTGCGCCAGGAGAGGACCAGGGCCGCGGTGAGCACAGCGATGGCCGGTCCTCCTGCCAGGTAGGTGAGGGTGTGACCCCGCAATGGAACCATGCTGAGCACGGCCAGCGCCGACAGCGCCACGGGTGCCAGCCAGCCGGGTGGCCGGATCCGGTCGCGGTGCACGCGCGCGGCCGCGCCGACGACGAAGCAGAGGGCCCAGCTGGTCGGCAGCGAGTAGGCGAGGTCGGGGTCCTCGGCGAGCCACCACGTGGTCAGCAGGCAGGCCAGCCCGGTCGCGAGCGCGGCCAGGACGAGCCCGCGGCGAGGGCCGAGGACCAGCAGGGTGACCGGCCAGAGCAGGTAGAACTGCTCCTCGAGGGCCAGCGTCCAGAGGTGGTACGTCGCGTCGCTCGCGTGCCCGAAGGGCAGGTCCGCCGTCCAGGTGAGCGCCACCACGACGGTCTTGACGAGCCGGTCGCGGTCGCCGAGCGGGTCGAGCACCAGGGTCACCAGCGCGACCCCGACAACCAGCACCAGCAGCGCGGGCACCAGCCGCCAGGCGCGGCGGGCGTAGAAGTTGCCGAGGCGGGGCCGCTTCTCCAGCACGCCGGTGATCAGGTAGCCCGACAGCGCGAAGAACATCACCACGCCGACCACGCCCGCGCCCGGGAAGACGTCGGGCAGCGCGTGCCGGAGCATCACCAGCCCGACGGCGATCCCACGCAGCAGGTCGAGACCGTCGATCCGCCCGCTCACCGGTGGGCGCCGCGGACGAGCTCGTCGAGCAGCTCGGCGTACGACATCCCGGCGGCCGCGAACATCCGCGGCACCTGGGAGTGCTCGGTCATGCCCGGCACGGTGTTGACCTCGTTGAGCACCGGGCCGTCGTCGGTGAGGAAGAAGTCCACCCGCGCGACCCCCGAGCAGCCGAGCGCCTCGTACGTCGCGACCGCCGCGTCCTCGAGCGCCTTGGCGTCGACCTCGGTCAGCGGCGCGGGGACGCGGAAGTCCGCGTGCCCGCCGTACTTCAGCTCGTGGTCGAAGAGTCCGTCGGCGACGATCTCGAGGGCCGGCGGCACCATCAGCGTCCCGTCCGCGCGGCGCAGCACGGCGACGTCGATCTCGCGCGCGGTGACGACGTCCTCGACCAGCACCCGGCTGTCGAGCGCGAGTGCGGCGTCGAGGGCCGGGCGCAGGGCACCGGGCTCGGCGACCAGGCTGACGCCCAGGCTCGAGCCGGCGGCGACCGGCTTGACGACGACGGGATGCGTCCACCGCTCGTGGTCCGCGGTCGCGGCGGTGACCAGGTGGCCCGGCGTGGTGGCGATGCCGACGGCCGCGGCGACCAGCTTGGTGGCCCACTTGTCCATCGCGATCGCGCCCGGCCGGACGCCGGAGCCGACGTACGGCAGGCCGGCGAGCTCGCAGAGGGCGGCCAGCGTGCCGTCCTCGCCGCGCGGTCCGTGGACCACGGGGAGGACCACGTCGCAGCCGCGCAGCACCTGCGCGGCGCCGCACAGGCCGATCGGCCGGAGGCCGCGGTCGCGCCAGGTGCCGTCGCGACCGATGGTGAGGGGTACGACGTCGTACGACGTGGGGTCGAGCGCGGCGGCGACCGAGGCCGCCGATGCCAGTGAGACGTCGTGCTCGCAGCTCTGCCCGCCACCGATCACGGCGACCCGGGTCCTCACGACAGGCTCCGGAGGTGTGGCACCGCGAGGGTGCGCCGCTCGACCCGGGCACCGATGCCGGTGACGAGCTCGTGCTCGATCGTGTCGGCCCAGGTCGCCCACTCGGCGACCGTCGGCTCGCCGTGGGTGCCCGGCCCGAAGACGGTGACGGTCTCGCCCGGGTCGACGCCGCGCTCGCCGAGGTCGACGACCAGCTGGTCCATGGAGATCCGGCCGACGACCGGACGCCGGACGCCGCGGACCAGGACCTCGGCGCGACCGGACGCGAGGCGGGGCAGGCCGTCGGCGTACCCGAGCGGCACCAGGCCGAGGTGCGTCGCCACCGCCGTCCGGTGGCTGTGCCCGTAGCCGACCGGCGTGCCGCCGCGGACCCGGCGCACCTGCACCACCGGTGCCGTCAGCGTCATGGCCGGGTGCAGCCGGGTCGAGCGGGAGGGGTCGATGCCGACCAGGCCGGCACCGACGCGGCTCATGGTGTGGTGGCTGCGCGGGTCGGTCAGGGTCGCCGCGGTGGCGGCGAGGTGCCGGTCGCGCGGCCGCAGCCCGGCGGCGCGGGCGGTCTCGAGTGCCCAGGCGAAGCGGGTGCGCCCGAGGGTGTTGCACTCGTCGTCCGGGTCGTCGGCGCAGCCGAGGTGGCCCATCACGCCGACGACCTCGACCTCGCCGCGCTGCTCGGCCCGCCGGGCGGCACGGCACAGCGTTCCCCAGGCGGCGGGGTCGGCGCCGTCGCGGGCCATCCCGGCATCGAGGTGCAGGTGCACGCGGCTGCGTCCAGGAGCGACCGCGACCGCGCTCAGGTGCTGGGCGCTCGGGACGGCGACGTCGACGTCCCGCTCAGCGGCCAGTGCGAAGTCGGCGTCCACCGGGTTCAGCCAGCTCAGCAGAGGTACGCCGAGCCCCGCGTCGCGCAGCGTCCAGGCCTCGTCCAGCGATGTCACGCCGAGCCGGGTGGCCCCGTGGGCGAGTGCGGTGCGTGCGACGTCGACGGCGCCGTGCCCGAAGCCGTCCGCCTTCACGACGGCCATCAGCTCGCCGGCGGCCCGGTCGGCGAGCAGCCGGGTGTTGCGGGCGACGGCGTCGAGGTCGATGTCCAGCCGCGGACCGGAGGCCGTCGCGGTCCGGTCGCTGACGGCCAGGTTGGTCATGCCGCCACCGCCGCGGCCACCGGGCCGTAGAGCGCGTGCCGCGCGCCGGTCATCAGCGCCCAGTAGCGGTCGCCGAAGCTCCAGTGCCACCACTCGGTGGGGTAGTTCACCAGGCCCTGCCGGGTCAGCACGCTGGCCAGCAGGTCGCGGTGGGCGTGGGCGTCGGCGCCGATGCCGGCCGCGGAGAAGTAGCAGCGGCCGTCGCTGTCCTCCGGGGTCGCGTCGATCGCCGTGCCGAGATCGAGCTCCTCGCCGCACACGTCGACGAGCGTCAGGTCGACCGCGGCCGCGGCCACGTGCGGCGCGACGTCCACCGGCGAGACGAAGCGGCTGGTCAGCCGCGCCAGCTCGACGTCATCGACGCCGGGGTGGTGGGCGCGCACCTGCGCGGCGTACGACGCGATGATCGCGCGCTGCTCCTCGACCGGGCGGTAGCCCTCGACGACGCGCAAGCGGATGCCCGGCGGCAGCTGGATGTCGGCGGCCATCAGCCGGTCCGCGAGGCCGGCGCGCACCAGCGCGCCGGCGGGGGAGAGGCTGCGGGGCAGCCGCACCAGCGGCTCGCCCGACTCGACCACGGGCACGGCACGGACGCGCTCGTCCGACAGCAGGATCGTCATGCCCCGACGCTAGGAAGCCGGGGACACCACCCGCCTCCACCTCAAGTACAGGGTGACTGTCCCCAAGTGCCGCGTCGGCTCAGACCGGGACGAGCTCCACCGCGCCGACGGCGTACCGCGCCAGGATGGTCCGGGCCAGCTCCGGGTGCGCACCCAGCGGCTCGGAGACCGCGATGGCACCCGCCTCGAGCGCGAGCTCGGCGGCCCGGTCCGGCAGGAACCCGGGCGCCAGGAACAGCGAGGCGACCGCGATGTGGCGCCGACCCTCGGCCCGGAACGCCCGCACGGCCTCACCGGTCGCCGGCGGGGACGCCGAGGCGAACGCCGCGGTCACGGGCAGCTTGTGGCGCGCGCCCCAGACGCGGGCCAGTCGGGCAACGGCCTGGTTGGCGAGCGGGTCGCTGGAGCCGGCGGCGGCGAGCACGAGCGCGTCGAGCTCACGCACCCGCGAGCTCTTCAGCGCCTCACGCATCCGGATGTCGAGCACCTCGAGGAAGTGCGCCTCCAGGCCCAGGATCGAGGTGGCGCGGATCTGGACGCCCGGGTGCCGGGTCGTCGCCTCCGTGATGGCGCTCGGGACGTCGACCTTGGCGTGGTAGGCCTCGGTGAGCAGCAGCGGGACGACGACGATCTCGTCGTGACCGGCCTTGACCAGCCGGTCGACGACCGTCTGGAAGGAGGGCTTGGACAGCTCGAGGAACGCGGCCTCGACCTTGAGGTCGGGGCGCATCGTCTTGACCTCGGCGACGAGGGCCTTGATCGTGGCGGCGGACCGCGGGTCACGGCTTCCGTGAGCCAGGGCCACCAGTGCAGGTGCAGCCATCAGGCCTACCTCCGTTCAGTGTTCGTCATGAGGGTCGTCATGAGTGGATCCCGCACTCGGTCTTGTTGGTGCCGGCCCAGCGACCGCTGCGCGGGTCGTCACCGGGCGCCACGCGCCGGGTGCAGGGCCAGCAGCCGATCGACGGGTAGCCGTCGTAGACCAGTGGGTTGACGAGGACGCCGTTGTCCGCCATGTACTTCTCGACCTGCTCGTCGGACCACCGAGCGAGCGGAGAGATCTTGACCTTGCCCTTCCTCGCGTCCCAGCCGATGACCGGCGCGATGACGCGGTTCTTGGTCTCGGCACGACGCAGGCCGGTCGCCCAGGCGTCGTAGTTCGCGAGCCGCTCCGCGAGGGGCTCGACCTTGCGCAGCTTGCAGCACAGGTCGGGGTCGGTCTTGTAGAGGTCCTTGCCGTACGTCGCGTCCTGCTCGGCGACGCTCTGCACCGGGGTGATCGAGATCAGGTTGACCGGCATGGTCGCCTCGACGGCGTCCCGGGTGCCGATGGTCTCGACGAAGTGGTAGCCGGTGTCGAGGAACAGCACGTCGATACCGGGCACGACCTTGGAGACGACATCGGTGAGCACGGCATCGCCCATCGAGGACGTCACGCAGAAGCGCTCACCGAACGTCGCCGCGGCCCACTCGACGATCACCTCGGCCGGGGCGAGCTCGAGCTCGGCGCCCCAGTGGGACACGAGCTCGCGCAGCTCCTCCGGCGAGCGGCCGGTGGTGTCCGTCCCGCGGTTGTTGCGGGCGGTGGTGGTCGTGGCAGCAGTCATGCGGAACCAGCTCCTGAGGGTCGGATCAGACCGAGCATCTTCAGGCTGAAGGCGCGCAGGCACCCTCGGCATTCCCAGGTGCCGTGCGGCGAGCTGACCTCTCCAGACTCTGAGACGACCTCGTGCGGGCGCAGGTCCTCCTCCCCGCAGAAGGGGCAGTGGAAGGGGACGGCGCGCTCGCTCATGCCTGGCTCACCGCCTCGAGTGTCTTGTCGCCGCGCAGCAGCTCCTCGTCGGCGCGCGCGACCCAGGTCGTGAAGGACTCGCCGTCCTCGCGGTCGGCCAGGTAGTTCACGACCAGGCTGCTCACGTAGTCGTCGAGGCCGGCGCTGGTGACCTTGTGGGCCCGGAGCTTGCGGCCGAAGTTCGCCTGCAGGCCGGTGGCCCCGCCGAGGTGCACCTGGAAGCCCTCGACCTGCTCGCCCTCGTGCATGACGAGCTGGCCCTTGAGGCCGATGTCGGCGAGCTGGGTGCGGGCGCAGGCGTTGGGGCAGCCGTTGACGTTGACCGTGATCGTGCTGTCCAGCTCGGGGAACCGCTTCTCGAGCTCCGTGACCAGGGCGCGAGCACGCTCCTTGGTGTCGACGATCGCGAGCTTGCAGAACTCGATGCCGGTGCAGGCCATCGTGTTGCGGCGCCAGTTCGACGGTCGCGCCGACAGCCCGATCGCGTCGAGCCGCTCGACCAGGGCCTCGACGACGCTCGGCTCGACGCCGACCAGCACGATCTTCTGGTACGGCGTGAGGCGGGCGCCCGCGACGGCGTACTCCTCGATCAGGTCGGCGAGCTGCACCAGCAGGGTGCCGGAGATCCGGCCGGCAGTCGGCGCGATACCGACGTAGAGCTTGCCGTCCTTCTGCTCGTGCACACCGATGTGGTCGCGGTGACCGGTCGGGGAGGCCGGCGACTCGCAGGTGACGAGCTGGCGGCCGAGGTACTCGTTCTCCAGGACCTCGCGGAACTTCTCGATGCCCCAGTCGGCGACCAGGAACTTGAGCCGGGCCCGCGAGCGGAGCCGGCGGTAGCCGTAGTCGCGGAAGATCGACGCGACGCCCTCCCAGGCGTCCGCGACCTCGTCGAGCGGGATCCAGACGCCCATCTTCTGGGCGAGCATCGGGTTGGTCGACAGACCGCCACCGACCCAGAGGTCGAAGCCGGGCCCGTGCTCGGGGTGGACGGTGCCGACGAACGCGATGTCGTTGACCTCGGGGGCCACGTCGTGGCTCGGGTGCCCGGTGAGTGCGGTCTTGAACTTGCGCGGGAAGTTCGCGAAGTCGGGGTTGCCGATGTAGCGGCGCTTGATCTCCTCGAGCGCGGCGGTGCCGTCGATGATCTCGTCCTGGGCCACGCCGGCGACCGGGGAGCCGAGGAAGGGGCGCGGCGAGTCGCCGCAGGCCTCCATCGTGTCCAGGCCGGCCGCCTCGAGCCGCTCCCAGATCGCGGGCACGTCCTCGATCCGGATCCAGTGGTACTGGATGTTCTCGCGGTCGGTGACGTCCGCGGTGTCGCGGGCGAAGTCGACACCGATGGTGCCGAGCGCGCGGACCGCCTCGTGGGTGAGCAGCGCGCCGTCGGAGCGGACCCGCATCATGAAGAACTCGTCATCGAGCTCCTCCTCCTCGAGCATCGCGGTCTTGCCGCCGTCGAAGCCCGGGGCGCGCTGCGTGTAGAGGCCCATCCAGCGGAACCGGCCGCGCAGGTCGGCCGGGTCGATCGAGGCGAAGCCGCGCTTGGAGTAGGTGTAGAGGATCCGGTCGCGCACGTTGAGCGGGCTGTCGTCCTTCTTGGACTGCTCGTTCTTGTTCAGCGGCTCGGTGTAGCCGAGCGCCCACTGGCCCTCACCGCGCTTCGGGCGCGGGATCTCGGTGCGCTCGGCGCGCTTGGCGGTGAAGCGGAGGTCAGACATGTCTGTCGATTCCTTGACGAGGCGGAGCCGGCGACCTCGACCGGCGACGTTGCCGGGAGGTCAGCTGGCAGAAGCTGGGCTGCTGCTGCTGGTCAGGAATGCCAACACATCATGCTGCGCGTACGACCGAAGTCCACGTGGCGTCGAACCACGAGGTACGTCGTGACAGCAGTGATCATGTCAAGGAGTCTCACGGGTCGGACGCCCATCCGACAAACTCGAATCTCATGGAATGAGACATGGATCCATGATGTGAGACGCGGGACCGAGCGCCTGAGGCGCGGACGCGGGCAGCGTGCGGCCCACGTCACACACTACGATTCTGCGCATGAGCGACGCGCAGATCTCCGCCCTGACCAGCAGCGCCTACCAGCAGGCCCTCGAGGTGATCGCCTCGGTCGAGCCGCGGATCGCGGAGGCCACCCGTCAGGAGCTCGCCGACCAGCGAGGTTCGCTCAAGCTGATCGCCAGCGAGAACTACGCGTCGCCCGCCGTGCTGCTGACGATGGGCACCTGGTTCAGCGACAAGTACGCCGAGGGCACGGTCGGCCACCGCTTCTACGCCGGCTGCCAGAACGTCGACACCGTCGAGTCGCTCGCCGCCGAGCACGCCCGCGAGCTGTTCGGCGCCGAGTACGCGTACGCGCAGCCGCACTCCGGCATCGACGCCAACCTGGTCGCCTTCTGGTCGATCCTCGCCCACCGCGTGGAGGGTCCCTGGCTCGAGAAGTACGGCGCCAAGAACGTCAACGACCTCACCGCCGAGGACTGGGAGACGCTGCGCCACGAGCTCGGCAACCAGCGCCTGCTCGGCATGGCGCTCGACGCCGGCGGCCACCTCACGCACGGCTTCCGGCCCAACATCAGCGGCAAGATGTTCCACCAGCAGCAGTACGGCACCGACCCGGAGACCGGTCTGCTCGACTACGACGTCGTGCGTGCCAAGGCGAAGGAGTTCAAGCCGCTGGTGCTGGTCGCCGGCTACTCGGCGTACCCGCGCCGCGTGAACTTCGCCAAGATGCGCGAGATCGCGGACGAGGTCGGCGCCACGCTGATGGTCGACATGGCGCACTTCGCGGGCCTGGTCGCGGGCAAGGTCTTCACCGGCGACGAGGACCCGGTGCCGCACGCCCACGTCGTCACGACCACCACCCACAAGTCGCTGCGCGGACCGCGCGGCGGCATGGTGCTGGCGACGGAGGAGTACGCCCCGAGCGTCGACCGCGGCTGCCCGATGGTGCTCGGCGGCCCGCTGTCGCACGTGATGGCGGCCAAGGCCGTCGCGCTCGCCGAGGCCCGCCAGCCGGCGTTCCGGACCTACGCCCAGCAGGTCGCCGACAACGCCCAGTCGCTCGCCGAGGGATTCACGAGCCGGGGCGCCACGCTGGTCACCGGCGGCACCGACAACCACATCGTGCTGCTCGACGTCTCGTCGTTCGGCCTCACCGGCCGCCAGGCGGAGTCGGCGCTCCTCGACGCCGGCGTGGTCACCAACCGCAACTCGGTGCCAGCCGACCCGAACGGCGCCTGGTACACCTCCGGAGTCCGCCTCGGTACGCCGGCGCTGACGACCCGCGGCTTCGGCCACGACGAGTTCGACAACGTCGCCGAGCTGATCGTGCACGTCCTCCAGAACACCCAGCCCGGCACCACCAAGGCGGGCGGGCCCTCGAAGGCGTCGTACACGCTCGGCGACGGGGTGTCCGACAAGGTCAAGGACGCTTCGGCCGAGATGCTCGACAAGCACCCGCTCTACCCCGGCCTCGAGCTGACCTGAGCTGAGCCAGCCGCTCCCGGTCAGATCGCCGGGAGCGGTGGCAGCTCGGCCTGGAAGAGCCAAGCGTCGAAGAGGTCCGTGAGGTCCTGGCCGGTCTCGCTCTCGCAGTGGGCGATGAAGTCCTCGGTCGTGACCGAGCCGCCCGAGTGCGCCCCGACCCACTCACGGAGCAGGTCGAAGAACGCATCGGAGCCGAGCTCGGCCCGCAGGGCGTGCAGCGTCAGGGCGCCGCGCTTGTAGACGCGGTCGTCGAACATCAGGTCGGGACCCGGGTCCGCGAGCACCAGGTCCTCGTCCTTCGACGCCAGCCGCTTGTGGTGCTGGCGGGCCCACTCGTCGGCGCTGTCGCCGCCGGACTCCTCGGACCACAGCCACTCGGCGTAGCAGGCGAAGCCCTCGTGCAGCCAGATGTCCTGCCACCGGCGCAGGGTCACCGCGTTGCCGAACCACTGGTGCGCCATCTCGTGGGCGACCAGCCGGATGGTGTCCCAGGAGTCGACGCAGAAGTTGCGGCCGAAGGTCGACAGCGACTGCGACTCCAGCGGGATCTCGAGGTCGTCGTCGGTGACCACGGCGGTGTAGGTGTCGAACGGGTAGGCGCCGAACCGGTCGACGAAGAAGCGCATCATGTCGGGCTGCGGGCCGAACGCCGCGTCGAAGCCGTCGCCGGCGACGTCCTCCGGGGCGACGACCCGCATCGGCACGGGCCCGTCCTGCTCGATGACGGTGTAGCGACCGATCTGGCAGGTGGCGAGGTACGTCGCCATGGGGGAGCGCTGCTCGTAGCGCCAGGTGACCGCCGAGCTGCGGCGCGACGTACCGGCGAGGTCGCCGCTCATCGCGACCTCGTAGCCCGCGGGCGCCGTGACGGCGAACGTGTAGGTGGCCTTGTCGTCCGGCCGGTCGTTGCACGGGAACCAGGTCGGCGCACCGTGCGGCTGCGCGGCGACGATGACGCCGTCGGTGAGCTCCTCCCAGCCGGCGTCGCCGAGGGTCTTGCTCTTCATGACGGTGGGCTGGCCCGAGTACTTGACCTTGACCTCGAAGTCGCTGCCCGCGGCGATCGGGGTCGTCAGCCAGATGCCGACGGCGCCGTCGCGATGCGTGTAGCGCGCGGGCGGCTTGCCGTTGACGCTGACCCGCGCGACCCGCAGGTGGTGGAGGTCGAGGCGCAGCCGGACGACGTCGTCGACGGCGACGCAGCTCAGCGTCGCCTCACCGTCGAGGCGGTTGCCCTCGGGGCGGTAGCCGAGGTCGAGGTCGTAGTGGCTGACGGCGTACGACGCGTCTCCGTGCCCGGGCACGTAGGGGTCGGTCCCCGTCATGCGTCCTCCTCGTCCCTCTCCCACGGTCCGACCGGGTTGCCGATCCACCGCGTGCGGCTGGGGACACCTTCCCCCCGCATGACCAACGACGCCGGCCCCACCGTCGCGTGACGGCCGATCGTCGCGGCGGGAAGGATAACGCTGTTGGGTCCCAGGGTCGCACCCGCCTTGAGGACGACCGTATCCATGGCCAGCACGCGGTCGTGGAAGAGGTGGGTCTGCACGACGCAGCCGTGGTTGACGGTGCTGCCGTCGCGGAGCTCGACCAGGTCGGTCTCGGGCAGCCAGTAGGTGTCGCACCAGACCCCGGTGCCGATCCTCGCGCCGAGCAGGCGCATCCAGACGTTGAGCGCGACGGTGCCCTGGGTGACCGAGGCGAACCACGGCGCGGCGATCACCTCGGTGAACGTGTCGGCGAGCTCGTTGCGCCACACGAACCCGCTCCAGAGCGGGTGCTCGGACGGCCTGTGCCGCCCGACGAACGCCCACTTCGCCGCTGCCGTGACGAGTGCGGCGACGATGCCGCCGGCGAGCAGCACCGGTCCGCCGAGCACGACGGCGACCCAGGGCTCGGCGTCCAGCAGCGCGAGCAGTGCGGTCGCGACGGTCGCACCGAGGAGGACCACGAGGACGAGGGGTACGACGCGGGCGGCCTCGACCAGGCCGCGGTAGGTCCGCAGCCGGCGTGGCGGGTCGTAGGTGCGGCTGTCGTCCTCCTGGCCGACGGCGCGCCGGAGCTTGGTCGGCGGGCTGCCCAGCCACGACGACCCGGCCTTGACGACGGCCCGGCGCGGGGCTGCCGAGAGCACGGCGACCAGCGACGCCTTCGGCACCTTGCGGCCCGCGGCGGCCATGCCCGAGTTGCCGACGAAAGCGCGCTTGCCGATCTTCACGTCGTCCACGCGGATCCAGCCGCCGCCGAGCTCGTAGCAGCCGATCAGGGTGTCGTCGGCCAGGAAGGCGTGGTCGTTGACGCTGGCGAACTTCGGCAGCAGCAGCACGGTCGACGCCTCCACGCCCTCGCCGATCTTCGCGCCGAGCAGCCGCAGCCAGGCCGGCGTCAGCGTGCTGGAGTAGAGCGGGAAGAGCCAGGTGCGGGCGTCGTCGAGCACCCGGAACGTGCCCCAGATGCACAGGCCGGCGCCGGAGCGGACCGGGTGGACGCCGGCGGTCATGCCGAAGGACAGCGCGCGGACCAGCGCGAGGACGAGGACCGCGAGCGCGGCGTACCCGACCAGAGCGGCCAGCGGCAACCAGGGGAGGGCGGCCGCGAAGGCGCCGCCGACGGAGTCGGCGTCCCGGAGCGGTCCGAGGACGACGAGCAGCCCGGCCAGCATGCTCAGCCCCGGCAGGGCGCCGATGAGCGCCGCGACGCCGGCGTACCCGAGCAGCCACGAGCGCCCGGGCGGTGGCGCCTGGTCGTGCCACGGGCCGCGGGCGTGCGCCGACTGCCGCTCGGCGGGGGAGCCCGACCAGTACTCGGCGGCGGGCACCTCGCCGATGACCAGTGAGCCGGGCGCGACCTCGGCGTTGGCGCGCACGACAGCGCCGGGAGCGAGGGTGCTGCGTGCCCCGACCCGTGCGCCGCGGCCGACGTGGATCTCGCCGAGGTGGAAGACGTCGCCGTCGATCCAGTGGCCGGTGAGGTCGACCTCCGGCTCGATGGCCGCCCCCGCGCCGACGTGCAGGAAGCCGGTCGCCGGCGGCAGGGCGTGCAGGTCGCTGCCCTTGCCGACGGTCGCGCCGAGCAGCCGGGCGTACGCCGTGAACCACGGCGCGCCGGCGACCCCGGCCGCGGCGAGCTCCTCCTGGATCCGGCCGGCGAGCCAGACCCGGAGGTGCACCTTGCCGCCGCGCGGGTAGGCGCCCGGTCGGACCCCGCGCAGGACGAGCCGGGCGAGCCCGGCCGCGAGCGCCATCCGGCCCGGAGGGGTCAGGAAGAACCAGGTCGTGAGGACCAGCACCCAGAGCGGGTACGACGGCAGGTAGTCGAGCCAGTGGGACGCGACCGTCGAGCCCAGGGCGAGCCAGCTCAGCCAGCGGGCTGCGGCCAGCGCCCGCAGGCCGACCAGGGCGGCGAGCTGACCGGCCTGGGTCTTGCGGGGGATCGGGAAGACCGAGCGGTCGGTGCGCGCGGTGGTGCCGCCGAGCTCCTCGAGCGCCGTCGACAGCTGCCCGACCCGGGAGTGTGCGTAGACGTCGCCGACGGCGACCTCGGGATAGCGCTCCCGGAGCCGCCCGACGACCTGCGCCGCGGTCAGCGAGCCTCCGCCGAAGTCGAAGAAGTCGTCGCGCACCGACGTGACCTCGGCGCCGAGGACGTCCGCCCAGATCTCGGCGATCCAGGCTTGGGTCTCGGAGAGGCCGGCGGCGGCGTCGCCGGACGCGGCGCGGGGCAGTGGCCAGGGCAGCGCGTCGCGGTCGACCTTGCCCGACGTGCGGGTCGGGAGGCTGTCGACGACGGCCAGGCGCGGCACCAGCGCCGCCGGCATCCGCTCGCGGAGCAGCTCGAGGGCGGCGGCGTCGTCGTACCTCTCGTCCACCGTCAGGTAGCCGACGAGGAGCTGGTTGCCCGACTTCGTGGACCGTACGGCGGCCGCCGCGGAGACGACGCCGGGCAGGCGGAGCAGCTGGCCGTCGATCTCGCCCAGCTCGATGCGCCGGCCGCCGAGCTTGATCTGGTCGTCGGCGCGGCCGCCGAAGACGAGGCCGGCCGGGTCGTTGCGGACGACGTCGCCGGAGCGGTAGGCGCGGTCCCAGCCGAGGGTCGGCATCGGGGCGTACTTCTCGGCGTCCTTGGCCGGGTCGAGGTAGCGGGCCAGCCCGACGCCGCCGATGATCAGCTCGCCGGTCCCACCCTCGGGGACCGGGTGGCCCTCGGCGTCGACCACCGCGAGGTCCCAGCCGTCGAGGGGCAGGCCGATCCGGACCGGGTCGCTGCCGTCGAGGATGGTCCCGCAGGCGACCACGGTCGCCTCGGTGGGTCCGTAGGTGTTCCAGACCTCGCGGCCCGGCGCCTGGAGACGGGCGGCCAGCTCGGCGGGGCACGCCTCGCCGCCCATGATCAGCAGCCGCACCGTCGCGAGCGACTCGGCCGGCCACAGGGCGACCAGGGTCGGCACGGTGGAGACCACGGTGATGTCGTTGGCGACCAGCCACGGCCCGACGTCGACACCGGAGCGCACCAGCGAGCGCGGGGCGGGGACCAGGCAGGCGCCGTACGCCCAGGCCAGCCACATCTCCTCGCAGCTCGCGTCGAAGGCGACCGACAGCCCGGCCATCACCCGGTCGCCCGGCCCGATGGGGGCGTCCTGGAGGTACCAGCGCGACTCGGCGTCGACGAACGCGGCCGCGTTGCGGTGCGTCACCGCCACGCCCTTCGGGGTGCCGGTCGAGCCGGAGGTGAAGATGATCCAGGCGTCGTCGGTCAGGTCCGGCAGGTGCGCCGCGGGGTCGTCGCCCTCCTCGACCGCCACCGGCGTACGGCGGCTGGTGATGGCGAGGTCGTTGCCGACGACCGCCGCGACGTCGGCCTCGCCGAAGACGGTCCGCGCCCGTTCGTCGGGGTCGTCCGCGTCGACCGGCACGTACGCCGCCCCGGTGAGGAGCGTCGCGACGATCGCGACGTACAGGTCCGTGGTGCCCGACTTCACCCGGATCCCGACCCGGTCGCCGCGGCGTACGCCGGCCTCGCGGAGCCGGACGCCCAGCTCGCCGGCGGCCTCCTCCAGCTCGGCGTACGTGAGCTGGTCGACGCCGCTGTCGAGGGCCACCGCGGTCGGGTGCTCGGCGGTCGTCGCCGTCAGGATGTCGGCGAGCGTGCGGGGCGCCGGCGCGCGGTCGGAGGCGAGCAGCGCAGGCAGCATCGTCGTGGGGGAGCCGGTCACGACGCGGATTGTGGCGGGTCGGGGTGAACGGGAGGTGCCGGGTCCACGGACACCCTGCCCGTTTGCCACCGAGCGAGCCGGGTACGCGTGACCCATGCCACACACCGATGTCGCCACCTCCCCGCCACCGAAGCAGGCGCCGAAGAACCGCACGCACTGGCTGTACATCGCGGTGATCGTCGCGGTGGGCCTGGGCATCGCGGTCGGGCTGCTCTTCCCCGACTTCGCGGTGAAGCTGAAGCCCCTCGGCGACGGGTTCGTCGCGCTGATCACGATGATGATCCAGCCGGTGATCTTCTGCACGATCATCCTCGGCGTCGGGTCGGTCGCGAGCGCCGCCAAGGTCGGCAAGGTCGGTCTCGGGGCGATCCTCTACTTCCTGGTCATGTCGACGTTCGCCCTGACCATCGGGCTCGTCGTCGGCAACCTGCTGCACCCGGGCGACGGGCTGCACCTCGACGACTCGGCGGTCGCCGCCGGCGCCGAGCAGGCCAAGGAGGGCCATGGCAGCACCACGGACTTCCTGCTCGGGATCATCCCCGACTCGCTGTTCTCGTCCCTGACCTCCGGAGACGTCCTGCAGACGCTCCTCGTCGCGCTGCTGATCGGATTCGCGCTCCAGCAGATGGGGCCGGCCGGGAAGCCGATCCTCACGGTGGTCGAGTACGCGCAGAAGCTGGTCTTCCGGGTCCTCGCGATGATCATGTGGGCCGCGCCGATCGGCGCGTTCGGCGCCATGTCGGCCGTGGTCGGGGCCACCGGGGCCGATGCGCTCAAGAGCCTCGCGATCCTCATGGGCGGCTTCTACGTGACGTGCATCCTCTTCATCTTCGTCGTCCTCGGCACCGTGCTCCGGGTGTTCGCGGGCGTCAGCATCTTCTCGCTCTTCCGCTACCTGGCCCGCGAGTTCCTGCTGATCCTGGCCACCTCGTCGTCCGAGTCCGCGCTGCCGCGGCTGATCGCCAAGATGGAGCACGCCGGCGTGGACCGGACGACCGTCGGCATCGTGGTGCCGACCGGCTACTCGTTCAATCTCGACGGCACGGCGATCTACCTGACGATGGCGACCCTCTTCATCGCCGAGGCGCTGGACGACCCGCTGAGCATCGGAGAGCAGATCTCGCTGCTGGTCTTCATGATCATCGCGTCCAAGGGCGCCGCCGGCGTCACCGGCGCCGGCCTCGCCACCCTGGCCGGCGGCCTCCAGTCGCACCGGCCCGAGCTCGTGGACGGCGTCGGCCTGATCGTCGGCATCGACCGCTTCATGTCCGAGGCCCGCGCGCTCACCAACTTCGCCGGCAACTCCGTCGCCACGGTGCTGATCGGCAACTGGACCGACGGCCTCGACCGCGAGCGCCTCGACAAGGTGCTCGCCGGTGAGCTGCCCTTCGACGAGCGGACGATGATGGACGACGTACCGGCCGCCGAACCCGATCCGGAGCCCGCCGGCGCGAGGTGACCTCGGTCAGGAGACGCCGAGGCTGACGGACGCCAACCCGCTGACGGTGGTCGGGTCGTCCGGCGTGTTGCCGTTGGCGACGGACACGACGATGACGGCGCGCTGGCCCCGGGTCAGCGGCGCGGTGAACGTGCTGTCACACGTCGCGGTCGTCCCGGCGGGCGCGCTCTGCGCCAGCTGGACGAGGCAGCTGCCCGCGGTGGGTGCGTACGTCGTGCCGCCGGAGGCGCCGACGAACAGCCGGAACAGCAGTGCCGTGTTCTCCGTCGGGGGCGTCGTCACCCGGAACGAGCCGTTCATCGAGGTGGCCGACATCGTGGCGGGCACGAGCTGCGTCAGGCTCGCCACCGTGTCGGCGTCCGCGGTCCCGACGGTGTGGCCGGTCGTCGACCCCCGGCCCGACAGCGGGAGGATCGCCACGACGTCGTCCGCGCCCAGGTTGCCGGCGACGAGGCTCACCGGGTCGCCGCTGGTCGAGGCGAAGCCGGCCACGCCCGCAGGCCCGGGGGAGCCCGGTGCGCCCGGGGAGCCCGCGGCGCCGGGAGAGCCCGGAGCGCCGGTCGGGCCGCTCGGACCCGGCTCACCAGTCGGACCCGGCTCACCGGTCGGACCCGGTGCGCCTGACGTACCCGGTGCGCCTGCCGCTCCGGCAGGTCCCGCTGCACCGGCAGGGCCGGCAGGGCCAGCCGCGCCGACCGTGCCCCACACGACCCGGCGCTCGCGCTTCGACGCCGCGCCCTTGGTGACGCACGGCGCCTTCGGCGTCTCCAGGCGCAGCGCGCCGGTCCGGATGTTGGCGCACGCCGTGATCTTCGGATCGGAGCCGCGGGCGGCGGCCATGGCGGTGGCGCCCGCGGCGATCAGGGCGAGGACGGCGACGGCGAGGCCCACCGAGCGGGCGCGCGAGAGCTGCATGGCGGGAGGGTAGAACCACCGCCCCCTGCGTCGCAGCGATTCCGCCGGGCCCGCCGACGGCGCGCAGGTTTGGTCACCAACCGCAGATCGGGAGCGCTCCCACCACACGTTTGGTCACCAACCGCAGAGCCGGTGGCCGTCAGACGACCGGCGTCGCACGCTCCACGATGAACCTGAGGTCACCGCCGTCGAGGGTGCCGAAGACCCCGTCGTACGACGTGCCGAGGCGGGAGGCGCAGAAGACGTCGGCGACCTCGGGCGGCGCGAAGCGCACCAGCAAGGAGCCCTGGAGGCACAGCGCCATCCGGGTCGCCAGGCGGCGGGCGTTGACCTCGAGGGAGTCCGGCGAACCCATCAGCGAGCCGAGCAACGAGAGGGTGTCCTGGATGGCTCGGTCGAGGCGGGCGTCGCCGCCCTGCGCCCGCCCGACCTCGGTGATCCAGGCGTCGAGCACCTCGGGCTCACGACCCAGGGCGCGGAGCACGTCGAGCGCGTTCACGTTGCCGGAGCCCTCCCACACCGAGTTCAGCGGCGCCTCGCGGTAGAGGAGCGGCAGGCCGGACTCCTCGACGTAGCCGTTGCCACCCAGGCACTCGAGCGCCTCGGCCACGGCCATCGGGGTGCGCTTGCACACCCAGAACTTCGAGAGCGGCAGCGCGATCCGGCGCAGCGCCGCCTCGTGCGGGTCGGCGAGCGAGTCCACCGCGGCGGCCAGTCGTACGGCGAGCGCGGTCGCCGCCTCGGCCTCGACGGCGAGGTCGGCCAGCACGTTCTGCATCAGCGGCTTCTCGATCAGCAGCGAGCCGAACGCCGAGCGGTGCGCGGTGTGCCAGGTCGCCTCGTTGACCGCGCGCCGGATGAGGGAGGTCGAGCCGAGCACACAGTCGAGCCTGGTCGCGGCGACCATCTCGATGATGGTGCGCACCCCGCGGCCCTCGTCGCCGAGCCGGAGCGCGACCGTGCCCTCGAACTCGAGCTCCGACGACGCGTTCGACCGGTTGCCGAGCTTGTCCTTGAGCCGCACCACGTCGAGCCGGTTGCGGGTCCCGTCGGCCAGCACCCGCGGCACCACGAAGCACGTCACACCGCCCTCGGCCTGCGCGAGCACCAGGAAGACGTCGTTCATCGGCGCCGAGGTGAACCACTTGTGCCCGTGCAGGGTGTACTCGCCCTCCACGGAGGTACGGCGGGCCTCGGTGACGTTGGCGCGGACGTCGGAGCCGCCCTGCTTCTCGGTCATGCCCATGCCGGCCAGCGTGCCGAGCTTGGTCGACGGTGTGCGGACGCCGGGGTCGTAGGAGAGCGACGCGAGCAGCGGCGTCCACTCCTTCGCGAGGGCGTCGTCGGCGCGCAGGGCCGGTACGGCGGCGTACGTCATCGAGATCGGGCAGCCGTGCCCCGGCTCCGTGTGCGACCAGGCCATGAACCCGGCGGCCCGGCGGACGTGCGCGTGGGGGGAGTCCGACTCCCACGGGGTCGCGGCCAGGCCCTGCCCGACGGCCCGCTCCATCAGCCAGTGCCACGACGGGTGGAACTCGACCTCGTCGATCCGGTTCCCGTAGCGGTCGTACGGCGTGAGCTGCGGGTGGTTCTCGTTGGCCAGCATCCCGTGCTCGCGGGCCTCGGCCGTGCCGGCCAGCGCACCGATCGACGCGATGTCGTCGACCACCTCGGCGGAGGCGTGCCGGGTGACCGCCTCGACCAGGGCGGCGTCCGTCGTGACGATGTTGTGACCAACCAGCGGCGGGGCCTGGTTCGTGGCTACCCGGATGTCGGAGCTCATGTGTCTACGGTAGTTCCATGTCCGGGGCGGAGCGTGCGGAGGATCGGCCGCAGGCGGCGACCACCGCCTCGGCGTTCGCCGACTGGCTCCGCCGTACCCGCGACCTGGTCTGGCGGCTGGTCGTCACGACCGTCGGCAGCTGCATGCGCTACCGGGTCACGGGCCTGGCCGCCGAGGCGGCGTTCTTCGCCGTGCTCTCGGTGCCGCCGCTGATCTTCGCGATGGCGGGTGCGATCGGCTTCGTCACCGACCAGTTCAGCCCCGCCCAGGTCGCCGACGTCCGGCAGGCGGTGCTCGACCTCTCGGAGCAGGCGCTCACGCAGGGCGCGGTCCACAAGATCATCGAGCCGACCATCGACGACGTCCTCGCGGGCGGCCGGTTCGACGTCATCTCGCTCGGCTTCGTGCTCGCGCTCTGGTCCGGGTCGCGTGCCCTGCACGTCTTCGTGGACACCATCACGATCATGCACGGGCTCGGCGGTCACCGGGGGATCGTGAAGACGCGGGCGCTGTCGTTCCTGCTCTACGTGCTGGCCATGGTGCTCGGCGTCTTCATGGTCCCGCTCGTGGTCGCCGGACCGGGCCTGGTGCAGGACTGGCTGCCCCAGCGCCTGGACTTCCTGATCCACTTCTACTGGCCGTTCGTGGTGCTCATCAGCATCTGCTTCCTGGCCACGCTCTACCACGTGTCGGTGCCGGTCCGGACCAACTGGAGCTTCAACCTCCCGGGCGCGACGTTCGCGCTCTTCTGCTGGGTCTTCGGCTCCTTCCTGCTGCGCTGGTTCCTGACCGCCACCTCGACGGACTCGCGCTCCATCTACGGCCCGCTGGCCGCTCCGATCGCGGTGCTGCTCTGGCTCTACCTGGTCTCGATCGCGGTGCTCATCGGGGCCGCGGTCAACGCCGCGTTCGACACCGTCTTCCCGCAGACGACGACGATGCTGGCGAGATCGGAGCTGGTCGCCCGGCTGCGTCGCATCGGATCGCGGCAGGAGACCGACTAGATTCATCGCCGTGGCGGATGACTCCAGCGAGATCGGGCAGGGCACCGGCCGTGGAGTGGGCCTGATCTCGCTCCCGGACCAGGCGCGCTCGCCGTGGTGGGAGCTGAGCCGTCGGCTGTTGCTGGCGCTGGCGATCCTGGTCGGCACCGTGCTCATCGTCTACGTCGACCGGCACGCCTACCGCGATGGCAACGACCCGCCGTACTTCGGCGTCAACCTGGTCGACTCGATCTACTACACGACGGTCACGCTCAGCACGACCGGGTACGGCGACATCGCGCCGGTCGCCCCGCACGCGCGGCTGATCAACGCCTTCGTCATCACCCCGCTCCGCATCGCCTTCCTGGTGCTGTTGATCGGGACCACCCTCGAGGTGCTCGCCTCGCAGGGTCGCGAGATTTTCCGCGTCGCCCGTTGGAGGAAGCGCATGGCAGCCCACGTGGTGGTGATCGGCTACGGCACCAAGGGCCGGGCCGCGGTCGACACGATCGTCAACAACGGACTGACCCGCGAGTCGATCGTCGTGGTCGACCCGGGGGCCGAGGCCCTCCAGGAGGCGCACGCCGACGGCCTCGCCGTCGTCACCGGTGACGCGACCCGGCGCGACGTGCTCCGGCGCGCCGGGGTGGCGGAGGCCGACCAGGTCATCATCACGACCAACCGCGACGACTCCAACGTGCTCGCCACCCTCACGGTGCGGCAGCTCAACCCGGACGTCTGGATCGTCGCCGCCGTGCGCGAGCAGGAGAACGTCGCGCTGATGAAGCAGTCCGGCGCCAACTCGGTGATCACGTCCTCGGACGCCGTCGGCCGGCTGCTCGGCCTGTCCTCGCTCTCGCCCACCCTCGGCTCGGTGATGGAGGACCTGCTGACGTACGGCGAGGGCCTCGAGGTCGCCGAGCGCGACCTGATCGTCTCCGAGGTCGGCAAGCAGCCCCAGCAGCTGCCCGACCAGGTGATCGCCGTCGTCCGCGACGAGAAGGTCTACCGCTACTTCGACCCGGTGGTCACCCAGCTCGCCCGGGGCGACCGCCTCATCGTCGTACGACCCGCGCGCGAGCTGCCCTGGGCGCCCCGTCCGGGCACCCACGACGAGGAGCTCGCGACCGAGGACTGAGGCACGACCGACCTCGCTGGTCTGGTCCACACAGGCCTTCCGACGTGGCCCGGACGGGTGTGCGGGTGACCGTTCGGCTGATTTACGGACGAAACTCTCGCGGTGCGCCCCTCGAGGGCACGGACCCGGCTAGCCTGCACGCGTGGGTGGGGGCCCGGAGAGCGGCGCGATGCCGCATGTCCAGACGACGTCGCGCAACGGCGCGGGGGTCGGCCTGGGCTTCAGCGTCCTCTTCGCCGTGGTCTTCGTGGTCACCTCGACGGTCACCCGGCGCATCGAGCTGTCCGGGGCGGGCTTCTCGCAGCTGTGGCCGGCCGGCGGGCTGCCGGTCCTCTGGCTGCTGCTCCGCCAGGGCCGCGGGCCGGTCGTCGACTCGGTGCTCGTGCTCTGCGCGGCGTTCGCCGCCAACCTGATCGCGGGCTCCGACGCGGCCATCGCGATGGCCTTCGCGGTCGCCAACCTGGTGCAGAGCTGGCTCGCCGTCCTGCTGCTCCGGCGGTGGTGCCCGGAGACCTGGGGCTGCGGCGGCGACCGGCCGCTCGACACCCCGCGCACCGTCGCCCGCTTCGGGGCCGCGCTCGCCGTCTCGATGGCGGTCGGTACGGCGCTCGCGAGCGTGGGTGCGGTCCTGCTCCCGGGGGCGGGTGACGCCTTCGACCCGGTCGCCAGCGGACTCTGGTTCGGCCGCAACCTCGGCAGCGCGCTCATCGTCGTCGCCCTCGGCATCATGATCTTCCAGCGCGTCACCTCGCCGCGCCCGTGGCCGCCGCTGCGCGGCGTCGACGGTGGGCCGTCCGAGCTGCTCGTCGCGACGCTCTTCACGATCTTCATGTACGGCCTGGCGTTCAGCCTCGACGACCTGCCGCTGGCTTTCCCGCTGCTCGCAGCCACCGTCTGGTACGCCGCCCGCTTCTCCACCCTGCTGAGCGCCGCCCACTCGTTCGTCGTCGGACTGGCGACGATGATGCTGACCCTCCAGGGGGTCGGCCCGTTCGCGCGGGTCGACGACCCCGACGTCGGCTTCATGATCGCCCAGTTCTACATCGCGACCATCGCCCTGACCGGTCTCGCGATCGCCACCGGCCGGGACGAGCGGCAGGCGCTGGCCGACGACCTCCGACGGGCGCAGGAGGCCACGGCGTACGAGGGCAGCGTCCGCGCCGCCGTGATCGGCTCGATGACCGAGGGTGTCCTGGTCGTCGACGAGCGCGGCGACCTGCTGGTCCACAACGAGGCGGCCGCCCGGGTCCTCGGGGTCGGCGACGAGCTGTCGACCGACACCCGCTTCTCGCTGAGCAGCTGGACGCTCGACGGCGTCGAGATGGAGCTGCACGAGCGGCCGACGGCGCGTGCGCTGCGCGGCGAGCGCGTGGAGAACGAGCTGATGGTGGTCCAGGTCGACGGGGTGGGGGAGCGGGTCCTCACCGTGTCCGCGATCCCGCTCCCGCGCGACGAGCGCCAGGGCCGCACCCGCGCCCTCGTGCTGCTGCGCGACACCACCAACGAGCACGCCAGCCGCCAGGAGCTCTCGGCCTTCGCCGGAGTCGTCGCGCACGACCTGCGCAACCCGCTGGCGGCCATCGACGGCTGGACCGAGATGATCGCCGACGAGCTCGACAACGGGGCGCTCGACGCCCAGCTCGCGCGGGAGTTCGTCTCCCGGGTCCGCTCGTCCTCGCGCCGGATGCGCGAGCTGATCCGCGACCTGCTCGCCCACGCGACCAGCAGCTCCCGCGACCTCGAGGTGGGCCGGGTCGACGTGACCGCGATGGTCGAGGAGATCGTCGTCGCCCGCAACGCGCAGGCCTTCGTCAGCGTCGACGCCGTACCGCCCGTCCTGGCCGACCCGGTGCTGGTCCGGCAGGTCCTCGACAACCTGGTCGGCAACGCCCTCAAGTACGTCGAGCCGGGGGAGGACCCGAAGATCTCGGTGCACGGTTGCCGGAGCGACGCCCGCCTGGTGACCATCGGCGTCACCGACCACGGCATCGGCATCCCCGAGGAGGAGCGGGAGCGGGTCTTCGAGGAGTTCCACCGCGCCCACTACCGCGAGTACGAGGGCAGCGGCCTGGGCCTCTCGATCGTGCGACGCATCGTCAACCGCCACGGTGGCACCATCGAGGCGCTCCCCAACCCCGCCGGCCGGGGCTCGGTCTTCCGCTTCACGCTGCCGGCCTTCGAGGCCTGATCACCCGCGCTCTCATCCCAGCGGGTGAGCCGCCGCCGTCGGCATCCGCGCATAGTGATCAGGCCCCCGGCGGCGCGCACCGGTCCCGGTACTCGGGGTACGCGGATCGTGACTGCGAGCCGCCGGGTGTCCAGCTCTCAGGCGTCCTCGGGCCAGCCGTGGTGCTCGGTCAGCCGGGCCTCCACCCGGGCGACGTCGTCGTCGCTGGGCAGCGCGTCGGTGATCTTCGTGATCTGGACGCCGATGTCCTCGGTGCCGGCGCCGTCGAGGTCGGCGATCTCCCGGGCGACCTCGCGGACCTCGTCCTCGGTGAGCCGGCGGCGCAGCAGGGCGAGCAGCGGGATGTAGTCCTTGGGCGGGATGCCGGCCGGGTATCCCTCGCGGAGCCAGTCCAGGACTCCGCGCAGGCGGCCGGGTGACGGTACGGCGTTCTCGCTCATCAGCTCTCCTTGGCGACGATCGTGGGGTACCCGTGCTCGAACGAGACGGCCTTGCCGAAGCCGGTCGCCGCGATGATCGTGATGCCGAGCACGACGCCCGCGAGCACGACCGCCAGGCAGAGTGCGGCGACCACCTTGCCGAGCGGGTGCGGCCGGGCGTGGCTGACCTCGGCGTCCCCGCCCGCGCTCCAGGCGAGCGAGCGGATGCCGAGCGCGTAGACGACCGGCAGGCCGGCGCCGAAGACCAGGCTGACGAGCAGCACCCGCCACGCGCCGTCGAATGCGAATCCCAGGTTGTCGATCATGCCGACACCTCCGTCCTGCGTCGGGCTGCGGACGGCGTGCCGTCCCAGTCGTCGTTGACATTGTCGGCCGAGATCGGCTGGAGCCGCGACCGCAGGTAGATGAAGCCGGTCAGCGCCACCAGGACCACGACCATGGCGATCGGGCCGGCGTACCCGCCGAGGAGGTCCCCGAGCCACCACATGGCGGCGCCCATGACCGCGGCCGCGGGCAGGGTCAGCAGCCAGGCCACCACCATCCGTCCGGCGACCCCCCAGCGCACCTCGGCCCCGGACTTGCCCACGCCGCTGCCGACGACGGACCCGGTCGTGACCTGGGTGGTGGAGAGCGCGAACCCGAGGTGGCTCGACGCGAGGATGACGGCGGCCGAGGCGCTCTCGGCGGCCATGCCCTGCGGGGACCGGATCTCGACGAGACCCTTGCCGAGGGTGCGGATGATCCGCCAGCCGCCCAGGTAGGTGCCGAGCGAGATCGCGAGCGCGCAGCTCACCTTGACCCAGAACGGCACGGCGCCGGTGTCGGACCAGTGTCCGCTCGCGATCAGGGCGAGGGTGATCACGCCCATCGTCTTCTGGGCGTCGTTGGTGCCGTGGGCCAGCGAGACCAGGGAGGCGCTGCCGACCTGGCCCCAGCGGAACCCGGTCTCGGTGAACCGCTCGGCGACCCCGACGGTGACCCGGTAGATCAGCCAGGTGCCGACGCCGGCGACCACGCCCGCGATGATCGGCGACGCGACCGCCGGCAGGATGACCTTGCCGATCACCCCGTCGAGCTTCGAGCCGTCGCCGTTCCAGTTGATCCCGCTGAAGCCGAGGGCTGCGACCGCGCTGCCGATCAGGCCGCCGAAGAGTGCGTGCGAGGACGAGGACGGCAGCCCGAGCAGCCAGGTCACGAGGTTCCAGACGATCCCGCCGACCAGGCCGCCGAGGATGATCAGCAGCAGGGCGTACCCCTGGTCGGCGACCAGGTCCGGATCGGGTGCGCCGTCCTTGCCCTGGACCTTGATCACGGAGTTGGTCACGGTCAGGGCCACCTCCACCGAGAGGAAGGCTCCGAGCAGGTTGAGGACCGCCGACAGGGCGACGGCGATCTTGGGACGCAGGGCACCGGTGGCGATGGAGGTGGCCATCGCGTTGGCGGTGTCGTGGAAGCCGTTCGTGAAGTCGAAGGCCAAGGCGGTGACGATGACCAGGACCAGGATGAGGGTTGCGGCAGTCACGCCCTCACGGTGCGCGGTGGGCTAGGCGCCAAAACGCGCCGTACGGCGAGTTCGCGAGCCGTTCACCCGGTCGTTCCCTCAGTCGTCGCTCAGTCATCGATGGCCTCGATGCCGCGCTGCACGATGCGCGGGTCCGGCTGCCCGACGACGGCGGCGTCCTTGCCGTCGTAGTCGAAGCGGGAGAGGAAGTGCCGCATCGCGTTGACCCGGGCGCGCTTCTTGTCGTTGCTGCGGATGGTCGTCCACGGCGCCCACTCGGTGTCGGTACGCCGGATCATCGCCTCCTTGGCAGCCGTGTAGTCCTGCCACTTGTCCAGCGACTCGAGGTCGATGGGGGAGAGCTTCCACTGCCGCACCGGGTCGACCTGCCGGATGATGAAGCGGGTCCGCTGCTCGGACCGGCTCACGGAGAACCAGAACTTGGTGAGCGAGATGCCGCTGTCGACGAGCATCCGCTCGAAGAGCGGCGCCTGCGCCATGAACTGCTCGTAGTCCGGCTGCGACGCGAAGCCCATCACCCGCTCCACGCCGGCGCGGTTGTACCAGGACCGGTCGAAGAGGACCATCTCGCCGGCCGACGGCAGGTGCTTGACGTAGCGCTGGAAGTACCACTGGCTCTGCTCGCGGTCGCTGGGCTTGGTCAGCGCGACCGTCCGGGCGTAGCGCGGGTTGAGGTGCTCCATGAACCGCTTGATGGTGCCGCCCTTGCCGGCGGCGTCGCGGCCCTCGAAGAGGAGCACGTGCTTGCTGCCGGTGTCGGCCGCCCAGTTCTGGAACTTGAGCAGCTCGACCTGGAGCAGGTACTTCGACTCGTCGTACTCCTCGCGCGTCATGCGGTCGTCGTACGGATAGCCCTCCCGCCAGGTGTCCACGGCCCGGCCCTCGGCGTCGATGAGCACCGGGTCGTCGTCGTGGTCCTCGCCGATGGTGTGGCCCTCGATCTGGAGCCGGTCGATGTACTCCCGGACGTCGCGCAACATGGGGCGAAGGATAGGCGCGACCGCTGAACGCCGGGTGGCCGTCAGCGGGCCTGTTCATCTTGGTGTGGTCAACTTCCGGCGTGGCACGCACTCAGCTGGTCGGCACCAACGGCCGCATCGACTTCACCCTGGACGGGCTGACCTTCCGCCGCACCAAGTCCGAGGCGGAGGCGCGCGGCGTCCAGCGCCTCCACGACGTCGGCTGGGCCCAGATCGACGGAGCCTCCGTGGGCTCGACCAGCACCGGGAAGCCGCTCGTGCTCGTCCGGGTCGTCACCGCCCCGGCCGGCCTGGCCGGGAAGCACGACCCGCACGCGGTGAAGCTCAAGCGCAACATGGCCGACGAGGCCACCGAGTTCGTGGCGCTGGTCAACGACGAGATCGCCACCCGCCGGCGGTGGGACGCCGCCGCAGAGGCGTGACCGCTACCTAGCGTCGCCGGGTCAGGTAGACCGCGAGCACGATCACGACCAGGCCGAGCACGATCACCCACGTCTGCGCGTGGGTCAGTCCGAAGAGGAAGTGCCCGCCGCCCGGGGGCCGGCGGATGCTCGTCATCGGGTCGTCGGCGCGGGTCAGGCGGCTTCCTGCGCGAGGCCCGGCAGCAGGTGGTCGTGGGTGTCGCAGCCGTGCTCGCACTGTCCGTGCGTCGGCAGCCACAGCACGACCTCGTCGGGTCCGGCAGGGTCGGCGAGACCCTCGTAGGTCACGACCATCGAGCGCCGCCCACAGGCGGGACAACGGGTGACCTCGCAGCTCAGGTATTGGGCGTCCATGCGAGTGACATACCCCCACAGGTCGCCGCTGACACCTCAGCGCCATCTGGCTCCTGGCCGTTGCCGCGACATTGGCAGCGAGTTCACCGACAGTTCGCCGGACGTCGACAGCGTGAGCAGCGTTCGCGTGACCACCCCGTCTGCCGGCTCGGGCCCGCACCTGACTTCGTCGAGGAACTCTCTTGCGTTCGTCTCTTCGTGGCCTAGCCGCCACCCTGTGCACGTCCGTCGTCGCCGTCTCGCTCCCGCTCGTCGCTGTGCTCGCCGCGCCGGCCCCGGCCGGTGCGGCCGCTGCCCCGGGTGACATCAGGATCACCGAGTGGGCCTACAACGGGATCGAGTTCTTCGAGCTCACCAACGTCGGCCGTGGGGCCGAGGACCTGACGGGCTGGTCCTACTCCGACAACCACCGCACGGCGGCGCCGTCCGCCACGGCCCTGGACCTCTCGGCCTTCGGCCGGGTGGCGCCGGGCGAGTCGGTGATCGTGTCGGAGCTGCCGGCTCCCGCCTTCCGCGCCGCGTGGGGTCTCTCCGACGCGGTGAAGGTGATCGGCGGGAACTCCGTCAACCTGGGCGGCAGCGACGAGGTCAACGTGTACGACGAGGACGGGGTGCTGGTCGACCGACTGACGTACGGCGGCGCGACGGGCAGCCCCACCACCAGCGACTCCAGTGCGTGGGTCCCGCAGGCAGAGCTGGGAACCAACACTGCCAGCGCCTGGGTGAAGTCGACGGCGGCTGACGCCGAGGGCTCGTGGGAGAGCACGACCGCCGGATTCTTCGGCTCGCCGGGCACGAGCACCCTCGGCGGCTACGACGCCGCGCTGAACAACTCGCCCGACGGGCTGATGCGCATCACGGAGTGGGAGTACGACGGCTCGGAGTACTTCGAGCTGACCAACGTCGGCTCGGTGCCGCAGGACATGACCGGGTGGTCCTACTCCGACAGCACGCGCACGCCTGCACCTGCGACGGCTTCCCTGGACCTGTCCGGCTTCGGCACCGTCGCCGCGGGTGAGTCCGTGGTCGTCGCCGACGTCTCGGCTCCCGACTTCCGGACGGCCTGGGGCCTGGACGCCTCGGTGAAGGTGATCGGCGGCAACGGGGTCAACCTCGGCCGCAGCGACGAGATCAACATCTACGACGCCGACGACGCCCTGGTGGACCGGCTGACGTACAACGACGCCGGCACGGGCGACGTCAAGGGGCCGCGGAACAACGACTCGAGCGCGTGGGTGTCGGCCCCGGCGCTCGGTGCGAACCGCGCGAGCGGCTGGACGAAGTCGTCGCTGGGCGACGCCGAGGGCTCGTGGAAGCACGCGACCCTCGCCCTCTACGGTTCGCCCGGCGTCAGCAACTTCGGCACCCAGCAGTCGCCGCCGGAGCCGCCGGCCGAGACGATCAAGATCAACGAGGTCGAGTCCAACGGCGACGTCGTCGGCGACTGGGTCGAGCTCACCAACATCGGCGACTCCGCGGTCGACGTGTCGGGCTGGACCCTGGAGGACGCCGGGGACAACCCCGCCGTCACCATCCCGAACGGCACCACGATCGCGCCCGGCGCGTTCTACGCGATCTACACCGAGATCCCCGGACCCGGCTTCGGGCTGGGCGTGGACGACACCGTGACGCTCTACCGCGACACCACCGCCGTGGACTCCTACTCGTGGAGCGGCGGGCACGCGGCGACGACGTACGGTCGCTGCCCCGACGGCACCGGCGAGTTCAGGGTGACGACCGTCGCCACCCGCGGCGCCGCCAACGCGTGCAGCCCGATCCGGGTCAACGAGGTCGTGACGTCCGGCGCTCCCGACCAGGTCGAGATCGTCAACCTGTCCTCCTCGCCGGTCGACATCGCGGGCTGGGTGGTCAAGGACGGCACCGACGTCAGTCCGACCACGCTGCCCTCGCCGAGCGTCGTCCCGGCGAACGGCTACCTCGTCGTCCCGACCAGCGCCACCCTCGACGCGGCCGACTCGGTGCGCCTCTTCGACAACACCAGCGCGCTGATCGACTCGGCGACCTGGACCAGCGACCCGACCCCCAGCCTCGGTCGCTGCGCCGACGGCGTGGGCGCGTTCAAGGTGACGGAGGCCGCCACCGTCGGTGCGGCCAACCAGTGCCCCGGCGTCGTGACCGAGGCCTGGCCCGGGTCGCCGACCGTCACCGTGTCGGACGACGCGGCGACCTTCGCTCAGGACGCGAGCGGACTCGCCTTCGACCGGACCGAGGCCAACACCCTCTGGGTCGCCCAGAACAAGCTCGGCACGCTCTGGAAGATGACCAAGAGCGGCAGCACCTGGGTGCCGGCCTCCGGCTGGAGCAAGACCCCGAAGTACAACGACGGCTCGGGCGCTCCCGACAGCGAGGGCATCACGGTCGGCCCCGACGGAGCCGTCTACCTCGCCACCGAGCGCGACAACTCCAACAGCGGCGCGAGCAAGAACCGGGTGCTCCGGTACGACGCGAACGCGGCGACGGGCTCGACGGTGAACGCCACCGACGAGTGGGACATCAACCCGCTCCTGCCGACCCTCGGTGCGAACCTCGGGCTCGAGGGCATCACCTGGGTCCCCGACAGCTTCCTGGTCGCGGGCGGCTTCGTCGACGACAGCACCGACGCGGCGTACCAGCCCTCGCACTACCCCGCCCACGGCACCGGCCTGTACGTCGTCGCCGTCGAGGGCACCGGGCTGCTCTACGTCCTGGCGCTCGACCAGACCGCGGCCGTGCAGGAGACGGCCCACCTGGTCGCGACCGTCGACCCGCGGCTGCTGACGAACGCCGGGCCGGCGGGCGTCATGGACGTCTCCTACGACCCCGAGCTGGGTCGCCTCTGGGCGGTCTGCGACGACAGCTGCAACGGCACCACCGTGCAGATGAAGCTCGACGACGGCGTGTTCGTCGTCGACCACGCCTACGACCGCCCGGCCGGGATGCCGAACCTCAACAACGAGGGCTTCGCGCTCGCCCCGCAGTCCACCTGCGTGGCCGGCAAGAAGGAGGTCGTCTGGTCCGACGACGGCGACACGGACACCCACTCGCTGCGGTCGGGCACCTTCCCGTGCCACTCCCTGGCGTCGGCCTCCGGGACGCCCGGCTCGGTCGCCTACGGACAGCCCGCGTCGGTCCCGGTCCAGGTCACCGCCACCGGTGCCACCGCGACCGGCACGGTCTCCCTGCTCGACGGTGCCACGGTGCTCGGCTCGGCGGAGCTGACGGCCGGTGCGGCGTCGGTCTCGGTCCCGGCCAAGACGCTCGCCCCCGGGGCACGCTCCCTCGCGATCCGGTACGACGGCGACAGCAAGGTCGCACCCGCATCCGGCACCGTCGTCCTGACCGTCACCAAGTCGACGGGCTCGGTGACCGCTGACGACGCGTCGGCCGCCTTCGGGAAGGCCCTGTCGCTGCCGGTCCAGGTCGGCTCCAGCGCCAGTGGCGTCACGCCGACCGGGTCGGTGACGGTGTCCGCCGGCGCCAGCATCGTCGGCATCGGGACCCTGTCCGGGGGCGCGGCCACCGTCTCGGTCCCGGCGGGCGCGCTCGCCGTCGGCTCGCACAGCCTCACGGTGGCGTACGCCGGCGACAGCCTGGTCGGTCCCGCGTCGGACACGCTCGAGGTCACCGTCACCAAGGCCGCGGCGTCGGTCTCGGCCGGCGACGACTCGGTCGTCTACGGGAAGGCGGCCACCATCCCGGTCCAGGTCGGCACCGACGGCGCGACCCCGACCGGCACGGTCACGGTGAAGGCCGGCTCGACGGTCCTCGGCACCGCGACCCTGTCCGGGGGCGCGGCCGACGTGTCGGTCCCGGCGAGGGCGCTGGAGCCCGGCCGGACGACCGTGACCGTCGAGTACGCCGGCGACGACACCACGGCCGCCGGCTCCACCACGGCCACGCTGGCGGTGACCAGGGCGAAGAGCTCGCTCTCCAAGCCCACCGTCGCCCCGGCCAGGGTGGTCGTCAAGAAGACCCGTGCGGTCCTCACGGTCAGGGTCGGCGCCACCGGCGTCACCCCGACCGGCAAGGTCACCATCAGCGGTGGCGGCCTGCCCAGGCAGACGGTCACCCTCCGGGGCGGCAAGGCCGTCGTGAGGCTCCCGGCCTTCAGGACCGCGGGCGTCAAGACGCTGAGCGTGAGCTACGCCGGTGACGGCTTCGTCAGTGGCGACAGCGCGACGGTCCGGGTCAAGGTCGTGCCGAAGAAGTAGTCCCTAGGCCACTTTCGTGGCGTCCAGGTGGGCGAGCAGGTTCTTCGAGAACCGCTCGCCCATCTGGTCGATCACCCCGCCCATGGCTGCCCGGACCGCCCGGCCCGAGGCGCGGGGGAGCGGCAGGTCGAGCGTGATCTCCAGCGACGTCACCAGACGGGTGCCGCCCTCGACCTCGGACAGGGCGTACCAGCCCTCCACCCCGGACCGCTCGGACCCACCGTCCGGCGGGTCGTGGCGGAACTCGATGCGCTCGGGCTCGTCGAGCACCATCAGCTCGGTGAACGAGGGCGCCACCCCGACGCCCAGGACCTTCAGGCCGCTGAGCTCCCAGTGCCAGTGGTCGCCGTCCGCAGCGATGCGTCGTACGAACGGCGTGAGCTCGGCGACCAGCGCCGGGTCGACGAGCACGTCCCAGATCTCGGAGCGCGGGGCGCTGACGACGGCCTCGGCCTGCGTGGTCGCGGAGAAGCGAGTCATGTCCATCCACTACCCGTCGGCCGGCCCACCGATGCGGCGGACATGGGAAGAACCCCTGCCGGTCGTGCCGGTCAGGGGTTCTTGCTGGTGGGCGATACTGGGTTTGAACCAGTGACCTCTTCCGTGTCAAGGAAGCGCGCTACCGCTGCGCCAATCGCCCGGGTCTTGAATTGTTGAGAGGACTGCATGGAGGTGGGTACGGGATTTGAACCCGTGTACACGGATTTGCAGTCCGTTGCCTCGCCTCTCGGCCAACCCACCATAGAGGCCAAACCAGAGAGGGACCTCTCCGAGCGGACAACGAGACTCGAACTCGCGACCTCAACCTTGGCAAGGTTGCGCTCTACCAACTGAGCTATGTCCGCCTGCGCCTCGACCGGTCTCCCGGTCTGGGTGCGTGAGAACAGTAGCCCAAGCCCCAGACCATGCAAAATCGGGTCCACCCCGGCGCGTTGCACGCCGTTTGCGGGGTCTCCAGGCTCCTAGGGTTGCCGCATGCGTGCCTGGATCAACGGTGACCTCCTGCCCGATGCGAGTGCCCCGGCCGTCACCGTGGCGGACCACGGGCTGACGGTCGGGGACGGGGTGTTCGAGGCGATCAAGGTCGTCGGCGGGCTGCCCTTCGCCCTCGACCTGCACCTGGAGCGCCTGCACCGCTCGGCGGCGGGGCTGGGTCTCGAGGGAGTCGACGAGGCGGCCGTACGGCACGGGATCACGGCCGTGCTGGACGGCTTCGACCTGCCGCTGGGCCGGCTGCGGATCACCGTGACCGGCGGCCCGGCGCCGATGGGGTCGGGGCGTGGCGACGCTGCCCCGACCGTCGTCGTCGTGGCGGACGCGATGAAGGCGTGGCCCGCGACGACGGCGGTGGCCACCGTGCCGTGGCCACGCAACGAGCGCGGCGCCCTGGCCGGCCTCAAGACCACGTCGTACGCCGAGAACGTCGTCGCCCTGGCCGCCGCGCAGCGGCAGGGTGCGAGCGAGGCGATCTTCGCCAACCTCGCCGGTCACCTCTGCGAAGGCACCGGCTCCAACGTCTTCTACGTCGTCGACGGGGAGCTGCGGACTCCGACGCTGGCGAGCGGCTGCCTCGCGGGCGTGACCCGCGCGCTGATCCTGGAGTGGTACGGCGGCCGCGAGGTCGACGAGCCGATCGAGGTCGTCGAGCGGGCGAGCGAGGTGTTCCTGGCCTCCACGACCCGCGACGTGCAGGCCGTGTCGAGCTGGGACGGCCGGGACCTGCCGGCGCCGGGGCCGATCACCCGGGAGGCCGCCGCCACCTGGGCCGAGCGGGAGCCGGAGCTCCTAGGCCTCTGAGGTCAGCGACTGGACCAGCCGGTCGAGGTCGACCGACTCGGTCCCCTCCGGCACCACGGCGAGCGTGCGGCCGAGGAAGGCGCCCAGGTCGCGGGTGGCCAGCTGGGTGACCAGCCGGCCGTGCGGCGAGCAGAGCTCGAGCACGACGCAGGCGCGGCCGTACTCGTCGATGCTCGGGGAGAGCTGCACGTCGCCCTCGCCGGCGGGCTCGGTCATGCCCTGGAGCAGCAGGTCGCGCCCGATCAGCCAGCGCACGGTCTCGGTCGGCTTCCCGAAGACCACCTCGACGGCCCACGGGTCGGCGGGGTCGTAGCCGAGGACGGCGGGGAGGTCGATGCTGCGGCCCCGGGCATCGAGGCACTGGAGTGCGACGGGCTGGGAGAGGGTCCGCGAGGTCGGCTGCTGGTTCACGGAGAGGAGACGCGCGAGGACGAGAGTCGTGACGCACCCGGCGTCCCCCGAATTCTGGACCGGCGCGTCGGTAGGCTAGAGTCTGCGACCGCTACAGAGGGGCGATTGGCGCAGTGGTAGCGCGCTTCGTTCACACCGAAGAGGTCACTGGTTCGAACCCAGTATCGCCCACACAGATCGGGGCCACACGCGATGCGTGTGGCCCCGCTGTCATTTCAGGGCGAGCGTCAGGAAGCGGCTGTGCGGGTCGAGCACGTAGTCGCTGAACGGCCCGCAGTCGACGAACCCGTGGCGCAGGTAGAGCCGGTGCGCGGCTCCGAAGTACTCCTGGGTGCCGGTCTCGAGACTGAGCCGCTGGAGACCGCGGGCGCGGGCCTCGTCGACCACCCACCCGAGGACCGCGGCCGCCACGCCGCGTCCGCGGGCGGCGTACGTCGTGCGCATCGACTTCACCTCGCCGTGGTCGTCGGAGAGGACCTTGAGCGCACCGCAGCCGAGCAGCACGCCGTCCTCGCGCGCGGTCACGAAGGTGATCGCGGGGGAGACGAGAGCGTCGACGTCGAGCGCGTGGATGCTCTCCGGCGGTGAGGTCGCCCGCATGTCGGCGAGGTGCTCGGTCAGCAGCGCGACGACGTCGTCGCGACGCGGGTCGTCCGGACTCACCTCCACGGCGCGAGAGTAGACGTAGCCTGAGGCATGCGCCGTGCCACGTCTCTCGCCTCGGTCCTCACGATGGTTGTCGTCACGCTCGGAGCGGTCACCGCGCCCGCTCACGCCGCCGACCCGCTCACCGGCCGCCTCGTCGACGCCATGGGCTCCGGCCCCGTCGCGGGCCAGACGGTTCGCCTCCGCACGGTCACCGAGGGCGGCCCGGGTGTGGTCGTCGACACGGACGTCACCGACGCTGCAGGCACGTTCGCCCTCCACGCCGGACCGTCGCCCGACGACGAGTACTACGTGCAGGTCGCCCCCGGCCGCTTCCAGGGCGGCTTCGTCGGCGGCGCGCCGAAGTACGTCCAGCCCAGCGTCGGCTACGCCATGACGTACGGCGCGCACGCGGCCCTGGGCACCATCCGGGCCAACCCCGCGTTCATCCGCGGCGTCGTCGTCGACGCGAAGACGAAGAAGCCGCTGCGCGGCATCAAGGTGGCCGCCCGGAGCATGAACGACACCTGGCAGACCGAGGGCACCGACACCACCAACCGCGCCGGGGTCTTCAGCATCACCGGCCTGGAGTGCGAGGACGACTGCTACCTCAAGGTCAGCGGCGCGGCCAAGGGCTACGAGGTGGGCTACCGCGCCTGCAACGGCGCCGTCGTCGCGACCTGGGGCGATGCCTGCGCGTCGCCGATCGGCGCGATCGGGAAGGTCAGGCTCGAGAAGGACTGACCTGCCGATTCCGGCTCCGAGCCGGCCCCGGACGCCTAGCCTCTCGGCATGAAGATGCTCCCGCGACCGTCGTACGCCGTGGTCATCGGCGTGGCCCTCCTGATGTTTCTCACGACCACCGGCGGCGCCGTCGCCGGTGGCCTGATCACCGGCAAGAAGATCAAGGACGGCACGATCACCGGTGCCGACATCAAGAACAAGTCGGTGGGGGTCACCGACCTCGCGCCGGCCGCGCGGCCGGTGGCGGGTCCGGCTGGCCCGGCAGGGACACCGGGAGACGCGGGTCCGCGCGGCTTGTCGGCGTGGGACACCATCCCGAGCGGCACCACCGTGACCGGTGTCGTCATCTTCGACGGGTCGACGACCGGCGCTTCGACCGACGACGCCATCGTGCTGCAGATCCCGGGGCAGCTGCCCGTCGCGCTGGCGAACGCAACGATGGGCTTCGGCGCCTCGTCGGCCAACGTGAAGTCCGGCGACGTCGACCTGGACTGCACGGGCAACGCTGCCGCGCCGACAGCGCCTCCGGGCCAGTTCTGCGTCTACACGCCGTTGGGGGAGAACGTGAAGGACCTGGTGACGACGCAGACGCTCCTGCGGAACGCGGTGAGCATCCAGTGGACCCCCGCGACGACCACGGCAGGGGAAGACATGTGGTTCAGCGGCACCTGGGCGTACACCGCCCCCTGAGTCGGAACTGCTTCGCGATCAGGGCGGGACGGTCGATACGATCGAGCGTCCCGTTCCTCATCCCAAGGAGACATCGTGTCCGACCTCAAGATCGTCCTCGCCCACGCAGATGCGCGTGAGGACCGGTCGGTCACGACGGGCACCAAGGCCTGGGAGCTGTTCGCCGACGACACCGCGGTGATCGCGGCGCGGGTCAACGGTGCCCTCAAGGACCTCGCCTACGTGCTGGCCGACGGCGACGAGGTCGAGGGCGTCGCGATCGACAGCCCCGACGGACACGACATCCTGCGGCACTCGACCGCGCACGTGATGGCGCAGGCGGTGCAGCAGCTCTTCCCGGACGCCAAGCTCGGCATCGGCCCGCCGATCGAGAACGGCTTCTACTACGACTTCGACGTCGAGACCCCGTTCGTCCCCGAGGACCTCGCGAAGATCGAGACCGCGATGCGCAAGATCATCAAGGAGGGCCAGCGCTTCGAGCGCCGGGTCACCAGCGACGCCGACGCGATCAACGAGCTGCAGGACGAGCCCTACAAGATCGAGCTGATCGGGCTCAAGGGTGGCGCGGGCACCGACGGCACCGAGGGCGCCAGCGTCGAGGTCGGGGCCGGCGAGCTCACGATCTACGACAACGTCAACCGCAAGGGCGAGGTCGCGTGGAGCGACCTGTGCCGCGGCCCGCACCTGCCGACCACCAAGCGGATCCCGGCGTTCAAGCTGATGCGCTCGGCGGCGGCGTACTGGCGCGGCGACGAGAAGAACAAGCAGCTGCAGCGCATCTACGGCACCGCCTGGGAGTCCAAGGAGGCGCTCGAGGAGCACCTGCACCGGATCGAGGAGGCCGAGCGGCGCGACCACCGCAAGCTCGGCCGCGACCTCGACCTCTTCAGCTTCCCCGACGAGATCGGGTCCGGCCTGCCGGTCTTCCACCCCAAGGGCGGCGTGATCAAGCGCGAGATGGAGGACTACGTCCGCCGGCGGCACATCGAGGAGGGCTTCCAGTACGTCGGCACGCCCCACATCGCCAAGGAGGGGCTGTTCTACACCTCCGGGCACCTGCCCTACTACGGCGAGGGGATGTTCCCGGCGCTCGACGTCGACGGCATGGACTACCGCCTCAAGGCGATGAACTGCCCGATGCACAACCTGATCTTCCGGTCACGCCAGCGCTCCTACCGCGAGCTCCCGCTGCGGCTCTTCGAGTTCGGGTCGGTCTACCGCCACGAGAAGTCCGGCGTCATCCACGGCCTGACCCGGGTGCGCGGCTTCGCCCAGGACGACTCCCACTCCTACGTCACCAAGGAGCAGGCACCCGACGAGATCAGGCACCTGCTCGACTTCTGCCTCGGGCTCTTCCGCGACTTCGGCCTCGACGACTTCTACCTCGAGCTGTCCACGCGTGACGACTCCAAGCCGGACAAGTTCATCGGCTCCGACGAGGACTGGGAGATCGCGACCAAGGTGCTCGAGGACGTCTGCATCGAGTCGGGGCTCGAGCTGGTCCCGGACCCGGGCGGCGCGGCGTACTACGGGCCCAAGGTCTCCGTGCAGGCGCGCGACGCGATCGGTCGCACCTGGCAGATGTCGACGATCCAGTACGACTTCAACCAGCCCTCGACCGACCGGTTCAACCTCGAGTACGTCGCCTCCGACGGCACCCGCCAGCAGCCGGTGATGATCCACTCGGCGAAGTTCGGCTCGATCGAGCGGTTCATCGGCGTGCTGGTCGAGCACTACGCCGGCGCCTTCCCTCCGTGGCTCGCCCCCGTGCAGGTGCAGGCGATCCCGGTCGCCGACACCTTCGCCGACTACCTGTACGACGTCGCGAAGCAGATGCAGGCGCAGGGCCTGCGGGTCGAGGTCGACGACTCCGACGACCGGATGCAGAAGAAGATCCGCAACGCCCAGCTCCAGAAGGTGCCGTTCATGATGATCGCCGGGGCCGACGACGTCGCCGCGGGCGCGGTCTCCTTCCGCTACCGCGACGGGCGCCAGGACAACGGGGTGCCCATCGCCGAGGCGATCCAGCGGGTGCTCGACGCTGTCGCGTCCCGCGAGCAGGTCTGACCGCCACCGTGCTGCGGCGCGGCGCGGCCCTGGTAGCCGTCGCCGCGCTGCTCACGGCGTGCTCGGCCAGTGAAGGGTCGTCGGGTCCGCCCGAGGCGGCGCCGACGACGCCGCGCCCGACCGCCGTCGTGACGCCGACGGCCGACCCGCAGACCTCGCGCCTCCAGGCGCTCGCGCAGCTCGCCGAGCAGCAGGCGGCGGCGCTGCCCAGCGCGACGCCGACCCTGCCGACCCTCCCCGCCGACGGACCCGTGCTCGGCGCCGACATCAGCTGGCCCCAGTGCCCGAAGGGGATGGGCATCCCCGAGCGGCGGACCCTGGGCCTGCCGATGCCGCTTCCCCAGGCGCAGTACGTCGTCGTCGGGCTCACCAACGGCCCCGGCTTCACCGCCAACCCGTGCCTGGCCTCGCAGGTCGACTGGATCCGGCAGCGACACCTCCTCGCCGCGGCGTACGCCGTCGTCAGCCAGCCGGACGACGCCGCGGTGGCCGAGCACGGCGGCACCGGGCCCTTCGACGGGTCCACGGACGTCGGCGGGCTCGCCAACACCGGCTACCAGCAGGCGCTCGCGAACGTCGCCACCATGCGCGCCGCCGGGCTCGACAGCCCGATCATCTGGGTCGACGTGGAGCCGGTGCCCGACTTCGACTGGAGCGACGACGTCGAGGCCAACGGTGCCGTCGTGCAGGGAGCCGCGCGTGGCTACGCCGACGCCGGGTACGCCGTCGGGGTCTACTCCACGCCGTACCTCTGGAGCGAGGTGGTCGGCGACCTCGCCCTCGGGCTGCCCGAGTGGCGCGCCGCCGGCCAGAGCTCGCAGGCCGAGGCGCTGGCGCGCTGCGGCGACGACTGGCAGGTCCAGGGCGGGCCTGCGGTCCTCGGTCAGTGGGTCGCGGCCAACCGCGACCTGGACGTCACCTGTCCCGGGGTGAGCGACCTGTCGCAGTGGTTCCGCCAGTACTGACCACCTTCTCGTAGCGCCGGCAGGGCGAGACGTACGTCGTACCGTCGGCGACGACCTCGTAGGGGAGGTCGCTCGCGTCGTGCCAGCCGTGCTTCTCGTAGAAGGCGCGGGCCCGGGCGTTGCCGACCACCACGGCCAGCCACGCGGCGTCGTGGCCGGCCGCCGCGACCTGCTGCTCCGCAGCGGCCAGCAGGGGAGCGGCGATGCCGGAGCCGTGCCGTTCGGGGTCGACGAAGACCTGCTCGACCTCGTCGTCCGCGACCATCGTGAAGCCGGCGACCTCGCCGTCGACCTCGGCGACCGTGGTGTCGGCGACCCTGCTCGGGGTGCGGCTCCGGAACGCCTCCAGGGTCCGGGCGGCGGTGAGGCCCTCGGGCACGTGCCCCGGGTGCGCGGTGTGCCAGGCGCGGTGCCAGATGTCGGCGACGGCGCGCATGTCGTCGGGTCGTGCGGGACGGATCATGGCCTCACCCTAGGGTTGTGCCATGACCGATCCCGCGGGTGCCCAGCGCGACGGGTTCGAGGGCTTCGACCGCCTCTGGACCCCGCACCGGATGGCGTACGTCGCGCCGACGGAGCCCACCGGCGGTGGGTGCCCGTTCTGCGCGATGGGGGAACAGCCGCTCGAGGAGAGCCTGGTGATCCACCGTGGCGAGACCTGCTTCGCGGTCCTGAACCTGCACCCCTACAACCCGGGCCACCTGATGGTGCTGCCGCACCGGCACGTCGCCGAGCTCGAGGACCTCAGCACCGACGAGGTCACGGAGCTGATGACGACGACGCAGCGCGCCGTCCAGGTGCTGCGCGAGGTCAGCGGGCCGCACGCCTTCAACGTCGGCCTCAACCTCGGCGGCGTCGCGGGCGGGTCGCTCTCGCAGCACCTGCACCAGCACGTCGTGCCGCGCTGGTCGGGGGACGCCAACTTCATCACGGTGCTCGCGGGCACCAAGACGCTGCCGCAGCTGCTCTCCGACACCCGGACCCTGCTCGCCGAGGCGTGGCGATGACCGACGCCGACCTGGCGGCGCGCCTGGTCCGCGAGGCCGGCACGCTCGCCCTCCGGATGCGCGGCGACGGCATCGACGCCGACACGAAGGCGTCGATCTCCGACGTCGTCACCGCCGCGGACCACGCGGCCGAGCGCCTCGTCGTCGACACCCTCGCCGGCGAGCGCCCCGACGACGGCGTGCTGGGGGAGGAGGGTGCCTCCCGCGACGGCACCAGTGGCCGCACCTGGGTCATCGACCCGGTCGACGGCACCTACAACTTCGTCGCCGGTCTGGACTGGTGGTGCTCCGCGCTCGCCCTGACCGACGGCGACGACCTGCTCCTCGGCGCGGTCCACCACCCTGCGACCGGACGCACCTTCGTCGGCGGGCCGGACCTGGAGCCACGCGTGGACGGGGTGCCGCTGGCCCCCATCGTCGACCGACCGCTCGCCGAGTCCTGCCTGACGACCTACCTGCACCCACCGTTCTACGGCGACGAGGTCGGCGCCGCGTTCGGCCGGATGGCCAACGGAGCCGCCACGGTCCGGATGCTCGGCTCCGGCACGATGGACGCGATGGCGGTCGCCGAGGGCCGGCTGCACGTGCTGTGCCAGCACTCCGTGCCGCCCTGGGACGAGCTGCCGGGTGCCGCGATCATCCGCGGTGTCGGCGGCCACGTCGCCACGGTGCGCGCCGCAGGCAAGGACTGGCACGTCGCCGGGGTGCCCACGGCGGTCGCCGAGGTCGTGGCCCTGCTCAGCGGAGGCGCGCCGCCAGCACCGTGACGTCGTCGTGCAGGCGTTCGTCGGCCAGGGCCGCGACCTCGGCCACCAGCTCGGCGAGCGGGCGGTCGACCAGCTCGGCCGCCCGCCGGCGGAGGCGTTCGACGCCCTCGTCGATGTCGTGTCCCCGGGACTCGACGACGCCGTCGGTGATCAGCAGTGCGATGCAGCCCGGCTCGAGCGTCACCTGCTCGGAGGTACGTCGCAGCCGGGGCTGGACGCCCAGCGGCAGCCCCGAGCCCAGCGAGATCACGTCGGCCGTGCCGTCGGGCCGCACGAGCACCAGCGGCACGTGGCCCGCGCTGGAGAGCTCGAGAGTGCCCTCCACCGGGTCCACCAGCACGGCAGTCGCGGTGACGAACTGCTCGGGCGCGTCGCGGACCATCATCTCGTCGGCCGCCTCCAGCAGGGCCGCCGGCGACGGCTCGACGGTGAGCAGCCCGCGGATGCCGGCCCGGACGTGGATCATCGTCGTCGCGGCGCGGACGCCGCGGCCCATCACGTCGCCGACCACGAGGACCACGCCGCCGTTCGAGGTGCCGACAGCGTCGTACCAGTCCCCGCCCACGTGCTCGAGGTCGTCGCCGCCCGGGGCGTAGAACGCCGCGATCTCGAAGCGCTCCAACGTCGGCAGCGGGCTCGCCGCCAGGCTGAACTGGAGCTCCTCGGAGATCGCCGTCGTACGCCGGAAGAGCTCGGCGCGCTCGGCGGCGATGGCGTGCTGGGTGGTGAGCGTGTCGAGCAGCTGGGCGTTCTCCTGCGAGAGCGACCGGTCCACGTCGAGCTCGGGGCCATCGCCGATCAGCGCGCGCACCCGCTCGAGGCTGTCGGCCAGCACGGCCGAGACCTGGTCGGGAGTCAGCGCCTGCGAGAAGTCGGCAGTCACCTGCTGGAGCAGCAGGGCCCGCGCCGCGGCGTCCTCCTGCCGCTGCTCGAGCCGGATCCGGGCGGTGACGTCCTGGACGCAGCCGATGGTGCCGGCCGGGTTGCCCTCGGCGTCGACGAGGACCTTGCCGTGCGCCTCGATCCAGCGGGGCTTGCCGTCCGGGCGCACGATCCGGTTGCGCAGCACGTAGGTGGCGCGCTCCTCCATGGCCCGCTGGACGACGGCGATCGCCTCCTCGCGGTCGTCCGGGTGGATGCTGCCGACCCAGGCGTCCCAGGTGCCGTCGAAGCCGCCTGGCTGCAACCCGTAGATGTGGTGCATCTGGGCGTCCCACACGTTGGTGCCGTCGAGGAGGTTCCAGTGCCAGGTGCCGAGCTCGGCGGCCGCGTGGGCCAGCCGGAGCCGCAGCTCGCTGGCGGCCGCCTCCGCCTCCGTACGCCGGATCTCGGTCATGTCCTCCAGCACCGCGATCGCGCCGACGACACCGCCGTCGGTGTCCAGGATCGGGTTCACGGTGGCCGCGGCGACCCGGTCCTCGCCGTCCGCGCGGCCGACGACGACGTCGCCCTGCCAGCGGATGCCCTCGAGCACGTTCGGCAGGGCCGGCGCCTCGCCCGGCCCGAGCGCGACGACGTCGAGCACGTGGGTGCCGACCAGCTCCTCGGGGCTGCGGCCGAACAGCTCGCTCGCCGCGTCGTTGGCGAACGCGATGACGCCGAGCCCGTCGGTCGCGAGCACGGTGAGGCTCAGCGCGTGGAGCAGTCGCCGTTCGTCGGTCTCGCGCTCCACGGGGTCAGTATCCACAGCAACGGACGATCTGGCTGGGGAACGAGGCGTGTCCAGCCAGATCGTCCGTCGGGGTCCAGCTCAGCGCACGCCGTACAGGTACTCGAGCGCGAGCTGGTCGAGCTGCTCGAACGCCATGCCCCGCTGGGCGGCGGCGTCCGGGTCGAACGACTCCGCGCGCAGGTCGGCGACGGTCTCGCCGGCCGCCAGGCTCGGGACGGCGAGCTGGTCGACCCGCGCGTCCTTGAGCGCCTGCTGCACCTCGGGATCGGCCCGGAAGGCGCGCACCTTCTCCCGCAGGATCAGGTAGTTGCGCATGCAGCCCTCGGCCGAGGCCCAGACACCGTCCATGTCCTCGGTCCGCGGCGGCTTGTAGTCGAAGTGGCGGGGGCCCTCGTAGCCGCCGTTCTCGACGATGTCGACGGTCCAGAACGCGCCGCGCGCGTTGCCGGCGCCGAAGCGCAGGTCCTGGTCGTAGCGCGGGCCGGTCTGGCCGTTGAGGTCGATGTGGAAGAGCTTGCCGTGCCACAGCGCCTGCGCGAGGCCGTGGGCGTAGTTGAGCGACGCCATCTCCTCGTGGCCGGTCTCCGGGTTGAGGCCGACCAGCTCGGGGTGGTCGAGCTCGTTGATGAAGGCCAGCGCGTGCCCGATGGTCGGCAGCAGGATGTCGCCGCGGGGCTCGTTGGGCTTGGGCTCGATCGCGAACCGGATGTCGTAGCCCTGCTCGAGCACGTAGGCACCGAGCGTGTTGAACGCCTCGGCGTAGCGGTCCAGCGCGGTCTTCACGTCCTTGGCGGCGCCGGACTCGGCACCCTCGCGACCACCCCAGGCGACGAACAGCGTGGCGCCCAGCTCGGCGGCCAGGTCCACCTGGTCGGCTGCCTTGCGGATCGCGAACCGGCGTACGTCGCGGTCGTTGTTGGTGAAGCCGCCGTCGCGGAACACCGGGTGCGAGAAGAGGTTGGTCGTCACCATCGGGACGACCAGGCCGGTCTCCTCGAGCGCCTTGCGGAACGGCGCGAGGTGCTTCTCCTTCTCGGCGGGGGAGGCGTCGAAGGGGAAGACGTCGTTGTCGTGGAAGGTGACGCCGTACGCACCCAGGTCGCTCAGCCGGTGGATCGCCTCGGCCGGCGCGAGCTCGGGGCGCACGGCGCCGCCGAAGACGTCGACGCCCTGCCAGCCGACGGTCCACAGACCGAAGGAGAACTTGTCCTCACGAGTGGGGGCGTAGCTGTCGTTCGTGGATCCGGTCGTGGATGTGGTCATGGTGGTCAGGCCTCCAGCGCGATTTCGTTTGGTCATCCAACAAAGTCGAGATCAACAGCCCGTGGGTGCCCGAAAGCAGCCGGGTATGTTGCCGCCGACAACATACCCGGTGATCGTGGTCACAGGGCACCCCGATCTGGACCTCGCCGTCCGCCTCTCGCGCCCTCTGGAGGGTCGGAGGGGATGTCGACGTCGTGCCGACCGGGTTTCCGGGCCGTTCCGGACCAGTCCGCCAGATTACGATTCGGTCACGCTCAGGCGGGCGAACACTTGGTTTGAACGTGCAACAAAACGCGGGGTGGCCCGGTGCTTGCCGAGCCTGGGGTCGGTAAGTATGTTGTGCCGGACAACATAAGCCGTGACCGCGATCACATGACGTCGGTCCACGGTTGATCCGAACCATGGAGGTCGAGGAAATGGTCAGGAAGAACGGTGCGCGTCTCGCGTCCCTCGCGGCAGTGGGAGTGCTGGCATTCGGCGCCCTCGCAGCCTGCGGAAGCGACAGCGACGGCGGCAGCGATGGCGGGAGCGACGGCGGCAGCGGCGCCGCGGCGACCGGCAAGGTCGGGGTCATCCTCCCCGACTCGAAGACGTCGGTCCGCTGGGAGACCCAGGACCGCCCGAACCTCGAGGCCGCCTTCAAGGCTGCGGGTCTCGAGTCGACCATCCAGAACGCCGAGGGCTCGCCCGACACGTTCGGTCAGCTCTGCGACCAGATGATCACCGAGGGCGTCAACGTCCTCATCGAGACCGACCTTGACCCCGACTCGGGCAAGGCGTGCATCGACAAGGCCAAGAACGCCGGCATCGCGGTCATCGACTACGACCGGCTGACGCTGGGCGGCGGCGCGGACTACTACGTGTCGTTCGACAACGTCGTGGTCGGCCAGCTCCAGGGCCAGGGCCTGATCGACTGCCTGCAGGGCAAGGGCGTCAAGAGCGGCAACATCGCCTTCATCAACGGCGCGGCGACCGACAACAACGCCACGCTGTTCAAGCAGGGCTACGAGCAGGTCATCAAGGACGACGGCAGCTACAAGGTCGTCGGCGACCAGACCGGTGACTGGGACCCGGACACCGCGGGCAAGGTCTTCGACCAGTTCTACGCCGCTCACCCGGACCTCGTGGGTCTGGTCACCGCCAACGACGGCATGGCGGGCGGCGTCATCGCCCGTGAGAAGTCCGCTGGCGTCGAGGGCAAGATCCCGGTGACCGGCCAGGACGCCACCACCGAGGGCCTCGCCAACGTCCTGCAGGGCTACCAGTGCGGCACCGTGTTCAAGGACACCTCGCTCGAGGCGAAGGCTGCCGCTGACCTGGCCATCGCGATCATCAAGGGCGACGACCCGTCGTCGATCGCGACCGGCTCGGTCAACGACTCCGAGCTCGGCACCGACGTCCCGTCCGTGCTGGCCACCCCGGTGTGGGTCACGGCCGACTCCGTGCAGTCCGTCGTCGACGCCGGCCAGGCCGCCGCTGCCGACATCTGCAAGGGCATCGAGGACCTGTGCTCGAAGTACGGAGTCAGCTGACCGCCTAGCGGTTGCCTGACAGCTTCACAAGCGGGGGCCCGCCCATCTGGGCGGGCCCCCGGTTTCATCTTCAAGACCCAGAAGGGCAAGCAATGTCGAGTGAAGAGCCGCTGCTGGAGCTGCGCGGCGTTCAGAAGACCTTCGGCGCCGTGCACGTGCTGCGTGGCGTCGACCTGACGGTCCGACCCGGGCGCGTGACCGCGCTGGTCGGTGACAACGGAGCGGGCAAGAGCACCCTGATCAAGGGGATCGCCGGCATCCACCCGTTCGACGAGGGCGACTACACGTTCGAGGGCAAGTCCGTCCACGTGAAGAGCCCCCGCGACTCGAACGCGCTGGGCATCGAGGTCGTCTACCAGGACCTCGCGCTGTGCGACAACCTGGACGTCGTCCACAACATGTTCCTCGGCCGTGAGGTCACCAAGAACGGCATCGTGGACGAGGACACGATGGAGGGCCGGGCTCGCGAGACCCTCGACGGCCTCTCGGTCCGCACCCTGAAGTCGGTGCGCACGCGCGTCGCCAGCCTCTCGGGTGGACAGCGCCAGACCGTCGCGATCGCGCGCGCGGTCCTCTGGAACTCCAAGGTCGTCATCCTCGACGAGCCGACCGCGGCGCTGGGCGTCGCGCAGACCGAGCAGGTCCTCAAGCTGGTGCGTCGCCTGGCCGACCGTGGCCTCGGGGTCGTGCTCATCAGCCACAACCTCAACGACGTCTTCGAGGTCGCCGACGACATCGCTGTCCTCTACCTCGGCCAGATGGTCGCGCAGATCGACGTTGCCACGACCTCCCGGGACCGGATCGTCACGGCGATCACGACCGGCGAGCTGAACAAGGGGGACGCGGCATGAGCGCGACTACCGAAGAGATCCACGACGTCCAGCCCGACGACAGCGCCAGCACCTTGTGGCAGGACTACGTCGCCAAGATCCGTGGTGGCGACGTCGGGTCGCTGCCCGCGATCCTCGGGCTCGTCGCGCTCGTCGTCGCCTTCTCGATCCTGCGTCCGGAGACCTTCACCAAGGCCTTCAACTTCGGCAACCTGATCCAGCAGTCGGCCGGCGTCACGATCATCGCGATGGGGCTCGTCTTCGTGCTCCTGCTCGGCGAGATCGACCTCGCGGCCGGCTTCACCGCCGGCTGTTGCGCGGCGGTGACGTCCGTCCTGCTCACCGACCACAGCTGGCCGACCGCCCTGGCCATCGTGGCCGGGCTGCTCACGGGCACGGCGATCGGCACGTTCCACGGCCTGATCGTCTCCCGGCTCGGAATCCCGTCGTTCATCGTGACCCTGTCGACGTTCCTCGCGCTCCAGGGCGTCCTGCTGACGTTCATCGGCGAGAAGGGCTCGATCAACTCGGGCACCTTCATCGCGAAGCTCAACAGCGACACCCTCCCGATCTGGGTGGGATGGGCGATCGCGGTGGTGCTCGTCGTGGTCTACGCGGGGATGACGTTCGTGAAGAACCGGCGGCGTCGGAGCAACGGGCTCACGAGCGAGCCGGACCTCCTGTGGGCCCTGAAGGCGGGCAGTCTGGCCGTCGTGGTCTTCCTGGTCACCTTCTACCTCTCGATCGAGCGCAGCCCCAACGCGCACATCAAGTCGATCAAGGGTGTGCCGATCTCGCTCGTCATCATCCTCGGGCTCGCCCTCGTGCTCAGCATGCTGCTGAGCAAGACCAAGTGGGGCAGCCACGTGTACGCCGTCGGCGGCAACATGGAGGCGGCACGTCGTGCCGGCATCAACGTGAAGTTCGTCCAGCTGAGCTGCTTCATGATGTGCTCCACGGTCGCGGCGGTGGGCGGCATGATGCTCGCGAGCTACAGCGGCGGCGTGAACAACGTCTCCGGTGGTGGCCCGACGCTGCTGTACGCCGTCGGCGCGGCCGTCATCGGTGGCACCAGCCTCTTCGGAGGCAAGGGCCGCATCGTCGACGCCGTCATCGGCGGCACCGTCATCGCGGTGATCGCCAACGGCATGGGCCTGATGAACCAGCCCGACAGCCGGAAGTACATCGTCACCGGTCTGGTGCTGCTCGTCGCGGCCAGCGTCGACGCGATCAGCCGTCGGCGCGCCACCGCGTCCGGTCGCGCCTGACGAGGTCGGCCGGAGAGGAATGACCGTGCCCACCCCCACCGGCGTCGGCACCGAGGAGCTGCGGCGTGCGAACCTGCGCGCCATCCTCCAGACGGTGCACACGCACGGACCGACCACGCGAGCTGTGCTCACCAAGCAGCTCGGACTCAACCGGAGCACCATCGGTGCGCTCACCGGTGAGCTGCAGTCGCTCGGTCTCGTGACCGAGCAGACAGCGGTGGTGGGTGGGCGCGGTCGCCCGTCGCACCTGGTGGTGCCGCGGGAGGACAACGTGGTGGTCGCGGTCGACGTCGGTGTCGACCGGATCGCCGTCGCGCTGGTCGGTCTCGGGGGAGAGGTCCTGGACCGTCGTACCCGAGGCCACCAGCGCGGCGAGCACGACGTGGCCCACGTGGTCGAGTCGGTCGCCCAGATGATCGAGGAGACCCTCTCGGCCTCGCAGCACCGGCGCTGCCTCGGGATCGGCGCCGCCGTTCCCGGGGCGGTGCGGGCCAGCGACGGGCTGGTGCGCTTCGCGCCCAACCTGGGCTGGTACGACGAGCCCTTCACCGAGCTGCTCGCGACGCGGCTCGGCCGGCCGGTCTCGACGGCCAACGACGCGAACCTCGGGGTGCTCGCCGAGCACATCCGCGGCGCTGCCGTCGGCTACTCCGAGGTCGCCTACCTCAGCGCCAGCGTCGGTATCGGCGGCGGCTTCCTGGTGGGCGGTCGACCGCTCACCGGTGCCCGCGGCTACGCCGGCGAGGTCGGCCACATGCAGGTCGACAGCCAGGGGCCGGAGTGCCGCTGCGGTGCGATCGGCTGCTGGGAGATGAAGGTCGGCGAGAACGTCCTGCTGCAGAACGCCGGCCGGCTCACCGGCGGCGGGCCGCCGGCGGTGGCCGAGGTGATCGCCTCGGCGGAGGCCGGCGAGGCCCGGGCGGCGGCAGCGGTGGACGGCGTCGCCGAGTGGTGCGGCATCGGGATCCGCGCGATCGTCAACCTCTTCAACCCGGAGGTCGTCGTGCTCGGTGGCTGCCTGGCCCAGGTCTGGCGCGCGGCGGAGACCCGGGTCGTCGAGTCCTTCGAGAGCAGCAGCCTGATGTCGCCGCGTGCCGACACGGTCATCCGCTCGGCCCGGCTCGGCGACGACTCGCCGCTGATCGGGGCCGCGGAGCTCGCCTTCGAGCCCGTCCTCGACCGGCCGCAGGCGGTCCCGCAGGCGGTCTGAGCGCGGCGTACGCCGCCCGGACCGGTAGCCTGCTGCCGCCATGATGGAACGTTTCCGCGCCTTCTTCACGAAGGTCATCTCCCCGGTCGCCCACCTGCTGATCCGCCTCGGCGTCAGCCCCGACGCCGTCACCTTCGTCGGGACGCTCGGCGTCTGCGCCGGAGCCCTGGTCTTCTTCCCGCAGGGCAAGCTGCTCACCGGCGTCCTGGTGATCACCGCCTTCGTCTTCAGCGACCTGCTCGACGGCTACATGGCGCGCACCACGGGCCGGGTGAGCAAGTTCGGCGCGTTCTGGGACTCCACCCTCGACCGCGTCGGTGACGGCGCGATCTTCATCGGCCTCGCGCTCTACTTCGCCTGGGAGGACCCCAGCCGGCTCTACCTGGTGCTGAGCCTGGTCTGCCTGCTGATGGGCGGCGTCACGTCGTACGCCCGCTCGCGCGGCGAGACCCTCGGGTTCGACGTCAAGGTCGGCATCGCCGAGCGGGCCGACCGGCTCGTCCTGATCCTCGTGATGACCGGGCTGGGCGCGATCTTCGACCTGCCCGTGCTGATGTACGTCGCCCTGTGGGCACTGGCGATCGCCTCCACCGTGACCGTCGTCCAGCGGGTGTGGGTGGTCCGGAAGCAGGCCCTGGCGGAGGCGGCACTACCCTCTCCCCATGAGTGAGAGCACAGGCACGACCCGGGTCAAGCGCGGCATGGCGGAGATGCTCAAGGGCGGCGTCATCATGGACGTCGTCAACGCCGAGCAGGCCAAGATCGCCGAGGACGCCGGCGCGGTCGCCGTGATGGCGCTGGAGCGGGTCCCGGCCGACATCCGTGCCCAGGGCGGGGTCTCCCGGATGAGCGACCCGGACATGATCGACGGCATCATCGAGGCCGTCTCGATCCCGGTGATGGCGAAGGCGCGGATCGGCCACTTCGCCGAGGCGCAGGTGCTCCAGTCGCTCGGTGTCGACTACATCGACGAGTCCGAGGTGCTCACCCCGGCGGACTACGAGAACCACATCGACAAGTGGGCGTTCACCGTGCCCTTCGTGTGCGGTGCGACCAACCTGGGCGAGGCCCTGCGTCGCATCACCGAGGGTGCGGCGATGATCCGGTCCAAGGGTGAGGCCGGCACCGGCGACGTCTCGAACGCCGTCACCCACATGCGCACGATCCGCAAGCAGATCCGCCGGCTCGGTGCCCTCGAGGACGACGAGCTGTACGTCGCCGCGAAGGAGCTCCAGGCGCCGTACGACCTCGTCAAGGAGGTCGCCGCCAACGGCAAGCTCCCCGTGGTGCTCTTCACCGCCGGCGGCATCGCGACCCCGGCGGACGCCGCGATGATGATGCAGCTCGGCGCCGAGGGCGTCTTCGTCGGTTCCGGCATCTTCAAGGCGGGCAACCCCGCTCAGCGCGCCGAGGCGATCGTCAAGGCGACCACCTTCCACGACGACCCCGACATGGTCGCCAAGGTCTCGCGCGGCCTGGGCGAGGCGATGGTCGGCATCAACGTCGAGGAGATCCCGCAGCCGCACCGGCTCGCCGAGCGCGGCTGGTAGCCCAGGCTCAGCGCAGCGCCCAGGTGACGGCCCGGGCGGCGTCGCGCAGCGTGTAGGCGCCGGCGGTCGAGGCCTTCGCCGGCCCGATGCGGACCACGATCGTGCGCGACCCCGGGTCGACCATCGCGATCTGGCCGCCGAGCCCGATCGCGGAGAAGAGGTCGACCGGCGCGCCGGGCACCAGTCGGCCCTGGTGCTCGGTGACCGGCTGTCCGGCCGGGTCGACCTGGTCGGTGGCGCCGCGGAGCTCGCCGTACCGGTTCAGCCACCACAGGTAGCCGTAGGCCGCGTTGAGCTTCGTGGACGAGCGGCCGGTGGCGGCCTTCACGTAGCCGGCGGCGAGGATCCGCCTCGGCCCGACCTTCCCGCGCTCGAGGTAGAGCCGGGCGAAGCGGGCCAGGTCGAGGCAGGTGGTCTGGAGGCCGAAGAACGCGTTCGTCGACCGGCCGCTGGTGTCCGGGGTCATCCGCGTGTGCGTCATCCCGAGCGGGGTGAAGAGGCGCTCGGCGGCGAAGTCCGCGGTCGTCATGCCGGTGGCCTTCGCGATGACCCGGTCGAGGACCTGGATCGCCGCGTTGTTGTAGGCCCACGTGGTCCCGGGTGCGTACTGCTGACCCAGGCGCACGGCGTACGTCGAGCGATCGGCGGCCTGGAGCAGCTTGACGTAGTCGCTGTCCACCGACCAGAAGCGGCCGCTGTCGTTGGACAGCAGGTTGCGCACCGTGACGGCGCGCGACTCGGTGCCTCGCCAGGCGGGAACGTACGTCGACACGCGGTCGTCGAGGGCGAGCGAGCCGTCCCGGACCGCGATCCCGACCAGGGTGCTGGTGACCGACTTGGTCACCGAGAACACCTCACGTGGCTGGAGCCGCGGGGTGCCCCAGTTCCAGTCGCCGGCCAGCTTCCCCTTGCGCACGACCGCGAAGCAGGTGCTGTCCTTGCGCTTCGCGTCCCGTGCCATGGCTGCCAGGCGCTGCGGTCGGAAGCCGAGCTTCGCCGGTGCGGCGGTCGGCCACCCGTCGACGACCCTCGGCACAGACCCGGTGCTGACGGTGACGGCCGGCGAGTCGCTGCCCGCGTCAGAGCTGGCTGGACCGCTCGCGGAGCACCCGCTGAGCAGGACGGTGGTGGCCAGGGCGCCGACGATCATTCGCACGTTCCTAGAATGCACGCTCGTGACGACCATCGGAGTGCTCGCCGTGCAGGGCGACGTGCGTGAGCACGTGCGGATGCTCGACGGCCTCGGGGTCCGGGCGACCACGGTGCGCCGTACGACGGAGCTGGCGGCGTGCGACGGCCTGGTGATCCCGGGCGGTGAGTCGACGACGATGGCCAAGCTCGCCCGCACCTTCGACCTCTTCGAGCCGATCCGCCAGCGGCTCAAGGAGGGGATGCCGGCCTTCGGCACCTGCGCCGGGATGATCATGTTGGCCGACCGCATCGAGGACGGCACCGCCGACCAGGAGACGCTGGGCGGGCTCGACATCACCGTGCGGCGCAACGCCTTCGGGCGCCAGGTCGACTCGTTCGAGGGCGAGCTCGAGTTCGCCGGTCTCACCGAGCCGGTGCAGGCGATCTTCATCCGTGCGCCGTGGGTCGAGGCGGTGGGACCGGAGGTCGACGTGCTCGCACGTGTCGAGCACGGTCCGGCCGCGGGTAGGATCGTCGCGGTCCGTCAGGGTTCGCTGATGGCGACGTCGTTCCACCCGGAGGTGGGTGGCGACTCCCGGGTCCACCGGCAGTTCGTGGATCTGGTGACCGAGGTCTGAGAAGAAGAGGGACGTATGTCTGGCCACTCCAAGTGGGCGACCACCAAGCACAAGAAGGCCGCGATCGACGCCAAGCGCGGCAAGCTGTTCGCCAAGCTGATCAAGAACATCGAGATCGCGGCCAAGATGGGTGGCCCCGACCTCTCCGGCAACCCGACGCTCTACGACGCCGTGCAGAAGGCGAAGAAGCAGTCGGTGCCCAACAAGAACATCGACTCCGCGGTCAAGCGCGGCGGTGGCCTCGACGGCGGTGGCGTCGACTACGAGACGATCATGTACGAGGTCTACGGTCCCCAGGGCGTGGCCCTGCTGGTGGAGTGCCTGACCGACAACCGCAACCGCGCCGCGATGGAGGTCCGCACCGCGGTCACCCGCAACGGCGGCACCATGGCCGACCCGGGCTCCGTCTCCCGCCTCTTCACCCGCAAGGGCGTCGTCGTGGTCGAGAAGAGCCAGGAGCGCGGTGGCAAGCCGTGGGAGGTCTCCGAGGACGACATCCTCGAGGCGACGCTCGACGCCGGTGCCGAGGAGGTCAACGACCACGGCGACAGCTTCGAGATCCAGTCGGAGTCGGGTGACGTCGTCGCCGTACGCACGGCGCTGCAGGCGGCCGGCATCGACTACGAGTCGGCCGAGGTGCAGTTCGTGGCGACCATGGACATCCCGGTGAGCGAGGTCGATGTCGCGGGCAAGGTCTTCCGCCTCGTCGACGCGGTCGACGACCTGGACGACGTCCAGAACGTCTTCAGCAACGCCGACATCCCCGACGACGTGCTCGAGTCCATCGACGCGTGATCGGGGCCGCGTCAGCGGGCCCGATCGTTGGTGGTTGAGCAAGGAGCGCGGCTGAGCTTGCGAAGCCGCGACCGACGCGTCGAAACCCGGTGAGCCGAAAGTCGGCAGTGAGGGCGTGTCGCCGTCGGCCCGGGCGACCCTTGCGGTTAGCGTTGCCTCCGAACAGGTGTTCGGACGGAAGGGCTGACCGATGCGCGTGCTGGGGATCGACCCCGGGCTGACCCGTTGCGGCATGGGCGTGGTCGAGGGCTCGGTCGGTCGGCCGCTCTCCTTGGTCGACGTCAACGTGCTGCGGACGTCCTCGGACCTGCCGGTGCCGGAGCGGCTGGTGACGATCGAGAAGGGTATCGATGCCTGGCTCGACGAGTACCGGCCGGACGCGGTGGCCGTGGAGCGGGTCTTCGCACGATCTGACGTGAGCACCGTGATGGGCACCGCGCAGGCGAGCGGCATCGCGATGGTGTGCGCCGCCCGTCGTGGGCTACCGGTCGCCCTGCACACCCCGAGCGAGGTCAAGGCCGCGGTGTCGGGCAACGGCCGCGCCGACAAGACCCAGGTCGGCGCGATGGTGACCCGGATCCTGCGGCTCGACGCCATGCCGAAGCCGGCCGACGCCGCCGATGCCCTGGCGCTCGCCATCACCCACATCTGGCGCGGAGGCGCCCAGGCCCGGATCGACGCCGCGCTCGCCGGGTCTCGCCAGCCTCGACCGACGATCGGGAGGTCCCGTTGATCGCGTTCGTCCGCGGCCAGGTCGCCGCCGTCACGCTCTCCAGTGCCGTCCTCGAGGTCGGCGGCGTCGGCCTCGAGCTGATGTGCACGCCCGGCACGCTGGCCACGCTCCGTCCCGGCCACACCGCCACGCTGCCGACCAGCATGGTCGTGCGCGAGGACTCGCTGACGCTCTTCGGCTTCGGCGACGAGGACGAGAAGCAGGTCTTCGAGCTCGTGCAGACCGCGTCCGGCGTCGGCCCGAAGGTCGCCCAGGCGATCACGGCGGTCCTGGCGCCCGACGACCTGCGTCGTGCGATCGCGTCCGACGACGTGAAGACGCTGACCCGGGTGCCGGGCATCGGCCAGAAGGGCGCGCAGCGGATCATCCTCGAGCTCAAGGACCGGATCGGCGCCCCGACCGGCGGCCGACCCGCGACCGCTGCCTCGACCGAGTCGTGGCGCGAGCAGGTCCACCAGGGCCTGATGGGTCTGGGTTGGACGACCCGCGACGCCGAGAAGGCGGTCGACGCGGTCGCGCCCGAGGCCGGATCGAGCCCCGACGTCGGCGCGCTGCTGCGTGCCGCCCTGCGCACCCTGAGCAAGGCCTGATCGTGCACGAGGACGACCTGGCCGAGGCGGAGGAGACCTATCTCGCCTCGCTGACCGTGGCCGAGGCCGACGGCGACGAGCGCACCATCGAGGCGGCACTGCGCCCCCGCACCCTCGACGAGGTGGTCGGTCAGGCGCGGGTCCGCGACCAGCTCGGGCTGGTGCTCGAGGCGGCCAGGCTCCGGGGTCGCGCCCCGGACCACGTGCTGCTGTCGGGGCCTCCGGGACTCGGCAAGACCACGCTGGCGATGATCATCGCTGCCGAGATGTCGTCTCCGCTCCGCCTGACGAGCGGCCCCGCCATCACCCACGCCGGGGACCTCGCAGCGATCCTGTCCGGGATGAACGAGGGCGACGTCCTCTTCGTCGACGAGATCCACCGGATGGCGCGGCCGGCCGAGGAGATGCTCTACATGGCGATGGAGGACTTCCGGGTCGACGTCGTCATCGGCAAGGGGCCGGGCGCGACCGCGATCCCGCTCGACATCCCGCCGTTCACCCTGGTCGGCGCCACCACCCGCGCCGGGCTGCTGCCCGGGCCGCTGCGCGACCGGTTCGGCTTCACCGCCCACCTGGAGTTCTACGAGCCGCACGAGCTCGACCTGATCATCCACCGCTCGGCCGGCCTCCTCGGCGTCGAGCTGGAGGGCGAGGGCGCCGCCGAGATCGCCTCGCGCTCCCGCGGCACCCCGCGCATCGCCAACCGGCTGCTGCGCCGGGTCCGCGACTACGCGCAGGTCAAGGCCGACGGCGTGGTCACCATCGAGGTCGCCCGAGCGGCGCTCGACCTCTACGAGGTCGACGCGCTCGGCCTCGACCGGCTGGACCGGAGCGTCCTCGACGCCCTCTGCCGGCGGTTCGGCGGCGGCCCGGTCGGCATCTCGACCCTGGCCGTGGCCGTGGGGGAGGAGCGCGAGACCGTGGAGGAGGTGGCGGAGCCGTTCCTGGTCCGCAACGGCTTCCTGGCCCGTACGCCGCGCGGCCGGGTCGCGACGCCGGCCGCCTGGCAGCACCTCGGCCTCGCCGTACCGGCGGCGGCGCCGCTCACGGAGCCGGACGGAACTCTCTTCGACGGGTGATCGTCCTACTGGAGTGGTGACCCGGGTTCGTGATCCGGACCACCTCGCTGGTTACACTTGCCCGTCGGTCGGCCCGCCTGGGCTCCGGCGCCCCTGCTTTCTGCTCGAGAGGTCTTTTCGTCGTGGAGTTCTTGCCGCTCGTCGGCATCGTGCTGCTCTTCTGGCTCTTCATCATCCGGCCGCAGTCTCGACGGCAGAAGGAACTCCGGAGCATGCAGTCCTCGTTGTCCGTGGAGGACGAGGTCATGCTGACGTCGGGCGTCTACGCCACCGTGCGCGAGGTCGAGGACGACCACGTGCTGGTCGAGATCGCCGAGGGCGTCGTCATCAAGGTCGCGCGCGGCGCGGTCGGCAACAAGATCCACCAGTACGCGGACGAGGACGAGGGTGACCTCGACCCGGAGAACGACGAGCCGGGCGCCGAGGGCACCGGCCCTGAGGAGAAGAGCTGACATGGCACGCAACGCAGCAGCCCACGCGGGCCGCACGTTGGTCGTCTTCGCGATCGGGATCGCCGTGATCTTCGGCCTCGTCGCCATCGGCGGCAACTGGAAGCCGGCCCTCGGTCTCGACCTCCAGGGTGGCACCCGGATCACGCTGACCGCGAACGGTGACCCGAGCCAGGAGAACCTGGACGAGGCAGCCTCGATCATCGACAGCCGGGTCAACGCCACGGGCTTCAGCGAGGCGGAGGTGACGACCCAGGGCAGCAAGTACATCGTGGTGGAGGTCCCTGGCGACACCGACAACTCGCTCATCGACACCGTGAACCGGCAGGCACAGCTTCGCTTCCGCACCGTCGCGTGCAGCACCCTCGCGCCCGGACCGTGTGCCTCGGCGGCCACGCCGACCGACCCGAGCGCGGACCCGAGCGCGAGCTCCGAGCCCGGTGTCGGCGTGACACTGCCGGCCTCGCCGTCCGCGACCCCGAAGGCCTCGAGCACGGCCAAGCCGAAGGGCAAGGGCACGGCGAAGCCGAAGAACCGCCCGGCGTTCACGGCCGACGACAAGACCAAGAAGAACCAGCAGAAGCAGAAGGCGAGCGCTCCGTCGACGTCGGCGAGCCCGTCCGACGCCGCGTCGCCCAGCGCGTCGCCCAGCGGGTCGTCGAGCGCCTCGCCGAGCGGTACGCCGACCTCCACCCCCACCGAGTCCCAGGACACCGTGGGTGCGAGCGCCAAGGACGCCCTCACATTCATCACCGCGCCGCCGCAGGAGGCGATCGACGCCTTCGCGGCGTACACCTGCCCGACCAAGACCCTGCCGGAGGACGACCCGTCCACCTGGCTGGTCACCTGCGGCACCGACGACGACGCGTCGACGAAGTACCTCCTCTCGCCCGCGGCGATCGAGGGCACCGATCTCAAGTCCGCGTCGGCAGGCATCCCGCAGGGCAGCGTGGCCTATGAGGTGGACCTGACCCTGGGAGGAGACGGCAAGGACGTCTTCGCGGATCTCTCCGAGGCGATGGCCGGCACCGAGCAGCAGTTCGCCGTGGTGCTCGACGGCCAGGTCATCTCGGCCCCGCAGTTCGACAGCCGGATCCCCGACGGCAGTGCGCGCATCTCGGGCAACTTCAACAAGACCTCGGCCGAGAGCCTGGCGACCAGCCTCAAGTTCGGCGCCCTGCCGATCTCCTTCGACAAGGACGGCACGCAGGTCGAGCAGATCGGACCGTCGCTCGCCGGCGACCAGCTCCAGGCCGGTCTGACCGCTGGTCTCCTGGGACTGATCCTGGTGATGGGCTACTGCCTCGTCTACTACCGCGGCCTCGGCCTGGTCGTGCTGGCCTCGCTGCTGACCGCCGCGGCCATCACCTACGGGATGGTGCTGCTGCTCGGCCACACGGCCGGCTTCACGCTGACCCTGCCCGGCATCGCCGGTCTGATCATCGGCGTCGGTGTCACCGCCGACTCCTTCATCATCTTCTTCGAGCGCATCCGCGACGAGATGCGCGAGGGCAGGTCGATGCGGGTCGCGGTCGAGACCGGCTGGGTGCGCGCGAAGAAGACCCGGCTCGCGGCCAACGTGGTGTCGCTGCTCTCGGCAGCGGTGCTCTACCTGTTCGCGACCGGCGTCGTGAAGGGCTTCGGTTTCGCCCTCGGCCTCTCGACGCTGATCGACCTGGCGATCCTCTTCTGGTTCACCAAGCCGATGGTGACGTTCCTGGCACGCTTCAAGTTCTTCAACGGTGGCGGCGAGCTGTCGGGCCTGAGCGCGAACACGCTCGGCGTCGACCGGGTCACCACCTCGGGAGGTAAGGCCTGATGGGCAAGTTCTCACGGCTCGGCAACGACCTCTACCAGGGTCGGAAGTCCTACGACTTCATCGGCCGCCGCGCCCTCTGGTACGCCATCTCCGGCACCCTGGTCGGGCTGGCGATCCTGGTCATCCTGATCAAGGGCCTGAACTTCGGGATCGAGTTCACCGGCGGTACCGAGTACACCATCTCGGACCTGTCCTCGGACGTCGCGACCCAGGCGACCGCCGACGAGCTGGCCTCGCAGGTCGGCGACTCAGCGGCCGGCGGCGTCTCGTCTCCGACGGTCACCACGGCCGGCGACGACGGCCTGATCCTCCAGATGGAGAACGTCAGTGCCGCAGAGGACGTCGAGGTGCGCGCGATCATCAAGGACGTCACCGGCGCCAGCGGCGACGACGTCTCGAAGACCGAGGTCGGCGCCAGCTGGGGTCAGGAGGTCGCCAAGCGCGCGCTCATCGGCGTCGGCATCTTCCTGACTCTCGTCGTGCTCTTCATCTGGGGCTACTTCCGCGAGTGGAAGATGTCGGTCGCAGCGCTGATCGCGCTGTTCCACGACATCGCGCTCACGATCGGCGTCTACTCGCTGTCCGGCTTCCCCGTGACACCGGCGGCCGTGACCGGCCTGCTCGCGATCCTCGGCTTCTCGATGTACGACACCGTCGTCGTCTTCGACAAGATCCGGGAGAACACCCACGACCTGCGCTCGAGCCGCCAGAGCTACGCACAGGCGGCCAACCTGGCCGTCAACCAGACCCTGGTGCGCTCGATCAACACCTCGATCGTGGCCCTCATCCCGATCGGCGCGATCCTCTACGTGAGCGCCGTCCAGCTCGGCGCCAGCTCGCTGAAGGACCTCGCGCTCGCGCAGTTCGTCGGCATGGCGGCCGGTGTCTTCTCGTCGGTCTTCATCGCTCCGCGCGTGCTGGTGCAGATGAAGTCCACGGAGTCGGAGGTCAAGCTCGCCGACAAGCGCGCCAAGGCCCGCGAGCGTCGTGACGCGGACCGCTACGCCACCGTGCCCTCCTTCACCGAGGACATGCCGGTGGCCGACGAGCCCGGCGTGCTCGACGAGGCCGAGGGTGACCTCGAGGAGGGTGCACCGGTCTCACGTGCGGTCGCGCCGCCCCGCGCGCCGGAGGCGGCCGGTCGCGGCCGGATCGCTCCCGAGCCGCGCCGCCCGGTCGGGGAGAGCCGTGCGTCCGGTCGGCAGCAGCCGTCGCGGCAGCCGAAGTCCAAGCGCGGCAAGAAGTGACCGTCCGCGATCAGCCCGGGCCGGGGCTGGACGCCGCCCTCGCGCTGATCGCGGACGTCCCCGACTTCCCCGAGCCTGGGATCCTCTTCAAGGACATCACCCCACTGCTGGGCGACCACGTCGCGCTCACCGCGGTGATCGACGCGCTGGCCGCCGCGGGTCGCGACGCCGAGGGCCGGCCGGTGGTCGACAAGGTCCTGGGCATGGAGTCGCGCGGCTTCATCCTCGGCGCCCCGGTGGCACTGGCGCTGGGCGTCGGGTTCGTCCCGGTCCGCAAGGCCGGCAAGCTCCCGCGCGCGACGTACGCCGTCTCCTACTCGTTGGAGTACGCCGAGGCCACCCTCGAGATCCACCAGGACGCGCTGGCGCCGGGCGACCGGGTGCTGCTCGTCGACGACGTGCTGGCCACCGGTGGGACCGCCAAGGCCACCATGGAGCTGGTCGCCGAGTGCGGGGCGACGGTCCACGGCATCGCGATGCTGATGGAGCTCAGCTTCCTGCCCGGGCGCGACTCCCTGGGCGACGCCGACCTGACAACTCTGCTGACGGTCTAGCCCCACGGCCTAGACTGCAGAAGTGACCGAGGAGAGCACCGCCGCACCTGCCCCGGCAGGCCCGCGCCGTGCCTCCGAGCCCGGTCCCTCGACGCGCAGCATGCGTGCCCGGCTGGCCCGGATGGGCACCCGCGGCACCTCCGCCAACCCGGTGCTGGAGCCGCTCTTCCGCTCGGTGCGGGCCAACCACCCGAAGGCCGACCTGGCGCTGCTGGAGCGCGCCTACCTGACGGCCGAGAAGATGCACGGCACGCAGACCCGCAAGTCCGGCGACCCGTACATCACGCACCCGCTCGCCGTGACGACGATCCTCGCCGACATCGGCATGACCGAGCCGACCCTGGCTGCGGCGCTGCTCCACGACACGGTCGAGGACACGCCGTACACGCTGGAGCAGGTGCGCCAGGACTTCGGTGACGAGGTCGCCCTGCTCGTCGACGGCGTGACCAAGCTCGACAAGGTCAAGTACGGCGACTCCGCGCAGGCCGAGACGATCCGCAAGATGATCGTCGCGATGTCGCGCGACATCCGGGTCCTCGTCATCAAGCTGGCCGACCGCCTGCACAACATGCGCACCCTGCGCTACGTCCGGCAGGAGACCCAGGAGCGGGTCGCCCGCGAGACCCTCGACATCTACGCGCCGCTGGCCCACCGGCTCGGCATGAACACCATCAAGTGGGAGCTCGAGGACCTGGCGTTCGCGACCCTGCACCCGAAGATCTACGACGAGATCGTGCGGATGGTCGCCGAGCGCGCACCGTCGCGCGACCAGTTCCTGGCCGAGGTGATCAACCAGGTCGACGCCGACCTGCGCGAGGCCAAGGTCAAGTGCACGGTCACCGGGCGACCCAAGCACTACTACTCGATCTACCAGAAGATGATCGTCGGCGGCCGGGAGTTCTCCGACATCTACGACCTGGTCGGGATCCGGGTCCTGGTCGAGAACGACCGCGACTGCTACACCGTTCTCGGCATCCTGCACGCGCGGTGGAACCCGGTGCTCGGCCGGTTCAAGGACTACGTCGCGATGCCCAAGTTCAACATGTACCAGTCGCTCCACACCACCGTCATCGGGCCGCAGGGCAAGCCGGTCGAGCTGCAGATCCGCACCTACGCCCAGCACCGCCGGGCCGAGTACGGCGTCGCGGCGCACTGGAAGTACAAGGAGGACGGTCGCAACGGCGTCGACACCGACCGCCCCGGCGACGTCGATGACATGACCTGGGTGCGCCAGCTGCTCGACTGGCAGAACGAGGTCGAGGACCCGGGCGAGTTCCTGGAGTCCCTGCGCTTCGAGATCAACCGCGCCGAGGTCTACGTCTTCACGCCGCGCGGAGACGTGATCGCGCTGCCCACCGGCGCGACGCCCGTCGACTTCGCGTACGCCGTGCACACCGAGGTCGGTCACCACACCATCGGTGCCCGCGTCAACGGGCGACTGGTGCCGCTCGAGTCGGGGCTCGAGAACGGCGACGTCGTCGAGGTCTTCACCTCGAAGTCGCCCACGGCCGGTCCGTCGCGCGACTGGCTCGGCTTCGTGAAGTCGCCCCGTGCGCGCTCCAAGATCCGTCAGTGGTTCACCAAGGAGCGGCGTGAGGAGGCGATCGACCAGGGCAAGGAGCAGATCGCCAAGCTGATGCGCAAGGAGGGGCTGCCGCTCAAGCGGCTGATGTCCCACGAGTCGCTGATGCTCGCCGCCGTCCACTTCAAGCTGGCCGACGTCTCGGCCCTGTACGCCGCCGTCGGCGAGGGCAACCTGAGCGCGCAGGCCGTTGTACGCCGGGTGATCGACGTCCACGGCGGCGACGACGGGGCGGCCGAGGACCTCGCCGAGGGTGTGACGATCACCGGCCGCCGGGGTCGCGCGAAGGCGCAGCCGGGCGGTGACTCCGGGGTCATCGTCAAGGGCGCGCCGGACGTGTGGGTCAAGCTCGCAAAGTGCTGCACGCCGGTGCCGCCCGACCCGATCCTCGGATTCGTCACCAAGGGCGGGGGAGTGTCGGTGCACCGCCAGAGCTGCACCAACGCAGCCAGCCTCCAGTCGCAGCCCGAGCGGCTGCTCGACGTCGAGTGGGCGCCGACCGGGCAGTCGAGCTTCCTGGTCAACATCCAGGTCGAGGCGCTCGACCGGGCGCGGCTGCTCTCCGACATCACCATGGCGCTCTCGGACGCCCACGTCGACATCCTGAGCGCCAACCTGTCGACCTCGCGCGACCGGGTCGCCAAGAGCCGGTTCACGTTCGAGATGGCCGAGGCCAAGCACCTCGACACCGTCCTCAAGGCGGTCCGCTCCGTGCCCGGCGTCTTCGACGCCTACCGCGTCACGCAGTAGTCCCGGGCTCACCGGCAACCGCGGGGAGACTGGTCTGGACCTGGTGCCGTTCCCCGGACTGGTCGCAGGTCGCGCCCTAGGTTGCTGGCCATGTCACAGTTCCGCCCCTCTCCGAAGGCCGTGCTCGTTGCCGGCGCCCTCGCCCTGATGCTCGTGGTCGCTGCGACCTCGGGCGCGGTGGCCGGCAAGCTGGTGACGTCCAAGGACATCAAGGACGGCACCATCACGTCCAAGGACGTCAAGAAGCGCGGCATCAACGGCACCAGCCTGGCGGCGGGCTCGGTCAGCTGGGGGGTCCAGCTCGACGCGGCCACCCGCCAGACGATCACCGACCTGGCGTCCGCAGGCCCACAGGGTCCCCAGGGTGCGCAGGGATCCCCAGGTGCCCAGGGCGAGCAGGGTCTGCCCGGTGCCCAGGGCTCTCCCGGCGTCGCCGGTCCGTCGGGCGCGCCCGGCGTTGACGGCGCCGACGGCGACGGCTCCGTCGTCGACTGGGACTTCTTCGGCGCGACCGGGTGGAACGCCGTGGACATCAACGACGACAGCACGATCGACGACATGGACGTGACGGAGCTGCGCGGGCTGCACGACGACGAGCTGACGGTGCCGGCGGCCGGCAACTACCTGGTCACGGTCCAGGGCATGTTCGTGAACGACTCGATCCCGTTCCCGCTCCTGTACGCCGGGAACCCGTTCGCCCCGGACGGGTCGGCGGACCTGCACACCTACACCGGCGACTGCGCGATCTCGTTCACCGCCCTGATCACGGGCCTGCTCTCGTGCAGCTCGTCGGCGGTGGTCTTCATGGACGACGCCGGTCCGATCCCGATCTACCTGCCGGGCGACGGCGGCGAGTGCCTGCGAGAGGACGCGGACGACTGCGGCTTCGCGCCGGCGGTCGCGTCCGTGACGGTCACGAGCCTGGGCGGCGACGTCCCGGACACCTCTGGACTCCCGGAGCTGCCGGAGCCCTCGGGCTGCGCGTGCCCGACGCTGACGGACTCCCTGCGGGCGATCACGCCCCACCAGCGCAAGGAGCTGCGCAAGTTCGTCGACCGGTGACCTGAGCGGCCGGCTCAGCGGATCCCGACTACGAGGAGTAGTCGGCGCTGGCTCGCTTGGCCATCTCGAGGAAGGACTGACGGGACTCGAGGTTCTCCTCGAGCTCCTTCACCTTCTTCTCGTTCCCAGCAGCCTTGGCCTTCTCGAGGTCGGCCTCGACCTGGGCGATGGCGGCCTCGAGCTTGCTGACCATGTCGTCGGCGCGCGCCGACTTCTCGGGGTCGGAGCGACGCCACTGCTCGTCCTCGACGCCACGGATCTCGGACTCGACCTTGCGGATCCGCGCCTCGAGGTCCTTCATCCGGTCGCGCGGGACCTTGCCGGCGGCGTCCCAGCGGTCGGCGATGTCGCGGAAGGCCCGCTTGGCGGCGTCGAGGTCGGTCACCGGGAGCAGCTTCTCGGCCTCGACGAGGAGCCCCTCCTTGACCTCGGCGTTCGCGGCGAACTCGACGTCCTGCTCGGCGGCGGCCGCGTCGCGGGCGCCGAAGAAGGTGTCCTGCGCGCCGCGGAAGCGCTTCCAGAGCGCCTCGTCGACGTCGCGCGGTGCGGGCCCGGCGGCCTTCCACTCGCGCATCAGGTCGCGGTAGCGGCCCGCCGTGCCGCCCCAGTCCGTCGAGGTGGCGAGGCCCTCGGCCTCGGTCGCGAGCCGCTCCTTGATCGCGCGGGCGGCGTCGCGCTTCTCGTGCTGCTCGGAGAAGTGCGCCTTGCGGCGCCGGGTGTACGCCGTGCGCGCAGTCGAGAACCGCCGCCAGAGCGCGTCGTCGGACGAGCGGTCGATGCGGGGGAGCGCCTTCCACTCGTCGAGCAGGTCGCGCATCCGGTTGGCGCCGTTGCGCCAGTCGGAGCCCTCGGCGAGGGTCTCGGCCTCCGCGACGATCCGCTCCTTGCCCGTGCGGGCCTCGGCGGCTCGCTGGGCACGCTCGACCTTGCGCGCCTCGCGCTGCTGCTCCAGCACCGGCTCCAGCGCGTCGAGCCGCGCGGTCAGCGACGCCAGGTCCCCGACGGCGTTCGCCGAGGTCACCTGCTCCCGCACGGTCCGCACCGACGCCGTCGCCTCCTCGGGCGACATCACCCCGCTGGCGACCCGCTTCTCGAGCAGCTCGACCTCGAACGCGAGCGCGGCGAACCGCTCGGTGAAGAAGGCCAGGGCCTCCTCGGGTGATCCTTCGGGGTACTGGCCCACGGACCGTTCTCCCTCGGCGGTCTTGACGTAGACGGTGCCGTCGTCGTCGACGCGGCCCCAATCGTGGCTGGTCACTGCTGCACTCCGCTCGCTAGCGCGCTCGCTGCTGGTCGTCGACGCCCATGCTAGTCAGTGCGGGCGACCGCCCACCCGCAGCCCAGATCCCGATGCGACGCCGGGTGCGCCGGCTCGATAGTGTGCCGGAGTGTTGATCGCCGGCTTCCCCGCGGGTCCGTGGGGCACCAACTGCTACGTCGCCGCCACCGGACCCGGCACCGAGTGCGTCGTCATCGACCCCGGCAAGGACGCCGCCGAGGGCGTCGCCGACGTGGTCCGCGAGCACCGGCTCAAGCCGGTCGCCGTGCTGGTGACGCACGGCCACGTCGATCACATGTGGTGCGTCGCGCCGGTCGCAGGCACGTACGACGCCACCGCGTGGATCCACCCGGCCGACCGGCACCTGCTCGCCGACCCGATGGCCGGCATGTCGCGCGAGACCACGCAGATGCTGCTCGGGGGCAACTACCAGTTCGCCGAGCCGGACGACGTCCGCGAGCTCACCGACCTCCAGGAGCTCGAGCTCGCCGGACTGCGCTTCGTGGTCGACCACACCCCGGGCCACACCGAGGGATCGGTGACCTTCCGCTCGCCGTACCCGACCGACGACATCTCCGAGGTGATGTTCTCCGGCGACCTGCTCTTCGCGGGCTCGATCGGACGCACCGACCTGCCCGGCGGCGACCATCCGACGATGCTGCAGAGCCTCAAGAGCAAGGTGCTTCCCCTCGCCGACGACATCGTCGTGCTCCCCGGGCACGGCGAGCAGACCTCGATCGGCCGGGAGCGCGTGACGAACCCATATCTCCAGGACCTCTGACATGGCCAAGCCCACCCCGCTGAGCGGGTTCCCCGAGCTGCTGCCCGCCGCCCGCGCCGTCGAGCGCGAGGTGATCGCGTCGCTGTCGCGCACCTTCGAGCTGCACGGCTTCGCCAACATCGAGACGCGGGTCGTCGAGCCGCTCGACCGGCTCGCGAAGGGCGGCGAGATCGACAAGGAGATCTACGTCCTGCGCCGGCTCCAGGCCGGTGACGGCGACAGCGACTCCGGGCTCGGGCTGCACTTCGACCTCACGGTGCCCTTCGCCCGCTACGTGCTCGAGCACGCCGGCCACCTCGAGTTCCCGTTCCGGCGCTTCCAGATCCAGCCCGCCTGGCGTGGCGAGCGACCGCAGGAGGGTCGCTACCGCCAGTTCACCCAGGCCGACGTCGACGTCGTCGGCCGCGACGAGCTGCCGTTCCACCACGACGTCGAGGTGATGCGGGTGATGGTCGACGCGCTCGACGCCCTGCCGATCCCGCCGGTGAGCTTCCAGTTCAACAACCGCAAGCTGATCCAGGGCTTCTACCGCGGACTCGGCCTGCCCGACGTCACCACCGCCATCCGCACCATCGACAAGCTCGACAAGCTGCCCGCAGACCGGGTCGCCGAGCTGCTCGTCAGCGACGCCGGAGCAACGCCCGAGCAGGCGCAGCGCTGCCTCGAGCTGGCCACGATCCGCGTCGCCGACACGTCGTTCGTGGAGCAGGTGCGCACCCTCGGGGTCGAGGACGAGCTCCTCGACGAGGGCCTGACCGAGCTGGCCGCCGTGGTCGAGGGCTGCGCGGCGGGCGGCCACCGCCACGTCACCGTCGAGGCCAACCTCCGCATCGCGCGCGGCCTCGACTACTACACCGGCACGGTCGTCGAGATCTTCATGGAGGGCTACGAGCGCCTCAAGTCCGTCGGTGGTGGCGGACGGTACGACGCCCTCGCCTCCGACGGGCGGACGACGTACCCGGGTGTCGGCGTCTCGTTCGGCGTCTCCCGCTCGCTCATCCCGCTGCTCGCCGACGGCGTGCTCTCGGGCAGCCGCCCGGTGCCGAGCTGTGTGCTCGTGGCGGTCGCCGACGAGGAGTCGCGGTCGACCAGCACCGCCGTCGCCGATGCCCTGCGGGCTCGCGGGATCCCGTGCGAGGTCGCGCCGAACGCGCAGAAGTTCGGCAAGCAGATCCGCACCGCCGAGCGCCGCGGCATCCCCTTCGTCTGGTTCCCCGACCAGGGCGAGGTCAAGGACATCCGATCGGGGGACCAGGTGGCCGCGGACCCGGCGACCTGGAGCCCGCCCGAGCAAGACCTGCGACCGCAGGTGATCAGCAACGAGGAGACAACACCGTGATTCGCACCCAGGACGCCGGCGCGCTGACGCTGCCTGCGCACGTCGGCCAGACCGTCACCCTCGCCGGATGGGTGGCCAACCGGCGCGATCACGGCGGCGTCGCCTTCATCGACCTGCGCGACGCCTCGGGTGTGGTGCAGGTCGTGATCCGCGACCCCGACGTGGCGCATCCGTTGCGCAGCGAGTTCTGTCTCAAGGTCACCGGTGAGGTGGTCGAGCGCACCGAGGGCAACGTCAACCCCAACCTGCCGACCGGGCAGTACGAGGTCGTCGCCACCGACGTCGAGGTGCTCTCCGCCTCCGCACCGCTGCCGTTCCCGATCTCCGACCACATCGACGTCGGCGAAGAGGCGCGGCTCAAGCACCGCTACCTCGACCTGCGCCGCAGCGGACCCAACAACGCGATCCGCCTGCGCAGCAAGGTCAACAAGGCCGCGCGCGACGTGCTCGACGCCCGCGACTTCGTCGAGATCGAGACCCCGACGCTGACCCGCTCGACGCCCGAGGGTGCCCGCGACTTCCTGGTGCCCGCCCGGCTCCAGCCCGGCAGCTGGTACGCCCTGCCGCAGAGCCCCCAGCTCTTCAAGCAGCTGCTGATGGTCGCCGGCATGGAGCGCTACTTCCAGATCGCGCGCTGCTACCGCGACGAGGACTTCCGCGCCGACCGGCAGCCGGAGTTCACCCAGCTCGACATCGAGATGAGCTTCGTCGAGCAGGACGACGTCCTCGCCGTCGCCGAGGACATCCTGGTCGCGCTGTGGAAGCTGATCGGCGTCGACGTGCCCGTGCCGCTGCCGCGGATGACGTACGCCGAGTCGATGGCCCGCTACGGCTCCGACAAGCCCGACCTGCGGATGGGCCTCGAGCTCGTCGAGTGCACGGACTACTTCAAGGACACGCCGTTCCGGGTGTTCCAGGCGCCGTACGTCGGCGCCGTGGTGATGCCCGGGGGAGCGAGCCAGCCCCGCAAGCAGCTGGACGCCTGGCAGGAGTGGGCCAAGCAGCGCGGTGCCCGCGGCCTCGCGTACGTGCTGGTGCAGGAGGACGGCGAGCTCGGCGGCCCGGTCGCCAAGAACATCACCGACGAGGAGAAGGCCGGCCTGGCCGCGCACGTCGGTGCCGCGCCGGGGGACTGCATCTTCTTCGCCGCCGGCCCGGTGAAGTCCAGCCGCGCGCTGCTCGGCGCGGCCCGTCTGGAGATCGGTCGCCGGGGCGGCCTCATCGACGAGGACGCCTGGAGCTTCCTGTGGGTCGTCGACGCGCCGCTCTTCGAGCCGGCCGACGACGCGACCGCCGCGGGCGACGTCGCCGTCGGCGACGGCGCCTGGACGGCGGTGCACCACGCCTTCACCTCGCCGCAGGACCTCGACACGTTCGACACCGACCCGGGCAACGCGCTGGCGTGGGCCTACGACATCGTCTGCAACGGCAACGAGATCGGCGGCGGCTCGATCCGTATCCACCGCGAGGACATCCAGAAGCGGGTCTTCGCGATCATGGGGATCGAGGAGGACGAGGCGCAGGAGAAGTTCGGCTTCCTGCTCGACGCGTTCAAGTACGGCGCGCCCCCGCACGGCGGCATCGCCTTCGGCTGGGACCGGATCGTGGCGCTGCTCTCCGGCAGCGACTCGATCCGCGACGTGATCGCGTTCCCGAAGTCGGGCGGCGGCTTCGACCCGCTCACCTCGGCACCCGCGCCGATCACGGTCCAGCAGCGCAAGGAGGCCGGCGTCGACGCGAAGCCCGAGCCCACGGCTGGTCCCGCGTAACGACCCGATAACGGAACCATCGCGTCCGCAATGTGATGTACGCCGGCCGGAGGTTCCCGGCTGGGGCGGCCGCGCCGTACGTCCTCTGGTCCCGATCGCCGTTCGGCGCAAGGTCCGCGGCCGTTCGTCATGCGAGACGGAGGGTGTTGCGTCCCACGCCTGTTTAGGCGAATGTGGAGCGGCTTTGTCGAGACCAGATCGTTACACGCAGAAGACCCGATGATGCGTCGGCGTCACATACAGTCGCTTCGGTCGTCGACCCCAGGTCCGCCATCTGGACCAGGGTCAGCGCCGAGCGAACCGAGAAGACAGAGGTGCCATGACCACGACTGCCTCCAACCTGGAGAGCGAGCAGCTGCCGGACCCCACGGGCTCGCCGGAGGGTGACCTCTCCAAGCTCAAGGGTCAGTCGCCGACCCGGCTCGCCATCGGCCGGTTCCGTCGCGACAAGCTGTCGATGGTCTCGTTCGTCGTCGTCGTCCTCTACATCTCGGCCGCCATCGCCGCGCCGTTCCTGGTCAAGGCGGGCGTGCTCGACCCGACGACCTTCCACCAGGACCTGACCGACCCGAACACCGGCGGCCTGCCGATCGGCAGGCTCGGCGGCATCAGCTGGTCCCACCCGCTCGGTGTCGAGCCGCAGACCGGCCGCGACGTGCTGTCGCGGGTCTGGTACGGCCTGACCTTCTCGCTCGCGATCGCGCTGTCCGCGACCCTGATCGCCATCATCGTCGGCGCGGTGCTCGGCATCATCGCCGGCTTCACCGGCGGCTGGGTCGACGCGCTGATCGGCCGCAGCATCGACCTGACGCTGTCGTTCCCGTCGACGCTGATGCTGCTCGCGCTGTCGAGCATCGGCATCCAGCTGATGGCCGACATCCTGCCGGGCGGGTTCTCGGACCCCTTGCCCAACGCGGCGTACGTCGTGTTCGTGCTGGCGCTCTTCGGCTGGCCCGGCATCGCCCGCATCATCCGCGGTCAGGTCCTCTCGGTGCGCGAGCGGGAGTTCGTCGACGCCGCCGTGCTGCTCGGTGCCTCGCGCCGCAGGATCTACTTCAAGGAGATCCTCCCGAACCTGTGGGCCCCGCTGCTGGTCACGTTCACGCTGACCATGCCGGCCTACATCTCCGCCGAGGCCGCGCTGAGCTACCTCAACGTCGGCATCAAGCCGCCGACGCCGACGCTCGGCAACGTGCTCCGCAGCTCGATCAACTACTCGTCGGCCGACTTCGTGTTCTTCTTCATGCCGGCCTTCCTGATCATGATCATCGTGGTCAGCTTCAACCTGCTCGGTGACGGCATCCGCGACGCACTCGACCCGAAGACGTCGCGTTGACGCACGCCCAGCAGTCCCCAGATTTCGGTGATACGGAGTCGCCGAAGGTGCCGCCGCTCCAGGCGCGACACACACTCAAGGAGAAGTAATGTTCACGTATCGAAAGCGGGTCCTCGCGGCCACCGCTGCGATCGCGCTCGCCGGAGGCCTCGCGGCCTGTGGCGGCAGCGACAGCAGCAGTGAAGGCGAGGCCGGTGGCGGGCCCACCTCCAGTGCAACCGGTGGCACCCTCAACTACCTCATCTTCGCGCCCATCGAGCACGTCGACCCCCAGCGGATCTACGTCGGCCGTGACATCACCAACTTCAGCCGGACGGTCTACCGCCAGCTGGTGACGTTCCCGATCTCGACCGACCCCAAGGTGTCGAACACCCCGGTCGCCGACCTGGCGACCGACACCGGCACCTCCACCGACGGCGGCAAGGTCTGGTCCTTCACCGTCAAGGACGGTGTGAAGTGGGAGGACGGCAAGGCCATCACGTGTGAGGACTTCAAGTACGGCGCCTCCCGTGTGTTCGCGACCGACGTCATCACCGGCGGCCCGAACTACCTGCTGAGCTACCTGGACATCCCGACCGACGACAAGACCGGCCTGCCGGCCTACGACGGCCCCTACAAGGGCGACGGCCAGGACCTCTTCGACAAGGCCATCACCTGCGACGGCAACACCATCACGTACCACTTCAACAAGCCGTGGCCGGACTTCCCGCTCGCCATCGCGGCGCTGCACATGATGGACCCGTACCGCCAGGACAAGGACAACGGCGACAAGTCCAACTTCCAGATCTTCTCCAACGGCCCCTACAAGCTCGACGGTGCCTGGAGCAAGAACAAGGGCGCGACGCTGGTTCGCAACGAGAACTACGACGACAAGACCGACGACCCGGAGAACATCCGCCGGGCCCTGCCGGACTCGATCGTCTTCAACATCGGTCAGACCACCGAGACGATCTACGACCAGCTGATCGCTGACACCGGCGACGCGCAGACCGCCGTCACCAGCCAGCGCATCCCGGCGCCGTACTACAACCAGATCGAGGGTGCGGTCGCCGACCGGGCCACGCTCGAGGCGTCGCCGTACGTCGACTACATCGTGCCGAACTTCCGCAACATGCCCGACCCGAAGGTCCGCGACGCGCTCAAGGTCGCGACCAACGCGCAGGCGTGGATCGACGCCGGTGGTGGCGAGAAGGCCTTCGCGCCCGCCGAGTCGATCGTGAACCCGGCTGTGGTCGGCTACCAGGACAACCCGGCCTTCTCCGGCCCGCAGGAGGGTGACCCCGCCGCGGCGAAGAAGCTCCTCGAAGAGGCCGGCGTGACCATGCCGTACCCGATCACCTTCACGTACCCGAGCACGGAGACTGCCGACAAGCAGGCCGCCGCGCTGAAGGAGACGTGGGACGCTGCCGGCTTCGACACGACCCTCGACGGTCTCGGTGACACCTACTACGACGTCATCCAGAAGCCGGACAAGGACAGCGACGTCATCTGGGGCGGCTGGGGCTCCGACTGGCCCTCCGCCATCACCGTCACCCCGCCGCTGTTCGACAGCCGCCCGAACCTGACGTCCAACTCGGACGGCCAGGACTACGGCGCCTACAAGAGCGACGCGTTCAACAAGCTCGTCGACCAGGCTGCCAACGCCTCGACGCTGGAGGACCAGACCGCTGCCCTGCAGCAGGCTGACATCCAGCTCGGCCAGGACGTCGCCTACATCCCGCTGGAGATCGCGCAGTTCTACTTCCTGCACGGCTCCAAGGTGACCAACTTCACCACCACCCCGGCGAGCTCCAGCTTCCCGGACCTGGGTGCCATCGGCGTGGAGTCCTGATCCAGGGACTGCACCACTAACACCCTGTCGGGCGGTCGCTCATCCAGCGGCCGCCCGACGACCGGGGGTGAGGGCCTCGTCGAGGGGTCCTCACCCTCACCTCCGTCCAGGGTGCATGCTGGTCCCAGCACTACCGTGCTGATCCACTGCACCCCCCCGCACCTGATCTATCCGAGGTGGTCCCCCGATGTTGGCCTACGTCATCCGACGCTTGTTCGTCGGCGTGATCATGCTGATCGTGATGAGCCTGGTGACGTTCGTCCTGTTCTTCGCCTCGCCGGTCGACCCCGCGCGCTACGCGTGTGGCAAGAACTGCTCGCCGGAGCTGCGTGAGCAGACCCGCAAGGCCCTGGGCTACGACAAGCCCGTCATCGTGCAGTGGACCGACTTCCTCAAGGGCGTGGTGCAGGGTCGCGACTACCCCGACGACCCGGAGCTGCGCGCGGCGGCTCCCGAGCTGGTGACCCACTGCGCGGCTCCGTGCTTCGGCTACTCCGTCGTCAACACCAAGACAGTCAACGAGCTGATGAAGGAGGCCTTCCCGGTCTCCCTGTCGATCTCCATCGCCGCGCTCGTGCTCTGGCTCTTCTTCGGCGTCCTCTTCGGCGTGATAGCCGCCGTACGAAGAGGCACGCTCATAGACAGGGGGATCGTCGCGGTCTCCCTCGTCCTCTATGCCTTCCCGGCCTTCTTCGTCGGTCTCTTCCTGCTGAAGTTCGTTGCGATCAAGTGGCAGTGGGTCGAGGTGCCCGTCTACTCGCCGATCGCGGAAGCCGGCGTGGGGGCGTGGATGACGTCCCTGCTGCTGCCGGCCGTCACCCTGGCCGTGCTCTACATGGCCGGCTACGTGCGGATGACGCGTGCGTTCGTGCTCGAGTCGATGTCGGAGGACTACGTCCGCACGGCGCGGGCCAAGGGCCTGAAGTCGCGCCGCGTGCTCTTCAAGCACAGCATGCGCGCCGCGCTCACCCCGCTGGTGACCCTGGTCGGCCTCGACTTCGCCGGCCTGATGGGCGGCGCGATCATCACCGAGACGGTCTTCAACTACAACGGCCTCGGCAAGCTCGCCTACGACGCCAACACCACCAACGACCTGCCGACGATCATCGGCCTGGTGCTGCTCCTGGGCACCTTCGTCATCGTGGCCAACATCATCGTCGACGTGCTCTACGCCGTCATCGACCCGCGCGTTCGCGTCGGCTGAGGGGATACCTGTGTCCAGCTTTCTTTCGGTCCGCGACCTGAAGGTCCACTTCCCGACCGTCGACGGCATCGTCAAGGCCACCGACGGGCTCTCCTTCGACCTCGAGAAGGGCAAGACCCTCGGGATCGTCGGCGAGTCCGGCTCCGGCAAGTCCGTGTCGAGCTCGGCGATCCTCGGCCTGCACCGCAAGACCAGTGCCAAGGTCAGCGGCGAGATCCTGCTCGACGGCACCGACCTGCTGAAGCTCTCCGACGAGCAGATGCGGCGCCGGCGCGGCAAGGACGTCGCGATGATCTTCCAGGACCCGCTGTCGGCGATGCACCCGTACTACACGGTCGGCAACCAGATCGGCGAGGCATACCGGGTCCACCACAACGTGAGCAAGAAGGCCGCCCGTGCCCGGGCGGTCGAGATGCTCGACCGGGTCGGCATCCCGCAGCCCGACCGGCGCGTGGACGACTACCCGCACCAGTTCTCGGGCGGCATGCGGCAGCGCGCGATGATCGCGATGGGTCTGATCAACAACCCGAGCCTGCTCATCGCCGATGAGCCGACCACCGCGCTCGACGTGACGGTGCAGGCCCAGATCCTCGACCTGTTGCAGGACCTCCAGAAGGAGTTCGAGTCGGCGGTCATCATCATCACCCACGACCTCGGGGTCATCGCCGAGGTCGCGGACGACGTGCTGGTCATGTACGCCGGCCGCGCGGTCGAGGTCGGCACCTGCAAGGAGATCCTCACGCACCCGGAGATGCCCTACACCTGGGGCCTGCTCTCGAGCGTGCCCGACGTCTCCGGCGACACCAACGCGCGGCTGATCCCGATCCCGGGCAACCCGCCGTCCCTGCTCACCCCGCCGTCCGGCTGCGCCTTCCACCCGCGCTGCCCGCACCGGGACAAGGTCGAGGGCGACCTCTGCCTCACCACCCTGCCCGAACTGGCGCCAGGCACCCGTACGGAGACGCACCTCAAGCGGTGCCACCTGACGAACCCTGACGTGATCTACGAACGAGAGGTCCTGCCGGAGATCGCGCCGGACCTGGTGGAGGAAGAGCGATGAGCGACAAGCACGGCGACGACAAGCTGACGCCGCTGCCGGCCACGGCGAACTTCTTGCCGCAGGACGACCCGACCTCGCGCACCGAGGACCCGGTCGACAGCGACGAGTACGACGTCCTGTCGCCGTCCGAGGGCCACGCCGCGTCGGTGGCGGACCCCAACGCCAAGCCGATCATCGAGGTCCGCGACCTCAAGATGTACTTCCCGGTGAAGTCCTCGGGTGTCATCCGCCGCACCATCGGCCACGTCCAGGCGGTCGACGGGGTGTCCTTCCAGGTCCCCGAGGGCGGCTCCCTCGGCCTCGTGGGCGAGTCCGGCTGTGGCAAGTCGACGACCGGGCGACTGATCACCCGGCTCTACGAGCCGACCGGCGGGTCGATCAACTTCGACGGCCGCGACATCACCAACATCAGCTCGCGCCAGCTCAAGCCGCTGCGCCGCGAGATCCAGATGATCTTCCAGGACCCGTACACGTCGCTGAACCCGCGGCACTCGGTCGGCGCGATCATCGGAGCGCCGCTCGCCATCCACAAGGTGGTGCCGAAGGACAAGATCCTGCCCCGGGTCCAGGAGCTCCTCGAGATCGTGGGTCTCAACCCCGAGCACTACAACCGCTACCCGCACGAGTTCTCGGGCGGTCAGCGCCAGCGCATCGGCATCGCCCGGGCGCTCACGCTCCAGCCGAAGGTGCTGGTCGCCGACGAGCCGGTCTCGGCGCTCGACGTGTCGATCCAGGCGCAGGTGATCAACCTGCTCCAGGACGTGCAGCGCGAGTTCAACATCGCGTTCCTCTTCGTCGCCCACGACCTCGCCGTCGTCCGGCACTTCTGCCCGGAGATCGCGGTCATGTACCTCGGCAAGATCGTCGAGATCGCGGACCGCGAGACGCTCTACAACCGGCCCAACCACCCGTACACGCAGGCGCTGCTCTCCGCGGTGCCCGACGTGAAGCAGGCCGCCATCGGTGGTCGCCGCGAGCGCATCCGCCTCGAGGGCGACGTCCCGAGCCCGATCAACCCGCCGTCCGGCTGCCGGTTCCGCACCCGCTGCCCGATCGCCCAGGAGATCTGCGCCCGGGTCGAGCCGCCGCTCCTCCAGATCGGCCAGCGGCACAAGGTCGCCTGCCACTTCGCGGGTGAGCTGGGCCAGCACCCGGACAAGCCGGTCACCGCCGGCCTGCTCGGTGTCGACGACAGCGGCGCGCCGGACCCGGGGGCGACCCCGTCCGCGCTCGCGGCCGACGAGCCCGGGTACGCCGACACCTGGTTCGACCTCGAGCGCAAGACGATGGCGAGCGCGTAGTCGGAGGGTCTCGATACGCTCGCTGGCGCTCGCTACTCGACCAACGAGGTGTCGATGGATGACGGACTGTTCGAGACCCCCGGTGCTGCGGTCCGCACCGGGGGCGGCTCGCTGAACGCGAACACCCACGCGTCCGCGCCGCTCGCGGTCCGGATGCGGCCGCGCACCCTCGATGAGCTGGTCGGCCAGGCGCAGCTGCGCGCGCCGGGCTCGCCGCTGCGTCGACTGGTCGAGGGCGACCAGTCGATGTCGCTGCTGCTGTGGGGTCCTCCCGGGACCGGCAAGACGACGATCGCCTCGATCGTCAGCCAGCAGACGGACCGGCGCTTCGTCGAGGTCTCGGCCGTCTCGGCCGGGGTCAAGGAGGTGCGCGCGGCCATCGACGCGGCACGCGCCGAGCTGGTCGCGACCGGCCGGGAGACCGTGCTCTTCGTCGACGAGGTGCACCGCTTCAGCAAGGCCCAGCAGGACGGCCTGCTCCCGGGCGTCGAGAACCGCTGGGTGACGCTGATCGCCGCGACCACCGAGAACCCGTTCTTCAGCGTGATCTCGCCGCTGCTCTCGCGCAGCCTGCTCCTCCGCCTCGAGTCGCTCACCGACGACGACGTGCGCGCCGTGCTCGACCAGGCCCTGGTCGACGAGCGTGGCCTCGGCGGCAAGGTCGCCGTGGAGGAGGAGGCGCTCGAGCACCTGGTCCGGCTGGCCGGTGGGGACGCGCGCCGTTCGCTGACCTACCTCGAGGCCGCGACCGGGGCGGCGGTCTCGCAGGGCCTCGACACGGTCGACCTGGCGACGGCCGAGACGGCCGTCGACCGGGCGGCGGTGCGCTACGACCGCCAGGGCGACCAGCACTACGACGTCGTCAGCGCCTTCATCAAGTCCGTGCGCGGCTCCGACGCCGACGCGGCCCTGCACTACCTGGCGCGGATGATGGAGGCGGGGGAGGACCCGAGGTTCATCGCTCGGCGCCTGATGATCCTGGCGTCCGAGGACATCGGCCTGGCCGACTCGACGGCGCTGCAGACGGCGGTCGCGGCGGCGCAGACCGTGCAGCTGATCGGGATGCCGGAAGCGCAGCTGACCCTGGCGCACGCGACCATCGCGCTGGCCGTCGTCCCGAAGTCCAATGCCGTCACGACCGCGATCGGCGCCGCGGTCGCCGACGTCCGGGCCGGCAAGATCGGCCAGGTCCCGCCGCACCTGCGCGACGCCCACTACGCGGGCGCGAAGAAGATCGGGCACGGCTCGACGTACAAGTACAGCCACGACGAGCCGTTCGGCGTCGCCGAGCAGCAGTACGCCCCCGACGTGGTCCTGGACCGTGAGTACTACCAGCCGACCTCGCTCGGCGCCGAGGCGTCGATCAAGGAGCGCTGGGAACGCGTACGCCGGATCATCCGGGGTTCGTGAGAGGTGGTTCGAGGCTCGCTCCGCTCGCACCTCAACCACCGCTGCGGTGGTTGAGGTGCGAGGAGCGCTAGCGACGAGCCTCGAAACCACCTCGCCCACGACGCCGCGATAGGGTCGGTCACCATGCAGGACTGGATCGTGCCCGTGGTGGCGGGGGTGCTGGCGCTGGTGGCGCTGGGTCTCGCCGTCGCGCTGCTGCGCGCCCGGTCCGGCACCGCGCGGGCGATCGCCGCCGCACGGGCGGAGGCACAGGCCGAGACCGCTGCGCTGCGCGACCAGCTGGCCGCGCTCGAGCGCCGGCTGGACCGCCCCAGGGCCACGCCCGAGGCGTCCTTCGTGATCACCGACCTCGGTCGTGAGCAGCAGGTCGACCAGGCCGAGGCCGAGCCCGCGCAGACGATCGGTACGGCGCTCTTCGCCGACCTGGTGCTGCGCGAGACCGTCGTCAAGGCGGCCTCCTTCGCCCACGGCGTACGCCGCGCGTTCGACGCCGAGACCCGCAACCGGATCCGGTTCGAGATGAAGCGCGAGGTCAAGCGCGCACGCAAGCAGCGCAAGGTCGACACCCGCGAGGCGGTGCGGGAGTGGCAGGAGCGCCAACGAGCGGACCTGCCCGAGGAGGGCAGCGCAGCATGAAGCGCGGGCTCTGGTTCGTCGCCGGGGCCGGCACCGCCGTCTACGTGATGGTGCGGGGCCGGCGCGCGGCCGAGGCCTTCACCGTCGACGGGCTCAAGGACCGGCTCGGCGCCCTCGAGGTCGGCGCCCGCATGGTCCGCGACGAGGTCGCGCAGGGCCAGGCCGAGAAGGAATCCGAGTTGCGAGAGCGGCTCGGCCTCGTGCCTCATGGAACTCCCGAGATCACCGGTGGCCGCCACAAGGCGGTCGCTCCGAGCACCGAACCGCAGCAGGAAGGCAGCAACTGATGGACACCGCGGAGATCCGCCGGAGGTTCGTGGCTCATTTCGAGCGCGACGGTCACACCCCGGTGCCCTCGGCCTCGCTGCTGCTCGACGACCCGAACCTGCTGTTCGTCAACGCCGGCATGGTGCCGTTCAAGCCCTACTTCCTGGGCCAGGAGACGCCGCCGTACGACCGCGCGACCAGCGTGCAGAAGTGCGTGCGCACCCCCGACATCGAGGACGTCGGCAAGACCACCCGGCACGGCACGTTCTTCGAGATGTGCGGCAACTTCTCCTTCGGTGACTACTTCAAGGAGGGGGCGATCGAGCTCGCCTGGGACCTGGTCACCAAGTCGCAGAGCGACGGCGGGTGGGGCTTCGACGAGTCGCTGCTCTACCCCTCGATCCTGGAGGGCGACGACGAGGCGCTGCACCTGTGGCGCAAGGTCACCGGACTGCCCGACGAGCGGATCATCCGCCTCGGGCCGAAGGAGAACTACTGGTCGATGGGTGTGCCCGGGCCGGGTGGCCCCTGCTCGGAGCTCCTGATCGACCGCGGGCCGAAGTACGGCGCCGACGGCGACTTCTCCGCCGAGGACCGCTACCTGGAGTTCTGGAACCTGGTCTTCATGCAGGACGAGCTCAGTGCCGTCCGGAGCAAGGAGGACTTCGACATCTCGGGGTCGCTCCCGAAGAAGAACATCGACACCGGGATGGGCCTCGAGCGGGTCGCGTTCATGACCCAGGGCGTCGAGAACATGTACGAGATCGACGTGATGTTCCCGGTCATCCAGATGGCCGAGCAGCTCACCGGCCGCCGCTACGGCGCCGACCACGAGGACGACGTGCGCTTCCGGGTGGTCGCCGACCACGTCCGCAGCTCGATGATGCTGATCGGCGACGGCGTCACCCCCGGCAACGAGGCGCGCGGCTACGTGCTGCGCCGGCTGCTGCGTCGCGCGGTCCGCTCGATGCGGCTCCTCGGCTACGAGGACCCCGCGCTGCCCGAGCTGTTCCCGGTCAGCCGGGACAAGATGGGCGAGACCTACACCGACCTGCACACCGACTGGGAGCGGATCTCGCGGGTGGCGTACGCCGAGGAGGAGACCTTCCGCAAGACGCTCCAGGCCGGCACCCAGATCTTCGACCTCGCCGCCCAGGGCGTGCAGAAGGCCGGAGGCAGCACACTGTCGGGCGAGCAGGCTTTCGCGCTGCACGACACCTACGGCTTCCCGATCGACCTGACCCTGGAGATGGCGTCCGAGGCGGGCCTCAGCGTCGACGAGCCGGGCTTCCGCTCGCTGATGGCCGAGCAGCGCGAGCGCGCCAAGGCCGACGCGCGTGCCAAGCGCGGCCAGCACGCCGACACCGGCGCCTACCGCACCATCCTCGACGAGCACGGCCCGACGGAGTGGCTCGCGTACGAGACCCTCGAGACCGAGTCCAACGCGCTCGCGCTGCTCGTCGGCGGCGCGCCCGCGCCGGTGCTGGTGGCCGGCGACGTCGGCGAGCTGGTGCTCGACCGGACCCCGTTCTACGCCGAGTCCGGTGGCCAGGCGGCCGACGCGGGCACCATCGAGTTCGACGGCGGCCGGCTCGAGGTGCTCGACGTGCAGCGCCCGGTGCGCGGCCTCGTCGTGCACCAGGTGCGCGTCGTCGACGGCGAGTTCACGCCGGGCCACGTGCTGCACGCCCGGGTCGACCCCGAGTGGCGCACCGGCGCGCGTCAGGCGCACTCCGGAACCCACGTCGTCCACGCGGCGCTGCGCGAGGTGCTCGGCCCCTCCGCCCTCCAGTCCGGCTCCTTCAACCGGCCCGGCTACCTGCGGCTCGACTTCGGGTGGACCACCGGCCTGACGCCGGAGCAGCTGCACGACATCGAGCAGGTCTCCAACCAGGCGCTGCGTGCCGACCTGCCGGTCGGGTGGCAGTACATGACGCTCTCGGAGGCCAAGGACTGGGGCGCGATCGCGCTCTTCGGCGAGACCTACGACAACACCAAGGTGCGGGTCGTCGAGATCGGCGGTCCCTGGTCGCGCGAGCTGTGCGGTGGCACCCACGTCGACCACTCCTCGCAGATCGGCACCGTCGTCGTCACCGGTGAGTCCTCGGTCGGGTCCGGCAACCGCCGGATCGAGGCGTTCACCGGCGTCGAGGGCTTCGCCTACCTGGCGCGCGAGCGGGACGTCGTCGCCCAGCTGACCGGCCTGCTGAAGACCCAGCCCGACGACCTGGTCGGCCGGGTCGGCGACCTGGTCGAGCGGTTGCGCACGGCCGAGAAGGAGATCGAGAAGGTCCGCGTCGGACAGCTGCTCGCCGCGGGTGGGTCACTGGCGGCCGACGCCGCGAAGGTCGGCCCCGTCAACGTGGTCGCCCACCGCGCCGACGGAGCGGGCGGCGGCGACGTCCGCACGCTCGCGCTGGACGTGCGCGGTCGCCTCCCGCAGGGCGAGCCCGGCGTCGTGGTGATCATCGGTGCGGCTGACGGCAAGGTGTCCGTCGTGGCCGCGGTCAACGACGAGGCCCGGGCGCGCGGCCTGAGCGCCAACGACCTCGTGCGCGCCGTCGGCCCGCTGGTCGATGGCAAGGGCGGCGGCAAGGACGACGTCGCCCAGGGCGGCGGCACGGACACGTCCCGCATCGACGAGGCGCTGGCCGTCGTGGCCGCGGAGGTCGGCCGGGTCGCGGCCGGCTGACCGCGACCGCACAGACATGCGCCACGGCGTACGGCTCGGCATCGACCCCGGCGACGCGCGGATCGGGGTCGCGCGCAGCGACCCCTCCGGCTTCCTCGCGAGCCCGGTGGAGACGGTGCGCCGGGGCAAGGGCGACCTGGCGCGGATCGCGAAGATCCTGGCCGCCGAGCAGGAGGAGTCGACCGTCGTCGAGGTCGTCGTCGGCCTGCCCCGGTCGCTGTCGGGCGGGGAGGGCCCGGCCGCGGTCAAGGTGCGCGAGTTCGCCGCCGGGCTGGCCCGGCGGGTGGCGCCGGTCCCGGTACGGCTGGTCGACGAGCGCATGACCACGGTGTCGGCGGAGGCTATGCTGCGCGACCAAGGCCGCAAGGGGGGCAAGCGGCGCGCCGTCGTCGACCAGGCTGCGGCCGTCCTGATCTTGCAGCACGCACTGGACACCGAGCGCGCGACGGGGACCGCGCCGGGGGAGATCCTCGAGGAGAGCTGAATGACGGACGAGTACGACGCGGACCACGAGAGCTCACCGCTCCTCGACGACCCCACCGAGGACTCGTCGTACGAGGGCGGGCGCCGGCGTGGCAGCCGTCGTCGCAGCCTGCCGGGCTGCCTCGCGGTGCTGCTCGCGCTCGCGGTGATCGCCGGCGGCGTGTACTTCGTCGGCACCTGGGCCGTCGACAAGATCGGCGACCAGTTCTCCTCCGCCGAGGACTACCCGGGCCCGGGCCACGGCAAGGTCACCTTCCAGGTCAGCAAGGGCGACACGGTCGCCGCGATCGGACGCAACCTCAAGGCGCAGGGCGTCGTGGCCTCGGTCGAGGCGTTCATCGACGCCGCCAACGGCAACCCCGACTCCAACAAGATCCAGGCGGGTTACTTCCCGCTGCGCAAGGAGATGGCGTCCAAGGACGTCGTCGAGGTGCTGGTCGATCCGGGCAACATGGTGAAGGCCACCGTGACGATCCCCGAGGGGCTGCGCGTCGAGGACACCGTCGCGATCCTGGCGAAGAAGACGAAGTTCAAGAAGGCCGCCTTCGAGAAGATGCTCGAGGACCCGGGCAAGCTCGGCCTGCCGGACTACGCGGAGGGCAACCCCGAGGGCTACCTCTTCCCGGCCACCTACGACTTCGGGCCGGACGCGACCCCGGAGTCGATGCTGAAGGCGATGGTGACCCGCTGGCGCCAGGCCGCCGACGACGCCGAGCTCGAGACGAAGAGCCAGGAGCTGGGCTACTCGCCGCAGGAGATCATGACCATCGCGAGCCTGGTGCAGGCCGAGGGGCGCGGCAAGGACATGCCGAAGATCGCCCGGGTCATCTACAACCGGCTCGAGGGTCCCGGCGACAAGGGTGGGACCAACGGCAAGCTGCAGATCGACGCCACGGTCGCCTACGGGCTCGGTCTGTCACCGGGCTCCACCGAGCTCACCCAGGAGCAGCTCGACACGCCCACGCCGTACAACACCCGGCTGAACGTGGTCGGCCTCCCGCCCGGCCCCATCGAGTCACCGGGGGACGAGGCCATCGAGGCGGCGCTCAACCCCGCCGACGGGCCCTGGTACTACTACGTCACGGTCGACCTGGCCACGGGGGAGACCCGGTTCTACGAGGACTACGACGGGTTCCTCGAGGGCCAGGCGTTGTACAAGGACTACTGCGAGACCTCCGACCGCTGCTGACCCGGTGGCCGGGGGACCCCGCCGACCCCAGGAACCCGGACGCAGGCCTTGTCCGGGAGCCGCGTCGGTGAGACGGTCGAGCATCGCGCAGGGACATCGGGGTCCTCGCGCACCGTACGAGGAGTGTCTCGGTGATCTCGTTCCCACGTGCCGTCCCTGTCCTGCTCGGCTCCGCCGTCCTGGTCGCCGCGACCATGGCGCCGGCCGAGGCCAACGACGAGTCCATCAGCTTCCACGGCGCCACCGCGCGCTACCTGGACGCCACCGACCAGCTGTGCGCGAACGCGGTCGACGACTACTCCACGTTCGAGGACTACGCCATCGCCTACATCGAGAACGCTGCTGGTGACGTCGTGTTCTCCCAGAGCGACTCGGAGGGCGGTGGCCGGACCTGTACCGGCAACCTGTCGATCCCGGAGGACCGGGTGTACTACCTCCGGGTCGCGGACTGCTCCCGGATCCCCGGGACCGACTGCGGCTTCTCAGCACGCAAGGCCTTCCGCAGCTGATCGCTGGGGATGCGGTAGAACCTGACCTCATGGACCAGGTCAGGGGAGTTCGGCGCTGCGCGGTGATCGGGGACCCGATCGCGCACTCGCTCTCGCCGGCGTTGCACCGGGCGGGGTACGCCGCCGCCGGGGTCACCGACGTCACCTACGACACCGCGCAGGTGCCCGAGGACGGCCTGGCCGAGTTCGTCGCCGGGCTCGACGACACCTGGCGCGGGCTGTCGCTGACGATGCCGCTGAAACGCCGCGCGCTGGAGCTCGGCGGCACCGTCACCGAGCGCGCGCGGCTCGCGGGTGCGGCCAACACGCTGGTGCTCGAGCGCGGGCGCGTCGTGCTCGCCGACAACACCGACCTGCCCGGCGCGGCAGCCGCGGTCCGGGAGCGGTACGACGGACCGGTGCGGGCCGCGACGGTGCTCGGCGGAGGCGCCACCGCGGCCTCGACCGCGCTCGCCCTGTGCGACCTGGGCGCCCGACGCGTCCGGCTGCTCGCGCGCAGCGCCGACCGGGCCGCCGGTGCGGCGGCGGCCGTGGCTGCGCACCCGTCGGCCCCCGCGGTGGAGGTCGGCTCGCTGGCGGACGCGTCGGTCGACGGCGAGGTCGTCGTCGCGACGATCCCGGCTGCTGCGCAGGACGCCGACCTGGTCGCCCGGTGCGCCGACGTGCCGGTCGTGTTCGAGGTGGTCTACGACCCCTGGCCCACGCCGATCGCCGCGTCGGCGGCGGACCGCGTGCTGGTCTCCGGCCTCGACCTGCTCGCGCACCAGGCGGTCCTCCAGTTCGAGCTCTTCACCGGAGTGCCTGGTCCGCTGGACGTGATGCGCGCCGCGGGCGAGGCCGAGCTCGCGAGACGGCACGTGGCCGGATGAGCGTCGATCTCGGGGCCGCGCTCCTGGGTGCCGTCGTGTGCGGCGGCGCTGGGCTCGGCGTACCCGCGCTGATCGGCCGGATCCCCGAGCCGGACCCGTTGGACGACGAGCCGGTCGTCCCGCGCTACGCGCCGGTCTCCGTGCTGCCGGGGCTGCGGTGGCGGGCGGCCCTGGTCGCAGCCGTGGTGGGTGCGCTGCTCGGCGGGTCCGTCGGCCTCGACTGGCCGCTGCTCTTCCTGCTGCCGCTGGTCCCGGTGTCGGTGGCGCTCGCGTTCGTCGACCTGCACACGCACCTGCTGCCGACCAAGGTCATCTGGCCGACGCTGGGCGGCACCGCAGCGCTCGCGGCCGTCGCTGCGCTCGCCGACGGCGACCCGCGCGCCTTCGTCCAGGCCGTCGCCGGCGGTGCGGCGGTCTTCGTCTTCTTCCACGCGCTGTGGTGGTTCTACCCCTCCGGGATGGGGTACGGCGACGTCCGGCTGTCGTCCGTGGTGGGGTTCGTGCTCGGCTACTTCGGCTGGGCCGAGCTCGTCATCGGCGTGTACGGCGGCTTCCTGGTCTTCGCCGTGCTGGGCGTCGTCCGAGCGGCTGTCCGCCGGGACCGGACCGCGCTGCGCACGCCGCTGCCGTTCGGTCCGTTCCTGCTCGGCGGCGCGGTCGCCGGCATCGTGCTCGGCGGTGCGCTCTGGGGGCATCTCGTCTCCGGGTGACCGGGCGCGCCCGCCGTACGCCGCGTGAAACACTGATCTCATGCTGCGTTGGCTCACCGCGGGCGAGTCCCACGGCCCGTCCCTGGTCGCGATCCTCGAGGGGCTGCCCGCCCATGTCCGCGTCACGTCCGACGACGTCGCGGACGCCCTCGCCCGGCGCCGCCTGGGCTACGGCCGCGGCGCCCGGATGAAGTTCGAGCAGGACGAGGTGACCCTGGTCGGCGGCGTGCGCCACGGGGAGACCCAGGGCGGCCCGGTCGCGATCCAGGTGGGCAACACCGAGTGGCCGAAGTGGGAGAAGGTCATGTCGGCCGACCCCGTCGACCCGGTCGAGCTCGAGGCGATGGCCCGCAACGCCCCGCTGACCCGCCCTCGCCCGGGGCACGCCGACCTGGCCGGCATGCAGAAGTACGCGTTTGACGACGCTCGCCCGATCCTCGAGCGCGCCTCGGCCCGCGAGACCGCCGCCCGGGTGGCGCTCGGCCGGGTCGCCAGCAACTTCCTCGAGCAGGCCGTCGGCGCTCGGATCGTCTCCCACGTCATCGAGCTCGGTGGCGTGCGCGCCCCGGCCGGTCTCTGGCCCGAGCCCGACGACGTCGCGCGCCTCGACGCCGACGAGGTCCGCTGCCTCGACGCCGACACCAGCAGGCTGATGGTCGAGCGCATCGACCAGGCCCACAAGGACGGGGACACCCTGGGCGGCGTCGTGGAGGTCGTCGTCCACGGCCTGCCGCCGGGCCTCGGCTCGCACGTGCACTGGGACCGGCGCCTCGACGCCCGGCTCGCCGGAGCGCTGATGGGCATCCAGGCGATCAAGGGCGTCGAGGTCGGGGACGGCTTCGAGCTCGCCGCCACGCCGGGCTCGCTCGCGCACGACGAGATCGTGCCGACCCCCGACGGCATCCGGCGGGTGAGCGGCCGCTCCGGCGGCACCGAGGGCGGCATGACGACCGGCGAGGTCCTGCGGGTCCGGGCGGCGATGAAGCCGATCGCGACCGTGCCGCGGGCGCTGCGCACCGTCGACCTCGCCACCGGCGAGGAGGCCGTCGCCCACCACCAGCGCTCCGACGTCTGCGCGGTCCCGGCGGCCGGCATCGTCGCCGAGGCGATGGTGGCGCTGGTCCTCGCCGACGCGGTCGTGGAGAAGTTCGGCGGCGACTCGGTCCAGGAGACCCGGCGCAACGCCGAGTCCTACCTCGACACGCTCCGCTATCGGTGAGGCGCCGATGATCGTGCTGATCGGGCCGATGGGGTCCGGCAAGACGACGGTGGGCGGGCTGGTGGCCGAGCGCCTCGGGGCTGCCCTGCGCGACACCGACCACGACGTGGAGGCGACCGCCGGCCGCGAGATCGCCGAGATCTTCGTCGACGAGGGCGAGGCCGCCTTCCGTGCGATGGAGCGCGCGGCCGTCGCGGAGGCGCTGGCGACCCACGACGGCGTGCTCGCTCTCGGCGGGGGAGCCGTGCTCGATCCCGGCACCCGGGACCTGCTGGCCGGCCACGACGTCGTCTTCCTCCGGGTCGGGCTCTCGGACGCCGTGAAGCGCGTCGGGCTCGGCACGTCGCGGCCGCTGCTCCTGGGCAACGTCCGCGGCCGCATCAAGGCCCTGCTCGACGAGCGCACCCCGGTCTACGAGTCGGTCGCGACGCTCGTGGTGGAGACCGACGGCCGCGAGGCCGCCGAGGTCGCCGACGAGGTCGTCTCCGCCCTGGCGGCACGAGCATGAGCGCCGTCATCCGGGTGGCCGGACCCTCGCCGTACGACGTCGTGGTAGGCCACGGCGTCGCCGACCGGCTGCCCGCCCTCCTCGGCGACGGGGTCACCCGGGTCGCCGTCGTGCACCCGGAGGGCCTGTCCGCCGACCCGATCATCGAGGCGCTCGAGGGCGGCTACGAGGTCATCGGCATCGCCATCCCGGACGGGGAGGGCGCGAAGACGGCCACGGTCGCCGCCGGCTGCTGGGAGGTGCTCGGCGAGGCCGGCTTCACCCGTTCCGACGCGGTCGTGACGTACGGCGGCGGGGCGACCACCGACCTCGGCGGCTTCGTGGCCGCCACCTGGCTGCGCGGGGTCAAGGTCGTGCACGTGCCGACCACACTGCTGGCGATGGTCGACGCCGCGGTCGGCGGCAAGACCGGCATCAACACCGGCGCGGGCAAGAACCTGGTCGGCTCCTTCCACGAGCCCACCGGCGTCCTGTGCGACCTCGCCACGCTGGAGACGCTGCCGCGCGCCGAGCTCGTGGCCGGCCTCGGCGAGGTCGTGAAGTGCGGCTTCATCGCCGACCCCGTCATCCTCGACCTCGTCGAGACCACGGACCCGGCCCACCTGACGCCCGACTCGGCGGTGCTCGTCGAGCTCGTCGAGCGCGCGATCCGGGTCAAGGCCGAGGTGGTCGCCGCCGACCTCAAGGAGACCGGCGGCAGCGACGGGCACCCCGGTCGGGAGGCCCTCAACTACGGGCACACGCTCGCCCACGCCATCGAGCGCACCGAGGACTACTCGATCCGGCACGGCGAGGCCGTCGCGATCGGCTGCGTCTTCGTCGCCGAGGTCGCCGGCCGCGCGGGGCTGCTCGCGCCCGACGTCGTCGCCCGGCACCACACGGCGTTCGCCCGGGTCGGGCTCCCCACGACGTACGACGGCGCGCCGTTCGAGACGCTGCACGCGGCCATGAAGGTCGACAAGAAGTCGCGGGGCAACCTGTTGCGTCTCGTCGTGCTGAGCGACGTCGGCAAGCCCACCGTGCTCGCCGGCCCGGACGAGGCCGACCTGCGCGCCGCCTACGCAGCCATCGCGAGTCCTCAGGGAGACCGGTCATGACGAAGGTGCTCGTCCTCAACGGCCCCAACCTCGGCCGGCTCGGCCGCCGCCAGCCCGAGATCTACGGCAGCACCACCCACGCCGAGCTCGCCGACCTCTGCGTCGGCTGGGGGCGCGACCTCGGCCTGGAGGTCGAGGTGCGGCAGACCAACCACGAGGGCGAGATGCTCGACTGGCTCAACGCCGCCGCCGACGACGACACCCCCGTGGTGCTCAACGCAGCCGCGTGGACGCACTACTCGTACGCGATCTTCGACGCCTGCGCCCAGCTCACCGCACCGCTGGTCGAGGTGCACATCTCCGACCCGCACCAGCGGCCCGAGGAGTTCCGACACACCTCGGTCGTCACGCCGTACGCCGCCGAGGTGGTCGCTGGGCACGGCGTCGACGGCTACCGGATGGCTCTCGAGGTCGTCGCCCGCGCCTGACCCCTCACGGCAGGTGACCCACCCAGGTCATGCTCGCGCTCTCGAAGGTGCTGAGGGCGAGTGCCGAGCCCGAGTTCTGCAGCGTCCGGATCGTCACGAACTCCCCGGCGTCGAGCTCGGTCACGCAGCTCGTGGTGATGAAGTTGTTGGTGTCGGCGAACCCGGGGTCACGGTCGACGCAGGCCGGGTTGCCGTTGACCCCGTTCTTGGCGATGTTGACGGTGCGGAAGCCGTCGGGGTCCGTGGGGGCGTACCCGATCGTCGCGGAGACGAGGTAGAGGCCGTCGACCGGTGCGACCAGCTGCGTGCGGCCGCCGGCGCTCTCGTCGTACATCGACGCCACGGTCTCGTAGGTGTGGAACGGCCCCCAGTTCAGGACGCTGGCGTTGACGGCGTCGGAGGGGATCGTCGTGGGGCTGGAGACCCCGTCGACCCGCACGGCCGGGATCACGCCGATCTCGGGGACGCCGACGACGCCGGCCCCGAGCTGAGGGTCGGGGAACGTCCCGGTGAGGTCGCCGCCGGCGGCGACGCCCGCGACCGGGCCGGGGATGCCCTGCTCGCCCTGGATGCCCTGCTCACCCTGCTCGCCCGGGGGACCCTGGACGCCCGCAGGCCCGGTCCGGCCCCGCAGCGACGCGCGCGCCTTGGCGCTGAGGTCCTTGGCCTGGACGCTGCCGTCCTTGATCTGCTTGCCCGTGATGAGCTTGCGGGAGACCTTGTCGACGCTGTCCGCGGCGAAAGCCGGGCCGTCGAGTGCCACGAAGAGGGCGAGCATTCCGAGACCGATGCCCAGCCACTGGTGCCTCAGCGTGTCCATGACTGACGGTAGAAGCCCCCGCCGCGCCACGGCATGGCCCGATCGGGCCATAGCGCCACGAGGAACCTGATCCCGCTCCCGTCCGTCCGATCCTCCATGAACCGAGACCTCACCCTCAGTGTCCGCACCCTGCTGCTCGGTCTCCTCGTCGTCCTCGCGCTCGTGGTCGCCTACCTGCTGGGCAGCGCGGGCGGCACCACCGCGCAGGCGGCGGACGACGAGACGCCGACGCCGGTGCCGGCCGAGAAGCACGAGCTGACGATGACCGGGACCGGCGACGCGAGCGCCGTCCCGGACCAGCTGTCGTTCGCCCTGGCGGTGTCCCTCACCCGGCCCGACCTCGACGACGCCCTCGACGCCGCCAACCGTGCCATGGCCAGGGTGCTGTCGTCGCTGAAGGAGCACGGCGTGGAGAAGGGCGACGTGCAGACCACCGGGCTGTCGATGAACCCGGTCTACGACTACCCGGCCTACAGCCCGCCGGTGCTGCGCGGCTACCACGTCGCCGAGCGTGCGCGGGTGCTCGTCGACGACCTGAAGGAGGGCGGGGCCGCCGTCACCACGGCGGTCGCGGCGGGTGGCAACGACGTCCGCGTCGACGACCTGAAGCTGCTCGTCGGCGACACCGACGAGGTCATGGCGAAGGCGCGTGACGCCGCGGTCGCGGAGGCGCGCACCAAGGCCGAGCAGTACGCCGAGGCGTCCGGCGAGGAGCTGGGCGACGTGGTGACCATCAGCGAGGTGCACGCCAAGCCGCTGCCGACGCCGGTCGAGCAGTACGGCGACCTCGCCGCTGCGCTCGACCGGGGCGCGTCGGTGCCGATCCGGGCCGGGCGCGACGAGGCGTCGGTGACGGTCCGGATCGTGTGGGACCTGGAGTAGGGCCGAACCAGGCCGAAATAGGGGAGTCGCAGAGTCAGCCGATAGACTCCTCCGCTGGTGCCCACGCGGTGGGCGACCCCACGATCCCACTCGACGTACGAAGGCTGGCACGCACGCATGGCAACGACGAACGACCTGAAGAACGGCATGGTTCTCAACATCGACGGCCAGCTCTGGGCCGTGGTGGAGTTCCAGCACGTGAAGCCGGGCAAGGGCCCCGCCTTCGTGCGCACGAAGCTCAAGAACGTCGAGTCCAACAAGACCGTCGACAAGACCTTCAACGCCGGCACCAAGGTCGAGACCGCCACGGTCGACCGTCGCACCATGCAGTACCTCTACAACGACGGCTCGTCCTTCGTCTTCATGGACGTCGCCGACTACGAGCAGATCGAGATCAGCCCCGAGATCGTCGGCAACGCGGCGAACTTCCTCCTGGAGAACCAGGAGGCCGTCGTGGCCACCAACGAGGGCCGCGTCCTCTTCATCGAGCTCCCGGCCTCGGTCGAGCTGCTCATCACGTTCACCGAGCCCGGCCTCGCCGGCGACTCGGCCACCGGCCGCACCAAGCCGGCGACCCTCGAGACCGGTCACGAGATCCAGGTCCCGCTCTTCATCAACCAGGGCGAGAAGGTCAAGGTCGACACCCGCGACTCGTCGTACATGGGCCGCGTGAAGGGCTGATGTCAGCCCGCTCCAAGGCCCGCAAGCGGGCGCTCGACGTCCTCTTCGCCTCCGACGTGCGCGGCGAGTCCGCGACCACCGCGCTGGAGACCGCGATCGCCGACGGCGAGGGCCCGACCAACGACTACACCGCCGTGCTGGTGCGTGGGGTCGAGGAGCACCGCGGCCACATCGACGAGGTGCTCGCGCAGTACGCCGAGGGCTGGACCCTCCAGCGGATGCCGGCCGTGGACCGCAACGTCCTGCGTCTCGGCGTCTGGGAGCTGCTGTACGCCGAGGACGTGCCCGACAGCGTCGCGATCAGCGAGGCGATGGCGCTGGTGACGGACCTGTCGACCGACGAGTCGCCGCAGTTCGTCAACGGCGTGCTCGGTGCGGTGCAGCGCAACAAGGCGTCGCTGGTCTGATGTCCCTACGCTGAGCACATGACTCAGCGCGAGGTGGACCTGGTCGTCATCGGCACCGGCCCGGGCGGCGAGGCTCTCGCCACCGGAGCCGCGAAGGCGGGCCTGGAGGTCGTGGCCGTCGACAAGCACCTGGTGGGCGGTGAGTGCCCTTACTACGGCTGCATCCCGACCAAGATGATGGTCCGCGGCGCCGACGTCGTCGCAGAGGTACGCCGGGCCGCCGAGGTCGCGGGCGAGGCCACCATCACGCCGGCCTGGGACGTCGTGCACCGCCGCATCGACGAGCAGGCGACGACCCACTGGGACGACACGATCGCCGTCGACCGGCTGCGCGACGCCGGGGCGACCGTGCACCACGGTGTCGGCCGGCTCGCCGGGCCGCGGCAGGTCACCGTCGAGGGCGCCGACGGCGAGACGACCACCTACACCGCCCGCCGCGGGGTCGTGGTCAACCCGGGCACCCGCCCGGCCGTCCCGCCGGTCGAGGGCCTCGCGGACACGCCGTACTGGACCAACCGCGACGCCGTGCAGCTCGCGGAGCTCCCGGGGTCGCTCGTCGTCGTCGGCGGTGGGCCGATCGGCTGCGAGATGGCCCAGGTCTTCGCGCGGTTCGGCGTCCGGGTGACGGTGGTCCAGCACGGGCCGCGGCTGGTGCCGGCCAACGAGCCCGAGGCGGCCGCGCTGCTCGCCGAGGTGTTCGCGCACGAGGGCATCCGGGTGCTCACCGACGTCGAGCTCCAGCGGGCGTCGTACGCCGAGGGCGCCTTCACCCTCGGCCTCGACACCGGTGAGGAGCTGGTCGTCGACAAGGTGCTGGTGGCCGCGGGGCGGACCCCCAACCTCGACGACCTCGGCCTCGAGACGGTCGGTCTCGACCCGCACGCGCGGACCCTCGAGACGGACGAGCGCCTGCGGGTCCAGGGCGGGCCCCAGGAGTGGCTCTGGGCGATCGGCGACGTCACCGGCAAGGGCGCGTTCACGCACGTCTCGATGTACCAGTCCGCGGTCGCGCTGCGCGACGTCCTCGGCGAGGACGGCGCACCGGCCAGCTATCACGCGGTGCCGCACGCGACGTTCACCGACCCGGAGATCGGCGGCGTCGGGATGAGCGAGCAGCAGGCGCGCGACGCGGGGCTCACCGTGCGCACGGGCATCACGAAGCTCGAGCAGTCGTCGCGCGGTTTCACCCACGGCCCCGGTGGGCACGGGCTGATCAAGGTCGTCGAGGACGCCGACCGCGGGGTCCTAGTCGGTGCGACCGCGATGGGGCCGGCAGGCGGCGAGATCCTCGGCTTCCTGGCCGTCGCGGTGCACGCGGAGGTCCCGGTCGACACGCTCAGGACGATGATCTATGCCTACCCGACCTTCCACCGCGCCATCGAGTCCGCGCTCGCCGATCTCTCCTGACCGCGACTGGATCGACTGGGTCGCCCGCGCCGGGCTGGTCGCGTACGGCGTCGTCTACGTCCTCATCGGCTGGCTGGCGATCCAGCTGGCGTTCGGCGACCGCTCCGGCGCCCCGTCCAGCTCGGGAGCCCTGCGCGAGCTCGCGCAGCAGCACTTCGGCGGCGTCCTGATCTGGGTCGTCTCGATCGGGATGTTCCTGCTGGCCCTGTGGCAGCTCGTCGAGGCCGCCTTCGGCCACCGGGACGAGGACGGCAGGAAGCGCGTCGGGAAGCGCCTGGCCTCGGCCGGCAAGGCGATCGTCTACGTCGTCATCGGCGTCAGCGGCGTCAAGATCGCCATCGGCAGCAGCTCCTCGGGCAAGGGCGAGGAGACCTTCACCGCCCAGCTCATGGACCTGCCCGCCGGGCAGGTGCTCGTCGTCGCCGTCGGCCTCGCGATCATCGGCTTCGGGCTGTTCCAGCTCTACCGGGCCTGGACCGAGGGCTTCGCCGACAAGCTGGACTCCGAGGGCCGCAGCGGGAAGAGCGGCACGGCGTACGTCGCGTTCGGCAAGGCCGGCTACTCCGCGCGGGGTGTCGCCTTCGCGATCGTGGGCGGGCTCTTCTGCTACGCCGGGATCACCCACGAGGCCAAGAAGTCCGGCGGCCTCGACCAAGCGCTCTTCACGGTGCTCGACCAGCCGTTCGGGCCGTTCCTGCTCGGGATCGTCGGGGTCGGACTGGCCTGCTTCGGCCTCTTCACCTTCGCCCAGGCCCGCCACCTCTCACGCTAGTGCGGCTACCGCCTCGACCGCCTCGTCGACCTGCTCGGGCGTGGTGACGATGCTCGGGCCCAGTCCCAGGTACGACGTGGCGTACGACGTCGAGCTCGCGACGATGCCCTGCTCGCGCAGCATCAGGACGGCGTTCTGGGGCGGCAGGCCGGGCACGTCGACGCAGACGATGCCGGCCGACACCGCCGGGTCCGTCGGCGTGATGACGGTGACGCCGGTGCCGGCGAGACGCTCCTTGAGCCGGCTGGCCTGCTCGACCGTGCGCGCGACGACCGCCGAACGCCGCGAACTGGCTCGCCGCGGGGTCGAGGGGGAACTGCGCGCGCACCGACGCCCAGTCGGTGGGGTCGAAGTCGGGGACGCTCAGCCGGTCCGGGGGCCCGGTGGGAGAGGCGTCGGTCGGGGTGGGCGACGCCGTCGGCGGGGCGGCGTCCGGGTGGTCGTCGCACCCCACGACCAGGGCCGCTCCGCCGGCGATGCCGGCGCCGATGAGGGCACGTCGTGACGAGAACGGCATGGACCATGGTGGCAGGGTTGCGGCCATGACGGACACCGATCGCAGACCGGTCGACCCAGTCGACGTCGTCGTGCTCGGCCTCGGGGCGGGTGGAGAGCACGCCGCCCGCAAGCTCGCCGAGGCGGGCCTCCGGGTGGTCGCCGTCGAGCGCGACCTGGTCGGCGGCGAGTGCCCGTTCTACGGCTGCACGCCGTCGAAGCTGATGATCCACGCGGCCCACGAGGGTCGCGGGCTGGGCCGGGCGGCGACCCGGATCCGGGAGGCCAACCACGACTGGAGCGACGAGAGCCACGCCGGACCGCTCGAGGAGGCCGGGGTCCGCATCGTCCGCGGGCACGGGCGCCTGGCCGGCCAGGGCCGCGTCGAGGTCGCCGGCACGACGTACGACGCCCGGCTCGGCGTCCTGCTCGACACCGGCACCGAGCCGACCGTCCCGCCGGTCGATGGGCTCGCCGGGACGCCGTACTGGACCAACCGCGAGGTGATGCGGGAGGTCGAGGCGCCGGAGTCGATGGTGGTGCTCGGTGGCGGTCCGATCGGGTGCGAGCTGGCGCAGGCGTTCGCCCGGTTCGGGACCCGGGTGACGCTGGTCGAGGCCGAGGACCGACTGCTCGGGCCCGAGGAGCCCGAGGCCGCCGAGGTCGTGACCCGGGTGCTGCGCGCCGAGGGCGTCGACGTCCGGGTGGGCTCGGAGCTCAGCCGGGTCGAGCACGACGGCGGCTTCGTCCTGGAGGTCGGGGGCGAGGTGCTGAGCGCCGAGCGGCTGCTGGTCGCGGTCGGGCGCACCCCGAACCTCGCCGACATCGGGCTCGAGACGGTCGGGCTGTCCCCGGACGCCGACCACCTCACGACCGACGAGTGGCTGCGGGCGGGGGAGCGGCTCTGGGCCGTCGGGGACATCACCGGAAGGGGCGCGTTCACGCACGTGTCGCTCTACCAGGCGAAGGTCGCGGTCCGCGACCTGCTCGGCCAGGGCGGCTCGGGCGCCGACTACCGAGCGGTCAGCCGGGTGACGTTCACGGACCCGGAGGTCGGCGCCGTCGGCCTCACCGAGGCCCAGGCGAGGGACGCCGGGCTGACGGTCGCGGTCGGCCGCGCGGACATCCCGCAGGCCGCCCGTGGCTGGATCAACGAGGCCGAGGGGATCGTCAAGGTCGTGGCCGACAGGGACCGCGGCGTGCTCGTCGGCGGCACCGTCGTGGCGCCGTACGGCGGGGAGGTGGTCGGCCTGCTGAGTGCGGCCGTGCACGCCGCGATCCCGGTCGAGACGCTGCGCGGGATGCACTACGCGTACCCGACGTTCCACCGCGCGATCGCCGCGGCCCTGAGCGACCTCTGACTGGCGCGTGTGATCGCCTCCATTTGGGGGAAGGACGTGCGTGAGCCGGGACGGGCCCGGCTCTGAGGGAGGAACCGATGTCGCAGGAAGCATGGAGCTCCGGGGGCTCGCGACACGATGCTCACGATCCCGCCGACGACACCAGTGACCGGCTCTACACGCCGGAGGACTTCGCGGCCTACGCCGCCCGCCGGGAGAACCGCGACGGTGGCGCCGGGGAGCGCGAGCCGATCACGTACGGCGACCCGTTGACCGACCCGCTGCCGTCCACGCAGCCGCCGGCCGAGACGCCCCCGCCGCCTGCTGCTCAGCCGTCCACCCCACCTCCGGCCTACCGGCCCTCGACGCCACCGCCGGCCGGGCCGCCGCCCGCCGCCGGCCCGCCGGCGACCCGCCCGCCCGTGACGTCGGCGCCGGTCGCCGCACCGCCCGCGCAGCCGGAGACCGACGACGGCGGCGACGTACGCCGCTTCATGTCGGCCACCGACTTCCTGGACCGTCGCGACGCCGAGCAGGAGCACGGCCCGGCCACCTGGGGCTGGCGCGGCAAGGTGCGCCGCTGGAGCGGTGGCCTGATCACCCCGCGGATGGGTCCCGACGAGCTCGCCTACGAGCAGGACCGGGCGACCATCCAGCGCGACTTCGACGGCCCGCGCACGATCGCCTTCATCAACCCCAAGGGCGGCGCCGCGAAGACGACCGGCGTCCTCGCCGCCGGCTTCACGTTCGGCACCGTCCGCGGTGGCGGTGTCGTCGCCTGGGACAACAACGAGACCCGCGGGACCCTGGGCATCCGGGGCACCCGCAGTGCCCACCGCAACACCACGCGCGAGCTGCTCGAGGACCTCGAGCGGTTCACCGACGTCTACCAGTCCCGGATCGGCGACCTGGGCGCGTTCGTGCGCTCCCAGGGCGACGCCCACTTCGACGTGCTCGCTTCCGACGAGCGCCCCGACGTGACCGGGACCATCAGGGCGTCGGACTTCGACTCGGTGCACAAGCTCCTGGAGCGCTTCTACCGAGTCATCCTCATCGACACCGGCAACAACATGCGGGCCGAGAACTGGCTCGCCGCTGCCGGGGCGGCCGACCTCCTGGTCGTCACGTCGACGGTGCGTGAGGACACCGGCTACAGCGGACTGTGGATGCTCGACGCGCTGCAGGACGCCGGCTACCAGGACCTCAAGCACAAGACCGTCACGGTGCTCTCGGACCCGTCCGCGAACGTCGACGCGAAGCTCGCGGCCGACCTCGTGGACGTCTACCAGCAGCGCACCCGCGGGGTCTACCGCGTCCCCTACGACCCGGCGCTGGTCGCCGGGTCCGTCGTGCCCTACGCCCAGCTCTCCGAGAACACCCGGATGCAGTGGCTCAGGGCCTGCGCGGGGATGGCTGCCGCGCTCTGAGCGCGTCGCCCTGACCGCTGGCCCGCTGCCTCCGGCCGCTCGACCCGGCCGGAGGTGGTGGGTCGGCTCCTGGCCGGATCAGGAGTCAGCTCTTCGCTGCGCCCCAGCCGTGCCACTTCTCGACGACCAGCCAGGCGCTGGTGCGCGGGCTCTCGCGGTTCGGGTACGGCTTGCCGGTGTAGTGCGTGCTCAGCCGGTCGATGTCGACCAGTCCCTCGTCGACGCTCAATCCCTCGACCCGGCCGACGAGCGACACGTGGGTGTACCAGCCGGACTCGTCGAGCACGGTGAGGCTGACCCGGGGGTCGCGGCGCAGGTGCTGGAGCCGGACCCGGGTGTCGTCCATGTTCAGCAGCACCCGGTCGTCCTCCTCGAGGAGGTACCAGGTAGCCACCGAGATCGGCTGGCCGTCCGAGCGCAGCGTCGACACGACCGCCGGGTTGGGCTTCAGCAGCAGGGCGCGGACGTCGTCGCGGAACGGCAGCTCGGGCATGGATCCTCCTGGGGACGGGTTACCTCGAGGTTAGGGTCACACCCCAGGTCCCCGAGCGAGAGGTTCACCATGCGCGCCGTCGTGTACGACAAGACCGGTCCGTCCTCCGTCCTGGAGCTGGTCGAGCGCGACCTGCCCGAGCCCGGTCCCGGCGAGGTGCGGGTGCGGGTGGTCCGGTCGGGCGTCAACCCGACCGACTGGAAGTTCCGTGCCGGGATGATGGCCGGCTGGGACGAGGTCGTCCCCGGGCAGGACGGCGCGGGGGTGGTCGACGCGGTCGGCCCCGGTGTCGAGGAGCACGCCGTGGGCGACCGGGTCTGGTTGGTGCTCGCGCAGCACGGGCGCCCCTACGGCACCGCGGCCGAGCACACGGTGCAGCCGGTCGGTCGGGTCGCGCCGCTGGCCGACGAGGCGTCGTACGACCTCGGCGCGAGCCTCGGCGTGCCGGCGGTGACGGCGCACCGGGCGCTGACCGCCGGTGAGGACGGCCCGCAGCGGCTGGGTCCCGGGACGCTGGCCGGCCGGGTGGTGCTGGTCGCCGGGGGTGCGGGCGCCGTCGGCAACGCCGCGATCCAGCTGGCGCGCTGGTCCGGGGCGACCGTCGTGACCACCGTCAGCAGCGAGGAGAAGGCCGCGCTGGCGCGGGCCGCCGGCGCCGACCACGTCGTCAACTACCGCGAGGGCGACGCGACCCGGGCGATCCAGGAGGTGGCGCCCGACGGGGTCGACATCGCTGTCGAGGTGGCACCCGCGCAGAACATCGGCATCGACCTCGAGGCCGTCAAGGTGCACGGCCTGGTCTCGATCTACGCCAACAACGGCGGCGACGAGCTGACCATGCCGCTGCGGGCGGCGTTCGGGAAGAACCTGCGCTTCCAGTTCCTCATCCTCTACACGCTGCACGACCACCTGGTCCGGGCCGCGGTCGAGGACGTCAACGCCGCGGTCGCCGCCGGAGCGCTGCGGGTCGGCGCGGACGCCGGCGTGCCGCTGCACCACTTCCCGCTCGACGAGACGGCCGCGGCGCAGGACGCCGTAGAGGCCGGCGCGGTCGGCAAGGTCCTCATCGACGTCACCGACGCGTAATCAGGACGGCCCCCGATCTCAGGCACCGCGTGGTTGAGTGGACACGTGGCCAAACCGTTGTGGGTCGTCGTCGGCGTCGTGCTCGTGCTCCTCGGGCTGCTGTGGACGCTCCAGGGCATCGACGTCATCCAGGGGAGCTCGATGAGCGGCACCCGGACCTGGTCGATCATCGGTCCGATCGTGCTGCTCGTGGGGGCCGTCGTCGCGTCGGTCGGCATCCGTGGGCGCAGGCCCTGATCCCGGCCCTGGTCCGGGCTCCGACGGCGCCCCGGTCGGCCGCCGGGTGGTGCTCGGCCTCCTCGGGCTCGGTGCGCTCGGTGTCGTCACCGGCGCCTCGGTCCAGGACGGTCTCAGCAAGCTGCTCGCGCCCGTGCAGCTGCGCGACCCGACCGGCCTCACGTCGCTGGTCCCGCTCGGCAACACCTGGCGCTACTACTCGGTCACCGGTGCGGTCGAGCCCCGCGACGCCACGACGTACTCGCTGAAGGTGGCCGGGCTGGTCGACCACCCGACGACGTACCGGCTGCGCGACCTCGAGGCGCTGCCGCAGCTCTCGTTCACCGACACCTTCCACTGCGTCACCGGCTGGCACGTGCCGGACGTGCCGTGGACCGGGGTGCGGCTCTCCGACCTGCTCGACCGCGCCGCGCCGACGAGCAAGGCGGTCGGCGTGCGCTTTCACTCCTTCGACGGCACCTACTCGGTCAACATGACCCTCGACCAGGCCCGCGCCGACGACGTGGTCGTCGCGCTCGGCATGTACGGCAAGCCGGTGACCCACGACCACGGGGGACCGGTGCGGATCTACTCGGGCTCGATGTACGGCTACAAGAGCACCAAGTGGCTCTCCGAGATCGAGGTGACCGACAACAACGACCCGGGCTACTGGGAGGCCCGCGGCTACCCGCTCGACGGGTTCATCGGTGAGTGAGACGGCCGGCCACTCCGTGGCGAGGTTCGCCCGGGCGGAGCGGCTGGTGCACCGCTCGGTCGCGATCCTGATGGGCGTCTGCCTGGTCACCGCGCTGGTCCTCTACAACGGCTCGCTGATGATGGCGGTCGGGCACCGGCCCTGGTCGAGACGGTGCACGTCTGGAGCGGCCTCGCGCTGCCCGTCCCGATGCTCGCCGGGGCGCTCTCGGCGGCGTACCGCGCAGACGTACGCCGGCTCAACCGGTTCACCCCCGCCGACTGGCAGTGGCTGCGCAGCAAGGAGCGGCGCGACGGCACCATCCGGGTCGGCAAGTTCAACGCCGGCCAGAAGATCAACTCCTGGCTGGTCGCCGGGGCGACCGGCGTGCTCCTGGGCACCGGTGTCCTCATGTACTGGACCGGGCTGGTGCGCCTGTCCTGGCGCTCCGGCGCGACCTTCGTGCATGACTGGTCGGCCCTGGCCCTCGGCCTCCTCGTGCTCGGTCACGTGGTCTACGCGCTGCGCGATCCCGAGGCGCGTCGCGGCATGCGCACCGGGCGGGTCTCGACCCGCTGGGCCCGGCGGGAGCACGCGGCCTGGGCCGACGAGCTTTTACCTCCCCGACCTTGAGCACGGAGCCGCCGCGGCCGATCTGACTGGTGAGAAGCCAGTCGAGGAGGTCGCCATGAGCACCCAGCACCGCGACATCTTCGTGCTGTCCGGCGGCGGCTCCCGCGGTGCAGGACAGGTCGGCATGCTGCGTGCCCTGCTGGCCGCCGGCGTACGCCCCGACCTGATGGTCGCGGGGTCGGTCGGCTCCCTGAACGCCTGCTTCCTCGCCGCGGACCCGACCCCCGCCCGGGTCGAGGAGCTGGCGCGGGTGTGGGCATCGATGACGTCGACCACGCTCACCGGGCCACGCCGCTCCGCACTCGGCAACCTGGCCCGGCTCCGGCCCTACCTCTTCTCGAACGACGCGCTCCGCCTGCTGGTCGAGCGCCTGCTGCCGGCCAACCGGCTCGAGGACCTGGCGGTGCCGGTCCGGGTCGCCACCACCGACCTGATGACCGGCCGGCCCGTCCACCACGACGTCGGGCACCTGCCCGACGTGCTCTGCGCCTCCGCGGCCCTGCCCGGCCTGCTGCCCCCGGTGATGATCGGGCCGCCCGGAGCGGCGCGGGCGCACGTCGATGCGGGCGTCGCCGAGAACGTCCCGCTGACGGGCGCCGCGGACCTCGCCCGGCCGGGGGACCGGGTGTGGGTGCTCGACGTGACGAAGCGACCGCGCGAGCTGCGCCAGCTCCGGACCCCGGTCGACGTGCTGGTCGCGGCCCTCGCCGGGTCGATCATGAACCGGCCGGCCGCGGCGTTCGACCCCTGGGTCCGTGTCCTCCCGGTCAAGCTCGACGAGGACTACGACTGCGGTCCCGTCTTCGACTTCGGTCACACCGCGACCCTGGTCCGGATGGGGGAGCAGGCGGCCGCCGCTGCACTCGCGGCGCCTGCCCTGTCCGCCGGCTGAGAAACCGGTGGGCCGGGTTCAGCCATCGGCACCGGACGCGGGTAGGGTGCTCTCGATCGACATCCTTTAACGAGCCGTCCCGTGAGGCGGAGAAGGAGGTCCGAGGCTGTTGCCTGCGCACCCGTACGAAGAGTCCGTCCCGCCCTCCCGCGTCGTCCTCGACGCCGGTGACATCACGCGGGCGTTGACCCGCATCTCCCACGAGATCCTCGAGCGCAACAAGGGCGCCGACGACCTCGTCCTCCTCGGCATCCCGAGCCGCGGCGTCCCGCTCGCGAAGCGGATCGCCGAGCGGGTCGCCTCCGTCGAGGGCCACGACGTGCCGGTCGGCTCGCTCGACGTCACGATGTACCGCGACGACCTCCGGCTGAAGCCGGCCCGCGCGCTGCTGCCGACCGAGATCCCGCCGGGCGGGATCGACGGCAAGGTCGTCGTCCTGGTCGACGACGTGCTCTTCTCCGGCCGCACGATCCGCGCCGCGCTCGACGCGCTCGGCGACATCGGGCGCCCGACGGCGGTCCGGCTCGCGGTGCTGGTCGACCGCGGGCACCGCGAGCTGCCGATCCGCGCCGACTTCGTCGGCAAGAACCTCCCGACCTCGCTGGTCGAGCGGGTGAAGGTCCGGTTGCTCGGCGTCGACGACGTGGACGCCGTGACGATCGAGGGGATGGGCGCGTGAAGCGACACCTGCTGAGCGCGGCCGACCTGAGCCGCGACGACGCCGAGCTGGTCCTCACGACCGCCGACGAGATGCGCTCGCTCGCGGACCGGCCGATCAAGAAGCTGCCCGCCCTGCGCGGCCGCACCGTGGTCAACCTCTTCTTCGAGGACTCGACCCGCACCCGGATCTCGTTCGAGGCGGCCGCGAAGCGGCTGAGCGCGGACGTCATCAACTTCTCCGCCAAGGGCTCCAGCCTGTCGAAGGGCGAGAGCCTCAAGGACACCGCGCTGACGCTCGAGGCCATGGGCGCGGACGCGGTCGTGGTGCGCCACGGCGCCAGCGGCGCCCCGCACCTCCTCGCCCACTCGGGCTGGGTGCGCTCCAGCGTCGTGAACGCCGGCGACGGCACCCACGAGCACCCCACCCAGGCCCTGCTGGACGCCTTCACGATGTGGAAGCACCTCGGCGACTCGAAGCCCGGCGGGCTCGAGGGGCGCAAGATCGCGATCGTCGGCGACGTGCTGCACAGCCGGGTCGCGCGGTCCAACGCGCTCCTGCTGCGCACCCTCGGCGCCGAGGTCACCCTGGTCGCGCCGCCGACCCTGCTGCCGGTCGGCGTCGAGGGCTGGCCGGTGGAGACGTCGTACGACCTCGACGGCGTGCTGCCGAAGGCCGATGCCGTGATGATGCTGCGGGTCCAGCGGGAGCGGATGCACGGCGGGTTCTTCCCGACCGCGCGGGAGTACTCGCGCCGCTACGGCCTCGACGGCAAGCGGATGGCGATGCTCCAGGACCACACGATCGTGATGCACCCCGGCCCGATGGTCCGCGGCATGGAGATCACGGCCGACGTGGCCGACTCCGACCGGTCCGTGATCGTCGAGCAGGTCACCAACGGCGTCGCCGTGCGGATGGCCGTCCTGTACCTGCTGCTCGGTGGGTCCGAGCCCGCTGTCGGAGGAGAAGAGTGAGCACCAGCTACCTGATCAAGAACGTCGCGGTCCTCGGCGGCGAGCCGACCGACCTGCTGCTCCAGGACGGCGTCGTCGCCGGCATCGGGCCGGGCCTGACGAGCGACGGGTCGACCGAGGTGATCGACGCGTCCGGCCTGGTCGCGCTGCCCGGCCTGGTCGACCTGCACACGCACCTGCGCGAGCCGGGGCGCGAGGACGCCGAGACCGTCGACACCGGCACCCAGGCGGCCGCCCTCGGCGGGTTCACGGCCGTCTTCGCGATGGCCAACACCGAGCCGGTGGCCGACACCGCCGGGGTGGTCGAGCAGGTCTGGCGGCTGGGCCGCGAGGCCGGGCACTGCGACGTCTATCCGGTCGGCGCCGTCACCGTCGGTCTCCAGGGCGAGCGGCTCGCCGAGCTCGGTGCGATGGCCGACTCGGCCGCGCGCGTCCGGGTCTTCTCCGACGACGGCAAGTGCGTCAGCGACGCGGTGCTGATGCGCCGCGCGCTGGAGTACGTCAAGGCGTTCGACGGCGTCGTCGCCCAGCACGCCCAGGAGCCGCGGCTCACCGAGGGCGCGCAGATGAACGAGGGCGAGCTCTCCGGCCGCCTCGGGCTGGCCGGCTGGCCGGCGGTCGCCGAGGAGGCGATCATCGCCCGCGACGTGCTGCTCGCCGAGCACGTCGGCTCCCGGCTCCACGTCTGCCACGTCTCCACCGCGGGCTCCGTCGAGCTGATCCGCTGGGCCAAGGGCAAGGGCGTCGAGGTCACCGCCGAGGCGTGTCCCCACCACCTGCTGCTCACCGACGAGCTGGCGGCGACGTACGACCCGATCTACAAGGTCAACCCGCCGCTGCGCTCGGCCGCCGACGTGGCCGCGCTCCGCGAGGGCCTGGCCGACGGCACCATCGACATCGTCGCCACCGACCACGCGCCGCACCCGCACGAGGACAAGGACTGCGAGTGGTCGGCGGCCGCGTTCGGGATGCTCGGCCTCGAGACCGCGCTGTCGATCGTGCAGCAGACGATGGTCGACCCCGGGTTGCTCGACTGGGCCGGCGTCGCCGAGCGGATGTCCTACGCCCCGGCCCGGATCGGCCGCGCGGCCGATCACGGTCGGCCCATCGAGGTGGGCGCGCCCGCCAACGTGGTGCTCTACGACCCGGCCGCGACCCGCACGGTCGACCCGTCCGAGTCGGCCAGCCTGAGCCGCAACACGCCCTACCGCGGGATGGAGCTGCCTGGCCGCGTGGTCGCCACGTTCCTCCGCGGGACCGCCACCGTGCTCGACGGGAAGCTCGCATGAGCGGCGGCCAGAAGTCGGCACTGCTCGTCCTCGAGGACGGGCGCACCTTCCACGGCGAGACGTACGGCGCCGAGGGCGAGACGTTCGGCGAGGCGGTCTTCAACACCGGCATGACCGGCTACCAGGAGACGCTCACCGACCCGTCGTACCACCGCCAGGTCGTGGTGATGACGGCCCCGCACATCGGCAACACCGGCGTCAACGACGAGGACCCGGAGAGCAACCGGATCTGGGTCGCCGGCTACGTCGTGCGCGACCCCGCCCGGCGGGCCTCCAACTGGCGCTCGCGCCGCAGCCTCGACGAGGAGCTCGCGGCGCAGGGCGTCGTCGGGATCTCCGGCATCGACACCCGCGCCCTGACCCGGCACCTGCGCGAGCGCGGTGCGATGCGGGTCGGGATCTCCTCCACCGAGACCGACCCGGCCGCCCTGCTCGAGAGGGTGCTCGCCTCCGGCGAGATGGCCGGGTCCGAGCTCGCCTCGGAGGTCTCCACGCAGGAGGCGTACGTCGTGCCCGCCGCGGGGGAGAAGCGCTTCACCGTCGCCGCCCTCGACCTCGGCATCAAGGGCATGACGCCCTACCGGATGGCCGAGCGCGGCATCGAGGTGCACGTGCTGCCCGCGACCGCGACGCTCGAGGAGATCCAAGCGGTCGCGCCCGACGGCCTCTTCTACTCCAACGGTCCGGGCGACCCGGCCGCGACCACGCACCAGATCGAGGTGCTCCAGGGGGCGCTGGCCGAGGGGATCCCGTACTTCGGCATCTGCTTCGGCAACCAGCTCTTCGGGCGCGCGCTCGGCTTCGGCACCTACAAGCTGAAGTACGGCCACCGCGGCATCAACCAGCCGGTGATGGACCGCACCACCGGCAAGACCGAGGTCACCGCGCACAACCACGGCTTCGCGGTCGACGCCCCGCTCGAGGGCAGCACCACCACGCCGTACGGCGAGGCGAGCGTCAGCCACGTCTGCCTCAACGACGACGTGGTCGAGGGCCTCGAGCTGCGCGAAGGCGGCAGGCTCAAGGGCTTCTCCGTCCAGTACCACCCCGAGGCCGCCGCCGGTCCGCACGACGCGGCGTACCTCTTCGACCGGTTCATCGACGTCATGGAGTCTCGATACGACGGTCGTTCGTTCCTCACGACCGACTACTCGACCACCGAAAACGAGGGCGCCTGATGCCGAAGCGCGACGACATCAAGTCGGTCATGGTGATCGGCTCCGGGCCGATCATCATCGGCCAGGCCTGCGAGTTCGACTACTCGGGCACCCAGGCCTGCCGGGTCCTCAAGGAGGAGGGCATCCGGGTCATCCTGGTCAACTCCAACCCGGCCACGATCATGACCGACCCGGAGTTCGCGGACGCGACGTACGTCGAGCCGATCACCCCGGACTTCGTCGAGAAGGTGATCGCCAAGGAGCGCCCGGACGCGCTGCTGCCGACGCTCGGCGGCCAGACCGCACTGAACGCGGCGATCGCGCTGCACGAGCGCGGCATCCTCGAGAAGTACGGCGTCGAGATGATCGGCGCCAGCTTCGAGGCGATCCACCGCGGCGAGAACCGCGAGCTCTTCAACGCCATCGTGGCGAAGGTGGGCGGCGAGGTCGCCCGCAGCTTCGTGTGCCACACGCTCGAGGACTGCGAGAAGGCCACGGTCGAGCTCGGCTACCCGGTCGTCGTGCGTCCGTCGTTCACGATGGGCGGCACCGGCTCGGGCATCGCGTACGACGAGGGCGACCTGGCCCGCATCGCCGGCGCCGGCCTGGCCGCCAGCCCGACCACGGAGGTGCTGATCGAGGAGTCGATCATCGGGTGGAAGGAGTACGAGCTGGAGGTGATGCGCGACAAGGCCGACAACGTCGTGATCATCTGCTCGATCGAGAACCTGGACCCGATGGGCGTGCACACCGGTGACTCGATCACCGTCGCCCCCGCGATGACCCTGACCGACCGCGAGTACCAGCACCTGCGCGACCTGGCGATCGGCATCATCCGCGAGGTCGGCGTCGACACCGGCGGCTGCAACATCCAGTACGCCGTCAACCCGGCCGACGGCCGCGTCATCGTCATCGAGATGAACCCGCGGGTCTCGCGCTCCAGCGCGCTCGCCTCGAAGGCCACCGGCTTCCCGATCGCCAAGATCGCGGCCAAGGTCGCCATCGGCTACACGCTCGACGAGATCCCCAACGACATCACCGTGCGCGCCGACGGCTCCAGCACCCCCGCGGCGTTCGAGCCGACGCTCGACTACGTCGTGGTGAAGGTGCCCCGGTTCGCGTTCGAGAAGTTCCCCGGGGCGGACCCGCGGCTGACGACGCACATGAAGTCGGTCGGCGAGGCGATGGCGATCGGCCGCAGCTTCACCGAGGCGCTCCAGAAGGCGCTGCGCTCGCTGGAGTCCAAGGACGCCGCCTTCGACTGGCACCAGGAGTGGGTCGAGCTCGACAAGGCCGCGCTGCTGGCCGAGATCGAGGTCCCGCACGACGGCCGGCTCAAGAAGGTCATGGACGCGCTGCGCGCCGGCGCCACCGCGGAGGAGATCTTCGACCACACCAAGATCGACCCGTGGTTCGTCGACCAGCTGCTGCTGATCAACGAGGTCGCCGAGGAGGTCACCGCGGCGCCCGAGCTCACGCCCGCGCTGCTCCGCAAGGCCAAGCGGCACGGCTTCTCCGACGTGCAGATCGGCAAGATCCGCGGCATGACGGCGGACGTCGTCCGCGGGGTGCGGCACGCGCTCGGCATCCGGCCGGTCTACAAGACGGTCGACACCTGCGCCGCCGAGTTCGCCGCGGCCACGCCGTACCACTACTCGTCGTACGACGAGGAGACCGAGGTCTCGGCCCGGGAGAAGCCAGCGGTGATCATCCTCGGCTCGGGTCCGAACCGGATCGGCCAGGGCATCGAGTTCGACTACTCGTGCGTGCACGCCTCGCTCACCCTGAGCCAGGCGGGCTACGAGACGATCATGGTCAACTGCAACCCGGAGACGGTCTCGACCGACTACGACACCTCCGACCGGCTCTACTTCGAGCCGCTCACCCTGGAGGACGTGCTCGAGATCGTGCACGCGGAGCAGCAGGCCGGCCCGGTGCTCGGGGTGATCTGCCAGCTCGGCGGCCAGACCCCGCTCGGGCTCGCGCAGGGCCTCAAGGACAACGGCGTGACGATCCTGGGCACCTCGCCCGAGGCGATCCACCTGGCCGAGGAGCGCGGCGCCTTCGGGCGGGTGCTCGCCGATGCCGGGCTGCCCGCGCCGAAGTACGGCATGGCCACCAGCTTCCCCGACGCCCACCGGATCGCCGCCGAGATCGGCTACCCGGTCATGGTGCGGCCGTCGTACGTGCTGGGCGGCCGCGGCATGGAGATCGTGTACGACGACGAGGCGCTCGCGGGCTACATCGGGCGCTCGACCGAGATCGGTCCGGCGCACCCGGTGCTGGTCGACCGGTTCATCGACGACGCCGTCGAGATCGACGTGGACGCACTCTTCGACGGCGAGGAGCTCTTCCTCGGCGGCGTGATGGAGCACATCGAGGAGGCCGGCATCCACTCCGGCGACTCGTCGTGCGCGCTGCCGCCGATCACGCTCGGCAAGGCCGAGATCGACCGGATCCGCACGGCGACCGAGGCGATCGCGCGCGGCGTCGGCGTGCTGGGGTTGCTCAACATCCAGTTCGCCCTCGGCTCCGACGTGCTCTACGTCCTCGAGGCCAACCCGCGCGCCAGCCGCACGGTCCCGTTCGTCTCCAAGGCCACCGCCACCCAGCTCGCGAAGGCGGCGGCGCGGGTGATGCTGGGGGAGTCGATCGCTTCGCTGCGCGCCAGCGGCATGCTGCCGGCGACCGGTGACGGCGGCACGCTGCCGGCCGACCAGCCGATCGCCGTCAAGGAGGCGGTGATGCCCTTCAACCGGTTCCGCAGCCCCGACGGCAAGCAGGTCGACACGGTGCTCGGCCCGGAGATGAAGTCGACCGGCGAGGTGATGGGCTTCGACGCCGACTTCGGCACGGCGTTCGCGAAGGCGCAGGCCGGCGCGTTCGGCCCGCTCCCGACCGGCGGCAAGGTCTTCGTGAGCATGGCCAACCGCGACAAGCGGCACATGATCTTCCCGATCAAGGTGCTGGCCGACCACGGCTTCGAGATCCTCGCGACCCAAGGCACCGCCGAGGTGCTGCGCCGCAACGGCGTCCGCACCGAGGTCGTGCGCAAGCACTGGGAGGGGGAGGGCCCGAACGGCGAGAAGACCACCGTGCAGCTGATCCTCGAGGGCGACATCCAGCTCGTCATCAACACGCCCAACGGCTCGACCAGCGGCGGCTCGGCGCGCGTCGACGGCTACGAGATCCGCACGGCCGCGGTGATGGCCAACATCCCGTGCATCACGACCGTCCAGGGCCTGGGTGCCGCGGTGCAGGGCATCGAGGCGCTGGAGCGTGGGGAGATCGGTGTGCGGTCGCTGCAGGACTGGGCCCGCCGTTGATCTACCGCGCGCTCTTCGACCACGGCTTCTCCCGGACCGACCCCGAGAAGGCCCACCACGCGGCGTTCCGGGCGATCCGGGCGGCCCGGCCGGTCACGGCCGTCCGTCGTACGCCGGGCACGCCGGTCCGGGCCCTGGGCCTGACGTTCCCCAACGTGCTCGGCCTGGCCGCCGGCTTCGACAAGAACGCCGTCGGCATCGACGGGCTGGCCGCACTCGGGTTCGGACACGTGGAGGTCGGCACGGTGACGGGGGAGGCGCAGCCCGGCAACCCGAAGCCGCGCCTGTTCCGGCTCCCCGAGGACCGCGCGGTCGTCAACCGGATGGGCTTCAACAACGACGGCGCCGAGGTCGTCGCCGAGCGGCTGAAGGCGCGTGGCCGTCGGCCCGGCCCCGTCCTCGGCGTGAACATCGGCAAGAGCAAGGTCGTGCCGGAGGAGGAGGCGGTCCACGACTACGTGAAGTCGGCCCGCCTGCTCGCGCCGTACGCCGACTACCTGGTCGTCAACGTCAGCTCCCCGAACACCCCCGGCCTCCGCAACCTCCAGGCGGTCGAGAAGCTCGAGCCGATCCTGACCGCGGTCCAGGGGGTTGCGGCGGGGGTCCCGCTGTTGGTGAAGATCGCTCCCGACCTCGCCGACGACGACGTGCTCGGCGTCGCCGACCTGGCGCTCGCGATCGGCCTCGACGGCATCATCGCCACCAACACGACCATCTCCCGCGCCGGGCTGCGCACACCCGACGCCAAGGTCGAGGAGGTCGGTGCCGGCGGACTGTCGGGTCGCCCGCTCACCGACCGGTCGCTCGACGTGCTCCGCCTGCTGCGCGGCCGCGTCGGTCCCGACCTCACCCTGATCGGCGTCGGCGGCATCACCACCGTCGCCGACGCCCGGGCCCGCCTCGACGCCGGCGCCACGCTGCTCCAGGGCTACACCGCGTTCATCTACGAGGGCCCGCTGTGGCCGCGCCGGATCGTCCAGGGAGTGCAGGCATGACCATGACCTTCGGAGCCCGCCTCCACACCGCGATCGCCGAGCGCGGCCCGTTCTGCGTCGGCATCGACCCGCACTCGGCGCTCCTGCACGACTGGGGACTCACCGACGACGTGGCGGGCCTCGAGACGTTCGCGATGACCGTCGTCGAGGCGGTCGCCCCACACGTGAGCGTTGTGAAGCCGCAGTCCGCGTTCTACGAGCGGTTCGGCAGCCGGGGCGTCGCCGTCCTCGAGCGCGTCATCGCCGAGTCCCGCGCCGCCGGTGCGCTCGTGCTGCTCGACGTGAAGCGCGGCGACATCGGCTCGACTAGCCAGGCGTACGCCGACGCCTACCTCGACCCGACCTCGCCGCTGGCCTCGGACGCGATCACGGTCAGCCCGTTCCTCGGCTTCGGCTCGCTCGACCCGATCTTCGACAGCGCGCGCCGGCACGACGGCGGTGTCTTCGTGCTCGCGCTGACCTCGAACAAGGAGGGGCCCGAGGTCCAGCACGCCAGCACCGCGGATGGCGGCACGGTCGCCGGCCTGATGCTCGACCACCTGCGCCGGCTCAACGCGGACGCCGAGCCCCTCGGCTCCTTCGGCGCGGTCGTCGGCGCCACGATCGGGACCACGGACGAGGACCTGGCCTTCAACGGGCCGGTGCTGGCACCCGGGTTCGGTGCGCAGGGCGGCACCATCGCCGACGTACGCCGGCTCTTCGGCTCGGCTGCGGCGGTGCTGCCCAGCTCGTCGCGCGACGTGCTCCGGCTCCAGCGGCCGGACGCGATGCGCGACTACGTCCTGCGCACCAACGAGGAGCTCCGTCCGTGAGGCGGCTCGCCGTGGCCGCGCTCCTGCTGCCGCTGCTGGCCGCCGGTTGCGGCGACGACAAGGACGCCTACTGCGGCGCCGTCGAGGACCACCAGCAGAAGCTCAGCGAGACCCTCGGTGACGGGTCGCCGGACGCGCTGCTCAAGGCGCTCGGGATCTTCCAGGACCTCGCCGACGAGTCGCCCGCCGACATCCAGGACGAGTGGCAGCAGGTGATCCGGAGCCTGGAGGGCCTGCAGCAGGCGCTCGAGGACGCCGGCGTCGACCCGGCGACCTATGACCGCGCGCACCCACCGGCCGGTCTCACCGCCGACGAGAAGCGCAAGATCGACGCGGCCGCGGCCGACGTCGGCAGCGGCGCCACGCTGCAGGCGTTGTCGGACCTCGACCAGCAGGCACGCGACGTCTGCCACACCCCGCTGACTGTCTGACGCCCCGATTGCTGCCCGTCCGCGCTTCTGACTAGATTGACCACCTGCGTCCCGCTCCACCTCCCGAACTCCGAAGGACCTGTGCTCGTGGCCCTGCCCCCGCTCACCCCTGAACAGCGTCAGGCGGCCCTCGACAAGGCCGCCGCATCCCGGAGGGAGCGGGCCGAGGTCAAGAACCGGCTGAAGAACTCGGGCGCCTCGATCGCCGACGTGCTCGAGGAGGGCCAGCGCAACGAGGTCATCGGGAAGATGCGGGTCGTCGACCTGCTCCAGGCGATGCCCGGCCTCGGCAAGGTCCGCGCGCGCCAGCTCATGGAGCGCCTCGGCATCGCCGAGAGCCGCCGGGTCCGCGGCCTCGGCACCAAGCAGGTCGCGGCGCTGGAGAAGGAGTTCGCGGCGCGTGACTAAGGCCTCCCGCCTCGTCGTTCTCGCGGGACCGACCGCGGTCGGGAAGGGCACCGTCGCCGCCGACGTACGCCGGCACCACCCGGAGGCCTGGATCTCCGTGTCCGCGACGACCCGGGCGCCACGTCCCGGGGAGCAGGACGGCGTCCACTACTGGTTCGTCGACGACGACCAGTTCGACGCCATGGTCGAGCGCGGCGACCTGCTCGAGTGGGCGGTCGTGCACAAGGCCGCCCGCTACGGCACCCCGCGGCAGCCGGTCGAGGCCGTGCTCGCGGCCGGTCGACCGGCGCTGCTCGAGATCGACCTCCAGGGCGCGCGGCAGGTCCGCGAGAGCATGCCCGACGCACTGTTCGTCTTCCTCAAGCCGCCTTCGTGGGACGAGCTGGTGCGCCGGCTGGTCGGCCGGGGCACCGAGACCGAGGAGGAGCGCGAGCGTCGCCTGGTCACCGCACGCGAGGAGCTGGCCGCCGAGGCGGAGTTCGACGTGAGCATCGTGAACCACGAAGTTCACGCTGCAGCCGAGGAGTTGGTAGCCTTGATGCTGCAATCCCCAACCGATCAGTGAGGCTTCTGCGTGGCTGCCCCGAACATCGCCGCTGAGGGTGTCACCAACCCCTCGATCGACGACCTGCTCTCCAAGACCGACAGCAAGTACAAGCTGGTTCTCTTCAGCGCCAAGCGTGCTCGCCAGATCAACGCCTACTACTCGCAGCTGGGCGAGGGCCTGCTCGAGTACGTCGGCCCTCTCGTGGACACCCACGTGCAGGAGAAGCCGCTGTCGATCGCGCTCCGCGAGATCAACGACGACCTCCTGGTCTGCGAGGACATCGACCCCGCCGAGCTCGCTGCCGAGGAGGCCGCCGCCCAGGCTGCCGCCGAGGCCGGCCTCGCGGGCAACTGACCTGACGGGTCGATGAGCCCGACCGAGCACCACGACACGGCCGTCTCCTCCGGGAGGCGGCCTCGTGTCGTTCTCGGGGTGTCCGGCGGGATCGCCGCCTACAAGGCGTGCGAGCTGCTGCGTCGCTTCACCGAGTCGGGCCACGACGTCACCGTCGTGCCCACCGCGGCCGCCCTCGAGTTCGTCGGCGCGCCGACCTGGTCGGCGCTGTCCGGCAAGCCGGTGGCCACCGACGTGTGGAGCAACGTGCACGAGGTGCCGCACGTGCGGATCGGCCAGGAGGCCGACCTCGTCGTGGTCGCACCCGCGACGGCCGACCTGCTGGCCAAGGCCACGCACGGTCTCGCCGACGACCTGCTCACCTCCACGCTGCTGACCGCGCGCTGCCCGGTGGTCTTCGCACCCGCGATGCACACCGAGATGTGGGAGCACCCGGCGACCCGCGCCAACGTCGCCACCCTGCGCGACCGCGGCGCTCTCGTCATCGAGCCCGCCGAGGGCCGCCTGACCGGCAAGGACACCGGCAAGGGTCGGCTGCCCGAGCCCGACGAGATCTTCGAGGTCTGCCGCGAGGTCCTGGAGCGTGGTACGACGGAGCTCGACCTCGCCGGCCGCCACGTGGTGGTGTCCGCAGGCGGCACCCGTGAGTACCTCGACCCGGTGCGCTTCCTCGGCAACCGCTCCTCCGGGCTCCAGGGCTACGCGCTCGCCCGCGCCGCCGCCGCCCGCGGCGCCGAGGTCACCCTGGTCGCCGCCAACGTGACGCTGCCGGACCCGGCCGGCGTCAAGGTCGTGCGGGTCGAGACGACCGCTCAGCTCCGCCAGGAGGTCGTCTCCGCCGCGGCCGCCGCGGACGCGGTCGTGATGGCTGCCGCCCCCGCCGACTTCCGGCCCACCGGCGTCAGCGACGCGAAGATCAAGAAGGCTGCCGACGGGTCGGCGCCCACGATCGAGCTCGTCCAGAACCCCGACATCCTCCACGAAATCGGCACCGAGCGCGCTCGCGAGGGGCAGGTCGTCGTCGGGTTCGCCGCCGAGACCGGCGACGAGACCGGGTCGGTGCTCGACCTGGCCCGCACCAAGCTGGTGCGCAAGGGCTGCGACCTGCTCGTGGTCAACGACGTCAGCGGGGGAGCCGTGTTCGGCAGCCCCGACAACGAGGCCGTGATCCTGGCCGCCGACGGCGCCGACGTGGAGGTGTCGCGCGGGTCCAAGTCCGCGCTCGCCCACGTCATCTGGGACCAGGTCCGCGGCCGTCTCAGGTGAACTGCTGAGACCGCCGTACCACCCTGCGGGACGCCGGTTAGGGTGTTCCGCACCGCCCGTAGCACCCCCAATCGCACGCCTACCGCACCAAGGAGCAGCAGTGACCGGACGTCTCTTCACGTCGGAATCGGTGACCGAGGGTCACCCGGACAAGATCGCTGACCAGATCAGTGACTCCGTCCTCGACGCGATGCTCGAGCAGGATCCGCACAGCCGGGTCGCGGTCGAGACGCTGCTCACCACCGGCCTCGTCGTCGTCGCCGGCGAGGTGACCACCACCGGCTACGTGGACATCAAGCAGAAGGTGCGCGACCGCATCCTCGAGATCGGCTACGACTCCTCGCTCAAGGGCTTCGACGGCGCGTCCTGCGGCGTCATGGTGGCGATCGGCGGCCAGTCCGGCGACATCGCCCAGGGCGTCGACACCGGTCACGAGAGCCGCACCGGCTCCGTGGACGCGATGGACAAGCAGGGTGCCGGCGACCAGGGTCTGATGTTCGGCTACGCGTGCGACGACACCGACGTGCTGATGCCGCTGCCGATCGTGATCGCCCAGCGGCTCGCCGAGCAGCTGACGGCGGTCCGCAAGGACGGCACGCTGGCCTACCTGCGCCCCGACGGGAAGACCCAGGTCACCATCGAGTACGACGCCGACAACCGGCCCGTGCGCGTCGACACCGTGGTGCTCTCGACGCAGCACTCCGAGGAGACCGAGCTCGACGCCCTCGAGGCCGACGTCAAGAAGCACGTCATCGACCCGGTCCTCGACACCTTCCAGATCCCGTCCGAGGGCTACCGCCTCCTGGTCAACCCGACCGGTCGTTTCGTCGTCGGCGGTCCGATGGGCGACGCCGGCCTGACCGGCCGCAAGATCATCGTCGACACCTACGGCGGCATGGCCCGCCACGGCGGCGGCGCGTTCTCGGGCAAGGACCCGTCGAAGGTCGACCGCTCCGCGGCGTACGCCATGCGCTGGGTCGCCAAGAACGTCGTGGCCGCGGGCCTGGCCCGTCGCTGCGAGGCCCAGGTCGCCTACGCGATCGGCAAGGCGCAGCCGGTCGGTGTCTTCATCGAGACGTTCGGCACGGGCACGGTCTCCGACGAGAAGATCCAGGAGGCGGTGCTCGAGGTCTTCGACCTGCGCCCGGCCGCCATCATCCGCGACCTCGACCTGCTGCGCCCGATCTACGCCAAGACCGCGGCCTACGGCCACTTCGGTCGCGAGCTCCCCGAGTTCACCTGGGAGCGCACCGACCGCGCCGACGCCCTCAAGGCGGCCGCCGGCCTCTGACGAGGCGCAGACTCACAGCAGATCGACAGCGGACATGCCCCGATCGGGGCATGTCCGCTGTCGCGTTCGCGGCCTACCGTGAATCGTCCGCTCGGGTGCCGTCCCGCCTTCAGGAGCAAACGATGTCCAGGCCACGCACGCTCTCGCACCTCCTCGCGCTCCTGATGGTCGGTGGCGGCCTGGTCGCCGTCGCGACCACGCCCGCGCTCGCCGCCGACCCGGAAGCCCAGGCGACGGCCCGGCTCGACCACGACTCCGACCGACCGGTCACGGTGCGCAGCGCCGGGGTCCGGGAGCACGCCGGCTTCGTCGGTGTCCCGGCCGGCTCCGACTTCGACAACCCCGACGTCGGCCCCGGCACGAGCGTGACCGCGGCGGCCGACCTGCACCTGGCCCGGTACGGCGCGGCGGCCGGCACCTGGCACGACGGCACGACGTGGGAGCAGGTGTCCGCGCAGTCGACGTCCGCCGGTGACCTGGTCCGTTACCAGCAGGCGGTCGGCGGCGTGCCGGTCGTCGGTGGCCAGGTCGTGGTCAGCCTGCGCGACGACCGCGAGCTGTCCTCGATCCTCGCGGAGTCCTCGGAGGCGACCGAGGTCGCGTCCGCGACGGTCACCGAGGGCGAGGCCGAGACGCAGGCTCGCGCGGCGTTCCTCAAGCAGGCCGGCGCCGGTGGCGGGACCACCGTCGAGTCCCTGGGTCGCTGGCTGCTCGACGCCGGGCTGATCGGCGGCGACCCGACGGTCGCGGCCCGGGGCGTCTGGCGCTTCGAGGTCACCCGCGGCGCCGACGAGCGACGCCAGGTCATGGTCGACGACCGCACCGGCGCCGTGCTGATGGACGTGGACGAGGTCCAGCACGCGGTCGACCGGGTGGTCTGCGACAACGCGAACGTCCGCCGCGGCAGCGACATCCCGTGCACGTCGGGCTTCGCGCGCACCGAGGGTGGGTCGGCCACCGGACAGGCCGACGTCGACACGGCGTACGACCTGAGCGGCGTGGTGGCCGACTTCTACCAGCAGGTCGCCGGGGTCGACATCACCCAGCTGCTGGGTGTCACCGTGTCAGGGCAGAAGAAGTTCGCCTCCACCGTGCGGTGGTGCTACACGGGGGCCAGCAACGCCTGCCCGTACGACAACGCCTTCTGGAACGGCTCCCAGATGTACTACGGCCAGGGGTACGCCGTGGCGGACGACGTCGTGGGCCACGAGATCACCCACGGCTTCACCGAGCGCAACTCGGGCCTCTTCTACTGGGGCCAGTCCGGCGCCATGAACGAGTCGATGTCCGACATCATCGGCGAGATCATCGACCACCGGCACGGCGCCGAGTCGGACGCCGACTGGGACCTCGGCGAGGACATCCCGGGCTTCCCGAACGGCATCCGCAACATGGCGGACCCGACGGTGTTCAGCGACCCCGACAAGACCTCGAGCGGCTTCTACAAGATCGAGGGCAGCACCTACCCCGACAACGACGGGGTGCACACCAACTCGGGGGTCGGCAACAAGACGGCGTTCCTGATCTCGCAGGGCGGAACCTTCAACGGGCAGACGATGACGGGCATCGACGCAGGTGACCCGACCCTGACGAAGTCGGCCCGGCTCTGGATCCTGGTGGACCAGTCGCTGACGTCCGGCAGCGACTACGCCGACGAGGGCGCCGTGCTGGACCAGAGCTGCCAGGCGCTGCTCGCGGCGGGCACGGCCGGGTTCACCGCCGCCGACTGCACCAACGTGCACAAGGCGACGCTCGCGACCGAGCTGCTGACCACCCCGACCAACAACCCCCAGCCGGCCGACGCGACGGCCGAGTGCCCGGTCGGGACGGTCAAGCGGGTGCTGCTCGACAGCGAGACCGGCACGCCGGAGTCGACGTTCGTCGCCGGATCCACCTGGACCCGCGGCGCCTCGGTCTCGCACACCGGCCCGGACGCGTGGCTCTCCGACGATCCGTCGACCGTCGGGACGAGCTCGCTGGTCGCCAGCACCGCGGTCGCCCTGCCGGCAGGTCAGCCGGCGTACCTCTTCTTCCAGCAGTGGCGGGTGCTCGACTACGACACGAACGGCTTCTACGACGCCGGCACCGTGGAGGTCGACGCCGGCTCCGGTCCGGTCGACACCGCGAGCCTGCCCTGGGTCAACGGGCCCAGCCAGACGATCAGCTCGGGCTTCTCGAACCCGGCGGCCGGCCGCCTCGGCTTCGGTGGCGACAGCCGCGGGTACGTCGCCAGCCGCGTCGACCTGACGTCGTTCGCGGGCACCTCGGTCAAGCCTCGGTTCACGATGAACACCGACAGCTCGGTCTCGTTCCCGGGCTGGGCGGTCGACGACGTCTCGCTCTACACCTGCGACCCGCCGGCGATCGCGGGCTCCGTGGCTCCCACCGTGTCGGGCACGCCTGCCGTGGGCGCCACGCTGACCGCGACGGCCGGCACGTGGACGCCGACCCCGGACTCCGTCGCGTTCCAGTGGCTGCGCGGCAGTACGCCGATCGGCGGCGCGACGTCGACCACCTACCACCCGACGGCGGCCGACGTCGGCCAGGCTCTGGCCGTCACGGTCACCGCGACCAAGGCGGGCTTCGGCTCCTCCTCGGCCACGAGCGCCGCCACGGCCGCCGTCGCGCGCGGCACGCTGGTCCGCGGCCGGCCGGTGATCACCGGGAAGCCGCAGGTCGGGGCGCGCCTGGTCGCCAGGCCGGGGACCTGGAAGCCCGCCCCGGTGGCGCTGCGCCTGCAGTGGCTGCGCAGCGGGAAGCCGATCCCGCGGGCGACCCGGACGTCGTACACGCTCACGAAGGCCGACCAGGGCAAGCGCATCTCGGTGCGGGTGACCGGGACGAAGGCCGGCTACACCACGACGACCGCGACCTCGAAGGCCTCCGGGAAGGTGAAGGCCAAGAAGCGCCGGTAGTCCGGACCGTCAGCGGGCGCTGGTAGAACTGCGCCCATGGCCGACCCCGACGAGCACCCCGAGCTGCTGCCGGGCATGGCTCGGGCGTCGGTGAAGGCGTCGCAGGCCAAGGCCCGTGCCACCCGCGCCCGCAAGGCGGCGGAGGCCGAGCCGGCGGCCGTGGACCCGGTGGCGCAGGTGCTGGTCGACGTGCCGCTCGCCCACCTGGACCGCCTCTTCGACTACGCCGTCCCGGCGGCGATGGGCGAAGCGGCCGTCCCCGGTGCCCGGGTCAAGGTGCGCTTCGCGGGCCAGGACGTCGACGGCTTCGTGCTCGCCCGCGGTGAGCGCAGCGAGCACACGGGACGCCTGAGCCCGCTGCGTCGGGTGGTCAGCGCGGAGCCGGTCCTGCACCCCGAGATCGCCGGGCTGGCCGCGGAGCTCGCCGAGCGGTACGCCGGCACCCGTTCCGACGTGCTGCGGCTGGCGATCCCGACCCGGCACGCGACCACCGAGAAGGAGCCGGCGCCGCCCACGGTGCCGTGGCAGCACGACGCCGAGGCGGGGGAGCAGGCCTGGGCCGAGCACCTGCCCGGACCCGCCTTCCTGCGGCACCTGGCCGTCGGCGGCAGCCCGCGCGCGGTCTGGGCGGCGGCGCCCGCCACCGACTGGCCGACCCTCGTCGCCCACGCCGCCGCCGCGACCCACGCGTCCGGCCGTGGTGTCGTGATCTGCGTGCCGGACGGCAAGGACGTGGCCCGGGTCGACCGGGCGCTGGTCGCGGTCCTCGGGGAGGGCCAGCACGTGACGCTGACGGCCGACGCCGGTCCGGCGCGGCGCTACCGCGACTTCCTGGCCGTCAGCCGAGGTGCCCGGCGCGTCGTCGTCGGCACCCGCGCGGCCGGGTTCGCGCCGGTCCGCGACCTCGGGCTGGTCGTCATCTGGGACGACGGCGACGACCTGCACGCGGAGCCGCGCGCGCCGTACCCCCACACCCGCGAGACCCTGCTGCTCCGCGCCGAGCGCGAGGGTGCGGGCGCGCTGATCGGCGGGTTCGTGCGCACCGTCGAGGCGGCCTACCTGCTGCGCACCGGCTGGGCGCAGGAGATCGCCGCCGACCGCGCGGAGGTACGCCGTCGGGTGAGCGTCCAGGTCGCCGGCAACGAGACCGACCGCGACGTCCACGCGCGCGGCGCCCGGATCCCGCGCGAGGTGCACCTGCTGGTCCGCGACGCCCTGGAGAGCGGCCCGGTGCTCGTCCAGACGCCGCGCCTGGGCTACGTCAACGTGCTGGCCTGTGAGCGCTGCCGGACGCCCGCCCGCTGCGACGTCTGCCAGGGCCCGCTCGCGCTGACCGGTCCGGCGACCCCGCCGGCGTGCCGCTGGTGCGGCACCGTCGACGAGGCCTGGGCGTGCCGCGAGTGCGGATACCGCGGGCTGCGGGCGCCGGTCCTCGGCGACGCCCGCACCGCCGAGGAGCTGGGCCGCGCGCTGCCGAACACCCGGGTCCGCACCAGCTCGGGCGACACCGTGCTCGCGACCGTCTCGGCCGCACGCCAGGTCGTCGTGGCCACCCCGGGCGCCGAACCGGTCGCCGAAGGCGGGTACGCCGCCGTGGTGCTGCTCGACACCTGGCTGCTGCTCTCGCGCATCGACCTGCGCGCGGGCGAGGAGGCGCTGCGCCGCTGGGCCGACGCCGCGGCGCTGGTGCGCCCCGGAGGGCGGGTGGTCGCGGTCGGCGACCCCGCGCACCCGACGCTCCAGGCGCTGGTGCGCTGGGACCCGGCCGGCCACGCCGAGCGCGAGACCGACGAGCGGCTGGCGGCGCACCTGCCGCCCGCGAGCCGGCTCGCCACGATCACCGGCGAGCCCGGGGCCGTCGACGACGCGGTGACCCTGCTGGCGGCGCCCGAGTCGGCCGAGCTGCTCGGGCCCGTCGAGGTCGCGGACGGGGAGAGCCGGGTCGTGGTCCGGGTGCCCCGGGCGGAGGGCGCCGACCTCTCCCGCGCGCTCGGCGAGCTCCAGCGGCTCCGCTCGGCCCGCAAGCTGGACGCCGTACGCATCCAGGTCGATCCGCCGACCCTCTGAGCCCATCCTGGTCTCGACACGCGCCGTCGGGTCCGCTGGCGCGTCCCCGGGCGCTCGCTCGACCACCGACAGGGAGTCCGCTGTGCGTCCTCCCTAGACTGGCGCGGTGCCCATCCAGCCGATCCGACTCTTCGGAGACCCCGTCCTGCGCAAGCCCGCGATCGAGGTCGTCGACTTCGACAAGGAGCTGCGCCGCCTGGTCGAGGACCTGACCGACACGATGCTGGAGGCACCCGGCGCCGGCCTGGCCGCGCCGCAGATCGGCGTCGGCCTGCGGGTCTTCACCTGGCACGTCGACGGCGAGCTCGGCCACCTGGTCAACCCGCGACTCGAGCTCTCCTCCGACACCCAGCACGGCCCCGAGGGCTGCCTGTCGATCCCGGACCTGAGCTTCGACTGCACCCGCGCGCTCTCCGTGGTCGCCCACGGCTTCGACATGCACGGCGAGCCGGTGGTCATCGAGGGCTCGCAGTTGCTCGCCCGCGCGATCCAGCACGAGACCGACCACCTCGACGGCGTGCTCTTCGTGGACCGGCTCGACACCGACGCCCGCAAGGCCGCGATGAAGGCGATCCGGGAGGCCGAGTGGTTCGGCCTCGAGCAACCCACCGTCAAGGTCTCCCCGCACGCCACCAACGGCTTCGGGTTCTGATGCGCGTCGTCTTCGCCGGCACCCCCGAGGTCGCACTGCCCTCGCTGGAGGCGATCGCCGCGTCCGGCCACGAGCTGGTCGGGATCGTCACCCGTCCTGACGCGCCGTTCGGCCGCGGCCGCAAGCTCACCCCCAGCCCGGTCGCGGTGCGCGGCGAGGAGCTGGGCGTCCCCGTCCTCAAGCCGGAGCACCCGCGGGACCCCGACTTCCAGGAGGCGCTGCGCGCCCTCCGTCCGGAGGCCTGCCCGGTGGTCGCGTACGGCGCGATGCTGCCGCAGTCGGCGCTCGACATCCCGACCATCGGCTGGATCAACCTGCACTTCTCGGTGCTCCCGCACTGGCGCGGTGCCGCCCCCGTGCAGCACGCGATCTGGAACAACGACGAGGTCACCGGTGCGACCACGTTCCTCATCGTCAAGGAGCTCGATGCCGGCCCCACCTTCGGCGTGATGACCGAGCGGATCCGTCCCGACGACACCTCCGGCGACCTCCTCGGTCGCCTCGCCGAGGGCGGCGCCGGGCTGCTCGTCGCGACCCTCGACGGGATCGAGGACGGCTCGCTGGGCGCGCGCCCGCAGCAGGCCGAGGGTGTGTCCTTCGCCCCGAAGATCTTGGTCGACGACGCCCGCATCGACTGGTCGCGCCAGGCGATCGCCGTCGACTGCCAGGTGCGCGCCTGCACGCCCGCCCCCGGTGCGTGGACGACGTACGACGGCGAGCGGGTCAAGCTCGGCCCGGTCACGCTCACCGAGCAGGTGCTCCAGCCCGGTCGGCTCGAGGTCAGCAAGTCCCAGGTGCTCGTCGGCACCGGCACCCACGCCGTACGACTCGGCGACGTCAAGCCGCACGGGCGCAAGCAGATGCCGGCCGCCGACTGGGTCCGGGGCCAGCGGATCGAGAGCGGTTCGGCGTTCGATGCCGGCTGACCAGAGGCGTCGCGTCGACCCGGCCCGGATGGTCGCGTTCGAGGTGCTCAAGGCGGTCCGCGTGGACGACGCCTACACCAACCTGGTGCTGCCGGCGCTGCTGCGCGAGCACCGGCTCAGCGGTCGCGACGCGGCCTTCGCGACCGAGCTGGCGTCCGGGACGATCCGCTGGCAGGGCACGTACGACGCGATCCTGACCGCCTGCATCGACCGCCCCCTGAGCAAGGTCGAGCTGAAGGTGCTCGACGGGCTGCGGCTCGGCTGCCACCAGCTGCTCGCCATGCGGGTGCCCACGCACGCCGCCATCAGCACCACCGTCGACCTCGTGCGCTTCCGGGTCAGCCAGGGCGCCGCAGGCTTCGCCAACGCGGTGCTGCGCACGGTGTCGCAGCAGGACCTGGCCGCATGGATCACCCAGGTGGCCCCCGACGCGGCGACCGCCACGAGCCACCCCGCCTGGGTCGTCGACGAGCTGCGCGCGGCGCTGGGACGCGACGACGAGCTCGAGGCGCTGCTGGCGGCCGACAACGCACCACCGAAGGTCACCCTCGTCGCCCGGCCCGGCCGCGCCACGCGCGACGAGCTGCCGGGGGAGCCCACCCGCTTCTCGCCGTACGGCGTCGTGCTGGCCGGCGGGGACCCCGGCCAGGTCCGGGCGGTGGCCCAGGGGCGCGCGGGCGTCCAGGACGAGGGCTCGCAGCTGGTCGCGATCGCGGCCGCGGCGGCGCCGGTCGAGGGCAGCGACGCCCGCTGGCTGGACCTGTGTGCCGGACCCGGCGGCAAGGCGGCACTGCTGGCGGCGCTGGCCGCCGAGCGTGGTGCCGGCCTGGTCGGCTCCGAGCGCCAGCCGCACCGTGCCGGCCTCGTCCGCAAGGCGCTGAGCGGTTCGCAGGGCGTGCTCGGCGTGGTCGCGGCGGACGGCACCACGCCGCCGTACCGGACCGGTTCCTTCGACCGCGTGCTGGTCGACGCTCCGTGCACGGGCCTCGGTGCGCTGCGACGACGGCCGGAGGCGCGGTGGCGCCGCCGCCCCGCCGACATCGCCGAGCTGGTGCCGCTCCAGGAGCGGCTGGTCGGCTCCGCCCTGGACCTGATCCGGCCCGGTGGCGTCGTGCTCTACGCGACCTGCTCGCCGGTGCTCGCCGAGACGAGCGGCGTGGTCACCGCGGTCCTGCAGGGTCGCGACGACGTCGTCCTCGAGCCCGTCGAGCTCGACGTCCCGGACGCGGAGGGGCCCGTGCCGGGCACGGTGCAGCTGTGGCCGCACCGGCACGGCACCGACGCCATGTTCCTCGCCCTGCTGCGTCGACGCTGACCTACTGCTTCCAGCGCACCTGGTAGCGGAGCGCGTCGACGAGCTCGGAGACGACGTCCATCGGCATGCCCTCCGCGGGCTGCACGGTCACGAAGTAGTTCTCGCCGACGTGTACGACGTCGCTGGACGGGTGGTCGGGGTCGTTGCCGGACCACGCCGCGTACTCCGACATCGGCCGTGCGTGCACGGTCAGGAAGTAGTCGCCCTTGGACACCGGGAACTTGTCGTCCGCGGCCGTGCCCACCTCCCAGTCCCGCAGGGCGCCCAGGGCGACGGTGACCGGCAGGTCCTGGGCCGGTGGCTGCGGCGGCACGACGTCGGCCGGCGTCGGTGTCGGCGAGGCAGATGCCGCGGCCGTCGGCTGCGTCGCCACCCCGGGGTCGGTGCCGGCGGTGTCCCCGGCGCCCCCGAGGCTGCTGGCGACGATCCCGACGACGGCGACCCCGGCGACGACGCAGCCGAGGCCGGCGGCCGCCGTACGACGGCGCCGCATCCGGGTGCCGGTGCGGGTGGAGACGCGGATCAGCTGGTCGAGGTCGGGCGCCTCGTCGCGGACCCGCTCGCGGAGCGCGGTGCTGAGCTCGGGGTGGTCGTCGTGGGTCATCAGGAGGTCCTCTCGATCAGGTCGGCGCCGAGCAGCGGACGGAGCCGCTGGAGCGCGCGCCGGGAGCGGGTGCGGACGGCCGTCTCGGTGATGCCGAGGTCGTGGGCCGTGTCGGCGACGCTGCGGTCCTCCCAGTAGCGCAGCACCAGCACCGCCCGGTCGGGCGGCGGCAGGGTGGCGAGCGCGTCCAGGAGGTCCAGCCGGGTCGCGTGGTCGGCCTCGGGCGAGGCGGGTTCCGGTCCGAGGGTGGGATCGGCCGGCAGCTCGCTGTTGCGACGCAGCCGGCGGTGCGAGAGGTAGGTGTTGAGCAGCGTCCTGCGGGCGTAGGCCAGCGGGTCGTCGGCGCGCGACACCCGGCGCCACGAGGCGTAGACCCGGGCGTACGTCGCCTGGGTCAGGTCCTCGGTGAGGTGGTGGTCCCCGGTGAGCAGCAGCGCCGAGCGGTGCAGCCGCGGGCCGGTCGCCCGCACGAACTCGGCGAACGCCTCGGCATCGGTCCTCGTCACACCAGATCAGACTCCTCGACAGGGCGGTTCGGTGACAGGTGACCCGAAGATTTCTCAGTCCAGCACGTGCCGCAGGTAGCGACCCGGCGCGTCGAGGTAGGCCTTCCAGTGCTGCACCAGCTCGAGCTCCTCCCACGTCGTACGCCGCATGCCCCACTCACCCACCTCGAGGATCGTGGCGCCGGGCATCGCCGCGAGCACCGGCGAGTGGGTCGCGCAGAGGACCTGCCCGCCCGACTCGACGATCCGCCCCAGCGACCCGATCAGGGCCAGGGTCGACGAGAACGACAGCGCCGCCTCGGGCTCGTCGAGGCAGTAGAACCCGGGGGAGTCGAAGCGGGTGCGCAGCACCTCGAGGAAGGACTCGCCGTGGCTCATCTCGTGGTAGCTCGGCGGCACCGGCTGGTCCGGCGGCAGGTCCCGGCCGGTCTGCTCGCTGTAGGTGTACCAGCTGTGCATGGTCTCCGCCCGCAGGAAGAAGCCCCACCGCGCCGCTCCGAGGCCACGCTGCAGCCGGAGCGAGGCACCGAGCGGCGACTCGGTCGCGCGGGTCGAGAAGTGCCCCTGCGCCGAGCCGCCTTCCGGCGAGAGACCGTACGCCGCCGCCACCGCCTCGACGATCGTCGACTTCCCCGAGCCGTTCTCGCCGACCAGGAAGGTGACGAACGGCGACAGCTCCAGGCCCTCACGTGCCAGCTGCGCGACGGCGGGGACCGTCATCGGCCACGCGTCGGGGTCGAGGCCGCGCTCGCGGTCCACTTCCACACCCACCACGGGCGGCTGGTCGAAGTCCACGTCCGAACGGTACGGCGTGCCACCCCCTAGATTTGTCCGCATGCCGTCCAAGCCGCCCGCGGTCGAGATCGAGGTCGACAACCGGGTGGTGCGGATCAGCAACCCGGACCGGGTCTACTTCCCGGAGTCGGGCGCGACCAAGCTCGACCTGGTCGAGTACTACCTCGCCGTCGGCCCGGGCATCGTCAACGCGCTCTTCGAGCGCCCGTGCATGCTGCACCGCTTCCCGAAGGGACTGGCGGGGGACAAGGTCCACCAGAAGCGGCTGCCGAACGGCGCCCCGCCCTGGGTCGAGACCGTCCAGCTGCACTTCCCGCGCTGGAACCGCACCGCCGACGAGCTCTGCGTCACCGAGCTCGGCTCGGTGATCTGGGCCGTCCAGATGTCGACCGTCGAGTTCCACCCCTGGAACAGCCGGCGCGAGGACACCGAGGTCCCCGACGAGTGGCGCATCGACCTCGACCCGGGCCCCCTCAGCGACTACGACCAGGTCCGCCGCGTCGCGCACGTCGTCCACGAGGTGCTCGACGAGCTCGGTGCCGTCGGCTACCCCAAGACCAGCGGCAGCAAGGGGATGCACGTCTACGTGCGGATCCGGCCCGAGCACGGCTTCAAGCAGGTACGCCGGGGCGCGCTCGCCTTCGCGCGCGAGATCGAGCGCCGGATGCCCGACGACGTCACCACGCAGTGGTGGAAGAAGGACCGCGACCCGCACCACCTCTTCGTCGACTACAACCAGAACGCCCGTGACCACACGATCGCCGCGGCGTACTCCGTGCGCGGCCTGCCCGATGCCCGGGTCTCCACGCCGATCAGGTGGGATGAGGTCGACGACGCCGACCCGCACGACTTCACCATCTTCACCGTGCCGGCCCGTTTCGCCGAGCTCGGCGACCTGCACGCCGACATCGATGACCAGGTCTTCGACATCACGCCGCTGCTGGAGTGGGCCGCGCGCGACGAGGCGGCCGGTGCTGAAGCTCCGGCCGAACCCGAGGAATGACCCGTTCCGGTGGCTCCTAGCCGAGGATCTCCGCGCGCCGCAGCCGCACCATCTCGACGAGGACCTCGTCGGGCACCGGGTGGTCAGGCGTGCACTGCACCCCGCCCTTGGTGAGCGTGAAGCCGTCGAGCCGGTCACTGACGGCGGTGACGATGGTCGAGCTGAACGGGTAGACCCCGATGTGGGCCTTCGCGCGGTTGAGGCCGAGCAGCGGCTTCCCTGCGCACTTCCACGCGGGCATGCCGTACGACGTGCCCTCCTCCGCGTCCGGCGCGGCGTCGAGCACCAGGTCGCGGACGTGGTCGCGGAACTCTTCGTACGTGGCCACGGAGCCACGCTAGGCCCTCACTAGACTCCCGCCCGTGGGACACATCCAGATCACGCCGAGCATCCTCAACGCCGACTTCGCCCGCCTGGGCGAGGAGGTCGCGCGGATCGGCAGCGCCGACTGGGTGCACGTCGACGTGATGGACAACCACTTCGTGCCCAACCTGACGTTTGGGCCGACCATGGTCGAGGCGCTCGCCCGCTCGACCGACGTACCCCTCGACGCGCACCTGATGATCGAGGACGCCGACACCGAGGCGATGGCGTACGTCGAGGCCGGTTGCGGCTCCGTCACCTTCCACGTCGAGGCCGCGAACGCCCCGGTGCGCCTCGCCCGCGAGATCCGCGCCCACGGCGCGCGGGCCAGCATGGCGCTCAAGCCGGCGACCCCGATCGACCCCTACGAGGACCTGCTCGCCGAGCTCGACATGGTGCTGATCATGACCGTCGAGCCGGGCTTCGGCGGCCAGAAGTTCCTCGACCTCTGCCTGCCGAAGATCCGCCGCGCCCGCGAGCTGATGGACAGGCACGGCGTCGAGACCTGGCTCCAGGTCGACGGCGGCGTCAGCCTCGAGACGATCGAGCGCTGCGCCGAGGCCGGCGCGGACGTCTTCGTCGCCGGCTCGGCCGTCTACTCCGCCGACGACCCCGACCGGATGATCGGCGAGCTGCGCGCGAAGGCACAGTCCGCGATGTGACCCGTCCCACGGCCTGGCTCGGTGGGCTCTGTGGCAGACTCGACCCGACGAGTTTTCAACTCGCGTGCTCTGGGGTCGGTGTAATTCCGAGCCGGCGGTGACTGAGAGATCAGAAGTCCGCGACCCGGTCACAGCCAGTGACCGGTTGACCAGGTGAGAATCCTGGACCGACGGTGAAAGTCCGGATGGGAAGCGCACGCAGGTGTCGTCACGCGTACGTCGTACGTGTGCGACCCGTCCAGCCCCGGAGTCCGTGAACGGACATGAGGGGCCCCGCATGAGCACCACCGCAGCCGAGCAGGCGGCGATGCGTCGCGCCCTCGAGCTGGCGGCCACCCCCGGCGTCCCGCTCGGCCCCAACCCCCGCGTGGGCTGCGTCCTGCTGGCCGACGACGGCAGCACGGTCGCCGAGGGCTTCCACCGCGGCGCCGGCACCCCCCACGCCGAGGCCGACGCCCTCGCCACGGCGGGCGATCGCGCCCGCGGCACCACGGCGGTCGTCACCCTCGAGCCCTGCAACCACACGGGCCGCACCGCTCCCTGCGCGCAGGCGCTGGTCGCCGCGGGCGTACGCCGTGTGGTGTTCGCGCAGTCCGACCCCAACCCGGCCGCCGCCGGGGGGGCCGACACGCTACGCGCAGCCGGCATCGAGGTCGAGGCGGGTGTCCTGGTCGACGACGCCCGGACCCTCAACCGGGTCTGGACCTTCGCGGTCGAGCACGGTCGCCCGTTCGTCACCTGGAAGTTCGCCACCACCCTCGACGGCCGCAGCGCCGCTGCCGACGGCACCAGCCGCTGGGTGTCCAGCCTCGCCGCGCGGCGCGACACCCACCGGCTGCGCGCGCTCTGCGACGTGATGCTCGTCGGCACCAACACGGTCGCCGTCGACGACCCGCTGCTGACCGTCCGCGACGACCACGACCAGCCGCTCGCGACCCAGCCGCTCCGCGTGGTCATGGGGGAGCGCGACCTCGACCCTGGTCGCCGCATCTTCAACGCGGACGCGGAGAGCCTCCACCTCCGCACCCGCGACCCGAAGGAAGCCCTCACCCAGCTCTACGCCCGCGACCGTCAGCACGTCTTCCTCGAGGGCGGCCCGACCCTCGCGGCGGCGTTCGTGCAGGCCGGGCTCGTCGACGAGATCGTCGTCTACGTCGCCCCGATGATCCTCGGCGCCGGCCGCTCCGCCGTGGCCGACCTCGGAATCACCACCATCGCGGACGCGTTGCGTCCCCGCATCACCGACATCACCGTGCTCGCCGGAGACCCCGACGGCAACGTCCGGTTCACGCTGGCACCAGGAGAGGACTGACATGTTCACCGGCATCGTCGAGGAGCTCGGCACCGTCGCCGCGATCGAGGACCAGGGCGACGCGATCCGCCTCAGCATCCGCGCCACCACCGTCCTCGAGGACGCCGGCCTCGGTGACTCGATCTCCGTCAACGGCTGCTGCCTGACGATCACGACGTACGACGCCGACACCTGGACCGCCGACGTCATGCAGGAGACGCTCGACAAGACCAGCCTGTACGGCGTCCGCCCCGGCGACCGGGTCAACCTGGAGCGCGCGGTCACCGCCGACAAGCGCCTCGGTGGCCACATCGTCCAGGGCCACGTCGACGGCGTCGGCACCGTCGTGAGTCGCACCCCCAGCGAGCACTGGGAGGTCGTCGAGATCTCACTGCCGAGGGAGCTGAGCCGCTACCTCGTCGACAAGGGCTCGATCACCGTCGACGGCGTCAGCCTGACGGTCGTCGAGGCGGGCAGCGACCGGTTCACGGTCAGCCTAATCCCCGAGACCCTTGCCCGCACCACGCTCGGCACCCGGCAGCCCGGCGACCGCGTCAACCTCGAGGTCGACGTCATCGCCAAGTACGTCGAGCGGCTGCTGCCCTACGCGAAGGAGCAGGCATGAGCACGCTGGCCTCGTTCTACGACGCCCACCTGACGATCGCCGGGCACCCGATCACCTGGCGCGAGATCCTCGGCAACGCGTTCGGCTTCGCGTCGGCCGTCGGCGGCCTGCGCCGCCGGGTCTGGGCGTGGCCGGTCGGCATCGTCGGCAACGTGCTGCTCTTCACCGTCTTCATCGCCGCGACGTTCGACGCCCAGGCCCAGCAGCCGCTCTTCGGCCAGGCCGGGCGCCAGGTCTTCTTCATCATCACCAGCATCTACGGCTGGCAGCGCTGGCAGCAGGCCAAGCGCGCCCACGGCGGCGGCGACGTCCCCGCCGTCGACCCGCGCTGGGCGACCGCCCGCGAGCGGGTCGCCTACCTCGTCGCGGCGGCCGCGGGCGTGCTCGTCTGCCAGTGGGTCTTCTCCGTCGTCGGTGCCGGCTGGCCCGCACCACGCTGGTACTACTGGTGCGACGCCTGGATCTTCGTCGGCTCGATGCTGGCGACGTACGCCATGGCTCGCGGCTGGAACGACTTCTGGCTCGCCTGGATCGCCGTCGACCTGGTCGGGGTGCCGTTGCTGTGGCACTCCGGCTACTACCCCTCCGCGATCCTCTACGTCTTCTACGGCGGCCTCTGCGTCGCCGGCTTCGTCACCTGGCTGCGGGCGACCACCGCCGCGCCCGAACAGCCGCTCCGAGAGAAGGTCCCCGCATGACCCAGCACGAGCACGAGAACGTCCGGCTCGACACCGTCGAGCGCGCGATCGCCGACATCGCGGCCGGCAAGGCCGTCATCGTCGTCGACGACGAAGGCCGCGAGAACGAGGGCGACATCATCTTCGCCGCCAGCAAGGCGACCCCGGACCTGATGGCGTTCACGATCCGGCACAGCAGCGGCGTCATCTGCGTCCCGATGCCGGCCGACATGCTGGACCGCCTCGAGATCCCGCTGATGACCCCGCACAACAAGGACAAGCTGCGCACGGCGTACACGATCTCGGTCGACGCCCGCGACGGCGTGAGCACCGGCATCTCCGCCGCCGACCGGGCACACACCGCCCGGGTGCTCGCCGACTCGGCGACCGAGCCGTGGGAGATCACCCGGCCCGGCCACGTCTTCCCGCTGCGCTACCGCGAGGGCGGCGTGCTCGTCCGCCGCGGCCACACCGAGGCGGCCGTCGACCTGGCCACCCTCGCCGGGCTCACCCCCGCCGGCGTGCTGGTCGAGGTCGTCAACGACGACGGCACCATGAAGCGCGCCCCCGAGCTGCGCGAGTTCGCCGACGAGCACGGACTGGCGATGATCTCCATCGACGACCTGGTCCGCTACCGGCGCCGCCACGAGAACCTCGTCGAGCGGGTCGCCGAGACCCGGCTGCCCACCCGCCACGGCGACTTCACGGCGTACGGCTACCGGATCACCGTCGACGACTCCGAGCACATCGCCCTCGTGTACGGCGACGTGTCCGGCCCCGAGCCCGTCCTGACGCGGGTGCACTCCGAGTGCCTGACCGGCGACGTCTTCGGCAGCAGCCGCTGCGACTGCGGCCCCCAGCTCGACGAGGCGCTGGAGCGCATCGTCGCGGAGGGCCGCGGCGTGGTCGTCTACCTGCGCGGGCACGAGGGCCGGGGGATCGGGCTGGTCGCCAAGCTGCAGGCCTACCAGCTCCAGGACGGCGGCCGCGACACCGTGGACGCCAACCTCGACCTCGGCCTGCCGGCCGACGCGCGCCACTACGGCACCGCGACCCAGGTGCTGCGCGACCTCGGCGTCACCAACGTCCGGCTGATGACCAACAACCCCGACAAGGTCGACAACCTCGAGGACTTCGGCGTCCACGTCGCCGAGCGGGTGGCGCTGACGCCGCACCCCAACGACCACAACCTCGCCTACCTGCTGACCAAGCGGGACCGGATGGGCCACGATCTCCCCAACCTCGCTGCCGAGGCAGCCGACCTCGCGAACGGAGCCTGACATGTCCGGAGAAGGAGCACCCGACCAGGAGGTCTTCGACGCCAGCGGCCTCAAGGTCGCCATCGTCGCGGCCAGCTGGCACACCCAGGTGATGGACGGCCTGCTCGGCGGCGCCCAGCGCGCGCTCGCGGAGTACGGCGTCACGCAGCACCGCACCGTCCGGGTGCCCGGCACCTTCGAGCTCCCCGTCGTCGCGAGCGCCCTCGCCGCGCAGGGGTACGACGCGGTCGTCGCCCTCGGCGTCGTGATCCGCGGCGGCACGCCGCACTTCGACTACGTCTGCAACGCCGCCACCGACGGGCTGGTCCGCGTCGGCCTCGACCACACGGTCGCCGTCGGCTTCGGCGTGCTCACCTGCGACAACGACCAGCAGGCCTTCGAGCGAGCCGGCCTCCCGCACTCGCGCGAGGACAAGGGCTACGAAGCCACCTCGGCCGCGCTGCTCACCGCCCGGACCCTGGCGTCGGTGAGGACCGGCACGCCGTAGGCTCTCTGACCGTGAAGACGTTCGACGAGCTCTGGACCGAGCTGAGCGAGAAGGCCCGGTCCCGCCCCGAGGGATCCGGCACCGTGCGCGAGCTCGACGCCGGGGTCCATTTCATCGGCAAGAAGCTGGTCGAGGAGGCCGCCGAGTCGTGGATGGCCGCGGAGCACGAGGGCCGGGAGCGGGCAGCCGAGGAGATCAGCCAGCTGCTCTACCACGCCCAGGTGCTCATGCTCGCGACCGGCATCGAGCTCGACGACGTCTACGCCCACCTGTAGGAAGCCCACCATGTCCCTGAGAATCGCGGTCCCCAACAAGGGGTCGCTCTCGCAGTCGGCCACCGACATCCTGCGCGAGGCCGGCTACCGGCAGCGCGAGGACTCCAAGCAGCTGACCCTGATCGACACCGACAACGGCGTCGAGTTCTTCTACCTGCGCCCGCGCGACATCGCGCTGTACGTCGGCGAGGGCACCCTCGACGTCGGCATCACCGGCCGCGACCTGCTGCGCGACTCCGGCGCCAAGGCCGACGAGGTCACCGGCCTCGGCTTCGGTCGCAGCCGGTTCCGGTTCGCCGGGCCGCTCGGCGTCTTCTCCGACCTGAGCCAGCTCGCCGGCGCCCGCATCGCCACGTCGTACGTCGGGGTGGTGCGCTCGTTCCTCGAGGAGCACGGCATCGAGGCGACCGTCGTACGCCTCGACGGCGCCGTCGAGACCAGCATCAAGCTCGGCGTCGCCGACGTGATCGCCGACGTCGTCGAGACCGGCAGCACCCTGCGCCAGGCCGGCCTCGAGGTCTTCGGGGAGACGATCCTCGAGTCCGAGGCCGTGCTGGTCACCCGCGGCGGCTCGGTGCCGTCCGGCTTCGAGGTCTTCAAGCGCCGCATCGAGGGCGTCCTGGTCGCGCGCAGCTACGTGATGATGGACTACGACATCGAGGAGGCCCGGGTCAGCGCCGCCGTCGCCCTGACCCCCGGCATCGAGGGTCCGACCATCGCGCCCCTGCATCGCGAGGGCTGGGTCGCCGTCCGTGCGATGGTCCCGCGGGACGGGTCCCAGCGGCTGATGGACGAGCTCTACGACATCGGTGCCCGAGGCATCCTGCTCACCGACATCCATGCCTGCCGGCTCTGACCCGCGCCCGGCGCCGAGCCTCCCGAGCCTGCCCCACACCTGGCGTCCCTTCGGCGTCCGGATGGCCGGCACGGTCCTCGGCGCCGGCCTGCTCGTCGTGTGCGCGTTGACCTGGATCGGCTTCGACGAGGAGACCCAGGCGCGGTTCACCTGGTTCCAGCGCGGCACCGTCCTCGCCCTCGGCCTGCTGGCCTTCACGCTGTGGTTCGCGCTGGTGCGCTCGCGGGTGGTGGCCGAGCAGACCCGCCTGGTGGTCGTCAACGGCTACCGCCGCCGCGAGTTCGAGTGGGCCCAGCTGGTCGCCGTGCACCTGCCGCCGGGCGCGCCCTGGGCCACCATCGACCTCGCCGACGGCACCACGGTCGCCGCGATGGGGATCCAGGGATCCGACGGCGACCGGGCCAAGCAGGCGGTCCGCCAGCTCCGCAGGCTCGCCGAGCAGCAGACCAGATAGCAGCTCAGCGCCCGACGCCCACCGCCGTCAGCACCGCGGTGCCACCGTCGAGCACGCCGGGGACGGTGCCGTCACCCTCGCCCGCGCCGGGTGCCATGGTCGCCGGGTCGTCGGTCAGCCGAACCTCCCGGCAGCCGTAGTCGTCGACGACCACGCCCACGAGCCCGTCGTCGCCGGGGTAGACGACCATCCAGCGCGGCCCGAGGTCGGCGGTGCACATCCGGTCGCCGTCCTCGAAGGGCGCGACCTGCCCCAGCGCGTCGGTGAGGGCCGCGAGCTCCGGCTTCGCCACCGCGTCCGCGGGACCGTGCAGCACCCAGTTGAGCTCGGTCCCGCCGTCGGGGGTCTGGGCGGACTCCACGGGGTCGTACCGACACGTCCACGCCTGCCCCGGCGCTGGCAGCTGCGGGTGCTCCCGGGCGTCCTCCTGGGTGCCGAAGCCGTGCCCGTCCGGGTCGTCGCCCCGGGCGAGCTTCGGCGGGCACACCGTGTCGGGGTCGACGCTGGGAGACGTCGCCGCCGGGCCGGCGCCCGGGTCGTGGGCCTCGGACGACGAGCCGCCGCAGCCGGCGAGCACGGCCGTGAGCGCGGCGACGAACGGGAGCAGGACGGTGGGCCTCATGTCGGTGGGACGATGCCAGACCGGGACCGGTTCCCTCTAGGTCCGGATCACCAGGTCCACCCGGTCCCGGGTCCGGTGCCGGTCGAAGTGCTCCTGCTCGCCGACCGCCCACGCCTCCCAGTACGGCGCGAACGCCTCCCCGTCGCGGTCGAGCCCGCGAGCCATCCGTACGTCGCGCGCCGCCTCGACCCAGACGAGCACGGTCACCAGGTCGGCGACCCCCTGTGACCCGGACCCGACGCCCTCGAGCACGACCAGCGGGACCGGCGCGACCGTCACGGTCTCGGCGTACGCCCCCGCGACCCAGTCGTAGCGGCGGTAGCTGCCGGCTCGACCGGCCGCGAGCGGCCGCAACAGCCCGTCGAGCTGGGCGTCCACCCGGGGCAGCCCGTCCCAGCCCTCGAAGAGGTCGTCCATGTGCACGAGCACCGCCATCGGGTCCGATCGGACGATCTCGGCGGCGAGGGTCGTCTTGCCGGAGCCGGACGGGCCGTCGACGCAGATCAACCGACCCGCACCGAGCGTCGCCGGACGAGACCGAGCGAGCTCGATGACGGCGGCAGCCTCAGAAGGCGAGCCCATGCCCGCGGTAGCTGGGCACCGAGTCGACGAACTCGCTGCCGGACAGCAGGTGCACCGTCAGCGCGTGCTCGAAGGGCTCGCCCGACTTGGCCGGCCGGAACCAGACCAGGTCGCCGACCTCCAGGAGGTCGGCGGGCTGCCCGGTGATCGGCGTCTGCACCTCGCCGGCGCCCTCGAGGGACGTGAGCTCCAGCCCGGCCGGCGCCCACGGCGTCGGCAGCCGGTCCGGGCCCGCCGCGCCGGAGGCGACGATGCCGCCGCCGTGCACGGTGACCATGCCCGGACCGGGGCGGCGTACGACGGGCAGCCCGAGGTACGACGCGGGCCGCGGCTCGAAGGACGCGTAGTGGTCGAAGAGGGTCGGCACGAGCAGGCCGGAGCCCGCCGCGATCTCGGTCGGGACCGGGTCGGCCGCGGTCGCCTGCACCGAGCCCGACCCGCCGGCGTTCCAGAACTCCAGGTCGGTGAGCTGACGGAGCTCGTGGTCGATCTCGCGGCGGCGTACGGCGAGCTGCGACATCGAGAGCGACTTCAGCCGGCGCACGATGGCCGAGCGGGCCTTGGCGGTCGGCACGGTGTCCTGGAGCCCGGCGACCTGTCCCTCGTAGGTCATCGCCCCGACGAGCCGGAACCCGTCGCGGCCGGTGATCTCCCGGGCCAGCGCGACGACGCCGGCGGTGTCCTGCAGCGGGGACCGCTTGGGGCCGACGTGCTTCCCGGCCAGCCGGAGCCCGGCGTCGACGTCGACGCAGACCCGCACCGGGATGTCGGAGGTGACCCGGACGCTGTCGATCACGTCGAGGTGCGCGGTGCTGTCGACCATCAGCGTGATGGCCGCGGCCGCCGCGGGGGAGGCGACCAGCTCGGCGAGCGCGCCGCGGTCGACGGTCGGGTAGGCGACGACGATGTCGTCGCTGATCCCCTCGGCGTGCAGCCAGAGGGCCTCGCGGAGGGTGAAGCCCAGGACGCCGTGGAACCCGTCGTGGGCCAGCGCACGCTCGACCAGGGCGGGGATCCGCAGCGACTTCGACGCCAGCCGGATCGGCAGGCCGCCCGCCCGGCGCACCAGGTCGTCGGCGTTCGCATCGAACGCGTCGAGGTCGACCACGAAGATCGGCGTCGGGAGCGGCACCCCGAGCTTGGCGACCGCGTCGCCGAGGCGCGTCCACAGCTGGTTGCGGTCCGCGGGAGACGCCGCGCTCACTTGATCCCTCGCTTGCGCAGCAGCGCCTCGATGTCGGCCATGTCGTCATCTTCGGCCAACGCGGGCCGGCCCTTGCCACCGGGTCCGACTGGCGGGAGGGACCGCCGTTCCTCCGCCGGCCCGACCTCGCGCGCCCGCAGCCGTCCGGACACCCCGATGAGCACCACCGACACGCCCGCGAGCACGATCCCCAGCCACACCACCGGGCTCCAGACCAGGTGTCCCGCCCAGTCGCTGATCTCGCCGGCGATCCCGGTGAACATCTGCAGCGTCTTCGTCAGGTACGCCGCCAGCGGCAGCAACGTGAACCCGAGGGCACGCGTCCCGGAGGCCAGTCCGCGGTTGCGGAAGGCGAACCAGGTCCAGATGCCGCCGGCCACCGTGAGGCTCAGGGTGAGTGCCGCCCATGCTGCGTCGTCCACGACACCCAGCGTCCCACACGGGAGGTGAGGGTCGGCTGATTCGGAACTCGGGCCGTCGCCGTCCAGAATGGGACCGTGCTCGAGCCCGACCCGACCCACTCCCGCGTCATCCCCGACCCCGGGTTCGCGGGCGACGACGGCTCGGCCGCGCCGGAGCTCGCCGCGGCCCTGGCCGCCTGGCAGGACGACAGCGCGGCGTACGCCGAGGCGCTCGGCGCCCTCCAGCGCTCCCGCGTCGTGGTCCCGGTCGTCGCGGTGCTCGGCGAGGTCGAGCACGACGACGCCGGCCTCGCCCGGGAGAAGGACAGCGACATGGCAACCGTCCTGGTGCAGGGCGCCGACGGCCGGCTCGCGCTCCTCGCCTTCACCGGCACCGCCGCCCTCGCCGCGTGGAGCCGCGAGGCCCGACCGGTCCCGGTGACGGCCCAGGTCGCGGCCCGCTCGGCACTGCAGGACGGTGCCGCCGCGCTCGTCGTCGACCTGGCCGGGCCGGTGCGTTTCGTCGTCGAGGGCGACGACCTGCGTGGTCTCGCCGAGGGGTGGACGCTTGCGCGGGTGGCCGGGGGAGTCGCCTGGATTCGGCCCGAGCGGGAATCTTCGGCTAGCATCCTGCGTTGACCGATCAGTTCCGACCCGACCGTCCGCGGTGGAGCCGGAGCAGATCTCACAAGCGGAGCCAGCAGCATCGTCTCCCACCCGCATCGACCGCCCCAGCAATGGGTCAGCACCACAGGTCGTCGGGTCCGGTCCCGAAGGCATGGCCTGCGGCGTTGGACGCGTTCCTCACCGTGAGCCTGATCGTCTTCGATGGCACTCCCACGGCGTGGGAGGCGCCGCGACTGGCTTCCGCTTGCACAAGCGGAAGCCTTTGTTGATTTCGGACCTCCTCGGGAGGCCGGTGCCGGCGGGGACTTCCGGTCACATGGCCACCAGGAGGACACATCAGCACCGAGCTGCGCATCAACGACAGGATCCGGGTTCCCGAGGTCCGACTCGTTGGACCCAACGGGGAGACGGTCGGCATCGTGCCGACCGACCAGGCCCTGAAGCTCGCCCAGGAGGCTGACCTCGACCTCGTCGAGATCGCCCCGCAGGGCAAGCCGCCAGTCTGCAAGCTCATGGACTACGGCAAGTTCAAGTACGAGAACGCCCAAAAGGCTCGCGAGGCCCGTCGCAACCAGACGAACGTGATCATCAAGGAGATGAAGCTTCGTCCGAAGATCGACGCGCACGACTACGAGACCAAGAAGGGTCACGTCGTGCGGTTCCTGCGCGCCGGCGACAAGGTCAAGATCACGATCATGTTCCGCGGTCGCGAGCAGCACCGGCCCGAGCTGGGCTTCCGGCTGCTCCAGAAGCTGGCCGAGGACGTGACGGAGCTGGGCTTCGTCGAGTCGGCGCCCAAGCAGGACGGCCGCAACATGATCATGGTGCTCGGCCCGCACAAGAAGAAGGCCGACGCCAAGGTCGAGATGAAGGCGGAGAAGGAGTCGCGCGCCGCCGAGCGTGCGGCCCACGAGGCGGAGGAGCGCGCGGAGCGCGACGCCGCCCACGCCGCCGGGCCGGTCGCACAGAAGAAGGAGCGCGGGCGCTCCGAGAACCTCGATCCCGAGATCGAGGCCTGATACCTCGGCGGTCCCCAGGCCGCCGGAACCACGCGGGTGGTCGCGCCAGCCGCGAGCACGCCAGCAGGACGAGAAGAGAGAGCAGAGATGCCGAAGAACAAGACGCACTCCGGTGCGAGCAAGCGCTTCCGGGTGACCGGGTCCGGCAAGATCCTTCGCGAGAAGGCCGGCAAGCGTCACAACCTCGAGAAGAAGCCCTCGAAGGTCACCCGCCGCATGACGGGCACCGTCGAGGTCGCGAAGTCCGACGTCCCGCGCGCGAAGAAGATGCTCGGTCTCTGACCAGCCCCACCCTTCGGTGGTCGAGCTCGTCGAGACCCCCGCACCCAAGAAGTCTTAGCAACAAGGAGTAAATCAGTGGCACGCGTCAAGCGGGCGGTCAACGCCCAGAAGAAGCGCCGGGTCGTCCTCGAGCGGGCCAGCGGCTACCGCGGTCAGCGCTCGCGCCTGTACCGGAAGGCCAAGGAGCAGGTCACCCACTCGCTGGTCTACAGCTACAACGACCGGCGCAAGAACAAGGGCAACTTCCGCAAGCTGTGGATCCAGCGGATCAACGCTGCGGCCCGCGCCCAGGGGATGACCTACAACCGCTTCATCCAGGGCCTGAACCTGGCCGGCATCGAGGTCGATCGCAAGATCCTCGCCGACCTGGCCGTCAACGACGTCGCCGCGTTCAACACGCTGGTCGAGGCCGCCAAGGCCGCCCTGCCCGAGGACGTCAACGCGCCCAAGGTCTCCGCCTGAGCCAGATGCAGCCCCTGGTCGCGAGCAACGCTCGCGTCAAGGATGCTCGCAAGTTGAGCCGCCGCTCGGAACGTTTCGAGCGGCGGCTCTTCCTTGCCGACGGCCCGAAGGCCGTCGAGGGTGCCCTCGAGGTGCCGGGCTGCGTCGTCGAGGTGTTCGCCACCGAGGCAGCCACCCAGCAGTACGCCGACCTCGCGTCGGTCGCCCCGCAGTGGACGGTCGTCGAGGACCGCGCGCTCGCCTCGCTCAGCGACAGCGTCACCCCGGCCGGCGTGGTCGGGCTCTGCCGCTTCCTCGACCGGCCCGTCGAGCACGCCCTCGACGCTGCCCGACTCGTCGCGCTCTGCGCCGACGTACGCGACCCCGGTAACGCGGGCACCGTGATCCGGTGTGCCGACGCCGCGGGCGCCGACGCCGTCGTGCTCGCCGGTCACTCGGTCGACGCCTACAACCCGAAGACGGTCCGCGCCAGCGTCGGCAGCCTCTTCCACCTGCCGGTCGCGATCGAGCCGGACCCCGCCGTCGCCGTGCGCGCCGCGCAGGCCGCCGGCCTCCAGGTGCTGGCCGCCGACGGCGCCGGCGAGGTGGATCTCGACCACGCCGACGAGCTGCTGGCCGCGCCGACCGCCTGGCTCCTCGGCAACGAGGCGTGGGGCCTCCCGACCGAGCTCGCGGAGCTCGCCGACCACCGGGTCCGGATCCCGATCCACGGCCGCGCCGAGAGCCTCAACCTCTCGACCGCGGCCGCCCTGTGCCTCTACGCGTCGGCCCGGGCGCAGCGTCGGTAGCCCCCCGGACCGCTGCCCGTAGGGTGATCGGCATGCAGCCCGCCGACCTCGACCTGCTCGCCGACGGCGTGGTGATCGCGGACGGCAGCGGTGCGGTGACCGCGGTCAACGCGGTCGCGGCCCGCTGGCTGGGTGCTGACCGGGCGGCCGTCGTCGGCCGTCCTCTCAGCGACGTGCTCGCCCTGCAGGACCATGAGGGCCGGGACTGGTGCTCGTTCAACTGCCCGTACGACGGCCTGCCGACCCGCTCCGCCGTGCCCGAGCAGGCGTGGCTGCTGCCGGACGGCACCGAGGTCCTCGTCGTGGCCCGGATCCACCGACCCGCGCTGGACCAGCCGGTGGCCGGGGTCGCCGTCAGCCTGAGGTCCGGTCGCGGCCGCGACCGCCTGGACCGCGAGCGCTCCGACCTCGTCGCCACCGTCGCCCACGAGCTGCGCTCGCCCCTGACCGGGGTCAAGGGCTTCGTGCAGGCGCTCCTGAACCGCTGGGACAAGCTCAGCGACGACCAGAAGAAGCTGATGCTGACCACGGTCAGCGTCGACTCCGACCGCCTCAGCCGGTTGATCGCCGAGCTGCTCGACGTCGCCCGCATCGACACCGGACGGCTCCAGCTCTACCCGCGCCCGTCCGACGCCGGCGTGCTGGTGCGGCGGGTCGTCGAGTCGGTCGCGGCCGGCACCAGCCGACCGATCGAGCTCGACATCGGCGAGAGCCTCCCCGAGATCACCGTCGACCCCGACAAGTTCACCCAGGTGGTGACCAACCTCGTGGAGAACGCCGTACGCCACGGCTCCGGCGCCGTCCGGGTGAGCGTGACCGCCGAGGAGCCGGGTGTCCGGGTCCGTGTGGAGGACGAGGGCGAGGGGATCTCGCCCGAGATGCGGCGGCGGGTGTTCACGAAGTTCTGGACCGGCGGCGGCCGCGGTGGCTCCGGGCTCGGGCTCTACCTCGTCAACGGTCTGGTCAAGGCACACGGCGGCACCGTCGCCATCGGCGACGCCGAGGGCGGCGGCGCCCGGATCGACGTCGAGCTGCCCGCAACCGGCGCAGGGTAGCCACGACCGGGAACCGGGTCGCTGGGACGGCGACCGGCTCCCTAGACTCGCACTCGGCAGTATCCATCGTCACGCGAGAGGCGCTCCGTGTCCGGACCGAACACCGATTACGACCCCGTGGAGGTCACCCCGTTGAAGCCCGAGGAGGTCGAGGCATCCCGTGACGCCGCCCTCGCGGCGATCGCGGCCGCGCAGGACCTCGCGGAGCTGAAGCAGGTGCGGATCGACCACACGGGCGACCGGTCCCCGCTGGCCCTCGCCAACCGCGAGATCGGCGCGCTGCCACCGCAGGCCCGCAAGGAGGCCGGCCAGCGGATCGGCCAGGCACGCGGTGCCGTCAACCAGGCGCTCGCGGCGCGGCAGGCCGTGCTCGAGGCCGAGCACGAGGAGCGGATGCTCGTCGAGGAGACCGTCGACGTCACGCTGCCGACCGACCGGGTGCCCACCGGCGCCCGGCACCCGCTCACCACGGGCGCCGAGCTGATCGCCGACATCTTCGTCGCGATGGGCTGGGAGGTCGCCGAAGGCCCGGTCATCGAGGCCGAGTGGCTGAACTTCGACGCGCTCAATCTCGGCCCGGACCACCCGGCGCGGACCATGCAGGACACGTTCTGGACCGAGCCCGCCGACAACCACCTCGTGCTGCGCACCCACACCTCGCCGGTGCAGGCGCGCACGATGCTCACCCGCACGCCCCCGATCTACGTCGTCTGCCCCGGTCGCGTGTTCCGCACCGACGAGTACGACGCCACGCACAGCCCCGTCTTCCACCAGGTCGAGGGCCTGGCCATCGACGAGGGCATCACGATGGCCAACCTCAAGGGCACGCTCGACCACTTCGCCGCGTCCATGTTCGGCGAGGGCATCAACACGCGCTTCCGCCCGTCGTACTTCCCCTTCACCGAGCCGAGCGCCGAGGTCGACCTGGTCTGCTTCGTCTGCCGCGGTGCCGGCGTCCTCGACGGCGCGCCGTGCCGCACCTGTCGCGGCGAGGGCTGGATCGAGTGGGGCGGCTGCGGCGTCGTCAACCCGCGCGTCCTGGCCGCCTGCGGCGTCGACAGCGAGCGCTACACCGGCTTCGCCTTCGGCATGGGCATCGACCGCACGCTGATGTTCCGCCACGGCATCGAGGACCTGCGCGAGCTCTTCGAGGGCGACATCCGCTTCACCACGGCATTCGGAACGGAACTCTGACGACATGAAGGCCCCTGTCTCCTGGATCCGGGAGTACGTCGACCTGCCCGCCGACGTGACGACCGAGGACCTCACGGCCCGGCTGACCGCGCTCGGGCTCAAGCTCGAGGCGATCGAGAAGCCCGGCGACCAGATCACCGGTCCGCTCGTCGTCGGCAAGGTGCTCACGATGGAGCCCGAGCCGCAGAAGAACGGCAAGACGATCAACTGGTGCACCGTCGACGTCGGCGACGCCAACGGCACCGGCGAGCCCCAGGGCATCGTCTGCGGCGCCCACAACTTCCAGCCGGGCGACCTGATCGTCGCCGTCCTCCCGGGCGGGGTGCTGCCCGGCAACTTCGAGATCTCCGCCCGCAAGACCTACGGCCACCTCTCGGCCGGCATGATCTGCTCCGCCCGCGAGCTCGGCCTCGGTGAGGACCACGACGGCATCATCGTGCTCCCGGCGGATGCCGGTGCCCCCGGCGACAGCGCGTTCCCGGTGCTCGGCCTGGACGACGAGGTCATCGAGTTCGAGATCAACCCGGACCGCGCGTACGCGCTCTCACTGCGCGGCGTCGCCCGCGAGGCCGCGCTGGCGTACGACGCGCCCTACCGCGACCCGGCCGACCGCTCGGTCCCCGAGCCGAACGGCGCCGGCTACCCGGTCGAGATCGACGACCCCGAAGGCTGCCCTGTCTTCGTCGCCCGCACGGTGACCGGATTCGACCCCGCCGCCCCGTCGCCGGACTGGATGGTGCGGCGCCTGAGCCAGGCCGGGATGCGCCCGATCTCGCTCGCCGTCGACGTCACCAACTACGTGATGCTCGAGATCGGCCGTCCGATCCACGGCTACGACGCGGACAAGCTCACCGGCCCGATCCGGGTCCGGCGGGCCACCGCCGGCGAGCGGCTGACGACCCTCGACGGCACCGATCGTGCGCTCTCGCCCGAGGACCTGGTCGTCACCGACGACTCCGGCATCATCGGCCTCGGCGGCGTCATGGGCGGCGAGACCACGGAGATGTCCGCGACCACGACGTCCGTGCTTGTCGAGGCGGCCCACTGGGACGCCACCTCGATGTTCCGCACCGGCAAGCGCCACAAGCTCACCTCCGAGGCCGGCAAGCGCAACGAGCGCGGCGTCGACCCGGTCGTCACCCAGGCGGCCGCCGACCGCGTGGTCGAGCTGCTCACGACGTACGGCGGGGGCACGGCCGACCCGGGCGTCACGGTCGTCGGCATCCCGCCGCAGCAGGCGCCGATCGAGATGGCCTACGACCTGCCCGAGCGGGTCACCGGCATGCCGATCGACGCCGCCACCACGGTCGCCAACCTCGAGGCCGTCGGCTGCGTGCTCGACAAGCACGACACCACGCTGGTCGCGACGCCGCCGCCGTGGCGTCCGGACCTCAGCGACCCGTTCGACCTCGTCGAGGAGGTCGCCCGGATCGTCGGCTACGACCAGGTGCCCTCCGTGCTGCCCCGTGAGGCCGCCGGCCGCGGGCTCACCCGCGAGCAGCGGCTGCGCCGCCGGGTCGGCCGGATGCTGGCCGGTGCCGGTTGCGTCGAGGTGATCAGCTTCCCGTTCGTCGGCGAGTCCGCGTTCGACGCTCTCGGGCTGCCCGCCGACGACGTGCTGCGCTCGACCGTCCGGCTGGCCAACCCGCTCTCCAGCGAGGAGCCGTCGTACACGACCACGCTGCTGCCGGGGCTGCTCAAGGCGGCCGCCCGCAACATCGGCCGCGGCGCCGGCGGGGTGTCGCTGTTCGAGACCGGCACCGTCGCGTTCCCGGTCGACCGGGGCCCGGCGCCGATCTACGGCGTCGACTGGCGCCCGACCGAGGCGGAGCTCGCCAAGCTGCTCGAGGCGATCCCGGAGCAGCCGCTGCACCTCGCCGTCGTCCTGGCCGGCGAGCGTGAGCGCGCCGGCTGGTGGGGCGAGGGCCGCGCAGCGGGCTGGTCCGACGCGATCGGCATCGTGCGCCGCCTGGGCACCGAGCTCGGCGTCGAGGTCGAGGTCGTGTCGGCCTCGCGTGCGCCGTGGCACCCGGGCCGGTGCGCCCAGGTGCTCGTCGACGGTGTCGAGCTCGGGCACGCCGGCGAGCTGCACCCGAAGGTCTGCCAGGCGTTCGGGCTCCCGCCGCGCAGTGCGGCGGTGGAGGTCGACCTCGACCTGCTGATGCGACGGGCCCGCGACGTGACGCCCGGGCCCGAGTTCTCGACGTACCCGCTCGCGAAGGAGGACGTCGCCCTCGTGGTCGACGCGTCCGTCACGACCGCGGCCGTCGAGGCGGCGCTCCGCGAGGGTGCCGGGGATCTGCTCGAGTCGATCCGGCTCTTCGACCTCTTCACCGGCGAGCAGGTGGGCGAGGGGCGCAAGTCGCTCGCGTTCGCGCTGCGGTTCCGGGCCCCCGACCGCACGCTCACCGAGGAGGAGACGACGGCCGCGCGCGACGCGGCCGTGGCGCTCGCCGCCGAGCGGACCGGTGCCGTCCAGCGCTGACGGACCGAGCGCCCCTCGGCTCACGGTCCTCGACGACGTCACCTGGCGCGGCGAGCCGGTGCCGGGGGAGCGCACCCACGCCCTGCTCCGGAGCCTCGTGGACGCCGGACCGCGCGGCCTGTCGGAGACGGCACTGGTCGAGGAGGTCTGGGGCGACGACGTCCCGGCCAACCCCACCAAGGCCCTCCAGGTCGTCGTGTCCCGGGCCCGGTCCGCGACCAGCGCGGACGCGATCGAGCGGACCGCCCGTGGCTACCGGCTCACCCTGGCCGCCGCCGACGTCGACGCGTGGGCGCTGCGCCCCGAGGGGCTGCGGCTGGCCGCCGCCGGCGACTACGTCGCTGCCCTGCCGCTCCTGGAGCGCGCGGAGCCCGACGACGACGTCGTGGCCGCCCTGCTGCGCTCGGTGGCCGGCGTGCATGGCGTCCCGGCCGCGCTGGACCGCTACGAGGGCTATCGCACCGAGCTCTCCGACCGGCTGGGCATCGACCCGAGCCCCGAGATCCAGGCGCTGTACGCCGAGCTCCTCACCCGCGACCGACCGGTGCGCGAGGGCCTGCTCTACGAGGCGTCGCGGCTGATCGGTCGCGAGGGCGACGTGGTGGCGCTCGAGCAGATGATGCGTGCCTCGCGGGTCACGTCGATCGTGGGCCCGGGCGGCCTCGGCAAGACCCGCCTCGCCCACCTGATGGGTCGGCTGGCCGAGCAACCGGTCGTGCACTTCGTCGAGCTGGCCGGCGTGACCTCGGCAGACGGGGTCGCCGTGGAGGTCGGTGACGTCCTCGGGGTCCGCGAGTCGGTCGCCGCCGGACGTCCGAACGCGGCAGTCACCCGCCGCGTCGACCTGCTGAGCCGGGTCGTCGACCAGGTCGGCACCACCCCGGCCCTGCTGATCCTCGACAACTGCGAGCACCTCGTCGAGGCGGTGGCCGACCTCGTCTCGGTCCTGGTGCAGCGCACCCCGGCGCTGCGCGTGCTGACCACGACGCGCGCGCCGCTCGGCATCGCCGCCGAGCGGGTCTACCTGCTGCCGCAGCTGAGCCTGGACGACGCCGAGGAGCTCTTCCGCGAGCGCGCGACGGCCGCCCGCCCCGGCGTACGCCTCGACGAGGCGGAGGTGCGATCGCTCGTCGCCCGCCTCGACGGCCTGCCCCTCGCCGTCGAGCTCGCCGCTGCCAAGGTGCGGGTCATGTCGGTGGTCGAGATCGAGCGGCGGATCGAGGACCGCTTCACGCTGCTGCGCGGCGGGTCGCGCGACGCGCCCGAGCGTCACCAGACCCTGCTCGCCGTCATCGACTGGAGCTGGAACCTGCTGCGCGACCAGGAGCGCGTCGCCCTGCGGCGGCTCTCGGTCTTCCGCGACGGGTTCTCCTTCGACGGCGCTGAGGCCGTCGTCGGTGACGACGCCCTCGGTGCGCTCGCCAACCTGGTCGACCAGTCGCTGGTGACGGTCGTCGAGGGGGGCGGCGAGCTCCGCTACCGGTTGCTGGAGACGGTGCGCGAGTTCGGCCAGATGCAGCTCGTCGGCGCCGGCGACGACGGCGACACGGTCGAGCGGCTCCGGGACTGGGGCGTCGCGTACGCGCGCCGCTGCGCCGGACGGCTGTTCGGTCCCGAGCAGGTGGACACGATGAACGCCATCCGTGCGGAGGAGGGCAACCTGGTCGACCTGCTCCGTCGGTGCCTGCGCGGCCGGGACGCTGACGCGGTCGTCGTCCTGATGGCCTGCCTCTCGGACTTCTGGACCATCGAGGGCAGCCACCTCAAGGTGGTCAACGTCGCACCCGACGTCGAGGACGTCGTCGCGGACGCGACGATCTCGCCCGAGCTCGAGGACGCGTTCCGCGCGACGCTGGTCGCGATCGCCTTCAACTCGATGATCTTCACCGACTCCGCCGTCGGGCGCGCCTTCGACCGGCTCGAGGCGCTGGGTCCCGGCGATCGGGGCTCCCGCAGCGGGATCTCGGCGACCGTGCTCCTCGCTGCACGGGCGACCGTCGAGGAGGGTCACCTCGATGCGGTCGAGGCCATGTGCGACGACCCGGACCGCCGCGTCGCCCAGCTCGCGCTGCAGTGGTCGAGCCAGTTCCACGAGAACCAGGGCGAGATCAAGGTCGCGCAGGAGCGTGGGCGTCAGGCGCTCGCGCTCACCGACGATGCCGACGGCCCCTGGAGCGCTGCGCTGGTCCGCGCGCAGCTGGCCGGGCTCACGATGCAGGTGGGGGAGATGGCCGAGGCGATGGAGTTCGCGCAGCTCGCCATCCCCACGCTCGACGCGCTCGGTGCCGACGAGGACGTCGCGCAGCTCAAGGCCGTGCTGGCCATGGGAGCCCTGGAGGGCGGCCGGATCGACGAGGCGCAGCGGATCTTCGACGAGATCGAGGCGTCCGACGGCGCCACCGGCATCTTCGGGGCGGCGATCATCCTGCTGTGCGGCCGGCCGGAGCTCGACCTCGCGGCGGGCCGCGTCGAGCAGGGCCTGCGCGGCTACCGGGAGGCGGCGCGAATCCTGTCGTCGCGCAGCTTCCCCGGGCTCGAGGCGAGCGTCGGCTTCGAGCCCTGGACGCTGTACGCCGAGGCCGCGGCGATCGCCGCCCACGTGCACCACCGCCGCCGCGACGAGGTCGAGAGGATGCGGCGCGACCTGCTCGAGAAGTCACCCCGGATCCTCGACGGCGCCATCGGCTTCCTGGACTTCCCGGTCTTCGGGTCCATCCTCTTCGCGCTCGCGCTCTGGGAGCTGTCCGAGGAGCCCGACCCGGCCCGCGCGGCGCGCGCCGTACACCTGCTCGTGTACGCCGACCGCTTCGGCTACAACCGCCAGCTGCCGAGCCTGGCCTGGGAGCCCGGGCTGGCGCTGGCGGAGGCGGCACTGCCGGGGGAGGAGGCGCGCTTCCGCGCCAGCGTCGAGGGCCGCAACGCACCCGAGCTCCGCCCGGAGGTCGGTGACCTCCTGGCGGAGCTCGGGTAACGGCTCAAATTTTGCGGGAGTAGGACCGCACGGCGAGCGGCGCGAAGATCGCGACGACGACCACGCAGCCGAGCAGCGCCCAGGCGACGTGCACCGTGAAGGCGCCGTCGTTGATCAGGTCTCGGCAGGCGGTGACGACCTGTGACACCGGGTTGATGGCGACGAACTTCTGCAGCCACTCGGGCATCGTCTCGGGGTCGGTGAACACGTTGGAGAGGAACGTCAGCGGGAACATGATCATCATCCCGATGCCTTGCACCGCCTGGGCAGACCGAGCGACGGTGCCGAGCCACGCGAACATCCACGACAGCGACCAGCCCGCGAAGATGGTCAGCGCCCAGCCGGCGAGGACACCGGTGACGCCGCCCTGGGGCCGGTAGCCGATCGCCATCCCGGTCAGCAGTGTGAGCGTCGCGGCGATGCCGTAGCGCAGGATGTCGGCGAGCATCGGGCCGGCCAGCGGGACGATGCGGGCGATCGGCAGGGACTTGAACCGGTCGAAGACGCCCTTGTCCATGTCCTCGCGCATCTGGGTGCCGGTCGCCATGCAGGCGGTCAGCGCCGTCTGGGCGAGGATGCCCGGGATCAGCCAGGGCAGGTAGTCCTGGACGGACCCGGCGAGTCCGCCGCCGAAGATGAAGGCGAACATCGCGGTGAAGAGCAGTGGCTGGATCGTGACGTCGAAGAACTGCTCGGGGTTCCGGCGCATCTTCTTCAGCGCGCGCCAGGCCATCGCGAGGCTCTGGTCGACGGTGTCCCGCAGCGTCGGACGGACCGCGATGGTGCGGTCGAGCACCTCGGTCGTCTCGCGATCGGGAAGCAGGGTGGTGCTCATGAGGCCACCTCCAGGGTGGTGTGGGTCTCGTCCTCGGCGCCGTGGCCGGTGATGGCCATGAACACCTCGTCGAGGGTGGGCTTCTGGACGGTCGCGGAGGCGATCGACAGGCCGGACTGACGCAGCGCGATCAGCACGTCCGCGGCCTGGTTGGCGTCGGTGAGGGCGGCGTTCATGCCGCCGGCCTCCGGGGTGAGGACGGGCTCCTCGCCGAGCACGCGGCGTACGACGTCCGCGGCACTGGTCGTGTCGGACGCCTGCTCCATCCGCAGCTGCAGCGTCGAGCTGCCGACCGAGCTCTTCAGCTCGTCCGGGGTGCCCTCTGCGACCTTGATGCCACGGTCGATGACCGCGATGCGGTCCGCGAGCTGGTCGGCCTCGTCGAGGTACTGCGTGGTGAGCAGGACGGTGCTCCCGCCGCGGACCAGCTCACGGATGGTGTCCCACATCTGGCCGCGGGTGCGCGGGTCGAGCCCGGTGGTCGGCTCGTCGAGGAAGATCAGCGGCGGCTGCGAGATCAGGCTGGCTGCGAGGTCCAACCGGCGGCGCATGCCGCCGGAGAAGGTCGAGATCTGCTTGTCGCGGGCCTCGGTGAGCCCGAAGCGCTCGAGCAGGTCGGCCGCGGTCGCCTTCGCCCGGGAGGACGCGAGGCCCTGGAGCCGGCCGAAGAGCCAGAGGTTCTCGTAGCCGGTGAGGTTCTCGTCGACCGAGGCGTACTGCCCGGTCACGCCGACGAGCTGACGGATCATGTGAGGGTGGCGGCGTACGTCGACGCCGAAGATGCTGGCCTCGCCGCCGTCCATCGGCAGCAGGGTGGCGAGCATCTTGAGGGTGGTGGTCTTGCCCGCGCCGTTGGGGCCGAGCACGCCGAAGACCTCGCCGCGACGCACCTCGAGGTCGATCCCGTCGACCGCTCGGAAGTCCGCGAAGGTCTTGACCAGCCCGGAGGCCGCGACGGCCAGGTCGGTGTCAAGAACTTGTGTCATGCCCTCATCGTGAGGAGCCGCGGTTTCGCATCGCCTTCACATCGGTTTCAGCAGCCCCGACGGTTGAGGTGCGAGCGGAGCGAGCCTCGAAGCCATCAGGTGATCGGCTGGTTCACCGCGAGCCGGAAGAGGTCGTAGACGTCGCGCGCGCCCGTCACCCGGACGTCGCTGTCGTCGCCCCGCCGCCACAGCCAGGCGTCGAGCGCGGCGGCCGGGCCACTCACCACGGCGTCGGCCTCGGACTCCGGCGCCGGTACGACGCGGATGTCGTCGAGGTCGTGGTGCTCGCCGTCGGGGTCGGTGCCGGTGAACCTGCCCAGCTGCACCCAGACCGACTCGTCCTGGTCGGTGACGTCGATGCGCACGAAGTGGGGGAGCGGCGCGAACGCGCCCCACGGCGGGGCACCCCCGAACATGATGTCGAGGCACTCGTCGACGCCGTCGGTGGCCAGCACCGGGTCGAGCGCGGTCACCTGGCCGGCGGTCTGCTCGGCGTCCAGCCGGTGGATCAGCGCCTCGTGCGCCTGTCGGCGGTAGGTGAACCCGACGGTCTGCTCGGTCGACCAGCTCCAGGCCGGCTCGGCGGGGTCGGCGGCGCGCAGCTCCGAGACCAGCAGCGCCGAGTACTCGTCGTACGCCGCCAGCAGGCCGTCGTACGACGCCGGGCGCTCGGGGCCGGCGACCTCGTCGTCATCGTCGCCCTCGGGCGGTGCGGGACGGGTGCGGATCGTGGTGCCCCAGAACCACTGCACGCGGGCGAGGTGCCAGAGCAGGTCGGCCGCGGTCCAGTCGGGGCACCCCGGCACCCGCGCGTCGGGGTCGCAGTCGGCCAGCACCTCACGGAAGCGCGCCGAGTCGCTCTCGAGGTGGCGGAGGTAGTCGGCGAAGTCGAGTCTCGTCATGATGGGGCCAACGTAGCCACGGGGCCGGACCCGGTGCACCTGACTTACGGACCCCGGTGCAAATGAACATGCAAGGATGTGTATAGTCATGCACATGACCAGGAAGCGTGTGGCCGTCGCCGGAGCCAGCGGGTACGCCGGAGGTGAGCTGCTGCGCCTTCTCCTCGCCCATCCGGACGTCGAGATCGGCGCCCTCACCGGGGCGTCGAACGCCGGTCAGCCGCTCGGTGCCCTGCAGCCGCACCTCGTGCCCCTGGCCGACAGGGTGCTCGAGGAGACGACCGTCGAAACCCTCGCCGGTCACGATGTGGTGTTCCTCGCGTTGCCGCACGGCCAGTCAGGCGCCGTGGCCGCCGAGCTCGGCGACCAGTCCGTCGTGATCGACTGCGGCGCCGACTTCCGGCTCGCCGATCCCGCAGCCTGGGCGAAGTTCTACGGCGGCGAGCACGCCGGCACCTGGCCCTACGGCCTGCCCGAGCTCCCCGGCCAGCGCGACCTGCTGCGCGGCGCGACCCGCGTCGCCGTCCCCGGCTGCTACCCGACCATCTCGAGCCTGACGCTGGCCCCGGCCGTCGCGGCCGGGATCATCGAGCCCGACGTCACCGTGGTCGCCGCCTCCGGCACCAGCGGCGCCGGCAAGGCCGCCAAGCCGCACCTGCTCGGCAGCGAGGTCATGGGCAACGCCAGCGCGTACGGCGTCGGCGGCGTCCACCGGCACACCCCCGAGATCACCCAGAACCTCTCGAAGCTCGTCGAGGGCACCGTCGCGGTCAGCTTCACGCCGCTCCTCGTGCCGATGCCGCGCGGCATCCTCGCGACCTGCTCGGCGAGGCTCACGTCCGACCTCTCGGCCGACGAGGCCTACGACGTCTACGCCAAGGCGTACGCCGACGAGCCGTTCATCCACCTGCTGCCGCAGGGCCAGTGGCCCCAGACCAAGTCGGTGATGGGCTCCAACGCGGTCCACCTCCAGGTCACGGTCGACGAGGACGCGCGACGACTCGTCGCCGTCGGTGCCGTGGACAACCTGTCCAAGGGCACCGCCGGCGCTGCCGTCCAGTGCATGAACCTCGCGCTCGGCCTCGACGAAGGCCTGGGCCTCACGACCGTAGGAATCGCCCCATGATCACCGCCCCCGCAGGTTTCCGGGCCGCCGGCGTCGCCGCCGGCCTCAAGTCCACCGGCGCCAAGGACGTCGCGCTCGTCGTCAACGACGGGCCGACCTACGACTCCGCCAGCGTCTTCACCGCCAACCGCTGCAAGGCCAACCCCGTGCTCTGGAGCCAGGAGGTCGTCAAGGACGGCACCGTCCGCGCGGTCTTCCTCAACTCCGGTGGTGCCAACTGCTACACCGGCCCCGAGGGCTTCCAGACGACGCACGCGGTCGCGGAGACCGTCGCCGACAGGCTGGGCATCGGCGCGCTCGACGTCGTCGTCTGCTCGACCGGCCTGATCGGCCTCACCAACAGCCGTGAGCAGGTGCTCGCCGGCGCGACCGCGGCGTACGACGTCCTCGCGACCGACGGCGGCCAGCAGGCCGCCGAGGCGATCATGACCACCGACTCGGTCAGCAAGCAGGTCGTCGTCGAGGGCGCCGGCTGGTCGATCGGCGGGATGGCGAAGGGCGCCGGCATGCTCGCACCCCAGCTCGCCACCATGCTCGTCGTGCTCACCACCGACGCCGTGGTGCCGGCCGCCGACCTCGACACCGCCCTCAGGGCGGCCACCCGGGTCAGCTTCGACCGGCTCGACTCCGACGGCTGCATGTCCACCAACGACACGGTCACGGTCCTGGCCAGCGGCGCCAGCGGCATCACCCCGTCGCTGCCGGACTTCACCGAGGCGCTCACCCAGGCCTGCACCGACCTCGCGATGCAGCTGCTGCGCGACGCCGAGGGTGCCGACCACGAGATCGCGATCACCGTGCTCAACGCGGCGACCGAGGACGAGGCGGTCGAGGTCGGCCGCAGCGTCGCCCGCTCCAACCTCTTCAAGGCAGCGGTCTTCGGCAACGACCCCAACTGGGGGCGCGTCCTCGCCAGCATCGGTACGACGCAGGCCGCCTTCGACCCGGCCGACCTCGACGTCGCCATGAACGGCGTCTGGGTCTGCAAGCAGTCGACCCCGCACGCCGACCCCGAGACCGTCGACCTGAAGCCCCGCGAGGTGAGCGTGACCATCGACCTCAAGGCCGGCTCCGAGCGGGCGACCGTCTGGACCAACGACCTGACCCACGCCTACGTCCACGAGAACAGCGCGTACTCCTCATGAGCATCGAACACATCCACCACGACCCGTCCAAGCCCGACCCGGCGAAGGCCCGCACGCTCGCGGCCGCGCTGCCGTGGCTGAAGAAGTACCACGGCAAGATCGTCGTGGTGAAGTACGGCGGCAACGCCATGACCGACGACACCCTGAAGCGTGCCTTCGCCGAGGACATCGCCTTCCTGCGGTTCGCCGGCTTCAAGCCGGTCGTCGTGCACGGCGGCGGCCCGCAGATCTCGACCATGCTCGACCGGCTCGGCATCGAGTCCGAGTTCCGCGGCGGCCTGCGCGTCACCACCCCCGAGGCGATGGACGTCGTCCGCATGGTGCTCGTCGGCCAGGTCCAGCGCGAGCTCGTCGGTCTCATCAACGAGCACGGTCCGCTGGCGGTCGGCTGCTCCGGTGAGGACGCCGGCCTGTTCACGGCCGAGCCGACCAACACGGTCGTCGACGGCGAGGAGGTCGACCTCGGCCTCGTCGGCGAGGTCAAGCACGTCCGCCCCGAGTCGGTCCTCGACCTCATCGAGGCCGGCCGGATCCCGGTCGTCTCCAGCGTGGCCCCCGACGTCCACGGCCGCGTCCACAACGTCAACGCCGACTCCGCCGCCGCGTCGCTCGCGGTGGCCCTGAAGGCCGAGAAGCTGCTCGTCCTCACCGACGTCGAAGGCCTCTACCTCGACTGGCCGGACTCCGACGACGTCATCGGCGAGATCGGCCCGGAGGCGCTCGCCGAGATCATCCCGACGCTCGCCTCCGGGATGATCCCGAAGATGAACGCCTGCCTCCAGGCGGTCCAGGGCGGCGTACCCCGCGCGACCGTCGTCGACGGCCGCGAGGAGCACGCCGTGCTGCTCGAGCTGTTCACCAAGGAAGGCGTCGGCACCCAGGTCCTGCCCGGCGTCGACACGAAGACCCGGAAGGCGAGGGACTCCCAGTGAGCGACTACGCAGAGCGGTACGCCGCCAGCGTGATGAACACCTTCGGCCCGCCGAAGCTGGTTCTCGCCCGCGGTGAGGGCGCGCACGTCTGGGACACCGACGGCAAGGAGTACGTCGACCTCCTCGGCGGCATCGCCGTCAACGCCCTCGGCCACGCCCACCCGGCCATCGTCGACGCCGTGACGAGCCAGCTGGGCACCCTCGGACACATCTCCAACTTCTTCACCAGCGCGCCGCAGGTCGAGCTGGCGGAGAAGCTGCTGACCCTGCTCGGCCTGGAGCCGGGGGAGGGCAAGGTGTTCTTCACCAACTCCGGCACCGAGGCCAACGAGGCCGCGTTCAAGCTGACCCGCCGCACCGGCCGCACGCACGTCGTCGTCGCCGAGGGCAGCTTCCACGGCCGCACGATGGGCGCCCTGGCGCTGACCTCCAAGGAGGCCTACCGCACGCCGTTCGAGCCCCTGCCCGGCGACGTCACCTTCGTCCCGTACGGCGACGCCGACGCGCTCGCCGCCGCCGTCACCGACGAGACCGCCGCGATCCTGCTCGAGCCGATCCAGGGCGAGGCCGGTGTCGTCGTGCCTCCCGAGGACTACCTCGCCGCGGCCCGCGCGGTCGCCGACGAGCACGGCGCGCTGCTCTGGCTCGACGAGATCCAGTCGGGCATGGGGCGCACGGGCGCCTGGTTCGCGCACCTGGGGACCGGCGTGCGGCCCGATGTCGTCACCGTCGCCAAGGGCCTTGGCGGCGGGTTCCCGATCGGCGCGTGCATCGGCCTGGGCGACGCGGGCACACTGCTCGAGCCCGGCAACCACGGCACCACGTTCGGCGGCAACCCGGTCGCCTGCGCGGCCGCGCTCGCCGTCATCCGCACCATCGAGGACGAGGACCTGCTGGAGCACGTCACCGTGCTCGGCCAGAAGCTCCGCGACGGCCTTGCCGTCGACCCGCGCGTCACCGAGGTCCGGGGCGACGGGCTCTTCGTCGGCCTGGAGCTGGCCGCCGACGTGTCCGCCGAGGTCGCGGCCGCGGCCCTGGAGGCCGGGTTCATCGTCAACAACGCCACCCCGCGACGGATCCGGCTCGCACCGCCGCTCGTGCTGACCGAGGACGACGTCAACGCGTTCCTCGAGGCCTGGCCCAAGATCCTCGACGAGGCGATGGCATGAACGCCCAGCTCAGGCACTTCCTCGCCGACGACGACCTGACCCCGGCCGAGCAGGCGCAGGTCCTCGCGCTCGCGGCCGAGCTCAAGCACGCGCCGTACGACGCGAAGCCGCTGGCCGGTCCGCGCACGGTCGCGATGATCTTCGACAAGCAGACGCTGCGCACCCAGGCGTCCTTCGCGGCCGGCATCGCCGAGCTCGGAGGCTTCCCCATGCTGGTGGACGGCGCGCTCGCCGGCATCGGCGTCCGGGAGTCCGTGCACGACGTCGCCCGCGTCCTCGGTCGCCAGGCCTCGATGATCGTGTGGCGCACCTACGCGCAGGCCCACCTCGAGGAGATGGCCGAGCACTCCGGCGTCCCGGTGGTCAACGCGCTCACGGATGACTTCCACCCCTGCCAGCTGCTCGCGGACCTGCTCACCATCCAGGAGCACAAGCAGCAGCTCGCCGGCCTCACCGTCGCGTTCGTCGGCGACGGCGCCTGCAACATGGGCAACTCCTGGCTGCTCGCCGGCGCCACCGCCGGGATGCACGTCCGCGTCAGCTCGCCCGAGGGCTACGCGCCCGACGCCACGATGGTCGACCGGGCCTCGGCGATCGCCGCGACCACGGGCGGGTCGGCCGTGCTCGAGCCCGACCCGGTCGCGGCCGTGACCGGCGCCGACGCCGTCGTCACCGACACCTGGATCTCGATGGGCAAGGAGGACGAGGCCGCGGCCCGCGCCGAGGTCTTCGCGCCGTACTCCCTGACGACGACGCTCTTCGAGCAGGCCAAGCCCGACGCGATCGCCATGCACTGCCTGCCGGCGTACCGCGGCAAGGAGATCGATGCCGAGGTGCTGGACGGGCCGCAGAGCGTCGTCTGGGACGAGGCCGAGAACAGGCGGCACGCCCAGAAGGCGATCCTGGCCTTCCTGGCCGAGGAGCTGCGATGAACACCGCCCTCCGCCCCACGACCAAGAACGCCCGCCACCAGCGGATCGTCGAGATCGTCACCCAGCACGAGGTGCGCTCCCAGGGCGACCTCGCCGACCTCCTCGCCGAGAGCGGCCTGCGCGTCACCCAGGCCACCCTGTCGCGCGACCTGGTCGAGCTCGACGCCGTCAAGGTCCGTACGGCGTCCGGCGCGCTCGTCTACGCCGTCCCCGCCGAGGGCGGCGACCGACGACCCGCGGCGCCGGGGGAGACCGCTGCTGCAGCGGCCCGGCTGGCCCGGCTGTGCGGTGAGCTGCTCGTCAGCGCCGACGCCAGCGCCAACCTGGTCGTGCTGCGCACCCCGCCCGGCGCCGCCCAGTTCCTGGCCTCCGCCTTCGACAAGGCAGAGTTCCCCGAGGTCCTCGGCACCATCGCCGGCGACGACACCGTCCTCGTGATCGGCCGGGAGCCCAGCGGGGGCGACGACCTCGCCCGGCGGTTCCTCGCCCTCGCCGACACCCACCACCAGAAGGAAGATTCCCCGTGAGCAAGGTCCTGACGTCCCTCCCCGTCGGCGAACGCGTCGGCATCGCGTTCTCGGGAGGGCTCGACACGTCGGTCGCCGTGGCCTGGATGCGGTCCAAGGGCGCCGTGCCCTGCACCTACACCGCCGACATCGGCCAGTACGACGAGCCCGACATCAGCGGCGTCCCGGACCGTGCGGTCCAGTACGGCGCGGAGATCGCCCGCGCGGTCGACTGCCGCCGCCCGCTCGTCGAGGAGGGCCTGGCCGCGATCGCGTGCGGTGCCTTCCACATCCGCTCCGGCGCGCGCATCTACTTCAACACCACGCCGCTCGGCCGCGCCGTGACCGGCACGATGCTGGTGCGTGCGATGCACGAGGACGGCGTCGACATCTGGGGCGACGGCTCGACGTTCAAGGGCAACGACATCGAGCGGTTCTACCGCTACGGCCTGCTGGCCAACCCGGACCTGCGGATCTACAAGCCGTGGCTCGACGCCGACTTCGTCACCGAGCTCGGCGGGCGCCACGAGATGAGCCAGTGGCTCACCGACAACAACCTGCCCTACCGCGACAGCCAGGAGAAGGCGTACTCCACGGACGCCAACATCTGGGGCGCCACCCACGAGGCCAAGACGCTCGAGCACCTCGACGTGTCGCTCGAGACCGTCGAGCCGATCATGGGCGTGAAGTTCTGGGACCCCAACGTCGCCATCGACACCGAGGACGTCACCGTCCGCTTCGAGCAGGGCCGCCCGGTCGCGATCAACGGCGTCCGCTACGACGACCCGGTCGCGCTCGTCCACGAGGCCAACCTGATCGGCGGCCGGCACGGCCTGGGCATGTCCGACCAGATCGAGAACCGCATCATCGAGGCCAAGTCCCGCGGCATCTACGAGGCGCCGGCGATGGCCTTGCTGTGGACGTCGTACGAGCGCCTGCTCAACGCGATCCACAACGAGGACACGATCGCCAACTACCACGCCCAGGGCCGCCAGCTCGGCCGGCTGCTCTACGAGGGCCGCTGGCTGGACCCGCAGGCCCTGATGATCCGCGAGTCGATCCAGCGCTGGATCGCCTCGCTCGTCACCGGCGAGGTGACGCTGCGGCTGCGCCGCGGCGAGGACTACACCGTCCTGCGCACCGACGGCTCGAACTTCTCCTACCACCCCGACAAGCTCTCGATGGAGCGCACCGAGAACGCCGCCTTCGGCCCCAACGACCGGATCGGCCAGCTCACGATGCGCAACCTCGACATCGCGGACTCGCGCTGGAAGCTCGAGGCGTACGCCGCGCAGCCGCTCGACCAGGGCCAGGTTCTCGTCGAGAACGGCACCCTCTTCGGCGAGATCGAGGCCGGAGGAGCAGACCGGATCGCCCGCAACCCGGCCGCCCAGCAGGAGGCCGGCGAGGACGAGGCCCTCGACTACGCCGCCATGGAGTTCGGCACCGACTGATGGGCGGACGCGTCGTACGGCACCGCACCACCGCGCGGGTGCTGCCCGTGAACGGCGCCGGCGAGGTCCTGCTGCTCCACGGGTGGGACCCGGCCGCGCCGGACGTGACGTACTGGTTCAGCATCGGCGGCGGTGCCGACCACGACGAACCGCTCACCCACGCCGCGGCCCGCGAGATGCGCGAGGAGACCGGGATCGAGGTCTCGCCCGACGAGCTGGGAGAACCGGTCGGCCACGAGATCGCCGAGTTCGACTGGGGCTTCTGGCACCTCGTGCAGGACCAGACGTTCTACGCGCTCCGCCTCGACGACGCCGGCGGCCTGCACTTCGACGGCCTCGAGCCGATCGAGCGCGGGACCATCGACCAGGCGGCCTGGTGGTCCGCCGACGCGCTCGACGCCGACGGCACCGCCGCCAACGACAACCTGACGACGATGATGAGAGCCGCAGTGCGGCAGATCCTGGGAGTGGCATGAGCGAGAACAACGCCGGCGGCACCAACACCGGCAAGCTGTGGGGCGGGCGCTTCGCGGGCGGCCCGTCGCCCGAGCTCGACGCGCTCTCGCGCTCGACCCACTTCGACTGGCGGCTCACGCCGTACGACCTCGCGGGCTCGCGTGCCCACGCCAACGCCCTGCACCGGGCCGGCCTGCTCACCGACGCCGACCACGTCGAGCTGCTGCGCGGCCTCGACGTCCTGGGCCAGCGGTACGCGGCCGGCGAGCTGCACCCCGACCCTTCGGACGAGGACGTCCACGGTGCTCTCGAGCGGCTCCTGGTCGAGGAGGTCGGTGCCGAGGTCGGTGGCCGCCTCCGCGCCGGCCGCAGCCGCAACGACCAGATCGCCACGCTGTTCAAGGTCTTCCTGCGCGACCACGCGGCGGAGATCGCCGAGCGGGTCCTCGACCTCGTCGACGCCCTCACCGTCCAGGCCCGCGACCACCTCGACGTCGTGATGCCCGGCCGCACCCATCTCCAGCACGCCCAACCGGTGCTGCTCTCGCACCACCTGCTCGCCCACGCCTGGCCGCTGCTGCGCGACGTCGGCCGGCTCCGCGACTGGGACGCCCGGGTGGCCGCCGACTCGCCGTACGGCGCTGGCGCGCTCGCCGGCTCCAGTCTCGGCCTCGACCCGGAGGGTGTCGCCGCCGAGCTCGGCTTCACCGGCTCGACCGCCAACTCGATCGACGGCACCGCGGCTCGCGACTTCGTCGCCGAGTTCGCCTTCGTCACCGCGCAGATCGGCGTCGACGTCAGCCGGTTCGCCGAGGAGGTCATCCTCTGGTCGACCCGCGAGTTCGACTTCGTGACGCTGCACGACTCCTGGTCGACGGGGTCGAGCATCATGCCCCAGAAGAAGAACCCCGACATCGCCGAGCTCGCGCGCGGCAAGGCCGGTCGCCTGATCGGCAACCTGGCCGGCCTGTTGGCCACCCTCAAGGCGCTCCCGCTCGCCTACAACCGCGACCTCCAGGAGGACAAGGAGCCGGTCTTCGACTCCGTCGACACCCTCGAGGTCCTGCTCCCCGCGTTCACCGGCATGGTCGCCAGCCTCACGTTCAACAGCGCCCGGATGACCGAGCTCGCTCCGCAGGGCTTCTCGCTCGCCACCGACATCGCCGAGTGGCTGGTGCGCGAGGGCGTCCCGTTCCGCGTCGCCCACGAGGTCGCGGGCGCCTGCGTCCGCCGCTGCGAGGAGCTCGGCATCGAGCTCGACGAGCTCAGCGACGAGCAGTTCGCCGAGATCTCGCCGTCCCTCACTCCCGCGGTCCGCGAGGTCCTGACGATCGAGGGGTCGGTCGCGTCCCGCGTCGGTCGCGGCGGCACCGCCCCGCAGCGGGTGCGCGACCAGCTGTCCGAGCTGACGACCGTCGTCGAGGCACATCGGGCACGGCTTGCCTGATCTTTCGGGCCCCGTCCTCGAGGAGGCGCCTCGCCTCCTCGGCGCCGTGCTGCGCCGGGGAGAGGTGGCCGTCCGGATCACCGAGGTCGAGGCGTACGACGGACCCGACGACCCGGGCTCGCACGCGTTCCGCGGGATGACACGTCGCAACGCCGTCATGTTCGGCCCGGCCGGCCGGCTCTACTGCTACTTCACCTACGGCATGCACGTGTGCTGCAACGTCGTCTGCGGTCCCGAGGGCCGGCCCAGCGCCGTCCTGCTCCGCGCCGGCGAGGTCGTCGAGGGCATCGAGCTGGCCCGGGAGCGCCGTCCCGGCGCCTCCGACCGCGACCTCGCTCGAGGCCCGGCGCGTCTGTGCAAGGCGCTCGGCATCACCCTCGAGGACGACGGCGTCGACCTGACCGCGGGTCCCGTCCGGCTCACGCTCGGAGACGCCGTCGACGACGTCTCGACGGGGCCGCGCGTCGGTCTCCGCGCCGCAGCTGAGCGGCCCTGGCGGTTCTGGATCACGGGGGAGCGGAGCGTGTCCGCCTACCGTCCGGCGCCACCCCTGCGCCCCCGATCGTGACCCGATTTTGGCTTCGTCGTCACCCGCTGCTAACGTTCTTCTTGTCGTCGCGAGCGACGCCCTCGGGCCGCAAGGCCACACCGAAGGGTCTTGTCGCGCGCCCGGCACCAGTGAGGATCGGCCCCCGAGTTGACGGGGTGGATCGGAACCGGTAAGTTTTTGCAGGTTGCCCCGGAGGCGGCCCCGAACAGGGTCTACTTCGGTGTGCGTGTGATGTTTGAGAACTCAACAGTGTGTCATAGTCGACGAATTAGTTTGTTATGCCCCGTCTTCTGTGAAGCCCCTTGGGGTGGATCGGTTGAACGGTTTCTTTGACAATGATTCTGACAATTTTGTCAGTGTCGTCTGTCAGGCATCTCTTTTTCCGCATCTGGCTTCGGTTGGGTGTGGGTGTTGTTTTCAACGGAGAGTTTGATCCTGGCTCAGGACGAACGCTGGCGGCGTGCTTAACACATGCAAGT